>NZ_JAABNP010000009.1 GCF_009928485.1 Clostridium sp. C2-6-12 | reverse complement strand
TTTATTTTATCACTTAAATTACGCTACCGCTACGCGTCGATTCTTTGACGCTTACTTTCAAGATAATATATTATGTTCATTAAATGCTCCACATACAACAGATACTTCATCCTTGTAAATAATTACCACATAGTTTATATACTCGACTTTGTTATGCTTATTATATTGTTTTTGTAATTCCCCATATCATTCATTCAGGTCATTATCCAATAATTTTATAAGTTTGGTAAAATCAATATTTGTACTATTAGCATTTAATATTTTTAAATTCATTTTACATTCCCTCTATTAGTAACTTAATTAGTTATAGTAGAATGGCATATTAAAAAACCATCACATACAGAACATTTTTCAATATTCCATTATTCAATTTTTTGATAACAATCATATATATACACTAATTATGTCATACTAAGTTTTTATTCTCTAATAATTTCAATGGTATTATCCATTTTGTAAGATTATTAGACACATAACAATAAATTTACATATTATTAAAGTAATATACAAACATAATATTACTTCTGCTATAATTATAATACAATATATTTTATTGGAGGAAGTAAATATGAATTTAGCAATTTTATTAGGCGTTGATACTTACAAAATACCTGGTAATAATTTACCTGGCTGCATAAACGATCTGAAAATAATGTTTGAATTGTTATCAGGACTAAATAAATTTGATGATATTTTAGTTTTAAATCAAAATGAAGACAGTAAAATCGTAAAAAATAAAATAATAGAGTTTATAAAAAAATATAGTAATATTGATACTAATCCTATAAATGAATTTCTATTCTATTTTACTGGACATGGAAAAGCCGATGAAAATGACTTTTATTACATCTTATCAGACTACACTGAAACAAAATCTAAACAAACATCATTAGAAAATTCTGAACTAGATACTTGGATAAGACAATTAAATCCTAAAACCACTATAAAAATTGTTGATGCATGTTATTCAGGTATGCCTTATATAAAAGATACTAATTCTATACAAAAATTATTAGATAAAGCAAAAGGACAAATTAATGATTGTTACTTTATGTTCTCATCTAAAATTACTGAAACTTCTAAACAAAATAATTTAATTAGTTTCTTTACACATAGTTTTATAAATTCAGTAACAAATTCACCAATTGGAGACCTAAGATATAAAGAAATAATGGATTATATATTAGATTATTTTTCTAATATTGAAGACCAAACTCCTTACTTTGTTAATCAAGGTGATTTTACAGCAACTCTTGGTAATGTAACTAAAGAGCTACAAGAAAAACTTATGAAAACTTTCGATTCATTTAAAAATAATCATAAAAATGATAATAATGAAAAATCTGATATTAATCTTATAGACATAATAAAATCAGATTCTGAAAAATATTGTACTGAAGAAAATATGTTGAACAATATAGATAAACTTAAAACTTATATCGAAAATTATACTATTCAAAACCAAGAACTAAAAGAACTGTATAGTTGGAACCCCAACTTTTTCACCAGCTATCCAATACAGCTAGATACTTCAATAATAGGTAAATGGTTTAATAAAAACAATAATTATTTTGCAAAGCCAATTTATAAAAAAGAACCGTATACTGAAATTATACAAGTTAAAAAAACAAATCCATATGATAAACTTTTTGCTTTTTCTTTTGCAGACAATTATGAAGATAAAGAAATAACTAAATATAAGAATGTAATATCTGGATTTGAATTAACTCAATATGTACCATACAATAGCATTGAAATCTCATATATCCCCAATCTTGATAATTTGAAACGTTACTCCACTTTCATACTTTATGCATTCTCAAAAACAAATATTATTTTCTTTACTTATACCTCATACTATAAAGATCTAAATTGGAGTGAAATAGAATTTCAGTTAGATAGTAAATGGAAAAGTTATGTTATACCAGCTAAGGATTTTAGTAATGTGTCAGACTTTATTAATAATGCTATTATAAGTTTAGAAAAGAGAATTATTAATGAACTATATTCAGATTTTAATATATCCCCAAAAACTTGCTAAACAAAATTTAAGGTCGCTTGCTTGAATAAGCGACCTTTTGTGATAATCATAACAACTTCTCCATTAATAATTAATCAATGCTTTTAGATTAACCTAAAAGTCCTTGCATTAATTTTTTTCTGCCTTAAATTATATACAAATCTTTATATTAACAGGATTTATCATCAACCTTCTTCTAGAAGTAAAATAAGAAGGAGAATCTCCTCCAGTTCCATCTGGGTTTGGTTCTCCTCCATTATTTAGGTAACTTATTAAGTTATCATTTATATTAATCTCTATTGATTCTATATCTCTAGTTTTGTTTATGGTGATTCTAGAAATTAGCATATGCAGTAGCCTCTCTTTTGTTGTTCCTATTAATGTCTTGTGCTTATTTTCATTAATTTTACTTATTATCCTTCATTTATGATATGGTTCACCGTATCAGTAGTAAGTGATATCATCTTCTACATGCTTTTCTTTAATTCAACCAAAAACATTAACTCACTCTTTAAACTCATCTTTGATAGATACATTCCCATTCATGATCATTTTCAAAATAAGCACCACTCTCATCTAGAAAACCAACTTCTTCATTTTTATAAACGCTAGCAATAGCACTAACTATTAGATTATTTTCTATGTTTTCAACTTTTCTATAATTAAATCCAATTCTAAAAAAACCCAATTCCGTTTTCATGTTCCTATCACCAATGTTAACGTTAATATTAACTGCACTTTTACCAGAATTATAAATATGTATCATTTGCTTTTCTTTACCGTCATTTTTTTCATAACTCTTGAAATAATTTTCAACCAAATCTTTTTCTGAATTCAAGATTCTTTTAAGTCTAGCCAAATCATTTATTTCATTATAATTTACTTCTTGTTTGCTAATAATCCTTGAATATTTATTCTTACTATTATATTTTATAATGTCTAATAACCTATCTCTCAATTCTGTATGAAAATTTATTATTTTTTTTCTAGAAAACTTCTTTAAATCAATTTCATTATAACAACACATTGCTATTATAATGATTAATTGTTCAAGGGATGCCTGTTCCCTTTCATAACACAAATAGAAATATCTTAAAATAGCATTATCATTACTCATTGATTTACTAGAGCTATCTGATAATCCTAATGATAAAACTCCAAATTCATAAACATTTTCACGCCATTTATCTATTTCTGAAATATTCTTCTTCATTTTTCTTGTAATCTTTTTAGGTTTATTTTTGTTTTTATTTCGACTTAACTGTTCATATTTCTTTTTAATGACAGATTGACAATTGAAATCCAATTTAGCTCTAATTAAACTATATTGACCTGCCATCTCTAATATAAAATCAAATCCTAATTTATACATTGTCTCATAATTATTATTATCCAAATCACTATATTGCAACCGGATATAAATATCTGGTATTGTTAATGGAATCATCTTCTTTTTTATGTCATAGTACTTTCTAGTTTGATTAAATTCTTCAGTTGTTAAACTTAAAAATCTAATTATATTCCAAATACTACACATTATTATTCCATTTAATGAAGCATTAATTGGTAATATTTTTTTTCCACCTTCACTCTCAATATAAGTAATTTTATGATTTTGAACATAGTTTTCTTTAATGACTTCTATCTTTTCTAATGCTGCTAATCTACCTGTTGATAGCCAGAATAAATCCTTATCAGTAATTAAAGCATCCTTCATTTCAATTAAGAAAGTAACATCAATATTCTTTGCATATCCTTTTCCTGTATTTCTAATACTAATATCAAATATTTTTGATATTAGTGGTACTTGATAGAAATTAATTACTTTTCCTACTTCATTTATTTTAGAATACGCTTCTGGATTGTATATCTCCTTTGAATTCTCATCAAAATCAATTACTAAAAATGGTTTGATAGATTCTTTTCTACTTTCTCTTAATGTTATTAAAACCCCTGCTAATGTTCCTAATCCACCTAATATTCCACCCAAATAACTGCCTAAAAATGCAATCCAATTATCATTGCTAACTTTAGAATAAAAATTAGTATTTATTATAAAATTATTTGTAAAAATAGGTAGTAATATTAAGATTAATAAACTTATAAGCATTAGTAAAAAATACTTTATTTTTCTACGCATAATCATCACCTAATGTTATATATTTTAGAAAATCAATACAATTAATTCCATTTATAAATTTAATTGTATATTATTCACATATTATAACATATATCTAAATTAAAATTTTATTTAAAATAGGATTTATGTGTTATTTTATACAAATCTTTATACTTATAGGATTTATCATCAAATTTCTTCGAGAAACAAAAGAAGGAGCACCTCCTCCATTTCCATCTAGGCTTGGTTCTCCTTCATTACTTAGGTGAATTATTAAGTTATCATTAATATAAAGCTCTTATTAATTATTCTTTTTATGAGCATTTATAATTAATGTATCTCCACATTCTATCAATTCAATTTTTAGTTTTTTTAGCATTTCTAAAAAATCATATTCAATAGTATCATTAATTATATTAAAGTTATTCTTAACAATATCTAAAGTTTCTTGTTTAATACTTAGATTATTTGTACATATATCCATTGCTTTTTTAATGTATTCTTTAGCTTTTGGTATTCCTTTTAATTGATATAATGCCATAGCTATATTATTATAATCTAAAGCTATATTTTCATTGTCTTCATTATAAAGTGCTGAATGAATATTTAATGCTTTATCATAGTATTCATACGCCTTATCATATATGCATTGATCATAATAAATCATCCCTAAAAGGTTCATATTTAAGGCTACTTCAATGCTTATGCTTCCGTATAACCTTTCATTTATTTTTAAACAATTAAATGCATACAATTTAGAATTTTTATAATCTCCTTTTTTATATAGATAACCCCCTATAGCCTCTAAATCCTCTATTATAAAGTTAATACTTTTATTGTATATTTTTTTATCTATATTTAATGCTTCTTTATATAATTTCAAAACTTCATCTCTTTCACCAATTTCCTCTAAAGCAATTGCTAAATTAAATGTATATACTCTAACTGAAGGATGAATATCTCCTAAGATATTTTTAGCCATATATAACGCTTCTTTATATTTTATGACTGCATTTTCAGTATCTCCTCTCAATTTGAATATCATTCCTAAAGAATTTAGTTCATCTGCTTTTTGAATACTTTCTTCCCCATATGATAATTCATTTATTTTAATGCACTCTTTTATTAATTCCTCAGCATAATCTATATCACCTGTTTTAATTAGACATGATGCTAAATTAGACTTTTTTCTTGCTACTTCTGGGTGTTCTTCACCATAAAATTTTTCATCTATTTTTAATGCTTCTTCATACTTAGTCTTCGCTATATTATAATCTCCTTTTGTATATAAAATATATCCTAAATTATTTACACATCTTGCAAAATTCACACTATTTTCACCGTATTTTTCTTTACTTAATTCTATAGCCTCATGTACACATTCTAATGCAGTATCTATTTCTTTTAATGCACAATATCCTATAGACATATTACTTAATATTGTTGCTATAAATCCTTTGTTAAATTCGAATTCCAAGTATGATAGTTCTTTACTTTCATCAAATAATTTTATAGCCTCATAATACTTTCCACAATTTAGCTTTATTAATGCTAAATTATTTTTTGTTCGTGCTAAAACAGAATCAAACTCACCACTCTCATTCTCTAAAACTTCAATGCATTCCTCGTATATTTGTTCTGCCTCTTCCCACTCTCCAATATCTTTAAGTATTCCAGCCAATAAATTATTAATATGTTCTACTTTAATACTTTTCTTTCCATGATATCTTTCTGCTATAGATATACATTGCGTTATTCTTTCCTTTGCCTCATCTAACTGAATGTGTACTCGTAATATTAACGCTACCTTATATAACAAATCAATAATTACTTCCTCATCTATCTTATATTCCTCTATATTTTGTACAATTGAATATGCATGTGGCACTAACACTACAACATTTTCCCACTTTTTAGTTTCTTCCAATGTATTAGGTAATATCGAATTCATTAGAGCCACATCTATATAAATATATTTTTCTATTTCTTCAACTTCTTTTAATTCATCCTTAACCGATGCTTGTATTAAGCAATGTACAGATATATATTTATCACTAATGTTCAAAAGTGAATACATTTTTAATATCTTTATAGCTTTATTATATAATAAAATATCTATATTTTTCTCTAATCGTTCATTTAATAATATCAAATTATCTTTAATGAAATTAATAGGTATTCCATTTGAATCTAAAAAAGAAAGTAAATTAATTATTTCTATGCTTATTAATGAATCCTTCCTTATTTGGTCTAGACTAATTTTCCATACAATCTTCAATTCATTACTATATTCATCTGGAATATAATTTTCATCAAATAAATCAAGTTTATATGTATTATATAATTTTACATAATCATTTAATGAAATATCATTTACTTCCATATAAGCAGCAGCTTGTACTAATGCCAAAGGTAACTTTCCTAACAATATTGCTAAATTTCTACTGTTTTTTTCATCTTTTTGTTTAGTTATTTCTAACAAAAAATTAGTTGCCTCATCTTCAGTAAATTCCTCTAATATTATTGGTTCATTTTTAATCCAATTTAAATTTTTTGTAGTCACTACAATTTTTCCGTTATATGAAATAGGAATATATTTAATAATCTCTGCTGAATCATTGGCGTTATCAAATACAATAATCCACTTTTCATTATTATTTAGCCAATATATTACATTTCTAATTGTCTGCTGAATATCTTCTTCATTCACATTAATGTTCAAATCTTTTGCTAACATTAAATAATCATTTACAATATTTTCCCTTCTATCTGCTCTTATAAAATATATTAAATCATAATCTGATTTGTACTTCTCTAGATATTGGATTGTCAACTGTGTTTTCCCCACTCCTGACATTCCTTTAATTACTACCATATTTTGATTGTTAAATCTATTATTTATTTCTTCTATCTTATTTTTTCTACCATAGAAATTATCTGTTTTAGCAATAGGAACATAATGTAATTTAGTTAAGCCTCCTCTATCTCCGAAGTTGTATTTCTCAGTATCTACAACAGGAATCCTCTTTATATCTATATTATTTTTCTTTAAATAATCTTGTATCTTATATATACTTATTGCTTTTAGTGGTGATTTTCTAGGACTATTTTCTTCTTTTACTATTATTCCAACTATATACCCATTTATGATAAGGGGTGATCCTGAGCATCCTTCAAATGCCCCATTCCAATTTTGATCTAAATATTCCCCATCTAAATGAATATCATATTTTTTATTTTCAGTTTTCTCATTTTGGTAAACATTACCCCTTATTAATTCTTTTTCAAATATATTTCCTGTCCCCTGGAAAGCTTCAAAACAAGTGTAACTTCTCCACTTCATATCTTCAGATATCTTAAGTGCATTAATTTCTAAAAATCCACTCATATCAGTGGATACATTCAATTTTAAAATTGCTACATCACTTTCTTCATCACAATCAATTACAGTAGCTTCTTCACTCTTCATGCCTAATGTATCAAAAAATATTTTAATCTTAACGTTTTGTTCGTTATATTTTTTAATAACATGATATGCAGTTAAAAGTATATTTTTATTTATCAAAAACGCTGTCCCCAAATCTCCATCACAATCAATTCTCACAACTAATTTGCTTAGTTTAATATCAATATCCATTATTTCCCCCATCATATAACAATATCAGTTATATTACATTTTTTATTTGGAATATTACTTTCATTGGTGTAACAAATCTCATAATTATATTTTTCTTTCAACGATTTATTATTTATAAAATTTTTTATAGCTTTAGTATTATAATTTGATATTATCAACTTATGTACATCAGGATTACTAGAAATAATTCTTGCAATAGTTTTGTTCCCTGGATGATCAAATTTAAATCCATTTGTTGAAATTATAAACTTTTTACATTTAATCATATTCAGTAGTCTGACACTAGTATTACCATCACTACCATGATGTGATATTTTCACAGCATCAAAACAGATCTTTTCATTAGTATTGTTTCTATAACAATTTAATCCTTCTTCAATTATACTTGGATGAGAGTCAGCTAAAAATAAAATTTTTTTATCATAAAATTCTAGTATAAATGATATCGAACTACCATTAACTCTATCTTTATCTTCAATAAAATTTTCTTCACTGGCTAATTCTTCTATATCTTTTATTGATAATGAACAATCCTTCAACTCTGCTTTTCTAGTTACTTGGTTAGAATTTACCATTAGCAATTCGAATGCATCATCATATTCACTACTCTCTTTCAATTTATCCTTAATCCCCATCGCTAATAGTTGTTCCTTCCATACATCAATCAAATCATCTAATTTTCTTTGTGTTGGAGATAATATTATTATCTTAACCTCATTATTAATTATAATTTCACTTAATTTCCCAGAATCTGATTTCATGATTAAATTTTCATTCCATTTATATCCATGTTCTTTAATTAATTTACTTAATGTTAACCCCTGCTCACAACTAATATCATTTGATGAACTCACATATAATTCTTTGGGATATCTTTTAGAACATATTGATTTTAAAATAATTTTTTCTCTATCATTTAATTGTACTTTTTCAGCATCAATCTTAAAGTGTTTGACACTATTGAACCAAATCTCTTCAATATCAATTATATTGTTTTTTTTCCAGTTACCATTTTCCTTGAAAAACGGAATTCCGCCTGATATATGATCTGCATCTAAATGAGTAAAGACTAGCAAATTTATACACTCATTTTTATCTTTTAGATCTTTTAATCTATCTTTAGTGATATTATTATACGTACTTACGAATCCCATATCAATCATTATATTTGTTTTATTATTTCCTTTGCATGATACTAAAATACTTTCTCCATATGATGCTGGAAATAATTCTATATTTATTTCATTCATAGCGTACCCCCTTTAAACTAATATAATAATTTTTATTTAATCAATAATAATATTTCAACTCCCCATTATAGAAATAATCAATATCATAAATTTTATGGTTTATTCTCAAAATAAAAAAGACAAAGTATTTATTTCCAAATACCCTATCTTCATTATACTTTAAAACTTACAAAATTACTTTATTTTTACATAACAGCCTTAATAAAATTTATGAATAAACAAAATAAAACATAGAGTAATATAAAAATATTGTTCTTATTACTCTATGTCTTATATATTTTATACCATCAACTTTTAAACAAACTTTATTGCTTATCGCAAATACATACTTGTGACAATGCTAGTTATAATCATTATGACAATATTAATTATACTTTATGCCAATATTAATTATAACTCACAATATATTTTCTAATTCCTCGAAAATTATTCAACAGTTACAGATTTTGCAAGGTTTCTTGGCTTGTCTACATCACAGCCTTTTTGAACCGAAATGTAATATGCTAATAATTGTAATGGAATCACTGTAATAACAGGTAATAATATATCCTTGATCTTTGGAATATACATTGCTGAATTAACAGTTTGTTCAATTGCTTCATTTCCTTCAACTGCAAATCCAAGAACTTTAGCTCCTCTAGTTGTTACTTCTTTTATATTACTAACCATTTTTTCAAATAAATCACTTTGAGTAGCTAATGCAATAACAATTGTACCTTCTTCGATTAAAGCAATTGTTCCATGCTTTAATTCTCCACCTGCATAAGCTTCTGAGTGAATATATGAAATTTCTTTTACTTTTAAAGAACCTTCCATAGCCACTGCATAATCTAAACCTCTTCCTAAGAAGAACATGTCCTTATGAGCATAAGTTTTAGTTGCAAACTTTTGGATAACTTCTTTATGCTTTAACATTTCTTCAGCTAATTCTGGTAATTTAAGCATATCAGTTTTGATTGCTTCAATTTCTTCAGCTGGAGTAGTATTTAAGTTTTCAGCAAAGAATAATCCTATCATATACATTGTTAATAATTGAGTTGTATAAGCTTTAGTTGATGCAACTGCAACTTCTGGTCCAGCCCAAGTATAGATAACGTCATCAGCTTCTCTTGAAACTGAGCTTCCAACAACATTTGTAACTGCTATAACTCTAGCGCCTTGTGCTTTAGCTTCTCTTAATGCTGCTAAAGTATCTGCTGTTTCTCCTGATTGACTCATAACTATCATTAAAGTCTTATCATTTATTATAGGATTTCTATATCTGAATTCAGATGCAATATCTACTTCTACTGGTATTCTAGCAAGTTGTTCTATTGCGTATTTTCCTACAACTCCTGCATGATATGCAGTACCACATGCTACTATATAAATTCTATTTATATTTTCAATTTGTTCTTTTGTAATACTTATTTGGTCTAAAGTAATTGGACTACCTGGAACAACTCTAGCTGATAAAGTATCTTTAAATGCCTTTGGTTGTTCGTGTATTTCCTTGATCATAAAGTGTTCATATCCGCCTTTTTCTGCTGCATCAGCATTCCATGTTACATGGTGAACATCTTTATTAACTTTTTCTTTTTCTGCATCATATATTTCTATACCATCTTTAGTAATTACTAAAAATTCTTTATCGTTAAGATAGTATACATCTCTTGTATAATTTAATATTGCTGGAACGTCTGACGCAATAAAGAATTCTCCATCTCCTAAACCTGCAATTAATGGACTATCTTTTCTAACAGCGATAATTTTATCTGGCTCATCAATAGAAACAACACCTAAGGCATAGCTTCCTTCAAGTTTAGTAGTAGCCATCATTACTGCATCTAATAAATCACCTTTGTAGAAATAATCAATAAGGTTTGGAATAACTTCTGTATCTGTTTCTGATACAAATGTATATCCTTTTGTTTTTAACCATTCTCTTAAGTGTAAGTAGTTTTCAATGATACCATTGTGAACTATACTTATTGTATCTTTGTTATTGTTGTGAGGATGTGAATTTACATCTGATGGTTCACCGTGAGTTGCCCATCTAGTATGTCCTATTCCCATGTTTCCTGCTAAAGGTTCCTTCTCTAATTTTTCCTCTAAATTAGCAAGTCTTCCTTTACACTTACTTACAGTTAATTTTCCAGCTTCATCTAAGACAGCAATACCAGCTGAGTCATAACCTCTATACTCTAGTTTGCTTAATCCATTGATTAATACTGAAGACGCTTGTTTCTTTCCGATATAACCTACTATACCACACATAATTTTATTACCTGCCTTTCAACATTTATTTAATTGTTTAAGGCTTTTAGGTACCTCCAAGAGTCTGTTCCAAAAATCACTTCTTGGTTTTCTCTTGGTTTTCGGTAGTACCATACCGCAGGGCATCCGCCGAATTTTCGATACTCCCTGTCCTCGTCAACTTAAGTGAGACTCCAAATCTATGATTTGGCCCATCGAACTTACCCAGCGCAGTCGGGCAAGTGATAAGTGAGAATCTAAATCTTTGATTTAGTTCTTCGAACTTAGTTAATTAGCTTTAGCTAATTAACCCCCTTATAAAAGGTCTTCAGTCCAACTTATTCAGCAAAGCGTTTGTGAGTTGAGTTCCCTTTAAAAAGATTGTTGTTTAATAGATTTAATCTCTTCAACCTATCCACCTGAATCTTTTCCGCTAAAAACCCGTCCTACTTAATTCGCACTAAACTGAATATCACACCTAAGTTCTGGCGCTTTTCTTTAATTTTTAAAAGCCTACACTGTATTATATTATGGAATATTAATTTTGACAAATAATTTTTTATTAAATTTTTCTTAATATTATTTTTAATTCAATTTAAATAATAGATGTCCAAATACTCCTTTTATCATTAATTATTATAAAATTCTTCAAAAAATGCTATACGCCTCACAATCGTGAGGCGTATAGATTATTATTTTAATCCATTAATAAAGTCATCATATCTTCCACGATCTAAGAAATTTTTAACAGTGATTATAGTTGCATCACTTGATGCTGATTTTATTGCTCTTTCAACTAAGCTTTCTTGTGTAAATACTACATTTGCTGATTTTGGAATCTCATCAACTGGTGAATGTTCTACTGCGATATTAGTGATTCCTGCATCTTTTAATGCTTTTTTAAGTATAGATTCTCCCATTGCAGATGATCCCATACCTGCATCACATGCAAATACTATTAATCTTATATCTGATTTAGAAATTTCAGCTTTTGGAGCTGCTTGTCCTTTACTTTCAGCCTTCATTGATTTAACTTTTGATTGTGCTTCTTCTAAATCTTCTTCTGTTTCTGGGTTTCTCTTAATTATTACTGCTGCTACTAGGAAAGAAGCAACTGCTGATACTGCAACCCCTGCTAGTACTGGTAATAGACCACCTTTTGGAGCCATTGCCATAAGTGCAAATATACTTCCTGGTGAAGGTGAAGCTACTAAACCTGCATGTAAAGCTACAAATGTAAAGTCACCTGCTAATCCCCCTGCAATAACTGCTAATATTAATGCTGGTTTCATTAATACATATGGGAAATATATTTCATGTATCCCACCTAAGAAGTGGATTATTATTGCTCCAGGAGCTGATTGTTTTGCTGTACCTTTGCTGTATAACATAAATGCTAATAGTATTCCAAGTCCTGGACCTGGGTTTGGTTCAAGTAAGAAGAAAATTGATTTACCTGCTTCTTGTACTTGTTGTATTGCAAGTGGTGAGAATACACCATGGTTCATTGCATTGTTTAAAAATAAGATTTTAGCTGGTTCTACTATAAAAGCTATTAGTGGTAATGCTCCCATATTAGTGATTGCTTGTGCTGCACTACCAAGCCCTGTTGATATACCTGAAACTACTGGTTCAATAACTGAATAAGCTAGTAGTGATACTCCACCACCTATTATTCCTGATGAAAAGTTATTAACTAGCATTTCAAAACCTGTTGGAACTTTTCCATCAATTAACTTGTCAAACTTTTTGATTACATATCCACCAAGTGGCCCCATAATCATTGCACCAAGGAACATTGGAATTGAAGCTCCTACTATAACCCCTGCTGTTGCTATTGCACCAACAACTCCACCTCTTTTACCGTATACAATATTTCCACCTCTATAACCTATAAGCAGTGGCAAAAGGTACGTTATCATCGGTCCAACTAACTTTGCAAAATATTCATTTGGAAGCCATCCTGTAGGAATAAATAATGCTGTTATTAATCCCCAAGCTATAAATGCTCCGATATTTGGAATTACCATACTACTTAAAAAATTACCAAACTTTTGAATCTTTTCTTTGCCAGTTGATTTATTTCTTGTTTCTGCGATTTGCATATATGATTCCTCCTAATTAATTTGTTTTTAATATTCTCTACATTTATTATGATAAGGTATACAATACACTAATTCAATTTATACAAGTTCAATCTTAGGATACGTTTTCAATGTCAAAATTGAAGTAAAAAACTCCTTCAATTTTACCATAATTTTCGAATTTATTTTTAGTAATACTAAGGCTTAAGCCTTATAAACCTATAAATTTCTACAATCTCTTCACATGAGCAAAAAAGGCAGCTACTTAAAGTAACATTAACCTTACATTACCTAAGTGCCAGCCTTATTTTTCCCTAAACTACTTGTTATATTCCGCTTTTAAATCTTCATATTTCTTTACAATATCAGCTAATATAGCGTCATCTTCTGATATTCCAGTAATATCACTCACTGCTTTTTCAATTCCATTAGCCTTAATATTGTTTTGAATTCCTTGTGCTTTTTCGTCGTCTTCACAATCAAATAAGAATCCTGCTGCGATACCAGTTACAATATTACCTGCTTCAATATTTAGCTCATAGCAAAGCTTTAATGGTGTAACTAATCTATCATTAGCTGATAATTTTCTCACTGGATCACGGCCAACACGGCTTAATTCATCTTGAAGATATGCATTTTCAAATCTGCCTATTATTTTTTTAGAATACTTGTTTAATTCCTCAATATTTATTCCATGTTTAATGCTTAAGGCTTTTATTCCTTCATTATGGAAACCTATAGCTGTATTTCTTATAAATTCATCCTTTGTTACTGCTTCATGAATAAATTTGTATCCTTTAAGACACCCAATATATGCAATTGTTGCATGGGCACCATTTAATAAAAATAACTTTCTTTCAAGGTATGGCCCTAGCTTGTCTACATATTCTGCACCTTTTATTTCTGAGTTAATTTTTATCTTGTCTTTTTCTATATCCCATTCATAAAAATCTTCTACTGCAACATCAATTGGCAGCTCTTTTTCAATATTTACATTTGGTACAATTCTGTCAACTGCACTATTAGGAAACCCAACTTTTTCTTGCAAGTATTCAGTTAATTCTGCACTTGCCCCATCAAAAATAGCCTTTTTAAGAATATCAGTTGCAAATAGTGCATTTTCACATGCAATTATATCGAGTTCTTTTTTATTAACCTGTACTCTCGCTTCCAAAAGGTCTTTTAAAACCTTACCAGTACTAGTCAAGTTATTAGCACCTATAGATGTTGTTATTAAATCTGCTTCTGACACTGCCTTTTTTAGTGCTTCAATATCGTTTAAATGAATTGCACTAACATTTTTAACTTCTTCTTTACTTTCTGAATTACTTAAAGTAATAACTGTGTAATTTTTATACTTATTAATAGCATCCACTAAGAAATCAGAAATATCAACGAAAGTAACTTCATATCCTGATTTATATTGTAAATACCCAATAAAACCTCTACCTATATTACCAGCACCAAAATGAACTGCTTTCATATTACATTTCCCCCTCTTCAATAATTGCAATAATTTCTTCCTCAGACGTTGCCTTTCTAAGTCTTTCAACATTTTCTTCATATTGAACAGTTAATGCAATCTTAGATAATATCTCCATATGATCATCTCCAAGTCCTGCTATACCGATAACTATATATGCAGTATTCCCTTCACCAAAGTCTACGCCATTTGGATATTGGAATATAACTATACCTGATTTTTTAATTTGTTTTTTATATTCATTCATTCCATGAGGAATAGCTACTCCATTCCCCATAAATGTACTCACTTCATTTTCTCTTGCTTTCATACCTTCTATATAATTATCATTAACATAGCCATTTTTCACTAATAGCTTTCCTGCATTTTCTATAGCTTCAAATTTAGATACCGTATCTGCGTTTAGTACTATGTTTTGTTTTGTTAATATTTCCATGTTAAATATCCTCCTCTATGTTTACAATGTTTATTAAATAATCTCTAATGTCTTTTATATTTCCTAGTTTTAAAATATCAATAAACTCTTCACTTTCAATCAAAGCTACACTTACTTTACCTAACAATTGCAAAATGTAATGACTTTCTGAATTTCTTGCAAGCATTACTAAGAATGTATTTACCTCTTCATTGGAAAATCCTACACTTGCCATACGAAGTGGTTCTTGTAATCTATATACTCCTATTAGTGGAGTAGTTAATTCATCGCTCCTAGTGTGTATTAATGCCACATTTGTACCTGGCACCACTACGTTTCCTTTTTCCTCCCTTTGGAAAATAAGATCTCTTACTACCTTTTTATCTTTTACAAATCCTTTTTCTGAAATATCATCACAAATATAGTTAATTAACTCTGGAAAAGTACTAACCTCAGCTTTTTCCAATTGAAAATTCTTAACTATAGAATCTGCAATGCTATACTCATCACTTGAAATTTCATTTTCATTGTCCATACCTTGCATATCATTAAACTTATTTTGATTATTTACTTTTAAATTAAAGATAAAGTTACTCACCTTTTCAATATTTTCTTGTGTCATAAATGGAGAAACTTCAATAACATTATTGTTCTCCTTTGATGTCATAGGAATTGTGGATAATATCAAATCATACTTCTTTTCAGAAATTGCATCATTCAAATCGTATATTGATCCAATATTTATGCTTTCAATATCAGGGAAAAGTGATTTTATCTTATTGCTTAAAATCTTTGATGTACCTATACCACCTGAACATATAATAAGCACTTTCATTTTTCTTAAAATCAATTGTTGTCTTTGAATTGCAACATCAATGTGCATAGTTATATAACCCACTTCTTCTCTTGGAATTTTAAGATTATATCTAGAAAAAATTAATTTGCACTTATTATTAATTATCTTAAATAATTCTGAATAATGTTCTTCTATTTCATTTATTAAAGGATTTATAACTTTTAAACCAAGATTTAACATGTAAAAGCTTTGTTTAAAATGTCTAGCCAAATCTCCTATTAACTGCTCATCAATTGATAATTCCAAATTAACTTTTTTTGATACATCTGATACAAGTTCCATAACTGCATCTTCATAGTTTATCCCTGTCTCTCCATCCTTTGGATATAAATACTTATAATCACTTAAGTACAAATATAGATAAACCAACTCATCTTCTGGTAATACGATAGCTTTCTTTTTTAAAATCTCATTTAAAAGTAATATTCTTTGATAATCCTCCAAATTTGTAATGTCTTCTTTAACCTTTTGAGGCAATACTATACTTTCAGAATTCTCCTTCTTTTTAATTGATAATAATACCTGAATAAATAAGCTTAGGTATTTTACATCGTTTACTTTTAAATCTTCAAAATCGATTTCATTTAATACCTCTTTTGCCAATTCAACGATTTTTTTACCAAAAGTTATTTCAAAAAATGTTTTTACTCCAGCATCAAATTTTGTATTAGAAAAATAAGCTAATAAATCATCAAAAGATTTAAACTCAAATAATAGATCTACAAAAGCCATCCTTTTATTCCATTCAGAACCTTCAATAGATATACCATGACTTCTTTTCCTTAATAAACACAAATTTTTAGTAACAAGAATTTTTTCTATACTGTCTAAATCTAAACTGATACTTCCCATTACTACATTAAACTTATGACTTAAATAAGAAGCTTTAAGTGGCTCCTTGCTTACCAAAAGCTCACAAGCAATGATTATTTGTCTTTGCTCCTTTGTGAATAACCATTGTATTGGAACTGAATTTAATGATGTCTTTATTTCTTGTATATTTTCTTTTTTTCCTGAAATACTTAAATTCATTTCTTCATCATTAAATATTTTTACATTATATTTTTTTAAATCCGCATTAAGAGAAGAAATTTCTCTTAGTATTGTTCTAGCACTTATATTTAATTGCTTTTGAAGATTTTCTATATTTATAGAAGCTTCGTCCAATACCTTGTTTAGCAAAAACTGCTGTCTAGGCGTTAAGTCTTTCATATTAAATCACCTAACTATCTATTTATTTTTTAGTAATTACTATACTATAATCATATTTTATATTTTCTATCAATTCAATTTGAACAACTTCAAATTTAGGATACGTTTTCACTGTCAAATTTAAAATAACAAAAATTATTAATATAATTCATTGTTCTAGTTTCATTTATTTGTTTCTAGTTATTAAAAGTCTTAAGTTTTACTTACATAATTTATTCTTCCGTAATTTCCACTATTTTAAGCATTACTTATATTGACTTTTTTAGATTTTTTAATATATAATGTTATTAAATTTTATATTAGCGATGATTAGGAGTATTAGTAATATTCATATCTTAAGAGAGCTGTTGCTTGGTGAAAAACAGTGTTATGTTATTATGAACTTGCCTAGGAGCTTACTTGTTAAAAGCAAGTACGGGTAAATCCGTTAAAATATTAAGTGAGAAGAATTAATTTTATTTTTTCTTCTAATTAAGAGTGGTACCACGGAATATATGCTTTCGTCTCTTTATATAGAGATGGAAGCTTTTTTATTTGTAATTAAATATTTAGGAGGCTTAATAATGGCAAATTACGGAACTAAAATTGATGAAAAATGGCAAAAATACTGGGAAGAGAATGAAACTTACAAGTTTAATCCTGAAAGTTCAGATAAAAAACTTTATACTCTTGAAATGTTCTCTTATCCATCAGGTGCCCAATTACATGCTGGTCACTGGTTTAACTATGGACCAACTGATTCATGGGCAAGACTTAAGAGAATGCAAGGGTATAATGTATTCCAACCAATGGGCTTTGATGCTTTTGGATTACCAGCTGAAAACTATGCAATAAAAACTGGTATTCATCCACAAGATTCTACATTGAAAAATATAGAAACTATGGAAAAGCAATTAAAATCAATGGGTGCTATGTTTAACTGGGAAAATGAAGTAGTTACTTGTCTTCCTGATTACTATAAATGGACTCAATGGTTATTCTTAAAACTATATGAAAAAGGATTAGCTTACAGAAAAAATGCTCCTGTAAACTGGTGTCCATCTTGTAACACAGTTTTAGCTAACGAACAAGTTGTTGATGGTGCCTGTGAGAGATGTAGCACCGAAGTTAAAAAGAAAGACTTAACTCAATGGTTCTTTAAAATAACTGATTATGCTGATGAATTACTTGATCAATTAGATGATTTAGATTGGCCAGAAAAGACTAAATCAATGCAAAAACATTGGATTGGAAGATCTTACGGTGCACAAGTTACTTTCAAGGTTAAGGATTCAGATTTACAATTTGATGTATTTACTACAAGAGCTGATACTTTAAATGGTGTAACTTATGTTGTTTTAGCTCCTGAAAATAAATTAGTTGATCAATTAACATTACCAGAATATAAAGAAGCTGTTGAAAACTATAAAGAAGAAGCTGCAAAACAATCTGATATAGAAAGACAATCTTCTTCAAAAGAAAAATCAGGAGTATTCACTGGTTCTTATGCTATAAATCCTATTAACGGAAAGGTAGTTCCTATTTGGATTGCTGATTATGTATTAGCTACTTATGGTACTGGATGCGTTATGGCAGTTCCTGCTCATGATGAAAGAGACTTTGCTTTTGCAACAAGATTCAATTTACCAATTGAAAGAGTTATAACTGACAAAGAAAATACAAACCCAGAACTTCCTTACTGTGAATATGGCGTTCTTGTTAACTCAGGAAAATTTGATGGTCTAACAACTGAAGAAGGTAAAAAAGCTATAATTGCTGAATTAGAAAAAGATGCACTAGGAGAAATGAAGGTTAACTTCAGATTAAGAGACTGGTTAGTTTCAAGACAAAGATATTGGGGTGCTCCAATTCCAGTTATTTATTGTGACGACTGTGGAATAGTTCCAGTACCTGAAAAGGATCTTCCAGTTGAACTTCCTTATAATGTTGAATTTACTCCAGATGGTAAATCACCATTAGGTAAGTCTGAAGACTTTATCAACACAACTTGTCCTCATTGTGGAAAACCTGCAAAGAGAGAAGCTGATACTTTAGATACTTTCGTTTGTTCTTCTTGGTATTACTTAAGATATGCAGACAATAAAAATACTGATGCACCTTTTGATCCAGAAAAAATCAATAAGATTCTTCCTGTAGATAAATACGTTGGTGGACCAGAACATGCTTGTATGCATTTATTATATGCAAGATTCATCACAAAAGCTTTAAGAGACATGGGCTACTTAAACTTTGATGAACCATTCTCAAGTTTAACTCACCAAGGTTTAATCTTAGGACCAGATGGGCTTAAAATGAGTAAATCAAAAGGAAATACAATTTCTCCTGATGATTATATTAAAGAATATGGTGCTGATGTATTTAGAATGTATTTAATGTTTGGATTTGGATACACTGAAGGTGGAGCATGGAGTGATGACGGAATCAAATCTGTTGGTAAATTCGTAGACAGAATTGAAAGAACTTTAGAAGCTTGCAGAAATGTAATTAACTCAAATGAAAATACTAAAGCTTCTGTAGATTCATCAGAAAAAGAATTAAACTTCTGGAAGCATACTGCTATAAAAGGAGTTACAGAAGATGCAGATAAAATGCAATTTAACACTGCAATTGCAAGACTTATGGAACTTACAAATGCTATTAACAAATATCTTCAAGAAGAAACTAAAAATCCAGCCTTCTTAAAAGATACTATAGCTGATTTCGTAAAACTACTTGCACCATTTGCACCTCACTTTGCTGAAGAACAATGGAGCTTACTTGGAAATACTTCAACAGTATTTAATGAAAGATTGCCAGAATTTGATCCTTCTGCTTTAGTTAAAGATGAAGTTGAAATTGCTATTCAAATTAACGGTAAAATAAAAGCTAAAATCATGGTAGCTTCAAACTTAGATGAAGAAGGCATAAAAGCAGCTTCTTTAGAAAATGAAACTATTAAAGAAAATACTGACGGTAAAACTATAGTTAAAGTAATTGTAATCAAAGGAAGACTTGTTAATATAGTTGTAAAATAATAAAAGTTCCTCCATTAATGATATTTTTTCATTTAATGGAGGAATTTCTATTTTAATTATGTATTTATATTAAAGTTTCAACTTTATATATGTACTTTATATTTTACCTGAAATTTCATTTAATTCTTCAGATAATGAAGTTATTTCTTGTATAGCAGCACTAACTTCTTGAGTTGCTGCAGCTTGCTCTTGACTTGATACCAAAGAGCTTTGACTTTTTTGATTTGATTCTTCTACTTTACTTATTATGTCATGAGTGAGATTATTAATTTTAGAAATAGTATTTTTTGATTGTTCAGATAAATTTCTGATTTCATTAGCAACAACCCCAAAGCCTTTACCAAAATCCCCTGCTCTTGCTGCTTCTATAGATGCATTTAACCCAAGCATTTTAGTTTGATTAGCTATTTGATGTATAAAATTACTAACCTCATTAATTTGTTCTGATAATAATGTTATTTCTTTAATATTATCACTTAGCTTTTGCTCATTCACATGTATTTCTGATGCTGATGCTGCTAATTCTTCAACTGTAGCTGCCATATTTGAAAGACTGTTTTTTAATCTAATGGACATATTCCTAAGGCTTAGTTCAGTTTCCTTAGGTCTAGTTACCATTACAACTCCATCTGCTTCCTTTGTCTTTTCATTAAAATAAGGATATACTAATACTCTAAGAGGTTTCCCATAATCATAAGTATCAATATCTACAACCTTACTTTTCCCAGTTCTTATACATTCATTAACATTTGGGTCTTCTACTATGCTGAAACCTGGCTGAACTTCAGGTATATCAAATTTTTCAGTTGCGAATTTTTCAGTTATTTTTTCCTTATCTGTTATTGTTAAATAAGCTCCGTCTGGAAACAGTTCATCTACAATTGGAGCAAAGTGTTTAAATGCATTATTTAAATCATGCATTATTGGATTTAACATATAAAATACACCAACACTCTCATTATCATCATTAATAATAGGAATAGCTGTTATTTTTAATCTGATTCCATATACTTCTTCAGAGTATTCTTCAGTTACAGTCTTTTTTTCATGATTAGCTTTTAATATTACATTATTCGTATCTACTTTTTTACCTGTTTCAAAGGCTTTAATATTAAACGAACTTGAAGAAATCTGCCAAGTTATATTTTCTCCTTCTAGAATCCCAAATATCCCTTTACTCATTTCATTGGCAATTTGCAATTCTGCCAGATTCTTTATAGTGTTTAACATATTGATATGAATCATTATCTTTTCCTCCCAATAAACAAAAAAATTGTGAAAATATAATTAGAAAAATATATTGTACTAAAAATAGATTGCAATATATTAGTTTATTTTTATATTATTCATTCAATAACAAGAAAGATGTTAATTATAAGAATCTTTAACATCTTTCTTTATTATTTCTATTTTAATCACATTACTCGTATTGTATGATAGCCTTCATGTACAGCAGTAAGAATCTTTCTTGGGGCTTCTGCATCTCCTATAACAGTTAAATCTTGAACCTTTCCTTCTAATTCATTTTCTAATTCATTATTTGGAGAATAACCAGCTGCAATAATAACTGTATCACATTCAAGTATATTATCTTGTCCATCTTTTGTATAATTAATTCCATTTGGAGTTATTTTTGTTACCTTTGCATTGCCTACAATTCCAATATTTCTTTCCTTAATCATTGTTCTCAAGGCTTGATCATTATTTAAGCAATGATCTGCAATTGCTAAAATGTCTCCAAGCATTTCAACTATTGTTACTTCTTCGGCAGTCTCTTTCATATATGCTGCTGTTTCACAGCCTACAAGTCCACCACCAATAACAACAACTTTTTTACCTGGCTTTTTAATTCCTAATAAATAATCACTTGAAGGTGCTGCTGTTTCTATTCCTTCAATTGGAGGCATAAATGCTCTTGAACCAGTAGCGAGTACCACCTTGTCATACTTACCAGCCGCAACAGCATCTGCTGTTGCTTCTTTATTCAAGACAACCTTAACTCCTAATTTTAATACTTGACGTTCCATGTATGTAATTAATCTTAACACATCATGTTTAAAGGTAGGTAAACCTGCTGCCCATAGATTACCACCTAATTTAGATGATTTTTCCCATAACTCTACTTCAAAGCCACGTTTAGCAGCAGTAATAGCAGCTGACATTCCACCAGGGCCACCACCAATAACCAATACAGATTTTTTTGCTTCATTCTTTTCTGAAAGATTGTAATCATCTTCTGCATAGCATAGTGGATTTACAGCACAATAATAATGCTTTCCTGAAAAACCTGCAAGCAAGCATTCATTACATCCAATACAAGGCGCAATATCCATTGTGTTTCCTGCTTTAACTTTATTAGCCCAAGCTGGATCTGCTAGCATTTGATGTCCTAGTACAATATAATCTGTCTTTCCTTCTGTAACAGCTTTTTCAGCTTTTTCAGGATCAAACATTTTTCCTTGTCCAAGAACTGGTAACCCTACTGTTTTCTTAACGGCTTCAACAACATCCATTTGATGTTCTTCTTTTTCATATACTGTAGAGATTGCTTTATGCCAAGCTTCATAGCAGCCAACATCAACATGAAGAGCATCTACATTTGCAGCCTCAAGTATTTTAGCCATTTCTAATCCTTCTTCTAATTCACGTCCGCCTTCAACACGATGAACAGGTGTAAATTTTACAAGTATAGGAAATTTCGGACCAACATTTTTACGAATTGCCTCAATACATTCTAAAGTAAATCTCATACGATTTCTTAACTCTCCACCATATTCATCTGTACGAGTATTCCACTGTCTTGAATGGAATTGATCCAATAAATATCCACCATATGCGTGTAATTCTACTGCATCTGCCCCAGCCATTTTAGCAAGACTAGCTGAAAAACCTAATTTTTCTACAATGTCATGAATCTCTTCTTTTGAAAATGGCTTACATTTTAAATTTGGAAACCAAAAAGCACTACATTCACTTGCTGAATAAGGTGGAGTAAATGGATCTGTAAACTGTTGACGTCCAAGGCCTGGTGAAATTTGAACACATACCTTACTTCCATAATGATGACAACGCTCTATTAACATATTCAAACGCTCAACATGATGAAAATTGCTTAGTTCAGTACAAGGACGTGGTTCATATTTAGTTGTAACAACGTTTGCACCGGTGATAATAAGACCTGTTCCACCTTTAGCACGTTCTTCAAAGTAACGAATTCCTTCTGTACAATACGATCCATCTGCCTCTCCTGTAGTTCCCATAGGTCCCATAACAATACGATTTTTAAGTTTCATACTACCAATTTGTGTTTTCTCAAATAATTTTAACATAAAAATACACCTTCCCCTTACCTTGGTTCTATATTATATTACCACAGTAATATAATATCAATTTGGTAAACAATAGTCAATATGGATTTATTTTATAAAATATGCTATCATATATTTGATTTTGTTTAATCCTTAAGCCAAGCAAAAAATAATAAGTCATTATTGTATATAGTATTTTATTTAGGCTTATTTACAAATTTGGAGGCAATTATGAAAAATAAAACTACTAAAAATTTTATAATAGAAACAGCCAATAAATTATTCCTTGAAAAAGGTTATCAAAACGTTACAGTTTTAGATATCTGCGAAGCTTGTGATATTTCTAAAACTACTTTTTATTATCATCTAAAATCAAAAGAAGATATTATTTTGCATTTTTATGATTCATTAACACATAACATAAGCCAACATCTTATTTCTATCTTTTCTATGGATAATTACTGGGAGCAGTTAATGGTATGCTTTGAATCTCTTGTAGCTGAAGCTTATAAATATGGAACTGATTTTTTCAGCCAAATGATGATTAGCAACTTAAAAGAAGACTTTGGCAGTTATGATCTTAGAGAAGAATTAACTAATATTGCAGTATTAATAATAAAAAAAGGTCAGGAAGCTAATCAGATAAGAAATAAAAGTGATGCTGAAGATTTATATAAAGCCTCTGCTTATGTATTTCTAGGACATGAAGTAACCTGGTGTATTAAAAAAGGTAATTTTGATTGGAAAACAGAAATTCGCAAATCATTAGAAAATATTTATGATGTATCGCCCGAATTCAGAAAAAAATAAGAAGCTAACGTTAAAATTTCTTTTAACGTTAGCTTCTTATTTTTCGAATCTAATCATCTGCATTTAATATCTCTTTAAATTCCATTAATATTCTCTTAACCAAATCTTCATCTAATGGCTTATATTGATCAATATAACCTGATGAATCCAAAGATTCATATGCCTTTTTGCTCATAGCAATCCAGTTTTCTGGAACATACACCCATACTATATCTTCATATTTACAGCTTAATAAAAAATGCTCTATTCCACAAAACGCATACTCTTCAATTTCATGTAACTTCATAAAAAACTTATAATCTTCAACTACATTTGAATTTAATTTATATTTATATATATCTACATAAAAAAAATCAAATTTATCAGGCTTTGCTTTGAAAGCATCTTGATTTAATATTTTTATCTTTTCATTTGGCTTAAAATTTTGATTATATAATTTAATTACTTCTTCACTTATTTCATATACTATTACTTCCTGAACATCGCACCTTTTAGCAATTTCCTGAACCACATATCCTATTCCAAGTCCTACTATACCAACTTTTCCATATGCACAATGAATCGCACCATAAGCACTTTCTATTTCTTTTGGAGTAAGCTGCATTAGCTTATTGTCATCTTTGTATAATTCAATGACATCTATGTTATAATCTTCTTTATTTTCATACATATATCCATGTAAATTTTGCTTTTTTATGATATTTTTTGTTATTGTATAATTACCACAAGTTCCCGAACCAATTAGCTTATTATACCGTTTCATCTCTTGGAACACAAAATTTTTATTATATGGTTTCATAGTAATTCCCCTTCTAGAAATATTTAAATCAAAAGTTTTATTGTACAATTTACATTTATATATTTAATAAACCATACTATAATAGCATATTATTTACAATAATATAACCACTAATATTAACTTTTTATTTTGACATATATATGCTATACTTACGTTAATGATTGAAATATCATTAATATTTTTTTAAAGTAGGTGTTTATATGAAAAATGTTACTATAAGTCAAGAGGCTTATGATGAATTTAAATCTTTCTTAGAAGAAAATAAAATCACTGATTTTAATATTAGAATAAATTTTGCAGGTTTCGCATGCAGCGGTCCTATTTTTAATATATCTGTTTCTGAAGCAACTGATGCTGATGAAGTTGAAAAAATCAATGATATTACATTTATGTATGAAAAAAGCTTAACAGATCAATTTGGTGGTTTCATTATACTTTCTTCTGAAGAAAATGAAGGTAATGGATTAAGCTTGAAACCAGTTATCCAACCTGAAAGTGGATGCGGTGGTTCTTGTGCTGGATGTCACTAAACCTTAAGTGAAAATCCAAATTTTATATTTGGATATTTGAACTTACTCAGCGACCAAAGGGAGTCGAGTTTCCTTAATCAAATAGTGTAGAATAAATGCTAGAATATCTATCATTTATTCTACATTTTTTATTTCCTCATTTTGTGCTTCTATTTTCCATTGCACATTGATATAATCATTACTTATTTCATATATATTTTGTAACATATCTACCCAATAATGCTCTTTTATAACTAGCTTTTCTTTTTCTTCACCTTTTATTCCCTTTAACTTCTCTTCATTAAATTTATTAAAACTTTCATATATTCTTGACGAAATCTCATACATATATTTAAAAGATTCTAAATCTTCCCCTTCTAATTGCAATTTATTTCTTTCATTTTTCATTTCCCTATTTAAAGTAGATAGCATATATTCTTTTATTTTTCCATGTATATCATTTTCTACTATCTTATTTGTTTTTATATTTTTAGAAAATATAAATTTAGAATTTTGCGTGTATTGCCCGTATTGCTGCCATAATTCCATTATTTCACTAGACATTCCATCATAGTTTTTATAAAGCTTTAACATCTCTTCATTCTTTATACTTCCAGCTTCAATACTCTTTGCTAATATATCCATATTTTTTTCATTTCTCTGTTTGAAATCTTCTATATTAAGATAGGCTTGTTGGTCTACCTTATATTTATAATCATTTAATTTTATTATGGAATATATATTTACTATTACACTTACTATAAGAACTACGGAGATTATCATAACATAATCTATGTTTTTAAATCCTTTTACCAAGAAGTATCCCTCCTGCCTTACAATTCATTTTAACATATAAGCTTATATTTGCATATTTAAAGTTAATTTTAATTAATTATACTTTTCTAATTAAAGTAACATATTCTGATAAAATAGTTATTATTTGATGTAGTTTATTTAATAAACTACATTAACTTACCTAGCCCAATCATGTATAGCTTCATTAATCATTTTTAATCCTATATTTCCTTCTACAATTTCTCTTTCTTCGGTATTTATTCTTTTTATCTCACCATAAGAATTTTTTAAAGACAAATCTTCATTTCCTGAAATTACCCATATTGTGTTCTTATTTATAGGTTTAACCTTTAATTCTTTTTCACCAACACCATCTGTAAAATAAATCAATACTGACTTTCTTAAATTATTATCTGCAATATATTGAAATACTGGTGAAAATTCTGTTGCCCCGTTATCTTTAACTCTTTTTCTTATATCTTTTTCACCTGTAAGTTTATATATACTCCGTATTTCATTGTCACATTCAATAATTGTTACTTTACTTTTTGATATTGATGCTATAGACAATATCTCTATAAGTATTTTATGTATATCCTCTTCCTTCATGCTTGCACTTATATCAATAGCTACAATAAGTTCTGTTTCATTTTTAGGAAGTCTTCCTCTTAAATCTAGCCTATCTGGCTGTCTTCTATCTTTTCTTGTTATTGTCTTTTTATATCCTGCTTTTACAGCTGGCAGAATATTTCTAAGTACCTCTTGCCAAGATATTTCTGGCTTTTTCTCATAAGCTAAAATTATATTTTCTAATCCCTTTGGAGTATCTTTGCTATATGCACTTAATGCTGTCTTTTTAGTTAAGCTTTTAATATCCTCTTCACTTAACTCTATTTCATCCCATAGCTCATGCGCTTTTGTAATGTCTAATTCATATTTTATATCATCGTCCTTGGTGATTTTATTTTCTTTAATCCTTGATTTAATTGATTTATATATTTTTTCTGCATACTCTTCAATACTTTTGTTTTCTTCAAGAAATATTTTATACTCCATATTTACGCCTGCAAGTTTCTTGCTAAAACCAGGAAGATCTTTTATGTATTGATTAACTGAAATATCAAGAGCAACACTTATGGCTTCTTTATTAACTTTATTTTTAAGCTTTTTTTCCCTTTCAAAATGTGAATTCATTATATGATATATTTCATGTTTAAACAGTGCACCCATTTCTTTTCTAGTGCAGTTTAAAAAGAAAAATGGATTAAAATACATATTAAAGCCTTCACGTTTAGGAATAGTAGCAATTGGCACTGTCAAACTAAGATCTATACCACGTTTTACTCTAAGCATAAATTGTCCAAAAAATATATCCTGAGTTTGCAGTAAATATAATATTACATCTTGAACTAGTTCAAAAAAGCGATTTTTATAATCACCATTAGAAATTAATTTTTCTTCTAATGAATACGCCTCTTTTAAAAGCTGCTGTCTTCTTTCTTCAAAATCCATATATGCTGCTCCTTTCTTTATTTTTAACTACTTTAAATTATACACTAATTTGGCTTTATCATTAATTACAACTTAAATATATTGAAGAATGCTTCTAAAAATTCGTCTTTGTCTAACAATTTTTCATATATTCCATCTTTAGAATCTCTTTTTACTTCTTTCATTATTCCAAGTCTTAGATCCCTAGGATACAAATCTAATAAATTAGAAAACAACTCCAAATTTCTATCTTCAGGCTTATTTTCTATATATCTAAATGAATTTTTAGCCAATATGTATAATCTCGAATGACTTTCTTTTTTGACCTTTTCCTTCAATTCAAAATCTAAAATCTCATTAGCAAAAATGTCTTCAACACTTATTAATGGCTTTTTTAAGTTTATTAAGAAACTTCCAAAATCATTCGCAATATTTATTCCTACATTCCCTTTTACAGCATTTAAAAATATGTCAAAGGAATACTTTTCTTTATTTTTTAAATATACATCATAAGCTTTAGAAATTCTTTCCCAGCTTCTTGGTGTAGGTTTAATTGTTTCATCTGAATTAGGCATATGTAGATATTCTGGAAAAGTAGATAAAAATTCTATAATATGTTCATTTATATTTCCATCTTGACTCATTCCCCACTTAATCCATTCCTTAATATCCGAATCAAGCTTTACCCATACAAATCTATCTTCTTGGGCTGGATCCATATCTACTACATCATATCTACTATTATAAAAACCATCATTCTTATTTGATGGATTCATAGCTGCAATAACCTTAACCCTTTCATCTAATATATAACCGTTAATTTCTCTGTTTAAAATCAAATTCATAAGCTCTTGAGCTACTGCATGATCACATCTATTTAATTCATCTATAAATAAGATTACATTTCTATTTTCATCTTCTTTTAATGCTTTTTTAATTTCAATAAGCTTATTGTGAGTTGCATAGACAGTTGCTCCATTTTCAACTACAGGCAGCCCACCTATTTCTCCTTCTTTTAATAAATTAGCATCTATTGTAACTAAATAATCCCCATTGCTTTTAGCTATATATTTAACTAATGAAGTCTTTCCAATTCCACTTTCTCCTATAATTAAAGGTACATCATTTGATGCAACAATTAAATCTACAGTCTTTAAACATTCTGAATAATTCAAACTTTTCACCTCTAAATCTATTATTTAATTAATAATGAATAATTTAAGTGCATAATCATTCACCGCTTATGATAGTTTATAATCTACAAGCAGTTTTTTAGCCTTTTTACTTCCATATTGATTAACGAAATTAATCTTATCCATTTCTAAAATTTCTAATTCTAAAAAATCTTCAATATACTTTTTATCAATATTTTCCTCTTTAATCTTTTCTCCAACTATTTCAACTACTAGTTCTACATCTATACTCTCAAAAATATACTTAACTACATTTATGTTTTCTCCAATAAATGCTTTTACTTCATCTAGATCATAATTAGAAATATAATTTATTGCCTCACCATTTGCTTTTATAGCTTCTACTTTTACTTTCAAAGTTGGATTTTTTATAAACTTAATGGCTGCATAATAATTTCTAATAGCCGTAAGTTGAACTTCCTCTGATGGATTTTCTATATACTTAATTGCATCATAATCCTTTGCTACTGCTAAAAGTTGAAGTTTTTCACTTGGATTTTTTACAAATTGTATAGCCCATCCTTTTGTCTTTACAGCTTCTTCAACTATTTCTTCACTTGGATTCTTTATTAACTCTAAAGAATTCCACAAACTTCTAACACACATAACTCCAATTTCAGCATCAACCTTATCAATATATTTAACACTTAAAGGAGTGCTTTTAATTGCTTGCTTAATTACTTCTTTACTTGGATTTTTAATAAATCTAATATTGTTTCCATTATTTTTTACTATAAACAATTCTAATTCTTCATCCCTATCAGAAATCTCTTGAATAAATTCAGGATTATTTTTCAATCTTGTTAGCATTTCATCTCTATTCATATATTATCTCCTTTGCAACAAATCAATAATTAGTTATTGATTATTCATTAACTAATATGCATAAAGCTATGTTTGATATCTTTATCAAACATAGCCCCTCTTAATCTCTATATTTTTCAACTTCTCTTTTTACAGAAAATAACAAACTATTTAATTCCCACACTTCTCCTTCTTCTATTAGTTTGTTTAAGGTTTTTTGATACCTAGCTGCTTCAGTTTCTTTTCCTAAAGAAATTAACGTCAATAATAAATTCATTATATTAGAAATCAAACTAGACTTAACCTCAAACAACTTTTGAGCATCTTTAATTTCATCTTTAATTTGAAGCATTTCTTCATCTAATCTAAAAGCCGCATCAGCTGATCTCTTAAGCTTTTCCTGTAATTCGTCAGGAATATGCTGCTTATACTTATAATTTAACGAATGTTCTATTGTAGCCCAGAAATTCATAGCTAACGTTCTTATTTGAAATTCAGCTAAAATTTCAACCAAACCCTCTGCCATATTTACAGGGTACTTAATTATCATATGATAACTTCTATATCCACTTTCTTTAACATTTCTCACGTAGTCTTTTTCATAAAGAATCTGCATATCCTTACGGCTTCTAAGAATTTCTACAACAGTATCTATATCATCAACAAACTGGCACATTATTCTTATGCCTGCAATATCCTCAAGCTCATACCTGATTCTATCTATAGGAATTTCAAATTTATTAGCCTTCTCCAGCATACTTGATACTTCTTTTACTCTTCCTGTCACAAATTCTATAGGTGAATACTCACTCTTTTTTCTATATTCTTTTCTAATTGATTTTAATTTAACCTTTAGCTCTTCTACAGCTTGCTCATAAGGCATTAAAAAAATCTTCCAGTCATTTATTGCCATAATACCACCCTTTAACAAAGCATAATCCCCAAAATGTAGGTAGAATCTTTAATATAATCACTGCTTTTATAAACTCATCATAATTTCTAAGCTTCATACCTTTTCATTATAACAAAAACTTTAAATTATGTGTATTTAATTTTATTATATTGGTTATTTATTGTATCAATTACATTACAATTACTAAAAATTAAATTTATTCATTAAGTTGAAAATTTTTTCATAACCTATTTATGTACACATTTAATATGGTATAATTAGTTCATAATATTAATTTTTTGTTAATGTACTTTAATGAGGTGACTAAATTATGAACGATACCGACGTACTAAATCATCTATTTGACAAACAGATAATTTGTCCTGTTTGCAATTCACATTTTAAGGCTAAGACTGTAAAATCTAAGTCACCAAGAGTTATTTCAAAGGATTCAGATTTTTTTATAAGATATTCTGGAGTAAATCCATACTTTTATGATGTTATTTTATGTAATTCTTGTGGTTATGCTGCTATGAGATCCGATTTTGATAATATTAAAACATATAAAAAAGAACTTGTTTTAAGCAATGTAACACCAAAGTGGAAACCAAGAGAATATCCTGATATTCTAGATGAAAATTTAGCAATAGAACGTTATAAATTAGCTTTATTAAATGCTCTGCTTCTTAATCTTGCAGATAGCACAAAGGGCATGCTTTCATTAAAAATCGCTTGGATGTATAGACTTTTAAATAACACAGACCAAGAAAAAGTATTTTTAGCTCAAGGTCTTGAAGGCTTTAATAATGCTTATATATATGAAGTTTTCCCTATTTATGGATTACAAAGGGATTCTTTAATGTATCTGCTAGGTGACTTAAATAGAAGATTAGGAAATTATCCAGAAGCATTACAATGGTTTTCAAAAACTATTGTTAGTGTTAACTCTTCATATAAAGTTAAGGAAATGGCTCGTACTGGTAGAGACTTAATCAAAACTGAAAGTCTTTAGAAATATATTTTTTATTTATAATAGGGGGAATATAGCATGGGAATTTTTAAAAACAATAAAAAAACAAAGGATGAGATGCCACAAATTTCTCAAATCGAAACAAATAACAATGTAGTTAAACACGATTTAAGTAGCAATAAGATTAACGAGTTAAAAAATACTTCTGCTAGTATAAATAGCTCTATAAAAGAGATTTCAGCATCAGCATCAAACTTAGTATCCTCAACCGAATCTCAAACAAAGGAACTTCGTAATGCCAAAAATATGTTATCTAATTTCAGTTCAAATATGGAAGACTTAGCAATCAACATCACTAATGTTCACATAAAGGTCTTAGATACAGATCATTTGGCCGATACAGGTTTAAGTACAATTGGACACTTGGATACATCACTTACTGAACTTCAAGATGCCTTCACAGTTTCAACTTCAACAGTAAATGCCTTAGTATCAAAGCTAGAATCAGTTAATAGCATAACTGATTCCATAAGTCAAATAGCAACTCAAACAAATCTTTTATCCTTGAATGCTGCTATAGAAGCTGCTAGAGCTGGTGAAGCTGGTAAAGGTTTTTCGGTTGTTGCTGGAGAAGTTAGAAAACTTGCTGAAAATTCAAAACTTGCTGTTCAAAGTATAACTAATATACTTGAAGAAATTAAAGTTGATATTTTAAAAGCATCTAACGCTATGAATTCTGGTAATTCAGCTTTAACTACTCAATATAACTCTTTAGAAGAAGCAAAAAGCAGCTTCTCTGACATAAAATCTTCTATCGAAGAAGCTACTGATGAAATCAACACATGTATAGTGCATTTAACTACCGCCTCTGAAGCAAAAGATAATGTTATCTCTTCTGTTGAAAACATTAGTAATTTATTCTTAGAACATGAAGCTCTATCTCAAGAAATTGCTTCTCATCTTCACGATCAGGAAATTGCTATTAAAAATATAGATAAAGCAATATCAGACTTGTAATTACATAAAATAATGCTATGCACAAACAAAAAGCTTAACTACTCAAAATCATTATAAATAAGCTCTCTAAGTTTAAATACTTAGAGAGCTTATTTATAATATTCTTTTAGGATTAAAATCAAGATAATCTGCTGAAGTTAGTATATATTCAACATTTTCAAAATAGCCATTCAACAATTTTCCTAGTAACACAGGCCCATGTAAATGTCCATATATGACCTTTTCTACTTTATATTCTTTTATTATCTTTGTAAATTCAGACTCTTCAAATTTTTCATTTGTAGGAGGATAATGAAGCATAACTATAAACTTTTCAAAACCTTGCTTCTTAGCCGCTTCTAAAGAAAGCCTTAACCTTATCTGCTCTCTATTATATATTTTTTCATCTTTTATAGTATATTTATCTCCCCCTGGGCATATCCACCCCCGAGTTCCACATATAGCGTAATCCTCATAAACATAAAAGTTATTTTGAAGAAACTTAGTATTTTCGTACAACTTATTTAACTTAGAAATACTTCCCCACCAATAATCATGATTGCCTTTACTAATTATCTTTTTTCCTGGTAGTTCAGCTATCCAATCTAGGTCATATTTACTGTCTTCTGCTTTTAAAGACCAAGAAATGTCTCCAGCTATAAGCACCATATCCTCTTCTTTTATTTTACTAAGCCAATTTTCTTTTATTTTATTGCAGTGATCCTTCCACTTATCCCCAAAAATATCCATTGGCTTTTCAACATTGAATCCTAAATGCAAATCTGAAATAGTATAAAGTGCCATTTATTTATCACCTTTCCATAGCGCATATGAAAGAAAATAACAGTAAAATTGAATTCTATGCCTTATAACTCAATTTATTTCTTGTTATTTTCCAGAATTACTTCATATTATCGCTTCTTATCTATATCTGTAATAAATGCTATTACATGTGCTACAGCTTCATATAGCTCTGTAGGAATTTCATTTCCAACATCTACATTACATAATAAATCAGTTAATTCTTTATTATATGCTATTGGTACATTATTTTCCTCAGCCTTTTCAATAATTTTATCTGCAATATGTCCCATTCCTGATGCTGTAACTATTGGAGCGTCGCTATTAAATTCATATTTTAATGCCACTGCCTTTTTTCTCTGATTCATCTTCTTGCACACTCCCCTTTTGACAGTTAACAATGTACAATTAACAGTTTTCGATGAAATTGCTCTGCAATTTCTAAAATATACTTAAAAATTTCAAAGAGACTTTTCCATTTAACTCTTAATTCTTAACTATAAACTAATCAAAGTTCTTATTTGTAGGAAAGTTCCGTATTGTAGGAAAGTTCCGTATTGTAGCATAGCTACTCTTTTATAAGTGTAACTCTTAACTAATTTAATTATACTTTAATATCAATTGTAGAAATAGTCAAATCATTAAAGAAATTTCTACAACTTACTAAATCAACTGGCTTTTCCCTGGCTGATACAGTTACATTAACTAATAGTCCTAAGGAAGACAAACCATTAACTAATTTAGATTTATTATTGTTTAAGACTGACATAAAATTATTCTCACATTTTAAGTTTACATCAATCCTATTCTCTTTCATAGTTAAATATCCATCAACATCTCCTAAATTTATTGTCTTTACACTAACAACCATTTTAGTATTAGTAGAATCTATCTTTTTACCATCTTTTCTATTATCCTTTATTATAAGTTGACATGGATATTCTGTATTTTCTGCTTTTATAGGCATATTTAAATAATAATATTCATTACTTATAGAGTTAAAAACCTTAAAATCATTTATATTCGATTTTATCAAATTCATTACCTTATCGCTTACATCTTTTAATTCTGTTTGATTTATTAAATTTTTAACTATATCTCTTACATTATCAATCTTATTTTTCATATCTACCTTTATTGCTTCTGCAGGTTCTAAATTTCCTTTTGCCAAAGTTTCAAAATTTAGTTTTCCAAATGTATCTTTTGCTACATTGGCTTCTTTTATAATATTCGAAGAAACTTCTTTAGGTTGAATATTATTTTTATCACTAACTATATTTTCCTGTGCAACAGGCTTTTCTGCTATTTTATTATTAAAGGCTTCTTTAAATGCTTTAAATTCCTGATCTGTAAGTTTAACTTCTTTACCATCTATGCTACTTAACAAACCTTCCAATTTTGTTTTATTGGTTGATTCTATAAGACGTTCAGCTTGAGTCTTTGCTGTATCTATATTTGTATTTGTCAAACTATTTCCCATTGTGTCTTTTATTAATTTAACAATTTCTTTATTCTCTAGCTTCTCATTCAATGAAGCTGAAAGATTTATTTTTTCATTTTTAACTTGATTATTTTCTTTTCCAGCATTTTTTTGAACAATATCTAGTTCGCTATCTTCACTTCTTGCCAAAGTTTTAAGTACATCTAAAACATTTATTTTCTTTGACAATGGATCATTTTCATTATAAGCTTTTGATGCAAATGCAGTAGTGTTATCTGTATAATTTTTCAATATATTGGCTTCCTTATTTACTAATTTACTATCCATTATACTTTCAAAGTTATTCTTAGACACATTATTTTCAATATCAAGCTCGTTTAATGAATTTCTTATTTTAAATAAAATTTGCTCTATTGACTCTCCACCCTTAAATAACTTATTAAAGCTAGATATATTTTCCTCTGAAAAATCTAAATTATTCTCTACAAATGCAAGTATATCTTCTTGAGTCATAGTTTTAAACTCATTAAAAAATTTTGTCAACATTTCTTTAACAGCTTGACCCTGATCACTATTAATTGGAATATCCTTACTTTGAAGATATGTTTGAATAAAAGAATCTATTTCTCTTGGATTAGCAGACATTTTTTCATTAAATTGAAATAGGCCTCTAATTTGATTAATATTATCTCTAGTTAAAGAAATATTATGTTTAACCATTTTCTTTAATATATCAATATCTTCTTTTGAAAGTCCTTCTTTTTCAATAACTTCTTGGAAGTTTTCATCTCCAATAGTTTCATCTTCTGTAGCCCCATCAACTAATTTTAAATTTAGCTTTCCATTTTGAAATCCTTCTACTTGGAATTTAACTAACTTAATATCATCTAAATTTACATTGCCCTCAAGTTCTGCAATAAATTGCCATCCATCAGCAAGCTTTATAGTAACATCTTTTCCATCACCTTTTTCAACGATTCTTCCTGTAAATCGCTCCCCTACTTCAAAAGTTAATTTGCTAGAAACTTTTTTTGTATTTACATTATATCCATTATTAATATTCCAAATTCCTGGCATAATATCTTCTCCCCTACAACGTACACTTCAATTTATTCTAATATACTTATCGTATAAATGAACCATAAATGAACTATAAATTAACTAAAAAGCACAATTAATTTCGTTTTATATTTAACTTTTTTTATATAATTGAAAGTTATTTCTATATATATTATTATTTGTTATAAAAAATCCTATAACCACTTAATTATATCTCGCTTCAAAATTTTGACCTTATCTATTTACTCATGAAAAAAGTACCACCTAAGTGGCACTCCATAATTATCTATATCCATTTTTCTTATCTATTGCTTCATCTTTAATTTCTGTTCTCATACTGCTGAGAGCTTCTTCTCTTCTTTGATTTTTTTCCTTTAAAGTCTCTTTCATTTTAGGATCATCTGTTTTTTCAATCATTTCATCTGCTAATTCACAATTTAAGATAGTTTTATCAATGTTATATTGAATTCTATCTACATTATCTGTCCTATCATCTGGTTTACTCTTCATTTTCATCTCTCCTCTGTTAATAATATTGTTAACCAGTTAATATATAAAAATATTATATTAACGCCATCATCTTATATTATGTTCAAAATTGAGATTTATTATGTGCAAGTACCTAATGTAAAATACCTACAAATAATTAATGGAACAGAAATAATTGCTTCACTAGAGCAATATAGTTAATAACAAACCATAATATCATTTTTAATTTTTTTATGATTTAAACATAAAAAAGCCGTAGTACAACGTACTACGACAATTATGGCAGGGGCAGTAGGATTTGAACCCACAACCAATGGTTTTGGAGACCACTACTCTACCGTTGAGCCATACCCCTAAGGACATTAATCATTATATAACAGATCTATAAATAAAGCAACAATTTTTTTCATTAAAAATGCATTTTTCTACATACTCTTTTCTTTATTATAAATATAGAGGATAAACCTATTGAGATTTATCCTCTATATTTAAACTAATAAATTATGCAAATTGTTATTAAACTGTATTATTCTTAATTAAGTTATAAATAATCACAGCTGCCTCTCCATTGCTTATGATATGGCTTCCATTAAAGTTTCCATTATTATCAGCCTTCATGATATTTAATCCATAACAAATTGCTGCATATCCTTTATAATTTTCTTCCACATTATCTTTAAAAGTATTAATGAATATTTGCGGATGAATTGCTACTTGCTCATGTCCTAAATACCTTACAATATATTTTGCTGCTTCTTGCTTTGAAACAAATGCTTGTGGAGACTTTTCTTCTTTCTTTATAACACCATTTTGAATTAACATATCGTAGAATTCATCATCATTATAGTTATTTTTCATTGGTGAATAAAGATATTTTAGAAAATTAACTTGCGTTATACTTGTATTTGGGTTAAATTTATCCCCTTCAATATAATAGCCATTTTCCAAAAGTTCTTTTACTATCTTTTCAGACCAATGTCCATTTATATCAGTATATTCTGGTAATTTATTTTCCTTATATGCTTGTCCAGTATGATCTAATCTCTTACCACTTACAGGATCAATAATATAATTTTCTTCTGAATTCTTAAAATTATAAACTAATGCTGTTTTTGCTTTATCTACCATAGCATATTGCATTCCAAAAGTTTTTAATTCCTTAAATTTGTTGAATGCAGCTTCTTTAGTCATTCCTTGGTTAATGCTTGGGAATGTAACATTATCATACCAATTGTTATTATATCCTATAACCTTTCCTTTAGTTTTATCAACTTGAACATATAATGAATTACCTGTAAATTCAATTCCATTTACTTGACGAACATAATTGAATGATGCAATATTGCCTTCATCTACTACTGAAATTTTATAAATTATATTTTCGGCTTCTTTATATTTTGTTTGAGCAAATTTGTTAGGAGTTATTTGAGTTAAAAATTTTTCAGCTATATTTTTTGCATTTTCTTTTGAAACAGCATTACCTGAAATATTGTCATATTCATAACAGTGTAAAGCTATTACCTCTCCAGAATTAGCATCTACTTCTCCATAAGCATTATCAAATGAAATATTCCAAACATATTTATTATTTATATAATTCTTATTTAATGTAGCATCTTTAAGCTTCTTATCAGAAGTTATTATATCAGAAGTACTTCTTAGAATACTTTCAGCCTTTTCCTTTGAAATAAAGTTTGAAGCATTTTTAACAGCCTCTGTTTCCTCTTTAGTTAATTCTTCATTCATCTTCGCCATAGTGTTTTGTGTAGCTGCTCCAACAGCAGACTCCTGTTTATCTTTATATACTCTATCATCACTATAAAGTTTTATTATTTCTCCTGTCTTTGCATCAATAGCTTGACTCTTATTGTCAAATATAGAGTATGCTGCGAATACATTCATTTTTTTTTGTTTATAATCATAGTATGAATAATATTTTAAGTTAATACCAAGCTTATCTATATATGCTTTTTCAGCATCTGCTTGAGTAATAGCTTTATCTAAACTAGGATATTCCATACCTTTTATTTCTGGATTGTTTTGATTAAAAGAAGTAACTTCTCCAGTATACTTATTTACGCCTATCCTCACAGTAACAAAGTTAACTGGAACTTCATTCACAAACTTTTGATAAACAAAATTATATTCTTGAGCTGAATAATTGTTAGAATCATCAGCAACCTGTTTCATTTGTGCTGCATATGCTGAAACTGTCTTATTCAAAAATTCATCTGCAGCAATTTTTGCAGTATCTTTTGAAACTTTAGCTAAACCTTTTTTATCAGTATCTCCATCATATTTGTTGTATTCATATAAGACACCATTTTCACCAATTGAAGCCGATACAGATCCGTGATTTCCTTCCTTCTCTGCCCAATTAAGACTCCAAATCCTCACCTTCCCCTCAATGGTATCACGTTCACTAGAATAATGTGTGAAGTCGCTATACTTATCTGGGACTTTTATAATATTTTTTGCGTTTAAAATTGCCTGTTCTAAACCTTTACTATCTTCCTCCGCTCCAAAGGCTGGTACAAATATAGTGAATAAAAATAAACAAGCCATTATTATCCTTGTAAAAAATCCTCTTTTCTTCATATTTACACACCTTCCTTTCACTATCTCCTTATCTATATTTTACATTATTAATATTAGAATGTCTTGAGATTATTAAATAATTTAAATCCCTTTTCAATATTAATACGATTCAATGAAAGCAAATTTTGCATTTTATATTTATTTATTTTTCTGATCAATTTCAACATTTAAAGCTTTGAACTCTTATTGAATAAATTATAATTTTTATAACAAATCAAAAAAGATTAATATTTGCTGAAAGCAAATATTAATCTTTTTTATTTAAATTTTTCCTTAACTCTATGTATTTTTCTAAGGATATATTTCCATAATCCTTTAAAGCTTTTATAAGCTCATCTTCATTTAGTATTCCTAAAAGCTCCATATCTTCATTAAGTATATAAAAACTATTGAATTTATTTTTATCAACTAAAGTTAATACATTCACTAATCCCTTTTTATAATACACAGAAATAGTCTTATTTTCTATGTAATTATGCTTTTTCAATTTTCTTCCCTTGCTAATCATATCTCCCATTATTATATACATAGTTTTTTCTCTTTCTAAAAAAGTAGTATATGTTATTAATACAACAGCAAGAAATAAACTTATATTCTCCTTATGTAAAAACAGGGTTATACAAAACATTATAAACAGTATTCCCGAAAAAATAAAACTTAAAATTTCTGTGATTTTCTTTGATTTTTTATATAAGAATTTCTTTGATAATAATATTTCACATATTCTTGAACCATCTAAAGGATATGCAGGAAGCAGATTAAAAATACCTAAACATAAATTAATCATTATGCTAGCTTGTATAAATTCAAAATCATAATAATTATATATTAAATACATGATCACAGTAATAAAAATGTTAAATAAAGGACCAGCCAAATATACTATTAATTTATTCTTTTCAGTTAGCTCATCAATATTATTTAATTCAGCGTTTAACCCAAATACATTAATATTTAAATTATTAAAACTACACCCAAACTTATTTGCAGTTAATATGTGTGCTACCTCGTGAAGCATTACCCATAAAAAACTTATTAAAGCATAACTTTTTAAATCAATAACCCATACTAATATTGATAACTCCAAAATCAATACTATATACCATTTCTTCATTTCTAACCCCTATAATATTGCTAGAACAAAGTATTTTTTCTATTTTTAATTATTTTTATCATCATTCTTTAAATTCTCCATAAAATTTGCTGCTTTAGCTTTTAAATTTTCTATTTTTAAATCATCTGCTGTAAACTCGCCTATTTTTATATCTTTTCCTTTTAATTTACCTATGTACATTTCATTAAAAGCATCTATAGTTCCATTATAATTAAAGTCCTGCTCTATAGTTCCCTTGCATTTAATATATAATTCTTTAACTTGAGTTGATGGAATATACTTTAGACCAACAAAAAATAATAATAAAATTGTAGCACCCGTTAATTCCGTAATTGCTCTTTTAATTAAGTTCTCTAAAATTTTATCCTTTGATTTCAAATTAGCACCATATCTTGAGCTAATAAAAGCATCAACTTTTTTATCCTTAATAGAAATCTTATTATTTTCACCCTTTACAGTTTTATTAATGTTCTTATAATAACTTTCATAAGCTGATCTATAACTGCTCATTACATACTCCCTTAAATTTATTATCATTAAATTATATTTAAAGTATACTTAAATTATGAGCATAAATTTGCAACAAAAAAAGTGGCTAAGCCACTTTCTTAAAATATTTCATATAGTTTATTATTTTAGAAATGAATCTTCTTCCTTCTCATTCCAACATTTATTACTAAGCCTACAGACATTACTGTAGTAAGAAGAGAGCTTCCTCCATAACTTATGAGCGGAAGAGTAATTCCTGTAATCGGCATTAATCCTATTGTCATTCCTATATTTTGAGATATTGCAAATAAGAAATAAGAAACCATACCAACACATATAACAGAACCAAATATATCTTTTGAAGTTCTTCCTATTGAAATCATCTTAAAAATTAAAAATCCATACATGACTAATAATAAAATTGCTCCTGCAAAGCCCCATTGATCAGCTATTGCAGCAAATATAAAATCTGTTCTAACCTCAGGAACATTTTGTGCTGAATAACTCGTAGTTCCATCGTTTTTCAAAGATGGCCTACTTCCTAAAAGTCCACCTGAACCAATTGCAATTTCAGATTGAGTTAAGTGATAAGTATTAGCATTATCTGCTTCTGGATTTAAGAAGCCTGCAAATCTTGCTTTTTGATATGGTTCTATAAGCCCTGAATTCCAAACTATTACAATTAAAAGAATTAAAGCAGTTAATCCACCACCAATGATCCTCAAATCTAATCCCATAACAAAAAATATTCCAAGAACTATAAAGAAACACACCATACTCATTCCCATATCTGGTTGAGTCACAATGAATAAGACTGGTACAACAGCATAGAAAGCTAATATAAAGAAGTTTTTAACATCATTTATTTTCCCCTCCATCTCCTCAAGGCATTTTCCTAACATTAAAATAATTCCTATTTTAGCAACTTCAGCTGGTTGAAGTTGAAACGATCCAAAACCAATCCATCCTCTTGCACCATTAACAACCATACCTATTCCAGGAATTTTCGCTGCTATTAAAAGCACAACTGAGCCCCAATAAAAAATTGGTACATAATCAAATATTATTTTGTAGTCAATTGCTATTAAAAAATACAACCCAATTAGAGCTAGCCCAAAAGCTATAAGCTGCTTTTTTACAAATAACATACCATTATCTAAACCTTTTGTACAAAGATATATGTTTAATGTGCCATATAAAATCAAAAGAATTAAAGAAATTAATGCAGTCTTATCAATTTCTTTAATTAATCTTGGATCCAATTTAAATTGTTTAAACACTCCTTCACCTCCAAATTAAATATCTATGTTATACACTAACTTATTATTCTTATTTTTAAATTAAAAATAAATTCAGCACAATTTTAATTTAAAATTATTATAGAAAAGCCGTTGCCTTTCCCTACTTAAATGTTAACTGTTAATTTATAATTGTTAACTGAATTAATTATACCTTATTATTACTACATTCTCCATAATAATTATGCTCATCTTGTTAATCATAATAATTTTGTAATAATTAAATAAAACTATCCATAAAGCTTCACAATATGCTTTAACGGACAGTTTTAATACTTAATTTTATTAAATTAACTTTTATCTATGGATATTCTTAATAGGAATATTAGCTATTAAAGCAGAAGTATTTTCTCCCTCTTCATCATCAGTCCTGTTTACAGAAATTTCAACATCTTCCACTTCTATATCTATGTACTTAGAAATTACTTCTAATATTTCTTCTCTTATTTTTTCTATAATATTAGGCGCTATTTCACCTCTGTCATGAATAAGGATTAATTTTAATCTATCTTTTGCAACTTCCTTAGGCGTTGGTTTATTATTCAAACTTTTAAAAAAACCCATTATTTCTCCCTCCATTAATTGCGCTTAAATAGCTTTTTTAATGCTCCAAAGAACCCTTGATTGTCATCTATTTGTAAATTCATTAAAGGAACTTCTTCACCTGTAATTCTTCTTGCAATATTTCTAAATGCTTGTCCAGCATATGCTCCCTCTTCTAATACAATAGGTTCTCCTTTATTCGTTGAAACAGTTACGTTTTTATCGTCTGGCACAACTCCTAACAATTCTATTGAAAGAGTTTCTATAATATCAGCTACATCAAGCATATCACCATTTTTAGTCATTTCATAATTCAATCTATTGATTATTACAGAATGATCTTCTAAGCCTTTTGCATCTAGTTTTCCAATTACTCTATCAGCGTCTCTAACAGATGTAATTTCAGGATTAACAACTATAATTGCTTTATCTGCTCCAACAACTGCATTTTCAAAACCTTGCTCAATACCTGCTGGAGAATCTATTAAAACATAATCAAATTCTTCTTTTAATTCATTTACAATTTTAAGCATATCTTGTGATCTTATATCATCTTTATCCTTTGTTTGAGCTGTAGGTAGAAGACAAAGGTTTGGCAATCTTTTATCCTTTATAAGACCTTGTTTTAATCTACATCTTCCTTCTATAACATCTATTATCGTATAAACTATTCTATTTTCCAATCCTAGTAATACATCTAAATTTCTAAGTCCTGTATCACCATCTATAACAACTACCTTTTTGCCAATTGAAGCTAAAGCAGTTCCTATATTAGCAGTAGTTGTTGTTTTACCAACACCGCCTTTACCTGAAGTTATTACAATAGATACTCCCATTTACAAATCCCTCCGACATTTTAATATATATATTTGTTTGGTAAATATGGTTCAACAATTATTGCCCCATCCTTAATCTTTGCTAGTTCTGGATATCTTGGCTTTTCAACATCATCTGGAGACATTGCTATTACATTTGCAATTGTTAAAATTTCTGGCTGTAATAAGAATGCAGCAATAACTGCTTTTGAATTTCCATTTGTTCCTGCACTTACCTTCCCTCTTATTCTGCCTAAAACAATTACATTTCCTGATGCATAAACTTCTGCACCACTATTTATATCTCCAATAATAACTATATTACCTTGGTACCTAATAGATTGTCCACCTCTAACTGTTTTCCTTATAAATTTTGTCTTTCCTTCTGTTACTCCGGAAAACACCTTTACTTCCTTTTGTGTTTCTTTATTTGCTTCTTTTTCTATATCTTCAAGCACAATATCTTTTAATTCTATTTCACTTAATAAAGTTTCCTTTAAAGCTTCCACTTCTTTTTTATTAATTGAATTTAAATCTATTGCTAAAATTAAAGTTGTCCCTTTATAGAAATGCTTTCCTTTAGAAAGTTTCTTTATCAACGCTTGAAGCATATCTTCAAAGCAGGCAAATTTATTCATATTAATAGTTGTATTTATTCCGTCTTTATTCCCTTTTATTAAAATACCATCATTGTTAAACATTCCCTACCTCCAATAACTTTGCAGGTTAAAACAGCTGTATTCTTCAAAATAGCAGCCTCCTTACGATTATATCATTATAACGGCATTTTTTGTATATATCTTTCAATAATTTTCGATTTTATTTTATTGAAAGCTATTAATATGAGCCTAATTATATAAATGCATAAATTCTTGAATCATATCAATTAACACTATATTAATAAATTAAAAGTCGAGAGCACTTACAGAGTGAATAAATAATAACTAAAGATAAAAAATATATAAATACTATAAATATCCCTAAGAAATTTTGTCCTCAACTCTTAATTCTTAATTGATTTAAACTCTTACTTCAACATAATCTGCTATTTCAATACTATCTTCTCCAACTTCACAATCAACTGCAATTATATTTACTCCTAACTTCTTTGCTCTTCTTAAAGCATCTCCAAATTCCTTATGGGTTTCATCATTAGGTTCAAAATATGAGACGCCCTTCATTTGTATTACAAATACAATGTAAGCTTCATAATCTTCTTTTATGCAATCGCAAAGCTCATTAATATGTTTAACGCCTCTTTCTGTCGGAGCATCTGGAAATCTTACCGCATTATTTTCTTCTAAGGTTACCCCTTTTACTTCAATAAAAATCTTCTTTTCTTTTGTTTCCACATAAAAGTCAAATCTAGATTTTTTATATGTTTTTTCAGGCTTTATCAACGTAACATCCTTAAATAAATTACCTTTTAGTAACCACTCATGAACTACTTTATTAGGAATTTGAGAATCTATATTTATTATTCTGTCACCTTTAATAACACCTATAAGAGAAAATTTTGTTTTTCTTTTTGGATTATCATTTTCCTGCAAAAATACAGTGACACCTGAAATTAACAATTCTTTACATCTCCCAGTATTTTTTACATGACAAATTTCTATTTTTCCATTAACTTCAACATGTGCAATAAATCTATTTGGTCTTTCTATAAATTTTCCTTTTATAATATTTTCATATTTCATTTATTTTTCCTCACAAATCAAGTTATTTAGGATTAATAACTTCTATAATTTTGCTTAATTTAATTTTATTTATACTTCACTTACTAATTTAATGTACCATAAAGAAAATAGCAATCATAGATTTTTATACTCAAATACCAATAAAAAAATATCTCTCTTAGTTTTATAATCAATTTCCAGATTATACACTAAGAGAGATACTTGCTTAAGTGCCACTCACCACTTTATATTTACTTTTTACCAATAGGACAATCTAAAACATATTTTTGGAAGGTCGGAGATTTAGCAGCATAATTTGGATCCTTTAATAATTGATCCTTAAAATATGCTTCATAAACAGCTCTAACTGCTGGTGCAATGCTACTTCCATGTCCTCCATCAAATACTACTGCAACTACAGCTATCTCTGGATCATCCGCTGGAGCATAACTTACGTAAGTCGCATAAGGAGATCTTCCTCTTTCCCTTTGATCTTCGGAAGCATCGGCTGTACCAGTTTTACCTGCTGTTGTTATTGGGAAGCCATCAAATGCAGCTTTTGCAGTACCATCTTCACCATTATTAACAGCCATCATACCTTTTTTAATTGCCTCTGAAGTGCTTTTTGAAAAAGATACTGTATTTAATACTTCAGGTTTAAATTCCTGAACTACATTTCCTTGATTATCTGTAATCTTATCAACTAAATGAAGTTTATATCTAGTTCCTCCATTAGCAAGGGTTGATATATATGATACTAATTGTAATGGAGTGAAAGTGTTCATCCCTTGACCAATTGCTGCATAGACTATTTGAGCTGGTGATTTTATTTGCCCTACTTGGTCATTGATTGTAAACTGTGCTATTGCTTCAGCAACAGCAGAAGCTTGAGCTTCTAAATTTACTTTTCTTCCAGATGCTTCTTCATCTGCAACTCTTTGTTTATAGATATCAGAGTTATCCATTATTGTTTTAACATCTTTTTTGATATCTTTTGCAAATTCATCATGGGTTGCTATTTTAGCAGACTTTACTCCAACTTTATTTAAACTATCTGCTACTTTATCTTTTATAGATTGCTTAGCATTCTTAACTACTTCTTTATCATTATCTGAAACCCTTATATCAAATTTTATAAAAGATTTACCATTATATTCACCTTTATCTTCTAAGGCTTCAACTAAATTATACTTGGAAAAGGCAATAATATTTTCTTTCCATGACTGAAAATTATATACTTGCCCAAACTTTTCACCTATTTCTATTCCAGTTGAAGCTTCTTGATTACTCTTTGGATCACGTCCTAATCCAAACTGCCAAGCATATTTAGCAAGAGCATCTGATGCCTCAGTATAATTGGAAGGTCCACCTGCATTCATATATAGCCTATATCCAGTTTCATAAAAATAATAGTTAATAGATTCTGCTATTGCTCTGGTTAAAGTTGTAGGTCCGGTTGCATTTTCCAATCCTCCTGGGTGAAATTCTGGACCAAAAATTTCTGGATGTTCTTTATATTGACCTTTATCATCTATTACTGTATCAGGATTATTAACTCCTGACTCAAGTCCAGCTAATGCTGTTAGAGGCTTAAAAGTTGACCCTGGTGGAATCTTTGCCATAGTAGCATAATTATACATTGGACTTGGATACAATTCATTACGATCTGACCTGCTATGACCATCTGAATTTAAAGGAAATAAATCATTTACCGTTTTATTTAATCCCATTCTTTGAATAAGTTCTTGCCCAAAAGTATTTAAATCCGGATTAAAATACTGACTATTTTGTTCATCTGTAAGTTGTCCTTGAACAGCAAATAAGTTTGGATTAAAGCTAGGATAGCTTACCAATGATAAAATTCTTCCTGTTTTAACCTCAACTGCAACCAATGCCCCTCTTGTTGCATTTAAATATCTGTACCTCGTAGTAGGATCTGGCGTATTTACTATATTCTTTATACCATCTGCAAAAGCTTGTTCTGATGCATATTGAATACCGCTATCTATTGTAAGATGAACATCCTTCCCCGGATAAGATTCAAGTTTAAATAATTCCTGAGTCTTCGCACCTTGTGAATTAACTTTTATAGTTGTTCCACCTTTTACTCCTTTTAGCTGTTCTTCAAAAGCTGATTCTATTCCACTTATACCAATTAAATCTGATGAAATATCATAGCCTTTAAGTTCATATTTTTCTTTTTGACTATCTGTAACTGATGATACATATCCTAAAACTGAAGCAGCTAAATTATTATTTGGATATTCTCTTATTGGTGTAAGACTAACATCTATTCCTGGTAAATCATATTTTTTTTGAAGCACTATAAGAGAAGTATCCCTTTTAATATTCTCTGCAATAGTTACTGCCCTATATCCTTTAAAACTCTGCATTTTTATAGCATCCTTTATAAGCATATATCTTCTAATATCATTTAATGAATATCCATTTGCCAAAATTAAATCTGTTAGCTCTTTACCTGTCATAGGTGTGTATATCTTAGTTTTTTCTTTTGACTTATAGTCTGAATCTATAAGCTCAATTAAATTATATGACTTAACTAAATCATAAAAAGCTTCTTCTGGTGTTACTTTTAAAAGAGCTTGGTCTAATTGAGTATTTTGAGCATCCGATAACTCTTCAACACCCTTAAACATAGTCTTTCTTAATATATCATTTATTCCTCTATCCTTTTTAAATCTTAATTCTTCTAAATCTTGGGTATCTTTTTGACCACTTTTATACTGAAAATATATCTTATTATTACTATCAATTTTTAAAGCCAAAGTATCCTGAATTTTTTCTCCATTTTCATCTAAAATTTTAAAAAGTTCTTTCATAGTTGAATATAGTTGTTTATCTGCATCATCAGTTTTTGTGTAAGTAATTGTATATGTTTGTTTATTAGTTGCTAGTACATTTCCTTTTTGGTCATAAATCTTACCTCTTGGCGCCTTCTCAGCTACAAACCTTGTTGATGTAACATCAGCTCTTTCTTTATACTCCTCATAGCTATATATCTGTAAATATAACAATCTAAAACTAATAATGCTAAATATTATGCACATAATAATGGATAAAACAGTATATCTAGAACGCTTTTTTTTCTTTTTTATTGTTGGTTTATTTACTATCATTTAAACCTCCATCTTCGTTTTGAATATTCATCATCATAAATATTCATAACTACTCTATAAGCAAAAAACATTATTACACTATTATAAACCGCCATAATAACACTTTTTGATAATTGTATTTTGACATTTACTATATAAAATATAATAAATACCCCCATAAATTTTATCAATGTAAGCATAAAAGCAGAAATTACAGGAATTAATCTCTTATTTTTAACTATTCCAGCTCCAATTTTAGCTGCAAGAAGACATAACAATAAATTCAGCAAAGAATTTACTCCAAAACCATTAAAAAAGAATATATCTTGAAGTATTCCGCTAACAACACCTGCAAATACAGCTTTTTCTTTTCCATTTATCATAGAATAAGCAATAGCTGCTACAAACAATAAACTTGGACAAGCACCATTTATTGAGAAAAAGGGCATTAAAGAGTTATCTAATATAAGTAAAACAATAGAAACTAAAACAATAATAAATTTCTCCATTTGTTTCCCTCTAATTATATTTAATTTCTCTCGTATCTTTTGGAGAGACAATAAATAATTCTTCTAATTTATTAAAATCTACATATGGCTTTACAATTGCATTCTTCATTACTTTTACCTTATCTTCTTCTACTTCAATTACTTCACCAATTCTAATTTCCTTTGGATAAAGCATCCCTACCCCAGAAGTCATTATTACATCGCCTTCTTTAACTTCTGAATCTATTGGAAGATCGTATACTTTAGCTAAGTTTCTATTTTTACTATCTTTGAATCCCTTTATGTATCCTGTAGCATCTCTTGTACTTTCAACCATAACACTTACTGCTATATTTTCATTAACCAATGGTTGTATTATGCTCCAATTACTTCCTACACTCGTTACCTGACCAACTAAACCTTGAGCTGCTATAACAATCATACCTTTTTGTACATTGTCGTTTTTACCTTTATTAACTACATAACCATCTAAAAAGCTTCCGCCACTATGTGATATAATATCACATGCAATATAATTGTAATTATTTCTTTCTTCTGTAAAGTTTAAAACTTGTCTTAATCTATCATTTTCTTCTTTTAAATCTGAATAAGAACTTAATTTACTTTCAAGCTCTTGGTTTTTCTTTATTAACTCTTTGTTTTGTGCTTTTACTTCTGAGAAGTTTAAGAAAAAATCAAGTGTTTCTTTTACTTTATTAGTCCCATTATAAACTATACTTTGCAAAGGATTTAGAGTACTACCGGCACCATTTTCAATAATACTTCTATTTTCTTTCTTGACTGTATAAACTATTAACCCCAAAAAGCCAACTGACAGTACTATAATAGTTACTGCCAGTTTATTCCTAAGAAGCTTCATTTATTAACCTCTTTGATCTCTACTTATTTTATCAAAGTCTTCTAGTGCCTTTCCTGCTCCAAGTACTACACAATCAAGAGGTGCCTCTGCAATATGTACAGGCATGTTTGTTTCTTTGTTTATTAATACATCTAACCCTCTTAAGTAAGCTCCACCACCAGCAAGCATTATTCCTTTTTCCATAATATCTGCTGAAAGCTCAGGTGGTGTTTTTTCTAATGTAGTTTTAATTGATTCTATAATAGCAAATACAGGTTCTTTTAATGCTTCTCTAACTTGAGTTTCTGTAATTTCAACTATTTTTGGAAGTCCTGAAATTAAATCTCTTCCCTTTATTTCCATTATCTTTTCTTCTTCACCAGTTGGATAAGCTGATCCAATTTCCATTTTTACTTGTTCAGCAGTTCTTTCTCCAATCATTAAATTAAATTCTTTCTTTATATAAGAAATTATTGATTGATCTAATTCATCTCCCGCTTTTCTAATAGATTTACTTGTTACTATACCACCTAAAGAAATAACAGCTACTTCTGTAGTACCACCTCCGATATCTACAATCATGCTACCTGTTGGTTCACTAACTGGAAGTCCTGCTCCAATCGCTGCTGCCATTGGTTCTTCCATCAATATAACATCTCTTGCGCCAGAAAGCTTTGTCGCTTCTTCTATAGCTCTCTTTTCAACTTCAGTTATTCCTGAAGGATAGCAAACAATTATTCTTGGATTTTTAAATGCATTTTTAGTTGATACTTTTTCTATTAAATTTTTTAACATTGTTTGTGCTATATCAAAGTCTGCAATTACACCATCTCTAAGTGGTCTTATTGCTACTATATTACCTGGAGTTCTACCGATCATAAGTTTAGCTTCTGATCCAACTGCTAATGTCTTCTTTGTGATAGTATTAACTGCAACAACTGATGGTTCTCTTAAAACAATCCCTTTACCTCTTACATATACAAGGGTATTTGCAGTTCCTAAATCTATCCCCATATCTTTACCTGATCCAAAAAATCCCATTTATTTTTTCCCCTTCCGCATTTTATATTAGCCCTCTTTCTTTAAGGCTAATAAATTTATTATTTCCTATTATAATATGGTCTACTAATTTAATTCCTATTATATTACCACATTCTTTAATTCTTAATGTAATATTTATGTCTTCTTTACTAGGCGTAGGATCGCCTGATGGATGATTATGGCATATAATTATGGATGCACTATTTCTATCTATTGCCTGCTTAAATATTTCTCTTGGATGAACAATTGAAGAATTTAAACTACCTTTGAAAACATCTTTAGTGCCAATAATTATATTTTTTGTACTTAGTAATACTACCTTCAAAACTTCCTGATTAAGCTCACTCATCTCTCCAATAAGGAGTTCTGCTAAGTCTTTAGGAGAATTAATTTTAATAGCTTTTTTCATTGCTTTTAAAGTTTTAAATCTTTTAAACAACTCCGATAAGGCTAAAATCTGAGAAGCCTTCCCTTCTTTTATACCTTTTATAGATGTTATATTATCAAAATTCGCACTAAAAATACCATCTAAGCCATCTAACTCTGATAGGAGTCTTTCGCTTAATTGAAGTACATTTTCACCTTGAATTCCTGTTCTGAGTATTATTGCTAATAATTCAGAATTACTTAAACTCTCAGCTCCATAAGCTAATAATTTTTCTTTAGGTCTTTCATTTTGTGGTATATCCTTAATCCTAAGGCTACTGTTCATGATTTTTTACCTCCACATATATGATTAACCGCATCTCCCTAAAAATTATTGTACTTCTTTTAACATGGCTTTCAATTTGTTCAGTGGAAGACCAACTACATTATAATAACAGCCTTTTATCTCTTCAACAAATATCCCACCCATACCTTGAATTCCATAAGCACCTGCCTTGTCTAAAGGTTCACCTGTCTTTATGTATTCCAGTATTTCCTCATCATTTATTTTAGAAAAAGTTACTTCTGTAGCTAAGCTTTCCTGTCTAACTATTCCTTTAGCAGTATTAATAACCACTATTCCTGAATAAACTAAGTGAGTTCTTCCTTGAAGTGATTTTATAATATTAAAAGCATCTTTTTCATCTTTTGGTTTTCCAAGAATTCTATTGTCTAAACTAACTATAGTATCTGCTGATATTATGATTGAATCCTCATTTAATTTCTTTTGAACATCTAACGCCTTTCCTAAAGCTACGTCTTTAACATATTTGTCTATGGAACCCTCAAAAGGAACCGCACTTTCGTCAAAATCACTGACTATTATATCAAACTCTTTGACTAATCGGCATAAAAGTTCCTGCCTTCTTTCTGAAGCAGACGCTAATACTGTTTTCATTTATTCACATCCTAAAATAAAGAATCTAATGAATATTATTGACAAATAATATTCATTGTAGACATGTTAATTTTTTAACTAAAAAATTATTAATTAAAAAAAGTATAGAAACAATAGATTATCATTTCTATACCATATAGTTTATCATTTAAGATGTTCTTAAACAAGTCTGTTATATTAACTTATAGCTTTTTTTATATAAATGTAATTTTGTTGTAATAATTCTTTATTATTTCTTTAGACATATTTCATATTTAAACATATTTAAAAATTTTAATGCATTTAAGCAATATTCTATTTTTTAATTAACTTGTATAGTTCTTCAAAATTCTTATTATTACCACTCTTATCTATTTCTTCTGGTAATGCTTTTACATAATTATTTATATCTTCAAGCTTTTTAGATTTGACTCCTCCATCATTTATTACCGTATCTGCCCACGTTTTAAATTCTGATGTATTTATGCTTTTGACTTCTTTTTCCTCAAGCTTATTTGAGATTGTTAGCAGTCCATCTATAATTTCTGTTATTTTTTGTGTCTCTAACTTATCACCCTGAATATTTAAACTAACTTTAGCTATATCTATATTATTAGCTTTAAATTCTTGAATTTTCTTAATCCCATCCTCTTCTTTATATATTCCAGCTAATACTCTGTATTTACCTTCATCCTCGACTATGAATGGTTCACAATATTTTGAGATTGAATTTAATAATTCTTTTGCATTTTCTTCTTTAGCATAATATCCACATTGAAGTGCCATAAACTTCTCATCTTGATTTGCATTGTCCGCTTTGCTTGAAGGCTTTAAACTATCTTCTATTTGTTTTTCCTGAAAAGCAAAATTACTCATATATAATCCGCCTCCAATGGATATTAAGGTAATAATTGAAACAGTAAATAGAAACCTTAATTTACTGAATTTTTTATATTCATATCTTGTGTATCTCATATTATACCCCCTTTTTATAATATTATTCCATAACTCCCATACTTATGAATTATGTTAATTTAAATATTATAATTCTATGAATAATTTTAAGGAAGGAGTTAAATTTTCCACACAAAAGTTTGAACGTTAAAGGCAACATTTCACCTCTAAATAGAGTAAATATTAAATCATTACAAATTGAAAAAAGCAAGTAATTTATAACTTCTAAAATCACTTGCTTTTAATATATTAATTTTTACTATATAATTTTCTAATTAACAACTCTTCTAGCCGTTGCATATTTTTGTGAGTAGTATCCATCTGACAAAGAACTTACCATTACAGGCTTTCCTGTTCTTGGTGCATGAATAAATTCACCATTTCCAATATAAATACCAACGTGACTTGTTGAACCTTCTGTATTAAAGAATACTAAATCTCCAGGTTTTAAATCATTTCTGTTTACTTTAGTTCCTTCACCTACTTGAGTATATGTAGTACGCGATAGATTTATTCCAAAATGACTAAATACATATTGAGTTAATCCAGAGCAGTCAAATGCATTTGGTCCTGCCGCTCCATAAACATATGGTTTTCCCAAAAATTTATATGCGTAATTAACAACTTGAATTCCTTTACTAACAGTACCTCTTGAAGGTGTATCTGAACTTCCACTATCTGATGTAACTTGCCCATCTGATGGTGCTTTAATTACTTTAGTTGTCTTTAGTTCGCTAGTCTTAAGTGTAATTCCTTTATTAGGTGTCAATGTAGTATCAGCTTTAGCATTTTGAGTATTAATAAGGCATGCTCCTGTGAAAATCAAAGCGCCAACTATGCATTTTATTAGCATACTTGTTTTATTTCTCATATTCTATTTCCTCTCCATAACCTAATTGTAATTATTACAGAAAACATTTTCATTTCTGTGTAAACCATTGTGTAAATTTTCAACACTTTCTTAGTATATTAATAAGTTGGATATAGGTCAAATTATTGGAACTTTTTATTTTTCATTCTATTTAAAATATCTTTTTTATTCTCAATATCCCTCTTTTTTTCACCCTCTTACTCTTATTTTGCATTTTTATGACTTTTATTTCCCACAATATATTACTCTAAATCCTTATTATATACTAATTTTCCTCTATGCATAAAATATAAAAATGACAAATAATTTTATTAAAATACTGTTTAACATAAAAAGAAAACCTGAGCAGCATGAATTTACGCTCAGGTTTCTCGTCTATGCCTGTAATAATATAAACTTATTTATTCCAGTTCTAAATGAACAAAGTTGTTCACCTCTAAAATAGACAACTTTGCACTATTAACTATTAACTGACTTAAGTACTTCTAATAAATATTCATAACATCTGCGTACTGAAGAAATACTCATATGTTCATTTGGAGTGTGTATATCTATTATATCAGGGCCAAAGCTTATCATATCTAAATCCCCTAGTTTTTCTTCAAGTATTCCGCACTCAACTCCAGCATGAATTGCAACTATTTCTGGTTCTCTTCCATCGTACATTCTAGAATATACTTCCTTGCATATATCTCTTACTTTGGAATCAGCTCTATATGGCCATGCTGGATATCCTGCATTGGCTGTATATGATCCACCTAAAATTTCTGTTATGCATTTAATTCTTTCTACAATTTCTTCTCTTAGAGAAAATACAGAACTTCTTACTGCGCTGTCAAATTCTACTTCATTTTCAGTAGTTGTTACCACTCCAAGATTAGTTGAACTTTCTGTTAATCCTTCTATATCTGCACTCATTGTATTAACTCCATTTGGATACATATATAATAAGTTAATCACTTTTGATGTAGTTTCAGCAGAAAATACCTTTTCCACATTTTTTTCTAATGCTGCAAGAGTAATATTTAAATCTGGATCTTTCTTTCTAAATTCATTTTTTATCTCTTCACTTACTTTTGTTTTTAACTCCATCAACTTGCTTTCATCTTTAGAGTCAATTACCAAAACAGCTTCTGCTTCTCTTGGGATAGCATTATTTTTTGAACCTCCATCTAATGAAGCTAAATTAAATTCTATTTCTTTAGAAATTTCCTTTAATAATCTTCCCATTAATTTATTTGAATTTCCTTTCTCCAAATGAATATCTGTACCAGAGTGTCCGCCCTTTAACCCTTTTATAGAAAGCATAAATTCCTTAGTATCAGCTTTCTTATTATTCCATTGAATTGGAAGACTTGATTTTGTTCTAATTCCCCCTGCACAGCTTACTAAAAGTTTTCCTTCTTCTTCTGAATCAACATTTAAAACAATTTTACCACTAAGATGCTCTGGATGAATTGCAAGCGCCCCGCTCATACCTGCTTCTTCATCTGAAGTTATTAAAACTTCAATCGGAGGATGTTCTAAAGTCTTATCCTCTAGTATTGCCATTGCATAAGCAACTGCTATTCCATCATCTCCCCCAAGAGTAGTTTTATCTGCATATATATAATCTCCATCAACAATTAGCTTGATAGGATCCTTAGTAAAATCATGAACTTTATCCCCGTTCTTTTCACACACCATATCCATATGGCCTTGAATTATAACCACAGGAGCATTTTCATGTCCCTTTGAAGCAGGCTTTTTAATAATTACATTTAAAGCTTCATCTTGGATAGTTTCTAAACCCAAACTTTTTCCAAACTTGATTAAATAATCACTTATTTCTTTTTCATTTCCTGAGCCTCTTGGAATTTTACTTATTTCTTGGAAATGATAAAAAACTCTTTCCTCTGTAATTTTCTCTAAATTTTTCATACTTTACTCTTCCTTTCGTCAAATATGTGATAAAATATCATTATACATATCTTTTTTCTTAGTTTATCATAAAATACTAATTAATTATTTAAATTTTTGTTATTTTATGATTTATATTTTACACACTATAAGTATAATGTATAAAATTTTAATGTGAGGTGTCTATATGCAAAAAACGAAAATGATTTTTACTATTGGTCCAGCAAGTGACAATGAGGAAACTTTAAGAAAGTTCATTGAAATTGGAATGAGCGCAGCAAGATTAAACTTTTCTCATGGTACACACGAATCACATGCAGAAAAAATTGAATTAATCCAACGTATACGTAAGGAAATGAATTCTGCAACAGCAATTGTCCTAGACATAAAAGGGCCAAAAATCAGAACACATAACTTTGTTAACGATGGAGTAACTCTTCATGAAGGAGATAATTTTGATTTCATTTGTGGAGAAGAAATTCTTGGTGATGAAAAGAGATGTTCTATTTCATATGATGTTCTTTATCAAGACATAAAAGTTGGTGGAAAAATTCTTGTTGATGATGGTTTATTAAAATTTAAAGTTACTGGTGTTGATGGAAAAACTATTCATACAACAGTAGTAGTTGGTGGTGAAATTAAGAATCATAAAGGTGTTAATGTACCTAATGTAGTAATTAAATTACCATCTATCACAGAAAAAGATATTGAAGATATTAAATTCGGATGTAAAATGGGTGTTGACTTTATAGCTGCTTCTTTCATCAGAAAAGCTAGTGATGTTTTAGATGTAAAGAAAGTATTAAAAGAAAATCACGGTGAACATATAAAAGTAATCGCTAAGATAGAAAACCAAGAAGGTGTAGATAATATGGATTCTATAATCCAAGTAACTGACGCTGTAATGGTTGCCAGAGGCGATATGGGTGTTGAGATTCCAATTCAAAGAGTTCCAATAATCCAAAAACAAATCATCAAAAAATGTAATGAAGCTGGTAAAGTTGTAATAACTGCAACTCAAATGCTTGATTCAATGATCAGAAATTCACTTCCAACTAGAGCAGAAGCAAGTGATATCTGCAACGCTATCTTTGACGGTACTGATGCAATAATGCTAAGTGGTGAAAGTGCTTCTGGTTTATTCCCTATAGAAGCTGCAAAAACAATGTCAAAAATAGCTCAAGAAGCCGAAGAATATTTAGATTATGATCATTTAACTTCAAAACTTAGAGATCCATCTCTTAATGATTATGCATCTGCAATAAGCTATTCAGCTTGTAGAACTGCAAACATGTTACATGCAAAAGCTATTGTTGCTGCTACAAAGAGTGGTGCAACTGCTAGAATACTTTCTAGATATAGAGTTAAAGCTCCAATTATAGCTATAACTCCTTATGATCAAGTAAGAAGAGGATTAAACTTAAACTTCGGTATATGCCCTATAAAATGTGAAATGTTCAACACAACAGATCAAATCTTAGAAGAAGCTAAAAACACGCTTCATAAATTAGGTTTAACTCAACCTGGAGATGACATAATAGTTGCTGCTGGAATGCCAACAACTCATACTGGCGGAACTAATATGTTAAAGATAGAAAAAATTTAATTCAATAAATAGTTCTGAATTGTAAGTTCAGAGTTTAGGTTCAATTTCCTTTGGAAATTGTATAATACAAAAAAGAATGTAGCTGGATTTGTTTAATCAAACCCAGCTACATTCTTTTTTGCATTATTTGATGATATATTATAAAAAAGCACTGTCAATTAAATTCATTTGATTGACAGTGCCTTAATTCTTATTTATTTCCAAGTCCGTAGGACTTTGTTCCTCAACTCATAACTCTTAACTTTAAATTGTTAATCAAACTTAAATCCTTTTAATAAATCACCTAAAGATGTTCCTGCTTCCTCATCCTCGTTATCAACGTAATTAAGGTATTCTCTATCTGGCTCCACAGTATCTTTAATGCTTAAAGCAATTTTCTTTTGTTCTCTATCAAAATTTAATACCTTTACTTTTACCTTTTGATTTAGTTCTAATACATCTGCTGGCTTTGTTATATGTTCATCAGTAATTTCTGATATATGTACTAACCCTTCTATTCCATCAAATAATTCAACAAAAGCTCCAAAAGAAGTAAGTCTAACCACTTTTCCTTCTATTATATCGCCTTCTTTAATATTTCCGCCATGAACTGTCCATGGTTCTTTAGCTACATCCTTTAATATTAAAGATAATCTTTCTTTTTCTTTATCTACACTTCCTATGAATACTTCTACTTTATCGCCTTCTTTAACCACATCTTCTGCTCTATTTACTCTTTCCCAAGATAAGTCTGAAAGATGAATTAATCCTTCTACTCCACCAATGTCAACAAAAGCTCCAAATTTAACAAGCTTTTTTACAACCCCTTGTCTTTTTTCACCTTCTTTTAAAGTATCCCATATAGCTTTTTTATTTTTATTGTACTCCTCTTCTTCAAGTACTCTTCTTGAACCTACAACTTTATTATTGTTAAAATCTAATTCTGTAATTTTAATTTCAAGTTCTTTTCCAATTAAAGTGCTTAGCTCTATTCTTTCTCTACTTGCAAGAGAACCTGGAATAAATACTCTTATATTACCATAATAAGCAATTACTCCGCCTTTAGTTTCTTCTTTAACTTTAACTATAATATTTTTTTGTTCCTTAAAGGCTTTTTTTACATCTTCTTTTTCTTTAATTGCTAAAACCCTTACTAATGAAAGTTCAACATAACCTTCTCCATCATTTGGAGATAAAACATAAACATCTATCTCATCATCTTTTTTAACTACTTCTCTAGGATCTCTTCCATCTGATGATAATTCTTCCTTAGATATTAACCCATCAAAAGCATAGTTTATATTAACAGAAACTTCTTTATCATTTACCTCAATAACTCTGCCTTTTAATATTTCTCCCCTGTTTAACTTCTTTACATCATAATCTTTTAAAAAATCGCCCATGCTGCCTTGTAATTCTTCATTAGACATCAAAAATCACTCCTTAAATTATAAATAAATTCTACCTATAATATTAATCTAATAAAAACGTTTATACAAGTACATTAATGTACTATAATATACTTATAAGGAAATTTATTTCAAGTAATTATATATTAACTATAAACAATGCAAATAAAGCAGTATTGAATAACTCTTAAAGGATTAGATAAAACTATTAAACGTTAGTTTTTCAAACCTTTAATTGTGATATTTTATTCTAATCGTCGTTTTTGATGTTTTTTAAGCTTTTTTAAACATTGTTTATAGATCTTCTTTTATATATAATAAATACATAATCTTTTAAGGGGTGATCACTATTCATGGGATTAAGAAAAAATATGTTTTAACCATATTTTTAACATTTATTTTTACATTTTCAAATTTACCCTTAGATGCTTTATTCAGTACAGGTATAATTACCTCTGATACTACTACTGTGGCCTATGCAAAATCCAGTGGAGGTGGAAGCAGATCTAGTTCTAGTAGTAAATCAAGTGGGAGTTCAAGTTCAAAGAGTGGATTTAGTTCTGGTTCTGTAAGTGGTTCAAAGAGTAAACCTTCTAGCAGTACCTCTTCAGAGTCCAGCAGTAGCTCCAAAAGTGCTGAAGGCTTTAAATCAGGTGATTTTTCAAGTGGTAGCAACAGTTCGAAGACAACCCCTAATTCGAGTTCTTCTTCAGAATCAAGTTCAAGTTCTGATTCTAGTTCAACTTCTGATTCTGGCTCAACTCAAAAAAGTGCTGGTGCTTCAGCAGGATTTAAAAGCGGTTCATATTCCACAACGGACAAGAATAAATCACAAGACTCCTCGAGTACCACAAATAACAATTCGGGAAGCAATACAAATGATAATAAAAGCAGTAATACACAAAACTATAATACGGGCTCAAGCCGTAGTTCCTTCTTCCCATTCTTCTTTGGAGGCTGGGGTGGTGGCTTCTACAGACCATTTTACTTTGGTTCCGCTTCTAGCTCAATAATTAATGCTTTAGTTTTGTTAGTAATATTTGCGATAGCAATATTCTTAATAAAAATATATTTAAATAAAAAGAGAAAATAAAAATTTTTGGAGGTATTAACATGGGAATTTTTACAAGAATGTCAAATATGATTAAAGGAAAAGTAAATGCTACATTAGATGAAATGGAGAATCCAGTAGAGCTATTAGATCAAAAATTAAGAGATATGGACGAGCAATTTAATAAAGCTAAATTAAGTTCAGCTCAAATTTTAGGTAATGTTCATGAAATTGAAAAGAAATTAACTCTTGCAAAAAAAGAATCTGAAGATTATGACCAAAAAGTAAAATTAGCTTTAAGTAAAGGAAATGAAGATCTAGCTAAAAGAGCTTTGGCTAAAAAGGTTGAAACTGATAAAAAGGTAACATCCCTTCAAGCAAGTTATGATAATGCAAAAACTCAAGCAGATACAATCAAAGCAAACCTTCGTGCTTTAGAAGAAGAAATTACAAAGACTAGAAACTACAGAGATGAAGCTGCTGCAAGATTTGCAAATGCTGAAGCTTCTCAAAAAGTAAATGAAGTTCTTGCAAATGTACAAACTAAGAGTAACTCAATTCAAATTGATAGTATTGAAAGAAAAATTCAAAGAAAAGAATCACTTGCTCAAGGTTTAGGTGAATTAAGAAACGTCGATAATTTTGAAAGTGAATTCGAAAAATTAGACGAAGTTGATTTAGATCTTGAATTAGCAAAATATAAATCTAATAACTAGGTGAAAATATGGATAATGGTATGGACTTTATTAATGCAGAAACAAGACACTGGGGAAAAATTTATACTGATGTAGCTTATGCCATAAGCGAAATCTCCCCTTTTGTCTCAGAAAGAGATTTAAATATAAGAAAATATGTTGTAAAAGCACCTATTCTTCAAGAGTATGTTAAGTTGTTGGATTCAGCTGAAACAGAATCAAAAAAGAAATCTCTATTTTCAATGTTTAAATCAAATCCAGCTATTGAATTACTTCAAGATTATAAGGCAAAACACAGAGAAAGCTTCAAACAATTAGAAAAATGTTCTCATTGCACTTGTTTAAACTGTGCCTTTGAATGTAATTTTAAAAAATGCTCAAGCTGTAGAAGCGGCTCTATGCTTTACTTTTGTGATAAAGCAAAAGTAAATGTTAGAAAATTTGATGATTTTACATTAGATCTTACTAACAATGATACTGGAAGAGCTTCAAAATATAAGGTTTTAGCTGTTGTAGAGGATTGTAAATTAGATAAATTATATATCTTATTACAAAATTCAAGTGATTCTAACGATAAATTAGTACTTTATTATTATCCTGGAATCAAAGAAGACTCATATGGTGAAATAACTGATCCAGAAGAATTTGATTTTGTGGTTGAAACTTATCAGTGTGCAGAGTAATATTTATCTAAATAAATAACTAAGCAGAGGTCGTTTAAAGTAAATTTAAATAACCTCTGCTTATTATTTTAACCTTCGTCGTACATTGAAAATTGCTGTATTTCTAAATCTTTTCTCTTTTCCATTTCATTAAAACAATAATTTATTATATCACTTCTTTTTATTATCCCTATAAATGTCCCATCATCATCAGTTACTGGTACAAAGTTTTGGCTTACTGCCAATGATATCAGGCTTTCTATATTTGAAGTTATAGATACTGGCTTATGGATTCTTCTTCTCTCTATTTCTTTAACCTTTATAGATTCAGTGTTTTTGAAATTTAAATTATCTGTATTTTTTAATTTCCATAGCAAATCCCCTTCAGTTAAAGTTCCTACATACTTTCCTTCTTTATTTATTACAGGTATTGCAGTATAACCGTAACGTTCCATCTTCTCCATAACTTGTCTCATAGTTGCATCTTGCTGAGCGCAAACAACCTCGCTTTTAGGTGTAAGAAAAAAGGCTATATTCATAAATAAAATCCTTTCATTAATTGTATTCATTTGATTTTTACTTATAGGTCTATTTTATCATATATATACTCAAAATTCTTTAGCGAAATTATTACTTATTCGTGAATATTTATAAAAAAGCGCCTTTATTCATCGGAATTTTCCAACTTATATATATAATTTAAATATATTTCATTTTTTATAATAGTATTGATTTCATTATACGCTTCTTCACCTTTTAAAGTCTTTTTAACCAAAACTTCACATAAAACATTATTTTTACATTTTGGGCATATACCAACCCCAGCAAATCTCCAATTTAGAAGTTTTATAGAAGTTTCCATTTTTATTTTTTTACCACACTTAGGACATTCTAATTTTAATTGCTCTTCATCAACTTTAATATTTTCAAGGTTTGAAACATGTATTGCTGGCATATTATATATATCTTCAACGAGATAATTTTTAATAACTCTTGAATTATATACTCTTCTAAATACTTCAACTGTATATTTGGCATCATTTAATGCATCATGAAGCTTTGTTTCATCTACTTTAATTTTCAGTTCATCTAAAGCTGCCTTAAGACCCAAAGCTTTCTTATGAGCTAACATTTTGGTAGTATACTCTTGAATATCTAAATATTCCTTAAGCCAGTTTAAATCCGTATAATTATAATGATGGGCATTTATTATTAATTCCACAACATCATCCTTAGCCCATGAGCAAAGGACATCTCCTTCTTCGAACATATCTTTAAGCTTTCCTATAGCTTCTTCAAAAGTTACTCCTTTTTCATTTAATATCTCTGCGTCTATCTTTGTAATTTCAGTGACAACTGGATTAATAACTGGAAATATGCTAGGTTTAATATATTCCCTTATCTCACTAACAGGTTTCATATATTTATCTACCTTTACAGCCCCTATTTCGATGATTTCATTTTCCAGGTCCATTGACTCAAAATCTCCATACTTTTCAAAAAAATCCTTGTGATAATTAGTTATATTTTTTAAATTATTAAACTCCAGATCTATAATAATGTACCCCATATTTATTCCTTTCTGCTGTTAAAATCACTTTAGTTTATGAATTGTTTAATTACTGACGAATATTAAATAATTCATAATTCATTTTTCGCCATTTTGACATTATTAAATTTAATTAGCACAACACGTTAAGCTAATAAATATAATTAGATAATTCTATATTTCTATCCCTGCAAGCTTCATTAAGTGAATTGCATTTTGGGTTTCACTTTTTCCTTTTCTCAATATATAATCAAACTTAATTTTATCATTTTCATAGAATTCTCTAAAGTTATAATTTATTATATTTTTATTTTCTTCTTCTAAATCACATAATTCTAAGTCATGTGTTGAAACAAGTCCAACTCCTCCATTTTGAAGAAGCTGCTTAATTAGTACTATTGCTCCAGTGTGTCTATCCTTAGAATTAGTTCCTTTAAATATTTCATCCAAAAGAAAAAATATTTTTTCCCCTCTTTTACAAGCTTCTATTAATATTTTTATTCTCAAAATCTCAGCATAAAATGAAGAGATACTTTCCTCCAAATTATCTTTCGTTCTCATGCAAGTGTATATATTCATGATTCCACAGGAAAACCTTTCTGCACAAACAGGAGCTCCAATGTAACTTAAAAGCAAGTTCACTCCAATTGTTCTTAAAAATGTACTTTTTCCAGACATATTAGAACCTGTAATCAATGATACTTTTTGCTCATTTTTTAAAGAGAAAGTATTTCTAACAGCCTTTTTCCCTAGCAAAGGATGCGCAACATTAAATCCTTCTATTTCATTTTCTTTCAAAATCACTGGATAAGCCCAATTGGGATTTTCAAAGGAAAGATTAGCTATACTGTTTAAGGCATCTATTTCATGCATTACTTCAAGCCATTTTTCAAGTTTATCACCATTCTTCTCTCTCCACTTTTCTAGGTTTTTCATTAAAAAAACATCTGAAAATAATAAAACATTTAAGATTAAATAATATGCATTGTATTTACTATTTCCTGCCCAATCTAATATTTTAGAGAATTTTTTCATTTCTTCTTTACAGCTTAAATTATCATTTTTTAATTTACTTTTTAATTTTGCTAAATATATAGAATTAAAACTTTCATCTTCTATTAATTCTAATATTTTGCTATATCCTCTTATACTTCTTTTTATTGAATCAAATAAATTAATGTCTTCTGCCATTCCTTTAGATAGTATTTTTAAAACAAGAAAGTTCACCATTAAATCAAGAAGTATAAAGGATTCTGGGACTACCTTTCTAGAAGCTAAATATATTGAAATAATTGTTACAAGTATAAAAGTGCAAGCAATTGCAACTCTCAAAGGACTTGAAGATTCTTTTTCCTTGCTCCATTTCAACAAACTTTGTAAATCTATACTAGGTGAATTGTTTAGTTTTCCTTCAACAATTATTTTTTGCCTCCACTGAGCTTTATCTCCTAATTCTTTTATAGCTTCTTGCCTTTCCTTTATTTCCGCATTATTAAAAACCTTTTCTCTCTTAAGTATTCTTACTAGCTCTTTTCTTCCACCTTTCGTTACTGTAGAGTTAATACGCTGAAAAATGGAATTGTGTCCAAATACATCTAGATCATTAATAAAAGGATGGTTTTCTTCTAAATATTCTAGTCCATTATCCTTAAATTCTTTAAATTGTCCTAATATTCTCTTAAGGCCCTTTTCGTTGATCTTTACTAATAAATCAAATCTTTCTTTATATTCAAAAATATTATTATGATAAATCACTAATCCTATAAAAATAACTATGAAAAGTATAGTTGCCATAATAATTACATATATTTTATCTTGCTTATACGAAAAATAATCCACCAATAAACATAATATTATTACAAGTAGTCTGCTCCAACCAATGACATTGACCTTAAAACTTAAAGCACTACTTGCCTCACTGTTTTTTTTCACATTGTCTTTGTAAAACTCTTCTGCTATTCTCATTATTCCTCCTTGTAATTTTATTTCTTAACTTTATTTCTAACAAGTAAATTTCTTTTATTTGTTTTTTCAGCTTCTATTTCAAATCTGTTTAAGGACAATATAAATGATGATAATTTTGAATGCCCATAATTTCTTGTATCAAAATCCGGATAACGCATGTTAAGTTTAGTTCCAACCTCACCTAGCCCTACCCAGCCTTCTTCATCTGACCTCTCAGCTATTATATTCTTTATTGATTTTATAAGTTCTCCCCGATTGGCCAAAACTTCTTTAGAAACCTGCTGCTTTTCTGACATTTCTTCATTAACACTGACATCTGTAACTAATCCAGCTAAAACTTCAAGATATTTAAATTTTTCGCAGGCTGCTATAAAAGGAGTAGGTGTTTTCTTTTCTCCCATTCCAATAACATACATTCCTGCTTCTCTTAGTCTTGCAGCTAATCTTGTAAAATCACTATCACTAGAAATTATACAGAAGCCATCTACATTTTTAGAATAAAGTATATCCATAGCATCAATTATCAATGCAGAATCCGTTGCATTTTTGCCTGTCGTATAACTGTATTGTTGAATAGGTGTAATAGAATAGTTAAGAAGCACACTCTTCCACGAAGCAAGCTGCGGCTTAGTCCAATCTCCATAAATCCTTTTATATGTTGGTGTTCCATGATTAGAAATCTCATCAAATATATACTTTATATATTTATCAGATACATTATCTGCATCAATTAGCACTGCAATTTTTTTATCATTCTCCATCTCTCATACCCCACACTATTTTAATTTAAGTTCTTATAATCATTTTATCATGGTCTACTTAACTTTGGAATTTATTCTCTATTTTTTATACAATAATTATTATTCCCCATTCTAATATATTTTCATTAATCTTTATAAAATACTCACATATCATAGCAAAACTTAGTTCATACTCCAACAATAATTATACTATTATTTGTAAATTAATTAAGCATTTTATAAATTATTCTATAGATAACAATTAAATTAAATTGAATTTTAACTTTATTAGAAATTAGTAATTAATATAAAATTAAAAATGTATCCTATAAGATAAAACGAATTTATTCTATAAGATACATTTGTTAAATTATTTTTATTTTATTCTTTTGACAAGCATCTATATATTTCATCTAAGTTATATTTAATTGCTTGTATATAATTTTTATCATCTTCCTTAGACTCTAAAGTTAATATAGGCACAACTTCTGCTCCAACTTCCTTTGCTAAGGTTTGCGAAACTTTAGGACTTGCTAAAGCTTCTGAGAAAACAGTTTTTATATTATTTTCCTTGCAAAACTTCACTAATTCTTCTAATTGTTTTGGTGTTGGCTCTCCTTCAGCAAATAAATTTTCTACTGATTTTTGAGTTAAGCCAAAGTCTCTGCATAAGTATCCAAAGGCTGCATGACCTGTTACAAAATTCTTTTTATTTAAAGAATCAAATTTAGGCTTATATTCATTATATACACTTTCTAATTCTGCCTTGAATTTATTATAATTTTCTTCATAATAGTCTTTATTTTTTTCATCTAATTTAACAAGAGTATTTTTTATATTTTCAGATTGTATTTCTGCATTTTTTACGCTTAACCAAATATGAGGATCAACAGTGTCTTCTTCTTTCCTAACATCGATACCGCTGCTTGAATCTACAATTGTTACTCCTTTTTCCTTAATAGTCTCATTAACTTTATCTACCCAAGTTTCCATACCTAAGCCATTATAAACAAAAACCTTACTTTTAGTTAAAGCTTCAAAATCCTTAGTCTTAGGTTCATAATCATGAGGCTCTACATTATCTGGCACAAGACAAGTCACTACAGCTTTATCTCCTGCTATTTTTTCAGTGAATTCTTTCAATGGATATATTGAAACAATAATGTTTAATTTGTCATCTGTTACGCTTTTAGTAGCACTCTCCGTTTTTGCACCATTACAGCCAATTAACATAAGTCCTGTTAATAAGGCTAAAGCACCTGATATAATTTTCTTTTTCATAAATCTCCTCCGCTTTTTGCATTTGATTTGCATTTGCAACCCTGTTTATTATATTACTTTTATTATTCAAATATGTCAAGCTAGAGAATTCTTTAAATTAATTATTTATTTTTGATTTAATATTACACAATTATACTGATACATATTATCATCTAAAATCTTTTGTTCTATTTCCTGACAAGTAAATAAAAGCACTTGCGCAAAGTTTTCATTAAATAAAAGTTCTAATGCTTTTTTTCTTCTGTCATCATCATATTGGACAAAAGCATCATCTAAAAATATTGGAACTTCTTTATTTTTAAAAAGCATATTAATAAAGGAAAACCTTAAAGAAAGATATAATTGGTCTTTAGCACCATTGCTCAATATGTCAGCATCAAACAACATCCCATCATTTCTCACCTTTAATTTATAATCTTCTGATATTTTAGCTTCTTCATATTCATCACCAGTCAATAAATTGAATTTCTCTATAACTTTTTTATTTAATTCAGGACCAACATTTTTCCTTATTTCATCAAAGGATTCTTGAAATAATTCGTTAGCTAATTCTACAGCTTTCAATTCCTTTTCAAGCTTTAAAATTCTCTCATCATTTATTAATATTTCCTCTTCTATTTCTGGGATTTCTCTCTTTCCTAAAAATCTTTTTTCTATAAGATGCTCTAAATCTTTTATTTCCTTTTCGACCTTTAATAATTCATCTGATTGCTTTCTTATTTCAATTTCTATTTCTTCTTCAGATTCATATGAATAATTTATTTCTTGGTTTATTATCTGCTTCATTTCTTCCTTAATCTCATCTATATTTCTATCTTTAAGTAAAACCTTGTAAGTTTCTTCAACGCTTTCAAGGGCACTTTTTATTTCCTTCATTTGATTAAGTTTATCTTTATATTCTTTTAATTTAATGTGCATATCAATTATTTCTACTTCCTCTAATCCAAGTATAGAAACTTTTTTTCTTATTTCCTCTTCTTTATCTGCTAATTGTTCATTAATATTTTCTATTTCCTTCTTGATTCCTTCAAACTCATATTCACTTCGATTAATATTAGCTTTCAACTCTTCATATATTTCTACTTGTTCAAGTACTTCTTCTAAAGATTGACATGATAATACATTAAATAGAGAAGCTATAACTCCCTTATTTCTATTATAAGTAGATTTCAATTCTGTAATATTGTATTTATTAATTTCCTCTTCTTTGTTTTTTATCATTAACATCATACTATCTTTATAATTTTTATACTTATCATATTGGGCAAGCATATTTATGAATTCTTCATACTCTTCAGTTTTAGTTTCTTTGAGATATAAATTCAACTCATTTTCGTATACTGTAATTTTATCTTTTAAATTTTCAATTTCTTCATTGTTCTTTTTAATATTATCTAAGTTTTTTATTTCTAAAGAATATTTCAAATACAAGCGAACTAGAATTATAAATACAGGAATACATATTATAACAACAGGAATCATCTGTTTTATTACTGATAAAATAAATAATAATGTACAAACAAATCCAGCTAAATAAATAAAATTTATTTTTCTCTTAGAATCCTTTAAGTTTTCTTTTATTTTAATGACACCTTGATTTTCTATTTTATATTTTAATTCTTTCAAGCCTTGTTTATATGAATCTAATAATTCTTCAATTTCTTTTCTATGTTTTTCTATAAAATCTAAATTGCCTATATCAATGGCCTGCTTATTAATTTCCATTTTAAACCTAGAGATTGTATTTTGAATATTAACAATATCCGTTAACTTTTCCTCAAGATTCTTCTGATCTACCTTTAAAGTATATATTTTTTCCTTAATGTTATTTCCCATAGAAGCTATAATCTTATAGTTTTTAACACTTTCTGTCTTTTCTTTTAATACACCTTTAAGTTCATAAAATTTATTTTCTTTTTCCTGCTTTATATCTAACAAACTCAAATATCTTGAACATTTTTCGTTAACTTCTTCTAAATACTCAAAGGTTATATATTTATCACCATTTTTAAGTTCTTCGCTTATAACTTCTTGTTTTCTTTTTAGTTCCTCGCCTTTTCTAAGGTAATTGCTTATTTCCTTATAGTCTTTTTGAAGCTTGACCTTTCTTAAATATTTTTTATATAAATCCAATTTTTGGATTTGTTCTTTAATATTTACTTTATATTGCTTTTTCTTTAATAAACTTTCCTCATTATCAACATTCTCCTCTGCTAATTTATACCCTTCCCATAATTCTGCTTTAAGAGAGTTTTGGCTTTCTTTTAATAAATCCAACTCTCCTCCCTTTCTTACTGCTGCCAGCTGTTTTTTTCTCTTTTCCAGCTTTTCAATAATTTTTCTTACAGAAGTATTTTCATCTCCGGAATTATATATATTAGTTATCTTTTCCATAATTTCTTCTTCTTTATCCTTGGATACCATAACTCCCAGCTGACTTATAAATAAAGTCTTCACAAAGGTTGCTAAATTTATACCAAAAAAATATTTTCCCGGCTCATTTTTATGTTCAATTTCTATTTCTTCACCTGTTATCTCATCTAAAATTTCGCAGATATCTTCTTTCTTGCTTACACCAAAAACTCTTTTAATAATGTAACCTTTTCCTTTGGAGACTACTAAAAGTTCACCGGATATCTTTTCTCCAGTTAAAGGCATATATTTTTTTCGCTCATTTCTACCCCTTGAATCAATACCATAAAGCCATATTTTAATAAAGTTTTCTATTGAACTTTTTCCTTGTTCATTTTTCCCATAAATCAAATTAAATCCTTTAGTGAAATCTATACTTTTTCCCTTTATTCCAGCAAAGAACTCTATGTTAACTTTCTTAATCATTACATCATTCATAAATCTTTACCTCTTCACCTGAAATACTTTGAAGTCCTATCTTTAATGCTAAAGTTATTATTTCTCTTTCTTCTTCTGTTTGTACTTCTTCTAACCGCTCATATATTTTTTTTGCAAATATACTCTTTAGTGAATATCCTTCAAGTAGTTTGTTAATATCTAATTTAAGTTCACTTTTATCTATAACCTTCGCAAAATAAAATTCATTCGCAAGTAGTTCTTCTAAGAATTCTTCATTTATTGTAAATTCTTCTGATATTTCACCTATTAAAATTATCTTATAAAAGTTCTTTTTTCTATCCTCATCTGAAATAGAGCTTATAATCTTATTTTTCACTTCATTATAGCCAAAACAACCTTGAATATTTACTTCTTTTTCATAATAATTCCTAATTGAAGTTCTAATAAAGCTAGTTTCTAAAAATTTATTTTGAAGTTCTATAAAAACTACACCTTTATCTTCAAGCTCATCAAATCCTCTTCCTTGAGGACATCCACTATAACAATAATAAGTATTTTCTATTTTTTTTATTTCTGAAAATTTATGTCTGTGCCCTAAAGCTACATAATCAACATTTGTCTTACCTATCTCTTCTTCTGTAATAGGATTATATTCATTGCCCTCCTGAGTATTTGCTATTTCCCCATGAAGTACTAGTATATTATTATAACCTTCTGCTCTTTTAACATCTTTCAACAAGGATTTCTTCACATGTGGAACATTAAATCCTGCCCCCCACACCACAGTATCCAAATCCTCTAAAATTACCATTTCCATACTACCTTTAAAAATATGAACATTATTAGGCCATTCTACAATGCTGTAAAAGGATTTTTCATTATAAGGATCATGATTCCCTGGACTTATAAATACATGTACCTTACTTATGCTCTCAAAGCAGTTTTTAATGAAATAAAGAGTGGTCTTGTTTACTGATAAATTATCAAATATATCTCCAGCAATTAAAAGAATATCTATTTCTTTTTCCAAAGTTATTTTTATTATTTTTTCAAAAACCTGTTTTAACTCCTCTTTACTTTTTAGAGCCTGTTTCGGTGTCATTCCACTAAACGGTGTATCAAAATGTATATCTGCAGTATGTAAAATTCTTATCTTTCTCATAATAATCACCTGTTATTTTTTATTTCAAGACTATTTACTTATATTTATTGAAATTTAAATTATTTTAAGCATTATATTGCGAACCTTTGTTCTAATTCTAACATGAAATCTATTAATAGTCCAAAAGTATATGATTTTGTTATAGCAATATCTTCAGTAACTAATATACAATAACCTTATACTTTTACAAACAAAAACAAGAGATGCATTACACATCTGTGTAATGCATCTCCCGTTTTAGAATATGATTATGTTATTTAATAACATATCTACATTTTGAATTAATCAAGAACCTTTTGATTCTCATTATATTCTATGCTCATATTCCTCTACCATTCTCTTTACCATTTCCCCGCCTACTGAACCACATTGTCTAGAACTTAAGTCTCCATTATATTCTTTAAATGGAACGCCTAGTTCTTGCGCTACTTCATTCTTGAATTTACTCAAGCCTTGTTTTGCTTCTGGAACTAAAACTCTACTATTACTCTTTGACATAACGATTCCCTCCTTGGCTAGTATGGTATTATCAGTAGAAAAAACTATATTTAATTCTCCCTGCCGACAATATTATTTTAACCGACAATGTATTTTATATTCTAATAAATATAAGGATAAATTTGAAAATTTATCCTTAATCGACCGAAGTAAATTGCATCTAACTTACTTTATATTAAATTTTCTTATACTTTTATATCATTAACACTTTTTGTTACCAATGCTTTTAATTGTAAGCATTTATACAACTAAATGCTTCAAGGTTGCTTCTATATCTTTTTTGATATCGACAAAACTGTTGGATTTTTCCTTTATGAAATAAGTCAACAGCTCAATAGCTATTAAATTATATTCAGTAATATCCTCTTCAGAAATTAAATTTTTATCTTTTATTTTCATGAAATATCTATTCATATCTTTAAAGAATCTGACTATTTCATCTTTAATCAATTCTTTTGATAGCACATCTTTGCTTATAGTTAATAATCTATTTTTAAGGTCTAATACCTTCATTGGAAATAATAAATACATATTCTTTTCGGATAATTGTTTAAAATCATATTTCCAACTTTTCATTACATTTATTCTATATTCAATATTCTTTCCATCTGCCTCTTCTTTGAATTCAAAAACATCTGGAACTTCAATATTAGAATTAAACATTATTAAAACTCTATTATGACTGTCTTTTGATCCTTTGCTTAAATTAGCTGAATCCTCATCCTTATATTCTTTTTTTATTTTATTGAGATTTATTATATTTGTGAAATTACTTTCTAGATTTATTTTAGATATTACTATTGCTATATTTTGATCATCTACAGTTTCTAATTTAATTTCGTATTCAAATTTTCTATAATCATCTTCCGCTAAAATTCTAACATTATAATTGGAACTTTTTAAGCTTCCTTCCTGATTATTTTTTATATATTTAATTTTAGTATCTTTACTTAATTCATCGTTGTATATAGAATTAATAAATCCTATTAATGGTAACTTATTATTGAAAGAAAAAATTCTCTTTATTATACTATTTAATTTTTTTTCGTATTTATTTTGACTGTTTTTCAAATCAAAAAAATAATTATTATTCTTTAACGAATCAAATTTTTTTTCAAAATTAGCATAAGCCTTTATATTTTTTATTTGTTCACGTTCACTATTAACTTTTTTATCTTCTAAAAATCTATTATTAACATTTGTTTTTTCTTTTCTTATTTCACTTAGTAATACCACTTTATTCATCATAGTTTTTCACCTCACAATGGATTATTACCATTTTATGATTATAATATACGAATATTGAAAATTTTGCAATGTAATTTTATTCCAGTTAGACAGTAAACGACATTTATTTTGCATGTAAACCTTTAATTTCACCATTATGTTTTATCAAATTAATATTTTTTGTTATTTTTCACAAAGAATTCGTAAGTTTTTTGTCTTTTTATTTCCTAAATGCAAAATTTTATCTTTTTAGACATAAGTTATAAATTATGTTATATTTATTTTGTTATTTTGTCAAATACAATCTAATAATGTTTAAAAACTTGATACTTCAAGTAATATGATTTTATTTGGATCACTTATTTATTTTATCTCTTTTTTGTACTATTATATGTTGACAGTTACTTAAAGTGAAGGTTTAAAATATATTCATGGAGGTACTTCTTAAATATATTCAATAAATATTCTTTGTTTTTACTGCATTCTATTTTAATCCAGTAAATTAATTAAAATTTATAAGAAGGCAAATAAATTAATGAGGAGAAAAATTACTATGAATAAACTAATGCTAATAAGTGAAGTTTCTCAAAATTATCACGTAACGAAAAGAACTTTAAGATATTATGAAGAAATTGGGTTATTAACAAATGTAAAAAAGAACAACTCTAATTATAGGTGCTACGACAATGAAACATTGGCTAGATTGGAGCAAATTTTACTTCTTAGAGAATTAGATTTTCACATCAATGAGATCAAAGAAATATTATTATCAAACGATGAAAAAATTACAAATGATATATTATTCAATAAATTAAGGGAAACTGAAGATAATATAAAAAACTTAATATCATTGAAAAATATAATTACTTCTATTATTAACATTCAAAATCAAACAGGGATGCAAAGTGTTAATCTTTATGAGATTTTAAAAGAACAAATTTATATTCATAAAAATATGGAAAGGATGTTTGAAATGAGTCAATTTGTTGGAGATATAATATTAGTTGAATTTGGGATAAATATTGTTGAATCTGCAAATACAATAATAGACAATATAAAATTATTAAGAGAAGATATAAAAGATAAATTAAATAAAGAAATCCCTTTAATCAGAATTAAAGATAATATTGAATTAAAAGATAATGAATATAGAATTATCATAAAAAATATTACGGTAAAACAAGAATTATTGGATAACATAACTAGTAATGAAAGAGCAAGTATTATACTTAGTAAATTAAAGGAATCATTGATTTGTAACATCCGAAATTTAACAGAATAAAAAATCATTAAAAAGGTTGTAGGTGGACAAGTTCACCTACAACCTTTTCTAATATTTTAATGTAATCATTTCTACTTTTATGTTATTATCCAAAAACTCACAATTAAATTTGTAAAAGCATCGCTAATTAATTATATTTATCAGAAAGAATTTTTCCATCAGATATTTCTAATACTCTATCTGCTCTTTCTGCAATCCTCTTATCATGAGTTATTATTATAAATGTAGTTTTAAACTTTTCATTCATTTCTCTCAAAATTCCATATACATTTTCTGTACTTTGAGAATCCAAGTTTCCTGTTGGCTCATCTGCCAAAATAATTTTAGGATTATTTATCAAAGCTCTTGCAATAGCTGCTCTCTGTTGCTGTCCTCCAGACATATTTGTTGCTAAATTATTTTTCACTTTTGACAACCCCACCAAATCAAGCAACTCTAAAGCCCTTTCTTTGATCTCCTTAGGAGGTTTAACATCTTTTATCATATATGGAATAAGAACATTTTCTAAAGCTGTAAAATCAGGTAAAAGATAATGAAATTGAAATATAAAACCTATCTTTTGATTTCTTGTTTCAGCTAATTCATCAGCAGTCATAAGATCTGTTCTTTGTCCATCTATATAGACTTCTCCATTAGTGGGCCTATCCAAAGTTCCCATTATATTTAACATAGTACTTTTTCCTGATCCTGATTCTCCAATAATCGAATTAAAAGATTTTTCTTTGAAGGCCACATTAATATCATATAAAACCTGTGTCTTCATAAGTTTTCCATATATTTTATTTATATTTTTCAGTTCAATTATATTTTGCTCAATATCCTTATCCATTTTTTATCACCTCTATAGGATCTAATTTTGCAGATTTTTTTGCTGGTATTAAAGCAGCAATAGAAGATGAAGTTATTGCTAAAACTGCAGATAAAATTATAAATCTAGGATTAACATATAATTGAACTATAGGTGTCCCATCTGCATTGACAGCAAATTTTGTAAACATTATAGTAAGTCCAAGTCCAAAAGCTATTCCTAAAATAGCGCCAAATACTCCTAATATAATTCCTTGAAAGAAAAATATGCGACTCGCAGGACCATTTTTTATGCCCATAGCCTTTAAAATCCCTATTTCTTTTGATTTTTGAATAACTGTAATAGCCAGTATAGATGCAATTGCTAAAACTACAGAAACAATTACAAAAAATTGTATCATATAACTAGAAGTACTCTGACCGCTTAGACCGCTTAACAATTGTTTATTTTGTTCCTTCCAATTTTCAACTTTCACGTCTTTATCATTCAAATTATACTGAATATTTTTGCTTACACCATCTGCATTAAACACCTCCTCTGCTTGTATTTGAGCTTCTATTGAAGTTATTTTGTTTTCAAAACCAAAAGTATTTTGAACTGTACTTAAATCAGTAATAATCCATGATTTATTTATGCTGCTCACTTCTAAATCATAAAATCCACTAATAGTGAAATCTTCAACTTTGCCTTTTGGTGTTGTAATTTTAATTTTTTCTCCAACCTTCTTTTTTAATTCCTTATTTAATTCTCTTCCAATAAGAACCTTTTTCCTCGAAGAATCTATGTCTCTCTGCAAAATCCAGTTACCTTCGTAAATTCTACTTTTTATATTATAAATTTTATCACTATCTTCTAATTGGAAGCCTCTCATTAATACAGGATAACTTTTAGTTCCATCTTTTATAAAGGCTGAAGCATCAAGAGCTGGTGAAACATTTTTAATTCTGCTATCACCTTCCCGAATTTTTATCATTTTTTTCTCCCAATCATCTATTGTTTTATCATCTTTAGTTGATGAAACAGTAATTTGAGGAGAATTATTTATAGTCTTATCTATTAAGCCTTTTTGAAGTCCATCAATTAATGTACCTATGAAAACCTGAACTGATACACCAATTCCTATTCCTAAAATAATAAAAAATGTTTGTAGCTTATTGCTTAATAAAAATCTAACTGCAACCTTTAACGGGAATCTCATAATATTCCCCCTTTCCTATGCATATTTATTTTTGATTTGCAGAAGTTTTGCTAGAAACTCCCTGTATAACTATATCACCTTCTGCAAGAGATTCTGGCGGATTTAATATATAACTTTCATTTTCCTCTAAACCTTCAGTAATCTCAACATAATATTCACTTTCTATTCCAGTTTTAATATATCTTTTTGAAATTTTATTATCAGCACCCACAACAAAAACATATCTTTGATTAGTTGCCTTATCTTCCTTTATTCCATCAAATCCAATGGCTATACAGTTATTTTTTTCTTTAAATACAAATTGAACATCCGACTCATAACCAGCCTTAACTTCTTCTTTTGGATCATTTATGATTACAGAAACCTTTACCTTATATTCATCATCACTACCTACTGAAGTTGCTTTAGCTTCTGCAAATTCACCTATTTCATCTACAGTTCCCATGTAATACATTTTAGATCCCTTTATATTCACATTAGCTTTTTGTCCCCTTTGAACTTTCAAAGCATCGTATTGTTTTAAATCAACAGTCACCTTATACTGTGATACATCATCTACTATAATTTCATCACCCTTAACTGGGAATTGATTTTCTTTAGCATTTATTTTTATAACTTTACCATCAATATTTGATGTAATTTTACTGTCTTCTATCTTTTTCTTATAATCATCTATATCCTTTTGAATTAACGCTATCTGATTTTTTTGACTTACAATTTTATTCTCACTGCTATTATTAGTATCCTTTAAAGAATTTTCTGCATTTTTCAAAGCATCTTTTGCACTGTTAACACCAGTTTCTGAATCCTCTAAATTCTTTTTTGATTCATATAATTGACTTTGGGCTATTGCTCCACTATTAAATAATTCCTCATTTTGTTCATATTTTTTCTTAAAATCATCATATTTTCTTTGTGCTGTTTCTAAATTATATTTAGCTTGAGAAAAAGAATTTTCCGAAGCACTTTTTTCTGAAGTTACTCCTGTCTCAAGCATTTGATTTAAAGTTAAATTAGCATTTTCTAAATTAATTAATGCTTTATCTAACTTAATTTGATAATCAGAACTATCTAATTCCAATAATAAATCACCTTTTTTAACAAGTTGTCCTTCTTTTACTGCTATTTTTATTACTTTTTGCGAAGAATCTAATGCAATATTACTCCTGTATTTAGCCTCTACATTCCCTGTAGCTATTGCAGTTTCGGAAACTGTTCTATTTAGAGCTTTGTCTATAGTTACTTGTTTAGGTTTGGGTCCACTGTTCTTTACACTATAAGCCACACCTATTAAAACAATAATTATTAAAAAAATTATTATTCCTATTCTCTTCTTATTTAATAAAAAATCTTTAGGCCAAGCTATTTTTTTATCCGAAAACATTTCTTCACCTTCTCTTTAATATAATTATTCTATATTATATGTATAATTATTAATAATGATTATCTAATAATAATTATACATTTCACAAAAGCAGTATTCAATATTTTTTTACTACTGAGTCTAAATTTTATTAAGATACCTTTAATTAACAATTAATTCAAGTAACAAAATATCTATAGAACATAAATATAATTGCAATAAAAAAAGAGTAAACTATGTTTACTCTTTTTTGGTGGAGGAAGATGGATTCGAACCATCGAAACTAACGTAACAGATTTACAGTCTGCCCCCTTTGGCCTCTCGGGAATTCCTCCATATTTTGTTTTATTAAAATATAAGTTTTCTTATATTTATATTGGAGCTGGCAATAGGAATCGAACCTACAACCTGCTGATTACAAGTCAGCTGCTCTACCGTTGAGCCATGCCAGCATATTATTTAGTTAGCATTATCAATTAATACTTTGCAGCTAAGAGTTTAACTTAACAATTAACAGCAGATACATTTTAACAAAATTCTTAATATTTTGTCAAGTAAATAATTTTTATACTTTCTTAAATGGTGGGCACAACAGGGCTCGAACCTGTGACCCCCTGCTTGTAAGGCAGGTGCTCTCCCAGCTGAGCTATGCGCCCATTTAAGTGGTGGAGGAAGATGGATTCGAACCATCGAAACTAACGTAACAGATTTACAGTCTGCCCCCTTTGGCCTCTCGGGAATTCCTCCGTATTTTGTTTTATTAAAATATAAGTTTCCTTATATTTATATTGGAGCTGGCAATAGGAATCGAACCTACAACCTGCTGATTACAAGTCAGCTGCTCTACCGTTGAGCCATGCCAGCATATTATTTAGTTAGCATTATCAATTAATGCTTTGCAGCTAAGAGCTTAACTTAACAATTAGCAGCATATATATTTTAACAAAATTCTTAGTATTTTGTCAAGTAAATAATTTTTATACTTTCTTAAATGGTGGGCACAACAGGGCTCGAACCTGTGACCCCCTGCTTGTAAGGCAGGTGCTCTCCCAGCTGAGCTATGCGCCCATTTAAGTGGTGGAGGAAGATGGATTCGAACCATCGAAACTAACGTAACAGATTTACAGTCTGCCCCCTTTGGCCTCTCGGGAATTCCTCCGTATTAAACTATTTAGAATGTGTTGCATTTGAATCAACAATGATTAGTATATCTGCAATACGCTTTTTTTTCAACCTCATTTATAGCCCATATAATGAAATTAAATCAATATTACTTCTAATTAATACTCTTTTCTTCCATTTAATACACAATCCATTTATTTTCTATGCAATATCTAAAACCATCAAAACCATCCCAACTTACAACATAATTTGCTGTCCTATACATTATGCTACGCTAATTTAATATTGAAATATAAATAGATTTTTTAATAATTTATTTGTTTACATAAACTACTTTTATAGACTATATCTCTTTTATATTTCATATATATTTTATAAAAGGGGGTATAAATCCTTGAATAAATCAAATATTAATATAAACTCAAATTTTCCTTATGATCTCGTTATGGATATAAAAAACTATATAAAGAAAGATACTGTAATAGTATGTATTGGCACTGATAAATGTATAGGCGACTGCTTAGGTCCCTTAGTCGGATCAATTTTGACTGATCATTTTTTCCCTCTACCTGTTTATGGGACTTTATCCTCTCCAATTCATGCACTAAATTTAAAAGAGCGCTTGGATGAAATACATAAAAATCATTCAAAGGCTTCAATTATAGGTGTGGATGCCTGTTTGGGTGACGAAAATGATATTGGTGAAATTCGCATAAGAGATTATGCTATTAGACCTGGAAAAGGTGTTGGTAAGGAACTTCCTGAAGTTGGTATAGCCTCTGTGATTGGCATTGTTGATTCGAGTGATAGTTCTGAACTCTTTTTTTCCCGTAGCATTAGGCTTTCTTTTATAATGAATATGGCAAAAACTATTTCTAGAATACTTATTGAAGCTTATAACTTAAATCATGGAAACTTTCCAATTATTTAGCACATAAAAATACTTCTAAATCCATATAAATTAAATTTTCCATATTTAAAAAATTTCAGACAAATTATTCTAATCTCTCCAATAAAAAAATAACAGTCAAAGCATATTTTGACTGTTATTTTTGGTTCTATTCTATAAGCACTATTTGTTGTGAATTTACTTCACTATTTAATTTATCAATATAGCTCAATACTTTACCAGTTCCCTTAGCAACACATTCAACAGAATCTTCCGCAATAGTTGTTGAAACTCCTGTTCTAAATTCTATTAGCTTATCTAATCCATGTATCAAAGCTCCGCCACCAGTCATTAAAATTCCTCTTTCAATTATATCAGAAGCTAATTCTGGTGGCGTTCTTTCTAATACTCTTTTTACTGTTTCAACTATAACATCAACAGGTTCTTTTATTGCATTTCTTATTTCTTCTGTACTGATTTCAACTTCGTCAGGTAATCCTGTTATAAGATTTCTACCCTTCATCATACATGTTAGATTTCTAGAATTTTTAAACGCTGACCCTATATTAATTTTTAAATCTTCAGCAGTTTTTTCACCTATCATTAACTTATATTCATTTCTAACATATTTTATTATAGCATCATCGAACTTATCTCCAGCTACTTTTATGGATTCTCTTTCAACCACTCCACCTAATGAAATAACTGCAATATCACAAGTTCCTCCACCAATGTCTACTACCATACATCCATTTGGTTTCGTAATGTCAAGACCAGCACCAATAGCTGCTGCTAATGGTTCTTCTATTAAATGAACTGTCTTTGCACCAGAATTCATAGCCGCATCTATAACAGCTCTCTTTTCTACTTCTGTAGCTTGTGATGGCACACAAACAATTACTTTAGGCGCTCTAACTCTTCTTGTACCACATGCCTTTTTTATAAATTCTTTTAGCATTTTTTGTGTCATATCATAATCTGAAATCACGCCATCTTTCAATGGCCTTACAGCCACTATATTACCAGGGGTCCTACCTATCATTTTTCTTGCTTCGTCACCTATAGCCAATATTTTATTATTGTTTCTATTTATAGCAACAACAGAAGGTTCTTTTAAAATTACCCCTTTCCCTTTTACATAAACTAGTACAGTTGCTGTTCCTAAATCAATTGCAATATCTGTCCCTGTTCCAAAAAAGCCCATTTTTTATTCACTCCTATAATACATATTAATACCTATGTTTACATAATTCTACTAATATTATATTATAGCCTTATTCTCATTAAGATTCAATAATTTTATACTTCATTTGTGTAGCTTTTCCGCCTCGAATATGTCTTTCTGCCTTATTTAATTCTAAAATCGAATGAGTTTCCTGTGCAATTTCAGGATTAATTTTTAAAAGTCTTTCCGTCATATCCTTATGAATTGTACTTTTACTAACCCCAAAAACTTTAGCAGTTTTTCTTATTGTAGCCTTTGAATCTATAATATATTTTGCAACATCTAAAACTCTTTCTTCAATATAATCTTTCAAAATACCACTTCCTTGATTTGATCTTTTATTATATAGTAGTTTTTTTCTTCATCTACTCATTATTAATTCTGAAGAACATTTAGTTAATTTCTTTATAGATTTATTTAGTTTTTAAAGTAAAATATTTTTCTGGATTAACTTGATCACCATTAGCATTGATTACTTGTAAACTTAAAAATTCTCCAAATTGATCTTTGCTGAATACCTTTGCAGTTTCACCAACTTTGCCAATAACCTGCTTGGCAGCTACTTTATCACCCTTTTTTATTGATAGGTTTGGATCAAGATTTCCATACCTAGTTTTTAAACCATTAGCATGTTTAATTTCTACAACCACACCTTCTTCAACTCCTGTATTTTCAGCAAATTCTACTACACCATCAGCTACTGCTTTAACTTCTGTCCCTATCTTTGCTTGTAAATTTACTCCTCTGATAGTTCTGTAGGTTCCTTCACTTATTTTTACTGGAGTAGGATAAGAATATTTCCTACTTTCAATACCATCTACTGGATTTAAAAAACTCACTTTGTTGTTTGTAGATACTGTTGCAGACTTTTCTGTCTTTGACTTTTCTATATTTTCCTTATCATTATTAGTAGCATTTTCCACTCTCTCAGCATTTGGAATTTCATTTATAGTTTTTTCATTACTATCAGAATTTATTGCTACTTCTTTATTTATATCTTCTGTCTTATTAACTTCATTATTATTAGACATCTTATAGGAAATAGTTCCAATGGTAACTATTATGCAAAGACAAAGGAATAAGGCGATGTAAAATCCCTCCTTCCTGATTAAAGTTTTAAATCTTTCTTTTAAATTTTTGTTCAATATGAACACCTCCTGTTGTTATGATTCCCTTTTTATGAAAAATAATACATAAATATATTTTTTTATTTCTATTTTTTGTATTTATATATAAAAGTAATTTTATAACTTGTATAAAATTCTGATATTCTAAATTATCTCCAGTTTTCCATTTTCTAAACAAAAAAATCCTTAAACTGAAAACTTTAAGGATTTTTACAAAAGTCATAATTATAATGCTTTTAATTTTTCATTTTTTGTTTGTGTACCTAAATTCTGTTGATATAATAGAATTTGTAATAAAGTATCTACATCGTGGGCTTACTAATTAGTAACGCGAAACAATATGTGTCCATTATTGATCTCAAACAGGCAATTAAATTGAACAATATTTAAGTTTTTGATTATAGGTAAATTTCCTATTTTGACAAAGCCACTCTTTTTATTAGTGCATAATTACTTCTATTATAGGTAAAAAGTTCTTGGTTGCAGCATAGCTGCTTTTTTATAGGTGTATATTTTAATTAAGAAAGGATGGTTAAACTAGATGAATTCTATGAAATTATTAAATGAAAAATACAGCGTATGTCGATTAAACAAAAACAATACAATCCCAACTTGGGCTATGCAAGGAGATTTTTTTTCAATAACAAAAACTGAGGATGAATTATCAATTGTCTGTTTACAAGAAAATATACCTAATAATATAAAATGCGAAAAAGATTGGAGAATATTAAAAGTAGAAGGGCCATTAGATTTTTCATTAGTGGGTATTTTGGCTTCTATAAGTAGTTTAATGGCAGAAGCTCAAATCTCTATATTTGCTTTATCTACATATGATACTGATTATATACTTGCTAAAGAAAATAAAATAGAAGCTGCCATTTGCGCTTTAACTAAAAATAATTATTATGTAATTAGATAAATTCTATATTGTAACTCTTCTATGTATTAATTAATTATTTATTTATGTAAAAAAATAGTACCATATATTAGTTAGTTATTAGCTAATATATGGTACTTGTAATCTTGCAGTTTTAAAATATTCTGCATTACCTTATCCTTAGAAAATATTAATCTATTTTTGAACACACATTAATATTTGTAGAGAAGTTCCGCATTGTGGCATAGCCTCTCTTTTTATAAGCGCATAGATACTTTTTTAGAAATGCTTTTCTTTTTTCTTTCTTAGTATAATATAGCTTAATCACAGTTCTATAGTTAAGTTCTTGGTTGCAGGAAAGATCCGTATTGCAGCATAGCTGCTCTTTATTAAGGTGACAAGATCCGTATTGCAGCATAGCTGCTCTTTATTAAGGTGTGTATTTTATTTCCTGGATTTCAACTCCATTATAGTAATGTTTAAGTATTTCATTGTATTTAGCTCCATTTTTGGCCATTGCATTTGCTCCCCATTGGCTCATACCTACACCGTGCCCATAACCAGTACAATTTATTTTTACTGATTTATCCCCAAAATCAAACTTGAAATTAGTTGAATTTAAATTAAATAAAGTACGGAATTCTGTACCTTTTATAGTTTCTCTACCTATTTTTATTTCCTTTATACTTCCACCTTCAGTATAACTTTGTATTTTTATTGATGAAGATAAATTTCCTTTTTTCAAATTTGCATTTTTGTATTGTGAATTAATTTTACTTATAAACTCACTTATTGGCACTTCTAAGGTTGTTTTATATTTAGGAGCATTTTCTTCACCTTTGCTTTCCTCTGATTTTAGATATGGTACGTTTATGGAAAATACATCTTTTGCATCTTCAGTTTTACCTGAACTTACTGAAAAGAACTGCGGATATTCTAATACTGAATTTTCATAGGTAAGAATCTGTCCCTTTGTATCTAAAACAGCTTTTTGTATTTTGTTCCAATTATTCTCTGCCTCACTTTTACTCCATTTACTGAATCTATCTGCCTTACTCATATAAACCTGACAATTGGTTGTATCACAAATTTCAGCATTTTTACTTTTAGCATCCTTACAAGGGCTATTTCTCTTGCTCATATAAAATGTCCTTGCTGCCACAGCCTGAGCTTTCAAAGCTTCTTCATTAAAATTTGCCGGTACTTCACTTGCTACTACTCCCATAATATAATCTTCTAAATCTAATTCTTCTACAGTATCTTCTGCTTTATGATAAAGTTTAACTTTCCCATTGAGAGGAAAAGTTACTTCTGAACTTTTTCTTATATTTTCACTGTTCAAATTGAATACACTTATATTTTCTTTTTCTACACCTAAAAATATTAATGGTAATATTATTAATATAATAAAAATAATTAAAGTCATAATAGTAATAATTTTCATATTTTCGCTTATTCTTATGTTTATTCTTCCAAACTTTATATTTGAACATTTTGAATTAACTACTTTCATTTAGTTCTTCCTCCTAAAACATACACCTTAAAATATATGCCTTAGTTTTTTTATTATGATAATTATGTTAATTAACCGGCAAAGTTAAAATTATAACCTCAACTCATTTAAATTTATTATTACCTTTTAAAATCCATAATAATTCCAAACATTTTAAATACATTAACATATTATTCTGATTTGAAGTAAGAAAATAATGTTAATGTATTTAATTAGTATTTATTAAACTTATGCAAAAAATTTAAGAACCCAAATAAAAAATCAGGTTCTTACTTTTTCTATAAAATATCTTCACTCTAGATCTTATATTAGAAAAACTAATAAAGCTTTTCTGATATAACTTTGAACTATGAACTCACAACTTTTAACCAAACTAAACTTCCACCCTATAAATTTCTGCTCCTAAGTTTCTAAACTTTTCTTCAATATTAACATATCCTCTATCAATATGGTAAATATCACTTATTTCCGTTTCACCCTCTGCAGCTAATCCACTTAATATCATAGCGGCCCCAGCCCTTAAATCTGTTGCTTTGACCTGACAGCCTGTAAATTTGGGTATACCTTCAATTATTGCGATTCTTCCATCAATTTTTATATTAGCTCCCATTCTATTAAGTTCAGCAACATGCATAAATCTATTTTCAAAGACTGTTTCTGTAATAACACTGACCCCTTCAACTATGGCTAGTAGTCCCATCATCTGGGCCTGCATATCTGTAGGAAAACCTGGATATGGAAGCGTCTTTATATCTAGTGGTTTCTTTGTTCCCCTTCCATCTACTACTACGGAATCATTTCTATAATCACTAAAAACGACCCCACATTCTTTTAATTTTTCTATAACAGGCCTTAAATGCTCTTCATTAGCTCCATTAATTCTTATTTTACTATTTGTAATAGCAGCTGCTATCATAAAGGTTCCAGCTTCTATTCTGTCGTATATAGGAGTGTATGTCACTCCTTTGAGAGATTTCACTCCATCTATTGTTATCTTTCCAAGACCAGCACCTTTTATTTTAGCCCCCATCTTATTTAAAAACCTTGCTAAATCCCAAATTTCAGGCTCTTCAGCCGCATTTTCTATTATTGTTGTTCCTTCTGCAAAAACTGATGCCATCATGATATTTTCAGTAGCACCTACTGACGGAAAATCTAAGTATATTCTGCTTCCAACAATTTTCTTCGCTTTCACCTCTACAAAACCATGACCTGTTATCACTTCAGCACCAAGAAGTTTAAATCCTTTTAAATGCAAGTCTATTGGTCTGCTGCCTATATTGCAGCCTCCTGGCAATGATAATTTACAATATCCAAACCTAGCAAGCATGGGACCCATAATTAAAAATGATGCTCTCATTTTTCTCATAAGCTCTTCATTTGCATCCATTTCCACTATGTTTTTTGTATTTATACTTAATCTGTTGTTAATATTTGAAATATCTACATCACAATTTAATTCACTTAACAATTTACATATAACTTCTACATCTTCTAATTTGGGCGCATTTTCTATAACTATAGGCTCTGAACACAATATAGTTGCTGCAATTATAGGTAAAATTGAATTCTTTGCTGAACTTATATCAACTTCACCCTTAAGTTCTTTTACCCCTTTTACCACTATCTTCTCCATATTATCCTCCATATTGAATTGTTAGGCATCATAAAATAATCTTCCAAATCTGCAATGCATTTCTGTGTTAAACAAAGATGTAAATTTCACCACTTCCAAGCGTAATATGATGCAATTATTCTCTTAATTTTATTTTCTTAGTATAATTCAAATATTGTCGGTGTCCCTATTATTATATTTGAACCGGTATCATACCGTATTAATGCAAAATTAATTCTCTCCCCATCACTTAAATCCCCAATTCCAGCGTATCCATTAGCAATTTCTAATACATTTGTCTTTTGTATGCCCTCTTCATTTGATAATTTATTTAAATAATAATCCATATCTCCTTTTATTTTCTTGCCTTTATAATAAAGAAAATATTGTTCATCATATGACTTTTCATCCTCTATTTTTTTTAGCATATCTTTTAAATATAATGTTTTATACTTTGGATTTTTATTAATTACTTTAATTTCAAAATAATTATATTTATCTTCTTCCCATGTTTTTATATCAATATGAAAATTATCCCTTGAGATCTCAAATTGCTTTTTACTTATTTCTCTATAGTTTCCATCATTATTATTATTTAATTGTCTTTTTATCTTAGAAATTTCTTTTTGGGCATCTTCTCTTGTTTTATATTGAAGTTTTACTCCATTTTCTTCAAATTCACTTATATTCCTCATATCTGCTTCTATAGCTCCAAATGATTTTTTTTGCTCATTTACCATATCAGTCACAGCTCCAAGGTTAAAAAAAGATAACAATAAAAAGACTGCTATACTTAATTTTACATTCATAATAATCCCCTTAACCCTCCTTTATACCTTATCCTTTTTTAATTATGACCATCTCTTTTATCTTTTATTCTATTTTAAATTATATAACCAATGTATTTTTAACATTATTATATATATTCTAAGAAACATTATTGTTCAAAATAGAACATAGGCATTAATTAAAAAGTAAGAAATAAACCTTTGTATTATATCATCATAAAGGGATTAGAAAAAAGTTCCGTATTACAGAAAAGCTCCGCATTGTGACATAACATAATCACTCCTTTTAGAAGTGCAAAGCTACTCTTTTTATAGGCGAAAAGTTCCATATTAACAGCATGTCTGCTCTTTTTATAGATGAAAAGTTCCTCATTGTGGCATAGCCACTCTTTTTATCGGTGAAAAGTTCCTAATTGCAGCATAGCTGCTCTTTTTAGAGGCGAATAGTTCCTCATTGTGGCATAGCCACTCTTTTTATCGGGGTATATTTATATAGTATAAATTTATTAGAATTTTGTGATAGCATGTCAATTATTATTAATATTTAATGATGAATAATGAATAATTGAGGTAGAATTAATTATTCATCTTTCATTTATTGTAAAAAAATAAAGCGTACATCTTTATATAGGAATCCTATATAAAGGTGTACGCTTTAAATCAAAATTATTTTCCGGATTTTTTTAATTTTATTCTTTGAGTTGCTCTAAGCAATGCTGATTCAGCTCTTTCTCTGTTATATCTTTCAGCTTCTGAAAGTCTCTTCTTCGCTCTTTGCATTGATTCCTCTGCTCTTTGAATATCAATATCTTCTTCAAATTCAGCTGCATCACTGCAGATTGTCATTTTATTTTCATTGATATATACAATTGATGTTGAAATGAATAACTCATCTTCAGCACCTTGAGCATCTTTAAATCTTGCTATACATGGAATAGTACTCGCTATCATGTTTTCATGGTTTGCTAATACTTCAAAGTCTCCATCAATATTCTTTAAAAATACTTTTTCAACTTCTCCAGTATAAACCTCATGACTTGGTGTAGTCACTGTTAGTAAAAAGGTATTAGCCATAATTGCTCATCCCCTTTATCCTAAAGTTTTTGCTTTTGCTATAACATCGTCTATAGTTCCTGCAAATAAGAATGCTGATTCTGGTAAATCATCATATTTACCTTCAAGAATCTCTCTGAATCCTCTTATTGTTTCTTTTACTGGAACGTATTTTCCTTGCATTCCTGTAAATTGTTCAGCAACTGTAAATGATTGAGATAAGAATCTTTGAATTCTTCTTGCTCTAGCTACGACAGCCTTATCTTCATCAGATAATTCATCTACACCTAGGATAGCTATAATATCTTGTAATTCTTTATATTTTTCAAGAACGTGTTTAACGTCTGAAGCTACTTTATAATGTTCTTCTCCAACTATTCTTGGATCTAATATTCTTGAAGTAGATTCTAGTGGATCTACTGCAGGATATATACCAAGCTCAGCTATACTTCTAGATAAAACTGTAGTTGCATCTAGATGGGAGAATGTTGTCGCTGGCGCTGGGTCAGTTAAGTCATCGGCAGGAACGTATACCGCTTGAACTGATGTGATAGAACCATTAACTGTTGATGTAATTCTTTCTTGAAGTGCACCCATTTCAGTTGCAAGTGTTGGTTGGTAACCAACGGCTGATGGTGTTCTTCCAAGTAAAGCTGAAACCTCAGAACCTGCTTGAGTATATCTAAATATGTTATCTATGAATAGTAACACGTCTTGACCTTTATCTCTAAAGTACTCAGCCATAGTAAGTCCTGTTAAAGCAACTCTCATTCTAGCTCCAGGTGGTTCATTCATTTGACCAAATACTAGTGCAGTCTTACTGATAACCCCTGATTCCATCATTTCATGGTACAAGTCATTACCTTCTCTTGATCTTTCACCAACTCCAGTAAATACTGATAATCCACCATGTTCTTTTGCTATATTGTTAATTAATTCTTGAATAAGAACTGTTTTACCAACTCCAGCTCCTCCAAATAGACCTATCTTACCACCTTTTTGATATGGTGCAAGTAAATCTACAACCTTAATTCCTGTTTCGAACATTTCTGGTTCAACAGATTGATCTTTAAAGCTAGGAGCTGGTCTATGAATTGGATATTGTTGTTTAATATCAACATTTCCACAATTATCAATAGGTTCCCCTAAAACATTAAATAATCTTCCTAATACTTCTTCCCCTACTGGTACAGAAATAGCTTCTCCTGTATCAACAGCTTCCATTCCTCTTTTTAATCCTTCTGTAGCTGACATGGCAATAGTTCTAACTATATCATCACCAACGTGTTGTTCAACTTCAGCTACTAATGTACTCTCTCCCATATTAATATTAATAGCATTATATAAATTTGGAAGAGAATCTGAATCAAATTTTATATCTATTACCGGTCCAATTACTTGAACTACTTTTCCTATCTTTCCAGGCATAAGATACCTCCTTACTAATTTTGAGCTGCTGCTCCTCCAACAATTTCACTTATTTCTTGAGTGATAGCACCTTGTCTAATTCTATTAAACCTAAGTTTTAATTCAGATAATAAATCTTCTGCATTCTTAGTAGCTCCATCCATAGCTGTCATTCTAGAACTTTGTTCACTACATTTAGAACTTAATAAAATGCCTCTGATTTTTCCCTTTAGATAGATATTAAGAGAATTTTCTAATACCAATTCTAAATTAGGTTCAACATGACTTTTTTGTACTTTACCTTCAACTTTTTGTATAGGTAAAATTTTCTCTGCTTTTTGCACTTGTTTAACTGGTGATACAAAATCAGAATACACAATATTAACTTCAGAAACTTCTCCATTCAGATACATTTCAAGAGCTTTATCGAATATAACCTTTGCTTCTCTTACTGTTGGAATATCTGAAATATCCACATATTCTGCTACAGTTTGAAGCTTAGTTCTCTTGATGTAGCTAAGTCCCTTACTTCCAACTACCATTACTTTAGCAGTATCTTTATCATTACCTATTACAGAATCTAAATAAGCTACTACATTAGCATTAAATCCACCACATAATCCTGAATCAGATGTCACTACTACATATAATTTATTAGGACTGTTATTTCCATCAAAATAAACGTTAGCACCTTCTTCTGACGCAGTTGTTGCAAGATTTCTTACTATTGGTTCAGTCGATTCAGTAAATTTTTTATTTACTAACAACTCTTTTCTAGATTTTCTAAGCTTTGAAGTGGCAACAAGCCCCATGGCATTTGTAATTTTCTTTGTGTTTTCTACTGACTTAATTCTCTTTTTTATATCAAGAAGTCCAGCTGCACCCATGATTTCCACCTCCTAAAGAAGGGCATAGCTCAATTTAAGCTATGCTTCTTGTAAAAATACCTTTTTAAATTCAACTATTGCTTCTTCTAATGATGATTTAATTTCATCAGTTAAAGTTTTTCCAGTAATAATTGATTTTTCAATATCTCTATAATGAGTATCTAAATACTCTAAGAATCCTTTTTCAAATTTCTTAATATCACTAACTTTAATGTCAGATAAGAAGTCATTAACTGCAGCATATAAGATTACAATTTGCTTTCCAACTTCAATTGGACTATATTGGTCTTGCTTTAATACTTCAACTAATCTCTTACCTTTTTCAAGTCTTCTGCTAGAATCGGCATCTAAGTCAGAACCAAATTGAGCAAATGCTTCTAATTCTCTGTATTGTGCAAGTTCAAGTCTTAATGTACCTGAAACTTGTTTCATTGCTTTAATTTGAGCATTACCACCAACTCTGGATACTGATATACCTGCATTTACGGCTGGTCTTTGTCCTGCATAGAATAATCCTGATTCTAAGAATATTTGACCATCTGTAATTGATATAACGTTAGTTGGAATGTACGCTGTAACGTCTCCAGCTTGTGTTTCTATTATAGGAAGTGCTGTTAATGAACCACCGCCTAATTCCTTAGATAACTTAGCTGCTCTTTCAAGTAATCTTGAGTGAATATAGAAAACATCCCCTGGATAAGCTTCTCTTCCTGGTGGTCTCTTAAGTAATAATGACATTGATCTATAAGCTACCGCATGTTTAGATAAATCATCATATATAACTAAGACATCTTTTCCTTGGTGCATAAAGTATTCACCTATACTACATCCTGCATAAGGAGCAAGATATTGAAGTGGAGCAGATTCTGATGCTGTAGCACTTACTACGATACTGTAATCCATAGCACCAAATTCAGTTAAAGTATTTACTATATGTGCAACTGTAGATTGTTTTTGACCTATAGCAACATATATACAAATAACATCTTTACCTTTTTGGTTTATTATAGTATCTATTCCGATAGCTGTTTTACCAGTTTGTCTATCTCCTATTATAAGTTCTCTTTGTCCTCTACCAATTGGAATCATTGAATCGATAGCTTTAATTCCTGTTTGTAGTGGTTGATTAACTGAACTTCTGTCGATGATACTTGGAGCATGAACCTCAATAGGTCTATTTTCATTTGTAAGTATTGGGCCTTTACCGTCTATAGGCATTCCCAATGCATTTACAACTCTTCCAATCATTGCATCACCAACTGGAACTTCAACTATTCTTCCAGTTCCTTTAACGATGTCACCTTCTTTTATTCCTTTTTCTTCTCCTAAAAGAACGCATCCAACATTATCTTGTTCAAGGTTTAAAGCCATTCCATATACTTCGTTAGGGAATTCTAATAATTCCCCTCCCATACAATTATCCAATCCATAAACTCTTGCAACACCATCACCAATTTGGATGATAGTACCAGAATCTACTGTTTTTATTTCTTTTTCATACTTTTCTATTTCTTTTTTTATAATAGAAGTTATTTCTTCTGGTTTAATATTCATGGATTCACCTCTATTCCTTCTTAAGCATTATTTCTTTCATTTCTTCTATTTTTGATTTAATAGTATCATCAATAACATCATTTCCAACACTTACATAAACTCCACCTAAAATGCTTTTATCCACTTGAGTGTCGAAGATTATTGTTTTATCATACTTTTCTTCAAATATAGCTTTTAACTTTTCTAATTCTTCTGGCAAAAGTGGTATAGCTGTTTTTACTACACCCTTTATGATATTCTTTCTTTCCAGATCAATTTTTTCCATCTGGTCAAGCTTTCCTCTTAGTTGAAGAATTCTATTCTTTTCAATTAAAACAATCATAAAAGAAAGTAAATCGTCATCTATATTGCCTTTAAAAATGTCCGTAAAAAGCTGTTTCTTTTTAGTTGTATTAACATGAGGATGTCTGATTACTTCTTGAAAATCTTTATTATTTTCAAGCAAATCACATATTGATCTCAAGTCATTTAAATATTCATCAACTCTGCCCTTTTTTTCAGCAACTTCATAAATAGCTAAGGCATATCGCCTATCTAAATATTCATACATACTACATACCTACCTTAGCAATAAAATCACCAATAAGTTTTCTATGTGTATCTTCATCAATTTTTTGATCTAATGCTTTAATTGAAAGTTCTACTGCTAAATCTACTGCTTGTTTTCTAATTTCGAATTCAGCTTTTTCCTTTTCTCTTTCAATTTCAAGTATAGCTCTTTCTTTTAATGAGTTTGCTTCATTTTTGGCATTATCAATGATTTCTTCATAAATTTTATCGCCTTTTTGCTTTTGTCTTTCAGTAATCTTTTTACCTTCTTCTTTAGCCGATTGTAATATCTGTTCATTTTTTAGAAGGTACATTCTAGCCTTTTCAGAATCTTCATCTGCCTTAGCTAATTTATCATCTACATATTTTTGTCTTTCAGCAATTATTCCTTTGATCTTATCCCAAAAGAAATATTTTAAGATTAAAATTATAGCAATTAAATTAACCCAGGTCATTATAATTGTTGATAATTCCATTTCCATATTTACCTATATCCTCCCTTCGGAGTCAATATTATTAACTCATACGAATTCATCATTTAATAATTATCTTCCCATTACCATGAATGCAACGATTAATCCATAGATTGCTGTTGCTTCTGAAAGTGCTGCTCCTAAAATTAACATTGTTTGAATTTTTCCTGATGCTTCTGGTTGTCTTCCTACAGCTTCTGCTGCCTTTCCAGTAGCTATACCTATACCTATTCCTGCTCCAATACCTGATAATACAGCAATACCAGCTGCTAATAATCCTAAACTCATTAATACTTCCTCCTTAAAATAACAATTAATTTTTTATAGTTTTTAATGTTCTGCGATTACCTTAATGTTAATCATTGTTAACATTGAGAATACAATCATTTGAAGTGCTCCATCGAACAAATCAAAATATGCGTGTACTATAATTGGCGAACCAAATTGAGCAAGCATACCAATTGAACCTAGTGCATGATACACTAATTCTACTAGTACTACTGCTGCCATCATATTACCAAAAAGCCGTAGTGATAAAGATATCAAAAGTACGAATCTTTCCATAATATTAATTGGTAACATGAATGCATATGGGTGCATAAAACCTCTACCATAAGCAACTAATCCATGTTTCTTGATAGCATTTAGATTTACAACCAAAAATGAAGTAAATGCTAATGATACTGTTACACTTAAATCTGCTGTAGGTGGTTTCACACCTAGTAATCCAGTGAAATTTAAGATAAGAAGATAAATCATCAAAGTACCTATATAAGGTAAAAACGATTCATATTCTTCGCCCATAATGCCAACTTGAAGGTCACGTATACCTTGATAAAGTTTTTCTAAAGCTGACTGCGTTTTGTTTGGCTTTAGCTTTAGATTTCTTGTTAATAGAAAAGCACCTATTCCTAAAATTAAAATAACACACCATTGTATTAATATACTTGAAGTAATATTAATGGTAATGCCAAAAATCTCAGGTGAAAATATAGGCTTTACGGATTCCAACCTAAACACTTCCTTTCCTATTTTTTATGCCCAAAACTACCAACAGTATATAGTGTGTAATAAATCCTGCGACATAAAAAATCATAAGATTCATACTTTTTGCCATTGGTATTATAGTAATTACTATAAATCCCAATCTCAAAAAATAGCTAGCAGTAATTAAAAATTGCTTTTTATTTTGCTCGAGACATGTCGAAATAACATACCCACTTACAAAATAATTTACCGCCGCTACACATATTCCCGCCAAATAGCCTCCAGCATTCATGAAAGTAGAAATTATCCCTATAACTAAAGCTATAAATAATCCGCTTCCTAAATCGAATTGTACTTGTTGCAGAAGTAGTTTATTCATTACTTTATTCATGCATAACCCCCTTTACCCTCAATATGACATATTATATCTTTTTATTTATCTTTTAACAAAACGCAATTTTAGATTAAATTTACTCCATTATGCGCCTTGAAGAAGATTAGCTTGTTAATACTCCAAATTTCTCATCTAATATTGCACTTTTCTCTATTTTGCTTCATTTTTGAAATTTTTCATTTTAAATTATTCATTTTTTTCAATTTTCTATCACATGATTTTTTTTTGTTTTTTTAGTGTTAACAGTTACATTCCATAAAATGTAATAATAAATTAAAAATATTATCGCTTTTTCAACATAAATACCATTATAATCCCTTAATACTATTGTATTTAATGTTATAGCTTTTATACTAGTGAATATATAAACTATTTCTTATTCAATATTTATTTTTTTTATAACCTTAGATTCAATCACTAATATTTTTATTCAATTCCAATAAGTCCTTGAATAAACTGCACTATAGCGTATTTAAAACGCCTTTTTAGTGTTTTTTTGTTTAAAATTTTAATATACAAAATCCAAATTAATTTAATCAATAGTTTAATTTATACATAACCACTTATAAATATTCATGGAAATTCTTTTTCAAACAAAACAATGTTTATATATTGAAATTTTTACTATTTATATAATCTTAACTAATCTTATAGTCATTTTCAATAGTTATTTCCAATTAAATTAAATAAATATATATAAAATAAATTTATATTTAACATTTTTCAATAAAAATGTTGAAATTCATCAAACATTTCTACTAAGTTCTTCTATTCTATTTCGAAATTAAACACCTATTAATGACAATTGACTTAACTCTTTCCCAGTTCAATAATCTTTGCTATTTCTATATAAGTGAAAAGGTTACTATGAATATCACAGTAACCTTTTTATTAACTAGAGCAGGAAACTTCTTATACTCTTTCAACTACAAGAGCAGTTCCCATTCCTCCACCTATACAAAGTGTTGCAAGACCTTTCTTAGCATCTCTCTTTTCCATTTCGTGAAGAAGAGTAACTAAAATTCTTGCTCCTGATGCTCCAACTGGATGACCTAAAGCAATTGCTCCACCATTTACATTAACTTTTGACATATCAAATTTTAAATCTTTAGCAACTGCTAAACTTTGAGCTGCAAAAGCTTCATTAGCTTCAATTAAATCTAAATCTTCAACAGTTAAGTTAGCTTTTTCTAAAGCTGCTTTAGTTGCATGGAATGGTCCATATCCCATTATAGCTGGATCTAATCCCTTAGAACCATAAGAAAGGATTTTAGCTAATGGCTTAATTCCTAATTCTGCTGCTTTTTCTGCACTCATAACAACGAAAGCTGCTGCTCCATCATTAATTCCTGATGCATTACCTGCAGTTACTGTACCGTCTTTAACGAAAGCTGGTTTTAATTTTGCTAAAGATTCTGCAGTTGTTCCGAATCTTGGGAACTCATCTGTATCAAATACTTTTGGTTCTCCTTTTCTTTGTGGAATAACAACTGGAACTATTTCATCTTTGAATTTTCCTTCTTTGATTGCTGCTTCAGCTTTAGCTTGAGATGCAGCTGCAAATTGATCTTGTTCTTCTCTTGTTAATCCCCATTGTTTAGCTATGTTTTCAGCTGTTTGACCCATATGATAATTGTTGAATGCATCCCATAATGCATCGTTTATCATTGTATCGATCATTTTTCCATCGCCCATTCTTTGACCAAATCTAGCTGTTTTTAAAGCATATGGTGCAGCAGACATGTTTTCCATACCACCTGCAACAATAACATCAGCATCTCCTGCTTTGATCATTTGAGCTGCTAAACTAACTGCTCTAAGACCTGATCCACAAACTTTGTTTATTGTCATAGCTGAAACTTCTTGTGGTAATCCAGCTTTAATTGTTGCTTGTCTTGCTGTATTTTGTCCAAGACCAGCTTGAATTACATTACCCATAATTACTTCTTCAATTAATTCTGGTTTAACTCCAGCTCTGTTTACTGCTTCTTTAATTACTAAAGCTCCTAAATCTACTGCTGGTACATCCTTTAATGCTCCCCCAAAACTACCTAATGCTGTTCTTACTGCACTTACAATAACTACATCTCTCATTGTTGACCTCCTAAAAATTCAAAAATTATTTTATTAACTTTCGTTAAATTATTAACATAATCTAATTATAACCATTATCAAATTTTTTATCAAGAGTTTATTGTTAAATTTTAGACAAACTTTATCTATTAAATTCTTTTACTTCTTTAGTACTTAATTCAAAGTATTTTAATATAGCATCAACTATTCTTTTTGATGCTATTCCATCACCATATGGATTGATTGATTTGCTCATTTTAGAATATGCCTCTGGATTCCTTAATAATTCATTTGCTTCATTCACTATCTTTTCAATATCTGTTCCAACTAATTTAACTGTTCCAGCATCAACAGCTTCTGGTCTTTCTGTAACATCTCTTAATACTAATACTGGCTTTCCTAAATGAGGTGCTTCTTCTTGTAATCCACCTGAATCTGTCATAACCATAAATGACTTATTCATTAAATTATGAGTTTCTTTAGTATCTAATGGAGCTAATAAATGGATTCTATCATTTCCTCCAAGCCTTTCAAACACTACATCCTTAACAACAGGATTTAAATGAACTAAATATACTAACTCTACATCTTCATTTTGTTCAACAATCTTATTTAATGCAATACAGATATTTTTAATTCCTTCTCCCCAGTTTTCCCTTCTGTGAGCTGTTATCATTATTACTTTTTTATTATTAAAATCAATATCATTCAATACATCATTCTCAAAAACATAATTTTCTTCAACAGTATGTTTCATAGCATCGATTACAGTATTGCCTGTAATATATATATCGCTTTCTGGTATTGCTTCTCTAAGCAAATTGTCTTTCGACCCCTTTGTTGGAGCAAAATGCAAATCTGCTAAGCTTCCTGTTAATTTTCTATTCATTTCTTCTGGGAATGGAAAATACTTATTAAAAGTTCTAAGCCCTGCTTCAACATGACCAACTTTAATTTGTTGATAAAATGCTGCAAGCGCTCCAGCAAAAGTAGTTGTAGTATCTCCATGAACTAAAATCATATCAGGTTTTTCGTTTTCAAATACTTCCTCTAAGCCTTCTAAAACCTTTCCAGTTATTCCTGTTAACGTTTGTCTTGTTTGCATTATGTTTAAATCAAAATCTGGTTTAATATCAAATAATTCTAAAACTTGATCTAACATTTCTCTATGTTGCGCTGTCACACAAACCTTTGATTCAATTTCTTCTCTTTTTTCCAATTCCTTTACTAAAGGTGCCATTTTAATAGCCTCAGGTCTAGTTCCAAAAATAGTAATAATCTTTTTCTTACTCAAATTATTCCCTCCATTGATTCAGTTAACAGTTAACAATTAACAGTTAACAATTATAGTAGAAATATTTCTATTCCATTTCTACCTATTTCTATTAACTGAAATCATACTGTTAACATTTATAAGTTAACTAACACTTAAAAATCTCTTAACCAATATTTGTTATGATTTTTAAAAAAATATATATATCTTATCAATTATATTTTTAATTCAATCATTCTGCTGTATTTAAACATTTTCTTAACTACAAAACATCTAAAATCAGCAAATCTAAATTAACTGTTAACTATTCTCTGTTAACTCCTAACTGACCTAATATCCTGCTTCTTTTACCATTTGTAAAGAATCATCATCATTTATCCAGGTCTCTACACTTATTTCTCTGCATTCTTCCTTTGATTCTCTTATTACTACATGTGAAATTCCTGCGTTAATAATTAATCTCTTACACATGGAGCAAGAATTGGCATCTCTGACATATTCCTTAGTCTTTGCATCTTTTCCAACTAAATATAACGTAGCACCAATCATATCTCTTCTGGAAGCACTAATAATAGCATTAGCTTCACTATGAACACTTCTACAAAGTTCATAATGAGTTCCTCTTGGAACTTTAAGTTCCTCTCTTACGCATTTGTTTAAATCAATACAATTTTTCCTACCTCTTGGTGCTCCAGTGTAGCCTGTTGAAATTATTTCATCATTTTTTACAATTATAGAACCATAATTTCTTCTAAGACAAGTTCCTCTTTCCAAAACTGTTTCTGCAATATCTAAATAATAGTTTTCTTTATCACGCCTATCCAATTTTATCTTCCCCCATAGTGTTTTTAACTAATCTAAATATATCAGATTTATTTAAAATTAACTAATCTTTATCTAATTATATTTCAGGTTCTGATTAAGTCAAAAACTTTAATCAGAACCTTATATTTATAAGTACAATTTTTCTTAAAACAAAATAAATTTATTTAGTACCAAATAATCTATCTCCAGCATCTCCTAGACCTGGCACTATATATCCATGTTCATTTAATTTTTCATCTACTGCTGCTAAATAAATATCAACATCATCATGAGCTTTTTGAACTGCTGCTATTCCTTCTGGTGCTCCAACTAAACACATTAATTTCAAGTTTTTAGCTCCTCTGTTTTTTAACATAGTAAGAGCATCTATTGATGATCCACCTGTTGCAAGCATTGGGTCAACAACTATTATATCTCTTTCTGCTATGTCTTGAGGCATTTTGCAGAAATACTCAACTGGTTGAAGTGTCTTTTCATCTCTATATAATCCAATATGTCCAACCTTAGCTGCTGGAATTAAATTAAGAACTCCATCTACCATTCCAAGTCCTGCTCTTAAAATAGGAACTACCGCCATCTTTTTACCTGCAAGCATTTTACATTTTGTTAAGGCTACTGGAGTTTTTACTTCAACTTCTTCCATGCTTAAATCTCTTGTTACTTCATAAGCCATTAACATAGAAATTTCTTCTACTAGTTTTCTAAAATCCTTTGAACCTGTTTTTTCATCTCTTAAAAACGCCAACTTATGTAATATTAGTGGGTGACTTATTTCTACAACTTTACTCATTATTTATTATTCCTCCAAATTTCACTTTTTTTATTTATAGCCCTATATATTAAATTTCAACTTATTTTACGCTTATTTTATATTTTAATTAACAATGAACAATTCTAAATAAAATCTAACGAGAATACTTTTCCTCAATAGCTGTAATTTTATCTATTCTTTTTTGATGTCTGTCACCTTCAAATTTTGATGTTATGAAAGTTTTTACTATATCTAAAGCAAGACCGCCCCCAACTACTCTTTGACCCATTGTTAATATGTTGGCATTATTGTGTTCTCTAGTTGCATGTGCACTAAATGTATCTGAACATAATGCAGCTCTGATTCCTGGAACTTTATTAGCTGCAATTCCTATTCCTATTCCAGTGCCACAAACTAAAATACCAAATTCATATTCTTTGGCAGCAACAGCTTCCGCTACTGGCAGTGCAATGTCTGGATAATCACAAGAATCTGTTGTATATGTACCAAAATCTTTTACCTCATGATTTTCACTTTCTAAGAATTTAATGATTTCTTGTTTTAACTCAAATGCACCATGATCGCATCCAATTGCAATTTTCATAATTAAATCACCCTCCGAATTATAGTTTAGTCTTAACAGTTATATATAAAATATTCTAGCGAATATTAATTAACATTTAATTATAATAGTAAATCATTAGCAACTTAAGTTCTTAATTTAGAAAGAAGTTTCTAATTTCATCCTAGCCACTTTTTACAGTTAATTATCAACGGATATAACGTCAAATCCAGCTGCCTTCTTTAATCTATTCATAATGGCTATCCCAACACCTTTTTCTTCGTAACCTTCTGCTAAAATCAAGTCAGCACCTAAATCATCACATTTTCTTAAGGCTTCAAATAAACTTCTTGCAACGGTAGATAAATTTTCTCTACTTCCCAAAACTATGCTTATTCCTTCTGTATATTGTTTTACATTTTCTTCTACAGTCAAAATACACACTTTTTTACCGTTTTCTATATTATAGTGTACCATTTCTTTAATTTTTTCAATAGTTTTTTTTCTATCTCCAGAAATTATTGTAACTTTTGCATTAGGTGCATAATGTCTATACTTCATTCCTGGTGCTTTAGGCTTTAAATCCTTGTTTGGTTTCTGCATTACAGCCTTGTCAATTTCAATTCTTGAATCCACTTCTTTAAGCATTTCTAATGTAATTCCTCCTGGTCTTAAAACCATTGGAGGGTCTAAAGTACAATCAACAATAGTTGACTCTACTCCTATATGGCTCTGTTCTCCACCTATTATGCAGTCCACCTTTCCTTCCAAATCTTCTATACATCTTTGGAAATCAGTTGGACTTGGCCTTCCACTTATGTTTGCTGAAGGTGCTGCAATAGTTGTATCTGAGAATTCTATTAGCTTTCTAGCTATTAAATCATCTGGCATTCTAATACCAATAGAATCTAAATTAGCACTAGTTACATTTGGTATTATATCCTTTTTTCTTAGAATTATAGTAAGTGGACCCGGCCAAAATTTATCCATCAATTTCTCAGCTGATTCTGGTACTTCTTTTGCATACAATTCCACATTTTTAGATGCAACATGAATTATAAGTGGATTATCTTGCGGTCTTCCCTTTGCTTCAAATATCTTCTTTACAGCTTCTGAATTGAGACCATCAGCTCCTAATCCATAAACTGTTTCTGTTGGAAATACTACAGTGCCTCCTGCTTTGATAATTTCTGCTGCTTCTCTTATTTTTATTTCATCTTCTTTTTCATTTTTAATTACAATAATTTTTGTATCCAAGCTAGTTTCCCCCCTCTTTAATTAGTAAATAATTAATGGTGAATAGCAATTTTTATTATTTTAGAAAAGCCCTTACGCTTTTCAGCCTTAAATACTAACTAGTTCTAATTTCTGAATTGCATAAAAGGTTCTAGATTGTGACAGAACCACTCTCTTTTTATAGTTTTAACTCTTAACTGATTTTTTTAAACTATAAGCTGCCCTCTGGCAATCTTTATATTTTGTATACTATCATCTGTATAAATTGCTTTAACACAGTTTTTATATATAGAATCCAGCAAAAGATATTTTTTTAAGCCGCCTCTTTTTACTATTTGAAAATAATAATCTTTTTTAGGATTCTGTTGTTTTATAGCTTCATATTGTTCACTAATCTGTGGATACTTCTTAAGAAAATTTTGATCTACTGGTCTTAATGCTCTATTTTTAAAAGCGATACTAGCAATTATAACTATTTCTAAGTCATAGTCAGATTTACCAGTATGCACCAAAGCTACCTTATCACAAATAATTAAATACTCCTTAGAAGAAATACCTGTTTTAAATATAAGTCTATTATTTGAACATCTATATTCAACTTTATAACCATTTAGCTTAATTATAATTGCTGCAATTATTAATAACTCAATAACCCCTACATAGCTAACATAAAACATACTAGTTAATCCTGTTAATGCAATTGTCATTGGAAGAATAAATGCAATAATAGCCATCATTATTAAGAATATCTTCAAATTCGATCGTTCTTTTTTTATAGCTTTATATATATCCATCTTAAATCCTCCATAGTTAAAGTCATATTAATCTATATTACTATAAATGTTATAAAATCTTAGATTCAAATAGGGACATACCTTCATTTAAATTAAATTTTCAAATCAAAACAACTAAATAATAAATATAATATAAACTACCTATTAATTTATTATTCCGACATAATTAAAAACAAATATTATTTCTCTACATACACCTAAAGCCCTACATTTTTAATGCAAGGCTTTTAGAATATCACTACACTTGTGTATTTCCCATTAGTTTCATTTTTTCAGCTTGGTCTGCTGTAATTAGGGCATTTATCATTTCATCAAGATCCCCACTTAAAAATGTTTCTAACTTATATAATGTTAGTCCTATTCTATGGTCTGTAACTCTTCCTTGTGGATAATTATAAGTTCTTATTCTTTCGCTTCTATCCCCAGTTCCAACTTGGCTCTTTCTATCTTCAGCTATTCCTTCAGCTCTTTCCCTTTCTGCTGCTTCATAAAGTCTTGATTTTAAAACCTTCATAGCCTTTTCTTTATTTTTTAATTGTGATTTTTCATCCTGACATGAAACTACAAGTCCAGTAGGTAAATGTGTAATTCTAACAGCCGAATCTGTAGTATTAACGCATTGTCCTCCATTTCCTGAAGCTCTAAATACATCAATTCTTATATCTTTATCTAAAACTTCTATTTCAACGTCATCAACTTCTGCAAGCACTGCAACTGTTACTGTTGAGGTATGAATTCTTCCACTTGATTCCGTATCTGGTACTCTTTGTACTCTGTGAACTCCACTTTCATATTTTAATTTAGAATAAGCACCGTTACCTTTAATCATAAATACAACTTCTTTGAATCCACCAAGATCTGTTTCATTTAAACTCATGATTTCTGTAGACCATCTTTGAGTTTCTGCAAATCTTGTATACATTCTAAATAAGTTGTATGCAAATAGTGCTGCTTCTTCACCACCAGCACCACCTCTAATTTCAACAAATACGTTCTTTTCATCATTAGGGTCTTTAGGTAATAATAATATTTGTATTTGAGTTTCTAATTCTGCCTGTCTTTCTGTAAGATATGCTATTTCTTCATTAAGCATTTCTCTCATTTCCTTGTCACTTTCGCTGCTCAACATATCTTTGTTAGCTTGTAAGTCTTCAATAACCTTCTTATATTCTCTATAAGCATTTACTATAATCTCTAAATCAGAATGCTCTTTACAAAGCTTTCTCCATTCATTTTGATTTTGCATTATTGATGGATCACTGATTTTTACTGATAATTCATCATATTTATTTTCTATAAATTCTAATTTATCTAATAACATTTAATCACTCCGTATATCATTTTTCACATTTCTACATTATAACACAGATTAGGTCAGTTAACAATTAACTGCTATAACCATTCTGTCTAAAGATGCAAAGTCCTTAATAACTCTTATATCTTTAAAACCTTCTTCTTCTACCAAGGATTTTATGGCTTCTCCTTGATTATATCCTATTTCAAATGCTAATATGCCATTTTCTTTTAATACCTTCTTGCTTTGAACAATTATTTTTCTATAAAACTCTAAACCATCAACACCTCCGCTTAAAGCAGTATGTGGTTCATAATTTTTAACATCCTCCATAAGCTTGCCTATTTCCGCTTCTTCTATATAAGGAGGGTTTGAAACTATTATGTCATACATTTTTCCATCTTCTATAGGCTTTTCTAACAAATCGCTCTTTATAAAATCAACCCTATCCTTCAAAGAATTTTTTTCTACATTAATTAAGGAAACTTTTTCTGGAATAGGATAATAATCTATTAAATCCACCTTTATATTCTTTCTTAAATGAGCTAGAGCTATACCAATAGCACCAGAACCCGAGCATAAATCGCAAACATTTTTTTCTTCATTTTCTTCTATGTTTTTAAGCACTTCTTCAACTAGAAGTTCTGTATCATCTCTTGGAATCAAAACACCTTCTTCAACGTACAACTCAAGACCCATAAACTCACATTTATTTAAAATGTATTTTACTGGCATCTTTTTTCTGCGTTTTTCAATAAGTGCAAAATATTTTTCAGCATCTTCCGAATTTACTGTATCATCATTGTGACTTATTAAATAAACTCTGTTTTTTTCAATTATGCTTCCAAGCAATAATTCTGCATCTAATCTTGCTGTGTCAATTCCATTGTCTTTCAACGTAACTGTACCAGTATTTATTAATTCTTCAATTGTTTTATCTGGATCTTTAATTCCTTCTGCTGCCTTTAAAGAAGCAATTGCAACTTCAATTTGAGAATCGTCTGGTTCTTTAGTTGTTAATAATTGAAGCTTAAGACCTGGATAAGCAATTATTTTAGCCAAGGCATTTTCATTTCTTCCAAGCCATTTGATAAGTTCATAGCTTATTCCTGTTACTACAGGTATCATTAATATTCTTATTGCTAATCTTTCTATAATTCCTCCCCAGCCTGTGAAAGAAAAAATTGCAATACTAACAAACATTATTAAAAATAAAAAGTTAGTTCCACATCTTGGATGAAGTCTTGGCTGTTTTCTAACATTTTCTACTGTTAGCTCCTCCATTGCTTCATAACAAAAAATAGTTTTATGTTCAGCACCATGATATTGAAATACTCGGTATATATCACTAAGTTTGCTTATAAGATACATATATAATAGTAGAATTATTATTCTTACAGCTGCTTCAATTAAATTTAGTGCCACATGGGATATTCCCGTATTTTTAAAAAATGATGCTATTCCTGTTGGCAGTGCAACAAAAAGACCTATTGCAAAAATAAATGAAACAAACATTGTAACACTTATTATTATGTCATTAGCTTTCTGACCAAATTTTTTCTCAAGCCAAATTTCAAATTTTGTAGGTTCTTCAGTTCCATCATCTATAAATGCAGCTGAATAATTTAATGAATCCATCCCAACCTTCATTGATTCTATTAATATAAAAAATCCTCTAAGGAAAGGAATATTTAAAAACGGATATTTTTTAGTTATTGGTCTATTGTCCTTATATTCTATTTCTATATTTCCTTTTGGAGTTCTAACAGCCGTAGCAAGACTTTTACTTCCTCGCATCATAACGCCTTCAATAACAGCTTGACCTCCAACATCACATCTTCTCATTACAAAAATCACTTACTCTCTTTATATTATTTTTGTTTATATTTGTAATAGCAATCTCCACATAATGATTCATATCTCACATCATCCTGCTCATCAATTGCAATTTGTTCTCCTTCAAATACAAACCTTCCATTTATTTTTCTTCCGTTAAATATAGCTTTTTGACCACATGCACATATGGTTTTCATTTCTTCTATACTATGAGCTAATAGTAACAATCGTGTACTTCCTTCAAAACCAACCATCTTAAAATCTGTTCTAAGTCCATAACAAATAATAGGAATATCCAATTTAATTGCAATTTGAAATAATTCATCTATCTGATTACTTTTCAAAAACTGAACCTCATCTACTAATATGCAGTCAATTTGTCTATTTTCATGAATAAGGCTTTCAATAATTTGAAAAACATCATCTTTATCCGAAACCAATAAGTCTACTTCTCTATTTACTCCAAGTCTTGATACAAGAGTATTTCCTCCCTTTTTATCAACTTTAGGTTTTAATATAATTACCTTCATGCCACGTTCTTCATAATTATAAGCCACCTGCATTAAATGAGTTGACTTACCAGAATTCATAGCACCGTATCTAAAATATAATTTACTCACTCTTAAAGTTCTCTCCTTTGTTTAAGGTATCATATTCGATTATATCATTTAATACTCAGCATAAAAAGATATTTTTATATTATTTTTCATCAATTATGCTTTCTACTTATTGACGCTAAAATAGGGTTATGCTATAATCTAATGGTTGTTATTGAATATAATTAACGCAAGTTTATATAATTGAAAGAGGTGAATAATAATGAGAGAAGGCATACATCCAGAATACCACCACGAAGCAGTGGTTAAGTGTGCATGTGGAAACACTTTCACTACAGGTTCTGTTAAAGAAGAACTAAAAGTTGAAATATGCTCTAAATGCCACCCATTCTTCACTGGTAAACAAAAAATTGTTGACATTGGTGGAAGAGTTGATAAATTCAACAAGAGATTCAACCTTGGCAACAAGTAAGAAACTTAGGGAAAGACATTGTCTTTCCCTTTTTCTTTAAGGTTTATTTCAAAAATCCTTTAAAATTTCTCTTTTACAATTAATATAAGATACTGTATAATCGCTAATTGAAGTATATAAATATATTTAAATTATATATCCTTTAAATTTAGTTTAAATATCAAACAAAAAAGCTACGAGCTTTTTATTCTTAACTTTTAACTTATCTAATGCTATTTTTTAATTTAATATTAATATATTGGTAAGTTAATTTTAATATTTTAAGAGTATAATAAACATGTTAAAATATTTAATATAAATATTGCGGAAATGAGTGACTTTCATGAAAAAAGTTTTGATTTTGACAACTTCCACAGGTCAGGGACATAATCAGGCCGCTGCTTCTCTAGCAGAATCTTTTGAAAATGCAGGATATGAAATTACAAAGCTTGATTTTTTGGCTAAAAACAGTACCCTTCTCAATAATTTAATCGTAGCAGGGTATGAAATTTCAGCAGCAAAGTTCCCAAGAACCTATGGATTATTTTATAAATTGACGGATAATAAATTCATAAACGACTTCTTAAAGTTTCCTTTTTTTCTTACAAAGAAAAAAGTTGCAAAGCTAGTCTATGAAATTAATCCTGATGTAATTGTTGCCACCCACGCCCTAAGTATAAGTGTTATTTCTGATTTAAAAAAGAAGGGCCTAAAAGCTCCATATATTTTAATAGTTACAGACTTTAAAGCTCATTACTTATATGTAGACTCATATGTAGACGCTTATATAACTGGAAGTAATTATACTAAACAATCTTTGGTAGACAGAAATATTAGGCCTGATAAAATACATCCTTTAGGAATTCCTATAAACAGTAAATTTTACACAGAAGTAACCACTGCTGATGATTTAAAGGATCATGAGTATTTCAATTTGCTGCTTATGAGCGGAAGTCTTGGATTAAATACTATTTTCCTCGTTCTTAAGGAACTTCTAAAAAATCCAAATAAATTAAGAATAACAGTTGTCTGTGGAAAAAATGATAATTTAAAAAATAAATTAACAAATTATTGTAGCAATCACAAATTTGAAAATAAAAAACTTCATATTCTAGGTTTTACTAAAGATGTATCTTACTTAATGGATTATTGTGACATAATAATTTCAAAGCCAGGAGGCCTTACAGTTACAGAATCTATTGTTAAAAATATCCCTTTAGTTATTCCTTTTGCAATTCCTGGTCAGGAAAATGAAAATATAGATTTTCTCACTAGTGAAGGATATTCAATATGCGTTAAAGATTTAAACAAATTAAATGATACTGTAAACCACTTAATAGAAAATCCAGATGAATTATTAAAAATGAAGAATAAACTTAAGGAATTATCCTCAAAATATTCCCTAACAAAAATCGTTGATCTTGCAGATCAGCTTATGGAAAAGAAATAAAGATGACCATCTAAAATTTTAATGGTCATCTTTATTTTTATTTTTATTTTTATTTTTTATATTTCCTTCTTAGGAAAAACATTTAAAAATTCTTCATTATTTTTAGTTTTGGATAACATATTGATTAGATTTTCTGTAACACCATCTGCATTTTTCTCTTTATACATAGTTCTTCTAATTGAAAATGCAACTTCTAGTTCTTCTTTAGAAAGAATCAAATCTTCTTTTCTTGTTCCAGATTTATATATATCTATAGCCGGGAAGATTCTTCTTTCCTGTAATCTTCTATCTAAGTGAACTTCCATATTTCCTGTTCCCTTAAACTCTTCAAATATCATATCATCCATTCTCGAACCAGTTTCAACTAGTGCAGTAGCAAGTATTGTTAAACTTCCGCCTTCTTCAATCTTTCTTGCTGCACCAAAGAATTTCTTAGGCATTATAAGCGCACCTGGATCAAGACCTCCAGATAAAGTTCTACCAGTAGGAGTTATTGTTAAGTTATATGCTCTTGATAATCTAGTTAAACTATCCATTAAAATGACAACATCTTTACCTTGTTCAACCATTCTCTTAGCTCTTTCTAAAACCATTTGAGAAACCTTAGCGTGGTTTTGTGGCTCTTCATCAAAAGTAGAATAAACAACATCTCCATTTATAGATCTCTTCATATCTGTAACTTCTTCAGGTCTTTCATCTATAAGAAGTACAATTAATTTAATCTCCGGATGATTCTTAGTAATATTTTGAGCAACCTTCTTTAATAAAGTAGTTTTACCTGCCTTAGGAGGAGCTACTATAATCCCTCTTTGACCTTTTCCTATTGGGCAGATTATATCCATTAATCTTGAAGATAAATCAGTCCCATCGGAAGTTTCTAATTTAATTCTTTCTTTAGGATATATTGGAGTTAAAGTTTCAAAATATTTTCTACCAATAGCTTTTTCAGGAGATTCTCCATTTACCTTTTGAACAAATAATAGAGCCTTAAATTTTTCCGATTCTTTAGCTTCTCTTACTTTACCTTCAACTTCATCACCTGTTCTCAAATTAAATCTTCTTATTTGAGATGGAGAAACATAAATATCTTCACTGCTAGTCAAATAATTCTTACATCTTAAAAAACCAAAACTGTTGTTTTCTAAGATTTCAAGAATACCATTTGCCATAGTTGAATCATTTATCATTTCTTTTAAAATTTCTTTTTTCTCTGCATTTTGAGCTTCAGTTGTTGTTCTAGTAGCTTCTAGATTATTATTTGTTCTAGTCTCATTAGTAGTTCTTATGTTTTCTCTATTATCAGTAGTTCTAGTCTGATTAACTGCTGTTTTTTCAACCTCAGGTTCCGCTGTTACTTTAGGAGCTATATTTTCCCTTAATATCACACCATCTTTTTTTATAGAATTTGGGGAATTTTTAATTATTTCCTCTATTAATTCATTCTTCTTATATTTAGATATATTTTTAACACCTAAATCTTTAGCAATATCCTTTAAAGATGTTAAAGTCATACTTTCATATTCTTGTTTTGTCAAATTGGCACCTCCAATTTATAGATTTAAAATCTATAAAAATCACTTTTATTATTTATATATTCTGCAAAATCAAATATAAATAAACCATATTATTCATATATAATACAACTTACATCATAATTATTAGTTAAAAAATTTAACGTACTATATTTAACAAATGATTTTGATTAATATATTTAGATTTTTGCACAATATATATTTTTTAAATTTATATTAGGAAATTTATTAATAAGATATTTAGATATGATATGAGACTTTGAATATTTAACTTTTATATAAATAATAAAACTTGAAAACAGTTTAAGTTTATGCAGATAAACTTACATATATAAATATTTTTTCTTTAGATACATGAAAATGCAAATTCGCTTTTCCCTTATACCTTAACCTTAATATAATTTTGAACTGGTAAACCCTTTTAAAAATTCACCAGTTCTTATAAATCATTTATTCAAATTTAATTATATATTAATCTTTTGAATAAAACAATTATTTTGTTTTGCTTTGTTCTAATGCAGCTTTTATAAATCCTATAAATAATTGATGTGGTTTATTGGGTCTTGATTTCAATTCAGGATGGAATTGAACTGCTACATACCAAGGATGATCTTTAACTTCAACTATTTCAACTAATCTATCATCAGGACTAGTTCCTACGATTTGCATTCCTGCTTCAGCTAATTGCTTTCTGTAAGTGTTGTTGAATTCATATCTATGTCTATGTCTTTCACTTATAAGTTCTGAATTATATACCTCAAATGAGTTAGTATCTTTTTCAAGCTTACATGGGTATTGTCCTAGTCTCATTGTTCCACCAAGATTTTCGATGTCTTTTTGATCATTCATAAGATCTATTACAGGATATTTTGTATCTGGATTTATTTCCGAACTGTTTGCATCTTCAAATCCTAATACATTTCTTGCATATTCAATAACAGCACATTGCATTCCTAAGCAGATTCCTAAGAATGGAACTTTGTTTTCTCTAGCCCATTTTATAGCTAAAATCTTACCTTCGATTCCTCTATCACCAAATCCACCTGGAACAAGAACTCCATCTACACCTTTAAGTGTTTCATTAACATCACCTTGTTCAAGTTCTTCTGCATTAACCCATTTAATTTCTACCTTAGAATCATTAGCATATCCACCATGACTTAAAGCTTCAACTACAGATATATATGCATCATGTAATTCAACATATTTACCAACTAAAGCGATCTTAACATTATCTTTAAGATTCATTATTTTATTTACCATTTGAATCCATTCAGAATTATCTATATCTTTGCAGCCTAAATGTAATTTTTCACATACTAAGTTATCTAAACCTTCATCATGTAACATTAGTGGCACTGCATAAAGATGTTCAGCATCAAGGTTTTGAATTACTGATTCCCCATCAATATTACAGAATAAACCTATCTTACCCTTTATGTCATCTGATAATTCTTTTTCCGTTCTACAAACAATGATATCTGGTTGAATACCAATCATTCTTAGTTCTTTTACAGAATGTTGAGTAGGCTTTGTTTTTAATTCTCCTGCTTTTCCCAAGTATGGTACTAAAGTCACATGGATGTAACAAACATTTTTTGCTCCAACTTCACTCTTAATCTGTCTAATTGCTTCTAAAAATGGTTGTGATTCTATATCTCCAACTGTTCCACCAATTTCAGTTATTACTACATCTACTTCTCTCTCTTTTGCTACTTGATATACTTTATCCTTTATGGCATTTGTTATATGAGGAATTACTTGAACTGTAGCTCCAAGGTATTCTCCTCTTCTTTCTTTTTCTATAACTGAACTATATATCTTACCAGTTGTAACATTTGAATTTAGAGTTAAATTTTCATCTATGAATCTTTCATAATGACCTAAATCTAAGTCAGTCTCAGCTCCATCATCAGTTACAAAAACCTCTCCATGTTGATACGGACTCATTGTTCCTGGATCTACGTTTAAATATGGATCAAATTTTTGAAGTGAAACCTTAACGCCTCTATTCTTTAATAATCTTCCAAGAGATGCTGCTGTTATTCCCTTACCTATCCCCGAAACAACTCCACCTGTAACAAAAATGTATTTAGTGCTCATCTTTATCCTCCCATGTTAAATAATATTATTATATTTATGTTGACTTTTTTTTCAACTAATGCTATAATGTGAATTACCCCATAAAATTACATATGGGTTATTTGCGTTTCTTAATAACATAGGTAATATAATATCACAGATTTTTATTAATATCTAGTCTTTTTTTTATTAATTTCGTCACATCATTTTGTCTATACTATTTTCCAATTCAAAATATTTTTCTCTAAATAATCTATTCACCAATAATTTTTCTTCTGCTAATCGTAAACTACTGTTTATGGTCTTTGAATTTTTTAATCTCAATATCTCCTTAATCTTTTCCCTATCTAAACAATTATTATTTTTTAAAATAAGCAGTAATATATACTTATCATCTCTATTCTTTATTAATTCTATAAAATTTTCTTCTTTTATCCCATAATAGCTGCATATGACTTTTAATATTTTTATATATTTTAGTTTACTTTGCATACAACACCACCTTACTTAGATCAGTTAAAAATTATGAATTTAGAGTTATAATTTTAAATATTTGGAGATATAGTTTGTAATTATTTATATTAAGTTATAAAAACTCTCTTTCTCTATCTTATTTTCTATTTTCTTAAATTATAGCCACTTTTTTCTTCTATAATCACTTTTAAATAAATATTTGCAAATTTACTAAATGTCATTTATTAATCATGATTCATGTGTTTAACTTTACAAATAAATACATATAAGACTGTTTTTTATATTTTTTTGATAGTATAATATATGAATGTAGTTATTATTAAATATAAAATTTTTACACTAATTTATTTCCTATGTCATTAGTATAAATAATTCTTCAAATATAATAGGAGGAAAAATGAGTAGATTAAAATTGATTTTACCAACCCCTAAATATAAGAAAGAAATTTTAGAATATAAAAATGAATTTCTTGAAAGTGGAGACAGCTTAGATGGTACTGCTGGTTTAAAAGACATTGAAACCTTTGATGAATGGTATGAACTCCTATGTTCTAATTCAAAAGGAGAAACATTGATAGATGGTTTTGTTCCAGCAACTTTATATATGGCCTTTTCCAAGGAAGACATGCGCTTAATAGGCATGATTCATATTAGACATTATTTAAACAACTATTTACTTAACTATGGAGGACACATAGGTTATAGTATTCGAAAATCAGAAAGACAAAAGGGATATGCTTCTGAAATGTTAGGATTAGCCTTAGAAAAATGTAAAGAATTAAATTTAGAAAAAGTTTTAATTACCTGCAATAAAAATAATATTGCTTCCGCTAAAACTATGTTAAAAAATGGAGCTCATTTAGAAAATGAAATCCAAAAAGAAAATGATACTATACAAAGATATTGGATAACTCTTAGTTAAAATAGAAGCTGTCGGCAAAGTTAAAAGGCAATTAAGAATATGTACTAGTTATGGATGAAATCCCTAAGAGGGATTTCTAAGTTAATTTCTTTTCAAAACAAATTGCATTAGGCTGGTCAACATATTTTCCATAGTTAGGAATCTTACTATATCCACTCTTCTTATAAAATGATACAGCTTTTTCATTTATTAATCTGGTTTCAAGCCAAATAGCAGAATATCCAAGCTTTTTTGCCTGCATTTCTAAATATGATAAAATTTGAGTTCCAACTCCACTTGTTTTTACTTTCGCAAACATCCTTTTTACTTCAGCTATATTTTCATCAATAGGCTCGTCCTTTTCATCATATGCGATTACAAATAGTGAACGCGGTACACAAACATCTTCTGAATTAAAGGAATTCTTCCCGCTTGCACCTGTAATAGTTTCTAAAGTCTGAGATAATTCCCCCATTAAAAGAATTGCATCTGATTCATTTGGATCTTTTTCAATAATTCTCATTTTATGTTCTCCTATTCCATATAATAAGTTCAAAATCAGCTAAATAACTTGCTTTTATAAAAATAAATTTCCAATTTCAATTTCTTATGGTATTCACGCCTTTATCCAACCCTCATTAATTAATCATAGCATATTTTTTAGTATATATAATCAATTGAATTATGCCCTAATTCAATTTTCAGTTTAATTTTCAAGTATATTTTGTTATTATTCTAATAGAAAGTTAAACTAAGTTTTTAAAGTGGTGTTAATCAAAGGATATTTAAAAGAATTTCTTATTAATTTTTAACTTAAATTTTGGAATTCTTAATAATGCTAATAAATTTGGAGGTACAAAAAATGAGTATAGAATTATTAAAAACCGATAATAAAAATACAGATTTCATTGAGCTTACAAAACTCTTAGATGAAGATCTTTGGGCAAGATATGGAGATATACAAGCGAATTATGATAAACATAATACAATTGATTATATAAATGAAGCAATAGTAATATATAAAAACAAAATACCTACTGCATGTGGTGCATTTAAAGAATATAGTCATGATTCTGCTGAAATAAAAAGGATATTTGTAAAAAAAGAAAATAGACAAGAAGGTTTAGCAAAACTAATAGTTGGTAAATTAGAGGAATCAATAAAAAAACAAGGATACAAATATTCTATCCTTGAAACTGGTCAAAAACAACTTGAAGCAATTAGATTATACAAAAAACTCGGATATGAAATAGTAGAAAATTACGCTCCATATGTGGGGGATTCAAACAGTGTCTGCATGAAAAAAGTCTTATAAATAGGATATTATTGAATCCATGCACCACTTTCATCAACTCTATATCCATCTGGAGTTGTACAATTTACATATAGTACTCCATGTTCATTAAAACAATAGCATTCTCCATCAACCCAAATCCATTCTGATTTTGCCATGGCACAATTGTCCTTGAGATAATACCATTTTTCCTGTTCTTCTAACCAAGTAGATTCTCTTGCATAGCCGAAACTATCAAAAGAATACCATATGCCATCTATCATTTCCCATGAATCCTTATAAAAATTTTTATCATTTACATTAGTATAATATCGCCAGCCTTTTAAATCCTTATTCCAGCCTAACTTCAAAATATTAGGTTCTTTAGGGATATTACTATCTATTGAATTTGAAAACATATATGCTAGTTTTTCCCATGAATATTTATTATAAATATCTATATCTGTTTGACTATCACAAAAACAAATTTCAAAGATAATATTAGGAGCACTAATATACTTCATTTCATATAAAGTTTTTGAAATTTTAACCCCTCTGTTTGTAAAACCTAAGCTACCAAAATTCATACATAAATTATTTGCTATACCATAAGCCTTGCTGTTTATACCGCTAACCCAAGCTTCTACTCCATGACCATTGCCATCACTAGCATTCATATGCAAAGATACAAATAATTCAACATTGTTACTATTAGCCTTATACGCTCCTTCTGCTAATTCTTGACCAGAAGTATTTCCATTGCTATTGCAGTCTATTACTGTATGTCCATAATTCTCTAAAACATTTTTTATTGCTGAATAATAAACTTTCATTTGTTCATGCTCATCAACTATTCCTATAGCTCCTGTACAATTATCTGAATGTCCTGCTCTTAATCCAATTTTCATAATTTCACCATCTTTCTTAATATTTAAAATTATTTTTTCTTTATTGTATAGAAAAGAGAATAACCTCAAAGGATACCCTCTTTTCACAAATGAAATAAATTATTAACCCTCTCTATTTTGATCTATTGTTTTATCAATACTTTCTTTTTGATCACTTATTCCAGGAGTACTAGGATCAATAACTATACCAAGCAAAATGAATATAGTTAATATAGTATTGAATATATCTGCCCAATTTTCTGGGAATATACTCAAACCTAACTGTTGACTTAATAGGACTATGGTACTTACCACTGATATTAAAAATGCTTTGTTAGTAAATCTCGCTTTCCAATTAATATTCATTTTTACTCCACTTCTTTCTTAATATCTTTTTATTTAGTAACTTTTCTTTATTACATAATATGAAGAAGTAACTCTAAGGGTACTCTCTTTTTATTGATTCACTAAAATTACAATATAAATCTAACTATATTTCATCACTTTATAAATTGGTGTTTTATCAGTATGAAGCCTTAATATACTCTTTCTGAATTCAGCTAATCAACAAATTTTCAAACTATACTTAAATAATATCTTTCTATTCCATTTATCACACTCTTTGTGATAATTCTTTATCTAATCCAAAAAATTATTATACTTGTTTTCTTCCATAACTTTTTATTCACTAGCTTTTTGGTCACTTATTCCAGCAGTACTAGGGTCAATAACTACACCAAGGAGAATAAATATTGTTAATATAGTATTTAGTACATCTCTCCAATTATCTGGGAATAAGCTTAGCCCTAACTGCTGTGTTAATAGTACTACAGCACTTGATAAAGCAATCAAAAATGTTTTGTTAGTGAATCTTGTTTTCCAATTAATATTCATTTCTACTTCCCTTCTTTCATAAATACTTTATTTTATTAATTTTTCTATGGAATAAATAAAAAAGCCCACCAAAGTCGTTGTTCCAAGTCCTATTAGTCCTTTTAACACGCTGGTTAAAGCTTTTAAATTATCACATAGATTTTTTAATTCAATTTTAAAACTGGCACTGTCTTGTTCTAATTTATCTAATCTGCAGCTATGATTATTTAAGCGAATTTCGTGGGTTTCTAGCTTGTCTTTTATTAGTTCTTCATTCATATTACACTTCCTTTCTTGGATTTACGTAATGAAATAAATACTTTTTTTGAATGTTTGTATAGATTTTTTGTTCATCTTATGTTAGTTCGCTGTTTCTTCCTATTGTGTAGCATTTAATTTAGTTTCTACAGCAGTTTTATATTCTGCACTCTTAATATCGCCTACCTTAAAGGCTTCATTTGTATTAGGATTAATTTCACCACTATTAATTTTATTAATTAGTATTTCTACTAAGATTGGATTAACCATTTAAATTACCCCCTCTTTTTGTAATTGTAAGTTTTCAATCATTGCAACTCTTTCCTCCAGAGTTAATTGGCGAACTGGTACCGGAAATAACTTTCGTTTTTCTTCATCTGTCATCTCTACTGGCTTATTATCAACAAGCTTGTAATTATATTTTCCTTGCAGATCTATTAAATACTTGTCTAAATAATTTCCTTGAGCATGTGAATATTTATCACCATATCCTTCATCTATTAATATCCAATCAGTTAAATCTGAAATAAATATACTACTATTTATACTTGTAATAATATTATTACTATTTACTTGTACATAAACTTTAATTGTATTTTCGTTCATCTTTCATACCTCCTAATGTATTTCTGCGTCAGCTATCCAACCAGTTATAAATCTTCCAATTCCTGTTGCCGTTGCAATACGCGATTCAACAAAACCAAATGGTGTAGCTTCTACTAATCCTGCAGTTGTTGAAAATTTGTCACTCCAGTAAACATTGCTAGTCATTGTTGGTGTAATACGCATTTCAACTGGAAATTTCATATTTGCTAAGTACGTATTTCCACTAACAACCTCACCTGCCCAATTGACACATTTACTTCCTTGTGCTGTATATGGCATTGAATTATAATATCTTAAACAATCTAAATATTCTTCTGTATAACTTTTAGAAACAAAAGGAGTAGATATAGAACCAGCTTCTAATTTCACATATTTTATAATATGATAACCAAATAAAGATGCATTTGCTGCTCTATATAATTGAAAATGACAAGCAGTTACAGAATCATCGATACTAGTTATTGTAAATGTATGAACACGTTTTGTATAACCATTAGACAATGCAGTAGAACTTGTTTTTATTGTTGCAATGTTTACATTACCACCACTAGCAAATATAATAATAGGAGTTTCAAATATGCCACCATATTCATTTTTATATTCAGTTGAAAATGTCAATGTTTTACCTACGAGTTTTCTTAATTCGGTCATATCCCAGTTATATCTAAGATTTGATGAATTAGAAACATCTTTATCAAAACATATTCTAATTCCACCAGAACATTCCTTTGTTATTGTACAATTACATGTAACGTTATACTCGTTAACTAACAGGTATCTATCAGCAGTATATGTGCCTTGTCCATTACTAACTACAAAACTTGTACCTCTTTGCCACACTTGGAAGTCACCATTAATAAGTAAATTAGGATTACTTAATTGTGCTAAATTAGCATTTGTAGTATTTAAGTCTACTTGTTTTACTTTTTCGGACAAGGACGTCTCAATCTCCTTAAAGTTTTTATTTAATTTGTCTTGAGCATCAAACTCTCCTTTTATAAATTGTTCCATTTTTATCCTCTCCTTCTTATCTTGTAATTAAATCTATTAGAATACTCATTACTGAGTCACTAAACGTTAAAACATATTGAGTTTCTCCTATACTTTTCAAAATAGGATTTTTAAGAAAATACTTATCCGGTACATATATTTTTATATTATTTCTATCTAGAAAACAGGTCTTACATTCAATAGAATAACTTTCAGTACCTCCTATTGGAGTAATTCCAAGTTTTCCAAGTCCAAGTCCATAATTTGATACAATTGCTCTTACACTAGGATAACAATTTAAATTATGATTTATAGTTATTAACTGATTGCTTGGAAATATTTCATCAGAAAGATTATCAAAATCCTTTTTTGTTATAAATATTAGTGTTTTATCTATTTCTAACTTGACAGCTTCTACATTTGAAACTGCTAAAACCAACTCTAAAGACATTTCCTTTGCTGCCCCATCAACCATCAGTGGTTTATAACTTTCAGGGCATTTTGCTATAGCTATCATATCTCCTTCATCATCGAAAATACCATATTCACGAATAAAAAAACCACCAACATTAGAAGGTAATACCAATTCAAAACAAATCCAATTAGGATTTTCTTCATTTATTTTTATGTTGTTTATTTTCCCCTCATATACTGGATGTAGTAAATCTATTTGCTGCTCTGAAGGTTCATAATATTGACCGCCTCCATCTCCAATCTTATATTTGCTAATATTAACTTTAGTTCCAAATCCAGCGCTATTAGCTATTTTAGCCTTTCCTATACTTGTTAAAATTGTATAAAAACTTTCAGACATTAACTTTTTCCCTCCTTCGGATAAATTGTCACTTTTTCCATTTGTAAATAATCACTTATAGGAACAAAAACTTGAGATTTTATTTCTATTTTTTTCGAAACATATGGATAAACTATTATTCTTTCACCAACTAAATTTCCTGCTGCAACATAAAATTTAGATTGTAATTCAGATGATATTTTATAATTCACTCTCAAATGAGCAGGCTTAACTATCTCTATAATTTCATATAAACTATCTATAGCCTTTGGAAACCCTAACTTTGTAGATAAATTTAGTTCAAAATAATATTCTGAATTGTATTGTATAACATCAGATTTTTCAAAGTAGATTTTACAAATTTCCTGTATTACTCTAACTGTAGTTGTACTTTTATTTATAAGCTTTGCTAACACTCTAGCTCTTCTTTCCACAAGCGATCTTGAATTATTAGTTGTTAAACCAATACGCTTTTCCCAAAGACTTATTCCCCATTCCGAAGCCGTTTGAGGCAGGATTTGCAAAAATAAATCTGAAATATCTACTTCTAATTTCTCAAACATATCTCCATATGCTTTAAATATTTCCTTAAAAACATAACTATTTTGTATTTCTTCAGGAACATAGCTCTTTAATTTTTCTGCACAATTAATATTTTCTGCTTCATTTTTTAGGGCTTTATTTATAAATAAATTCACTTCTGATTCCTTACTCATAAATAACCTCTCCCCATAATAAATAACATCTTCTAAAAGGCAGCTTATTCATAAGTTATACCTCCTAAAGATGCTTTATTTTCATCAAGAACTCGTATATTTTGGGTTTGATCATTTATCTTTATTGAAGCTAGATCATTCACTCCTTCTGTCATCATTATTACAGCTTCAACAGCATTTATCTTAACAGTGCCTCCAGCTGGTAACTTTTTAAAATATGAATCAAGTGATTTTTTAATATTAATCTGTACATCTTCCAAACTGAATTTATTCTCTATGATTAACCCCTGAATTTTTACATCTATTTTTATAGGAGTCACTGATATTACAGTAACCGTAGCACCTATAGGAGCCTTTCCAAATCCCTGTCCATCGTGTGGGTCAATATATTCTTTTACTTTTTGAAGTATAGTATCATCTAATTGAGTGCTATTGTCTCCTGCAACTATTATTTTTACAGTGCCATTTCCATTCCAAAGTGGTTTTACCTTAACAGACTCAACACCAGACACTTCCATTGCCCATTTTTCATAGTCATATACATTTCCACTACTACTTTCATCTCTTTCTTTTGATATTATTCTTACAAGCAGTTCCTCACTAGTTTCTGTATCAGTACCACTAGTAGTTGGATTTACATTACTTACGCTAATTATTCCATTAATTTTAATTGGAATTTGAACTATAGTATTTGATGGTACATTATATTTTGAGCCAATTTCCATTGCTTTAATTCCTAAAGTACATTTACCATTTACTATTTTCCCTTGAGCTGTTACTTGGTATCTTAATCCTTCAATAGTTTGGACAATGCTGTTTTCATTAATCATAGAATTATCAATACCAGTAAAGGTTACTTCACCTATTGAATGTATTCCTTGTTTTCGCTTTAATCCATGTCTTGCTGCATCTTTATCTATAAATTTATCGTAATCTTCTTGAGGAATATCTGGTGCTGGATCTCCAAACATTAATTTTAAAATTGTATTTAAAGCAGTGTAACATTCTGATATTTTTTTTGCAGCTGGTGCAATTGCATCATAAACAAAATATCCTTCACTTTTGGATATACCTGAATCAATACTACTTAGCATTTCCTCTTTTAAAACTTTTTCTGTATTATTTTCATACATCAATTATCACCTCCCCACAATCAGTTATTGCTGTAAATGTAATTTTTAATATATCATTACTTTTATCAGCCCTAAAATTACTAATACCTAGAATGTGTTCATTTTCTTTTAAACATTCTAAAGTTAATCTTTCCGCCTCACTTTCAGCCAAGCTTTTACTAATCCCTTTTCCAACCAACTGCTCAAATTCCTGTCCATATTTGTCACTATAAATTGGATAAATATATTTACTTGTTTTAAGAGCTTTCCATATCCAAATCTTTAAAGCCTCTATTCCTTCTACTATTTGAAACTTTCCATCCTTTAGCTTAAAATCATTCTTTTCAAAATCCCAAGCATACTCCTTTGGGATACTTCTTACTTCTGTTTCCTCTGCTGTAAATGAAGCAATTACATTTGCTAAATTTGAATTAGCTTCTGGCAATATGTTAACCATCACATTTCACCACCTTACAAAGTATTATCCATGTTTGATTATCCACCGTAGGTAAAACCGCAAGTTCGTCACCAACTTTAATTGTATCCTTAGCTGTTATTATATTTCCTGTACAATTAGGCGCTATGGATACATTTCGAGAATATCCTTGTAATAAATAATCAGCTATATAAAGATCATCCTTATATAGCTGTATATTATTTGTTTGGATTATAATTTCAGGGGGCGGCGATATAACCTTTCCAATACAAATGCTTAATGGATTAGATTCTGCACCTTTCTTTGTCATTAAATTTAAAATTTTCACATAAGGATCCATTAATTATCCACCTCCTGTAAATCCATTTTATTTGTTAAACTTACTGTCAGCTTCATAGTGTATTTTCCTGTTCCACATTCCCAAGTATGAGAATCTGCATTGATATATACTGTAGCATTTTGCAATAAACCTAAATACCATATCTTGGTCTTAGCTGCATATCCTGTTATGCAGCTATAATCCCCAATAGCTTCAATTGATATTTCTTCATTGAAGCCATATAATTTATTTTTCGCTACTGTATAATTATCCTTATCATCTTCTACTCCATAACTTGTTTGGAAAACACCATAGTTTTTTATAGCTTCTGTATTTTCAACTTTATCTACATAATTTCCATTAACATCAAACATAACAACCCTATTCACCATATTTTCCAAAGAATCTTTATAATTCAAATCTATAATGTTATTGTTGTATACATCCTTATTACTGGATTGAAGTGTGTAATTTGAAATAACTTGTCCTTTTTCAATTATGCTTAATTGATCAGCTTTCATTATAGGAATATATTGTTTTCCATTTAGTTTACTTACCTCGCTATAACACTGCATTATTATGTTATAATAGGTTTTATCTAAACATAATCTATTGATTGGAACACCTGTAGTTACTATATTCCCTTGTTTTATATTGACCTCTTCACAAGCTTTAGCTGCAACATTTTCAGGTGGCATATTTTTAATATTCATGCTCGTTGATGAATTCATAATAAATCTCATATAGTCATAGCAAGTGAAGGTTTCCTCCTGATTTGAGCTGCCTAAGGTTCTATCCACCACTTCTCCTCTAAAGATCTCTCCATGCTCCTCTTCAACAATGCTAATTAAGGTACCTGGACCTATTTGAACTCTAGGCTGCTTTTCATCTAATATTGAATAAATCATACTAAATGAACATCTTCTGGCTGGCTGATCTACAGATGCTGATAATTCAACACTTTTACATACTGGGGTTATATCTGTTAAATTCCAGCCATCATATAAACTATATATTTTAATCATATTCTTCACCTAATATCTTAAAGATATATTGGCATTTAGCTTTTTTATCTAACAATTTAATCATACGTTACCACCCAATATATTATTTGAATCTGTAAAACTAAAACTTGCCCCCCATTTACCTACAAGCTTTTGATTCAATTTGATTACCTTGTATTGTTTCAAATTCAAAGTAAAATATACATCTCTAGTACCATCTCTTTCACCATATTCAAAGGTTTCTATTGAGAATAAATCATTAATAGGTGTATTTGTGAGAACTACCCTTATAGGCTTCTTACTTTTCCTCCACTTTTCTATTTGTGCTACGCACTCAAAAGGTGTAGGAATATCTGAATATGCACAAAAATTATATTCTTGTGCAGGAAAAAAGCCTTCAAAAGATATCTCTGAAAGCTTTGAGTCTCCTAATATATTTACTTCTCCAATCGATTCAACATTAATTACTGAATTATTATTACCTAATTTAAGCGAATAACTAGAAGGTGGTACTGGCAGTTGCAGCCAGGTTCTCCCTTGATTAAACCAAAATTCTATCATATAAAAATACCTCCTATCCCATTCCAAGTGCTGTTTGAGTTAATTTGTTTGCTAGTGCTGTAGCAATTTTATCTATATCGCCTTCTTCCCTAATTATTATAGAATCCGCTAGTTTTGCTATTGTTATTGCAAAACCATTTTGTCCTGAGTCTTCCTTAGCTGCTCCTGTTGCTATTGAGTTTACGCCTACAGCTTTGCTTCCACCAGATAAATTCTTATTCATATTGGTTTTAATACCAACAGAAAGGTCTTTGACAGGATCAGTTACTAAATGAGTATTAACTTTAATACCAGTTCCCATGCCCTTCATAAAGTCTGGCATCCAGGTTTCGTAATCTGTTACAAAATTATACCGTTCCTTTCGGAATACTTTAACATTCATTTTAATCATACTAAGAAAAGCGAATTAATATATTAGTTTTATTGGCTTGTTATTTTGCTTTGTATGATTAAGAATCGGATTAGACTATCTCATGCTCTTAAAAAGAGCCCATGCACTTCCAAACTACGATTTTCACGTAGAATGTACTTCCTCTCGGAATAGTCGTTACACCTTCCTATTTCTAGGCTTGGCACGATATTGACATATTTATATTTGTTTAAAATAATAAGAGTGCTATGGTATTGCACTCTTTAAAAAATTATCTATATTCTTTAATTCTGTGTAAGGTATTCTAATCAATGTAATATTATTACTTTTGCAATAGTTTGTTTTAATTTCATCTCTAATTTGTATTATGCTTAATTTTTTTATTGCCTTTTCTCTATCCGAAAATCTATATGCTTTAAAATGTTGCTCACCATCATACTCAATACAAATATTATAATCTGGTAAATAAAAATCAAATGGTAATAATCTTTTATATTTACAATCACAAAACTTATATTCCTGAATATATTTTATTTTTTTCTTCTCTAAATAAGCGCAAATCTTCTTTTCTCCACGGCTCTCATTACATTTAGGGCACCCATACCCACTTAATATACTTGAAGGACTTACTCTCCAAGTATGATTGCACTTATTATGCCTTATAAGTATTTTACTCTTACTATTAACATATTGATCCAAAATACTATATTCATCATTATATAAATCAAATATTTTTTCTTCAAACCTTTTTGTAGTATATCTCTCATTGCCTTTACATCTAGGGCAACTAGATCCTTTTAGTAGATTATAAGGATATGCTTCCCATTCGTAACCATCAACGGAACATTTAACTTTAATTTTAGTATTTGAATTTTTATACTCTCCAATTATAATTATTTTATCTTTATATATATGGAATATCTGTTTCTTAAATTTGTCTGTATCCTTTTTTAAATTACCACCACACATTGGACATAAATGACCGGATAATAAATGTCTTGGAAGTGAATACCACTTATAATTACATTTAGCATGTTTAATAAGTATCTTATCGTTATTAGTTTTATATTCATCTAAAACTTTATACTCATCGCCAAATTTTCTAAAAACTTCTTCCATGAATTTCTCTGTAGTTTTCTTAGGAGTTCCAAAACATTTAGGACATCTTCTACCTTTTAGAAAATTACTTGGTAACACTTCATATTCATATCCACATTCATTATGCTTCATTCTAATTTTTATAGAATTTTTTTCATAATGACCAAGCACTGTATATTCATTTTTAGATAGTGAATAAACTTCATTGCAAAATTGTTCATGTGTCTTTTTTATCATAATAAACACACCTTAATTATTAATCTATTTTATTTATATAGTATACCTTTTATATATTTATTTTAAACAAATAAAACTTAGTTTTCATCGTTAGCATATGATTTTTTTTATCATACACACCCTATATTTATAGGTTCACATGGTTTTTCGAAATACATTGCTGCATTAAGCCGCTAACATTAACGGACCTTGATCTGGAACTGAAAAATGAAGGAAGGATCTTATTTTATCAGCAATTCCTGTAACTGCTTCAGTAATTCCTTCAATTTTAGATTTTATTCCATTTATAATTCCATCAACAAAATCTTTTCCCCAAGTAATTGCAGTTTTGGCCATATCTTTAAAGACTGCACCTATAGCTGTTATAATATTTTTCACTATGTCTACAGCTCCATTAAATACTGTTCCTACAGTACTTTTTATAGTATTCCATGCACCTGACCAATCTCCATTTATAATTTGCATCACAGTTTTAATTACTCCTGTAACTACACTAAGTACAGTTGAAATTATTGTTTTTATATTATTAAAAGCTGCACCTACAACTGTTTTTATAGTTTGCCCATGAGCATTCCAAAAAGACATTATTACATTTAAAACTGTTGTAATAACAGTTTTAATAGCAGTCATAACTATTGTAATAGTTTGTTTTATAAGTGGCCAGTTAGATATTACAAAGCTTATTAACTTACCGAAGATTTGAATTGCAAAAGACAAAACTGGCTTTAAAATAGAATTCCAAACTGATTGAATTCCTTTAAATACATTTTCAATTATACTCTTTATTTTAGGCATATTAGCTTGAATAAATGTTACTACTGATTTAACTACTGCTATTATTTTATTAATTGTCTGTGTCACAATATTTCCAACCTTAGCTCCAAATAAATTAGTAAATAATGCTCCTATTCCTTGAGCAGCGCTTCCTGTTTTCTTGAAGATGTCTATTGCAGCTTTTACAGCACCTGAAATTTTATTAAATACTCCCATAACTATATCTCTTATTCCACCAAAATTTGTAGCAAATGCTGCTGCTAACAATCCAACTACTCCAATTACTACTAGAAGAGGTAATGGCAATTTAGTAAAAATTCCAAATATAGATGAAAAGCTCTTTGATACTACTCCTTTAATTTTTTCAAAACTTCCAGCTAGCCCCTGTAATGGTGCTGATAGAGAAGGAGTTAACGCACCAACTTTTCCCATTGATTGTTTAGCTATATTCACGGCATTTGACACTTTACCACCAATTCCAGCTGATTGTGCAGTCTTTGATGCTTTAGCTCTATTTAATTTAGGAATTTTTTGAGCTACTTTTGAAGCTTGTTTTCCTATACCGTTAGTGGCCTTTTTAACCAAATCATTATCTTTGAAGGTTTTAAACAAATCCGATACAGTACTTTTTACATTAATAATCTCATCTTTTGCATTTATAAAATTAGTTGCCAAATCTTCAACTGTTTTTGATGCATTAGATACTGATTTAACTACCTCTTTAGCTTTCTCTCCAATATTTCCAATAGATCTTTCCCCACTGTTATCTGTAAATGCTTGTATTAAATTTGAAACAGAGGTTCTTACATTTCCTACTGCATCTTTTGTATCATTAAAGCTGTTTTTAACTTTACCTACTGATTCTGACGCTTTAGATATTGCTTGTACACTTTCCGATGCTTTTGAACCTATTGGCGCTAAACCTTCTATTGCCTTTTTAGTTTTCTGAACTCCATCAACAACTTTTCCTATTGATTCCCTTCCAGCATTCAAAACTCCTGAACCTTTACCTCCATTTGATTTAGGAAATTTTTGAGATACCTTGGAAGCCTGTTTCCCTATAAAATTAATGGATTTTTTACCCAAATCTGTACTTGCAAAAGTCTTATATAAATTTGATGCAGTGTTTTTTACATTTTCAATCTCAGCTTTTGTATTCTTAAAATTAGTTTTCATGTCATTAACTGTTTTTGATACATTAGATATTGATTTAACTACATCATTAGCTTTCTCTCCAATATTTTGAAAAGATCTTTCTCCGGTATTATCTGTACATGCTTGTATAAAATTAGAAACAGCTGAGGTTGTATTTCCTATTGCATCTCTTGTATCTTTAATGCTACTTTCAAGTTTACTTACTGATTCTGACGCTTTAGATATTGCTTTCATACTTTCTGATGCTTTTGAGCTTTTTGAGCTCCATCAATAACTTTTAACAATGCTGAATCTAGTTCAAACGCCATTAATCATCACCCCCTGAATACAAGGCTTCCATTTGTTTCATTTTTTCTTCAATTTCTTGTTCAATAAAAGCACTGATGATAATCTTTTCTCCAAATCCTCTATTTAAAGTCTCCGCTGGCCACTTATCATGTAGCTTCCAACAGTGATATAGAAGATTAACAGTTTCATCAGTGCTTATAAGTTTTTTATGTCTTCTTTTTTATTTGAGGTGGATTCTACTCCTGATATTTCTGTTACAGTATCTGCTAAAATATCAACTTCACCAGGTAGAAATATTTTATTCATGAGTTCCTTTGGCGTTGGGGCTTTAAAATGTTTCATAAGCTCTTCAGATCTAAGTTCTGAAACCCCTGCTAAAACTGTTTCTATTTTTGCTTGTGCTGTAGCAAAACCTTGAATATTTCCTTTCTTATCTACTTGAAGAACTCTTTCTTGGATTTCATTATATCTTTCCATTGAAATAGCATTACAAGTGAATGTGATTTCAGTGTTGCCTAATTTAGCAAGTTTAAGTTTTACCTCCTTTGATGGCACCTCAATTTTACCAGCATCTACTTTTAATAATTGTTCAACTAAATTCATAATATTCATCTCCACTTTCTTATAATAGTTTAAATAAAATTTTTTAACCTTTTAATAACTAGACATATGTTTTTTAACTTAATTCTATTAGAATAAACATGTATCTAATTACAATTTATCAATACTTAATTTAAAGCCTTTTAGGCACCTGAAAATAAATAAGCAAGTTCGAAGTTGCCATGACTATTTGTCATCAGACAAGAAGGCAAATTGCCCTGATAGCGGGCCTATTAAGTCAATTTGCCAATGAGCAGAGAACCAAAATCTATGATTTTGTGTGAATCGCTTACTCAGTGAGCGTAGCGAGTCGAGCTTCCTCTATGATGGAAAATAGACTGGCAAATTGACTTGTTATTTTTTGATTGTGCCTTATTGTGGCTCTATTAAGTCTAAGAAATCATATCCTGAAAAAGTAAATGGAAGTGTTTCTTCAACATTCTTTTTAACTTCCCAATCTGCTACTGTTAATTCATCAAAAGTAACATCCTTAAGCACTACTCTTTCAGCTCCCAATGCATCTGGATCTGCTAATTTAGATATAATAGTACATACTGTTTGCTTTCCTTGTTTAATGTTATCCTTCATTAAAATTGCCATCCTTGATGATACGTGGTGTAATTTCAATGTTCCCTTTCCTTCTATTCCTGTTACTTTACTTCTTTTCCATAAATCTCTTGTAAAATTAACATCTACCTTTGTTAAAGTAACCTTTGCTTGAAGAGCTGATACCTCTGAAACGTATTCTCCATTGATCCAAACTTCTCCCCATGTTCCGTTTATAACTTGTTTTGCTTGTGGCATAAATAATCCCTCCTATATTCCTATATATATATTTGAAATTTAATATCTTCAATTGCATCTAAAATAATAGCTTGTCCTCTAAGGAATACTTGAGAACCTGTATTACTTTCTTTTATTTCTTGATCCTTCATTGCTCCAATGTCTATTCCTTGACTTTTTAAATAAACTTTTTGCGCTTCTAAGTCAATTTCAGCTTTATTTTGACCTTCAATGCTGCTATCAAGTAATCCATCCAATTCTAACCCTTCAAAATAGCCATTAATAGCTGTAATAAGTAAGCACTTATGGTCATAATCATTTGGATATTTACCAATATAACTATCTTCAGCTGTTGTCTTAATATCATCATGCATTAAGTCCATAATATCTACGATTTTAATTTTCTTAAAATCATCGCCTTTATTTTCAATTGTAGTAACAAAACTGTTTACTGCTCTATCAATCTTAACTTTCTTTCCATCATTAAATAAGATTAATTTACCTGCATCAACAGCAGCATCTCTTTCCTCTTTCTTTAAATGTGGAACATCGACAACTTCTGCAAGTGGTGCAAAAGTAGCACTAATAGTTAGTGGTGTTCCTGCCAGCATCCCTGCAATTCTTGAACAGTATTCTGCTGCAGTATAAGTTTTATTTGCTGTCTTTATATCATCAGTAGAAAAATTGATAATTCCTTCATTATCTGCTGGACAATGAGGAAGTACTGCTTTTACTTTAATATCCTTAGTACTTCTTAATTGCTTAATCCAAGTAGCAAAATCTGTTGCTCTTGCAGTAATATTTGCTTCTGTATCCACCTTACCATCTGCTGTTAAACCAATTCCTGGCACTACTACATAATCCCACTTTATTGTTTCTAGGTGGCTTTGAGCATCAGAATAATCATGTGAATCTGGTGCTATTACATAAGCAAGCACTTTCTTAGGTGGATTTTGATATCCTATCATAGCAAGTTTAATTTGTTCTTTATTAAAATCTGATAAGCCTTCTGGAATTTCATCTATAGTCTCCATTTTGATTGGATTACTATAGGATGTTGGCATAGTATCCTTTAATATAAGTACTACTACTCCTCTTTCTCCTCTTTTTATTGCAGTTATTCCTGCTTGTTTAAATACAATTTCAATTGATGGTTCTCCCATTTTCTATTCCTCCTTAAAAATTTAGATTAATTTTTTCAGCTTTAGGACTTTGAGATTTATTAAAGATTCTATCTTCAGTAAATTCTAGCTTAAGCTTGAGATGTATTTCTGTATTTTTTGCCCTGCCTCTTAACCTTCTTATTTTTGCAGCTCTATCTAAAACCTTTATATATCCACTGCTGAAGGTTTCCCGCATAATATCCCAAACTTCATTTTGTGCTATCAAGTCAACATTCATAGATTCATCTAATGGTGGATAATAAATAATTTTCATAGTTATTATATTTAAATAACTATTTCTATTTAAATCTATCTGCCTGCTAGTAATGAAATGAATAAAAAAAGAAGGTCTTGCAAAATCCTTCTCTAACTTTGATGTATATACTTTTGTGTTTGGGAATTTTTCAATTAACATTCCATTAATTGAATTAATCAATTCATTAATCATGAACCTCCTCCTATAATTTTATAAGTTATAATTTAGGATTAATAAAAACTTATACTGCAAATTTCTCCCCCTTTCCTTAAGTACCATTTTTTTATAAATTCAAAGTACCTTGCTTTGAGTTCAAGATATTTTTTCAACATAAAAAGAACCCCTATTCCTAAGAGTTCTTTAAATAGATCAAATATATATGATAAGAAATAATTGTTTTGTAATATTAATATCTACATGTTTCGTTTTAGTTATCTTTATATTTTTATTTCCAACATATATAATTGCTTTAATTATTTTTATTTGCTTTGGTTTTTAATGCTTAATAAATAATAATGTTTGAAATTTATCTTTTCTTCTCACTTACTATTATATTACGTATTATTATTATTTTCTTATACACTTTATCTAATATACCTATAATTTTTCTATAACTTTTCTATACCAGCGCTATTTAGGACATTTTATAGCTTCATATTTCACTTAAATTCATATATTTATTTTTTTCTCCAATTAATAATGAATGCATCATATAAATTGCAGCCTTAATAATTTTGAATATATTATTTATAAGTAATTAGTAATATAAAAGCAATCTAATCAAACTTTCCTCCAAAATTTAATATGACTTGTGAGAGCTGAGACGGTCGTTTATATATATTGGGGAATCTAATTTGTATTTTTGGCTTGAATAATTGTGCATCTAAAAAAATTAAATTCTTATTTAACGAAAAGAAACCCACAAGTAACAATTAAGTTACTTGCAGGTTAATGTATTATTGAATGTAAGGCACTAATAAAAATTTACTGAATTATTGTTGTTATTTTCCACCAATATTAATTGACATACTGTACACATCTGCTTTTCCACTACTTTGATATCCTTCTACATTGAATGCAACTTCATACATTTTGCCCAATTTCATTCCTTTATTTGCCCATGCGTCAAAATGCTTTGTAACAGATATAGTTCCGCTTGTACGTTTTGATTGACGAACGCTCCAATACTGCTTAAAAGTAGTTTTGTTTCCTTCAATTGAAGGTTGATCAACTCTAGTAGTTTCATATATATCATACGTACCGCCATCAATATTAACGGTTCCCTTTGATGTTGCTCCAGGTGGTCTCCAGCTGCCCCAACTATCTACGATATAATATTCTACTAATGGACTAGTCGACCATCCATAAACACACAAATATGAATTACCAGATGGTTGATAATTACAACCGTAATTTACTGATATATTTCCAAGCTGTGAGTAAGTCTTGGTTTTGTCGAATAGCCTGCCTTTACGAAATAGGGCATTCCCAATATTACTCCACTGACAACTAAACGTTCCACCGTCATTAAGAGTCATACTTGTATTCCCATAATCCTTCCATAGTGAATAGTCATAACCACCATGAGTACCAACACCATTTGATGTGATTGTTTTGGAGGCTGCCTGTGCGTTTACTGAAAACGATGTAAACAAGATGGAAAAGCACATTAATTTTGCAAAAATCAACACAATTTTTTGTTTCAATTTGCTACTCATTTTAATATCACCCCTCGTATTTCATTTTTATACATCTTAATATTTTGTTTGGTAAATTGTCCTTAAGGATTGTAACAATATTAACAAGATTTATACTATTTTACAATCAATTTATCGCAAAATGGTAATTTTTAGTCTTGATTAAATACTCTCTCTTTAATACAACAAAATTTGCTATGAAACATACCTTTCCATTTTTTTAGCTGCTTGCTTCTCCAATTGCTTGATTCTTTGGTAAGATAAATTTAATTTATCTTGCACAACATAATATTTTCTACGTTCTATATGAATTATTTGTATTATATCCTTTTCTTCTTCTGTCAATATTGTCATTGCATTGTTTATTCTTTCTAGTTCTCTTTTTTTAGCTGCCTGTTCTCTATATAATTGCTCTTTCCTTTCCATTAAAAGTTCTGCTTGCTGCTCAACACTAGAAGTAATCTTATAAGTTTTTCCTGTTCGTTCTTCCATGCTTTGTCCACTTGTTCCTAAGATTTCTTCTTCCAATTCTTGAACTCTTATGTTTATATCTGCAATATCGGCTAACATTTCCTTATATCTTCTTACTTTATCTATAGTATTATTCATAATAAATACCCCCTTAAAATTTTATATTTTTCTAACTTAATTTAACTCGCCATTTATCTTATAATCTCACAAGTTATTTTGAAGTAACTTGTACTTGTACAACTATACCTATTAGTTAGTCTTTCTTCTTTCCACTTATCTTTAAATCCCTAAATATATCATCAGTAGTGCATTCATAAATTTCAGCTATCCTTTTGATTAACTTTGGTGAAGGATTTGCCCAGCCCTGCTCCAATTTATAAAAAGTACTTTTACTTATGTCTAGTAACTCTATGACCTCCTCACTATTAAAACCCAATTTTAATCTTCTTAATCTTATTGGTGTTAATTTCATTCCCACTTCTCAGCTCCTACTCTTTATATATTTATTTTTATTAACTAATCTAGTTTTCTCCTCATTAACATAATATTATTTTATCAGCAAAACTGATAATACGAAAGTATGTTCGCATTATAAATACTGATATTTTTAATAAATATATGACTATTCCTTCCATTATCTTTCATTTTCTTAAAATCTCCATTGATTTTATCAGTAAACATGATAAAATTATCAGTAAGAGGTGATTATATGTTAGGTGATAAAGTTAAGCAGCTAAGAAAAAATTTAGGGCTCACTCAACAAGAATTAGCTGCATCTATTGAACTCAGCCAATCAGCCATAGGTATGATAGAAGGAAATAAACAAGGTGCCAGCAACGATACTTTAATAAAACTAGCTCAAGCCTTAAATACAACCGTTGACTATTTACTTTCTACCGACACGGCCAAATCTACTAATGATAACACTGATGAATCTATACTAGAAATTGATGATGATATAAGAAGAATTGAAAGAGCTCGAAAGAAAATGGATCCTAAAAATAAAGAAAAAATGATGAATATTCTGAGATCTGCTTTTGATGAGTACTTTGACGATTAGATATAAATACATAAAAAATATTGTTAATGATATTTATATAAAATTAAATATCACTGAATTTCCTATAGATATATTTAAAATAATTAATTCTTTCGATAATATAAAAATAGTTTCTTATCATCAATTTATGATTGGTCATAACTTAACTAAAGAAGAAACTTTTGAAATATTAACCTCTGAAGAAGGGTGTACTGACTATTTTAAGCCTTTAGATAGATATATTATTTATTACAATGATTTAGACGATAAATCTGAAGGACGAATTAGATGGACATTAACCCATGAATTAGGTCATATTTTATGCCGACATTATTCAAATAATACAAAATTATTTTCGAAAAATTTAACTGAAGAAGAATATAGATTTAAAGAAGCAGAAGCCAATCATTTCACTGGGCTTTTACTATCAAATCCAATTATATTAAAAAAATTAAATGTTAGATGTTCATATGATATAGAAATTTTTTGTGCCTTATCTTCACAAGCTGCTAAATATAGATATGATAATTATAGAAAATGGTGTAAGCATGAAATTATGACCAGCTCTGATAGAAATATCATAAGAAATTTTCAAAATTATTTAGATAAAAAGAGACAGGATTATGAGGAATATCTCGCATTTATGAATTCTTTTTAATTCATAAAAGTTAATGGCGAATTTACTTTATCTGCTAAAACCATATTTTATTTGAATTTAATCTACTTACCTTTTGGAACTAATAAAATTTAAAATATAAAAAATAGCAAGTAAAATATCTTCATCAATTTTACTTGCTATTTTTTTGGATCAATATGATTATGAGTAAAAAACCTATTCTAGTAGTTTTACTTTTTCAATTCTCATTTTCTTTATAGTCAACTACATCAAATACTAATCTCCTACTTTTTCATCCAATCTCTGAAAATCCCTTTAAAATATAAGCTTTTTAATAGTCTTCTCTACCTTCTACCAGTTTTCATTTATAGAAAAATCCATTTAATTTATTAATTTCGTATATTTATGGAACCTACTCCAGCTTTTAAATCAAAGGTATAGGTTTGTTCACTTGAAGTTTTTGCATCAATTTTACAGCTTCCAACTCCCTTTTCCACATCAAACTTAACTGGTGAATTCTTAGGAATTGTAATATTAACATTGCCAACTCCTCCTCTATATTTAAGATTACCACCTACTTCTGCCATCCTAATGTTAGTTTCACCAATACTTCCGTTTATTGCAATATCGCCACATTTCTCATTTAAATTCAAATCAACCATTCCTACTCCTGAATTCAAATTTAATTTATCAAATTTAACTTCATTACATTGCAATTTGCCAGCTCCTCCTGAAATATCAATGTTTTTTACCTTTAATCCTTCTATATCAGCTAATCCCGCACCTTGTTTAAAAGTAAGATTTCCTTTAAATTTTGAAGGAATTAAAACATCAATTACAGATTTATCATCATCACTTTTAAAGGACCCCACTACATTATATCCCTTTTCAATAATTTCAAATTTTGAATTCTTTTTATTAATAGTCATGCCTTTACTTTTTTCAGAAAGCTTACCAGTTATCTTTATTTCTTCACCATCATATGATTTAATAGATACCTTGGCGGCTGAAACTTCAATATTAACATCATTTATTTCTTCCATGGCAATCTTTTCATCTATTGTTTCATTACTATTTATAGTAATACTTATATCTTCAGTTGCTGCTGCTTTATTGTCATTATTATCTGAGCTATTGCTTATTTCAGCACTTATATTATTACTTTCATAATTAGACTTAGAATTTTGTGTAGTTGAATTTGCATCACATCCTATAATTGAAAGTGTTATTATACTTATAATTCCTAAAACTAATATTCTTTTCACAATATTTCCTCCCCATTTTCCATTTATTATAAAATTACTAACTATATATGAAATTATAAGCTTCAAATCTTAATATACTTACATTAATTTCTTAAATTTTCCTTATGACTGTAAATTTTTAACTTACTATTTTTATACATATTTCAATAACATTTTTATCGAAAAACAATAAATATGTATTGTTTTCTAATAAAATTAGTGATATATTATTAATACCATATTTTATAAGGAGTGGTTTATTTATGAAAAAGCATTTTGCTTTAAAATTTTTAAGGGCATTATTAAACATTTCACAGTTTTCTGCAGGATTATTTTTATTAATGTTTATGATAGCGCCGTTTGTGTATAAATTTTCAATACAAATAATTATTTATTTATTGGTCTGCTTAACATATTATATGATCGTTATTTCAATTTCTGATGCTATAATTAATTATAGAGTTCCAAGTAACTTTGAACTGTTTGCAAATAAATATGGTTCTATTAAAGGAAGTTTCCTAATATATCTTGTAATAACTTGTATGGCTTTTGTTTTAGCTGAAATATTTGAAAAAGCTGTTATACTAAAGAATGAACACGATCTTACTATTTAAAGGAGTGAAACGGTGGGTATTATTATAAATCTAGACGTTATGATGGCAAAAAGAAAAATCTCACTTACAGAATTAGCAGAAAGAATAGACATTACAAATGCAAATTTATCTATATTAAAAAACAACAAGGCAAAAGCTATAAGATTTTCTACTCTTGAAGCTATTTGCCGTGAATTAGAATGTCAGCCTGGTGATATATTAGAATATCAAGATTAGATTTTACGGAGTGATTTTATGAAAAAATTAAAATTTCTAAAGTTTATTTCAATTATCTTTATTAATTATTTTATACTTAGATTAATTTCATTCTTTATTTCACACTTTTATTCTTACACCTTAAAAGATACAGCTTTCCTATTAGGATTAATCGTATTTATAATTGAATTATTCATAAATATATCTGGTAATTCATTAGGACTTTCACTTAGCTCTTTAGGGCAAGTTAACTCTCAATATGTATCTAATATTGATTTTAAAGCATATGAACATGAAGATATAAAAAATAAGCCTGAAGTAAATATTAAAAAGCTTCTTAACTCAGCTTTACTTTTTTCAAGTATATTTATTTTAATCACAGCATATTATCTATAGAACAACTTAAAATAGGAAATTCAAAGTATAATTTATAAATCAAATTTCTTTCTTATAATCTAAGAACATGAAAGCATATAATTAAAAATTTATATAAATTATGATTGGAGAAATTATTATGGTTAGTAGAATGTTAGATAAGAATTTTACACCAACAAAAGCTGAAATCTTTAAACACATTGGGAATACTGGACAACTTCTGCTTACTAAATTTGATGAAGCTTTTTCAAAGCAATATGATATGAAAAAAGAATTGAAATTTCCGTTTGGAAATAATTATGGATGGGGGTATAAATATTCTCACAAAACAAAACACTTATGTTATGTATTTTTCGAAAAAGGTCAAATAGATGTAATGCTCCAATTAAGTTCAACTAATAAAGAAAAACTCAATCAGCTAATTGAGGAAGGTCTCCCTTTAACAAAAGAATTGTGGAAAGATAAATATCCTTGCAGTGATGGTGGTTGGATTAATTACAGGCCAAAAACTGAAGAGGATATTGTTGAATTAATGAGATTGCTTGCTTTTAAAAAGAAACCTGTTTTAAATACAGTAAGTTCCATATGTTCCTAACAGCATTAGCCAAAGCAAATATGTAAAGGTTTTTTCGTAAATATCTTTCCTTGATAAAAACGTAAATAAGCAGTTTTTAAAATCACTTGGATTTAAAATGGCTGCTTATTTTTCATTTGAAGTATTTTTAATTAACTTTTATATCAATAGATAAATTAGTTTTCATGGCAGGTTGTCCACCTATTTCTAGCACATAAAGAGCATCAATATTTCCACCTTGTTCACTAACATTGATTTTTAGCTTTCTAGTATCTATTCTAATGTCCATTACACCATAAGGTGTTTTATATAAGGATGTTGTTGTTTTGTTATTTTCAAATTCCATTTTAGTTTCTGTAGTACCTTCTCTTATTAAATCAAAAGAATCTTTTCTTATTAAAATCGTAGTTTTAGTACCCTCCATTCCAGAAATCTTTGTTTCATCATACTGTACCTTATAACCATATTCTGTTTCACAAAAATCTCCAGGTGTAACTACGCTTATTGTATCCTCTTCTTCATTAAAAATAGCACTATCAACGGTGATAACTGCTTTTTTGTTCATTAATTTCCCTCCAAAATTTTAAATTCACGTTATTTTATTAATTATATACTTTATGTTCACAAATTTATATATGCATATATTGGAACAAGAAACCAAAATGACCTTAGATAGCATTAATCAATTTATAAAAAATCATTTTTCAACACACATACCAATATATAATATTAACTAAATAAAAATAATAATATTCTAATTAACTATATACTTGTCCAACTCTTCTTGAGTCATAGAATTTACTTCCTTAGTATCAGTAAATTCAGTTGATACTTTACCAAATTTAACTTTAACCAAAGCTTCATCTCGGCCTTTACTATATCTAACAGCCAATCTGCAAGCAAATGTTAAATCTTCATCGTTTGGAGTCTCACCTTCTGGAATTATAACCATAGCACCATTGAAATTACAAGTTATAAACATTATATCCTTGTTGTTTAATAATTTCTTTAATTCTTCTCCTTCTTCTCCAGTTCTTGATACTATGATTTTCGTTTTATTGTCTGTTATAAAATGTCTTCCAAATTTTAATAAGTGTAGGTCTTTTTCAGAAACCACTTCTTTTCTATCTATAGTTTCCTTTAATCTTATTGAATAATTTGGTTCTGTTAATTTACAGCCTCCTGCTGGAGATGGATAATCCTTTATTCCCCATTGCTCTGCTAATGCCATTTGTGGTTTTCTATTTCTTCCTGAAATACTTAAAAGTTTTTCTCTATCAACTAATCCATCAATCTCCATTTGAGTTTCTTTTAAATTTTTTGCACATAATGGTCTTAATATTTTATCACTAAAACCAGATTGTTTTTTTACAACATCTAATGCAGATCTATTTTGTGACATAGGTCTTTGATTTAAAACCTCACCTGTAATAATAAAATCAGCATTAAATTTTTGAAGCATTTCACCTGAATATCTCATCATCATAGAATGGCAATCTATACATGGATTCATATTTTTCCCCCATCCATGCTTTGGGTCTTTAACCATCTCAAAATGTTCCTTTGAAAAATCTATAACCTCTAAAGGTATATCTATCTGCTTTGTCATTCTCTTTGCATTTTCTTCATTGAAAAAATAAGATCTAAAACAAATTCCTATTACTTCTATTCCTTGTTCTTTAATCAACTTAGCTGCTAAAATACTATCTAGCCCGCCTGAAACCATAGCTAATGCTCTTGTCATCTGTTGTGACCTCCTAATTAAATAAATTTTTTATTAATTCTACTATTTTAAATTTTATCTGTACTTTCTCTTTATCTCCAGCATCTATTTTATCTGATTTTTCTTGATCACTAGTCTGCTTTTCTGTATTGTCCTTATTATCTTTTTTATGGTCTTGATCTTTACTATTCTTTTCCTTGTCAATTGTTTCTGATTTTTTCTCTCCACTATTTGATTTTTCATCTTCTCCATTTAAATTTATGCTAAAATCAAAGTCACCCTTTTGAGAATTTATTTTCTTTTCTGTTTTATCATATTCAACCTCTGCCTTAGTCTCATCTACAAAGCATAATGGTGGAAACATTACACACCACCAATTTTTCCCTTGACCATTCCCTATTATTATTCTAAAGGCTTCATAATTTCCTTGAGGCAAAGTTATTTTCCCATAAGACTTTTCTGGAAAGTTTTCTCTTGATAATTCAGTTTTTACACCATAACTATAATTATTATCCTTAATTACTTCTTCTGCAAGCTTTTTAACTTGCTCCATCTTATCTTTTATAATATTTCTAGATTCTTCTAAGGATTCAGAAGCATTTAAATAAGGATATAAGTAATCTATAACTTTATTTTTTATTTTTAATTTTAAATTTTGGTCTTCTTCAGTATCACTGTTAGCAATAACATGAAATCTTATTAAATTATTCTTAACTTCATCATAATCTAGAATTCTATTTTTATTTTGAGTTTTTGAATTTACATCCTTACAATCATCATCTGTATTAACCATTTTATTTCCCATATTGTTCCAGGGGTCTGTCCCCATGCTTGTACACCCTTGGAATACGCTCATAATAATGCATATTAAAACTACAAAAATCATTCTTTTTAATCTTAAAATTTGTCTCATAAACAAACCCCCTCGCAGTTAAAATTATTACCACTTAGGAGGCTTTTATACGTTATATCTAAAAATAATTTTATATTAAATAGTTCTAGTTATAAATACATCCTTATATTTCTTTTTCATATTGTCATAACACATTTGAGCCTTTAACATATCATCAAAGAAAGCAAAAACTGTAGGACCACTTCCACTCATCATAGTTCCAATACAACCATTTAATTTGACTTCTTCTTTTATGTTAGTTATAGTTCTATGCTTTTTAAGTGTTACATTTTCTAATAAATTCTTCATATTATTTGCAACAAAATAAATATCATCATTCTCCATAGCATTGATCAATTCTTCTATCCTAGGATGAAAAATCGCCCTGCTTAAGTCAAATTCTTTATAGACTTCTCTCGTTGATACTCCAAATGGTGGTTTAATTAAAATTAATATCTTATCTTTAAATGGTTTTAGTTGGGTAATTTTTTCTCCAATACCTTCACATAATGCAGTTCCTCCACTTATACAATAAGGCACGTCTGCTCCAAGCTTTAAGCCCAAAGCTTTTAATTCCTCTTCTGAAGCATTAACATTAAAGATTGTATTCATAAGCTTTAACACACCTGCTGCATCAGTGCTTCCACCTGCAAGTCCTGCTGAGACTGGTATGTTTTTGACCAAATCAATTTCAACACCTTGATTTATAGAATAAGTTTCAATAAATAGCTTTGCTGCTTTATATGCTAAATTCCTTTCATCTGTAGGAACATAATGTTTATTACATTTTAATATTATTCCTGAATCTACTTTATCAATTATAATTGTGTCATATAAATCTATACTCTGCATTATCATTCTAAGCAAATGATAACCATCTTCTCTTTTCCCTACTACATCTAAGGCAATATTAATTTTTGCATAAGCCTTAATCTTCATTTTCATATATCCTTTCAGCACATTTTAACAATATTTTATCATAGGTAAAATATCTTGTCTAATTAACTTAAGGAAAAAGATTTAGGCATATTAAAAACTAACAAATCCCAAGTGATTTTTTACTTCATTAGTTTTTTATATGCCTAAAATTACTATACAGTTTCACATTTCTTGTCTGTAATTTCTAATTCATCTATATATTCTTTGGAATCTCCTTTTACAATATCCAAAAGTGGTTCTAGCTTTTCGTAAAAAACTATAATTATATCACCTTTTTGGCTCATTCTTATAGCGTTCTTTAATGCTTCTACCTCATCTAAACACACTTTTAAATTTGCATTTTTTTTCGTATCTAATACAGCCTTTTCTAATATAGCTGCAACCTCTCCAGACTTTCTTCCTCTTTTATCCTTATCTTCCTTTATGATTATTTTATCAAAATTATTAGCACATATTTCCCCAATTTCATATCCTATATCATTACTTCTATCTCCTGGAATACCAATTACCCCAATTAAATTATTTCCTTTTTTAATCTTTTTCAAAGAAGATATTATAGCTTTATATCCTTCAATATTATGAGCATAATCTAAAATTATTTTTCTATCTCCATAGGTATATATATTAAATCTTCCACTATTATGTTCACTATTTAATTTAAAGTCCATAAATCCCTTTGAAATCATGCAATAATCAATATTTAATCCTACAAGCCCTGCACAAGCTGCCATTGCATTTTCAATATTATATTCAAGCTTTCCATCATAGGATATGGGCATTTCTTTTATTGAAACTATATCATATTTTCTATGATTATTAACTACACATATCTTGTTATCTTCAATAAATACAGCTATTTTCCCCTTTGATATATTTTCCTGTATCAATGGATTTTCTTTATACTTAGAGAAATATATTATTTCAGCTTCAAATCTGTTTATTATAGTTTTACTGTATTTATCATCAGCATTTATAACTACAAAGCCATCCTTTTTTACTGCTTCACCTACTAATGCCTTTGCAAAGCTTAACTCCTCAATTGAATTGATTTCATCTAACCCCAAGTGATCATTTGTTATATTTGTTATTATCCCTACATCAGCAAGGTTATAAGCGAGACCTCTCCTAACCAGTCCTCCTCTAGCAGTTTCTAGTACAGCAACATCTACTTCATTATTCATTAATACTGTCTTTGCACTGTCAAACCCTGTATCATCACCTTTGTGAACACACCTATCATTTAAATATACACCATCAGTACAAGTCATACCTACACGATTTCCCATCTTCTTTAGTACATGACTTATTAAACGTGTAGTTGTAGTTTTTCCATTAGTCCCTGTAATAGATATTATAGGAATACTTTGGGGATTATTATCATAAAGCATTTCTAATATTGCTTTTCCAACATTACGCTTTTTGCCCTTCCAAGGATAATGATGCATTCTTATTCCAGGAGCTGCATTTACCTCCATTATGATTCCGCCATTTTCTTCAAGCGGAACACTTATATCCTTTGTACAGATATCAATTCCACATATATCAAGGCCTAAAGCCTTAGCTGCATTTACACAACATTCTATATTTTCTTCACAAATTTCCTCTGTACAATCTATGGCCATACCTCCTGTAGAAAGATTAGCATTTTCTCGAAGCAATACTTTCTCTCCATCCTTAGGTATATAATCCAAATTTAGTTTTCTCTTTTCTAAACATGAAACCAATTCTGAATCTATTTTTATTTTGGTTAAAGCTTTTTCATGATCTTCTCCTCTTGATGGATCTTCATTTAAAACTTCAATTAATCTTTTAAGATTATCATTTCCATTTCCAATAACAAAAGGAGCTAACCTTAAAGCTACTGCTTCCACTTTGTAATTTACAAGACAAACTCTGTAATCATTACCTTCGAAATATTTTTCAATAATTATATCTTTAAAACTTTTTTGCAGATTTATATATCCCTCAACTAACTGCTTTTGATTTTTTATGTTTAAAATTACGCCTCTTCCTTTGTTCCCACATTGAGGTTTTAGCACTACTGGATAACCTATCTTTTCTGCATCCTGTAATAAACCAATTATGTTAAATACTTTAGCTCCCTCTGCTACAGGAATATTCTGCTTTTTAAGCAATTGCTTGGTTAAAAGCTTGTCGCAAGAAATATCAACTCCTACACACTTTGTACTACTTCCTATAGATGCTTCTATAAATCTACTCATTTTACCATAACCTATTTGATAAATATTGCTATCTTCTAGCTGAGTAACTGGAAGATTATATTCTTTTGCTGCATCACAAATTGCCTTTGTAGTACATCCTATATGCTCATTTTTTAATATCTCTTTTATTATATTCATTCTACCTTTAAAATCTATAGGCATTTGATTAATTAATGAATCGACCAAATCTACAGCAAGCTTAGCTACTTCAACTACAGTATTTTTATATTCATATTGAACAATAATATAATACATATCACCTTCAATTTCTCTTGCTTTCCCATAGGATACATCTATCCCTAAGTTATTTTGTATAGCAATCATTATATGTTCACAAATATGAGCCAAATAAGTTCCTTCTTCAAGTCTTTTAACAAAGCCCTCATCTTCATCAATTCCACATCTATGAGTTTTCAGCTCTGGTATCATTTTTACAAGGTTGAAATTAAAATTTGGTATATTTTTGCTTGGTATTTCACAGTAACCTTCTAAATCAACATCTATTCTTATGCACTTCTTATGAGAATAAATATTCTGTTCTTCATATATTCTCTTTTGTATTATCTTCATGACTAACCTGCTCCTCCTCAAAAGGTAACTTTTTTATTAGGTCAAATTTATTTCCATCAGTTAATATATGCAATTTTACATTGTGCATACTTAAAATTTCATCAGCTTTTAATTCTGATACATTAGTATATGTAATTGTGCTCCCATCAACAAAATAAACCGCGCCTTCCCCTATAACCTCAATAGCTCCAGACTTATTTACTACTATTCCTGTATTTTCATCTATACCTATTCCTAAAATTTCAGGGTTTTGTGCAATTCCAGTTAAAAGTCTTCCAAACCTACCTCTTTGGGCAAAATGCTGATCAATTATAACATCTTTTATCAATCCAAAACCTGGTGACATTTTTAACGTACATTTTCTTGGCGAATCCTCCTCCTTACCTTCAACTATCATTGTGTCACTCATAACAGAGGCTCCTGCTGATGTACCTACAATAAAAGTATCCTTATGACAAGCTTCTTTCAAAGCATCATAAATAGGAGTACCACCAATCAAACTTGTTATCCTTAATTGATCTCCGCCTGTAAAAAATATCAGTGAAGCTTCCTTTATTAATTCTACATTAATTTGATCAAAAGCATCCTTTCTTTCACTAATATCAAGAACTTTTATATTCTTAACCTTAAGTTCCCCAAAAACCTCTTTATATTTGACTGCTACTTCCCTAGGGTATTCAGTTGCAATTGTTGCAATTAATAATATATCCTGATCTTTATTAATTGAATTACATACCCTGTTTAATATTTCTTTTTTGCCTTCTTTGTCCTCGGCACCTCCAATAATTATCAAGTTGCCACTTAAAACATCTTTCAACTATTATCACCTCATATCATGCAATAAATATTATTACCACTGATCTGATATTTATTCAAAAAATAAATAAAAATAAACACCCCAAAATAAATTAACTACGTAATTTATTTTGAGGCATTCTCCACAAACTTAATTCTATATTATATTTTAAAAAACCAGAAAAGCTCCGCTTTTCCTCCTTAACTCTAGGCTGATTTTAAGGTCCTCGTTGCAGATAAGTTCCGCATTGTGGCATAGCCACTCTTGTCAGAAGTGCATAGCCACTCTTTTTATAGGTTTAACTCTTAACTGATTAAAAAATTGCTCTTCCAGGAATTATTAGTTTTTGTCCTTCCTGAATATGTTGCGAGTCCTCAACCTTATTTACTTTAACTAAATCTGCAACCGTTGTATTATATTTTTTAGCTAATTCCCATAAGGTATCTTCTGGTCCTACCACATAAATAGTTATACTTGCTTTTTTTTGAGACATATCGCCTTCTTCTTCAAATGCATCTGAAATGAATTCTTTATTCACTTCATATAAAATTTTACCCGATAGTATTATTACTGCTTTAACTGCTATACTATTGCCTTCAATTGCTGCCTCTATGTTCTCTAAATTTGCCTTTACTATAGACTTCATATTTTCATCAGCACCAGAAATTTCAATGGCTGCTGTAAATGGAATTTCAGCTTTAACACTTGCTAAGTATTTCTCTTCATTAGTCGTTTTATACAATATATCTGCCTTAACAATTCCTTCAACAACAACTCTGTCCTTCATGACTTGCTTATCAGTTAATATTATAGCTGCATTAGCTGAAATAATATGATCAGGTCTCATATCATTTTCTTTTAATTGAACGTTTTGTTTAACAATAGCTTCTGAATTGTTTACCCCATGAAGGATTCCAACTTCATACTCATCTTTTCTGAGCCCGATTAAACACTTATTAGAATAAGCATCCTTAATTGTATCTATGTTCTCCTTTGAAAATACTTTAACATTGGCCTTAACTGTAAACTCATCATTTATTATTCTTATTTCACCTAAATCGTCTTCCTCAAGCATCAAGTCATTATCTGATATTTCATAGCAAACAGTTGGTATCATATCAGATGATATTCCTTGAACCTCCTGTTCCTTGGATAAATAAATATCATCCTCTAATGGAATTACTTCCTTAGAATCTTCTCCCTTATAAAGGATGTTTAATTTACAATAACATCCAAGATAAATTTTATCGTCTGTAATCTTAACTTCTTTTTTGTGAAGTTTTAATGAACAATTCAATATCTTACCTACCTGAGGCTTATCCATTCCAACCCTAATCATACACTTTCCAGTTAAATCCATATCTTCATTTGCACTTATTTTATTTATTGTTTCTGTTTTCTTTAAAACCTCTACTTGATCACTACCTTGAATGTCTTTAACAAATTCAAATTCATTACTCTTATAAAGCTCCCAATCTATAGTAATTACACCTTGAATGGATATCTTTCTTTCATTCATAATTGCAGCTTCAATATGTTCTACATTACATTGCGCTTCACAAATAACCTTATATTCACCTTGATTTAAATCAATATTATTTGTGAAGTTTTGATTATAATTAACTGAATTTACAACAAGTCCATCTTCTCTAGCTAAATATATTACTGTATATTCAACCTTGCCTTCTAGGATTATTTTATCTCCTATTATTTCTTTGTTAATTATCATTGGTCTAGCTTCAACAGTTAATATTTCTTGTACATCAGGATGAGTGTCTGGAATCAAATATTCATCTTTTAATACCGTATTGGAATTACTTTCCCTAAGCAATTTTTCGAACTGTACATTTTCTTTTATAATATCTATCTCTGCCATACTTTATACCTCCATAAAATTCCTATTATTTATTTATATACATGCACCTTGAACTTTATGATTAAAAAATGACCATATTTATATTAATTTTGACCAACGATTCTATCTAATTCGCCCAATATTTCATTTTTTTAAATTTTTTTTCGTTTTTTTATTGACATATCTATTTTTTTGTCGTAATATAGTAATTGGTTATTGACCATATAACCTCTCATAAATTCTCAATACCCTTTTATACCATAGTTGAAAGATGGAAACCCACCATCTTTCTTTTTTTGTTTAAAAAATTACTAAAGACATCCTTTCTAACTATAATTATGATACATCTTTTCCATAAATGATCTTTTTGAATTTTCATTGATCAATTTTAATTTATATTATATATACATTTTTAAATACTTAGATTCTTAGGTTATATTTTATTTAATTTAAGTCAATTTCATGTATATATTTTTTCAAAATACAATTTTAAAATAAAAAATAATTATTTACACAAAAAGAAAAACTTCGATAAAATCGAAGTTTATATCCTAGTTGGAAATACCAATTGTACAGTCTTTGTTAATACATCTGAATAACTATATGTCACAGTCCTTTGGGTGTCATCTTTTAATCTTATTACAAAAATGCTTGGGTACACGCTTTCAATGATGCCATCATTAACTAAAATCTTTTTCCTTCCACCATTTGCCTTTAGAGTGACCTTTTGACCTACATGTCTCTCTATGTCGTTTTTAATGGAAGCAATAGTTTTTATTCTTTCCATGTATACACCCTCTTTCTCATACAATTATACCCCAACCCAATTATTTTGTCAAGCAAAATTAATATTTTATCATTTTCCACCTATACTTGTCAATGTAAACATTTTTCCAAATAAATATTTTTTTACGGTATTTCATTTTATTATCTGCATATTTCTAAATATTATTCTATTTAATAATAAATTTTTATAGTACATAAGTTCTAAATAATTAACTTCATAAATAATATAAAAAGCAAACTGTAGAAATAGTTTTTACAGTTTGCTTTTTATTTAACTCCATTCATATTTATCAACTAATTTTTGAACCAATTTCTTAATAGCACTTGCTTCTGATATCAAGAATATAACTAATAAGAAAATTCTTATTCTTTCCTCGTCATTAGCTTTTAAATCAAGTTCTTTTATGATTTTTTCAAATTTTTCTTCATGGTTTAACACTGGATTTAGGGGAGTACTTAAACTTTCATTTTGTACTTGTATAAATATTTTATACGTTTCTTCCCATGACAATATATCATCATTGTGATCATTTATTTCATTAAAAGCAAGTTTAAACACTTTTTTAATTTCTTCTGTTGTTAAAAGCGGCCTCATATAGCTAATTAAAATTAGTTGAATCAAATGAGTTTTAGTATAACCTCTTTTTTTTCCGTCTTCTGGTTTAGATATAACCTCACTTTTAGCATAATTTTGCACTATATTCTTTGTAAATTCTTCCTCTTCGAATTTATCATTCAAAAAATCTATAACTTGAGATAAAAATAAGTCGAATTGAGGTAAATCTTCATATGAAACTAAACTGTTTTTAGTCATTTCCTTAACTAATTGTTCTATATAATTTGAATAAAAATCCTTTTCCATATCTTAATACTAATACCTCCAGTCTCAATTAATAGTATTTTCTTTATTACTCTTTTAATTCATAAGACTTTTATCTATACCTATATTATACCGTATTAATTAACTTATCACAAATCATTTCAAACTCTATACCTTTATATTGATCACTTTATAAGATTATATTCAATGTTAATCATTAAATAAACATGATGTAGTAGTTTTATTTATTAGTATAGTTTTTACCATTTAGTAAAAAACAATCAAAAAATACTAAATATATTTTCTATTCACTTTTAATCTTTATAAGTGCAAAAACTATAGCTCCTACTGCTGCAGCTAAAATTGAAGCAATCATAATGCTTATTTTTGCTTCAGTCAATATTCCTTGATCTGCAAATGATAAAGATGAAACAAATAGTGACATAGTAAAGCCAATGCCTCCAAGTACACTTGCACCATATAAATGTCTTTTAGTTACTTGATGTGGAAGGCTTGCAATCTTTAATTTCACTAAAATATATGAAGCTCCAAAAATACCTATTTGTTTTCCTACAAACAATCCAAATATAATTCCTAGGCTTACTGGTTCAAATATACCTGTTGATACACTATTAATATCTATAGCTATACCTGAGTTAGCAAGAGCAAATATTGGCATAATCACAAATGAAGACCATGGTGCTAAAATATGCTCAAGTTTATGCAAAATTGAGACTTCAAAATCATGAACACTTTTTCCTGATGGCAGAACCATTCCAAGGAGTACTCCAGCAATTGTTGCATGTATACCTGACTTTAAAATACAAATCCATAAAACTATGCCCAAAATAATATATACCGCTGTAGATTTTACATTAAATCTATTAGCGATTATAAGTAAAGCTAAAATAATCCCTGCAATAATTAAAGCAATCCAAGAAATTTGGTTAGTATAAAATACTGCAATAACAATAATAGCACCCAAGTCATCAACTATAGCCAAAGCTGTTAAAAATACAATAATTCCTTTAGGAGCTTTCTTTCCTATTAGAGAAAGTATGCCCAATGCAAACGCAATATCTGTTGCCATAGGAATTCCCCAACCTGTAATGGTTGGCTCATTATAATTAAATACTGCATAAATGATTGCAGGTACAATCATGCCTCCTATAGCTGCTGAGACAGGAAGTATTGTCTTTTTTAAAGATTTAAGCTCTCCAAATTTTATTTCTCGTTTTATTTCCATACCAACTACAAGAAAAAATATAGCCATTAATCCATCATTAATCCAGTGCAGAACTGACATTGATAAAGAGAAATCTTTATATCCAATAGTTATATATGTATGAAGTATATTTTCATATGCTCCAGCCCAACCTGAATTTGCTATTATTATTGCAATAACTGCACAAGCTAAAAGTATTACTCCACTTGAAGCTTCATTTTTAAAGAAATATATAAATGGATTTAAAATTTTTCTATATATCTTATGTAACATAATTTATCTCCTCATTTCTTATTATCTAAGTGAAATATTAATTGTTATTTTCAGTGTTTCACTATATTTTAATTTTATTTATATTGGTTAATTATTTAAAATCTTTTATACATTATTATTTATTTCCAAAAACATTATTTTTTCACCATTTAATATCTATCATTCCTAAAAAATTTAACAAAAAAGATGGGAAACTTAAATAGAGTTTCCCACCCCAGAAACTAAATTGCTTGAAAGCAAATTGTAAAATTTACCCAACCGAATCCTTTTAACTAACAGTTAATAATTAACCTTTTATAATACATATTATACTATATTGAAATATATTTATCAAGTTTTTAACTTTAGTATAAGGTAATTGGCACTTTAATTAAAAAAAAGCCAGAGGCTTTTCAACCTCTAGCTCTGAACTTATAACTCTTAATTCATAACTGAATTAGATTTCTGTTATTACAGGTAAAATCATAGGTTTTCTCTTCATCTTTGTATAAACGAAGTTATCTACATCTTTTCTTATGGCATTTTTGATTTCAGACCATTGAGTTAAATTACCTTCAAGGCATCTATTTACGCCATTAGCTACAACATCTCTAATTTCTCTAATCAACGCTTCTGAATCCCTTACATAAACAAAACCTCTTGTTATTATGTCAGGCCCAGATATTACAGTTTTGTTTGCTCTGTCTATAGCAACAACCACTGTTATAATTCCATCTTGACCTAGATTTTTTCTATCTCTAAGCACAATATTACCTACATCACCAATTCCTGCACCATCTATTAAAACTCTTCCAAAAGGAACTTTTCCAGTTATTTGCGCTTTAGTTCTTGCTACTTCTAATATATCTCCAGATTCCATTAAAAATATATTTTCTTTATCCATCCCCATGTTTTCTGCAATTTTACCATGGCTTCTCAAATGTTTATACTCACCATGTACTGGCACGAAAAATTTAGGTTTTAATAATGCATGAATCAATCTAAGTTCTTGTTCACAGGCATGACCTGAAACGTGTATAGCTTCTATTGCTTTGTATATTACATTAGCTCCTCTTTCTGTAAGATCATTTATTACATTAGATACAGCCTTTTGATTTCCTGGTATTGGAGTTGCTGAAATAATAACAGTATCTCCTTTTTCTATTTGAATATGCTTATGAGTAGCTGCTGCTATTCTTGTAAGTGCTGCCATAGGTTCCCCTTGACTTCCAGTAGTTATTATTGTAACTCTGTCATTTGGGTATTTTTTAATATCATTTAAATCAATTATCATATCTTCTGGTATAAATAAATATTCAAGCTCTCTTGCAACTTCATTTATCTTTTCCATGCTTCTTCCGCTGAAAGCAATCTTTCTATTATTTTTTATAGAAGCATTTGCAATCTGCTGTACTCTGTGAATATTAGATGCAAATGTAGCAACTATTACTCTTCCTGTTGCTTTAGAGAAAAGATTTTCTAATGTTTCGCCAACTTTCTTTTCAGACATTGTATACCCTGGTTGAAGAGCATTTGTACTTTCAGCTAATAAAAGAACAACTCCCATTTTCCCAAGCTGAGCATATCTTTGCAGGTCAATCACTTCTCCATCAATAGGTGTAAAATCAATCTTAAAATCACCAGTATGAACAACAATTCCTACTGGAGTATGCATAGCAATAGAGCAGCTATCAGCTATACTGTGATTTGTTCTTATAAATTCAATTTTTATTTTATCTAATTCTATAAATTCACCTGGCTTAACAATATTTAATGTACAATCATGAAGCATGCCATGTTCTTCAAGCTTACTCTTAATTAGACCTATTGTTAATTTTGTACCATATATTGGCGCATTAATTTGTTTTAAAACATAAGGAAGTGCTCCTATATGATCTTCATGACCATGAGTTATATAAAATCCTTTTATCTTTTCCTTATTCTTTACCAAATATGTTACATCTGGAATTACAAGATCAATTCCATAAAGCTCTTCATCTGGAAATGCAACACCGCAATCAATAACTACTATTTCTTCTTCGTATTCAAAGGCAGTTATATTCTTTCCTATTTCCCCTAATCCACCTAAAGGTATTACTTTCAATTTACTTTTAATTTTGTTTTTATTTTTGTTTTCCATTTTATCTCCTAACTTGTAACTAAGTTCAATTACTTCTTAACTTCAAATAAAAATACTCCAAAAAAACATTTCAACTTAAAAGTTATAAAAACTTATGCCTTAAGTCAGCACATCATACTAAAAAATACAATAGCTCAGTACACTTTCTATAAAGCGAAGCTTCTTAGGTGAAGCTTTATATTCCACCTAAATTTATTTAAACTTATCCGTAAGCGTCCACTGTTATTTCCACCTTTAAGAAAGTAGGAATACTACAGCTGCCAGCTATCAAAGAAATTTTTTACCATAAAAAAATTCACAATATACTTCCTCTAACAACCTAATATCAAGACGCATATTGAAGTCTACAAAGCATAATATTCTTTTCAGAATAACAATAAGAACTCAGTTACCACTAAATTTTCATTATTTCATAATCTTATTTTCAATGTACTTAAAATGCTTTTCTCTCCGATATGTAGTATCATGACAACATGAAAATCCATCTAATTTGTCTCTGCATTATCTTAATAATTCCTGCAAAGATTAAAATTATACTAATAATCACTACACCTTAACATTTCTTCAATACATCTTTTTATACTATTATAAAAAAACTTGAATAAATACAAACTTATTATTGTCAGCATTTATATTCATTCATCTTTTTTTATATATATAAAATATACCACATCTAACATGAGTGTAACAAGAAACTTATTCTTAATTACACTCATAAATTTATAAATTTGTTTTACATCCTTTAAATTAAGCAAACCAAAATATTATTTATTCTAAAAAATAAGTATAGCTAAATTTAGGTTTTTATCATATCTAATAGTGACTCATAGAAGTTTTAAGATATAAATTCCTTATATGGTATACGTACAGAAACTCCAGTATCATCAAATTTATATAAAGTTCCTTCTAGAGGCGGTCTACCATTTGCTAAATTCATTCCCATAAGATAACATGCTTCTGCCATAGCAGATGCATCTTGAAGTACTGTGCCTGCCATTTCACCTTTTCTTATTAATTCCTGAGCTGCTGGAATTCCATCAACTCCAACCACTGTTATTGTTTTTGAAGGATCTCCAAGATTATATCCATATTTTTGCAATGCTTCAATAGCTCCTATTGCCATTTCATCATTATTAGAAATTACAGCTTCAATCTTATTTCCATAATACAAATATAGCTGCTCAAATTTATCTCTTGCTGATTGCCTCTCCCAATCACAAACTGTTGATGCTAGTTCATTTGTTTGAATCCCAGCATCATTAATTGTTGAAATAGAATATTGAGTTCTTGCAATTGCTTCTTTATTATCTGCTTCACCTATTAACATAATATATTGTAATATATTATCTCCATTTATATCCATAACAGTTTTTGTTCTTATTCCATTCATTAATAATAATATTACCTTCTAAAATTCCTGCCTCTGCTACAGTAGTTCCTACAAAATATGCTTTATTATAGGATTGAACCGCACCAATATCAAGTGGTTCCCTATTAAATAAGACTACAGGAATATTAGAGTCCTTAATTCTGTTAATAACCTCATATGAATTTTTAGTATCAACTATGTCTAACAATAAAAGCTCTGCATCATTATTTTCGATTATATTATCAATGGTTTCATTTTGTATTCTCTGATCATTTTTTCCATCGTAAAACGTAAACTCAACTTTTCCTTGATTGTTTTTTTGAATTTCCTCTAAACTTTGACGAACAAGAGAAATATATGCATCATCAAATCTATATAATAAAACTGCTGCCCTAACAGGCTTTTGTCTTTTATTCAATGTTTCACTATAAATTGGATTTTCATTAGCTGAGAATATTATAATAAACGAAATAATTATATCTATAATAACAAATATCTTTCTACCCTTCCTCATTATAATACCTCTCTTTATCAAATATGTATTTTATTCTATTAATATAATCCCAAGCTTTTTATAAAACTCATAATCTATATTATTATTTACTGTTAGCTCATGATCTTGTTTAAATTCCATCACATAAATTTTCATACCTTCTCCATATATCCCATCTGGCTTTCCTAGATAATACCCCTTTTCCTTCATTTTTCTCTGTACCTCTAAAACTGCTGCACCTCTATCACCTGGCTTTAAAGTTACTAATCCTTTTTCAAAACCTCCGTAAGGTCCTCCATATATGGCTACTATCATTCCAACCCTTACATATTCATATAATTCTTCAACATCTTTATTTAACATTCTAATACAGCCATGAGATGCTTCCGACCCAATTGAACCTGATTTATTTGTACCTGAATTCCAAAGGTTCCCCATGACACATTTAAGCCAATCCACCTTGTACCAAATCCGCCGCTCCATTTACCCATACCAATAACTTTCCACGTACCTATTGGTGAAGGTGTTTCCTGTGAATCTTTTATTCTATGATACCTATTTATTTTTATATTAAATTACTTCTTTTATACATTTTTATTTTCTAAAATTTTTAAAATCTTCAGCTATGTTTGGATTTTTCTTTATAAATTCAACAAAATCCTGAAAACATTTTGTTGTTTCTTCACTTATTGTATGTTCGATTTTTTCTGTTTCTTTTAATATTTCACCTTCAGGAATATTTAATATTCTTAAAAATTTTTCAATTGTATTATGTCTGTTAAGTAAAACTTCTCCAAGCTTTTTCCCATTTTCTTCAAGGATTATAATTCCATACTTTTCATACTTAAGCATTTTTATTTCACTTAACTTTTGAACCATTTTCGTAGCAGATGGTGGTTGAACATTAAGTGCACTAGAAAGTTCATGAATTCTCGTAAATCCATTATTTATAGATAATCTATATATCATTTCAAGATAATCCTCCATAGATGGTGTAAGTGAATTTACTTCTTTTTTCATATATTCATTAAAGGTATGAAAATCTTTTTTAGCCATATTACCACATCTCTCTTACGATTTATTCAATTTATTATATGCTTACATGAATAAAAAGAATACATAAATGTAGCATTCATTAAACTAATGCATAATTTATAGTATAGAAATAAATTTAGCTTAAGCTAAGAAATTTAATTAGCAATAACTATGTTAACCATATATAAAATAAAATAAGAAAGGGATGTGTTTTCTTGGAGAACGAAAGAAATTTAAAAAACACAGGTATATTCATATCTAAGCTTTCACCATCAAGAGAAGGTCTAGATACGAATATAAATAAATTAAGACAATTAACTAAATTTTTAGGTCCCGCATTTGTTGTAAGTGTGGCATATATAGATCCTGGAAATTTTGCTACTAATATAAGTGGTGGTTCAAAATTCGGATATTCACTCATCTGGGTTATTTTATTTAGTAATTTAATGGCTATTTTTTTACAGATAATGTCAGCCAAGCTAGGTATAGCAACTGGATGCAATCTTCCTGAAATGTGTGCTAAAGTATTTTCTAAACCTACAAACTGGTTATTTTGGTTTATAGCAGAAATAGGTGCTATGGCAACTGATTTGGCAGAATTTCTTGGAGGCACCTTAGGATTATATTTATTATTTCATATTCCCATGATTTACTCAGCACTTATAACAGGCTTAATAACTTATATTATATGTTATACGGAAAAATATGGCCAAAAAGCTGTTGAAGTAATAATAACAATACTTGTCTCCATTATTTGCATAGCATATACCATGGAATTATTCCTTGCTAAACCAGATTGGTTTCAAGTAGGAATGCATACAATAATTCCCTCATTGCCTAATGATGAAGCAGTATTAATTGCTGTAGGAATGCTTGGCGCAACAGTTATGCCCCATGTAATTTATCTACATTCACAATTAGTTCAACACAGAGGCATTGATTCTTCTGATGAAGGAAAATTAAGGCATTTAAAAATGGAAAAACTTGATGTTACTATTGCCATGAACATTGCCTTTGTAGTAAATGCTGCAATGGTTGTAGTATCTGCTGCTGTATTTAACAAAAATGGATTAATGGTCGATACAATGGAACAGGCACATACTTCATTACAGCCTTTATTAGGATCTTTATCAAGCAGTGCCTTTGGAATAGCACTTCTTGCATCTGGATTATCCTCCTCAGCAGTTGGTACAATGGCAGGTCAAACCATCATGAAAGGCTTTGTAAATCTAAGTATACCTGTAAATATAAGAAGATTAATAACCATGCTGCCTGCACTAGTCATAATTGGACTTGGAATAAATCCAATGAAATCACTTATTTTAAGTCAGGTAGCACTTAGCTTTATACTCCCTTTCCCAATTATCCAAATGCTTGTTATAGCTAAACGTAAAGACTTAATGGGCTCTTTAGCCAACACTGGCTTTGTAAGATTCTTGGGTATTATAATAGCCTCAATAATAATAACGCTGAATATAGTACTCATATACCTTACCTTTACTGGCAATCCTTTTTAACTAAAATGATCTAAAGATTATTTCTCAGAATATGTACTTTTATAAAATTTAAGTCTTTACCTGAAAAAAGCCGGTAGAATAATAATTATTCTACCAGCTTTTTTTCACTTTGGAGGAAATCTGTGATTATTAGGGAATATGGTTGCTATGTACTTAGTTCTTTAATTATTTAAGACCTTGTTCATAGCTTTCAATCATGTGTTTAACCATGTAGCCGCCAACACTTCCATTTTGTCTTGAAGAAAGGTTTCCTTTATCTTGGCTTTCATAGTTTTGTAATCCTATTTCTGAAGCAACCTCAGTTTTTAATCTGTTTAAACCTGCTTTTGCTTCTGGTACTACTACTCTGTTTCTTCCACTATTGTTTGAAGACATAATATCTACCTCCCTTAATATATATAAATTTTGCTTGGCAGTAATATATTAACCATTATGAAAAATTATAATCTATTAAATTACTGGAAAAATTGGTATGGCTAATCTAAACTTAGATAAATAACTCCAAGGTTCCATTTTTTAATATTACGAATATAAATACTTTATTTTTATCTTTTAACCAAAGGGAATGCAATAACATCTTTTATAGTATTTGCTCCAGTTAAAAACATTATCATTCTATCAATGCCAATTCCTAATCCGCCTGTTGGAGGCATTGCTGTATCAATAGCTACTGCAAACTCTTCATCCATCGGACTTGCTGTTTCTAATCCTCCTCTTAATTTTTCAGCTTGGTCATGTAATAATATACGCTGCCTTAATGGATCATTTAATTCTGAATAAGCATTTCCAAGCTCTACTCCATATGCATATGGCTCAAATCTTTCTATTAAATCAGGATTTTCTCTATGAACTTTACAAAGTGGTGATGATTCTTTTGGAAAGTCTATTACAAAAGTAGGTTGAATTAATTTCTTCTCACTATATGCTTCAAAAAGATTTACTATTAATTCTCCTTTTGAAACTTCATTTATGTTTAAACCTTCATTTTGTTCTTCAATTAAAAGAGAATTTTCTTTAATTTTATTTACAATTTCTTCTTTAGTTAAGTTCTCTACATCAATACCTGTATCTTGTTTTACAAGATTACACATAGTTTCTCTTTTCCATGGAGCTTTAAAATCAATTTCTTCTTCACCATATTTTATTTTAGTAGAACCATTAACAGACATAAATACATGTTCATATATGCCCTCCATAATTCTCATCATCTCTTCATAATCTGCATAGGACATATAGCATTCCATCAAAGTAAATTCTGGATAATGCGTTCTATCAATTCCTTCATTTCTAAAAGATCTTGCAAATGTATAAACCCTTTCTATTCCTCCAACAATAAGTCTTTTTAAATACAATTCTGGAGAAACATTCATATATACTTCACAATCCAAATCATTAACAAAAGTTTTAAATGGTTTTGCTTCTCCTCCACCATATTTCGTATCAAGAACTGGTGTATCGCATTCAATGAAATACATATTATTTAAATATTCTCTAATTGCAGTAATTGCTTTGGAACGTTTTATGAATCTTTCTTTAACTTCTGAATTCATTATCATATCTAAAGATCTATGTCTTTGTTTTAGATCAGAATCTTGAATTCCATGATATTTTTCAGGAAGTGTTCTTATTGATTTAGATAAAAGTTCAAATTTATTTGCCCTAATAGTTATTTCTCCTGTCTGAGTCTTAAATACACTGCCTTTTACACCAATAATATCGCCAACATCAATTAATTTTAAAACATTATAATTTTCATTTCCAATTAGTTTTTTACTAAAAAATATTTGTATATTCCCTCTTTCATCTACTATATTAGCAAAAGTAGCATTTCCCATTCTTCTCAGAAACATTATTCTTCCAGCTAGAGAAAATACTTTATCTTCATCAATGTTATTAAAATTATCGCATATCTCTTTTGTATAAGTTTTTTTATCAAAATCATAATTATATGGATATGGATTGATTCCTAACTCATAAAGTTTATTTAATTTTTTTATTCTTTCTGTTATAAATTCATTTGAATTTGTCATTATATTTTCTAGTTCATTTAAATTTTCATATTGCTCATACATTTTTGTTACCACCTTTACTTATTTATTGATTAATTTAGGCACATGAAAAAATATCATGCTAGATATACTAGCCCATTGATTTGTTATCTTTTTGATATTGCCATAATACAAATAAAAAAAAACCTTCACCTCCAAGATTATTAATCTTGAGGACGAAAGTTATAAATTCGTGGTACCACCTCAGTTTATGCATGCGTTGCCGTATGCACCTCTTCAAGTACATCAAAATTGAGATACTCTATACCTATAACGGGGTATTCCGTCACATCCTACCTCTATAAATAGACTCAGTGTGCAGCTCCAAGACCTTCTTCAACAAAAATACATTACTCCATTCCACCATCTAGAGCTCTCTAAAAATGAATCTCTTGCCTACTCTTCTTTTCTTTGCCTTTACTGCATTTTACAATAAAATGCCTAATCTGTAAATATATTTTTATCATTTTTTATAAAACTCTTTTCTTATATTCCTTCAAAAATTCATATCTAAATTCTTCGTTATTAAGTTTTGTCTTAAATCTATTTAAATACACTTCGTAGTCCCACTTCTTTCTCTTATAATAATAATCTCTTGAGATATGATAAAAATCACTTGGAAATTTTATCAAAATATATAGTAATTCTTTTTCTTCTTGTTTTAATGGTGAAATTTTCTCATATCCATTAATACATCCTAGAGTTTTCTCAATATTAAAGGCTGCATTTTTTATAGACTTTAAAATGAAATCACCTATGTCCATTATTCTTAAATCAATGGTCATAAAGTCAAAATCAATAATGCTTAATTCAGTATCCTTAATTAAAAAATTATGATAAGCTAAATCATTATGACAAATGCCAATTGTATCTCCTGAACTTCTTAATTCTTCATATTTACTCTTTAATAAATTTTTTTGAACTTCTTCAATTTCAATCAAATATTCATCCACATTATTATTAAATAATATATCAAATTCATTTTTATATTTATAATTTTTGACCAAATTCTTCATCCACAGTAATTCGTCATAAGCTTTTTGAAGCTTATCTTTCAATGGAATATCTAAAAAATCCTTATTATATTTGCTTTTTAAATATTCCCTAAGCCCCTTAGATGCCTTATGAAGCAGTGCTACATTTTCTGCACAAAGATTTATCTCCACTGGATTTGAAAAAGCAGCTTCCCTTCCATCTAATATATCCATAACAACATAAATTTCATCCTTCCATTTCTTATAATTTAAATTATCTTTAAATTTATTGTATGTTATTATGTTTCCATAACTCTTTTTTACGTAATCCAAAGCGTCACTTATTAAATTAACCCTATCTACGTCATAATTTACTTTTTTTAAGATCTTATTTCCTTCATCTGTTGATATTACAAATACCTTTCTAAGGGGTGCAATATCATTTACCTTTATTCCTAATTCATTAAAAAACTTCAAGCTCAAGTCATAATCACATAAATAGCATTTTTCTGAATATCTGATTTTATTCATGGTTTTATCCTCCTGACAACTATAGCTTAAGATAAATAGTTTATTTATAATCAATTACATTTAATAAAATTTTTACTTTCATACTTTAAATCCTTTTCAAATTCTGCTAAAATTGCCTCTTCTGTCTTACCTTTTTTCATTACTGCTTCATCTTCTATTTCCACATATTTAGTCCATGTCTTTAAGAAATCTCTTGGATAGCTACAGAGACCTCTTAAATAATCAAAACTATTAAATGAAAGATGAGATTCATATATAAACGCTCTTATTATTTCTTCCTCGTCTATGTTAATCTCTGCTTTTTGCAATTTCTTAATATAATTATATAAATCCTCCTCAACTAAGTTGTATGCCATATTTTTTATCAGCCCAACTTCAATTTTTTCACCATTTCTTTTTAAATTGTTAGGTTGAACTTTTTCAAGGCATACTTCTTCTCTATTCATACTCCTCCTTATAACACCCAAATAATCATGTTCATGAATATAATTCAGAGCTGTTTCACCTTTTTTTAACATAGCTTTTCCATTTGCTAAAATTAATTTATCCACTTCATTAGGATAAGACTTATGAACTATCTGATTATAATTCCTCTCAAGTCTTTTTATTTGAACTTTATAGTCTTCAATTTCCTTACCAATAATACTCTTTATGCCACTCAAACCTGTAAAACTGCATCCAACTAATATTTTGTGGAAGTCCACTATTAAATTAACTTGAGAAATGATATCTTTATAAGTAATATTTCTATCATAATGAAAATAGTGTCCAATAATAGTTATTCCCTTTTTACTTAAATAATTTTTTATTAATACCTCATCCATTTAATTTCCCCCGTTAAAATAACTATTAATAAACTTTTCTCTAAACTCACAATCTTCAAGATATTTTTTTAATTTATTTTTGAAAAACTCTTCTCCCCAAGGCTGTTGCTCCCAATAAACTTGAAGGCCTATTTGCCAAAATGCTTGAGGAAATCTTATAAATTCTCTTATAATGGGAATCTCCTCAGCTCTAATCTCCATATTATTCTTGTAAGCTCTCAAAATTAGATCTGCTTTTTCTTTTTCCCATTTCCCATCTTTCATAGTCCTTATGAGTAATGAACATAAATCATGAAGATGTGAATCCAAAATACAATAATCAAAATCTATAATATTAATCTTCTTATTATTATCTACTAAAATGTTATGATGAGCATAATCATGATGGCAAAAGCTTCTTTTAAAAACCTCCTTTTCCATAAGCTTAACATAATTATTTTTTTGAAGACCTGCTATACTTTTTTCTGCTCTCTTTATTTCCTTTTCAACATTGTCTAAATATAACAAGTCAAATTTAGATTTATGAGCCTTTTGACTTATTCTATTTTGAAAATCAAGTACTTCATTTTTTCTTGTTTCAAAAACCTTAAGCCACGAAAACCAGCCAATTCTTGGCTTCATATTCTTTTCTATATTGAAACCCTTACTGCATTCATGTAATTTTCCAAGCTCTCTAGCTACTATTTCTAATTCTAAAGGATTATCATAATTGCTCACTCTTGATGGAATCCACCTTGTTAAATAAACATATTTTCCATTTAGACTTCCGTATTCTATCTTATCTTTATTAAGAATAAACTCTGGAATATTATTAAAACCATTTCTTTGAAGATGTTTAATTGCAGATAAAATAAAATAAAAATGAGAGAATTCATATTTAATTACTTTTAAACAATATCCCCCATCTTTTGTATCAATTTTATAACTATTTTTTACTTTTTCTATATTATCTGTTTTCAAGCCGTAACTTTCTTCAACATAGCTTTTAATTTGAAGTATCTCCTTATTATTCTCCATAAAACTTTCCTGCCAGCATTATTTATTTTCATTATATGTACTTGAATAATTTATTGTGATTTATATTCACCAAAATTAAAAAGCAGTAATATTTTATAATATATATGTGTTTTAGGGGTGTTCATATGAAAATTGCCATTGATGCTCGTAGTGCTGCTTTACATCATGGAACTGGTATAGGTACTTATACAGAAAATCTCATATCAGAAATACTTTCTTTAAATTCAAAAGACGAATTTACTTTATTTTGCTCTGGAAAGATTAATGAAAGCTTTAATAAAAAAAACTCAAATATAATATATTCATCTGGCAGGCATGGCACTTTCTATGAAAAATATTATATTCCTAATGAATTAAATAAAACCAATATTGACTTATATCATATCCCACAAAATGGTATAGGCTTTAATTTTGATAGTGAAGTTCCAACTTTAGTTACAATTCATGATTTAATACCCTATATAATGCCCGAAACAGTTGGCATTGGATATTTAGATAGATTTTTGCGTGATATGCCAAACATAATTGCTAAATCAAGTGGTATCTTAACTGTATCTGAGCATTCAAAAAAAGATATTTTAAAATTTTTTAGTTTCTATCCTGAAGATAAAGTATTTGTAACACCTCTTGCTGCAAATAATAATTTTAAACCCTTAAACAAAATGGCTTGTAAATTATATGTAGAAAAAACTTTTGGAGTAACATCTCCTTATATTCTTTATATTGGAGGTTTTAGTTTAAGAAAAAATGCTTTAGGATTAATCAAAGCATTTAATAAAATTCACAAAGATTTGAATTTGCCATATAAGCTACTTCTTGGCGGATCACTAAAAGATGAAGGTGCAAAATTATCAGCCTTTGTTAAAGAAAATAAAATGGAGGATAAAATAATTTTTGCAGGCTATATAGAAGATAAAATACTGCCAATTCTATATAATGGCTGCGAGGCCTTTGTTTATCCTTCTTTTTATGAAGGCTTTGGATTACCTCCTTTAGAGGCTATGAGCTGCAAGACGCCAGTAATAACTTCTAATTTAACTTCAATTCCAGAAGTAACCGAAGATAATGCTATTTTAATAAATCCATATGCATTAGGCGAATTAGAAAAAGCCCTTGTGACTCTATTAAATGATGAAGACTTAAAAAACTCATTAAGTGAAAAAGGCTACTTAAGAAGCTTAGAATTCACCTGGAAAAAAACAGCCCAAAATACGTTAGAAGTTTATAAACAATTATCAATGCTATAACAAAGTGGCTACGCCACATTTAATTAATGATGAATGGTGAATGATTCATTTTTCACCATGTAATACATCCATAAGCATTGATATCACTAAGTTTCAAAATTAATCTTTTTATACTTTTCTATAAAATAAAAAATGGAGTATCAAAATATTTCTATAATTTTGATACTCCATTATATATTCCTCAGAAAATTCTTCGAGAAATTTCATCATTAACTGTTATTATTGTCAGACCTAAGTTTTTGTTTTACTTTTATATATTTATCATACTCCTCAATCTTAGGTGTTTTTTCTTCCACATTGCTTAACATTACAAGAGGACTTTTACCAACAAAATTTTTTACGTTATCTTCAATTTCTTTACTAGTGTAAGTATATAAATAACTTGAAAAGAATTTTCCTTCTTTCACATACTTAACAGCTTGTTTATTATTAGTTATTACATAAGTTATAAATTTTTCAATTAACTTTTCATTATCAGCATTTTGATTATATACTAATAAATTATCTCCCTCTGTTGCAAAAAATTTATTGCCTCCAGGTTTAATGCTTGGTACATTTCCAGCACTCCACTGGCATGGTGTTTCAATCTTCATTATTTCGCTCATAGCATTAATAGAAGATATTCTTCCTATAAAATCCTCATCACCTGTTACCTTTAAAATATTATTTTCCTTCAATTTTTTAACCATGGCTTGAACTTCTAGCTGTATAGCTTCTACGCTTTTATCTTTAGTAAAAATTTGCATAGTTAATAAATCTAACAAATCTTCATAATCTTGCCCAGTTGCATTTATTATACATACTTTACCACTGCTTTTTTCATAAATTTCCTTACCGATCTTTATGATATCATCCCAGGTGTTTAAATCTTCTCTTTTATATTTATATTGCTTTAATATATCTTCCCTTATATAAAAAACTAATGGTCTTGAAGTCAACGGTATTCCTATTGAATCCTCATCATGCTTAACTTGATTTATTCTATATTCGGAAAAATTTTTAGCATAGTTATCTAAAAGTTTATCATCCTTGTTATAATATGCATACTCATCTAACTTTAATTGTTGGAAATTAAATCTGTCAATTTGTGCAATGTTAGCACTTTTCACCTTAGTATTTTCTGATGTATTGGTGATTTGATTATAATTTTCTAATTTTTTTATGTTAATTACAGTTTTATCATTCACTTTCATAAAACCATTTGCACATTCTACTAGATAATCATAAGCATTTTCACTTACTAAAAGTTCAATACTTCCTTTAACCTGCTGTTCCTTATTAGGTTGAAATAAATTAATACTTATTATTCCTAATACTAATAAAATAAATGAAACAACAAAATATTTTATTTTATTTCTCATATTTTATCCCTCTAATTAATGGAGTTTATTTTTTCATGTACATCTATTAATTCTAATGCCAAATCCTTAAATGTCATAGTTGTCATTAAATGATCTTGAGCGTGTACTAAAAGCAAGGAAAAATCTATTTTATCACTTGCCGCCTCACCTTGAATTAAACTTGTTTGTGAACTATGGGCATACCCTAATTCTTCATCAGCTTTTATTATTAATTCTTTTGCTTTATCAAAGTCACCTTTTTTAGCTAAAGCAATTGCTTCCATTGAGCAGCTTCTTGCTTCTCCGCTATGCATTATAATATTTAATATTATTTCTTCCATGTCTTTCTCCTTTAAATTTTTAAGCATTTAATAATAAAAACTAAAGATTTCAATTCCCCCTTATTTTTTTATATTACTACTTTTCTTAAACTTTTTAAAGTAAAACTTTACATAATAGGCATCTAATTGAAAATAGGATTAACAATTGCTTACGACACAATCATCAATCCTATTTATTATAAGTTAAATTTAATTTGCTTTTTCCTCTAATACAACTGATAAATTAACATTTTTATTATTTCTCACTACTTCTATATTAATTGTATCGCCTGCAGATTTAGTTTCTTTTATTGCCTTAAGTTCTTTAAAAGTCTTAACTGATTTTCCATCACATTTAATAATGATATCACCAATTTTAACTCCTGCTTTCTCTGCTGGTGAAAATTCATCAACTGCCATTACATATATACCTTCTTGCAAATTGTGTTGTTTAGCAGTAGTACTATCAATTTCTCTTATTTGAATTCCTAAGTTTAAAATAGGTTTTGATAATGCATCAATTTTATTCTTTACTTCATTTATAGGAATTGCAAAGCCTATACCTTCAATACTAGTTTCCCCTAAAGTTTGAGTTCCTAGCTTTAGTGAATTTATTCCTATAACTTGGCCTTTAGCATTTACTAATGGGCCCCCACTGTTTCCTGGATTAATAGCCGCATCTGTTTGAATTAAGTTTACACTTGTTCCACTTTGACTTTCTATAGTTCTATTGCTTCCACTTATAACTCCTTTTGTTAGTGTTTGAGCAAAGTTTTTAGAAAGAGGTGTTCCAATTGCTATAACTTCTGCGCCAGGATATACTTCATCTGAATCTCCAAGTTCTGCAACGGCTGGAACCTTTGTTCCTTCTTTTAATTTAAGCATTGCAATATCTTTTTCTGAATCATAGTTTACTATACTTGCACTAACATCTGTGTTATTACTTAAAGTAACTGTAATTTCCTTAGCAGTTGAAATAACATGATAGTTAGTTAAAACATATCCTTCTTCATTTATAATAAAACCTGATCCCATACCTTCTTGGCCTTGTGTAAATCCATTAGATGCCCCTTTAGTTGAAACAATAACAACTGCAGGTGCTACCTTATTAAATGCATCTGCTGCTGACATTGCATCAGAGCTGCTTGCCGTAAATGATTGAGGAATAGAGCTGACTATTTGTTTTGTAGCCACAACATTACTTGACTTAAGCAATGAATAAGTTATTGTACTTCCAAATACTCCACCTATCATAGTAATAAATAACATTCCAGCAATTTTTCCTAAAACACGTAAGCCTTTTCTCTTTTTCTTTTTAGGTTCTGTATAATTAATATTTTGAAAGCAATCATCCCATGCAACTTGTTGTCCTTCATTTACTGGAAGTGATTCAACATCAATAAATTTATTATTATTTTCATTATTGTTATTCATAAAAGTTTCCTCCTAATTATATAATTATAATTTATTTCACTAGTCTAAATAATATGTTTCAAGTTTCAAAGTACTTTAAAACTTATTTTTCAGTCCTACTTTATATTTTTATTATAAAGTGGTTGTGTGTCAAACAAATGACAATTATATATAATTTTCTTAGACATATTTTATGATTTTTTATTGGATAATTTTTTCGCTTCTTTCATAACGTTATTTATTCCATTAACAATTGTATCAGGGTCTAATAAGGAAACTGGCGAATCACTTGATTCTTTTTTATATAATGTTGTAAGTGCTGCTTCCCCTAATTTTATTGCTGGATCATTTTCATTGCTAGTTATTAAATAAAATGGCATAGCTTCAAAAAGTCCATCTTTTTGACTATCTGAAGAGCCTTCATATAAATTTCTTAATTCATTTGAAACAGCTTCTTTATAGTTTTTTTTGTTTTCAAAGCCAACAAATTCATTTAATTCATTTTCGCCTAAATGTTCTTTAAACACCTTGTTTTCAGTAGTTAATCCCATGCTGCTTAATAATGAAGTTAAACTGAAGTTAGTACCTATAGTTTCAAATTTACTCCTATAATATTTAGACTTAATACTTTCTTTAAATTCATTGGTCTTAATAACTTCTTCTGACATTGGATCAACAAGAATTACACCTGCCACTGACTTCGGATATAACTTTATAAAATTTGTTATAACCAAACTTCCATATTCTTCACCTACCAAAACATAAGGTTCTGAAACTCCAGCTTTTCTAAGCAAAAGTTTTAAATCCTTAGCTTGGTCTTCTGGTGTTCGAACTTCTCCTCCATCATTAAATCCATACCCTCTTCTATTATATATGAAGGTTGACATCTTTTTATCCTCTAGAGTTTTACAGATATTTTCCCATTCATACATATTGTTTCCCAATGCTCCATCAAATACAACAGTATAATCAGTGCCTGACTTAAACTTATATTCCATCTTTTTGCCATCTATTCTACCGTACTTAAATCGTGATTTTAATCTTTCGCCGTCTATAAAATTAGTTATAATCTGAGCCACAACTCCTACAAGAAATAATGCAACAAAAAAGATTACAATTTTTTTTAATATTTTTCTCTTGCTAACTTTATCTTTTTCAAGTTTATGTACCACATTAGAGTGTGCTAATAACTTCATCTTAGAATCTACCCCTCCCCTAACTTTAAATTAGGTTTTGCGTTTATATCTAAATCAGATATTATTCCTTCCTGATAATTAAAATACGCTGCACTTCCAATCATTGCTGCATTATCAGTGCATAATATAGGTGATGGAAATAATATTTCAATGCCTCTTTTTGCGCCTTCATCTTGAAGCGTCTGTCTCAAACACGAATTAGAAGCAACTCCCCCAGCTACAGCAATTTTTGTAATTCCTCTTCTCTCACAAGTTAAAAATAAATTAGTTTTTAAAACATCAACAATTGCCTTTTGAAAAGAAGCTGCTATATCTGCTACGTTTATCTCCTCTTCTTTCATTTTAGCCTTGTTCAAATAATTTAGTACAGCAGATTTTACTCCACTAAAAGAAAAATCTAATGTGTCATCTTGAAATTTAGCTCTTGGAAATTCTATTGCATTTTCATTTCCTTCTTTAGCTATTTTATCAATTTTAGGCCCTCCTGGATATCCAAGCCCTAATGCTCTAGCAACCTTATCATAAGCTTCCCCTGCCGCATCATCTCTTGTCTGAGCTATTACTTCAAAATCTCTATATCCTTTTACATGCACTATAAAAGTATGCCCTCCTGAAACGACTAAAGAAACAAATGGTGGCTTTAAATCCTTATGCTCTATAAAATTAGCACTAATATGTCCTTGAATATGATTAACTCCAATTAGTGGCTTGTTTGAACCTAATGAAAGACCTTTAGCATATTGAAGTCCTACTAAAAGTGCTCCAACAAGTCCTGGTCCATAAGTAACACCTATTGCATCAATATCCTCTAGTGAAACTTCTGCTTCTCCAAGGGCTGCTTTTACAACACTATCTATAACTTCTATATGCATTCTTGATGCAACCTCAGGTACAACTCCACCATATTTCTTGTGAGTATCTATTTGAGATGCAATTACATTTGATAAAACTTCCCTGCCATCTACAACAACTGCTGCAGAAGTCTCATCACAGCTTGATTCTATTGCTAAAATTATTTTTTTACTCATTTTTATTACCTCTTTTTTATTTAACTGATTTAATTCTATCCTATAATATAAATAATTTCTCTATTCTTTGACATTGTTAATATATTCGTAATATTGTTTAATATATTTGTAATATTTTAGTAAGTTTCTAACATTGAACCTTATTGAAATATATTTAATTCCTAAAATATTATACTTTATATATTAAATATTATCAAAGTTCAATTTAATAATACAACTCACTGCAATTGTATAAAAGACACATATGCTGTATATTTTAATTAATACTTATTTTTTATTTAAGGAGATTTTAAATGTCTAATTATGCTAAGGTAGTAATTAATGGTTCACCCATTACTAAATCAAATTTTAAATTACACAATATGGACGGTCGTGCAATTTTACCAATTAGTTCTGGAAAATATCATGATAGATATGCATTATATGAACAAGAAATAGCACTACTTGCAAGGAGCCAAAATCCTGATATAGTTTTTTCTGAAAGTTTAATAGCAATATTAAAGGTTTATTATAAAAGTGAAAAACGTCATCCAGATACTATTAATATTACTAAAAGTATATTTGATGGAATAGAAAAAAGCGGTCTTATAGTTAATGATGCACAAATAACAAAGATTTTTACTGAAGAATATTATGACAAGGAAAACCCTAGATTTGAATTAGAATTGTTTGCTGAAAGTGAATATGATTTTGGTTATAGCATTACAAAAAAAGCTACCCCAACAGCAGCAAAATTATATTCTCCAATAAAAAAAACTTTAGTAAATAATATTTCAAATAACAATGCCTTAGATAAAAAAGTTCCAAATAAAATAAAGCCTAAGTCTATTATTAATACCACTACAGATATAAATAAAACTAATAAGAAAAATACCTCAAATCTGAATAATTCCTGTGATATTTGCAATAAAACTATTATTTCAGATGATTATATTAAAGCTGATAATGGAAAAACAATAATCTGCAAAAAATGTTTTAAAAAATTATTTTAAAAAAGGAAACTCGACTCGCATTCGCTCGTTGAGTGCTCACAGAGTAAGCGACCATCATCAAATCATAGATTTGAGATGTCTGCTTAAGTTCAAGTACCCAAATATAAAATTTGGACTTTCACTTAAAGGAGGTTGTATTATGAATAATCATTTTGATATTATTTTTTTTGGTGATAGCTTAACTTTTGGATATGGAGTTCCAAAGCAAAATTCCTGGGCATATAAAGTAACTCATGAACTCTATCCTTCATCATTAAATAAAGCATGTAATGGTGATACTACCACTTCCATGCTTTCTCGTTATTATGACGATGTCTTAAAATATAATCCTTCTAGACTTTTTATAATGTGTGGTACAAACGACCTTCTTTTAGGAAGATCTGTAAATTCAATAATAGATAATATTGAATTAATGATTAAAGATGCAATAAATATTAACTCAAAAATTATAATAGGTATACCACCTAAAATTATAGGATCTATGGCAAATAAACTTTTTTCTCCATCACATTTATATGATTATGCAGAAAAAGAACTTCTCCCCCTAAGAGCTGCGCTTATTAATCTCTGCGAGAAATATAAACTAGAGTTTATTAATTTTTATGATTTGACCTTAAATGAAACTGACATATATTTAGATGGAATTCATCTCACCTCATCAGGGCATAATTTAATGTACAAAGAATGGCTTAACATTTTTAATAAATCATGAATTAATAGATGTACTTTTTAATATATTCCGCTGCTTTTATTCCACATTCAATACCATCAGTTTCTTTCATATGCATAGCATTTTCTCCATATACTATATTACCACATGCAAAAAATCCATCTAAAGATGTTTTATAATCTATTACTTCTGGTCCTAACAGTTCATTATTAATATCAATTTTTAATTTTCTTAAGATAGCACTTTCAGGAATGAATCCAACTGATAATAACAAGGAATCACATTCTTTTTCCTCAATCTGATTATCTTTTAAATTCATTATTTTTACCTTTTGAATTCTTGTATCTCCTTCAATTTCGATTACTCGTGAATTTTCAATTACAGGGATATAAAAACCATCTATTATATCATGTATTTCCGAATCAGCCATTTTATCATAAGAATTTTCAATAACTACCGCTTCTATATTTCCACCTTCTATTATAAACCTTCTTGCAACTATAAATGCCCATTTGTCCTTAGCTATAATTATTGTTTTCCTGCCTGGAAGATATCCCTCTAGATTAATTATTCTATGAGCCTCTCCAACGGTAAATATACCTGTAAGACCATTAGTAGGTATAACAACATTTCCTGAATATCGTTCCTTTGATCCCATAGCAAATATTATTGCTCCAGCTGTAACATCTTCAACACCTTCATTAGAATTTACATATGTAACTGTCTTTTCTCTTGTAATATCTAATAATGTAGTATTTAACAATATATCTATTTTTGATTTGTCTAATTGTTTTTGTATATAATGGATATATTCTGGCCCTGTTACTGGCTCGCCTAAAAATTTCTCTCCAAATCCATTATGGATACATTGGTTAATTATTCCTCCAACAACAGATTCCTTTTCAATAATAAGTATTTTTTTTATTCCTGCATTTGCAGCACCCATTGCTGCAGTCATTCCAGCTATTCCAGCTCCAATAACAATCAAATCATAAGTTGGCATTTCAATCCCCCATTAATAAAATATTTTTTCTTTTATTATAATTTTATTAGCTTTTTTGACTTCTTCATAACAATTAGCATATCATACATACCAATTATTTCTCCAAAAGTTATTTCCTCCTCTAAATTATAATACTTTATTGATGTATCATTTAATAAAATTGATACACCTTTTTTATGTAACATCTTTATTTCTTCTAAGGCACTAGAATCCTTTTTTAATAATTTAACTGCAGAATTTAAAAATAAGATTTGTCTAGGAAGCTGTTCACATTCATTTAGCAACTCAAAATATTCCTTCATTAATATTATGCCTAATTCATCGTCACCTTGACCTAATTTTTCACTTGTAATTAATATAGAATAAATATTTTCCTCTTCTTCAAGCTCTAAACATCCTCTTTTTTCTATTTTTAAAGCAAATATATTTTCTTCTTGTTCTACATGATATCCCTTATGAGCTGCATATCTTATTACATTTGAACGCTCTAATTCATTAGCAACTAATACAATTGCTTCCCCTTCACCAATTGTATTAAAATATTTCTTCATTTCTCTTATAATCTGTAAATATGCAAAACCTCTACAATCAATTTCCTTCATAAGTATATCCCCTTTTCACTATTTGATTTAATATATTAAGATTTCATTACAATCATATATTAAATTAACTTAATTTATTATAATCATATTATACAAATTTTCTTAGATTTATGACATACTTTCTTTAATTAATCATTAATTATTAATGATTAATTTAAAGAAGATATTCATTCATAATATCTTTAAACATAATTCAAGAAAAAACAATAGGCTTTTCCGCCTTAACTGTAAACAGCTAACTGCTAACTTTAATATTTCCATTTGTTTATTTTATAAATTTATGTATACTATATTGTAGCAATATATATTTTTTGAGGTGAATCATGAGTATTTTAAACTCTAAATTTAAAGATTTTTTAAGAAATACTATGACAAAGGATACAATTATAAGAATAGCCTTTTTTATAATTCCCTTACTGTCAATTGTCTTTAAAGGAATCCTATTCCAAGGATTTGTTACTAATCAAGACCCCTATAAATTTGATTTTTCTGCAGGCTATTATGCAGCTAAACCAAATTTAAATTATTATATAGCTTTTACTTTAATATTTTTAAGTTTTTCTCTATTATTTAAAGGAAAAGGTAGAATAATATATACGTTTTTAATGGACGGCTTATTAACCTTATTAATCCTAATTGACCTATGGTATTTCAGAGGATTTTTAACGGTTCCATCAGCACTGGTATTAAGTCAAACTTCTAATTTAGATAATATGTCTGGAAGCATTCTTTCTATGCTTAGTAAATTAGATATTATTTTCTTATTTGATTTTGTTATACTAGCCATATATACATACTTAACTAGGCATTCATTTACAGCAAAGCATCATAGAGCAATAAAAACTTCAATTGTTGCATTTGTTTTATCAATAGTATTTGTAGTTTATGTCCCATTTAGTATAACTGTACTTAATAATAAAAATGTTGAAAATGCTTATTTATTCGATGGTTATGATAAATCTAATACGGCAAGATATTTTTCACCTATTGGCTATCATATCATTGATTGTTATACAGTATATAATGATTCTAAGCAGTATAAACTAACAGACACAGATAAAGCTGATATTAAAGAATTATTTGAAGTTAAGAAGGAAGACCTTCCTAACAATAAATACTTTGGCATGGCAAAAGGAAAAAACTTACTTTATATTCAAGTTGAATCCTTAGAAAACTTTGTTATAGGACAAAAAATTAATGGAAAAGAAATCACTCCAAACTTAAATAAATTATCTCAAGCTGGATTTTACTTTCCAAATACTTTTGAACAGGTTAATGAAGGGACAAGCTCCGATGCTGACTTAATGGTTAATACTTCTATGCTTCCATTAAGAAAAGGAAGTACCTTCTTTAGATATCCTAATACTAACTATAATTCACTTCCAAATATTTTAGAAGATGAAGGTTACTCAACAACAGCAATCCACCCTGATAAAGGTTCCTTTTGGAATTATGCAAATGGACTAATTGGAATTGGTTTTGATAAGTTTACTGACTATTATTCCTTTAATACTGAGGAAATAATCGGACTTGGAATTAGTGATAAAAGTTACTTTGAACAAGTTGCACCTATGATAAAGGAAAAACAGCAGCCATTTTATGTTGAAACTGTAACACTAACAAGCCATGGACCTTTTGATTTACCTGAAAAATATAGGGAACTTGACCTTGATCCTGAACTAGGCCAAAGTGAGCTTGGAGGATATTTTGAAAGTGTTCACTATACTGACAAACAAATAGGAAACTTCCTTGATTTATTAGATAAGGAAGGACTTTTACAAAATACTATGGTTGTAATCATGGGAGATCATACAGGTGTTCATAAATACTATAATAGCAGTATAGATCAATTATCAAATAAAGAGGATTGGTATTTAAATACTGGAAATCCAGTAGTACCTTTAATAATTTACAATCCATCCTTCAAAGATGAAGCTAAAACCTTTGATTTATACGCTGGGCAAATTGATGTTATGCCAACAATACTGTACTTACTTGGTGTAGACAAAGATAGATACGAAAATACTGCATTAGGCAGACCTTTGTTAAATACACAAAAATCTTTTGCTGTAATAACAAATGGAACTCTTAAAGGCGGAGAAAATCTTACAGATAAAGAAAAGGAAGTTTATAAAAAGTCTCTAGAAATTTCTGATAAAATGATACGTGCCAATTCGGCTCATAATTAAATATAGTGGAAAAAATACCATCTCTGCTTATAGCTAATTCAGAAAATATGCTAGTTTTAAATATATCAACATCCTTATCTTATTTCCTATATTATATCCTATAAATTACTGCCTTAAAACAAGGTTTTAAATTTTCTATATACAAATTAAAATTGATAGGCTGTTGCAAATAAAATTTATGTTTTGCAACAGCCTATTATATAATATTCTCAATATCTACAAATTTAATATCCTAATTATATTAAATTTATTTTTTCTTTATCTTTTTCAATTCATCCTTTAACCTATCAAGAGGAGCATTGTATTTTAAAGATTTCATATTAGGAAAAGCCTTAAAAATACGCTTATTAACTGATTTATTTTTCATTATTGTGCTTTCTAATTTAGTTTTTAAATTTCTAATTAATTCCTTAGTATGGGCAATTTTTTCATTTTCCATTAATTCATCAAGCTTTTCTATATTTTGCTGTACTATGTCTTTATATACTTCGCTCTTTTCCTTAATTTCCTGATAAAGCACATTTATTTCTTTAAGTTTTCCACTTAACTGTAACATTTTATAGCCCGTAATTATTGTATCCATAAAAAAGCTTATAGCTAATATTCCTAATACAAATATATCTATGCTATTTGGAATACTTTCAATGATTTTGGTTATAACAGGATTTATAAAGTTAACAGTAATAACAGATAAAATTCCAAATAGAACTGAATTCAATAAACAAACTCTTCCCTTTAGATTAAATTTATGCTCAGAATAATCCCACCATTTAAGATTAAATATTACCTCTAATAAAAATCCTGTGAAGTATTCTAATATGCTGGTAAGAATCATCCCGCATAAAAATAATAGTATAATATTATCTGCAACTGGATTTAATACACTAATTACTATAACAGCTCCAACTCCATAAATCGGACATACTGGCCCTTTCAAAAATCCTCTATTTACAAACTTTTTATCTATTATAGCACAGTAAGTTGTTTCACATATCCATCCTAAAAAACTATAAACTGAAAAGTAAAAAAAATACATACTAACTATATTCATTCCATAACCTACCTTGGCAAGTATATTATTTTCCTGCTACTGAAAGTTCTTTTACAACTATTGACGGACACCCTATGCTGCTCATTGGGAATTTCAAATCACTTCCAACTTCCTCTATATCTTTAAGCAAAGTAAAGAAATTACCTGCTACTGTAATTTGTTCTACTGGAAAACTCTTCTTGCCATTTTCAATCATAAAACCTTTAGCTGCCAAAGAAAAATCTCCTGTTACCGAACTGGCCCCTGAATGTAACCCTGCAAATTCAGTTATAATTAATCCTTCCTTAACTTCCTCACAAAGTTCCTCAAAAGATTTTTCTCCTGGCTTAATGTAAAAGTTTGTTTCACTTACACCTACAGTTGATGCATATGAACCTTTAAATCCATTTCCTGTAGACTTTACTCCTGCTTTATGAGCAGTTTTTAAATTATATAGCAAAGTGTTTAATTTACCATTAGTTACAATTTCCTTTGTATAAGTTGCAACACCTTCATCATCAAAAGAAGTTGTTCCAAGTCCATCTTCTAAATGAGGATCATCAATTAAGGTAAATATATCCGAAGCTATCACTTCACCTTCTTTTCCTTTTAGTAAGGACAATCCTTTTTGTGCTTGTTCTGCATTAAATATTCCTGAAAAAGTTCCAAGTAAAGATACCATTGCTTCATTATTTATAATTATCTTATATTTCCCTGATGGAATACTCTTAGCACCAATTTTAGCAATTGCTTCTTCTAAGCCTTGCTTAGCTAAGTCCATTGGTTTAATATCTTGAACCGTTTTAGCTAAAACATATCCCATTCCATCATATTTTTGATTATTATCTTCAACTATTGGTACTACATATGCAGTCAAACTATTTCTTTCATTCTTTAAATTAAGACCTTTGGAATTTATTATTCCATAAGTAGACTTACCATATACAATTCCACACCCTTGAAAATTAACAACTTTATCGCATTGTTTTTTACATTCCTTTTCCATTTCCAAGGCCAATGAAATAAGTTCATCTGGTTTCACATGGTCTAATTCTTTTTTGTAAGAATTAATTTCCTTATACTCTTTATCGCCTTCGTATATAAATTGAATATCCTCATTTTCTATAGCTAATGCTGCACCTTTAGCATTATTAACTAGAGTTTTTATTGCATCTTCATCCAATATTTCAGTATAAGAATATCCCATTTTACCATTTACTTTTCCTCTAAAAGAAAGTCCAAATGCATTAGTTAATTTATATTTTTCAACTTCACCTTCATAAATATTTAAACTCAAATTTTCAGAATCAGCATAATATATTTCGCATTCTTCAAAGCCAGAATCTTTAGCCTCTTTAAATAATTCTTCCTTAAATAAGTTAAAATCCATATCTATCTACCTCCTACTGTCATTTTCTTTACTCTTATCATAGGCTGACCTACATTAGTTGGTATACTTCCTGATGATGAACCACACATTCCCTGAGCTACTTCTAAATTATCTCCAACCATATCTATATCCATAAGCACTTCGCTGCCTTTACCAATAAGACTTGCACCTCTTACTGGTTCTTGAATTTCTCCATTTTTAACTAAATATCCTTCTTGAACAGCAAAATTAAATTCACCAGTTACTGGATTAACTGAACCTCCACCTAGCTTTTTAGCATATAAACCATCTTCCATTGATTTAATTATATCCTCTGGCTTATCACTTCCAGCTGCTATATAAGTATTAGTCATTCTTGAAGTAGGTTGGAATTTATAGCTTTGTCTTCTAGAACTTCCTGTTGCCTCCATATTCATACGTCTTCCATTTAATTTATCAATCATATATCCTTTTAATATACCATTTTCAATTAATATATTTTTTTCAGTCTTATTTCCTTCATCATCAATATTCAATGATCCCCATGCATTAGGCACTGTCCCATCATCTATTGCAGTTACTTTAGTAGATGCTATTTGCTCTCCAAGCTTATTTGCAAATACTGAATTACCTTTGGCCACAGCACTTGCTTCTAAAGCATGACCACAAGCTTCATGGAATATAACACCACCAAACCCATTATCTATTGCAACAGTCATATTTCCTGCTGGACAATTCTTTGCATGAAGCATAGTATGAGCTATTCTAGCTGCTTCTCTTCCATGATATTCAGGATCAATATTATCAAACATTTCAATTCCCATATGTCTTCCTGGACCTTCAAAACCTGTTTGATTTTCTGAACCCTTTGATGCTATTGCACTAACTCCAAGTCTTGTTCTTATTCTTGTATCTTGAACATATAGTCCTTCTGTATTTGCAATCAAAACCTTCTGTTCTTTATCTGCATAGCTTGCAACCACCTGTGAAATCTCGTCACTAAAATTCTTTGCAGCTCCATATGCGCTTTTTATAATAGCTATTTTTCTATCATAAGCTACGTCTTTAGGGCAATAAATTATTGGATGTATTGTTACTATCTTCTTTTCATCCAATACAATTTCACTATTACTATTTTCCTTAGCTTCTCCTAAAGCTAAAGCTGCTCTATATGCAGTATCTAATAAACTGCTCAAGCTATTATTATTTGTATAAGCATATACACTATTAAATCCTTTAAGAATTCTAATTCCTATACCATAACTTCTTCCTCCTATAGCATCGTCCACTTTTCCGTCTACTAATGATATAGAATTGTTTATTGAATCCTCTTCAAATATTTCTGCAAAATCTCCACCTGTTATTAAGCATTTTGCTAGTACTTCTGATACAACATTTTTTGATAACATATCGTTCCTCCTTGCTTCACTACATTCTTATTATCTTACATACTATTTTATCCAAATTATATAGGGTAAAAATATTTACTCAGATAGATTGGTGACTGTCACCATATTATTTTTTAGTTAATAATTAATATTATACACTTAGTTTTATCAATATTCTAATATATAAGATAAATTAATCTACTTTATTTTATATTTTAAATACTGCACTAATAATAAAAAAATTAACTTAGAAATGTCTAAATGATTTCTAAGCTAATATTGTCTTACTTATGTCTAACTTATATATAGTTTTATTTCAAAACCCTAAATTCATATCCTTGTTCTTTTAAATATTTTATTATCCCTGGCAAAGCTTTTGCTGTTTCTTCTTTTCCATAAGTATCATGCATTAATATAACTGCTTTTTCTCTTTTTCCTAAGGTTTTTATACATTCTTGCGTTAATTGCTCTGCATTTTTTTTGCCACCTTCTTCTGCATCACCTGAAAGTGTATTCCAATCTACTTGATGCCAATCTTTTTCATGCAATGCTTTTTCCACAGCCTCTGCCCCTTTAGGATCATCCCTATTCCATGATATTAACCCTCCTGGAAATCTAATAGCTCTTGTTGAAAAATCTTCTCCTAAAACATTTTTTAATGACTTATCTGTTTTTTCAAAATCAGACATGCAATTTTCTAAATTTATCTTTTTTATCTTTCCAGTTCCAAATAAATAACCGGTATCATGTGAGTAAGAGTGAATACCTATTGTATTACCTTCCTCTAATTCCCTCTTTACCAAATTCTTACTTGCTTCATTTTTATCAATTAGTTTACCTATAAGGAAAAAAGTTGCATGTACATTTTCAGCTTTCAGTATATCCAATATCTGAGGTGTTACTGTTTCTGATGGTCCATCATCAAAAGTTAAATAAGCCACCTTCTTACCATCTGCACCTTCTGGCATCTGATTTTTCATTTGCTGTGCTAAATATTTTTCAATAAATGCAACATCTTCTGTATATCCATTATCTGAAGATTGTTTACTAGAATTATTGCTTAATGGATTTTTATCAGTTGTGTTAATTTGATCATCGTCTTGTTCAACAACCTGGACAGTTTGAACTGCTTTTTTACCTTCTGCAAACTTAAATGCCATAATAACACTACCACAAACCATAAATGCAACAAGTATACAAAATAACACTCTAACTCTAGCCTTTTTAATTTTTTTTGCTCTATTTCTACCTTTTTTATTACTATACTTCACTGTATACTCCTCTGTATTAACTAATAACTATTTATTCGAAATGTTTTTATATATTAGTATTTATACTTTATAATTTCAAACGACAAACCTTATTTCTTTATTGGAATTTATATATGTTTAGAATGGAAAAATTAACCTAGAAATTCTTTAATAATTTCTAAGTTAATTCTTATTTTTGATTTTATTAATATACAGTTTTATTTTAACACTTTAAATTCATATCCTTGTTCTTTTAAATATTTTATTACTTCTGGTAAAGCCTTTGCAGTTTCTTCTTTTCCATAAGTATCATGCATTAATATTATAAGCTTTTGTTTGTTACCCATAGTATTTATAACTTCCTGCTTTAATTGTGCTGCATTCTTATGAGGGCCTTCCGCATCCTTAGATAATGAATTCCAATCTACTTGATGATAATCTTTATCTGCTAATGCCTTATCCATTGCTTCCATGCCTTTGGCATCCTTCTTTGCCCATGTCATATGCCCACCAGGAAATCTAATAGCTCTTGTAGAAAAATCTTCTCCTAAAACACTCTTTAGTGATTGATTAGTTTTTTCAATATCTGCCATAATATTATTTACATTGATAATATTCTTTGGATACAAGTAATTATAATTATGTGAGTAAGTATGATTTCCTATTGCATTTCCTTCTTCAAACTCACGTTTAACTAAATTTTTATTTGTTTCACTTTCATCTATTGCTTTTCCAACAAGGAAAAAAGTAGCATGTACATTTTCAGCTTTTAGTGTATCTAATATTTTAGGGGTTACTGTTTCCGATGGACCATCATCGAAAGTTAAATAAACCACTTTTTTACCATCAGCACCTTCTGGCATTTGGCCTTTCATTTGTTGTGCTAAATACTTTTCAACAAAGGCTACATCTTCTGTATATCCATTATCTGATACTTGTTTATTTGAATTGCCACTTAATAAACTTTTATCTGTAGTTTTAGTTTCATTATTTGAATTTGAATTATTTCCTTCTTCAACAACTTCAGCAGCTTGTACTGCTTGTTTATTTTCTGTAAATTTTAATGCCATTATAGCACTTCCACAAACTACAAATGCAGCAGTTATACTAAATAATATTATAGCTCTAACCCTTTTGATTTTTTTTGCTCTATTTCTACTTCTTTTATTACTATACCTCATTGTATACTCCCTATACTTTTAACAAATATTATTTTATATTATTACTCCAATTCAATAAGAGAAAAACACTTTATTATCTATATATAGTATATGTTTTAACTTGAATTTATACAAGAACCAAGTTATTATATTAAGATTTATTTAAGATTCCTCTATTTTCAAGCTATTTATAATATATCCAAAAATATTTTATCCTTAATATTTTTGACTTTAACATAATATATTTGGACATAAAAAAAAGTCGACTACTCGACTAAAATTTCTTTTGTTTATATTATTAAAACTTATTATAAAATAAAAATGGCTCCGCGAAGAGGACTCGAACCTCCAGCCTATCGGTTAACAGCCGAGTGCTCCACCATTGAGCTATCGCGGAACGTTAAGTGATTTCCCAAATCTATGATTTGGTTGAAAGAACTTATGCAAATCACTTTAATGATTTGTATTCCTTTATTCTTTCAAAATTGCACACAGTTTTTAATGTATTTTTTACAACTTGATTATATTGGTCAAGCCCTCGACCTATTAGTATCAGTCAGCTAAATATGTTACCATACTTACACCTCTGACCTATCAACCTTGTAGTCTTCAAGGGGTCTTACTAGCTTATGCTATGGGAAATCTCATCTTGAGGTGGGCTTCACACTTAGATGCTTTCAGCGTTTATCCCTTCCCGACTTAGCTACCCAGCTATGCTTCTGGCGAAACAACTGGTACACCATAGGTCAGTCCATCCCGGTCCTCTCGTACTAAGGACAGCTCCTCTCAAATTTCCTACGCCCGCGACGGATAGGGACCGAACTGTCTCACGACGTTCTGAACCCAGCTCGCGTGCCGCTTTAATGGGCGAACAGCCCAACCCTTGGGACCTACTTCAGCCCCAGGATGCGACGAGCCGACATCGAGGTGCCAAACCTCCCCGTCGATGTGAACTCTTGGGGGAGATCAGCCTGTTATCCCCGAGGTAGCTTTTATCCGTTGAGCGATGGCCCTCCCACGAGGTACCACCGGATCACTAAGCCCGACTTTCGTCCCTGCTCCACTTGTAAGTGTCGCAGTCAGGCTCCCTTCTGCCTTTGCACTCTACGAACGATTTCCGACCGTTCTGAGGGAACCTTTGGGCGCCTCCGTTACATTTTAGGAGGCGACCGCCCCAGTCAAACTGCCCACCTAACAATGTCCTGTCACCAGTTTCATGGCATCCAGTTAGAACCTCAATACTATCAGGGTGGTATCCCAACAACGACTCCACCAAAGCTAACGCTCTGGTTTCCCAGTCTCCCACCTATCCTGTACAGACAATACCGAAATTCAATGCTAAGCTACAGTAAAGCTCTACGGGGTCTTTCCGTCCAATCGCGGGTAGCGAGCATCTTCACTCGCACTACAACTTCGCCGGATTTGCAGTTGAGACAGTGCACAAGTCATTACGCCATTCGTGCGGGTCAGAACTTACCTGACAAGGAATTTCGCTACCTTAGGACCGTTATAGTTACGGCCGCCGTTTACTGGG
>NZ_JAABNP010000081.1 GCF_009928485.1 Clostridium sp. C2-6-12 | reverse complement strand
GTAAGCGTAAAAAAATTAACGCATAGAAAATGCAAGCCTCCATTGTTAAAATTAGCATAGATTTTAACAATGGAGGTTTATTTATATGAATAATGAAAACATAAATTGGAGAGCAATAGTTGCTGGCTTTTCTTCTTACGAAGGAACGTTAGAAAATTTCTGCAATGCAAATCAAATTACTAAAAGTCAATTCTATTACTATAAAAAGAAGTTTAAGAATGAAAATAATAATTTACAGTTTCATGCAATTTCCATGAGAGAAGAAAGAGTAAGAACTGAATTTACTGTAGTTCCAGCTGATAGGTCTAATATAATAATAGAAATAGGAGCCGCAAAAATACATATACCGGCTAATGAAATAGCTGTTTTGAGTAATTTACTTAAGGATCTGATTACAAATGTTCAATCTTAATAAAGTTAATACAGTTTATCTTGCATGTGGTATAACAGATTTGCGAAAAAGCATTGATGGACTAGTAGTTATTGTGCAAACGCAGCTAAAGCTGGATCCGTTTGAAAAAGCTCTTTTTGTTTTTTGTAATAGGCAAATGAATAGAATTAAAATCCTTCACTTTGATGAAGGATTCTGGCTGTATTATTTTCGACTTGAAAATAGTAAATTGAAATGGCCTATGACTCCAGACGAAGCTCTTAAGATTAACAAAGAAGAATTGAAATGGTTGCTTATGGGATATGAAGTTAGAACTAAGTCTAAATTTAAGCCAATTGAAGTAAGAAACAGCTTTTAAAGCAAATATTGCTATAAGCCCTTAATTTTAAACTTTTACAAGTTTCGGAATTAAGGGTTTTGTGGTAATATATCCCTATATTTGTTGTGAGGTATGAAAATGGATATTTTAGATTTAGATAATCAGCTTGATGAAAAAACAAAATTATTGATTTCTAAAATGGAAGAACAAATTGAATCAAAAGATAAAGAAATTGATAATTTAAAAAAGGAATTGGCTTTTCTTAAAGGACAACTTCTTAATAAAAACAGAAAAATTTTTGGACAATCTAGTGAGCAAGTTGATTCAAGACAGATATCTCTTTTTAATGATGCTGAAAAAAACAGTGATCTAAAAATAGAGGAACCTACCATTGAAGAAATTACATATACAAGAAAGAAATCATCTTCTCATTCAGGGAAAAAAGATAACTTATCCGGCCTAGATAGAGTTATAATTGAACATAAACTTGATGAGTCTGAAGCAGTTTGCGATAAATGCGGAAATAATTTAGTTGTAATAGGCAAAAAATCAAAAGAGATTTTAAAATATAAGCCAGCAGAACTTTACATAGAGGAACATATTTCATATACATATGCCTGCAAAAATTGCGAAGCGGATGCAGATAAAGTCAATATAATTTCAGCAAAAATACCAAATACATTCTTATATAAAAGTATGGCTTCAAATGAATTATTAGCTCATGTTGTGAGCATGAAATATCAATATGCAATGCCTTTATATAGAATGGAATCATATTTTTCAATGATGACTGTTAGCCTTTCAAGACAGACATTATCTAATTGGATAATAAGTTGTGCAACTGAGCTTAAGCCTGTTTTTAACTATATGAAAGAGGAGCTCTTAAAAAGAAATTATATACATGCCGATGAAACATACCTGAAGGTTATTGAAGAAAACGGAAAAGATTCTAACTCAAAAAGATTTATGTGGTTATATCGCTCCGGAGGCATTGAAAATCCAGTAATTCTATATGATTATCAAAAAACAAGATCTGGATCTTGTGCAGAAGAATTTCTTGAAGGATTCTCAGGCTATCTTCAAACAGATGGATATGATGGCTATAATAAGGTTAAAAATATAAAAAGATTATATTGCATGGCTCATATTCGAAGAAAATTCTTTGAGATAATATCATCATTAAACCCCGAAGCTTTAAAGCAATCACATGCATTAGAAGGGTTTAATTATTGTGAGCAACTTTATGAAATTGAAAAAGAGCTAAGGGAACAATACATGGATAGTGATGATTATTATGCTGATAGACATATAATAAGGCTCAAGAAATCTGCCCCTATCCTTAAAAAATTTCAAGAATATGTCGATAATGAAATTGTTAATGCTCTTCCTAAAAGTCCTTTAGGTAAAGCTCTTGCATATGCGCAAAAGTTATTGCCATATATGAGAACTTTCTTAACGAACGGATGTCTTGAAATTGATAATAATGCAGCCGAAAGAGCTATAAAGCCATTTGTGATTGGTAGAAAAAATTGGATGTTTTCCAAGACTTCAAAAGGCGCATCTTCAAGTGCTCTTCTTTATAGCATTATTGAAACCGCTAAAGCCAATAGCTTAGCAACGGAAAAGTATTTAGTATATTTATTTGAAGTGTTAGCAAGTTCGGAAATTAAAGAAATGGACATACTAGAAAAATGTATGCCATGGTCGGAAAACATTCCAGATCAACTGCGTGTCAAGACTACCAAATAATTATTTACATATAAAATTATACCCAACAGAGAATTAAACTTTTCTGTTGGGTTTATTTTATCACTTAAATTACGCTACCGCTACGCGTCGATTCTTTGACGCTTAC
>NZ_JAABNP010000008.1:167206-180437 GCF_009928485.1 Clostridium sp. C2-6-12 | reverse complement strand
AGTGCAGTAGACTTTGTATCTAAACGAAAATTTTTAGGATTTTCGTTTTACTTTTCGAAAAGCGGAGCAGAAATAAGAATCCATGAGAAATCCATAAAGAGATTTAAGGAAAAGATTAAATTCTATACTAACAGAAATAAAGGAATTAGCATGGAATACAGACTATTAAAATTAAATCAAATCACAAGAGGGTGGATTAATTACTATGGAATTGCTAACGCGCGCGGAAAGCTAGTAGAACTAGACAAATGGATTAGAAGAAGGCTAAGAGCTTGCATATGGAAACAATGGAAGAAGATTAGCACTAAACAAAGAAATCTAGTTAAATTAGGAATCAATAAATACAAAGCGTGGGAATATGCAAATACAAGAAAAGGCTATTGGAGAATCTCCAACAGCCCGATTTTAAGCAAGTCTTTAAATAATAAATACCTAGAATCTCTAGGATTTATTAGTCTAATACAAACATATCAAATGATGCATTAAATTCTGATGAACCGCCGTATACCGAACGGTACGTACGGTGGTGTGAGAGGACGCTAAATAAAATAATTATTTAGCTCCTACTCGATTATAGTTACATTTTTTCTTTTTAGTCCATCTTACCATTTGTTTAAAACATTTATTATATGATTAATTTGGTCTTCACTTATTCCATACCAAAGTGGCAAGCTTAATACTGTATTCGAAATATTTTCAGCTACTGGAAAATCTCCGGCTTTGTATCCTAAATCTTTATATGATTTTTGAAGATGAATAGGGATTGGATAATGAATAAGCGTTTCAATTCCATTAGATTTTAAATAGATTGCTAAAGCATCTCTAGATTCAGTTCTTATTGGAAATACATGCCATATTGAATCATATTCTGAGTTTACAATTGGAAGAATTATTTTATCATTTTTAATTCCTTCAAGATATAGTTTGGCAGTTTTTTGCCTTGTAGCATTCCATTTATCAAGGTAAGGAAGTTTTATTCTTAAAAATTCTGCTTGAAATTCATCTAATCTTGAATTAACTCCTTTGTATTTATGATTATATTTGATTTCCGAACCATAATTGCGTATAGCTTTCATTTTTTTAGCTAATGATTCATCATTTGTGAGTATGCATCCAGCATCACCTAGGGCACCTAAATTCTTTCCAGGGTAAAAACTAAAGCCAGCAGCATCTCCAAGATTACCTGTTTTATTACCATTATAGACAGCTCCATGTGCTTGCGCTGAATCTTCAATAAGTTTTAAATTATATTTGTTACAGATTATTTTTATTTTATCTATTTCTGATGGTCTTCCATATAAATGAACAGCAATAATTGCTTTTGTTTTAGGAGTAATAGCCTTTTCAATTTTATTAACATCAATATTAAAGGTTTTAATATCTGGATCAACTAAAACTACCTTTGCACCAACATAAGAAACTGCTAGAGCAGTAGCAATAAAGGTGTTGGAAGGTACAATTACTTCATCACCTTCTGTAATATCATATCCTCTTAATATAATAGAAAGAGCATCTAGCCCATTTCCGCAGCTTATACAATATTTTGCATTACAATACTTAGCGAATTCTTCTTCAAAGGATGTTACACTATCTCCTAAAATAAAGGAATTTTTATCATATATTTTTTTAAAGGCATTATTCATTTCATCTTTTATTTCTGTATGCATTGGTTCTAAATTTAAAAATGGTATATTCATATTAAATCCTTTCTAATATCTATTACATGCTTCCTGCATATAAAAGTCTATATTTCGTATATAATCATTTTCGTTATAATAATCAGAGGCAAGGACTAAAAGTACAGCGCCTTCGGTAAAATCATACATTTCTCTCCAAACGTAAGGTCCAATATATAAACCTACTGATGAATTATTTAATAAATAATCAGCTTCTTCCTTTGGATTTTTAACTTTAATTTTTACAGATCCATTAACACAGATAAGAACTTGATGCAGCTTTCTATGAGCATGAAAGCCTCTTGTAATATCTGTTGGTACTTTTGTAATGTAGTAAATTCGTTTTATATCAAAAGGAATATCTACAAGTTCTTCTATAGGCGTTAAGTCACCATATTTACCAGTTATATTTGTAAATTTTAATAAGGAACAATTATACATGTTACCTCCATATATATATTATTAAAAGTGTGACAAAAAGTTTATTAAAGCTTTTTCATCTAATTCAAAGCTATTTTGATATAGTACAACATTAGGATTTTCATGAATTTTTCCATCTAAATAACGGCAGGTTTGTCCGAGTATAGCAGCAATATTGGAGTAGCAGGTTAGTTTAGTTTCACTCGGTAAAATGCAAATGATTTTTGCAGTTTTATTACCAAATAAAATATTTGTAAAACCTGCACCACTAGGGCCAGCTATATATTCTGCTTCTGAAAAAAGCTTTAATTGTTCTTGAAAGGGTATTAGTTCTGGATAAACAATCTCATAGCCATGTTCTTTAAATATTTGTTCAACATTATTTTGATTTAATAATATTCTGGTTCCAAAGCAATTTTTTCTTGAAATATATAATTTCTTTGAAGGATTACTATTTATAGCTAAATTATCATGAAGGAGATTAACAGCTGATTCACTCATAATATAATCTTCATATTTTAATAGTGTATTTTTTTTAAGATCAATTGGACCAATAATTAAGTCTGATACATATATTAAATTTTCAACCTCATAACAATAGCCTGCTTTTATTGGGATAATAGGTCTATTGTGAATGTTTAGCATATCTAGTTCATCTTTAAATGATTTTATTCTAATACATCTTTCATCTATTAAAATGGGTACATTATTATAAGCTTCTATTTTATTGATTAAACATAACTTGGACAATAACTCCATATTGAAATGAAAATAATTGAAGGAAGCATTTGATATAAGCATTATACCTTCTTTAATTCTTTCATTTAGTTTTTCATAGTAAGTTAATGTAACATTTTTATCAACGTAATAAACATTACCAATTGCTAAATTAAATCTATTTTCATTGTCTCTTAGAGGTAAGTCATAGATACAATTGTTATTTTCATCAAAGATTATACTGGCTGCACCAATTAAATTTACATTAGATAATTCTGATATATATATTTCTGGAAACTTAACAGTGATATAATTGTCAGCTTCAGTAACATCTCCATAATCTGGTATATAATTTTTCTCAAAATGCTCTTCTTGTATAATAGAATATTTGTAATTTTTAAGAGAGCAGTATTCTTTACATGAAATATTATTTAATCTTCTATCAAATTTCATTTGTTAGAACCTCCTGTTCTAAATATAGGCTAGAAGTAGAACTTAAAATTTATTTTCATTTTAAGTTCTCATTTGCTAGCCACTGGTCATAGCCTAATTTTGCCCAAGGCATTCCTCTAGAAAAAGTATATTTCCAAGGGTAAATCTGACTTCCTGTAACCTTATTTTCTATATCTTTAGTTAAACAAATTCTTTTGGCAGGATTTCCAGCTACTACTGTTTCTTTTTCAACATTTTTAGTAACTATACTGCCAGCGCCAACTAGGGACTCTTTACCTACATTTAATCCAGGTAATATTATGCTTCCAGCTGCAACTACAGCATAATCTTCTACAGTAGAGCCAATTATAGTTTGAGAGGGTGGAGTAGGATCATTGGTAAAAATAACATGAGGAAAAATCCAAACATAATTTTTTATTGTATTTTTTTCACCCATGAATACATTACTATGAATACTCACATAATTTCCTATTGTACATTCCTCTTGAATATCAGAGGAAGTTCCAATTCTAACATTATCGCCAATTATTGAATTTTCCCTGATTGTTACTCTATGCCCAGTTTGAAAGTTATTTCCTATAGTTGTGTTACCATAAATAATAGCTTCACTTCTAATTAAGGCATTTTCGCCAATAATTAAGGGATGAGTTTGATTAATTCGATCTCTATAAAAATCCATTAAGTATTCTCCAAGAATACATCTTGCACCTATAAAAGTACCTTTTTTTATATGAACGTTATCTCTTATTATTACTCCATAGTCTATAAAACAATTATCCTCAATGATTACATTATCACCAACAATGACATTTGCCATAAGCTTTGAAGTTTTAGATATTTGGTTATTGTTCACTTAATCCCTCCTTTAAACTCCATGTTATATCACAAATCATTTGGAATAAATTTTCAATATCTTACATGTATATTTTATGAATATAAAACAAAAATGTACCTAAATTCCCCTCTAGGTACTCTAAAGCGCATGAACTCTTAACTAAACCTCAATTTAAATATTCATGAATTGAATTAATTAGAGCATATAAATAAAAATTGTTATCTTATTACCAAGTAAATTAATACTATAAAGTAAGTTCATCAAATTTTAATAAAGGGGAGGATGTTTGTGAATTTATGTTATATAGAAAATAATTTTAAACATTTGAATTTATTGAAAGAGTTTGTAAAAAGAAATATTAATATTAAAGGAATAAAATGCTTAAAGGAATTAGAAAGTGAAGATTTATTAGTAATATCTAGTGAATATCCAAACTATGAGCAATTAGTTAAAGGATTTCCTAATATAATTGTATGGGAAAATATTTATCAAAAGTTTTATGATTATTCGGTTAATAAATATTTGACAAACTATGATTTTTATCATTTAAAATATTCTTTAAAAAAAGCTCTAAAGCCTAATATTGAATCTATTGTTGTAGGTTCCTCGTATGCTTTGTTTGGGGTTGAAGAAAGTATAATAAATAGTCCCTGTGTTAATTTAGCATTAGCTTCTCAAGATCTTTATTATGGAACACTAATTGGACAACATGTAATTAATAACAATAAGAATATTAAAAATGTGTTTATTGGAACAGGTTATTATTATTTTTATAATGATTTATCTCTTACTCAAGGTGGGGAAATAATGAGAATAGCTGATGTTTATTATCCTATATTTAGGGATGTTCATAATTGCAAGGACTTGCCTCTAAGTCAAAAAGCTATCTTATATGAGGAAGAAATCTTTGATGTTGAAAGGATAGTTGATAGCTTTTGCAGTGCTTTCTATGAAGAAAGAAATGGTAGGTATTTTATAGAAGGCAGGGATAGATTTGAACTTAGAATGGTATTAAGAGGATCATGGAATCAAAAATGGTTTGAACTTGAAGATAATTTGCAAGAGGAGTCTGCATTTGAAAGAGCAAATTCACATAACAAAGCAATTAAGTATGTTGATTCATATAAAGAGAATAGAGAAATTCTTAATTCCTTTGTGAAATTTTGCAATGAAAGGAAGGTAAATGTTTATTTGTTGGCATTTCCAAGTACAAAATATTATAAAAAATATCTTTTGAAAGATTTTCAGGAATCCTATTTATCAGCAGTAAATTCAATTGATGGAGAGCTTAAATTTATTGATTTTAATGATTTAGATATTTTTGATAATAAGGATTTTGTTGATATGGATCATTTAGATAAAAGTGGTGCAACTAAAATTTCTGATTATATAAATAACTTAAAATTGTAAAGTGGTGACAGTCAGCTTTTATTGACTTTGGAGTGAATTGGTGACTGTCACCATAAATTGTGCGCTCAATGGCACAATTAATCACTGCTTTCATAATATAATATAGTGCTAAAAATAAGGTTAAACTTATTAGTAATTAAATTGTTTTTAAAAAGCAAAATAAAAAATTACAATGTAAAAAAGCGTATAGGTACAAGGAGGGAGATAGATGAAGGAAAATAAGATTGCATTTATAATTTGCGTTTTAGATGAAGGACAGATTATTAAATGCAATTCCTGTATTAATGATTTAGAAGTTCCCTTGGGCATTGATATAGAAATGATTAATATAAAAGTAAATAAAAGCATTGCAGAAGCTTACAATATTGGAATGAATCAAACTGATGCTAAATATAAGGTTTACCTTCATAGTAATACTTATATAACAAATAAAAAAATCATAAGAGATTTATTGGACATTTTTCAAAGCAGTAATAAAATAGGCTTAATTGGAGTTGTTGGAACTAAAAGACTTCCAGAGAGCGGTTTGTGGTGGAATGATCCAGGCAAAGTAGGAGAAGTAAATATTTTAAATAATGGTAAAAAACAGTATTATAAATTAAATAACATTATGGAAAAATATGAAATTGTTGAAGCTGTAGATGGCTTAATAATGGCAACACAAATTGATATTAAATGGAGAGAAGACATATTTGATGGGTTATATTTTTATGATATGGCTTCGTGTATGGAATTTAATAAAAGGGGCTTTGAAGTTATAGTTCCAAGGCAGGAAGAAACTTGGTGTATTCATGATTGGGGCAATGAAATTGATAATAATCTTTCAAATGACACTGAAAAATACAGACAAGTATTTCTTAAGGAATATCCAATTATAGTCACAAGAAGCAGTTCAAGAAATGATGATTTATTTAATTTTAATAGAAACGAAGCTATGAATTTATTAGTACAAAATAGAAAAGTTTTAGAAAATCATTTTTATGAAATGAAAAATAGCTTTGAAGCACGAGATTACGAGGGTGTAGCTAATAAAGCTTATGAATTTGCCGCTAAAGCTTCTTGGAGTATATATCATCCTGATTTTTATCAATCTCCTGAAATAGAAAATATGCTTATAGAATGTGCTAGTAAAATACCTACAGAAAATTATGGCATTAATAGTCAAAAGGAGGAAAAAAGAAAAGTACTTCATGTTTTAAGTGAAGGATATTCAACAGGAGGTCATACAAGGCTGGCTAAGAATTGGATAAAAAGCGATACAGATTCAATTCATTCATTAGTTGCTACCTGGCAGCTACGAAGCACTCCAGGATGGCTTATTAATGAAGTTAAAAATAGTGGAGGATGGGTTACTTCACTTGAAACTGTCTCTGATAAATTTTGCGAAAGAGCAAAAGCTCTTAGAAAGTTAGCATATGAATGGGCAGATGTTGTAGTACTTCATATGCATATGATGGATCCAATTCCAGTAATGGCTTTTGGAGTAGAAGGCGGACCACCTGTGATATACATGAATCATGGAGATCATTTATTTTGGCTTGGAGCAAGTATAGCTGATTTAGTAGCAGACCTTAGGCCATCTGGCCAAGAATTGACTTTGACTAGAAGAAGTTGCAAGAATTCATGTATACTTCCTATTCCTTTAGAGCCTAAGAAATTTTATAACAAAAAAGAAATAAGGGAAAAATATAATATAGATGAAAATGAACTTGTTATCTTAACTATTGCATCTAATTATAAATTTAGAAGTATTAACAATCATAATTATATTGAAATTGTAAAAAATATAGTTAATAAGATTGATAATTGTAAAGTTTATATTATAGGACCTAATGATATAGGTAAATGGCATGAAGTAAATGTTGAAACAGGTGGAAAAATTAAAGCATTAGGTGTAGTAACGGAAATTGATGAATTTTATCAATTGGCGGATATATATTTAGATTGCTTTATGATGGGAAGTATGACGTCTTTATTAGATGGTTCTAAATATGGATTATCAATAATTAAATTTACAAATAATCATTGCCCTATTTTAACTGAATTTGATGAAGAATTTAAAGAATGCAGCTATAAAAATGTTGAGGGTATTATAGAAGAAATTAAATTAATTAAAGAAGGCAATATAGAAACGCTTAATAAGCACAAAAAAATCAATGCTTCAATAGAAAAAAATCATATTCTTGATACTAAAGAAAAGATAAAAGATATGTATAACAGGTTAAGTACTCACAAAGTAAATAAAAATCTAATTATAAGTAATAGGACAGAAGATAATGATCTTTTTTGGATTTACTTAATTGGAAGAGGTTATGTTTTTTAAGGCAGTTAAAAGTTATTAATTATGAGTTGAGAGTTATGGATGAAATCTCTGAATTAATTTCAGTAAAGTACCTCTTTGTGGTATTAGCCGTGACTCTGAACTCTACACTTTGAACTTTAAACTGATCGAAGAAGTTAATTATATGAATTTAAATAGATCTTATATATACATATTATTTAACTATAATATGTATAGAAAACAAAGGGGGATGACCATGAACTCAAATATTACACCATTATTAACAGCCCATTTATTTGTTTCAGACAAGAATTCATGGGATGGATTTGATGAAATGTTAAAAGAACTCGAGGAGAGAGGTATTACTGTTAAAATTTATAAACCCAATGATCCATTAGTTAATATTAATCCTAAAAATCCACGTGTTTATGTTTCTTTAGGGGAAAATGAAGAGATGTTTACAACCTTATATGCGCTTCCATTGCATGAAAGAAAACGCTGGTTACATTACAATTCTGCAAAGAATATAAAGCCAGATTATTTATTTCACTGTTGGCTATTTTATACTGATCCATTGCCTGAGAATAAAATAATTCCTATTAATCATTTTACTTCTAATACTCCATTGATATCGGTTTTTACGGCTACCTACAAATCAAAGGAAAAAATTCAGCGTGTTTATAAGTCTTTATTAAGTCAAACCTATCCAAATTGGGAATGGGTAATTATAGATGACTCGGGTGATAATGATTTAACCTACAAAAAAGATTTATTACCTTTAAAAGATTCTCGTGTAAGAAGGTATAGACAAGATAGGAGAAATGGATATATAGGCGCAACTAAAAGATATGCAGCAGGTATGTGTACAGGTGAAATTTTAGTAGAAATGGATCATGATGATGAGATAACTCCTGATTGCCTAGAGAAAATAGTCAAAGCATTTATGGAGCATCCTGAATGCGGATTTGCATATGGTGATTGTGCAGAGCCATTTGTTGGAACTAATGAGTCCAACTGGTATGGATGGGATTGTGGTTTTGGATATGATATATATTATAGAGTTTGGGTTCATAAAATGAATCGATGGCAAAATGTATTGAGAAATACTGTTGTCAATGGAACTACCATGCGTCACTTAGTTGGTTTACCAAATCATCCTCGTGCATGGACTAGAGATTGTTATCATTTACTTGGAGGTCATCGTGAAGAGCTTTTAGTTGCAGATGATTATGATTTATTAGTTAGATCTTTTCTTTGTACAAAATATTTATGTATACCTGATTTGCTTTATATACAATATAGAAATGAAAATGGCGATAATTCAACATTTACAAGGAATAAACAAATTCAAATTTTAGTAAGTGAATTATATAAATACTATGGTGAAAGAATTCATGCTAGGGTCAAGGAATTAGGAGTTCATGAGTTTGTTTCCTATAATCGTGTTTGGGAGAGAGACGAAGATGATGATGCTTGCAAAACTGCTCATATTATAAATGAAGCTTCATCAAAAGTGTCAATGATATTTCCAATTCCATTTTCCGCTCCAAATGTAAGGAATAATAAGTTATTTGAAGCACTTCAAAAGGGTTTAGAAACTAATTTTAAAGATATGGAAATATTGGTAGTAGGTCGTATTCCAGAAGAAATTGAAATTTTTGCAGCTAAGGCACCAATGGGAGCAATAAGATGGTGGCCTATGGAAAAAGAAGATTCCTTAGAAACTTGCATTAAATATGCAAAATATTGCTCTTCATGTAAGGAAAAAGTTGTAATCTTACCTGAAGCTGAAAATAATAAATAAAAGAATGCAATAAAAAGCTGCACTAGGTTTATTTAATTTAGTGCAGTAATTTCTATGGATAAAAATAATTATTCAATTTAATATTGTTCTAAATCTTATATAGGAATTATATCAATCTAAGCAAAACTTAATAAAACTCAGATTGATATAAATTTTGAACAATATCTTATGCAAAATCTCTTTGGAATTTAGCTACATACTCATATGACAAGAAGTGCCACCTCATATTTTCACCAACAATATTGCAAATTTGATTTAAGAATGTATCATCTTCCTGTGTACTTTCATTGCGATATTGAAGTACATAGGGGTTCACATAACCACATTCATTAAAAATATTGTAAATGTCTGTTAAGGTAAAAAACTTATTATAGCTTCTATCTACTAGAGGATTTTGACTACATGTAAATTGTCCATTTAGCAAGGTTTTAATTACTGAATAATGCATTACATTAGGTATTGTTGCTATTATATATCCTCCAGGCTTTAGAAATTTTTTAATCTCTTTTAGCAGTTTCCATGGATTTGAACTAGATTGAAGCTTATTTCCTAGAATTATATAGTCAAAGAAGTTCTCTTTATTTTCTTTAAAATTCATATTATAGCTTTCTTCAAAGTCTTTAGTAGTTATTTCTATAATTTTACCGCAGATTCTAGCAACATTCAGGTCTGTTTCAATACCATAAAGTCTAGCTTTAGGATGAATGTACTTTAGCCTCAGTAATGTAGCACCTAGATTACAGTCAAGTTCAAGAATATTTAGTTCTTTATCAATAGGTTCGCTTATAGAGTTAATAACATCAAATTTAATTATACTTTCATAGTTAGAATTAAAATGCCACTTATCTTGAAATTTTTGAGCATTTTCTTTGAGTATAGTATTAAATTTACCATTGTCAGCATTAAAAGATGCGCTTCCAAAATGGTGTATAAAACTATCGTGACATACCATAAGCTTATAATTAGCTTCTATAATTCTCATGGATAAATCATCATCTTCAAAGTTTCCTGGACTAAATCTTTCATCAAAGGTACCAATTAAATTAATAACTTCTCTTTTTACTAACAAACAAAATGCAACAAGTCTAGTTTTTTCTTCCCACTTTTTTGGTGAAGAAACATTATTTTTATCAGCAAATTCAATTAGCTCTTCCATATTTTCATATGGTATATTTATAGATTGATAATTGGAGCAATTATTAGTTATACTTGCAGCTGCACCAATTTTTTCATTGCTATATAGGCATGTTTTAAGATTACTAAGCCACCTTGGCGTGACTTTAGTATCGTTATTTAAAAATAAAATATCATTTTCTTTTTCAGCAGCTTCTATACCAATATTACATCCTTTTGGAAAACCTATATTTTCATCATTTAAAATAAGTTTAATATCAGATTGTTCTTTAAGCCATTCTCGAGTTCCATCAGTGGAATTATTATCTATAACAATTATTTCATAAGAATTAGCATCTGTATATTTTCTAATACTATCAAGGCAAATAATATTATAATTTAGATTATTATAGGTTAAAATTATTATTGAAGTTTTATTAGTAGGAATCATCTATTTTTACTCCTTTTAATATAAAACTATTTATTAATAATTTTTTTAAAGTAGCTTTTATTATATTGGTAACAAGAATCTAGAGGCTTAAATGTACCTGCAATTTCATTATATTTATTTGCCTCATGGATGTTTCCTAATCTATCATAGCAAACACATAGCTGCATATTAGGGAAGAATCCCCAGCAATCATGATAGACTAAACCTAAACAATTGACGGGTTTTTCTAATTGTGTAGCTAACTTGTACCAAAAGATTGCTTTTTTATAATCGCATAAACTAAAAAGGTAATCTCCAATTTGACAACAAATTTCTCCTCTTGGAGTATCATATTCAAAGCTTTTTAGTAGTGGCTTGAGTACATTTTTTTTATCTTTGATTTTTTCATAGCATATTGATAAGCTAGAACAAGCAAATATCTTATCTTCACCCCATCCGCCGTCAGCATCTAAAAATTTATTAAAATACTCTATAGCCAATTCATACCTTTCACTATAATATAATTCCCTTGCATAATAATAAATACCTCTTAAACTTAGTTCTTTTCCACTTGCAAGTACTTTTTCATATATTAATAAATTTCTGCCTGGAACTGAAGGGGGTTCTTTTTTATGAGTTATACAAATATCTGCATTAACTATTTTTCCCCATCTTTCTAAAAACTCATGAACAGGTTCCTTCCAAATATAAGAATTAGATCTTTTAGATAAGCGCTCTCTATAATATGACAAGGTTGTATTACCGTGTTCATCAAAAGCAATATTGTATTTCATCATAAAAATATCAACAGATGGATCTAAGTTTTGTTTTAATTCTTTAAATCTAATTTGGTCTTCAGGAAGAATAACATCATCTGCATCTAACCATAAAATATAATCCTTGGTTGCCTTTGAATATGAGTAATTTCTTGCAGCAGAAAAGTCGTCTATCCAATTAAAGTCGTATACCTTGTCAGTGAACTCTTTAGCTATTTCTTTAGTATTATCTGTTGAACCAGTATCAACTATTATAATTTCATCTACAATATCTTTAATGGAATTAAGGCATCTTCCTAAAACTTTTTCTTCATTTTTAACTATCATACATAAACTTATAGTTGCCATATAATCACCTCAAATAATTTTTTTGTTAAGTGAAGTTAAACTTCAATGATTGTTTAAATGTATATAACATCATATGTTAATAGCTATTTTTTGACTTATATTAATAGAAATAAGTCAAAAGCTTTGGAGTAGTTATAAATTTATATTTTCAAGTAAATTAATCATTTTATGAAAAGATGTCCAAAAGATATACTTTTGGACATCTCTAAAATTATTGGATTTTACTTAAAAATTTCCCCTTTTATGGAGTTGGAGTGTTTGGACCAAGTAATAGGATAGTAGCTGCGGCTCCACGACTTAGAGCTCCTGATGGTGTTCTAACTAGTACAGTTAATAAATCACATTGCTGAGCTGTACCAGTGTTAGTTGATGCTCCACAACAGCTAGGACCAGTTACTATTGCAATAATACCAGTGCCTGTAAAATTAGCACCACAATCTGTACTCTTATAGACTTCAGCACTTGCTGTAGCTCCAGAAGCTATAGTATTATCTCTTATACTAAATACTATTCCACTAAGATCTGATGCTTGTGGTACAACTACGCTATTTCTAGATGGACCTTGTGGATTTGAAATACCTAGACCTAAGAAGTTACCATCACTAATTGATTGATCTGAAGCTAAATAAATTACGCTAGTTGTACGACCTTGGGTTCCTTGAGCGCCTTGACTACCTTGGGTTCCTTGAGAACCTTGGCTGCCTTGAGAGCCTTGACTACCTTGAGCTCCTTGACTACCTTGAGAGCCTTGAACACCTTGACTACCTTGAGCCCCTTGGCTACCTTGAGCCCCTTGGCTACCTTGAGAACCTTGACTACCTTGAGCTCCTTGGGCACCTTGAGAACCTTGAGGTCCTTGAACGCCTTGAGCCCCTTGAACACCTTGAGTTCCTTGAGCCCCTTGACTACCTTGAGTTCCTTGAGCCCCTTGGCTACCTTGGTCACCTTGAGAGCCTTGACTACCTTGA
>NZ_JAABNP010000008.1:164924-167109 GCF_009928485.1 Clostridium sp. C2-6-12 | reverse complement strand
TGAGAACCTTGAACACCTTGACTGCCTTGGGTACCTTGACTACCTTGGTCACCTTGAGTTCCTTGAACCCCTTGAACACCTTGAGCGCCTTGGGTACCTTGACTACCTAGGTCACCTTGAACACCTTGAGCCCCTTGAGCCCCTTGAGCCCCTTGAGAGCCTTGACTACCTTGAGAACCTTGAACACCTTGACTGCCTTGGGTACCTTGACTACCTTGGTCACCTTGAACACCTTGAGCGCCTTGAGCCCCTTGTGAACCTTGGTCACCTTGAGAGCCTTGACTTCCTTGAGGTCCTTGAACGCCTTGGTCACCTTGAGAACCTTGAACACCTTGAGTTCCTTGAGCCCCTTGGCTACCTTGAGCGCCTTGTAATCCTTGAGAACCTTGAGGTCCTTGAACGCCTTGAGCCCCTTGAGCGCCTTGAACACCTTGGAATCCTCGAGAACCTTGAGCGCCTTGAACTCCTTGAGGTCCTTGAACGCCTTGAGAACCTTGAGCCCCTTGAACACCTTGGGCACCTTGAGTTCCTTGAACGCCTTGAGCCCCTTGACTTCCTTGAGCTCCTTGAGCGCCTTGTGAACCTAGGCCACCTTGTGAACCTTGGCTACCTTGAGAACCTTGAGGTCCTTGAACGCCTTGAGCCCCTTGAACACCTTGGAATCCTCGAGAACCTTGAGCGCCTTGAGGTCCTTGAACGCCTTGAGCCCCTTGAACACCTTGGAATCCTCGAGGTCCTTGAGCCCCTTGAACTCCTTGAGAACCTTGAGGTCCTTGAACGCCTTGAAATCCTCGAGCACCTTGAGGTCCTTGAGGCCCTTGTGGACCCTGAGGTCCTTTGCAACAATGGCATTTTTTCCTATCTATTGATTCTAGCAATCCTAATAAGCAAATATCATCATCTCTATCATCACAATCATGGTGAAAGTGATGTCTTCCCTGATCATCTATTTTATCATTTCTTTCATCGTCAAAATAACTATTGTGTCCCACAATGAATCTTAACCTCCTTTAAAACCAATACCGTGATAGTACATTGTATGGTTGTTGTCATAATATGTTACAATCTGCCCTTAATTATATTCAATAGAAGATTAATAAAAATACGGATTTTAAAGCCTAAAATAAAAGACAAAATATATTGTTAAAATTTAAATTAAACTTTGTGCTAAAGACAAATGGATTAAAAAGAATAATTTACTTAATAAATAAATTTTTACAATGAATTAATAATGATGTGGTTTTAGCATTATAAAGTTTAGCTAATAGAGGGAACATATGAAAGAGAGTATTAAGCTTTACCTTATGATAAGAATAAGAGTACATAATCCTTTTAAATTATTATATGTAAAACCCTCTGTATCAGTACAGAGGGTCAATTTATATAATTAATCTAATTTCTTAATAGTTAATTGAGCACCAACTCCTGGAGCTAATGTCAATGTTAATGCTACTGCTGAGTTGTTTCTTAAAGTAATTACATCCCCAGCAGCAAGGGTTAATATAGCGACTCCAAATAATGATCCAGTGGCAACAAGAGCTGAAATAGGTGTGGATGCATTAACAGTACCATTTACAGCAATTGCAATTTGTGATCCAACACCTGCAGTTATACTAATGCCGTAATTAATCTCATAAACACCAGCACTAGATACAGTAATTGTAGTAGTTCCTGGTGTATGAGTAATACCATTTAAAGGGCCATTGTTAGAAAATGGAACATCTCCTCCACCTACAACAGTTGCATCTGCTAAAGTTGCAAGTTCAAAGGCAAAACCATCTGCTGCCAATCCTGCTCCGCCTTGGAATCCTTGAGAACCTTGGAAGCCTTGAGAACCTTGGAATCCTTGGCTACCTTGAGCACCTTGAGTTCCTTGAGATCCTTGAGTTCCTTGAGAACCTTGAGAACCTTGAGAACCTTGAGTTCCTTGAGAACCTTGGCTACCTTGAGCACCTTGGAAACCTTGAGAACCTTGGCTACCTTGAGCACCTTGGAAACCTTGAGAACCTTGGCTACCTTGAGCACCTTGAGTTCCTTGAGAACCTTGGCTACCTTGATCACCTTGGAAACCTTGAGCACCTTGAGTTCCTTGAGAACCTTGGAAACCTTGAGAACCTTGAGCACCTTGAGAACCTTGAGATCCTTGGTCACCTTGGAAACCTTGAGTTCCTTGAGATCCTTGAGC
>NZ_JAABNP010000008.1:0-164826 GCF_009928485.1 Clostridium sp. C2-6-12 | reverse complement strand
GCACCTTGACTACCTTGAGATCCTTGGTCACCTTGGAAACCTTGAGAACCTTGAGCACCTTGAGAACCTTGGTCACCTTGGAAACCTTGAGTTCCTTGAGATCCTTGAGCACCTTGACTACCTTGAGATCCTTGGTCACCTTGGAAACCTTGAGAACCTTGAGATCCTTGAGATCCTTGAGATCCTTGAGCGCCTTGAGAACCTTGGTCACCTTGGAAACCTTGAACACCTTGGAAGCCTTGAGCTCCTTGGTCACCTTGAGAACCTTGGAAGCCTTGACTACCTTGGGCGCCTTGGTCACCTTGGTCACCTTGGAAGCCTTGAGAACCTTGAATACCTTGGAAACCTAGAGCACCTTGAGCGCCTTGAACACCTTGAGAACCTTGAATACCTAGAGCACCTTGAGTGCCTTGACTACCTTGAGCACCTTGGAAACCTAGAGCACCTTGAGCGCCTTGAGGACCTTGAATACCTTGGAAACCTAGAGCACCTTGAGCGCCTTGAGGACCTTGAATACCTTGGAAGCCACGAGCACCTTGAGATCCTTGAGAACCTTGAATACCTTGGAAACCTAGAGCACCTTGAGGTCCTTGAGAACCTTGAACGCCTTGGAATCCACGAGCACCTTGACTACCTTGAGGACCTTGAACACCTTGAAAACCTAGAGCTCCTTGAGGACCTTGAACGCCTTGGAATCCACGAACACCTTGACTACCTTGTGTACCTTGAGGACCTTGGAGCCCTTGGAAGCCACGAGCACCTTGAGGTCCTTGAGGTCCTTGAGGCCCACGACGACCTTGAGGACCCTGAGGTCCTTCGCAACAATGGCATTTTCTTCTATCTATTGATTCGAGCAATCCTAATAAGCAAATATCATCATCTCTATCATCACAATCATCGTGAAAGTGATTTCTTTCCTGGTCATCTATTATATCATTTCTTTCATCATCAAAATAACTATTGTGTCCCACAGTGAATCTTTACCTCCTTTAAAACCAATAACGTGATATTACATTGTATGGTTGTTGTCATAATATGTTACACTTTATCCTTAACTATCTTGTGTTAATTTATTTTTCCTAATATACCGAGATTAGTTAAAAAATATTTATTGATAATTACTAAATAAGTCACTTTTTAATAGATAGGCTAATATTATATAAGTGTTAATTAGGCATACGAAAAAGTTAATATAATATATGTAAAAGAAGGGATAAGATGAAAGGGATAATACTAGCTGGAGGGTCTGGAACAAGGTTATATCCAGTAACTAAAGCTATTTCAAAGCAAATGGTTCCTATATATGATAAACCGATGATTTATTATCCAATGTCAGTTTTAATGCTTGCTGGAATAAGAGATATATTAATTATTTCAACACCAAGAGATATAGTTGATTATGAAGAATTATTTAAAGATGGAAAAACATTGGGATTAAATATTAGTTATGCAGTTCAAGAAAAACCTAATGGTCTTGCAGAAGCATTTTTAATTGGAGAAGAATTTATAGGCAAAGACAATGTTGCAATGGTACTTGGAGATAATATTTTCTATGGACAAAGCTTTTCGGATCATTTAAAAGAAGCTGCAGCTATAGAAAAGGGTGCATGTATTTTTGGATATTATGTTCAGAATCCAAAATCCTTTGGAGTAGTGGAATTTGATAAAGATGGAAAAGTCATTTCATTAGAAGAAAAACCAGAAATACCTAAATCAAAATATGTTGTACCAGGTCTTTATTTTTATGATAATTCAGTTGTTGAAAAAGCTAAGAAATTAAAACCCTCATTTAGAGGAGAGTTAGAAATAACTGATTTAAATAAATGCTATATGAAAGAAGGAACTTTAAAGGTTCAATTACTAGGAAGAGGAATGGCATGGCTTGATACAGGAACTCACAGTTCCATGCTTCAAGCTTCTAATTTTGTTGAAGCAGTTCAAAATACACAAGGAACATATATTGCGTGTATTGAAGAAATTGCTTATAGAAAAGGATGGATAAATTCAAATCAGGTTATTGACCTTGCAAAGCCATTAATGAAAAATGGGTATGGAGACTATTTAATTAATATAGTTGAGGAAGTTGAAGGTAGAAAAATAAAATAGAATAATTACAGCATGAATTTAATGAGAGGTGTAAATTTGAGTAATTTCATTAAAACCCAAATTGAAGGGGTTTATATAATTGAACCTAAAGTTTGGGGAGATAAAAGAGGTTATTTTATGGAAACCTACAATAAAAATGAGTTTTTAGAAGCTGGACTTAACATTGATTTTGTTCAAGATAATGAATCTAAATCAAAAAAAGGAGTTCTTAGAGGGCTTCATTTTCAAAAAAAGCATAGTCAAGGAAAGCTAGTAAGGGTAATTAAGGGAGAAATTTTTGATGTGGTAGTAGATTTAAGAATTGGATCTAAAACCTATTGCAAATGGGAAAGTTTTATTTTAAATGAAGAAAACAAAAAGCAGTTATATGTTCCAAAAGGATTTGCTCATGGATTTTTAGTATTATCAGATGAAGTTATATTTAATTATAAATGTACTGATTTTTATGCCCCAGAATATGATGGTGGAATTAAATGGGATGATAAAAATTTAAATATTAATTGGCCAATTCATATGGTAGAAAATATAATTTTATCCGATAAAGATAAAAATCATCCTAGTTTAAGAGAATTAGATTTAAGTAAATATGCGGATTTTAATATGTTATTAAAAGAGGTGTGACTTATATCATGAAAATATTAATATTAGGTTCAAAAGGTCAGTTAGGAAGTGAACTTCAAGACATTTTGAAAAGTGGAAGAGCAGACTTAGGAGAAATACCAGAAAATATCAGAAAATCCATAATTATTCCAATGGACTTGAAAGAATTAGATATAACTAATTTGCAGCAGGTTGAAGAGAAAATAAATACGTTAAAGCCAGATGTATTAATTAATTGCGCAGCAGCCACAAATGTTGATAAATGTGAAATAGAGATGGAAACAGCCTTTAAAGTAAATTCAATTGGTCCTAGAAATTTAGCTATAGCTTGTGATAAAATTGGAGCAAAAATAGTTCAAATTTCAACTGATTATGTATTTAATGGAAGTTCTAAAATACCATTAGCTGAATATGATTTAACATGTCCATGTAATGTTTATGGAAAAACAAAACTTTTAGGTGAAAATTATATTAGAGAATTTTCTTCAAAGTATTTTATAATAAGAACAGCATGGCTTTATGGATTTTCAGGTCATAATTTTGTTTATACAATGAGAAAACTTGCTAAAGATAACAATTATATAAAGGTTGTAAATGATCAAAAGGGCAGCCCTACAAATGCAAATGATTTAGCATATCATATATTAAAGATAATAAACACGGAAGAGTACGGTATATATCATTGTACAGGTAAAGGTGAATGTACATGGTATGAATTTGCAAAACTAATAATTGAACTTTCAGGAGAAAAATGTGAAGTAAGACCTTGCATATCAGAAGAATATAAAACTTTAGCAAAAAGACCGAAATATTCCTCTATGGATAATATGATGCTTAGAAATACTGTTGGCGATGAAATGAGAACTTGGAAAGAGGCTCTAAAATCATTTATAAATAAGTTAGAAAAGTAAAGAAGGTGTAAAATGAAGACATATTTAGTTACTGGTGGAGCTGGATTTATAGGCTCAAATTTTATTTTATATATGCTTAATAAATATAAAGATATTAAAATTATAAATTTAGATAAACTAACTTATGCAGGGAATTTAGAAAACCTTAAATCAATAGAAAATGATAGCAGATATACTTTTATTAAAGTTGATATTTGTGATAAAGACTTAATAAATAATCTCTTTGATTCAAATGAAATAAATTATGTTGTTCATTTTGCAGCAGAGTCACATGTTGATAGAAGTATAAAGGAACCTGAAATATTTGCTAAAACAAATGTGCTAGGTACAGTAAATTTACTCAATGCTGCAAAAAAGGCTTGGCAAGAAAAAGATGGATTTAAGGAAGGCGTTAAATTTCTTCATGTATCTACAGATGAGGTTTATGGTTCTTTAGCACCAGAAGGCTTCTTTGTAGAAACAACACCAATAAATCCTCATAGCCCTTATTCCTCAAGTAAAGCAAGTTCAGACTTAATGGTTAAAGCTTATTATGATACCTATAAAATGCCTGTAAATATTACAAGATGCTCAAACAATTATGGCCCGTTTCAATTTCCTGAAAAACTAATTCCATTAATAATTAATAATTGTCTTAATCATAAAGATATTCCTGTATATGGAGATGGGATGAATATTAGAGATTGGTTATATGTAGAAGATCATTGTAAAGCTATTGATATGGTAATCAATAATGGGAAAATAGGTGAAGTATACAATATTGGAGGCCATAACGAAAGAACAAATATGCAAATAGTCAAAACAATTATTTCGTTTATAAATGAAAATCTTGATAAAGCTGTAACTGAAAATTTGATCAAATATGTGGAGGATAGAAAAGGCCATGATAGAAGATATGGCATAGCTCCAGATAAAATAAGAGATGAATTAGGCTGGTACCCTGAAACCGCCTTTGAAGTGGGAATAAAAAAGACCATTAATTGGTATTTAAATAATATTAAATGGCTTGATAATGTAACTTCAGGAGACTATCAAAAGTACTATATAAATACGTATACATCTTAAAAGATAAGCACCTATAAAAAGAGCAGCTATGCTGCAATACGGATCTTATCACCTATAAAAAGAGCAGCTATGCAACAATATGTATCTTTTCTGCAATACGGATTTTTTCACAGTAAGGAATTTTCCTGTAATACGCAACTAATTAAGCACACCAAGAATGTATCACTATAAAAACAGTAGATAATTCTGTTTTACCACAAAATTATCTACTGTTTATATTTAGAAATTTGAGTACTTAGTTACTTATTTTATATTATACTATAATGTTTTAGAGCATGTTTTATTCCATCTTCTTCAACATCCTTTGTTACAAATGAAACTAAATCAAATAAGCTAGGATGACTATTTCCCATAGCAATACTGTTTTTTACATATTCAAGCATAGATAAATCATTAGTACTGTCGCCAATAGCATATGTATTTTCATGAGGAATATCTAAATGTTCCATTAAATATTGAATTCCTGAGGCTTTTGAATATCCTAGTGGAACTAATTCATAAAAACCTTCACCTCTATGTATAAACTCTAGTGTATTTTCAAATTCTTTATGGAAAGAATCAAAGTTGCTGCTTTCATTTGTCCAAATAACTAATTTATCAAAATCTATGTCAGCATCATCAAAGGTTTGTCCAGTGTAGAAGCCTACATCAGTATGACGTTTCTTAATCCTAAGGACTTCACTAGATATTATTTTTTCATCAGCATCGTAATAAACACCTTTTTTACCTTCTAAAATAGCATCAATATTACATTCACGAAGTTTTTTTACAATTTTCTTAGAAAAATCTACTCCTAAGCTTCTATAAAATAGTTCTTTATTCTTAAATTCTATGTATGTACCACATCCACAAACATATCCATCAAAATCAAGCTCTTTAATACAATCATCAATTTCTAAAATCGGTCTGCCTGTGTTTATAAATACAAGATGTCCATTATTTTGGGTCTTTCTTATAGCTTCTTTTGCACTTTCTGGAACAGTAAATGTCTTTTCGCTAAGTAAGGTTCCATCAATGTCAAAAAATATCATATTAGGTTTCATTTTATTCTCCTCTCGTGTTTTACCACTACAAAGTACTTAACTTTAGTTACCAAGTTTTCCTTTGTTAATTATACATACTTTATTTCACTAAAACAATGGCTGTGTGTTTGCTGTATTTGTGAAAAATATATAAAATTTAATTATATGATTGGCTTAATCACTTTAAATCACTAGGAATATGATTTATCTAACCTTTACATACAATTAAAAAATATAGTATAATTACAAAATAATTTAATATTTTCATTAGGATAAAAAATAAAATTTAAATTATGGACATTTCATTTGAATCATAGGTGAAATGCTAAATATATATTATAAATCTAAAGAAGAATGGAAGGAGGATAACATGGAATTTAATAGAGGACAAAGAAAAATAATTAATGGTAAGCCAAATGGTCATTTATTAATAAAAGGTATATCTGGAACAGGTAAAACAACTGCGTTTGTAAATAAAATTCCGTCATTACTTAATAAATATTGTATTTCTAAAGATGATAGAGTGCTAATAACAGCTTCTAGTGAAGAAAATATAAAAAAGATAGCCTTTATTTATGAAAATATAGAACAGGAAAAATATCATCAAAGCAGTTTTTTTGATACAGATAATAGTGATAAATTAGAAATGAACCTATTAACTTCATTAGTAACATATTATTTTAATCAATATAATAACACTCATAAGAAAAAATTTGATGTTGCTTCTTATGATGAAATTGAAAATGAGCTTAAAAACGCTATAAGTGTTATAAGAGAAAACTATTCAAAGAAAAAGATTAAAATTTTAAATAGTGAATTTTTTGATTTCATTAAAGAAGAAATTATATGGATTAAAGCTTGTAATTATTTGAAGCTTGAAGAATATCAAAATGCTTATAGACCTTCAAGAGTGAGCAATTGCTCTGGAGCACCTAAAAGTCTAAGAAAAAATTCAAAACAAAGACAAGCTATTCATGAAGTATTAGTTGAGTACAATAATAACTTAAAGAAAATTAATAAAATAGATAGCCAAGATATAGCGCTTTTAGCTTTAAAAGAGGCAATAAAGAAGCCTAGTAAAAAGTATACTCATATTTGTATAGATAACTGCCAAGAGTTAACTAAGGTTCAATTAGAATTATTAAAAGCAATTTATAATGAAAAAAATTATTCTAGCTTAACTTTTATATTTAATACTATGGCAGGCAATAATCCTTATGGTTATATTGCAAAAGGACGTTCATTTGCTAACCTTGGGTATGATATGAAGGGGAAAAGTGTTACATTAAGTACTATTTATACTGAGGAAGTTAATATAGAACCTGAAATTATTCAGTTACCAGCAAAGGAAAAAGCTAAGACAAAAGCTGTTAAATCTAATTCTGCTATGAATGCTAATACTACTCTTTACATAGATTTAAAGAGAAATATTTCTCATAGATTTTTTAAGGATTCAGGTGCAGAAGATGATATTTATATTGAATATGATGGAACTGAAGAAAAAGCTGAAAATGTTGTAAGCATTCCAGTATTTAATGAAATTGCTGCTGGTAATCCAATACTAATGAATGATTCTGTTGAAGATAATTATTCACTTCCAAAGGAATGGATTAGAAGTACCAAAGATGTCTTTATGCTTAAGGTAAAAGGTGACTCTATGATAAATAAAAACATATATGATGGAGATTATGTTGTAATAAGCAAACAAAACATGCCTAAAGTCCATGATATAGTAGCAGTAGATATTGAAGGTGAAGCTACTTTAAAAACCTATAAGGTTATTGATGGGAAAATTACTCTTACTCCAGAAAATGAACATTATGAACCTATAATCATAGAAGATCAGCAGTTTAGCTTTCTTGGAGTAGCAATTGGACTTGTAAAAAATTCTTAAAGTTAATTAATTTTAACTAATCTATAATGGAAATCCTTATAGTAATTGATATAATTATTATAGGGATTTTTTACGTAAAAATATGGTGGCAGTGAAAAATTAAAATCAGGTTCCTGTTCACCCATGATAAAAAGTAATCAACATATGTTAAAAGGAAGTGAAAAAGAAATGTTTAAATTAACTAATATAAAATTCAAAAATATATTAGACATTCCTTCTTTATATATAAATAAACCTATTACATGTATTTTAGGTAGTTCTGGAAGTGGAAAAACAACTCTACTTCGAATGTTAAATTGTTTAAATGTGCCTGATTCAGGTGCAATTGTTTACAATGATCTAGAACTTTCAAAAATTGATACTATAAAATTAAGAAGAAAAGTGGTTATGCTTGGACAAACTCCTGTAATTTATAGTGGTACAATAGAAGATAATTTGCAGATTGGTTTAGAATTTTCAAAAAAGCTTCCAGCTTCCCAAAGTGCAATGAAGGAAGTACTTGAAAGAGTTGAATTAAACAAACCCATAAATGATAGCTGTGCAAATCTTTCTGGTGGTGAAAAGCAGAGATTATGCCTTGCTAGAGTAATGTTAATGGATGCAGATACTTATCTTTTAGATGAACCATCAGCAGCTCTTGACAAAGAAACAGAATTATTTATTATAGATAATTTCACTAAATTTGTTTTGGAAAATAATAAAGAACTCATTATGGTAACTCATTCTGAACAAATAGCAGAAAAGTTTCCTGATTCAATAATAAGAATTGAAAAGGGAAAAGTAACGGAGGCTTACAATGAATAATGCAGTAATGAATCTTTCAGTCTTTCAGCTTTCCATTGCCTATGTATTTGTTTTAATTATGCTCTTTATTTTTAAATCAAGGGGAATTAAACGTGAAAAGGAAATTCTAATTGCTACAACAAGAATGACCTTGCAGCTTACTTTAATGGGATATGTATTAATGTTTGTTTTTAATAATCCTAGCTGGTGGTTGACTTCATTAATGATTGTTATAATGATTTCTTTTGCAATTTATAACATAGTTAAAAGAGTGAAAATACCTATGTCAAAGGAATTGAAACGTATTATTACAATTTCCATAGTTTTAGGAGCTCTTGTAACAGCTGTATTTTTTATAGTAGTAGTTTTAAGTGTACGTCCATGGTTTAATCCTCAATATTTTATACCTATATCAGGAATGATCATTGGTAATAGTATGACAGGAATTGCCCTAGGTGCAAATAAATTATGCAGTGATATGGCTGAAAAAAGAATTGAAATAGAAAATTCCTTAATGCTAGGCGCTACACCTGTAGCTGCTACAAAACAATTTGTAAATAACGCCTTTGACAGCGCTATCTTACCAACAATGAATAACATGCTGACCATGGGAATAGTATCTCTTCCAGGTATGATGACAGGGCAGATTCTTTCAGGAACTTTTCCACTTACAGCAATTAAATATCAAATAGGAATTATGCTTGCTATTTTAGGAAGTACGGCTGTATGTACTGTTTTATTTGTAACACTTGGATATAGGACATTCTTTACTAAAGATAATAGATTAAAATAAAGGAGAAGCAATTTAACTTCCATCAGAAATTAAATTGCTTCTTTTTCTATTGCTATTTCATTTATAATTTGTAAGATTTCATTCCAGTTATAAACTCTTGTAATATTTGAATTTAAAGGAAGTCTATTATAATTTGTATCAAGTAATAGGACTTTAAAACCATTTTCTGAAAGCGAAATTGCATTTTCATAGCTGTCTTCAATAAAGACATTACAATTAAGTTCAATAGCCTTAGGAACTTTATTATGAGTTCCAAGTACAAAAATTTCATCGAAAGGAATCTCGTTGCCTAGTAAATAGGAGAAGGTTAGAATTTCTAGAGACTTTTCTCTTGCAGTTACAAAATATAAGTTATTGTATTTATGAAGTATATCTAAAATTTCTTTTACATCCTTTCTCAAAGGCTCTTTACTATGAATTTCAACTTTTAGCTCTTCATAAAATTTTAAGTAGTCATTTTCTTCAACATTTAGTATTTTGTGAATTGCATATTCTGTAACTTGATCCTCAGTAATGTTTAAATTGAAATACTCATTTGCATAGTTTAACCAATAATAAGGATCTGTTATAGTTCCATCAATATCAATACAAATATTTAAATTTTTCATTTTATCACTCCTTGAATAAATTATTTGTTTAAAACTATTATATAAAACATATATTAAGAATAAATTAATAATAGGTTATAATTTAAATAACAGAAAATTATAAAGATTGTTAATTTTTTTATAATTACTATGGATTTTATTTTAATTATAGTATATCATAATATTAGTTAATAATTAATATTAATTGATATAATTTATTTAATAGAGGTGGAAATATGTTTAATTGTATAAGATGTGAAGATAATATTTTTAGAAATTTAATAGATGGACAGTGGGAAAGTAGTAAAAATGGGGAGTTTATACAAATTAATTCTCCAATAGATGGTTCTCTTATTGGGAAAGTTCCTGCAATGACTAAAGAAGAGGTTGATTTTGTTTTTGAATCTTCTAAGGCAGCACAATTAAAGTGGAAGAACGTGCCTGTAAATGAACGTGCTGAAATTCTTTATAAAGCTGCAAATATACTACTCGAAAATAGTGATGAACTTGCAGAAATTATGATTAGAGAAATAGGTAAGGATAAAAAGAGTTCTAAATCAGAAATTTCAAGAACAGCTGATTTTATAAGATTTACAGCTGATACTGCAAAAAATATGTCTGGAGAAAGCATTCCAGGAGATTCTTTCCCTGGATTTAATAGAAGTAAAATTTCAGTAGTGACAAGAGAACCTTTGGGAGTTGTTCTTGCAATATCACCATTTAATTATCCTGTAAATTTATCAGCTTCTAAAATAGCTCCAGCAATTGTTGCAGGAAATTCAGTAGTACTAAAGCCAGCAACTCAAGGAAGTTTATGTGGTTTGTATTTAGCTAGAGTCTTTGAAGAAGCTGGAGTTCCAAAAGGAGTATTAAATACTATTACAGGAAAAGGAAGTCAAATAGGTGATTATATTGTTACTCATCCAAATGTTAATTTTGTAAATTTCACAGGAAGTACAGAAGTTGGTGTGAGAATTTCTAAAATAACTAGTATGGTTCCACTACTTATGGAGCTTGGTGGAAAAGATGCTGCCATTGTCTTAGAAGATGCAGATTTAGACCTTGCTGCAAGTAATATAGTAGCAGGTGGGTATTCATATTCTGGTCAAAGATGTACAGCTGTAAAGAGAATTTTAGTTGTAGATAAAGTAGCAGATCAATTAGTAGCTAAGGTTAAAGAAAAAATGAATACACTAAAGGTTGGGAATCCATTAAATGAAGATGTGGATGTAGTGCCACTTATTAATACTAAGGCTGCAGATTTTGTAGTTGAATTAATTGAGGATGCAAAAGAAAAAGGTGCAGATTTAATTGTTGGTGGAAATAGAGAGGGTAATTTAATTTATCCAACACTATTTGATAATGTCACTGTAGATATGAGACTTGCATGGGAAGAACCATTTGGACCAGTACTTCCAATTATAAGAGTAAAAGATAAAGATGAGGCTATAAAAATAGCAAACAAATCTGAATATGGATTACAAAGTGCTGTTTTCACAGAAAATATAAATGATGCGTTTTATATAGCTGATAAACTTGAAGTTGGAACAGTTCAAGTAAATAATAAGACAGAAAGAGGTCCAGATCATTTCCCATTCCTTGGAGTAAAGGCTTCTGGAATAGGAACTCAAGGAATAAGATATTCTATTGAATCTATGTCTAGACCTAAGGCAACAGTAATTAATGTATTAAGAGGATAATGAGTACAAAATTTAGGCAGAGGTTATAAAACTTCTGCCTAAATTTTATGTTCCGCTTCTTTATGTTAAGTGTTTGATTATATAAATAGGTATTTTTAATTAATTGTACTACTTTATATTTTAGTAATATAATTATCTAAACGAATTTAGTCACGATATAGTGACAGAATTCAAGTAAATAATAACTATATTATGAAATAATCAATTAGATTTAATTTTAAGGTTAATTTTAAAGATAAATCAACCAATTTGAAGTTTGTAACTAAAAATTTAAAGGTATACAATAGAATTGTCACCAGATAGTGACAAAATTTATTAAAGGAGTGAATTTTATAAGTATTACTATTATTACCACAGAAAACAAACGACTTTGTCCAGCTGTAGTATATGGCAGCGAAGATGAACAGTTAAAAACACCTATTATAAATATAGATGACATTTATGATTTACTATATAAAAAACAAAGTATTTTAGTTATGTCCAGGCAATATGATCAATATGGAAAAGAATTAAAACATTTTCATGGACAGTTAGATAAATCAGATATTAAAGCAATGTTTGCTACAGTTGATGAAGAAAATAAAAAAGATTTAAATTCAATTATGACCTTATCTGAAGCAGCTAAAAAATGGGGGCTTGCCAATGGCTCTACCATAAGAAAAGCAATAGAAAGAGGTAAGTTTAATCAAGATGAAATAAAACAAGCTGGAGATGTTTGGATAACAACTTACTCTGCAATGGAAAAAGTATTTGGACCAATTAAAAATGAAGATAATGAATTTATAATATATGATGATTTCGAAACTGTTTATTTAACCAAGGCATATTATGAATATGCTCAATTAACTTTTCTTAAAGGACCTAATTATGAAGCGCTTAAAAAGGATCTTGAAACTAAATATCAATATATTAAAGAGGTGTTTACAAAAGGCCTCAATGCTTTAAGAAATAACCAAAAGGTGATTATAAAAAAAAGTAGAAACAACCAAGTGAGGCAAGTTATATGTAATGAAGAAGAATACTATTTTTACATTCAAGTATTCAAAAGCAGAAGAAATTTAGCTCCAGAACTAATTGATAGATTATTAAATGATTTAAAAGCAGTTTCAAATTAAATTAATAAATAAAGCAAATTACTATTACGACAAAGATTTTAATCAATTAACCAAAGAAGACCAGAGAAGTATTCCAATATAATTTAAGGAGATGGACGGTATGGAAACAAAAAGTTCAAGTTACTTTGGTATGGTGGATGTATTACGTTTAGTATTTGCTATTGGAGTTGCTGCAATTCATACGATGGCTTTTCAATCTGTTAATGAAAATATGAGAATTGCCACAAGTATGGGGGGTGCTAGACTTGCAGTGCCATTTTTCTTTATAGTTTCAGGTTATTTCTTATACAATAGAATAAATTCAGAGAAGGAACCAAAAGCAACCTTAAAAAGATTATTAATCCTATATTTAACATGGGTAGTCATAGAGTTCATCACTTTGCTCCCTATGGTTTTAACCAATTTTAATCTTCCTATTTTATTTCTTATTAAGAGATTGTTACTTGTAGGAGTTACAGGAAGCCTTTGGTATATATCTTCTTTAATAATCACAATCTTTGTAATTTCACCATTATTAAAGAGGGATAAAATAATTCCACTTCTTATAATTGGAGCTATACTATATCTTTTTGGAACAACAGGTGATACCTATTATGGATTCTTTGAAAATACTATGGTTAGTTCTTTAAATTCTGCTTATGTTTCTATATTTATGATGCCTCAAGTTGGAATAACAGAAGCTGTTTTATTTGTTACTTTGGGTGCAGTAGTTAATAAGTATAAATTAAATGAAAAAATAAAAAATTCTGGTGTGTTATGTATTATTTCAATTACATTACTGCTATTAGAAACCTTTGTATTAAATAAAACAGGTATAGCTAAAGATGCTAACATGTATTTATCAGCAATAATTGCAGCTCCATTAATTTTTATTTGGGCACTAAATTATAATAAAAATATTTCAACTAAGTTTTCAAAGGCATGTAGAGAATATAGTTTAGGAATATATTGTTCACATCAAATAATAATGATTAATATTGCTATATTCATTCCATTCTTATATGCAAATTCACTTGTCAGATACCTTTGTACTGTTATTATTTCAGCATTAATTATTGCAGGTATAAGAAAAACTAAAGCGAAAAATTATCTTTTAAAGTAAGCGTGGTTATTGGGTGAGCTGTCACTAAGTTATCAGAAGTTATCAGAAGATCATTAGAAGAGCATTTTTCCATATAATTAAAATGACTTGTTGGAGGTTGTTGCTATGGTATTAGTAAATTGTAAATGGAAACAGCAGGATATTATAAACCACGTTGAAGCTATAGAAATTGATGGGATTCAAATCTTCAAGCATGTAAAGACTGAGGGGATGAGAATGTATTTTGATTCAAAAGTTGGAAATGAAGTAAGAAACATGGACAAGTCATCATTTATGGAATATATGATGATAATGGAAGCTATAATGCAGATTCATGGCTGGCAAGCTCTTGCAATTAGCATTTTACCTGTAGTGAATAACAGCGTTTTTGAAGGCTATAAATATACAGTTTGTAGAGATACTAAAGCAATGGATTGTCAAAGACTTTTAAAATAATATTATTAGAGAAATAAATTAGATAGAAATAATATGAAGAGCATCATTAAATAATAAAAGAAAATGGAGTGAGGGGGATATGCTGTCAAGTTTAGAAATATCATTAAACTCAAAAGATGAAAAATTTAGTATAATCTGCAACAATTGTTTGGGAGGATTTATTTATCAATATTATAACCTTGAATATAGAACTCCTACCCTTGGTTTATTTTTTCTAGCAAAGGATTATATTAAATTATTATCAAATATTAAGTTTTACCTTTCAAAGGAATTAGAATTTATTGATCCTAAAGATTCGATTCATTATGAAGAATTTAAGGATGTAAAAATGACTATAGAATTTCCAATTGGAAGATTAGATGATATTGAGCTATACTTTTTGCATTATAAAAGCAAAGAAGAAGCCTTTGAAAAATGGACTAGGAGAATTAATAAAATCAACTGGGAGGATTTAATAGTTATCTTAGCTGAAAATGAAACCTGTAATTATGAAATAATAAAGCAATTTGACGCTTTGCCATTTAAAAATAAAGTATGCTTCACTAAAGAATCTTACCCAGAAATAAAATCCTCATGCTGCATAGAAGAAATGAAAGATCCTAAAAGGTTATGGGATGTGAAAACAATATTAATGCATTTTAACTTAACAGAGTTTATTAATAATAGAATTCATTAGGAAATATATGAGATAACAGGTCAATTGGAAAACTTCTTTTGACTTGTTATTTTTGTTTTTATATTTCAATTTTGATGTGTTCCATATATCAAAATAATAGACTTAAAATAGAAAGCTAATGTATGTATGACATGTGTGATATTTTGTAAATTATGTTATAATAAGTGTTATTATAAACAATAGTTTAATTAAAAATAGTAATTATAATTGAGTAGTAATTGACTTTCCATATTGAAGAAGGAGATTAAAGTTATGAATAAAATTAATATTCTGCCTGAACAAATATTTTGTCCTCAACCTATGTATGTAATTGGAACATATAATGAAGATAATCAACCTAACTTCAGCGTTATCACTTGGATTGGCTTCAACTGGAATGGTAGTCCACATATCATGCTTGGTATTGGTGGGAAGAAAAAAACAAAAGAAAATATTCAAAGAACAAAAATGTTCTCTGCAAATCTTGTGAGTACTGATATGCTGTGGTTAGCAGATTATTTTGGTTGTACACATGGAAGTGAAGGTATAAAAAATAAAATAAATTATGACTTTAATAATGGTAGTGTTTTAAATGTACCATTACTTGATAGCAGCAAGTGGGTATTTGAATGTGAAGTGAGCAAAATCATTGAGTTAGAGGGAAGTCATATATTTATTGGTAAGATTAAGAATATTCAAATTGCAGAACAATTTAAGAATATGGATATGGAAATGATTGATTTATTACAATTAGATCCAGTTCTTTATGCACCATATAATTATTTTAAAATAAGTGATAAACTAGGAAATTGTGGTGATTGGGAGAAACACATTCATGAATTTGATTGATACTCAAGGAGTGTTAGTTCAATTGATTCAAATTTTCCATGTAAATCATAATTGTATGGTGAAGAAAATTTATATATAAACCTGGAAAGGATGATGAATTTATGAAAAATAATGTACATATAAATGCAGATAGATTTTTGGGCTTTGCTGATGTTTATGATAATGCACGACCTAAATGTCCTGAAAAAGTTAAGGAGATATTACTTAAATATTTAGGGAAAAGTCCATCTGTTGTTGTAGACTTGGGATGTGGTACTGGTCTTTCCACAACAATTTGGAGTGGAGTAAGTAATAAAGTCATCGGTATAGAACCCAGTAAAGATATGATTAAATTAGCAAGGGAAAAGGCTTCTAATTTAGAAAATGTTAATTTTGTTTCTGGATTTTCAGACAACACTGGATTAGAAAATAGTTCCGTAGACATTATTACATGTTCTCAATCATTTCACTGGATGAATCCAGAAACCACATTAAATGAAGCGTCAAGAATATTAAAGAAAGGTGGTATTTTTGCAGTTTATGATTGTGACTGGCCACCTGTATGTAATTGGGAAGCAGAATTTGAATATAAAAAACTTTTTGAGAAAGTTACTGAAATTGAATCCCAATATCCCAACATTAGAGACAGTTTTGTAAAATTTGATAAAGAAAATCATCTTGCTAACATTAAAAATAGTTTAAATTTCCGATATGTAAGAGAAATTGTTTTTTCAAACACTGAAAATTGCAATGCACAAAGGTTTATTGAAATTGCATTAAGCCAAGGTGGACTACAATCTATCATAAAATCAAACATAGATGAAATAAATCCATTTATATTGGCTTTTAAAGAGAAAATTATTGATATTTTTGGTACTGCTGAATTTGAAATAGATTTCTGTTACAGAATGAGAATTGGAGTTAAATAGAAATATACTGCAAAACATTAATATATTGTTGAACAACAGTAAATATGTGCGAACTAAAAATTATTTTTAAATAGGAGGGTACTTGAATGACTGATTTTGAAAAAATAAAATCTTATTATTCTGTCTTTGATGAACAGCATCGATTAGAAAACGCAGAAGGTCGCCTTGAGTATGATATTTGCAAAAATACTATTCTTCAATATCTAAACAAATCTGATTGCATCTTAGATTTAGGCGGAGGAGCTGGTAAGTATTCTATTGAACTTGCGAAGCAAGGTTATAATGTTACACTTGCTGATTTATCGGAACGATTACTTAAACAAGCAAAAACATATGTCGAGGAAAATAACATTCCCCCACTCCAAAGTTATGATGTCGTTAACGCTATTGATTTAAGTTGTTATGATGACAACAGCTTTGATGTTATCATATTATTTGGACCGTTGTATCATTTGTTAGATAGTGATGAACGAAACAAATGCATATCAGAAGTCTATCGAGTGTTAAGGCCAAATGGAATTATATTTGCGAGCTTTATCCCTTATTTAACTGGTGTAGTTGGTGTTGTTAGTCGTGCCTTCTATTTTCCTCAACAAGTCAACGAGCATAACTTATCTGAAGTATTTGAAACTGGAAGATTTCATAATAATGCTAATGTGATGTTTCAAGAGGGGTATTATCCAGAGTCAAAGGAAATAGAAAAGCTGTTTAGGGAACATAATTTCACTCAAATTCTTTTACGGTCAATAAGAAGTTTTGGACATAATAAAGAAGAAAAATTATATGAGTTATTTGAAAAAGATATCTCTCTATTCAACAAGATGATTGAACTAATAAATAAAACTTCTACAAACCCTGCAATAATTGAAACATGTGGACATGCACTTTACATAGGGCGTAAGTGCTAATAATAAGCATAATCAGAAGTTGCTTTACTTCACAATGTGCTTATTTGACGCAGTAATTGATAAAAATAGTGTTTTTGAAAAAAATAATAGTATATATTTGTAAAATATGTTATGATTAATAAAAAATGGTATATAATTATGTAATAATTATTTTAAGTCAAGAAGAGGATAAAATGAAAAAAGTAAACTGATCATTAAAGCAAGGTTCTTACTTTGGTTTAACATGTTTTGCTTGAGGAGAAAAATGTGCAGATGAAGTTACAGACAGGGAGTATTATGAAAAACACCGTGTGGGCATTGCCTTTACTAAGGAAAAACTCGAACAAATATTTAGTAAAGACTTTGAAGTTGTAGAGATAAGAAAATATAAAGATGGAAAAGAAGGTACTTTACAAGGTTTAAGCTTCATGTGGACAGCCTTGTTTAAAAAGAAATAACTTTTCAGATAGTGAACAATGTAAATTTTAGGAAATAAAAAAGTGAGGTATAGGAATGAGTAAAAAACAAGGAAAAAAATTTATTATATCAGAGCAAGAGCCACGAGAATGTGAGTATTGCGGGGAGATTTCTGAATTACGACCATATGGCAAAAATGGGGCAAATATATGCTTCAAATGTGGCATGAAAAATGAAAAGGAAGCCGAAAAGCAATTTATGAAAATATTGGATGATGTAGATGAAGTAGTTGTTGTAAAAGCAAATATTTTAAATTAAGTATTACGCATACTAAGAAATTATTCATCAATTATAGAAAAGATGTAGCCAATTAAAATAATGTTCTTTCTAAAATAAGTAATACAATATTTACAAAATATGCTATAATTAATATTGATAGTAAATTAATGCAACTATAGACTATTTATTTTTTGAGAGGCGGTGGTTATATGAATGAAAGCGACATTACAGACATTAGTGACATTATAACGATCAAAAATTTAATAATGATAAGGAGATGCTTTTATGAGTTACAACCCCGAAATCCCAAAAAACAGATATGATAATTATGGAGACCGTGAATGGACTCGTCTTGAAAAAGATGGACACGGAGAACTTCTTTACCAGGTACATTTGGATATATTAAAGCGTTATATTACTCAAGATTACAAGGTTTTAGAAATAGGTGCTGGTTCTGGGCGATATACAAAAGATATTGTGAATATGTGCAATGAACTAACTGTAGGAGATATATCTGCACATCAGATAGAATTTAATAAATCGAAAATGAAAGAACTTTCATTGTTTGATAAAGTTAAGATGTTTTGTGTATTAGATGTGTTGGATATGGGAACTTTTGAAGATTCCTCTTTTGATTGCATTGTGTGTATTGGAGGAGTAATAAACTATCTTTTAGATAAGGAAAAGGATGGTATAAATGAGATGTTAAGAGTTCTAAAGCCAGGTGGAATATTGATTGTAGGTGCTATGAGTTTTATCGGTGCATCACTATATTATTTAGATGGCATTAGGTATGAAAAAGATCAATTTGGCATTGAAGCTACAAAGTGGATATTTAATACAGGTATTCAAGATGAAGAGCACTATCCTGTCCCAAGTAAGCACTATGTCCATATGATGAGAAGTTCAGAAATGGATGAGCTATTTGCAGATTTTCCTGTTACTATAAAAGAGAGAAGTTCTGCTGGATTATTTACACAAGCTGGTGATTCTGCATTAGAGAATTGTAGACAAGATGAAGAATTTTGGAAGCTAGTTATAGAAAAAGAAATTGCTTTCACTAAATTGCAAGGAACCCTGGATTGTGGAATGAATATCATTTATGTGTTAGAAAAAAATAATTAACTTAAAAAAATTTTATTTTTGGAAATAAATAAAAAGCTGCATTACTAACCTTGTAATGTAGCTTTTCTTATTCATGCAGATCAATTTAAGAATAACATATAATAATCTATTCCATAAAAATATTGCAATTTCAATATGAAGCTACAATATTTCAATTTATTCTATGTTTTTAGTAATATTTAATCAAGACTGATTACGATTTGACTTTACAGGTAATGCCCAAACTAAAAGGGAGGTTGTTGGACCGTAAACAAAAAAGCCTTTAACCATAAGTTGATATTCTCTTGCAATATTTAAGCTATCAATAATTAAAACTCCAGCAATACTTATTATAAATGAAGCTAAAATCATTCCAATTCTTCTGCTTATTTTACTATTAATAAATTTTTCTACATCTAATTTTAAACATATGTTAAAGCATATTAAAAATGATATTATATATGCTCCAATTGCTAAAAGATAAAAATAACCTTTCATAAAGATAAATCTCCTTTTACTTTAATAAAATAATCTAAATACATAATATGCTAATTATAACATATTTAAAGATATTTACAAATAAGTTCATAATTGCAACAAAATTTATAATAAGTATAAGCAAAGTAATTATATGTTTGTGTGGGAATAATACAATTAGTATGATTTGTGTTTTACAAATTTTAAATAATGTGGAATTTACAATTTGTGTTATAATTGATTCATATATATTGGGATTGATTAATTTTCATGTTAAGGAGAGTTTGTAATATGAATATTTATATAGCATTTTTAAGAGGTATTAATGTAGGGGGTAAAAATAAAATTAAGATGGCGGATTTGAAACTAATGTTTGAATCAATTGGACTTTGTGAAGTAAAAACATATATTCAAAGTGGAAATGTTTTATTTAAATCAAATGAAACAGAAGAAGCTTTAAGTTATAAAATTGAACATGAAATTGAGTCAGTCTTTGGGATTTCTGTAGAAGTTATTTTGAGAACATCTGAAGAGTTAGAAAAGATTATTTCAAATTGCCCATTCTCCAAGGAGGAAATAACAGAAGCAGAGACTTTATCTGATTCAGAGAGTTTATATGTTGCATTGCTAAAACATAATCCTTTGAAAGAAAACATTGAGGTTTTAGATGTTTATAGAAGTGAAAGTGATAAATATTATATTGTAGGAAGAGAGGTATATCTTTTATTTAATAATAGCATTAGAAATTCAAAACTTGCTAATAATCTTCATAAATTAAAGGTATCAACAACTGTACGTAATTGGAATACCCTAAGCAAACTTAATGCATTGGCAAAAGACATGCACCTCTAAAAAAAGCAGCTATGCTGCAATCAAGAACTTCTCACTTATAAAAAGAGTGGCTATGCCACAATACGAAACTTTCCCGCAATATGGAACTGTTCTGTAATTAGCAAAAGTCATTCGTATTTTCTTCCTAACAATGGGTTATAATTATAAATAAAACTGATAATTGGGGTGGATTATATGAAGAATATGATTGGGAAAAGTGTTTCTGGACTTATAATGCTTTTGTCTATTATAGGAGCATTGATTTTTTTACCTGCGTGGACAGTTAAGTACCTACAAGCTTGGCTTTATTTGCTTGTTTTTGCTATTTCAACAATATTGATTACCATATATTTATTTATAAAGGATCAGAAACTTTTGGAGCGACGTCTTAATGCTGGCTCAGCAGCTGAAAAGGAAGAGAGTCAAAAAGTTATACAAACAATTGCAAGTGTATTTTTTTGTTCAATGTATATTATTGCAGGACTTGATCATCATTTTAATTTATCAAATATTCCAATGTACATTAGTATATTAGCAAACGTTTTTGTTATATTAGGATTTTTCATAGTATTTCTTGTATTCAAAGAAAATACTTATACTTCGGCTATAATTGAAGTTGATAGAGATCAAAAAGTAATATCAACTGGCATGTATGGAATAGTTCGTCATCCAATGTACTTTGGAGCAATACTTATGCTGGTAGCATCAGCTATTGCATTAGGATCATATTGGGCTTTACTTAGTGTAGCAGCTTTAACATTTACTATTATAGCTAGGCTTCTTAATGAAGAAAAATTTTTAGCTAAGAATTTATCTGGGTATAATGAATATTGTGAAAAGGTGAGATATCATTTGATTCCATTCATATGGTAGGCTAATATTATGGAATATATTAGCCTATTATAGTATGATCATTAAACATATTACTCCTACTATAAAATTTCCGATTACGTTAATTTCATCAGTAGTTTTTTCTTTTGAAAGTGAGATAGGAAGGTATATTTTATTGTTTACAAATATGATAGACAAGCTATTTGGTTAAATAGCAAACATTTTCAATTTATGCTACAATTAACTAATCATAGTAGGATAGGTGAAAAAAAGAAATTTTAAAAGTATTGGAGATACAGTTAAATGAGCATAAGATTTATTAGTGTTTTGGGATTGTTAATATTAATGATTGCTTTAATGTATAGCACTTTAGGGAGTGGTATAACTCTAGTGATATTCACAATAATGTTCTTAGCCATGGCTATTTTATTTACCATTAAGCAAGAATATCACGATAAATATTTGAGTTTTATAAATCCAGGATTATATAGAACATACAGAGAAAAAGGCGATGCGTTTTTAAGAAAAAAGAGAAATATGAATATAATAAGCTATTACATAATTTCTGTTATGATGGGATTTAATTCGTTTATGGAAATAAAATTAATGGATAGAAAACCAATTTTTGATTTTGGTCAATTTATTTCATTTGCATTAGTAGTTTTTATTGCAATGATTATAATAAATTATGTTTCTATTTTAATAGCAAAAAAGTCTGAAAATGCAAATAAAGATTTAGGTTTGAATATTATTATAGGTATTGCATTTGCTATTCTTCTAATTGGTTTTGTAAGTTTTAGTATTTAATTCAGAATAGTGAGTTATCATTTAATAACGGAGGAAAAGGTATGACAGAAAAAGAAATGTGGGACATGTATACAAATAATAGCAATGTGAAAAATAAATAATAAGCATAATATGCAACTAAAAAATTCGGGAGATAAGGTAATGAAAAAATATATATTATTAGTAAGCATATTAACAGTAGTTTTAATAATTAGTGGATGTACCAATAGTAAGAATTCTAATGATACTATAGATAATAAGTCCACAGTTTCTAATGAAACTACTTCAGCTCAAGAAAAAAATGATTTAGAGAAGACTAAAATAGAAGAAGCTAAGGAATTAGAAGCATCATTTCAAGAAATAAGTGATTTAAAGAAGCCTGATATAGAAGAAGCTAGAAATTTCGAGAAATCCCTTAAAAATGGCAGTGTAATAATGATTAGTAGAGATAATAGCAAAGAGCATGAAGTGTATAACATAGCATCCTTAGATAAATTTATTGATTCATTTAATAATGGTAATGAAGGTTATGTGCGTGTAATTAAAGGAGGAATCAACAAGGATGGCACATTTTTAGTTAATAAACTTGAAGAGTATGAAACTGATGGTAAAGTAATTAAAGATTTAGTATATGACACATACGCTGATAAAAATAAATTTGTACCAGGAAAGCCGTGTTATTCGCCTAAAATGACAAAGGTTAGTACAGATGATGCAATTAGATATGCTATTCTTGAAAGTAAAGATACTCCAGATAATATGGGCGCAACTGTAATTAGTTTTGATAAGAGTAGTATAAAAAAATAAACTAACAAATTGGAAGTCGTATTATTTTAAGAAGAACTTACTACTTTTACAAAATATGCTATAATTAATACAGAAAAGTAAATGATAGTGAACTACACATTATTTATATTTTACAAGGAGGGAAAATATGAAAAATTATACTCAAGTTTATGTGAAAAATAGTTTTGAAGCGGCAGAAATGTATTGTAAAGCCTTTGGTGCAGAGATTACATTTGAAATGAAAAATGATGACAAAACTGCTTATACTCACTGTGAATTATCTGTAGATGGCGAAGGATTTTTAGCATTAAGTGAAGCAGCGAATCCTTGTGACATAAACATAGTTCACAAAATGAAATGGGAAACTATGACGTTTAATGTTTTTGAGATGGGAAGTGAAGAAGCGGTTCGTAATGCCTTTAATATTTTGAGTAATGGCGGTGTTATTATTAATCCCATTCAGGAAGTTCCATGGAGCAAGTGTTGTGCGACTGTTATAGATAAATTTGGAGTGTGTTGGTGGATTGCAATTTGATAAACATAATAAGCATAATACGAAGTTAGTTTAATTCATAATCTTTATAATTTATGTATCACTGAAAATAAATAGCAAAGTGTAAAATCGTATTATTCAAGGAGATTTGAGTTTGCGATTTTTTTAATCCGTAATTCTATTAAATTATGCATCAATATAGGACGCAGTAAATTATAAAAATGTTCTTTGTAAATTGAATAATATTGTTTTTACAAAATATGCTATAATTAATACAGAGTGGTAAGTTATTATGTATTATGTAAAAATAGGAGGTATTAAAAATGAAAGATTTCCCAGAGTTTATGAAAAATGAAAAAAATCATATCAGTAGTAGTCAACAAAATACAGATGACATTGATGGTTATTATTTTGAGGGGCAAGATGGTAGCCAAATGGCTTTTTGGACATGTTATTCAGATAGGGTTTCTAAAGAACATAAGCATGAATTTGATGAATATACGGTTGTTGTTGCGGGTCAGTATACAGCAATTATTGACGGAAAGGAAATTGTTTTAAATCCAGGTGATGAGATATTTGTTCCTAAAGGAACTTTACAAGGTGGACGTTATATTGCAGGAACACGAACAATTTCAGCTTTTGGCGGAAAAAGAATCCATAAGTAAGTTTAATGAGATTTTTACAAAATATGTTATAATTAATACAGAATAGTAAAATATTGCGTACATTTGAAATCTAAATTATGTATATTGGAGGATGGTTTAAGTGGGGTTTCATAATAATCTAAAAAAGTGGGAGCAATTCTCAAGAATTGAAGGGTGTCCTGTTTGTCAAAACTGGCCTCATCCAGAAGGTGAAGTTTTAATTAAAGAGTTTCCTAACTCATGGCTAATTGCAACTGAAAAAACATCTTGTTTGTGGGGACAATGCTGTATTGTTGCTAAAACTCATGCAGTTGAGTTATATGATTTGAATGAAAGTGAACTCCTCAATTATATGAAAGAAGTTCAAGTTGTTGCAAAGGCATTAAAGGAGATAACAAATGCTATAAAAATAAACTATGAAATTCATGGAAATACAATTCCTCATTTACATATGCATCTGTTTCCAAGATATGTAAAAGAACCGTTTAAGGCGGGTGGTGCAATTGATTATAGTATGGTTGAACCATCAGTTTATAAAGACAATGAATTTAAAGATTTTGTAGAACATATGAAGCAGATTTTAGATAAAGTATTTTAATAAATTAAAGATGTTTCGTAATTTTCTTAAATCATGAATTAATAAAATTAAATAACAAATTGTAAAATCGTATTATTCAAGAGATTGAATCTGCGATTTTTTTAATGCGCGATTCAAGAAAATTATGCATCAATTGTACATTTAACATAGCAAAATATAAAAATGTTCTTTTAAAATTAAACAATAGTATTTTTACAAGTATGTTACAATTAATATAAAATGGTAAATTATTGTTAAGATAAATAACTTTGGATTGGAGAAGATTATATGAAAAGCATTATTACAATTCAGCATACACAGTCAATTCACCATACTAATGGTATGGTTGGTTCATGGACGGATTGGGATCTATCTGAACATGGAAAAATTCAGGCAAATAAAATAGGTTCAAACTTATCACTTGAATTGAAAAATAAAGAATACATAGTATATTCTTCAGATTTATTACGTGCTAAACATACTGCTGAAATAGTTTCTAAATACTTGGATATTAAACCAATAATTACAGAGGTATTAAGAGAAAGAAATTTGGGCATGGCAGTAGGCAAATCAGTACAATGGTTAAAAGAAAACATAGAGTGTCAAGAAAAAACCATAGATGATAAAATGTTTCATAATGCAGAATCACGAAGAGATGTATGGAATAGACTATATCCATTTTATAAAAAAAATATTATCAGATAAGCATGAGAATATCATTATAATTTCTCATGGAGATACATTAAGCATTTTTAATGCTTTGTGGCTTGGTATAAATGTTGAGATGCTGAATCAATGTGATTTATTTGGGATGGCTGGTGGAGTATCGTTTTTGAATGAAAATCCTGATGGTAAACATATTATTAGACGTTTGAGTGATATGTCATATTTGAAATAATTATATAGAAGAAGCAAAATTAATTTTAAATTGAATAAACTAAATTGGAATTAAGGAGGAAATGATTAGATGGGTATGGAATGGTATGATAGCCAAAAGGAATGGTGGATATAAGAGCTATGTAGTATTTACCGTTGAAGGAATTTCTGGTGAAGCTGTTTTTGAAAAAGAATTAGTTCAATTATTACATAATTCTAAATCAACCTTAGACGCAGGATGTGGACATGGAGAGTTTGCCATTAAAATGGCAAAAGATGCTCATAATATTATTGGGTTTGATTGGTCTATAGAATTATTAAAGATTGCTAATTCCATAAAGGAACACTATAAAATAAATAATGTAAACTTTGTACATGCTACAACAAAAGAAGAATTACCATTTGAAGATGGAAAATTTGACTTAATATATTGTAGGCGAGGACCAACTTCAATTGCTTACCATAGTCGAGTTCTTCGCTCTGGAGGAATAATCTATGGTATTTGCCCTGAATATCCTAATATTATTGACATTGTTTCAAAAAGACTGTCAGATAATGATTTTGTTAACATTGAGATAAATGTTTTTGATGATGCAATATTAGTTTTTCCTAATATTAAAGAATTTGCAAAGTTTTTAACAGCGTTTCCTGGTAATCCAGATTATATATTGTCTGAAAATAAGCAGATGTTAGATAAAAAAGTAAAGGAAAACATCATAGATGGGCGATTATGTTATAAACAATGGCGATTTATTTGGAAGGCTACAAAAGCATAGAAATATTTATTTATAATTTGTAGATTTGACGCAGTAAATTAAAAAGATGTTCTTTTAAAATTAAATAGTTTGGTATTTACAAAATATGCTATAATATAAAATATATTGTTAAGAGGATGTGAAGTTTATGATTAATGAATATTGTCCTAAATGTAATGAGTTAACAAGCATGATAATGACTACTATAGAAAAAGAAGAAAAAGATAATACTGGTAAAGAGGTTAAAATAATAACAAACAGTTATCATTGCAATAAGTGTAATACATTTGTACGAAGCGAGGATACGAAGATATCTATAGAATAAATAGGTATAATCTATTTATAGTACATAAAAACATCGCCCAATAAATAAAAAAATATTGAAAATACCGCATTGAATTGCGGTGTTTTTTATATTTTAAACATTGCGCAATAGTAAATTATTGTGAAGTATAAGCTATTAATAAGCAGGGAGTGTTAAGATGAAACATATAGATAATTATATAAAATTCAACGAAAAATCATGGGATAATTTTTCAGATGCAAATTACCAATGGACTATTCCAGTAAGTAGTGAGACTATTGAGTTGGCAAAAAAAGGGGTATGGGATGTTGTTATTACACCAACAAAGCATGTTCCGAAAAGTTGGTTCCCTAAAGACTTTAATAATATTAAAGTTTTGTGTTTGGCTGGCGGGGGTGGACAGCAAGGGCCAATATTTGCTGCATTGGGTGCAGAGGTTATAGTATTTGATAATTGCAAAAAGCAGCTAGAAAAGGACGAGTTTGTTGCTCAACGTGATGGATTAAAAATTAAAACCATACATGGTGATATGAAAGATTTATCTGTATTAAAGGATGAAACATTTGACTTCATAATGCAGTTTGCTGGCGCATATGTAGATACGGTTTTGCCTGTGTGGAAGGAAGCATATCGTGTATTGAAAAAAGGTGGAACAATGATTGCTGGCCATAATAATCCGAATGAATTTATTTTTGATCTTGAGTCGATGGAAAAAGGTAAATTTGTTGTTAGACACAAGATACCTTATTCAGACTTGACAAGCCTTACAAAAGAAGAATTTAAAAAAGTAACTGCAAAGGAAGGAGTTTGTTTTGGACATTCCCTGGAAGATTTAATACAAGGTCAAATTGATGTCGGGTTTTTAATTGCAGGTTTTTATGAGGATGTAGGTGGTTCGCCTTTAGATGAGTATATACCTACTTTCTTTGCTACTAAGGCAATTAAATTGTAAGCTTAGCGTTATAAGTAAAATCCTTAATGACACCAATTCGCATTCTTCTTTATTTATATATTATTAAAAATAAATAGAAAATTGTTGCAAATTAAATAATACAGTATTTACAATTTGTGCTATCATTAATTAGTGATGGTAAATTATTTTATAATATATAAGATATATAAATGAGGAGATTTTAGGAGGAAAGCGAATGTTGGAATCAGAAAGATTATTGTTAAAACCTTTATCTTTTAATGAACTAGTATATATTTATAATGATAAAATTGATGACGTTGAAACTCGTATTGAACCAGAGCAATATATGATTTTGTTAAAGTAGCAATATCAAAAAAAATAGAGAAAATGCAAAGGGTGAGCGAATATATTCATGTGTGTTATACATATTGGCTAATTATTAATAAGGCGAATGGAAATGGAATAGGGTTTATAGGATTTAAAGGAATTCCAGACGAAAAAGGATATATTGAAGTTGGGTATAGTATATCTCATAATTATAGGAGGAAAGGATTTATGACTGAGGCATTATTTTTATTAATAGATTGGGCTTCAAAATATCCTAACTGTAATGGAATAACAGCAACAAAAGTTTTAAAAACGAATGTAGGGTCAAATGAGGTACTAAGTAATTGTAATTTTATATTAGTAGATTCCTCAAATGAATTTAATAATTACATGATTAAATTTAATTAATAGGCTATGTTTTAATATAGTGTTAAAATATAGTCTAAAAAATTATAGGTGGGATTGTCCACCTATAATACCCACTATAAGCATATTGTGCAGTTGAGTTAATATATAACCTTTAATTTAAATAAAAATAATTAAACTCCCCATAATAATTTACATAATTATTATGGGGAGTTATTTGGATGATTCAACAAATTGTGCTAGTTAGATTTAAGTAGATATTACTTAAAGCTGCATTTTTGTGGTAAAAGTTTTTAAATTCAGAAGAGTTCCGAAATGTAGAGACGTTTTGAATCGTGTCCATGCACATCCCAGCATCGGGAAGGGTAATGTTATAGTTTACTCTAATTTATCCTTGATTATCTTTTATATTCATGATAAGGCATTTGTACTGTAACTCCTGTTTCATCAAATTTATAATTTGTGTTTTCAAGAGGATTCCGATTATGAGCTAAATTCATTCCAATGGCATAAAGAGCTTCAGCTATTTCATTAGAATCTTGAAAAACAGTCCCAGTCATAATACCTTTATTAATTAAATCTATAGCTTCAGGTATTCCATCAATTCCGAAAATAGGAATATTTTTTGATTTATCTCCTTTGTTGTATCCATATTTTTGCAATGCTTTTATAACTCCTATTGCCATAGCATCATTGTTTGAAATTATCGCATCAAATTTACCATTATATCTTAAAAATAATAAGCTCATCGAATCTTCAGCACATTTTTCATCCCAAGAACAAGATTTTGATAGAATTTCTTGTGTTTTTATTCCTGAATTATTGATAGTTGAGATAGAATATAAACTTCTATCAATTGTTACAGTTATATTTTCTGGTCCTTTAAACATAATATATTGAAAGATATTATCGCTATTAAGGTCTATAGATTTTTTGTTAGAATTCCATTCGTTAACAATAAGATCTCCCTGTAGAACACCGGATTGTTTAGAATCTGTTGATATTACTACAGATTTGTTAAAAGATTTAATCGGCTCAGTATCAAAAGGTACAGTATTAAATAAAATTATTGGAGTATTTTTTTGTTTAGTTTTATCTATAACTGATGATACTGTATTATTATCTAAATTAACCAAATTTAAAAATAAAAGATCATAATCACTTTGTAGAACAGAATCTATGAGTGTGTTTTGTATATCTTGATTTCTTTGACCATCATAAAAGGTAAAGTTAATCTGACTTTCATTTTTATTTTGAATTTCTTCTAAGCTTTTACGAACTAAAGAAATATAAGGATCATCAAAACTAAATAATATTACAGCTGTTTTAACTGGTTTCACTGAAATTATTTGTGCTCTAGCATATATAGTATTATGAAGAGTATTTATTGATAAGGTGGTTAATATAATTATAGCTAGTATTGTTTTAAATATTTTCATTATAATCCTCCATATATATTTTTTGAAATATAAATATTTAGTATTAGATTTATCGTTTGATTTAAAATTTATTCTTATCAAAAGAAAATGGAAAATGTTTCATTTTGTAAAATTTTATCCCCAAGTATTTAGGTGGATTTTTATTAGGAAATTTGATACCACACACACCTAATTTATATACACAATCTTCTTATATCGAGTAATAAGCGGACAATACCGCGAGTAATTTTAAGGCTATATTTAAACATTATATTAATACATAGCCATTAATCTAAATAAAAATAATGAAAATCCCTGGAATAATTGTTATAATTGTTCTGGGGATAAACTCAGTTAACAGTTATAGAGGGACAAAAGTCCTCAGAATAAATAATGCGTATATTAAAATAAAAGGACAACAGGCTAGTTGATTTTATAGAGATAGTGCTTAAAGCCGCATTTTTGGCGCTTATTCTGTACCATATATATGGTAATATGGTTTAGAATAGATATTCTAATATTCTTAAGAATATACACATTTATGAAGAGCAGCTATTCTGCAATATGGGACTTATCACATATATAAAGAGTGGCTATGCCACAATACGGACTTTCCACTAATAAAAAGAGCAGCTGAAAGGTGGTTTCAAAATGGTCATTAGAAAGGCAAATGATTCTGACATAGAATTGATTGCTAATTTATATATTGAAAATTGGAAGAAAACATACAGGGGATTGCTTTCGAATGAATTTTTAAATAGTTTAAAGGTTAGTGATGGAATACAAAAATGGCAAGAGTATCTAAAAAAAGAAAGACATATGATTTTTGTTGCGTATGAAGATGAAAAATTTCTTGGTTTCTCTGCCTGTAAAGAAGATGACGAAATAGAGTCTTGTTTATATTTAGATTCTTTACATGTTTCTGAAGCTTCGAGAGGAAAAGGTATTGGAACAAAATTAATCAATACAGTAGGTCATTATGCTTATAGCCAAGGCTATAAATGTATGAGTATTTGCATTGTAAAAGGAAACTCAAACGCAAAAATTTTATATGAAAAACTTGGTGCAACGCATTATAAAGATTTTATTGATTATTTTGGTGGCACCCAATCAAATTCAGAAAAACTTATTTGGGATAATTTAAATTCTTTTGTACAAATTCAAATTTATGAATTTCATTAGTGCTTAGATATTTCTAATAGTTAATATATTATATAAAAGTTACAACAGCAGAAATAAACGTACGTTATTAAGGAGGAAATTACTATGGCTTTAACGCCAATGATGGTTGAGTATATGAAAACAAAGGAGGAATACAGCGATTGTATTCTATTCTATAGATTAGGCGATTTTTATGAAATGTTTTTTGACGATGCAGTTACTGTATCTCGTGAACTTGAATTAGTGCTTACAGGGAAAAACTGTGGACTTGAAGAAAGAGCTCCTATGTGTGGTATTCCACATCATGCAGCAGCAGCTTATGTTCCAAGGCTTGTTAGCAAAGGCTATAAGGTTGCAATTTGTGAGCAGCTTGAAGATCCTAAAGAAGCTAAGGGAATTGTAAAAAGAGGGGTTGTAAAAATAATTACACCTGGTACTTTTGTAGATAATAATTCTCTTGAAAATGACAATACTTATTTAATGGCTATTTGTGAAGATGATGATAAAATTGGTTTAGCAATTTCAGATATAAGTACTGGAGAATTTAAAACTACCTCTTTTGCTAATATTAAAATAAGTTTATTAGATGAAATTTCAAAGGTATCACCTAAGGAAATCCTTGTTGATGAAAATATGAGTGAAAGTCTTATTGAAGAAATTAAAGGTTCAACAGGAGCATTTATTTCTAAAAAGAACTTTTCTGAGTTTTTTGTTACAAGGGAAGAATTATTAGAACAATTTTCATATTTAGAAGTTGCAGGTTTAACTAAGGAAAGAGAACTTGCAAGTTCAGTATTACTTAAGTACATATATGAAACTCAAATGATGAGTTTAACAAATATCAATTTACTAGAACAATATGAAATAGTTAACTTCATGACTATAGATGGTAATTCAAGAAGAAACCTTGAACTTACTGAAAGTATAAGAGAAAAAAGCAAAAAAGGATCTCTTTTATGGGTGCTAGATAAAAGTGCAACTTCCATGGGAGGAAGAACTCTAAGAAAATGGATAGAAGAACCATTAATCATTAAATCAGAAATAGAAAAAAGATTAAATGGAGTTAATGAATTATTTAATTCTATAGGCTTTAATGAAGATTTAAGAACAGCTTTAAAGGAAATTTATGATATAGAAAGAATTGTAGGTAAAATATCTAATAAAAATGTAAATGCAAAAGATATGTTATCACTTAAAGCTTCTTTAGAAAAAATTCCTGGAATTAAAGCACTATTAAAAAATGCATCGTCAGACCTTTTAAAAGAATATTATGGAGATTTAGATGAATTAGAAGATGTAAGAAGTTTATTAGAAGCATCTATTAATGAAGAACCAGCTTTAAGCATAAAAGAAGGAAACTTAATTAAAGATGGCTATAATGCAGAAGTAGATGAATTAAGGGAATCAAAGCTTCATGGTAAGGAATGGATTGCAGCTCTAGAGAATCGTGAAAGAGAATTTACTGGAATCAAATCCTTAAAGGTAGGTTATAACAAGGTTTTTGGATATTATATAGAAATTACAAAATCAAATTATAATTCTATTCCTGAAGGAAGATATGTAAGAAAACAAACTTTAGCAAATGCTGAAAGATACATAACAGAAGAGCTAAAGGTAATGGAAGATAAGATCTTAGGCTCTGAAGAAAGACTAATTAATTTAGAATATGGTTTATTTGTAGAAATACGTGATTCAATAGAAAAAGAAATTTCAAGGCTTAAGAAAAGTGCTAGAATAATTTCTAATTTAGATGGAATATCTACTTTAGCTTTAGTAGCTCTTGAAAATGACTATGTTAAACCAGAAATCAATGAAGAAGGTTTAATTGAAATTCAAGACGGAAGACATCCAGTTGTTGAAAAGGTAATAGGAAAAGGTGAGTTTGTATCTAACAATACTAAGTTAAATCAAACAGATAAAGAATTACTCCTTATAACAGGTCCTAATATGGCAGGTAAATCTACATATATGAGACAGGTGGCACTTATTACCTTAATGGCTCAAATAGGTTCCTTTGTACCAGCAGCTTCAGCCAATATTTCAATTTGCGATAAGATATTCACAAGAATTGGAGCTTCAGATGACTTAGCAGGTGGTAAATCAACCTTCATGGTAGAAATGTGGGAGGTTTCCAACATATTAAAAAATGCTACTTCAAAGAGCTTAGTTCTATTAGATGAAGTAGGAAGAGGAACTTCAACCTATGATGGACTTTCAATAGCTTGGTCTGTAATAGAATATATAACAGGAAATGATAATTTAAGATGCAAAACCCTATTTGCAACACATTATCATGAATTAGTAAAACTTGAAGGAATCCTTCCAAGAGTTAAAAACTACTCTGTAGCAGTTAAGAAAATGAAAGACAGCGTAATATTCCTAAGAAAAATAGTAGAAGGCGGAGCAGATGAATCCTATGGTATAGAAGTTGCAAAGCTAGCTGGACTTCCTGAAAAGGTAATTGAAAGAGCTAGAGAAATACTGTTGAGTATTGAAGGGGAAAATAGCTTTGATATTCATAAGGTAACTAATGGAGAATTTAGAAGTAGTGATGAAGTGGCTGTTGATAGTGGTTCTGCTAATAATGATGAATATGGTTCTGAAAAGGCTTTAGAAATAGCAAATCAAACAGTTAATGAAACTGTAGAGGAAATTAAGGTTGAAAGTGATTCTTCTAATAAGGTTGAAAATAAGCTAGAGGATGAGAGCTTTGATAATGCTGTAGTTAAAGAAGAAAGTACTCATAAGAAACATAAGCATAAGGACGTTTCTAATAATATGCAGTTGGATTTTGCTTTTATGGAAAAGGAAGCTTTTCTTAAGGAAGTTAGCGAAGTTGATATTTTAGGGTTAAATCCTATGGAGGCTATGAATACTTTGTATAGGTTGGTGGCTGAGGCTAAGAAGTTGAATAATTAATTGGAGGCTAGTTGCGGCTCGCCTCCACCATGAGAACCACGACCATTTGTATGTGGCTTGAATAGCTGCTTATAGGTGGTCGTGTATTGTATTGTTATGGGGTAGCTCTGCCTCTGCCAATGGTGAATTTTAATTAGATGAGAAGGTACAGTTATCTGATAGCGAAAGCCTGGAGGATAATATAGGATTAATAAAAATTATAGATAAGAAATTGAATTAATTTTATTATTATTATTTCTTAAAAAAGTTATATTAGATAAAGGTTGGAAAAAATGCTTTTTATTAAAACAAATCTCCCAAAGATATAGAATTATAATATATATGTTTTATTTCAAATGATTCATCAGGTTTAAACGTCATTTTTTATTTACTAAAAGCACGTTAAAAATATCGTGTTGCTATAGCAACAGTCTCCAGTAAATTAAGGAAATTGGTTATTATGGAGGAAAAATATTTTGTAAAATTGATAGTTATGTCATAATTAGAATGTTAAGAAGCGGTTGAAATGAAATAGCCTAGTTTTTATTGTGAACTGATGAAGCATTGGTATCACATGTGCCGTTAGGATATGAACTATGCGGGCATTTAAAGTGTGGATTGCAGAAGGCTGACGGCGACAATACAAAGAAGTTAGAGGGGGGATATGATTGAAAGAATCTGATAAGCGAATTCAATTTATCGCAGATTACATTTCTGCCTATGAAGAGAAAATCAAGTTGCTTAACATCAACGGACTTTTTGATGCTGCTAAATTGTTTGAATTATTTGCAATTGAAGTTGGAGGTTTATACTTTGGTCAGAAGCTTAGTAATTTAAATATTGATACATATACTTATCCTTGCGTTGATTTAATTTCAGCGGATAAGCAAATTTACATTCAAGTGAGTACGACCAAGGACATTCCTGCAAAGATAAAAACAACTCTTGAGAACATTAGGGATTCAAAGCGAGTTGAAATTAACACGTTGACAAATGTAAAGTTTTTCGTGCTTAATAATGAGAGTGTGGACAAAGTAAAGGACTATAAAGGAAATAACCAGATAGGTAGTATTTCCTTTACTAAAGCAAGCGACTTAATTACAACAAAGGATATTCTTCAAAAAGCAATAGACAATCTGGAGTTTCAAATTTCCTTATATGAACTGCTTAAGCTGGAAATAGAGAGTATTAAAGATAATGCATATAAACTTCAAGAAGCTATTGAGAATAGCAAAACCATAGGATTAGGTAATATAGATTGTAAAATAAATAATGAATATGAAATAGATCGAAGTGAACTTATTTCTAAGATAAAAGCAGCTAATCATAATAATATTTCTATTCAAGGAGGAGCTGGTAGTGGCAAGTCCGTTCTTTGTAAGAAGATTGTTGAAGAAGAAGTAAATCTAATTTATGCAAGGGCAGAAAGGTTTCTTGAAGAAACGGACATAAACAACATTTGGGGGTTTAATGTTGGGCAAACGCTTGAATATCTAGGTGACAAGCCAGTTATTTTTTTTATTGATTCCCTTGAATTTATTGCTGATAGCCGAACTAAATTAGATCTATTATGCGTTCTATATGAATCTGCAAAAAAATATCCTTCATCAAAAATAATCACTTCATGCCGTACAAGTGATAAAAACGCTTTCTTGAAAATAGAGAGTAATTATTCAATTTATTCATATGAAGTCTCCGAATTAATGATAACAGAACAATTGGCGATTGCAAATAACTATCCAATTATTAAAAAAATGTTGGACATGAATTCCTATACTGAACTTCTGAAATCGCCATTTTATATAAATTTGATAGTTTCACAAATTACAGACATTGATAATATTTTTGATGAAAATCAGCTAAGAGAGTATATTTGGCAGCATATAATCTGTTTAGGTGAGAACGAGGTTAAGAAAGTCATTGAGTCAATAGTTTTTACTAGAGCTAAGGATTTTTCGCTTGGTGCAATCATCTCAGAATACGATACAAGAATATTAAAAAATCTAATTTCAAAAGGAATATTGGTCAGCAACGGAAAGACTGTTAGATTGAAATACGATATTTTTGAAGATATTTGCTTTGAGCAACATCTAGATAATGAATTTAATAAATGCAAAGGTAAATATAATAAATTTTTTGAGGAGATAGAAACTTTTGGCAGGTGTATTTATAGGCGTTATCAAATTTGGATTTCAAATAAATTATTTGCGGAAAATAACCGCGAAAAATTCTTATACGAGTTAGTTTTTTCAGATAAAATGCCACAAAATTGGAGAAAACAAACAGAAATAGGCTTAGTTAAATCAAGATATTGTAGCCAATTTTTTTGTGAGTATGGGCAAACAATAATTAAAAACGGTAGGCTTGATGATTTTCTCAAAACAACAAACTTATATGCATTTGAAATCAATAGCTTTTTTGCAAAATTGATTCCTTACATTCAGTTACTACCGAGTGGACAAGGGAGAGGTAGCTTGATAAATTTAATTTCAGAATATAAATTGTACCAAAAAGATGAAATTTTACGCTTAGATTTAGAAAAAATCTGCTCAGATTATTCCAAGGTACAGTTGTATGAAAAACAAACAGCAGAAAATACTTGCAATATTTTGGAACATATTATTGATAAATATATAATGGAATGTGAAGAAAAAAAATATTATAAATTAGATGATATAGTAAATGGGTTGCTTACACCTGTTTATCTAATGGTGGAATATTCTAAAGAATGGATAAAAGAATTTTGGGATAGGTTAAAGACTTACTATAATGGTGATAATCGCGATAAGAAACGACTTGCGAAAGATATTATTAAGGACACTCTCAAGTTTAAGCATACGAAGCTAGCAGAGCATTTGCCAATGGAATTATGTAATCTTGCAGAAATGTTTTGGACATATTCACCTAAGAATAACCATAATCAAGATAACTTCTATTTCTATGAAATGGAAAGGGATAGAGATGATATATCCTACCAGTACGGGTTAAGTGAAAGGGCAGAAGAATATGAATATGGAGCTACTCGGAACGATGTAATAGATAATAATTTCTTTTATATTTTGTTCAAAAAGAATTTTTGGACAGGCTTGAATTGGGCAATTAATTTTGTTAATAAATCAGTATTAGATTTGGCAGAAAAACATGAAGATGATTTACCAACTTATGAAATTAATTTTATTGAAGATAACGTAAAAAAGTCTTATTTAGGTTTTACAGAAATGTGGTTAGTAACAACGCAAGAGGACAGAATGCCAATGGTTATAAGTGATTTAATATATTGCTTAAAAGAAGAGCTGCGCAGTGTTATAGAAAACGATGCTGTTGTGAATAAAGAAACTGCTAAATTTGCTGAAAATGTGAAAAAGCTTATCTACGAAAAATCAAACAATATAGCATTCCTAACTATTATTGCTGATATAGGAATGGAGTTTTGTGAAAAATTGCCTGGCTATGCACTAGAATTAACAACAAATATTGATATCATTCTTAATGACTTAACAAGACTTTCTTTATTAATAAAAAATCCAGCGTTAGAAATACTTGAAAAACAAATAATGATGATGATGAGCATGCCATTTTCACTTACTGATAGGTATAAGAAAAAGGATATGAAGCCATATAATTTGCTGGATTATGTTAGAGCTTCTCAAATTTATTATAGTGAAGAAGTTAAGGGAAAGTGTCATAAGATTTTAGACTATCTCTATTCTATTGTGCCAAATGATAAAGAACATGCAATTAGTTATTTGCAAATTCAAAAGATGGATTTACGAACTTCACAGGCAGTAAATGTTAACGATACTACCATAGCATTGTGTCCAACTATCACAGGCGAAGCTGAGAAGATAACAATTAAAAATAAAGAACAAAGACAGCCAGAAAAAAACATATCATCATTAATAGAAGATTGTAACAAAAAAATTAGCAGAAAAGAATTTGAATTAAAAGATTGCCTTGACGCAATAGATTTGATATTAAAAACAAGTGAAAATTGTATTACGCCAGAAGTTTATGGTAAAGTTCTCATTGGTTTTATTAGTATTGCTCTAAATGATAAGGAACTTGATGATGATATACGAGCAAGATTTTGTGAAATGTGGATAAATGGAATAAAAGGTTATTTTTCGATGAATGGTTTAATTTTCGAATATAGCTGTTGTTGGGTTCTTTTTTCACAAGTTGAGACAAATGTTGCTGATACAATAAAAAAACAAATAAAGAAATTAATTCTAGATTTAATATTGTATGAGGGGCAAAATGGAGTAATAAAGGCAATAGCACGTTATGCAAAATTATATTTAAGGACTAATCAACAACTTTCAAGGGCTATATTCAATACAATTATTAAATTTGCAGAAGATGAAATGGATCATCAAAAATTCAATGCCCAATATATTAATAAATATAGAAAAGAAGAAGATTTTATTTTTATCCCAAATGCACACAAAAAACTTTTAGGCGTTGATTCTTATATAGAAAAGGATAAAAGAAAAAAATATAAAAGCCAAAAAGATGAAATAATTGTAGAGTATTTATTTAATAATGCTAAGCTTGATTTATCAAATTTTGATATGGACAATTATGATATAACAACAGTATGTTATGCTATTAACTGTGGTTTATCTTTAGATGATAATGATTTTGCAATGAGTGTTAAGAAATTGCTTATGGCTATGATTAATGTATGGAAAATAAACAAGAAAACATATCATTCACATGATATACTTGGTGTTTATCCACTATATGAAGTTATGGATTTCTTTCAAAGAGAACTTGTCGCAAATGAGATTAAGACAATAGCCGTTTTAGACATTCTTTTTACTGAAGTTGATTTTTCAATATTTACGAGTGAAACTATAAAATTTTATCTTGATGTGTTTGGGTCATTACTCTCAGAGTATTTTGATTCACATAGTGATAAAGACAAGCGAGCTAATTGTGAAAAGATTATTTACTTATTAGAGAGTAAGATTGTGGAAATAAAAGAAGAGAAGGTTAGAGTTGAATTGTACAAATCGTTGATATTGTCTATTACTACATATGGTGCTGGTGGAGATTGGAGTAAATGTCCATCTGGGTATTCTTATCAAGATAAGCAATTTTTAAATGTTTTATTTAGCAAATATGGCGGATTTCATTTAAAAGAGATACTGACTACAATTTATAAACTTCACTTAGATAAATTACTTCCGGAGATACTTTTATCAGTGAGAGATGCGTTCAAGAATGCTCCGCGAACAAATAAATATAGCTGCGATGTGTTTGCAGAAATAGTAAGGGAGAAAAAAGCAATTGTTCTAAAAATGATAACAAAAGCTTTCTTAGATTTAAGCGACAGAATAAAACAAGATGACGATTTGACAAAGGCATTTGAAGAAATCTTGGAGATGCTTGTGGAAATAAGCTACGAAGAAGCAGCAACAATATTAGATGAATTCAGAGTTCACTAAACGTTTAGTAAGTTAAATTAAAATATATAATTCATTTTGAAGAAGAATGTACTAGTAAGGAGAGTTACCATTATAATAAGAACTATGTGAGAATTAGTGGATTTCAAAGGTCATGATTCGCCTCCTGGAATCCACGAAAATCTGGAATTTTCGTGTTTTTTTTATATTATTCAGCAAATTATATGTTATAATATGTTATTATATTGATTATAAGGAGAATAATAACACTATGATTGTTGGATTGTTTATTAGACATTTTAAGGTATATCAAGGCGTTAATTATATACCGATATGTGAGAATTATGAAAATAAATTCACATCATTTATTGGGGATAATGGAGTTGGAAAAAGTTCTACTTTAGAAGCGGCAAATACATTTTTTAACAATGGATATTGGAATGTTACCAAAGTAACGAAGAAGTCACAAGCATTTATAGCACCAGTGTTTTTGATAAAAAAAATAGATTTACTAAGAAAAGTAAACGCAGATACAGAACTAATTGATTGTATAGAATTTTTAAGCACATATTTTTGGAGTGTTACTACTGATGCAAATTCAAACTTAAGTAAAGAAGAATATACGAATTTTTTCTCTCAGCGAGAAGAATTAAAAGAAAAGTTTAGTATAAATGAATATTATTTATTATTAACTGGTATAGACTATGATAATAAATCTAAAATAAGCTTTATAACTTTTAATAATGATCTAATAAGTAAGATTCCTGAAGAGTTAAGATCTTTTAATATGGATAGGATATTAGAAGTTATTAGAAGCTATTATAAATATATTTATATTCCTGTTCAGACATCGAGTTCTGATGTATTAAGAATAGAGAGTACAGAAATACAAAATTTAATGAATTCAAATATACTTGATGATATTGATGATATATTAAATGAAAAGAAATTCCAAAGTGAGAAGAGAAGAAATAATATTAGTGTTATAGATTACCTTAATGATTCATTAAATTTATATATGGATGAAGTAAATCAAATAATTCAAAAAATAGATAATAATTATGAATTTAAGGTAGAAGGTGCGTATAAGAAAAATTTAACATCAAATGATGTTAGAAGAAAAATATTAGAAGCATATTTTTCTATTAGAACATTAAAAAAAGATAAAAAAGAAATACAAGAATTAAGCTCTGGGGAACAAAGAATTGCAATAATAGATATAGCAACAGCTTTTTTAACCAATAATGTAGATAATGACGAACAAGTTATATTTGCAATTGATGAACCTGAAAACTCACTTCATATCTCAAAATCATTTAATCAATTCGAAAGGCTTAACAAATTAGCAACTAATCATCAAATTTTAATTACAACACATTGGTATGGATCATTACCTGTTACACATAAAGGTTACTTAGTATATTTAAAGAAAATATTTATGGATAAAGTTTATAGAGTTAAACTTCATAAATTCAAGCTTGATAATTATTTTGAGAGTAGAAAAAAACTTCCTAAAGATATAATGATAAAGGGATATTTTGAATTAACTTCTTCAATTTTAAGTTGTATGCGAGCAGATAAAACTAATTGGATAATATGTAAAGGAACAGATGATAAGGGGTATATAGAACATTATTTAGGAAAAAGAGTGGAAAATTTAAAGATATTTTGTGTAGGCGGTTGTGGAAATGTAATTAAGATTTTTAAATATTTATATACGCCATTATCTGAAAAAGATGAATCAGAAGAAATTAATAGTAAAATTTTATGTTTAGTTGATACCGATGATAATGTTATTAGTTTAGATTGTGATAGTCAAACTAGAAATAAAAAGTTAAGGATAGCTAGACTTCAAGTAGATAACCAATTCAATACTTCATTGAAAAATTTAGATCCTAATGGAAATCATATAAGTACAGAAATAGAAGACTGCTTAAATCCTTCAATTTTATATGATGCTATTGAGTTTGTAGTAAATAATCAAGGCACTGAAATGCAAAAACAAGTGCTAAGTTATTATAAATTAAATGAAGATATTACTGTTTCTAGGGTAAAAGGAGAACAATCCATATTTAAATTAACTAATATTGAAGGAGCAGATAAAAAAGAAGTTTTATATCAATTGTTTGAAGATAGCTATTTAAAATATAGCATTTGCAAAAAATACATAGAGCTTTCTAGTTTTTTAGAAGAAGATATTCCGCATATATTTGAAGAAATAGCAGTATATTTTAACGAGAATATTTAAAAAATAATAATCATTATAAGTGGAATTATATAAATGAATGACTTAATTAATATAGTAAAATCATTTGATGAAAGCAAGAGAGATATGCTTACAAAATTATATATTCATAGTAGTTGGTTTGAAGAATTATCAATATAAATGCCAAATGATTTATTTATCATTTAACTCAAGTAAATTCTGATATTGAATTAGACAAAATGTTAAAATTAACGATTAGATTAATATGATAATTTCTCATATTCCTTATTTTCATTGAAGTTTGTATAAAAATTTGGACATTAACGGGATTTTAGGTTTAATTTATCCTAAAAAAGTGTATAATATAATTATAGAAGGAGGTTTTTTTATGCAAGTAAATATTAATAATTTAGTTTCTATATCTGAAGCTAATCAAAATTTCTCTAAAGTTGCAAGAATGGTAGATGAAAATGGTGCAGCAGTTATTCTTAAAAATAATTCACCAAGATATGTTTTAATAGATTATAGTAAGTTTCAGCAAGATACTATTGCAGATGATGCTACAGTAGAAGAAGCCACAAATAATATTTTAAGTAAACACTTAAAGGCATTTGAGGAGTTGGCGAAATGAAACACCTAAGTAAGCAGCAAATTATGCACTTGCATTCGTTAGCAATTAAAAAGACTGGTGGTTTAGATGGAATTAGAGATGAAGGGTTATTGGAATCAGCTATAAATTCTCCATTTCAGTCATTTGCAGGCGAAGAATTATATCCATCGATACAGTCTAAAGCTGCAAGGTTAGGGTTTAGCATTATTAATAATCATCCTTTCTTAGATGGAAACAAGAGAATAGGTATTTTAGTAATGATGGTGTTTTTAGATGTAAACGGAATTGAACTACTCTGTAGTGATGAAGATGTTATAGACCTTGGATTAGGAGTTGCATCAGGAAAATATGATTCTGAATATATGAAAGAATGGATTATTACTTTTAGTAATAAGTAGAAATGAATTTTATTTGTATATTTTAAAGGTCACGCTTCGCCTGCCCATGAAACCTACGAAAATTAGTTATTAGATTTTCGTGGGTTCATTTTTTGTGTTTTTGAATCCTGTTTGATTTTCCGTGGGGATCAGGAGTAATAAAATATATAATGAATTAAATTAAAACAAATGGTATAATTACATATATTATGTAATCAGGCACAAGAAAAAATAGAAATTGAAGTTTGTCTACTTTTGATTTTTGATATTTATGGCTGTTAGAATCGTCGAAAGCCCATTGATTTAAAGGTATATCTTTGAGATAAACAAAACAAGTTTATAAATAGTTTTATTAAATATAGATTATATAAAAGTAAATCAGGGGATCGTTTTTTGTATAGAAAAGTGATGCAATGCTTTATAATTAAGAAGAGTAGTGTAAGTATTTTACACTAACAAAAGTGACTATGGAGGGATAATATGAATAACAGTGAGGAAATAATAAATTTGAATTAGCATTAACTACAGCATTAAAAGTTCCAGGAGTGAAAGTAGATAGGACTAGCTTCATGAAAAAAGAATTAAGGAATCATGTTTCGGAAGAAAAAATTAATCAAGCTATTGAATCAAATACAATAGAAGCAGGAATTGACTTGTTTGTATTGGATAAAGTAGCAAAAAATATAGTAAGTAAAAGAACAACACAAACGGCAGGTGCTTCTTTTTTGGCTGGATTACCAGGTGGACTTGCTATGGCGGCAACTATACCAGCTGATACATTGCAATTTTTTGGTGTGGCACTTATAATTGCACAGGAATTAGCTTACTTATATGGTTTTGAAGATTTATGGGAAGATGATAATATTGATAGTGAAAGAGTGAAAAATGAATTAATACTTTTTTTAGGAGCAATGTTTGGCGTTGGAGGAGCAAATACTGCGTTAAGATTAATTTCGACTAACATGGCAAAACAAGTATTAAAAAAATTACCACAGCAAGCATTAACTAAGACTATATATTACCCTATAATAAAGAAAATAGCAGGAATAATAGGTTTAAAGATGACAAAAGACACATTTGCAAAAGGAGCATCTAAAGCAATACCTATTTTAGGTGGTGTAATTTCTGGAGGGCTAACATATATGTCTATGAAACCTATGGGGAATAGATTAAGGGAAGCATTAGCAAATTCAGTAAATCCAAATTATACAGAAGAAGATTTGAAAAATGATATTCAGGATTTAGAAAGAGAGACAGGAGAAGCTATAGATATTGAATATGTAGCTGTAGATACTGAATATAACGGCATAATAGAAGAATCCTTTATAGAAAAGGAAGAAAATTTTAATATTAATAAGTTCAATTTAACAGATGAACTTGTAAAATTAAAGAAGATACTTGATGATGGTATAATTACAGAAGAAGAATTTAAAGGAATAAAAAAAGATTTAATAAATAAGAGTATGCAAGCGAATTGATAGGAAGCTATAAATATATAGTAATAAAATAACTTATATCACAAATAAAAATATGATATAAGTTATTTTATATTTCACTGAAAGGTGGAAAAACATGATTAAAACTCAAAGAAGAATAACTAGAGATGATTTATTAAATCTGTTTTCAATAGACACATTTTGAAACACTTTATGAATGTAATGCTAATATATTTAATTTAAAATTCATTTTTTGTGAAGAGCGTGATATAATAGAAAAATATGTAATAAAGTGAAAGAAGATGATAAAAATAATGTTTGGTATAATTTTAGCCTTATTTATAGCTTGGAAAATCTATGAATATACTTATTATAAAGGGGAAAATTTTAATAAATTAAAAAAAGATTTGAATAGTTATATTGTTAGTTGCAATGAGCTAAACGATCATATTGAGCAGCTCAAAGAAACTTATTCAGATCTTAGAAAAACCAACTATGGGACTGCACAATTAAATGATGCAAGTAGATATAATTATAAAAGAGAAGAACAATTAAAAGCTAAAAAATCAGAATACATTTATGAATGTTCTGCAACTGTATGCAAAAATGCTGAAATGCAACCTTTTAAATATTTATGTAAGTATTTTAATATAAAATCAGATGAAGAATCACTGGAGAGTTTTGAAAATGTTTTAAATAATTTCTCTGCTGCTGAAGAGGGAAAACAATTACTTAGTAATGAACTTGAAAAGATTAAAGAATCTATTAAAAATGATATTCCATTTCTTATTAGAACGTTTAACATGAAGAAATTCATGCTAAAGTTAGGATTTAAAGTAATTGATTTTAGCACATTATATTTTCCAGTTTACACATTTAGATATGTGAGTCCTGGTGGAAATAAATCCACTCATTGCGATATTAAATTAGATATAAATAATCTAAATAATTTTGTAGAATATCTTTCAGGGGTTGTTAACTTTAGAAAAAGTTCAGTCGGACAAAGAGCATTAATGACTTCAAAGTTAAGAGAAAAAATAAAACAAAGAGATAATTATACTTGTCAAAAATGTGGATTATCTATAAGCGATGAAAGAAATCTATTACTAGAGATTGACCATATAATGCCAATTTCAAAAGGTGGTATGTCTATAGAAGAAAATTTGCAAACACTTTGTTGGAAATGCAATCGTACAAAGGGAGCAAAAGTAAATAATTAAGTGTTAACAAAATAGTAATTAAGTCATTATTTATTATACAGTTAAATCTAAGGTTAACTATTGAAATTAGCAGTTAAGGCTAGTTTTAGCATGGGCTGAATTTCATCAAGATGAATTAAAAGCTGATTGGAAATTAGCTATGGATAGTGAATTACCATTTAAAATAGATCCTTTGAAATAGGAAGTGATAGTATGTATTTATCAGTTAAATAAGTTAAAACGTTAAGTGAATATAAATTATTATTAACTTTCGAAAATGGAGAGGTAAGATTATTTGATATGAGTCAATATCTAGAAAAAGGTATATTTAGAGAATTAAAAGATTTATCTTTATTCAAATCTGCACGAGTTAGTTTTGACACAGTGGAATGGGGGAATGAAGCTGATATTGAGCCAGAAACTCTATATGAAGATAGTGTTCTTTATATTATTAGTTAATGGTGTATTTCAAAGGCCACGCTTCGCCTCCACCAAAGAAGAACTAGAATTCTAATACAATGCAAAGCCACTGATTTCTATGGCTTTCAGTATTTATTAGGACAAACCTTGTTTGGGAGTTTAAGTTTTAGAGAGTAAATTTATATATTTTTGTACTGGATACGCGCACTCCTAATGTTTTGAAAATTAGGGGTGTGCACTTTTTTGCAGAAATATATTCATTCAAATTAATCCTGATTTTAATAAAAATTAAAGAAATTCCTCATACAATGCATATTTCTCAAAAATATATTACAATTAAATCAAACATCAAAAATATGAGATATAGGTTAATCATTCAATATAAATTAAAAATAAGAAAGTTCAGGTAAACAAAATGCAATTAGGATGGATAGATTTTTCAAGAGAAGAACGAAACAAGGTCATGGCAACACTTGATTTGTTGTCTGATTCAAAGGCACTAGATGAATTAGGAATAGGAACATTAAGAGATAGATACGCTGATATTCTATTTCCAGGCATATCAACAATCCAAACAAGAGCTAAGTATTTTGTGATTATTCCATATATTTTTAGCTTGGCTGTGGCACAAAAGTTTAAAAGAGCAAGTGAGATTATACCTTGGGTTAATAGAATAGAGGACAATCTAGTTTCAACTTTAGTTGAGAATGGTGGAGAAGATGATGCTGGAATTATTGGGAGCAGAGCTTTAAAGCAAGGTAAGTATGTAAAAAGAAAACCTTCCTCTATTTATTGGAATGGGATGCGTATCTATGGAATTTTACTTGATAATCGTATTTCTATGGATCAAGCGGCAACATTAATTTACAATCAAGGAAATAAGAAAAGAAATATTGAAATTGTTAAAGGTGAGGAATCCTATGATGATGAAACTGCAGCTAATGATGGAATTTCTATTTTCTCACCTATTAAGGCAAATTATGATTTTGAAGAGGAAATAGATATTAGATTAACTAAGGAAGAAGCTTTATATATTAGTAATCATATAATTTCATCTTCATATTCAAAAGATTCTTTATTATCATTTATTATTAAAAACAAGATAAATATTAGTGATTTTAGTTTTGATGAATTAGAAGGATTACCAATGCCAATTTATATGAAAAATGATTATAAGCTGGCAAAGGAGTTAGCGGATTTTATATATGGAGCTCATATAAGATATAACGTTATATATTCTGAAAATAAGGTTACAAAGCAACTAGAATCTTGGAATAATTGGATTAATAATTTTGATGCAGGAGCTTTAAGGTTTGAGGAAATTATGACAAGAATCAATTGTAAGGGAATAACTAAGGATTTTCTAAAGAAGTTTCTTAAAGCAGTGATAAATAAAGATATTGAAGTTATTGATAGATGTATTATAAATAGAGAAAAAGAGGTTAAGGGTGAACGTGCAAAACTTTGTAAGCCTATGGAATATCAATATAATACTGCTATTCATAATTATAAGCTTAATTATAGATATTATTCAGCACGTACTATAATTAATGAAATTTTAGAAGGGCTAGGTGAATAAATTGGCTAAAACATTATTAAGTCCCTCAGAAAATCGTTTAGACTATGGTAATTTACTTCAACCAGATATAGGTTATGAGGTTGAATTTGCAGTTGCCTTAACATATTCTTTAGATTTGGAAGCCTTATTAGGAGTACCTATGTCACTAGGATTACTTGAGAACATGGATTCTAATTTAAAAGATATTCCCATGTTCTTATTAGAAGGAATTAGAAAAAGTAGTGATAAAATTGCTATCTTTTGTAATCCAGGAGGAATAAAGCTGCCTCAAAAGATACAAAGTGTGTATTCCTTATTGGAGAATAGTGTTTTTGAAGTTAAAGCTAATGAAATTAGTAATTTTCATCCCAAGATGTGGTTTATTAAATATTCAGATGATGATGGAAATGCTTATATTAAGATAATTGTTTTAAGTAGAAATTTAACCTTTGATAGAAGTTGGGATGTTTCCTTTGCCTTTACTGGAAGAGTTGGAAGGCATAGAAGCAGGACTAAAAATGAGAATATTCCATTAAAGGATATGCTTGAGTTTGTAAAGGTGTATGCAAATAAAGATAAGAAGGATAAAATCTCAGATCTTCAAGAAAATATCTTAGATGTTAAGGAGTTTGAATTAGATTCACCTTTTGAAAGCTATGAGTTTATGCCTATTGGAATTCCAGGATATAAAGGTAATGATTTAGATTTATTTAATACTCACAATGAACTTTTAGTTGTATCTCCATTTTTAAGTGATGATATTATTGAAAGATTTGAGCAAAGTTCAAGATATACAAGAAAGATAATAACTAGAAGAAGCTCTATTACAAATAAAACCCTAGACGCATTTAATAATGGTGTTTATGCTATGAAAGATATAATTGTGGATGGTGGAGATGAAGAAAGTATAGAACAATGGCAGAAGCAAGATATCCATGGCAAATTATATTTTGAGAGTGGTTATGATGGGAATTTTCTATATTTAGGTTCAGCTAATGCTTCTCACAACGCCTTTTACAATAATGTTGAATTTCTAATTAAGTTAAAATTTAAAGCAAGAACTATGAGTTATCAAAAGTTTATTGGTGATTTCTTGCCAGAGGAGGATAATCCTTTTGAATTAGTAACAAATGTTGAAAGGAACAAAAAAGAAGAGGAACAAGATATATATTCAAAACAAATTAAAGAGATTATTTGGGCAATAAAAGATGCAAGGGTTATAAGTAACGGTACAAACTATGATGTTCAAGTAAACTTTAAAAAACTTAATCCTGACATAAGAGGTAAAATAGCTCCACTTATGCGAAATAATTCTTACAAGGAAATAGAAGAGTCAACAACTTTAGAGAAGCTGACCATTACACAGTTTTCAGAATTCTATGTAATAAAAGTAGGAGATAAAGAAGTTGTTGTAAAAATAAAAACTAAGGATATACCAAAGGATAGAGACGATAAAATATACCAATCCATCATTAAAAGCAAGGATGATTTTTATGCTTATGTTTCCTTTTTACTAGGGGATAGCTATACAGAGTCAGCCTATGAATTAAGAGAATACATGGAAAGCAGAAGTTCATCAGATGGTAATTCTAAGTTAGATGACAATGCAGTTATTATCTATGAAAAAATGCTTCAAATAATTATTGATAATCCAAATAAGTTGAAGGCTATTGAAGCTGTAATGAAACGATTAGATAGTGATGTTGTATCAGAAGATTTTAAGAAGATGTATAACACATTTATTTTAGCAGCAAAGAAGGTGAAGTAAGGATGAAGGCAAAGGATTTTCAAGAGGCTACAGCTGAAAGAATTTTTCAAGTGTTTAAAAATGAAGGACAAAATAGAGTGCTTTTAGCTGATGAGGTTGGACTAGGAAAAACTATAATAGCCAAAACTGTTATTGAAAAGGTGGCTAAGTGGCATAAAGATAATTTAAAGGATGGTTTTTTCAAGGTGGTGTATATTTGTTCCAATGCTAATATAGCCAGACAAAATTCTAGAAAGCTGGGAATTCCAAAGAAAAACTGTGTAGAAGTATCTCAAGGAAGATTATCCATGCAGCATTTAAAAATATATATGCAGGAAAGTGAAGACCATGATTATATGCAGTTGATTCCCTTAACACCTATAACCTCTTTTGCAACAATTAAAAGTTCTGGAAGCGTATCGGAACGCGCACTTATGTATGCTTTAATGAAAAGAATGGATTGTTTTAAGCATATGAAAGGCTTTAAAGCTTTCATGAGTAATAATACTAAGGCATTTTATGAATGGACAATGGAGTATTATGAAGGACTAGTTATTGAATGTAATAACATATGTGGTAATAGATATATTTCAGAAATGGTTGAAGCTCTAAATAAGAAAATTTCACCTGAATTGATAGATGCAATAATGGAAAGAAGTAGCTTGGCAATACATGAAGAAAGCTATAGCAATAATGATATTTTAACTGAATTAAGAACTATTTTTGCACAGATAAGTCTTGATAAATTAGAGCCAGCTTTAGTAATAATGGATGAATTTCAAAACTTTAGACAGCTTTTACATGCAGAAAGTGAAACAGGAATGATTGTTGAGAAGTTTTTAAAACATGATAGCACAAAGGTTCTACTTTTATCAGCAACACCTTATAAGCCATACTCTACCATAGAAGAAATCAGTGAAAACAATGATGAATATCATTATGTAGAGTTTATGCAAGTAATGGATTTTCTTTTTACAGATGAAGTTAAAAGAAAAGAGTTTAGAGAGGTTTGGAACAACTATTCTAATACATTAATTGAATTTAAGAATAAGGATTACACAACCCTAAGAATATGCAAAAATGAAGCAGAAGATGCCATGTATCAAGGAGTGTGCAGGACTGAGCGCTTTAATGTAAATAAAAATGGAATTATAGATGATAGTCAAGCTAGAGAGATAGCAATTGAGGAAGGAGATATAATTTCCTATGTCAAGACACAGAGTTTATTGAAGGATATTGAAGCTAGTAACATACCTATAGATTATGTTAAGTCTTGTCCATATCTACTATCCTTTATGAATCAATATAAACAAAAGAGAGAAATCGTTAATTATTTTAATAAGCATAAGGATTATAGTCTTTTAAATAAAAGAAAGGACTTATTCTTAAATAGGAATCAGATTCAAAATTATAAAGAGATTCCAATGAATAATGCTAGGTTAGAGTATTTAAAGGAAATGTTATTTCAAAAAGGGAAAAATGGCCTTGAAAAATTATTATGGATACCATCTTCAAAGCCATATTATGTGACTAATAGTCTCTTTGATAAAAATCCTAATGCTTCTAAGGTTTTAGTTTTTTCTTCATGGGAAATGGTTCCAAAGATGATTGCAGGAATGATGACTTATGAGGCTGAAAGGCTTACAATTGGTAAGTTATATAATAGTGAAACAGAAAAAGCAGGTAAAGGATATTTCACAGAAGATGTGAAAAGAAAGTTTCTTAGACCAAGACTTCTAGAAGAAAGGGCTCAAACCTTAGCCTTAGCTTCAAAATCTTTAGCTGATATGTTTAATCCCTTAGAGCACATAGGTAAAAATATAAATGATATTAAGGATGAGCTAGAGAAAAAAGTAGCTGAGAAAATAAATGAAATAAAGACTAAGTATGGAATTGGTGAAAGTCAAAGAGGAGATGTATCCTGGTATGTTGATGCACCTGGCATTTGGGATGGAGAGATTTTAGAGGACCATCATGGGGATATGCCAGCGGATGCAGCAAAGGTTATAACTAATATGATAATTGGCTCTCCTGCAGTGTGTGGAATGAGAATTTTCAAAGACAAGGATATGGCTGAAAAATTAGGTGAACTATTTGTAAGATTATTTAATAAACCAGAATCAATTGCAGCAGTTGATTTATTTTATGGAAAAAGAAGTGAAAAAACCTATTACAAAAATGTATTAGCTTACTTGGTAGATGGAAATATACAAGCTGTTTTAGATGAGTATGCCCATACTCTAGGAGTAAAAGGTGCTGATTTATTAGAACAAATTTCAGAAGGAATGAATCTTAGAACTTCTACTTCAGAAATAGATACCTATGATTCTTTTACAGGACAAAGAAAAAAATCAGGGCTAAGAGCTCATTTTGCAGTAGGATACTATAATGCAAAAGGTGATGATGAAAATATTCAACGTACAGAAAATATAAGAACTGCTTTTAATTCACCTTTCAGACCTTTTGTCCTTGCAACTACCTCAATAGGTCAGGAAGGCTTAGATTTTCATTTGAATTGTAGAAAAGTAGTACACTGGAATTTACCATCAAATCCTATAGATTTAGAACAAAGAGAAGGCAGAATTAATAGATTTAAGTGCTTAGCTATAAGGCAAAATATCGCTAATAAATACGGCGACATAGAGTTTAATCAAGATATATGGGAAGAGATGTTTACTGAAGCCAGCAAACAAGAAAAGGGGAATAACTCAGACTTGGTGCCTTATTGGAGTTTACCTAATACTAATGAGGATACAATAAAAATAGAGAGAATAGTCCCTATGTATCCTATGAGTAAAGATCAAGTTAAATATAATAGATTGATTAAAGTTCTGTCCTTATACAGACTAACTTTAGGACAACCTCGCCAAGAAGAACTTCTAAATGCGCTTGGGAAAAACTTTGAGCAGGAAGATAATATAGAGGATTTATTTATTAATTTGAGTCCATTTAAAAGAAGAATGAGAGAAGTGGAAATTTAAAATATTGTTATGCATACCCCTTATATTTTTGATATTAGGGGTATGTATTTTTTGATGATATAATCATTACACGAAATAATATTTGAAGCAAAGAATTTGTATTTATTCAAGATAAATTTTTGTTTTAAGAAGTTATATGGTAAGTTATAATTAAAACAAAATATGAACCACAATATAATTCCAATTGCGCAAGTAAAAGGCAAGACCACCTCGTAGTGAGATAGCCTTAAGTTTATTATGAGTACACTATGGTGTCAATAATTCATGAATTAATTAACATCTTTAGTCAAATATATTACATCAGATTATTTGCATCCACTGTCTAAGTGAGAATAATGCTTAATAGCCCAAGACTCAATTTCTTTAATTATTTTAGTAAGGTCTGTTCCTTTTTCTGTAAGGTAATATTCTACTTTTGGTGGAATTTCAGGATAAATCTTTTTATTTATTAAATCTTCATTTTCTAATTCTTTAAGCTTTTCATTTAATACTTTTTGACTTATGCCTTTAGTTATTCGTTGAAGTTCTAAAAATCTTCTGGGTTCATCATATAAATGACATAATAAAACTGCCTTCCATTTACCTCTGATAAAATCCATTGCAAAATCTAATAAACATATATAGTGCCTACCATTATAATCTATCATTTGGTTACCTACCTTTAATTTTTTATATTTAATAAAACTTTATTAAATATCCATTATAATTACAGTATATATCAAGTGACTTTATAATAACAAATTTCTAAATTAAAATAAATATAGATTAGTAGTATGTAAATTTTTATTTTATGTTAATATAGATATTACGACAAATCTTACCTAAAGGTAAGTAATCTAACTAAAAAGTACGTACTTGTCACTAGTATTATTGAACCATATAATAAACCCATGTTTGAAAATAAATTATATGGAGGTATATATATGAAAGTAGTTGCATTTAATGGAAGTCCCAAAAACAATGGAAACACTTATGGGGCAATAAAAGCTGTAGCAGCAGAGTTAGAGAAAGAGAATATCGAGGTTGAGATTGTTCATGTTGGAAATAAGATAATACGTGGATGTATGGATTGTGGTGGATGTAGTAGAAACATGAACGAAAAATGCGTTATGAAAAATGATGAGGTTAATGATTGGATTCAAAAAATGAAGGAAGCTGATGGAATTATTCTCGGTTCTCCTGTACATTATTCAGCTATCCCAGGAACAATGAAATCATTTTTAGATCGTGCATTTTTAGTTACATCTGTAAATAATGGCATGCTTAGGCATAAGGTAGGAGCAAGCGTTGTTGCAGTAAGAAGATCAGGAGGCATTCCTGTATTTAATCAATTAAATAACTATATCAATTATTCTGAAATGATGATGCCAACATCAAATTATTGGAATGTAATTCATGGTACAAAACCTGGAGAAGTTATGCAAGATGAAGAAGGAATGCAAATTATGAGTGTTCTAGGAAAGAATATGGCATGGTTATTGAAGGTTATTGATTCTGGTAAAAATAATGTAAAAGAAAATGAAAGAGAAGATAAAATATTTACTAACTTTATAAGATAAGCTTTGAAGGTAAAGGTATTGAATTTTTATTAATTTAATAATCTACTTTATTTATTATGTTTTTTAAGATATCATTTAAAGCATAAAACATTAACTTAAAAGGAAGAAGGTACGAGTAGATGGTAAAGGAATCCTTACATTTAAGCTATTTTAATAAATTGAAAGTAATATTAGATAATATATTTAATGAAATAATTGTTGTTGATAGTAATAATAAAATATTTTTTATTAATGAAGCTGCTAGTATTCTATTCGATTTAGATTCCCAAAGTAGTTTAGGTAAAGATATTAATAAATTAATACCTGATTCAGAACTTTCTTATTTACTATCAACCAAAAAGGAAGAAATTAAAAAGCCTATAGTAATTAATGAATTAAGTTTAATATTGAATATTATACCCTTATCTAATCCTGAAGGGGTAGAAGGTTCAATATTAATTTTTAGTAATATAACAGATTATAATAAGCTTTTAGAAAAGCTTGATAAAGAGAGAAACAGCAGCGAAATATTAAATACTGTAATTGAGACAGCTTACGATGGTATGGTTATTATTGACAAGATGGGAATAATCACTATGATGAGTAAGGCTTATACTGATTTTTTAGGAATAAAAAGAGAAGATGCTATAGGTAAACATGTAACTGAAGTTATTGAGAATACAAGAATGCCAATAGTGCTTGAAACGGGTCAAGAAGAAGTGGCACAGCTTCATAAGATAAAAGGAAATTATATGATAGCATCGAGAATACCTATTATAAAAAATGGTGAAACCATTGGGGTTGTCGGAAAGGTATTATTTAGAAATGTTAAAGAATTAAATAGTCTTTATAAGAAAATAGGTGCTATAGAAAAAGAATTAGAAAATTATAAATCAAAACTTAAGGAATTTAATACAGCTAGCTACTCTATTGAAAATATTATAGGGGAGAGTGCTTCCATTATGGAGGCAAAAGCTATAGTACAAAAGGCTGCTCATACAAATTCAAATGTACTTATTTTAGGTGAAAGCGGTACTGGTAAGGAAATTTTTGCGCATGCTATACATTCAGAGAGTAATCGTCATGAAGGACCTTTTGTAAAGGTTAATTGTGCAGCTATTCCTAGTGATTTACTTGAATCAGAATTGTTTGGTTATGAAGCAGGCGCTTTTACAGGTGCAAAAAAAGAAGGGAAAATAGGAAAATTTGAAATTGCAAATGAAGGTACAATATTTTTAGATGAGATTGGAGATATGCCCCTTCATATGCAGGTAAAGCTTTTGAGAGTTATTCAAGAAAGAGAAGTGGAGAAGGTTGGTGGAGTTGCTACTAGAAAGATCAACATAAGAATAATTGCTGCAACAAACAGGAATCTTGAAAAATTAGTTTCAGAAGGAACGTTTCGAGAAGATTTGTATTATAGACTCAATGTTGTAACGATTGAAATTCCTCCTTTAAGAGAAAGAGGTAGTGATATTATACTTATTTCTAATCATCTCATTAAAAAGCTTTCAATTGACTTAGGGAAAAAAGTTAAAGGAATATCTAAAGAAGCTGAACAATATCTTAAAATTTATGAATGGAAAGGTAATGTAAGAGAATTAGAGAATGTCTTAGAGAGAGCAATTAATTTTATGGGAGATAGAGAGATAATTGATGTAGATGATCTGCCAAAAGAAGTTACAGGTAAAAAAGCCTCAATAATTCCTAAACGGCTTCAAGATGTTCTTGAAGAAAGCGAAAAAAACGCTATTATTCTTGCACTTAGAGCTTCAGATGGAAATAAAACAAAAGCTGCAAAAATTTTAGATATTGGTCGTACCAGTTTATATGAAAAAATAGAAAAATATAAAATACAAGTGTAGTTGTGCGGAAATCCGTACAACTACTTTTTTTATTAGATAGATATGTACGGATTATCGTACAACTATGTAAATGTTTACTTAAATTTGTGTACGAAAAACCGAACATAAACTTTAATTAGTAAATGATTTATACTCAATCAAAGTTTGATAAAGCTGGATTTTGTGTTTGTTCCTTCTTTAAATCTTTGGCATGACTATTGCTTATATAAATAAGTGTAAACGAACTCATTAATAAATATTTTACTTTTGCTTTATAAAGTATTTAAAAAAGGAGGACAAAATATGAGCAAGATAATGTCAGTTGAACAAGCAATTTCTTTAATTAAAAATGAAGACACAGTTGCAGTTGGCGGATTTATAGGAGCTGGACATCCAGAGGGAATTACTAAGAAGCTTAAGGAAATTTACCTTGAGCAAGGCAAGCCAAATAACTTAACTCTTGTTTATGCAGCAGGTCAAGGAGATGGTAAGGAGAAAGGCCTAAATCATTTAGGTCAGGAAGGTCTTCTTTCAAAAGTAATAGGAGGACATTGGGGGTTAGCTCCTAAGGTTCAGAAGCTTGCTATTGAAAATAAGATAAAAGCTTATAATTTTCCTCAAGGAGTAATATCTAGCTTGTATAGAGATATTGCGGCAGGAAAGCCAGGAACAATTACTCATGTTGGTTTAAAAACCTTTGTAGATCCAAGAGTTGAGGGAGGAAAATTAAATAGTTGTACTACTGAAGATATTGTAAAGGTAATTGAAATTGATGATAAAGAGTATCTTTACTACAAAGCTTTTCCTATAAATGTAGCAATAATTAGAGCTACTTATGCAGATGAAGAAGGAAATGCAAGTCTTCAAAAGGAAGCTGCAACCCTTGATGGCCTTGCAATGGCACAGGCTGCAAAGAATTCTGGTGGAAAGGTTATTATTCAGGTTGAAAAGATAGTATCAAAAGGAACTTTAGATCCAAGGCTAGTAAAGATTCCTGGAATACTTGTTGATGCTGTAGTCGTAGCTACTGCTGAGGATCACATGCAGACCTTTGATGAACCATTTAATCCAGCTTTCTGTGGAGAAATAAAAATGCCAGTTAATGCTATTAAATGCCTTCCAATGGATGAAAGAAAAATAATAGCAAGACGCTGCGCCATGGAACTTGTACCAAATGCAATCACAAATTTAGGAATTGGAATGCCAGAGGGAATATCAATGGTAGCAAATGAAGAAAATATAGGCGATACCATGAGACTTACAATTGAGTCTGGGCCAATTGGAGGAATACCAGCAGGAGGATTGAGTTTTGGTGCAGCTATTAATCCAGACAGTATAATAGATCAATCTTCTCAATTTGACTTTTATGATGGTGGAGGACTAGATGTAGCATTTTTAGGGCTTGCTCAATGTGATGAAGAAGGAAATATCAATGTAAGTAAATTTGGTCCTAAAATAGCTGGCTGTGGAGGTTTTATTAATATAACTCAAAATGCAAAGAAGGTTATTTTCTGTGGAACCTTTACTGCAGGAGGACTTAAAATTAATATTTCTGAAGGTAAGCTTTTTATTGAAAATGAAGGAAAGTCAAAGAAATTCATAAGGAATGTTGAGCAAATTACTTTTAGTGGAGATTATGCAAGAGATGTTAATCAACAAGTGCTTTATATTACTGAGAGAGCAGTTTTTAGATTAACTAAGGCTGGGATAGAGTTAGTAGAAATAGCGCCAGGAGTAGATCTTAAAAAAGACATTCTTGACCAAATGGATTTTGAACCAATAATGCCAGCTGAATTAAAAATCATGGATGAAAGAATTTTTGAAGAAAAACTTATGAATCTTAAGTAATGTATCAATACCAGTAAAAACTCAAAAAGATAAAGTTATTAATAAAAAAATAATAAAATAACGGAGGTTTTATATATGGCAGTTATAGGAATTTTATTAAGTTTAGTACTACTAATGGTTATGGCTTATAGAGGGTTCTCAGTTATTGTTTTTGCACCTATATTTGCAATTGCAGCAGCTATATTTTCAGGGATGGCAATAATGCCAACCTATACAGAAATATTTCTACCTAACTTAGGTAACTATGTAAAAGTATACTTTCCATTTTTCTTATTAGGTGCTGTTTTTGGTAAAGTTATGGAGCAATCCGGTGCAGCAAAATCTATTGCAAAATTTATTGTTGAAAAGTTAGGTAAGAAGCGTGCTATGTTATCTGTAATCTTATCAGCAGCTATTCTAACTTATGGTGGTGTAAGTCTATTCGTTGTTGCATTTGCAGTATATCCATTTGCAGCATCAATATTTAAAGAAGCAGATATTCCTAAGAGACTTGTTCCTGCAACTATTGCAGTTGGAGCTTTCACGTTTACTATGGATGCACTTCCAGGAACACCTCAAATTCAAAATTCTATACCAATGAAGTTTTTTAACACAGATCTTTATGCTGCTCCTGTATTTGGAACCTTAGGTGCAATTATGGTTTTAGTTTGTGGTGTATCTTATCTTGAATGGCGTAAACGTAAAGCACAAGCAAATGGAGAAGGTTATGGAGATAATCATAAAAATGAACCAGTACTTGTTGAAGATGGAAGTTTACCAAATCCATTTATATCAGCCTTGCCTTTAATATCTGTACTTGGATTGACTTTAATTCTTCAAAAATTAGTATTTCCTAAATGGGATATAGTTTCTTGGGTAACTAAAGCTCCTTACAACATTCCAGAAGCAGGAGTTGTAGGTTCAATGAATAACTGGGCATTAATGATTGCACTTGTATTTGGTATTCTTCTTGCAATTTCTATTAATCCAAAGCGTATGAAAGGTAACTTAGCATCATCAATTAATGCTGGTGCAATTGGATCATTACTTGCTGTTATGAATACAGCATCAGAAGTAGGGTTTGGTAATGTTATTAAGACTTTACCTGGATTTCAATCTATTGCTCATGCTTTAACAAATATTAATCCAAACGGAAGTCCATTACCTTCAGAAGCTATTACAGTAAATGTTCTTTCAGGAGTCACAGGCTCTGCATCAGGTGGAATGAGTATAGCTCTTGATACATTTGGTAAACAATATTTAACTTGGGCAAATAATGTTGGTGTAGATCCACAATTACTTCACCGTGTTGCTGCAATGGCTTCAGGTGGAATGGATACATTACCTCATAATGGTGCAGTTATTACACTACTAGGAATTGCAGGCTTGACTCATAAACAATCATATAAGGATATTTTCGTGATAACTTGCATTAAAACAGCAACTGTATTTGTATTAATAGCATTACAAAGCATATTACACTTTGTATAAAGAAATGGAGGAACTAAATAATAATTTAGAAAAAACATGAAATAAAAAGGAGGAATTGTAAGTGAAGGGCTTAACTATAAAAGAATTAAATATTGGTGATAAAGCATCTTTTCAAAAAACCATTACAGAAACAGATGTATACCTATATGCTGGTATAACTGGAGACTTAAACCCAGCCCACATAAATCAAGTTGAATCAGAAAAGACTATGTTTCAGGGCAGAATTGCTCATGGTATGTTAACAGCTGGTTTAGTATCAGCAGTACTTGGAATGCAACTGCCAGGACCAGGCTCAATATATCTTGGACAAGAACTTAAATTTATGGCTCCTGTTAAAATAGGAGATACAATTAAGGCTGAGGTAGAGGTTATAGAGAAGTTTGAAGAAAAGAATAGAATAAAATTAAGTACTGTATGTACAAATCAAAATGGTGTTGAAGTATTAATTGGTGTTGCAACTATAATGCCTCCAAAATAAAGACAAGCTTAAAAAACAGTGTGAATCTCATTTGTTTGAGACTCACACTGTTTTTGAGTTTTTTATTTAATTTATGATAGTGATTTAATATTTATAGAAATTTAGAACATTTAATATGTAATGATAATGTAAAATATGATAAAATTTCCTTGTAAGTATTTATAAAATAATATAAATTTCAATAAACAGGAGACTAAAATGAAAAGACATAAACAGTTAATAAAATTTTTTCTAATTTCAGTGCTTGCTATTTTTGCAATTACATTTTCTAGTGTAGATGTTTTTGCAAAGGGGACTACTAGTACAAGCTCAACTTCTAGCTCGTCAACCTCAAAAACTAGTGGAAGTGGTTATAGTTCAGGCAGTTATAGTGCTTCATCTGGATCAAAAAGTACTACAACCACTTCAACAACAAGTAGTACCAGTAAGAGTTCAGTTCCAGATACATCTAATACCTCAAGTAGTGGTTATAAATCTGGAAGTTATAGCGGAACCTCAACCAGTGGAAACGCTAATTCCACAACCAATAAACAAACTAATAGTACTAGCAATAGTACACAAGCTACAAATTCCAATACTAATACTAATACTAATACTTCTAATGCAGCTACTAGTGGATTTAAGTCAGGAACTTATAGTAATAGTTCTAGCACTAGTTCAACAAGCAATAAACAAACTAATAGTACTAGCTCCAGTGGTAGTTCCACAAATAGTAAAGATACTAGCAGTAGTAGCAACAGTAAACAATCTAATAACCAAAGTAAAGATACATCTAATGCAGCTGCTAGTGGATTTAAATCTGGAAGCTATAGCAGTGGCTCAGAATCTTCACAAAGTAAGAATAATGACAATGTAACAGCTAAGAGTCCACAAACAAAAACATCAACTGGCAGTGTAAGCGGCTTTAAATCTGGAAGCTATAGTAACAGTAATAATTCCGCAAATGTACAGAATAGTAGCGACAATAATTCATCAGCAGAATCAGATACTAGTACTGTAAGTGATACTGATAATGTAAAGACAACGCCTTCAGTAGATGATAAGCCTGATAATTCAGCAAAAGAATCAAAAACATCTACTGTAAGCAACAAAACGGCAGGTATAATAGCTGTATTAATACTAATGCTTATTTTCTTCGGAAGCATAGGAGGTTTAGTTTACTTTATTATAAGATTTATAAGAAAGTCGAAAAAATAATCTGATAATTATGTTGATATATGTGGTGAATAATGAAAAAAGTAGATAAACAAAATATATAGGCGGGATAATAATGTGTTATTCAAATTTAAACGAACATCTTTATGATGACATAGCTTTATGGGAGAAAACAGAAGGAATAGATTTTTTCAAAGAAATCCCCTTAAATGATAATGATATACCACAAATACTTGATTTTGGATATGGCTTTGGACAGTATATGTTTGCAGCTTCATATGCATTCCCAAATGGTACCATATATGGAGTAGAGAGAAATCCCATATGTGTAAAAGAGGTATCTGATAAAATTCAAGAGAGAAAGCTTACAAACATAAAGCTTATTACAGAGGATGCAGTGAATTTTAATCATTTCGAAGATAATTCATTAGATTTAGTTATTTTATATGATACACTTCATGCAGATTATGAAAAGAAAAAAATGCTTCTTGAGGAAAGTTGGCGTGTACTTAAAAAGGGTGGCTGTTTATCAGTTCTTCCTTTTCATTTAAGTAATTGGAGAGATAAAGATAATAATAAGAAAAAATATTCCATAGCAAAGTCTAAAGCAGAAATTGAAGAGTTTAATTTTAAATATGTAGGCACTTGCCAGACAAAAGGAGTTCACTGGGAAAAGTGTCATACCTTATATTATATTCAAAAGGGAACTATTACTTTTAATATGTTAGAACGGATGAATGTAATGAATTTTGTAAAGGAATAGAATTGAAAATACTGTAGCTTTTCACTCAATTTACATTCAATGTAGATTGGGTGTTTTTATATTATTAGTAATACAAACAAGTATAATTAAGAATGAATATGGAAATGATTAATTTAGGTTCATTTAAACATAGAATGAGCAAAGTTGAAGTTTAAATATATAAGATATTACGATATAATATAAGTATAAAAGTATTGGGAGTGATGCATTGAAAAAAACTAAAGTTCATCATGAGCACGATGTTGGTTATAAACATTTATTTTCACATAGAAGTACCTTTTTAGAATTATTAAAAAGCTTTGTAAAAAAGGACTGGGTGAATTTAATAAAAGAAGAGGATTTAATTCTAGTAGATAAATCATATATTCTTTCTGATTTTGAAGAGGAAGAATCTGATATATTATATAAAATAAATATAAATGGAAATGAAGTGATATTTTATGTATTACTAGAATTTCAATCAAGAGTGGATTTTCAAATGCCTATGAGATTATTATTTTATATGGTTGAAGTTTGGAGAGATATATTAAAAAATTCAACAAAAGCTGATAGAAGAAGAAAAGAATTTAGATTGCCAGCAGTAGTTCCAATAGTATTATATAATGGTAAGAGCAAATGGACAGCTAATAAAAGTTTTAAGGAAATATTAAGTGGATATGAATTATTTGAAGACAATATATTAGATTTCAATTATATATTTTTTGATATAAATAGATATTCTAATGAGGAATTATATAATGTATCAAATTTAGTATCAGCAATATTTCTATTGGATCAGCAAATGGATCAAGAAGAACTAATAAGAAGATTAAGAAAAACAATTTATATATTAAAGAAGATATCACCAGAACAATTTGATGTGTTCAAGCAGTGGCTTAAAAATATAATAAAACCAAGATTGGAAGAAAACTTACAAGAACAAGTTGATGAAATAATAGAAAAATCAAATCAACAGGAGGTGGATTTTATGGTATCAAATTTAGGAAAAACATTAGATAATATAATAGCAGATAATACACAAAAGGGGATACAAAAAGGGTTGCAAAAAGGAATACAGCAAGGTATGCAACAAGGTATGCAACAAGGAATAAAACAAGGTATAGAAAAACAAGCAACTGATACAGCAATACAAGCAATAAAAATGGGATTGAGTAATGAAATGATTACTAAATTAACAGGACTAAAAGATGAAGAAATAGATGAATTGAGGAAGATAAAAAATAATTAGAAGTGGTATATAAAGTAGAAAAATGAAATATGTAGGTGAAATAATTAATATATTTTATTGATGGATTTTAAAGGTTACACTCGCCCTCCACCATAAAATCCACGACCATTTGTATGTGGCTTAAATAGCTGCTTACAGGTGGTCGTGTTTTTTTGCTCCAAAAATCTCCTTATGAGTTTAAGTTTTTTTGAATTTTCCAGGTGAAGTTCCTTCGAGTTTTGTGAAACTTCGTATAAAGTTTGCATAATCATTGAAGCCAGATTGATAACAGGCTTCAGTTACATTACATCCGTTTAGAAGAAGTGATTTTGCTCGTGCAATTCTGCGATCTAGTAAGTAGTGGCGAAGTGTCATTCCAGTATGTTTCTTGAATTGCTGGCTAAGGTAATTTTTATCCTGATGAAATCTATTTCCAAGTTGCTGCAGAGAAATAGTTTCACTTAAATGATTTTCGATGTATTGCATTGTTTCAATAAGGTAGCCTGGCATTATGCTGATATTATTGCTTGTATTTTTTTCAAAAATTGAATTAACTAATACAAGCAAAAGAGAGAGGTAAGCTTCTTTCTGAATGCTGTGCCCATAATCAGTAGATGAAATTGCATTGTCAAGTAAGTTGCATAAACTAAGTAAATCTTCTGATTGTTTTGGTGTAAGACTTAAGATGTTACCTGTTCCAATGGGACGATGATAGAAACAGGCAGATAAATCAGTTGTTGAATTAGATAATTTATCCATGTAGGATTTTTTTATGTTAATTGTGATACGCTCATACAATGAATCATCATCACAGACAATTCGGTGCATCTCTTCTGGATTCATTATTATAAGGTCATAGGGAGACAACTGGTAACAACCATGTTCTAGATAAAATTTAACATTGCCCTTTAGAAATAAATATATTTCACAATTATTATGACGATGGTAAGGATAAGTAGCATCACCGATTGTTGATTTATTTTCATAGGTTAAATCTCTGTCTGTAGCCTCTAAATATGGATTGCTAGATATAGACATATAATAAGTTCACCTCGATTTCACGCAATAAAGTACATTTTATACGCAATAAATATTGCATTTTATAATGATATCATTTGAATATAGAGGTGTCAATTAAGTGTTTAATAGTTCAAAACTTATCGTTTAATATTTAAGAGTTAGTTGAAGTATGAGAATACTGGCATTTCAGATTAAATAAATGGAGGATTTATATATGAGTAAAGCAAAGAGCATTTTGGTTGAACATGGAATGGAAATACCTTTTCACAATGGAATGGATTTTTGTGTGGGTACTGGGCGTATGGGTCTAGCACTGCATAAAGAGTATTATGAGCAATTAAAGTTGGTGCAGGATGTAATTGGTTTCAAACATATACGCGGTCATGGGTTGTTTTGTGACGATATGGCAATTTGTCAGAGCTATGAGGATGAATCTGGAAAGCAAGTATTTGAGTATAACTTTACTTATCTTGATAGGGTTATGGATAGTTATATAAGTCTTGGAATCCGACCATTCTTGGAACTTGGGTTCATGCCAGAGAAAATGGCTTCTGGAAATCAGACCGTATTTTATTGGAAAGGAAATGTGACTCCACCAAAAAACTATAATGACTGGACGTCTATGGTTCAAGCGTTGTTACATCATTTAATTGAGCGCTATGGTAAAGAAGATGTATTACAATGGCCAATTGAAGTATGGAACGAACCAAATCTTAAGGGCTTTTGGAAAGATGCTGACATGGAGGAATATTTCAAATTGTATGAATATACAGCATTAGCCGTGAAAGAAGTAAATCCTGCTTTAAAAATTGGGGGACCTGCAGTTTGTGGTGGAACTGATAAAGTTTGGATTCGTTCTTTTCTTGAATATGTTCGAGAGAAGAAACTTCCTTTGGATTTTATTACTAGGCATCATTATGCAACTCATCTTCCTGAAAAATCAGGTCACTATGAGTATACAACACTTCATGATCTTAATGAATCATTTCAGTTATTGGAGACAACTAGAGAAATTGTAGATGGTTTCGAGGAATTTAGTGGAATGGATATACATATAACAGAGTTTAACACATCATATGTACCAGACTGTCCACTTCATGATACGAACTTAAATGCTGCTTATATTGCGGCAATGCTTTCACGCTTGGGAGACAAACATACATCATACTCTTATTGGACATTTGGAGATGTTTTTGAGGAAAAAGGGGTTCCGTTTACGACCTTTCATGGTGGGTTTGGAATGGTAGCAAATGGAGGTATACCAAAACCAACCTTTTGGACATTTGCTTTTTATAAGCAGCTGCAAGGAAATTGCATTCATCGTTCAGAGGAAGCAATTATAGTACAATTGCCGGATGGAAACTATCGAGGAATTTTGTGGAACATGGATGTTAATTATACTAGCGAATCATTGGAACTTGAAATTAAATTACCAAGTAAACATGCTGATTATTGTTTGATCTCTAAAACAGTGGATGAGGAATGCTGTAATCCACTTAAACTATGGCATGATATGGGAGAACCAGCTAATTTGTCAAAAGAACAGTTAGCTTTGTTAAAGGAACATGCAGTACCACTTATAAAATCAGAAAGTATCGTTTCAAAAGAATTAGAAATCGATATAAGTTTTAAGCTAAAACCAAATGCAGTTATTTATTTTGAACTGAAAAAAGTAGAAAGAAAAAGTGATCGTGGATATTCTTATGATCGAATTTTGAAAGGAGAAAAATAATAATGAAAAAAGATAAAATTGATGTGCGAAAATTTTCTGACATTAAATATTCATTAGCTGTAATGGATACAGTTTTACTTGAAAGTGGGGAAAATAAGAAATATGCATTTGAGCCTATTAGCGGAAAAGTGATTGCATCTACCATGTTTCGTTTTTGTGCAACAGGTCGTGGGAAAAACATCATGACATTGTATGATGAAAATGGAAAGCCAGCCCTATCAATATGGTGTGAGGGCATGTGCATTCTTGCTTATGATGGCAATGTTCGAAAAAAAATATACAGATATAAGGACGAATTTTGGTTTAGTGTATGGGTATCCCTTGATACTAATACCAAAACTTATGATGTTTGTGTCGATGGTGAAAAATGCTTGAGTGGTGCACTATTTATGAATCCTGTTAGTGAAATTGCTTCCTATGAAACAGGTTCACGTATGGGTAGTTTTATGGAAAAACAAATATTTGTATATAAAAACCCTGTCCAATCAATAGAAGAAGCAGCTGGTAAAAGAAAAATTTATAATGTGGCACATTTTGGTGCAGTAGCAGATGGTGTGACAGTTGTAACAGATAAGATTCAAAAAGCTATCGACGAGTGTTCAAAGAATGGTGGCGGAGTAGTATATTTGCAAGGAGGAACATATCTTTCTGGAATGATAGAACTTAAGAGTGGAGTTGAATTGTATTTAGAAACTGATGCGACACTTAAGGGAGTTACTGATACAGAGGCTTATCCAACTATGACTTCTAAAAATAATCCTAATTGGAATATGATAAAGCAAGGACCTCAAAAAGCCTTGATATATGCTGATGGAGTCAATGGAGTTATTATTCAAGGAGGAGGAACAATTGATGGAAGTGGTAATTTTCCAGGTGATTATGGATCAGAAAGCAGTAGGCCAAGCGCAATTTTGTTAGTAGGCTGCAATAATTCCAAAATACAAAATATTGCAGTAAATAATGCTGGCATGTGGACTATACCATTAGTAGAGTGCGACAGTTTCTATATGAGAGATGTGAATATTTGTTCATATTGGTTTCCAAACAGAGATGGAATTGACCTTTGTGACTGTCATGATGTTTTAGTTGAAAATAGTTATTTTACTGCAGATGATGATACTGTATGTTTTAAGAGTGGCCATGAAAGATGTTGTGATAATATTTTGGTACGTCAAATGATGATTATAAGTACTATGGCAAATGCAATTAAGTTTGGAACCTTCAGCTATGGCGGATTTACTAATTGTACAATTTGTGATTGTGTAGTTAAAGATACAAGATTTTGTGCTATGTGTGTAGAAGTTGTTGATGGTGGTATTGCAGAAAATATACATTTTGAGCGTATAGAAGTTAAGGATGCTGGTTCAGCATTTTTTATAGTGCTAGGTGATAGGGCTAATATTCCACCAGAGGGAATTCATCGCATGGGAAGTATTCAAGATATTTATTTTGAAGATATCTATGTTGAGAATCAGCTTAAAAATTATGGAAGCTATATATCTGGGGTTGAAAAAGATGGAGAAATACACAATATCAAAAATATATTTTTCAAAAATGTGAAGGCAGAATTTCGTGGTGGATTAACTAAGCAACCAAATGATCCACCTGAATATTCAGGAACAATCTATCCAGAAAGCGATATGTACAAGCAGCTTCCTGCATCAGCATTCTATTTGAGACATACTGAAAATGTAGTTTTTGACAGTTGTGAAACTATTGTTACTGAAGAAGATGTACGAAAGAAAATAGTAGAAGTGTAGAGTATTTATTTGAATTTGGAGTGGAGTTTAAAGATCAAGCTTTATCTCCATCATATAATCCACGACAGAAGTTCGTGGATTTTTTTGTAGAAATTGTGTATTAGATATTTACCATTCTGGTGGAGGCACACTAAAAACCTTTCATGTATAATAAAAATTAATAGTCTTATTATTAATATCTATATATAATATAAATATTAAAAGTAGACTTAATAAGGTAGGTGGCCACAAACTTGAATCGAAGACATCGAGATATTTTAAATTTAATTTTAAATACAGAAGAATACATTACGGGAAATGAATTAGCCCGACTTTGCAGTGTAACAATTCGAACAATAAGAAGGGATATTAAAGAAATTAACAATTTATTAAAAGAATACGATACAGAAATAGATTCTAACATAAAAAAAGGTTACTCCCTCAACAAAAGAAATAAAGTTATTTTAAAGAAAAATAATGTTATAAGAAAAGTGTTAGATTATGAGTATATAATGGAAACACCAAGTTTGCCAATAGACAGGCAAATGTACATACTATTAAAATTAACGACTAAAAAATATATGTCTGTAGAAGAATTGGAAGAAGTTTTATATGTATCTGCAGCTACTGTAAATAATGATATTGTTATTATTAATAAATGGTTAAAAAAAGAGCTGAAATTGGGAATAAGTTATTCTTTAAATGAAGGAATTACTCTTAAGGCAGATGAAAAAGAAAAAAGAAATATTATTAGTTGGGTTTTAGCCAAACGGATTAATATAAGTACTGTTTCAAAGTATTGGAATTATATATTTGAAGATAAAGATGTTATTACAATAGCTAGAGATATTTATCATTTGGTAAGTGCTGAAACTAAAAGGTATAATTATTATTTATCAGGACATAGCTCCCAACTTTTATGTTATGAAATATTAGTTGCAGTTAATCGTCAGAAATTAGGATTTTATTTAAATGATTCAGATGACATAAAAGGTGAACTTATGCCAGTTATGATTGCTATACGAGAAAAAGTTGAAAATAGATTAGAGGAAAAATTATCAGAAACAGAATGGCTTAATTTACAACAGTACTTTAAATCAAAGCAATTCCTTCAAGGAACAGACATTAATACTATGCAAACAGAAGAAGCTATTTGTATAGTAGAAGAGTTTTTCCAAACTTTATATAAAAAGTTTAAGGTAGACTTAAGTGTTAATCCAGATAATAAATATAAGATGATTTTATACATAGCTCCAATGATAAATCGCTTGAATTATAGACATTGTATATCAAATAAGATAGATGAAAATGTTGTTAAAACCTATAAAGCAGAATTTAAAATGGCTGTTGAAATTAAACATATTATTAAGAAAAAACTAAATTTGAATATAGAGTTGATTGATTTAGTTTATATAACGATTCATTTAGTTACCATGTGTGGGATTAGAAGATATAAGTTAAATACTATAATTGTTTGTGATTATGATGAGTCTATAGTAAGTTTTATTAAGGATAAAATTAAAAATTGTTTTGGAGAAAAAATAGAGGTATGTAGGTTTTATGATTATCAAGAATTTATGTATGAAAATAAGCAAAATCTTAAAAAGGTAGATTTAGTAATTACCACGTCAACAATAGCAGATATTACTAATATTCCTTTTATTAGAATAAATCCTGAATTTGAACAAAATGATATTGATATGATAGCAGAATATCTTAATGGCTATAAAAGTGAATTATTATAAATTAATCCTATAGTTCAATGTATAGAGAAAATCTATATTTTAAACTATAGGATTAATTGCATTATGAAATAATATAAATGCTAACATAAAGTATTTCACCATTTGAGGTGAAATATTTTAGTTTGTGTAAAGAATTTGGAATGATTATAATAAAACCAAAGCTTGGTGCTGATTATATTAATATACAGGTAGAAGCATAAGTTTTTATCTACATACATGAACGAAACACTTTTGAGAGAAAATAAAACAATTTCATCAAATGAAATAATATTATATTTTAAGGAGGTAACTATGCTTACAATTGGTTATATTGGAAATGGTAAAAGTACTAACAGATATCATCTTCCATTTGTGATGGAAAGAAAAAATATTAAGGTAAAAACAATTTATCAAAGAAATCCCAAAAATGAAAAATGGAATAGAATTGAAGGTGTGAATTATACTTCTGACATAGATGAATTATTAAACGATAAAGAAATACAACTTATTGTTATATGTACAATGCATAATAGTCATTATGAATATGCAAAAATGGTATTAGAACATAATAAACATTGTCTAGTTGAAAAACCATTTATGGAAAATTCTAAGCAAGCAAAAGAAATCTTTGCTTTGGCAAAAGAAAAAGGATTGATAGTTCAGCCTTATCAAAATAGACGCTTTGATAGTGATTTTTTAACAGTTCAAAAAGTTATCAAAGAGGGAAAATTAGGTGATTTAATAGAATTAGAAATGCATTTTGATTATTATAGACCAGAAGTACCTGAAGCTAGCACTAGTTTTATTCCTCATTCATCATATTTGTATGGCCATGGGTGTCATACCTTGGATCAAGTAATTAGTTATTTTGGTAAACCAGATAATATTCATTATGATGTAAGGCAATTATTAGGGCCAGGTAAAATGAATGATTACTTTGATTTGGATTTATATTATGGAAAATTAAAAGTATCCGTAAAATCTAGTTACTTTAGAATCAAGGAACGACCAAGCTTCATTGTATATGGTAAAAAAGGATGCTTTGTAAAAGAAACAAAGGATCGTCAGGAAGAACATTTAAAATTATTCTACATGCCTGAAAACAAGGATTTTGGTATTGATACCTTTGAGCATTATGGTGTACTTACATATATGGATGAAGCAGGGGATATACACGAAGAAAAGGTAAAATCTGTCCCTGGTGATTATGGCCGCGTATATGATGATTTATATGATGCAATTATAAATGGTAAAAGTAAAACCATCACTGATGAACAAGTATTATTGCAAATGGAAATATTAGAAACTGGAATAAAAGATTTAAAATAATTATCTAATATGGAGGAATGATATAGGGTGAATGAAGAGAATTTAAGAAGATTATGTGCAGAAAAAGCTATGGAGTATATAAAAAATAATACAGTGATTGGTTTAGGAGCAGGAAGAACTATTGCTTGTTTAATTGAACTCATAAGCAAAGCAACACAGGATAATTTGAAAATTAAAATTGTAACTCCATCTGATAATACCAAAAGTCTGTGTATTAAATATGGAATAGAAGTAATTCCAACCTGTTTTATAGATGAGGTAGATATTGCTTTTGATGGATGTGGTGAGGTAGATGAAAATTTTTATGCTTCAAAAGGTGGTGGCGGCGTATTCACCAAGGAAAAAATAATTGGGTCAATGGCTAAGGATTATATATTGCTTATAGATGAACAAAAATTAACTAAAGAATTAAGCTGCAAGATTCCCATATCACTAGAAATAGTTAAGGATTCGTTAGCTCATGTAAATAAAATGGTTAAAAATTTAGGAGGTAATCCTGTAGTTAGAGCTAGCAATAATAAAGATGGATATTTAATTACTGATGATGGCAATTTTTTGTTAGATGTAAAATTTGAGACGGTAAGTGATTTTAAGAAATTAAATGATGATTTAAAGGGTATTGCAGGAATAATTGAAACTTCTATATTTACCAAAGAAGTTACCAAAATAATAGTAGCAGGAGAAAATAGAGTAAGAGTTATTTCAAAGTGATGCATTTTAAATTATAGTTAACTTATTTTTATATACAATGGAGGTATAAACATGAAATTAGGTATTATTGGAGCTGGAATGATTGTTAATGAGTTTTTAACAATCACTTCATATTTAAAGGATATAGAATTATCAGCTATTTATGGACGAAAAAGTTCTGAAGATAAAATGAATGAATTAAAGAATGAATATAAAATTAAGAATATTTATTATGACTATGAGGAGTTGTTAAGTAGTGATGTAGATACTGTGTATATTGCATTACCTAATAATCTGCATTTTGAGTTTGCTAAAAAGGCGCTAATAGGGAATAAAAATGTTATTATTGAAAAACCTATAACATCAACATATAAAGAAGCATTAATATTAAATGATTTGGCTAGAGAAAGAAACTTATTTATATTTGAAGCAATCACTAACCAGTATCTGCCTAATTATAAAAAGATTAAAGAATTGCTTCCGGATTTAGGAAATATAAGAATTGTTCAATGCAATTACTCCCAATATTCTAGTAGATATAATAGTTTTAAGGAAGGCAATGTACTGCCTGCATTTGATCCGAATTTTTCTGGTGGGGCTTTAATGGATCTGAATATTTATAACATCCATTATTTAGTTGGCTTATTTGGAAAACCTAAAAATGTTGAATATTATCCTAATATTGAAAGAGGAATAGATACATCTGGAGTATTAATATTAGATTATGAAACTTTTAAAGGTGTTTGTATTGGAGCAAAAGATTGTAAAGCGCCTATTGCAAATAATATTCAAGGGGATAAGGGCTGCATATATCAAGATACTCCAGCCAATGTTTGTGAAAGATTTGAATTATTAATGAATGATGGAACTAGTTCTTTAATTAACGAAAACAATTATGATCATCGTATGGTTAATGAATTCATTGAATTTGCAGATATGATTAAAAATAATGACTTGGAAAAGTGTTATAAAATGTTAGAACACAGCTTAATAGTAAGTGAGGTTCAAACAATTGCAAGAAGCAAAGGTGGAATTATATTTCCTGGAGATGATAATCTAAAGTAATGTAGATAATTAGGTGGGGTTAAAGATTACGCTTCGCCTCCACCATGAAACTCACGAAAATCAGAAATTCGGATTTTCGTGAGTTATTTTAGTTTTTGTAGATTTAGAGAAATTAATAACCATGATATATCTCCTTTCATGGGGTGCAGTATAAAGAAAATGCCAATCATAGGATTGAAATTTTACTTACTTTCTTTCCTTGGAGAATAGGCGTGAAACATTTTTAATAGGAATCTATCCAGTAGGCTTAATCATGTTCGGAGCAATTATTAATTATATATAATTAATTTTCATTTCCTTATAAATTCCTTATATTTAAAATTTATTATTTTAACATGAGGAGGATGAAAAATGAATGATATAATTTTAGAAACAGAAAACTTATGTAAAACATTTAGGAAACAGGAGGTAAATAAAGATATTTCAATTTCAGTAAAAAGAAATTCTATCTATGGACTTCTTGGAGCTAATGGAGCGGGAAAGTCAACTTTACTAAAAATGATAACAGGGATGCTTAGACCAACTTCAGGTGAAATTATATTTGATGGACACAAATGGAGTAGAAAGGACTTAAGTAATATAGGATCCCTTATTGAATCCGCCCCTTTATATGAAAACTTAACAGCAATAGAAAATTTAAAAGTTCGTACAACAGTGCTTGGATTGCCAGATTCTAAAATAGAGGAAGTTCTTAATATAGTAGATCTAAAAGGTACTGAAAAGAAAAAATCAGGACAATTTTCAATGGGAATGAAGCAGAGACTTGGAATTGCTATTGCACTACTTAATAATCCAAAGCTCTTAATTTTAGACGAGCCAACTAATGGATTAGACCCATTTGGAATACAAGAGTTAAGAGAATTAATAAAATCATTTCCAAAGAAAGGCATTACAGTAATGTTATCTAGTCACATATTAAGTGAAGTAGAACAGGTAGCAGATCATATTGGAATTATATCTAATGGAATATTAGGATATCAAGGTGAACTAAAAAAAGGAGAAGACCTTGAAAAATTGTTTATGGATATAGCTAAAAAATATAGCAGGGGGGAATAGAAGTGTTGCAATATTTTTTAAGTGAAGATATAAAAATTAAACATACTTTTATGCAAAAGTTAATATGGCTGTCCCCTGCCTTACTAATTTTGCTTTCTATGAGTCTTACAGCAAGTTATTTTCAAGTTGATACTTATAACTGGTGGTACACTTGGATGCTGTCAGGTACTCTTTCTTTAAGTTGCGTTTATTTAAGCAGAGTGGATGGCGCAATGAAGAATCGAGCAACTATATCACTTCCATTAGATTTAAAAAAAGTGTGGATTGCCAAAGTTTTTGTAGGTATAAAAAATATAAGCATTTCCTGTGTGATTATTTTTGTGGCTGCTCAGTTAAGTGTGTTTATAATTCCTATAAATAGCATAGTCAATATTCCTATTTTCAGTGGATTTATTGGTACTATTATAATTATTGTAACATGTATATGGCAAGTACCCTTATGTATGTTTCTTGGAAGTAAAATTGGAATGTTTCCAACTATAATTTTAAATTTAGGGATAAATATTTTTTCTATTATTATGTCTGTAGGAAAATATTGGTGGGTTAATCCGTTTACTTATTGTGATAGATTTTTATGTCCAGTTTTAAAAATACTTCCTAATGGATTACCAGCAGAACCAGGTAATCCAACATTTACTCCAGAACTTCTCAATACGTCTGTAATACCTTTAGGAATTGGAATTTCTATTATTTTGTTTCTTATAATAACTTACTTGACAGCAAAATGGTATGAAGGAAAGGAGGCTATATAATATGGTAACAATTTTTCGTCTTATGAAAGCCGATTATATGAAGCTAAAAAGAACTTCTTTTTATTGGATTCACATTTGTATACCACTTATTGGGCTTACTTTATTTTTTCTATACTATTCTAATTCAGCTTTAAACTCAGAGAGCAAAGTGATTATGTACTTTGATGCATTATCAATGGCATTTCCGGCTTTAATTGGAATTGTATGTTCAATAGTAATAGAACAAGAATTTATGGCAGGAAGATTTAAAGAAATGTTGTCAACTGAATTTGGAAAAGGTAAAAGTCTTCTTAGTAAAATATTAATATTACTTTTTTCAGGCTTTCTTTCTTTAGTTTTAGCAATAGGCGGATTTATGGCTGCTTTCCAATTTATTTTAAAGCAAAATACTATGCCATTAAGTTTTTATATACACGAAACTTTAATTATATTTGGTTGTCAAATATGTATCTATCTATTTCATTTATGCATAAGCATTTTCTTAGGGAAGGGTCCATCTATAGGAATTGGAATAAGTGAAAGCTTATGCGGAGCATTAATGATAACAGGACTTGGAGATGGGAGATGGCAAGTGATACCTTGTGCTTGGAGTATAAGATTTAGTCAATATTATTTGGAAATTTATAAAAACTCTAGCTGGTTATTAAGTAAATTAGGAGAAGTAAGTGTTGGAATTAAATATAGCATAGTAATAACCATTATAGTTGGTATTATCTTTGGCGTATGTTATAACTTTTTTGAAGGCAGAGGAGAAAAGTAATAGATTGAAGGAATCATATTTATTGCTAAAATAGTTAATTGAATTTTACATGCATAAATGGTGGTTTATAATATAAGCAGGGGTGAGATAGAAATGGCAAATATTTTAGCAATTGATGATGAAGAAGGAATATTAAAAATAATAAAAAGTGCATTAAAAAAAGAGGGGCATAATGTAATGACAGTATCTAAGGTCAAGGAATTTCCTAAGGAGGATTATATAAAATATGATTTAATCCTTCTTGATGTTATGATGCCAGAAATAGATGGTTTTTCATTATGCAAGGAAATTAGAACCTTAGTTGATTGTCCAATAATATTTCTTACAGCAAAGGTAATGGAGCAGGATATTGTAATGGGACTTAGCATTGGTGGAGATGATTATATATCAAAGCCATTTGGAATTAGTGAATTAAGAGCTCGTGTAGCTGCACATTTAAGACGTGAGTATAGAGAAAAACAAAATGCTTTTGCAATTTCTGATTTAAAATTCAATATGACAGCAAAAGAAGTGTATTATAATGATGAATTAATATCTTTTACTAAAAGTGAATATAGTATTTGTGAGTATATGGCTGTTAATCATGGACAGGTATTTTCTAAAGAGCAGATATATGAAAAGGTATTTGGATTTGATGGAAATAGTGATTTAACAGCAATAGTCGAACATATAAAAAATATACGAAATAAGTTGAAAAAGTTGGAATTAAATCCAATAGAAACAGTATGGGGGATTGGATACAAGTGGAAGTGATGAAAAAACAAAAAAGCATTTCTAAGATTTTTGCTGCTTATATAGTGATCTTTTGCATAACTGCAATGATTTTAATGATATTTGATTTAGGTTTATTTACAATTGGATTTAGTAGTGGAATTATTTTACCAGCCAATTATTGTGAACAGCAGATTGAGCAGCATCGAAATGATATAGCTCAGGCTGAAGATGTAAAGAGTTTAATACCAAATGAATGTTATTATGCTGTTTATGATTTAGAAGGAAATGTATTGCAGGGAAATGCTTCAGAAGAAAAATCTCAGAAGATGTGGGATATTATTCAAAGTGGAAAAATCAGTGATGGACACTTGTATTATAAAACTATACAAAGAAATAGAGAAATATGTATTGTAGAATATACATTGATAAGCAAATTTTCTAATTCAACTTTAAGAAAGTTTATTCCAAATACTGAATTATTTATTCCATTAGTATATATCATTCTAATAATTAGTGAAATAATTGTTTTTTCTAAATGTTTTAAAAAGAAAATAATAAAAGAAATGCAAATCTTAAAAGATACTACCAAAAATATACAAATGGAAAATTTAGATTTTGAAATGAAGTATTCCAATGTAATAGAAATTAATGAAGTGCTTTCTGCTTTAGATAAAATGAAAACAGAATTGAATGTATCACTTAAGGAACAATGGAGGATGGAGGAAATACGCAAAGAGCAGATAGCAGCACTAGCTCATGATATAAAAACTCCACTTACAATTATTAAAGGAAATTCAGAATTGTTAAATGAATTGGAATTAAATTCTGATCAAAAGGAATTTAATGATGGTATATTAAATGCAGCTGATAATATTAAGTGTTACACTAATTCTTTGATGGAGATTATAAAATCAGATAAAGAAACAGCAATGAAAAAAAAGCAAATAGACTTAGAAAAATTTATACAAGATATAATTGAGCAGGGCAAATCTATGAGTATAAATAAAAAATTAAGTTTTATAAGTGAAATTAAAGAAATTCAAAAGTCTATTTTTGCAGATGAAGAAACATTAAAGAGAGCAATAATTAATGTTATTTCTAATTCAGTTGATTATTGTAAGTCAAATGGAAAAATATTATTTTCTGTTGATACGAAGGATAAAAACTTAAGAATTATAATTGAAGATTCAGGAAGAGGGTTTACACTAGAAGAACTTCATTCTGCTACTGAGCAATTTTTTCAGGGAGATAAAAGTAGAAATTCAAAAAATCATTATGGAATGGGATTATATATTGTAAGAAAGTTTGTAGAGCTTCATAATGGAAAGATTCATTTAAATAATTCCGAAAAACTTGGTGGGGCAAAAGTTATTTTGGAAATACCAGTATAATACTTGATATTTTAAAATAAAAATTTTCCTCATCCAGACTACAAAGTATTGAATATATTATCGGCACAAAATAAGCTTATTTCAAAACTCCAAATGTAAAGTAAATGTAACAATTTATGTTAATAACCATTGGTGGTATTATATAAGTTAAGGAAATATAATTAAGGGGAGATATGAAGGAATGCTTAAAGATAATCTAAAAGTCTTGAGGAAAAGATTTAAACTTTCTCAAGAGCAGGTTGCTGAAAAACTAAATGTATCAAGGCAGACCATAGCAAAATGGGAAAACGGAGAAAGTATGCCAGACATTAATAATTGTATGGCTTTATCGGAATTATATGATGTTACTTTAGATAATCTAGTGAATTATGCTGATGCATCAAATAGTAGGAAAATACCTCCAAGAGGAAAGCACATTTTTGGAAGTGTAAAAGTTGATGAGAATGGGCGCATATTCATTCCAGAAAAAGCACGAGAAATATTTAATATTAAGAGTGGAGACAGTTTACTTGTATTGGGAGATGAATTAGAAGGTGGACTGGCATTAATGTGTGAAAATGAATTCATGAAATTTGTTTCAGAATGTTCAAAATTAGAGGAATAACCTCCAAATTTGATATTAACATTAGTGAAATAAAAAAATGCAATTATATATACAAATTATCTATTCCTTTATATCGATTATAATTACTATATTTATTTATAGTACAATCAAATTTATTAAGATAAAGAGGGATAAAAATGAGAAAACATTATATTGATAATATTAGATGGACAATAATCATTTTGGTTGTAATCCATCATGTGGTTTGTATTTTTAACAGTGTAGGAGTTGTAGTAAACTTTAATGCACCAGGAATTCCAGTGTTAGATCTCTTTGCATATTTTGTATACCCATGGTTTATGCCATGTATGTTTTTAATTGCAGGAATAAGTGCAAGGTATTCAATGAATAAACGTACCAATAGACAATTCTTGAAAGAACGGGTTAATAAGCTTCTAATACCATTTTTATTTGGTATGCTGATAATTGCACCATTAGTTGGAATATTTACTTTTAATGCAAATGGCTGGTCTGGAATTGATTCATTACCTATAGTAGTTAAAGGATTAATTATTATGAATTGTGGCATGGGACCATTATGGTTTCTAGTAGAAATGTTTATAGTGTCAATGATTTTTCTGGTTGTAAAAGCTTTAGATAAAAATAACAAGTTATTGAAATTAGGTGGAAAGGCTAATATATGGATTTTGATTCTTTTGTATATACCATGCCTTGGATTTGCACAAATTTTTAATTTTTTGTATACATTTCGTAATGCATTATTTATAGTTTTATTTTTATTAGGATATTTTGTGTTTTCACATGATAAAGTACAGGTAGAACTGGAAAAGCATAGGATTATACTATTAATAACAGCTGTTATATTATCCGTTATTCAGATTAATGAATTCTATGGAAAGAAATTTGGAGATCTAGAAGTAATAAATAATTATCTTGTATTTCTTTATGGATGGATTATGATCCTTGCAATTATAGGAAATTTCAAAGCATATTTCAATTTTTCTAACCAATTTACAAAGTATATGAGTAGTAGAAGCTTTTATATTTATATCTTTCATTATCTTCCTATGAATATTATTGCTTATTATGTTGTAAGGTATTTGAATATTCCTATAATTCTTAACTATATACTTGTATTAATATTGTCATTTGTAGTAACAATTATTATATGCAAAGTAGTTTATAGAATTCGCCCAATTAGGTCTTTATTTGGTATTAAAGATAATAATATTAAAAGTATATAATGTGAATAAATTGAATATCATAACTACTAACTATATTAAGTTGAATATGCTTAGATTACAAGAGAAAGAGTTTTTGGAAATTGTGGATGAAGGTGTAGGAATAATTGGATATGATACCAATACTACTATTATCAAAAAATATAACCAGATAACAAATCATATTGTTAATAGGAGAAATCTATAACTGTATTCCTCCTTCAAAATATATAATTGATTGATTAAGACAAGAGCATTTGACGCTTACAAAGAGACTAGTTACAAAGAAAAAATAAGTAACTAGTCTCTTTTATCTTCCATAAGAAACAATACAAAAAGAATTTTAATATTGCAAAAAATTAACTTTTTATTCTTTTGATAAAATCATCTGAATTTACTACATATCTTATATGAGAGCCATTACCGATAGTGCCATGATCGTCATTTGCTTCAACATTAAAAAATAATTTTTTCCCCTCGGCTTTTATAAGGACAGCATTACATTTTATATTTGCACCTATTGGAGATGCTTTAATATGTTTAACATTCATTTCAATACCTACAGTTGTATATCCAATAGGAAGTTCATCGATTACTAAACTCTTTGCTGTATTTTCCATAAGGGCAATCATTGCAGGTGTAGCATAAACTTCTAAATCTCCTGATCCCATCTTTAATGCTGTATCATTTTCAGTAACTATTGCTTCCTTAACAATTGAAATTCCTTCTTTAAAATTAAATTCCATCTAACATAATTCCCCTTTCTATAGATATGACTATTAATTTAAATTATAAATCCATAGCCATTCTTTTATATGCTAATAAGTGCAATAATTTCATAGTACTAAAGATTTTGTTACCTTTCAAGTATAATAGAAATTAAAATTAGTTTTTCTATATAATTAATTTTAAATAGATTTCATAGATAAAAAATTAATTTTTTTCTTATTGTTTTTATGACATGTTTTAGAGAATAAATTTACAAATTCTTATTTTATGAAATTATATGTTAAGTTATAATAAAATAAAAAGGTCGTAAGATATGTGAATTGAAGCTTTTAAGGATTTATTGGTTATTTATAAAAGTGCACATAGGAAATGTTCAGTTTCAGATTGGTTAAACGATACCTCTTGGTTAGAAAAGAAAATACTTGAGTTTTGAGTTAATAAAAAAATAGCTGAAAATAATAAAGCATAATTAAATGTAGAAAGGTAAAATCTAAAGGAGGAATGGATATGTCTTATATTGTTGATTTTAAAAATGTATCTGTTGTTGGCTTGGAGTCTTCACCTGTAGTTGAAGCACTTGCTGGTTTACGAGCTAATGAAGCCCGTTACTTTATGAACAAATATAAGCATGAATTTATGGTTGTACCAGCTAGTGAAAGTCAAAATACTCTAGATTATGTGAACAGAATTTTAAAGGAAGAACGTGACATAAAGTTTGCAGCTAAACCTTTGGAAACCTCTAGCTTTCAAGTAGAAAATATCAAATGGACCTATGTCTTTTATGAAGATGGCCTTTCGGTCAATGTCTTGTATAATATTGATGATCCAAAGAAGAGAGCAGTTGGGTTTAAACTTTCTGAGGGGATGGAGATACCAAATGAGTTAGAGGGCAAGTTTAAGTTTGCCAGACAGAAGTCTAAACTAGCAGGTACAATTAGAGGTTCGTTTTTTGTAATTAAAGGAGAATATTAAATGAATAAACGAGTTAGAATTAAAGCAGTCCTTTTGTATGGTGTTTTCATTTTTTACATACTTTTATTAATCAAAATATTGTTTTTATCTAGAATTTCTCAGCCAAATCATAGATCAATCAACCTAATTCCTTTTTATAGTATAATGCAATATATAGTAGGAAGCTCTGCCAATATAAAGAGATTCGCTTTTGGTAATGTAATTGGTAATATAGCTATCTTTACTCCACTTGGTACATATTTGTTATTATTTAAAAATGATAAAAGAGTAAAAACTAATCTGTTGTTTATATTTATAGTGAGTTTATTGATTGAAATTATTCAGGGGATTTTTGGGATCGGAGCATCAGATATTGATGATATAATTTTAAATTGTTTGGGTGGATTTATTGGTATTTTAGGGTATAAGGTTTTATTGTTTATTTTACGAGATGAGAAAAAAGTGCATACTTCGGTCACAATATTATCTTTTATAGGGTTACCTTTTATATTATTTTATTTATTCATGGTGAGAATGAGGTTCTAAACAGTTTAATATTAAGATGTTAGAACAGATGACTGTAATAAATTTTACAAAGGAATAGAAATCAAATTTATAATAATTGCCTTGCTTAACTAAAATAAGCAAGGCTCTATTATTAAAATCAAGTTTCCTGTTAGTTAACTTTTTCTACAAATATCAACTAGGAATCCATTTACATAGAGTAGGTCACATCATAAAATGTAATTAGAGGTAGGTGATAGATATGAAAAAACTAAATATAGGCAAATGCATTATTGAGAAGAGAAAAGCAAAGGGAATAACACAGGAACAGTTGGCAGATTACATTGGAGTTTCTAAAGCATCTGTTTCAAAATGGGAATCAGGGGCAAGCTTTCCTGATATTTTACTTCTTCCTGAACTTGCAACCTATTTCAATATTTCGGTAGATGAATTATTAGGTTATTCTCCACAGCTTACAAAGGAAGATATAAAAAAAATATATAATGAACTTTCACATGAATTTGCCACAAAGCCATTTGATGAAGTAGTTAATCAGTGTAAAGATTTAATAAAAAAATACTATTCCTGCTTTCCATTTTTGCTTTCTATGATTCAATTGTTATTAAACTACTCAATTTTAGAAAAAGATGGCGAAATAAGAAAAGAAATTCTTAAGAAGTGTATAGTGCTTAGTAAAAGAATAAAGGAAGAATCAAATAGTATTTCTGATATAAAAAATGCTAATACTATGGAAGCATTAGCAGAGATAACCCTTGGAAATAGCGATAAAGTTATTCAACTATTAGATAACAAATTATTACCATATAGTGGCGAAGATGTCATATTGATAAATGCCTATCAAATGAAGGGAGAAATCTCCAAGGCAAATGAAGTGAATCAAATACTGCTATTCAATAAGGTAATAAATATGTTGACTCTGTTAAACAATTATCTTTATTTAAATATAAATGACTCAGATTTGTTTGAAAAAATATATTCTCAAGGCATTCAACTTATTGATTCTTTTATGCTTAATGATATTTTTACAAATGATGTTTTAGGAATTCATATTGTTGCTGCACACGGATATTTAATTCAAGAAAAGAAGGAAAAGGCTATTGATGCAATAAAACAATATGTAAACACTGTTTGTAATATTAAGTTCCCATTGAAGTTTAACGGAAATCAATATTTTACTAAGGTTAACAAATGGCTTGAGGAAAGTAATTTTATTGGAGTAAACACTCCAGTTGACGAGAAAACCATTAAAGAAAAACTTGTTAGCTCTATTACTGAAAATCCTGCATTTTTATCATTAAAAGAAGATGAACGATATAACTTACTTGTTAAAAAATTGAAAGGGAAGTTAGATGGATAAGATGAATGCAATAAATATAGAAAATCTTAAAAAATCCTATGATGGGCAGATTGACGCTTTGAACAATATAAGTCTTAGTATACCTAAAGGTGAGATATTTGGATTTTTAGGTCCCAATGGTTCAGGTAAGACAACTACAGTTAGAATTCTTAATGGAATTCTTTTAGCAACATCAGGTCATGCCGATATTTTAGGGATACCTATTGGAAAAAATAATCTTGAAATTCATAGATTATGCGGAGTTATGACTGAAAGTTCCTCTTGTTATGAGAATCTTACTGTAAAGCAAAACCTAATATTTTTTGGGAAAATGCATGGAATTGATGAAAATCTACTTAATAAACGTGCTGATTTTATATTGGAAAGACTTGAGTTACTAGAAGTAAAGGATAAAAAGGTCAAAGCTTTAAGTACAGGAATGAAAAAGAGGGTATCCCTAGGAGTATCATTAATCCATAATCCTAAAGTGTTATTCCTTGATGAACCAACTTCTGGTTTAGATCCAGAAAATGCATTGAATGTTACAAAGCTAATAAAAGAACTTGCAGAGGAAAATGAGGTTACAATTTTTCTTTGTACTCACCAATTAAAATATGCTGAAGATATTTGTACTCTATATGGTTTTATTAATAATGGAAATATCCTTGGTTTAGGTACATTTGATGAGCTGGCTTCAAGGAAAAATGCAACTCTTCAATTAAAAATTAGAGGCAAAAATATTTCAGAGAAACTTAATTTTACACATGGAGAAAATGATATATATATTAAATCTATTTCAGGTGATGAAGAGGTGAATTATCTAATACAAAGCATACTAAAAAGTGGTGGGGAAATCTTTGAGGCAACTCAGCAGAAATGGTCTTTGGAACAACTGTACTTTAAATATATAAAAGGTCAGTCCAATGATATAACCTTATAAGTTTGGGGTGGTTTAAATATGAATAAAAGTGAAAAAGCATTGATATATAAAGATATAAATGAGATAACAAGTTCCAAAAGAGTTATATTGCCCATGACTATAGTACCAATCATTTTAATTGTAATCATGCCCATTGGACTTTTTATAGGTGTAAATTTTATTGGAAATGATTCAAGCATGCTTACTAAATTGGCACCTCTCATAAAAAAATTACCTTCTGAATATGGATCATATTCTCAAGCTCAACTTTTAATAAAAGTGATGATAAATTTTATGTTCCCATCATATTTTCTTATAATTCCTATAATGTGTTCAGGAGTAATTGGCGCCAGCAGTTTTGTAGGAGAAAAAGAGCATAAAACTCTAGAATCGCTACTTTACACTCCAATATCAATGGAACAATTGCTTAGAGCCAAGATTTTAGGTGTTCTTATACCATCTTATGTAATAACTTTGATTTCATTTATAGTGTTTGGAGTTATATGTAATGTAGGTGGCTTTATGTATTTTGGAAAACTTATTTTTCCAGATATAGAATGGCTTATAATAATATTTTGGATTTCACCTGCAATTAATTTATTATCCTTAATATTTACTGTTATGGTATCTGCAAAGTCAGAAACCTTCCAAGAAGCACAGCAGGTAAGCGGACTTCTTGTACTTCCAGTAATTCTTGTATTAATAGGTCAAATGACAGGAGTGCTTTTGATAAGTAATCTTGTAATGTTTATAGCTGGTGGTGTTCTCTTGATACTTGATTATATATTAATAAAGAGAATTTCCTCTAAATTTATTCCTGAGAAGCTGATTTAAATATCTATTATAATTGGCTTTCTCTAAGGATTATATGGGAACGCTTCACTTCCATCATGAAACCAACAAAATCCTCTAAATTGTTTTTTTGTTGGTCTTCTATTTTATGAAAGTAAATTCATCATAGAAAGCAAGTTTTTCCTTTAAAGGTTAGCAGTAGAACTTAAATTAATATTGTGTAAGATTAGATTCATTGGAGCAAGCCTATATATTAGATGTTTTAAAAAGGAATTATGACAATATAAGATAGTAGAGTCGGGCTTATTTTATCAAATAAGCCCGACTCTATAATAAATATATAAAATATACTTTTATGCTTTTTTTCTTACATTGTGTAGAATAAGTGCAATTACTTGGGTTGACATTCCAAAAGTACAAACTCCATACCATCCAAAGTGGGAATAACTATAAGAACCTAAAAATGAACCGAATGCTCCTCCAAGAAAAAAGCTGACCATATAAATAGTATTGAGTCTATTACGAGTTTTTTCGTTTAATGAATGTATTCTAGCCTGATTAGAAACATTACAGGATTGAACTCCTAAATCTATAAGAATGATTCCTATAATAAGTCCCCAAATCTTAAATCCGAATAGAAAGAAGAATAAATAAGCAATTATAACTACGATTATGCATATACCTATAGCAAATCTTGAACCTCTTTTATCTGCTATTTTTCCAACTAGCGGTGTAGCAAGAGCACCACTAATACCAACTAATCCCAATAAACCAGCAGCTTCAGCTCCTAAATTGTAATGAGAGCTTTCAAGTAAAAATATAAGGGCTGTCCAAAAAGCACTAAATGCAGAAAACATCAATGCACCATTAATAGAGGCTTCTCTTAAAACAGGTTCGTTTTTTATTAAATCTATCATTGAACTTAGCAGTTGGGTATACTTTATATCAGATTCAGGTTCACATAACGGGATGAATTTTCTTAGAATAACCACGAGTACAAGCATCATTATTGCTGCAATAAGATATACAGTTCTCCAGCCAAAGTAGCTGCCTAAGAGTCCACTGATTGTACGAGAAAGTAATATTCCAATTAATAAACCACTCATTATTGTGCCAATAGTTTGTCCTCTTTGTTCTGGATTTGATAATTGTGCTGCTAAAGGGATAATAAGTTGAGGGATAATAGAAGTAAAACCAACAGCAAAGGATGAAATTATGAGAATATATATATTTGAAGAGAAGAACATACTTATTAGTGAGATTATTGAGCATAAAAGCACTATTACTATTAAACTTCTCTTTTCTTTTATATCTCCTAATGGCAATATAAATATCATTCCAGCTGCATAACCTATTTGGGTAAGCATAGCTGCAATACTTATACTTAATTGAGATACATGAAAGGTTTTTGCTATATCAGCCAAGAGGGGTTGTATATAATATAAATTTGCTACAGTAAGTCCACAGGCTATAGCCATGACTAAAATTAATAAATTAGATAATGCTAGTTTAGCTTTAGAATTATTTATTGATAAATTTGGTTTAACAATTGTGTTACTTAGTTGATACATTTGTAAATCACTCCTTTGGATTATAACGATATATTTGACACGATAAATGTTTAAAATTATAAGTGATAAAATCTATTTTAAGATTCATATTAATAAAAATTATTATATTATGAATAAAATAGGTATTTATCGTATGAAATTAGTAAAAATCTTTTCTTCTCTTTCCGGTTTTTTTATAACCCCTTGTCCATTTTCAATAAGTTTCATAAGCCAAGCCATATTTTGCCCTAATATCCTCATTATTTGAATTCCTTCTTCATCTTGCATAGCCTCACCTGATAATCTTCCGTTAATTATGTTCCAATAGTTTGAAGTAGGGATGATCATTTCAGAATGATTAATATAATTATTCAATTGATCGAAGGTTGGAATTCCCCCTGCTCGTCTTACTGCTACTACAGCAGCTCCAACTTTGTGTCTAAGCATGCTATCACTGGCTTCTGCCACACGAAAGGCTCTATCTAAAAATGACTTCATTGTTCCTGCAATTGATGAATAGTGCACAGGTGATCCTAGTATTATTCCATCGGCATCATTCATCTTTTCAATCCAATTGTTAACTGGGTCAGTAGTAATAGCACATTTTCTATTCTTATTTTTTGTACAATATCCACAAGCAATACAACCTCTAATAGATTTATTTCCAACATGAATTATTTCCGTTTCTATTCCTTCTTTTTCTAGTTCGTCAGCAACTATTTTTATTCCGTGATAAGTATTTCCTTCTTTATTAGGACTTCCATTAAAAATTATAACTTTCATTATATTTTCCTCCTCATATATTTAATAATATTTGACACTATACCTATTAAGGTAAGTACACAGAAAGTATTTCATCTAACAGTGTTTTAGTAAATAAAACATACACTTGAAAAACAAATTTTAATATTAAACTGAACGTTTAGTTTATAAATATATAATATACTAAACGTTCAGTATTGTAAATAGTTTTTTTATCTTTTCAAAAAAAATATATATAGTATAATATACGTATAGTTTATTAAGTGCATTATTATAATTTAAATACTGTGGAGGTAAATATAATGGAGAAAAAATTAGGACGTCCTCGTAGTGAAAAAACTAAGAATGCAGTTCTTTCTGCAGCATATGATTTATTACTTGAAAATGGATTTGGAGCTGTTACAATAGAAAAAATAGCTGAAAGAGCAGGGGTTAGTAAAGCTACGATTTACAAGTGGTGGCCCAATAAAGCTGCAGTTATTATGGATGCTTTTTTTGATGCAGCTGTTGTGAGACTTCCAGTACCTGATACAGGATCAGTTGTCAATGATATGATAATTCAAGTAAGTAATTTAGCAAATTTTCTACTTAGTCAAGAGGGGAAAGTAATTAATGATATAATAGCAGAAGGACAATCAGATCTAAAATTAGCCGAAACCTACCGAACAATATATTTTAAGCCGCGTAGACTTGATTCAAGACATATTTTAGAGCGTGGGATTTCAAGAGGAGAGCTAAAGGAGGATTTGGATATAGAATTAGTTATAGATTTAATTTTTGGACCATTATTTTATAGATTATTAATAACAGGGGATGAAATAAACAAGGATTTTGTGGAGCATATAGTTAGATACATACTTAAAGGTGTAGATGGAAACTAATATTTACTCCATTCAATTAAAAAAGAATAATAAGTATTTTATACGTACATAAGAATTTAGGGTGGATTTGAAAGGTTGTGCCTTGTCTCCACCATAAAACCCACGAAAAATATTCTTTTTCGTGGGTTATATTATCAACAAAATTATTTAATAATATAAATGTATTTATAAGTTAAAAAGTTTTACTGTAAATTATACATATTTAACTACATGTTTTCTAGAAAACTGAATAGATGTGTATACTGGTTTAAAAACTAAACCTCTTCACTTTAATTATACCATATAAAAAATAGCATATATAGACTGTTTCTTCTCATTTACTATTGTTATAATTTAATTCACTAGAATTGCCATAGGAGGATAAGGTATGATGCATTATGTATTTGGGTTCCAGGATATTGACAAATCAAAACTTATGATTGTTGGGGGAAAAGGTGCGAACCTAGGAGAACTTTCCAAAATTAAAGGTATAAATGTACCAGATGGTTTTTGTATTTCTACTGGAGCATTTAAAAGAATTATTGGAGAATCGTCATATATTAATAAATTACTTGATGAGTTATCACTTCTAAAAGTGGAAGATAGGGAGAAAATCAGTTACCTTAGTAGAGAGATTCGTAGAAGCATCGAAGGTATAGTTATCCCTAAAGATATTATTGAAGAGATTAACCTTAACCTTTCTAAACTTAATGAAAATAATGGTTATGCAGTACGCTCCAGCGCAACAGTGGAAGATTTACCTACAGCTTCTTTTGCAGGACAACAGGATACGTATTTAAACATTTTAGGAAAGAAGGAAATCCTAAAACATATCAGCAAGTGCTGGGCATCACTATTTACTGAGAGAGCAATAATTTATCGCCTTAAAAATGGCTTTGATCATCGTAAAGTTAGCTTATCTGTTGTTGTTCAAAAGATGGTTTTTCCGCAGGCAGCAGGAATTTTGTTCACTGCTGACCCAGTCACTTCTAATAGGAAAGTGTCTTCAATTGATGCTAGCTTTGGCCTTGGTGAGGCCGTGGTTTCTGGCTTAGTAAATGCAGATATATATAAAGTAAGTGACGGCAAAATTTTAGATAAGAAGATATCCCCTAAGAAACTGGCTATTTATGCCTTAGAAGATGGTGGTACGAAAAAACAAGAGATTGAATATGAGAGGCAGAATATTCAAGCGTTGACAGATGAGCAAATTTTAAGCCTTAAAGACATAGGCAGAAAGATAGAAGAACATTTCAATTGTCCACAAGATATAGAATGGTGTTTGGTTGATAGCACATTTTATATTGTTCAGAGTCGTCCAATCACTACTTTATACCCAATAACTGAAACAAACCATGAAGAAAATCATGTTTACTTATCTGTTGGTCATCAACAAATGATGACCGACCCAATAAAACCATTGGGAATGTCCATATATAAGTTAACATCCTTTGGACCAAGGTTTGAAGCTGGTGGAAGATTGTTTGTTGACGTTACACAAATGCTTTCTTCACCTGATAGCAGAAATATGTTATTAAATAACATGGAGCAACATGATCCGCTTATGAAGGATGCACTTATGACCATAATAGAACGAGGAGATTTCATAAAACTTTTACCAAAGGATAATGAAAAGCAAAATAATCATAAAATTAATAAAAGTATGTCATCTTCTAAGTCAGAAGCAGAAATTGAAAATAACACTACAATAGTTTTTGATTTGATTAAGAAGAATCAAGCATCCATAGAGCTATTAAAACATAATATTCAAAGGAAATCAGGAGTAGATTTGTTTGATTTTATTATAGAAGATATCAAAGAATTAAAGAGGATTTTATTTGACCCACAAAGTACAGCTGTATTTATGGCAGCTATTAATGCTTCAGCATGGATCAATGAAAAAATGAATGAGTGGTTAGATGAAAAAAATGTAGCAGACATCCTTTCTCAATCTGTACCAAATAATATTACTTCGGAAATGGGATTAGAACTACTTAATGTAGCAGATGTGATTAGACCTTATTCTAAAATAATTGATTATTTACATCATGTGAAAGATGATAACTTTTTGGATAAGATAGTTGAGTTTGAAGGAGGACAGGAAACTAAGGCTGCAATATTGTCTTATCTGAACAAATATGGAATGCGCTGTAGTGGAGAAATTGATATTACAAACCCCCGCTTTAGTGAGAAGCCAATAATACTTGTGCCTATGATTCTAAGTCACATTAATAATTTAGAACCTAATGCTAGCAATAGGAAATTTGAGCACGGTAAGCAGGAAGCTTTAAAAAAGGAACAAGAATTATTAGAAAGATTAAAGAGATTGCCAGATGGTGAACAAAAGGCTAAAGAGACAAAACAAAAGATAGATATAATTCGAAATTTTATAGGCTATCGTGAATACCCAAAATACGGCATGGTTAATCGTTATTTCCTTTATAAGCAAGCTATGATGGAAGAAGCTAAAAAACTAACAGAAGCAGGTGTCCTTTTTGAAAAAGAAGATATATACTATCTCACAATTGAAGAATTTCGTCAGGTCGTAGGTACAGAAAAAATAGACTACCAAATCATTAACAAGCGAAAAAATGAGTATAAATTATATGAAAAGTTAAATCCACCTCGTGTTTTAACATCTGATGGTGAAGCACTTTCTGGTAAGTATAAACGAGAAGATCTTCCAGCTAGAGCTATTGCAGGTTTACCTGTTTCATCAGGAGTAATAGAGGGAAGAGCTCGCGTAATCTTAAAACTGGAAGATGCTGAGCTAGAAGCCGGGGATATACTAGTCACCACCTTTACTGATCCTAGCTGGACAACATTATTTGTATCCATAAAAGGCTTAGTTACAGAAGTTGGAGGACTAATGACCCATGGAGCAGTTATTGCACGTGAATATGGTTTACCAGCAGTTGTAGGAGTAGATAATGCTACTAAATTAATAAAAGATGGAGATAGGATTCGCGTAAATGGAACAGAAGGATATGTAGAAATTTTATAATTAAAAGTTGTTGTATTCTTCTTGGAGAATTAAATGGTAGATAAAAGCTAGAAAGCGACTCAATTAGGGTCGCTTTCTCACATATAAAAAATATATTATCTTATTGTATTTTAGTATTTACAAATAAAACTCAAACTTTAATTGAAATATAGTATATAATAATTGTTAGCATGAAAATAAATCATAGCTAGAAAAAACAAATGAATAAATAATAAATGAGGGAAAAGATGAAGATTGCAGTTACAACTACAAGAGATACCAATGAAAGTTTAAATTATAAAGCAAAAGAGATATCTAAAGATTTAGATATACCATATATAAAAAGAGGTTACGGTAGCATTAAAAAAACAATTTTAAAAGAGGGTTTTGATTACTTATTAGTAGTTGAAAGAGATAAAATTGTTATAAAGGGTGAGGATAGTACATTATTTTGGCATCCTAATATGTCAGAGCTTAAGATTAAATCAATAAGACAAGGCAATAAAGATGCTATGATAGAAGCAACAAGATTAGAAGAAGGAAATAGTATATTAGATTGCACATTAGGTCTTGCAGGTGATTCACTTGTCTTTTCAGCAGTGGTTGGGGAAAAAGGAAAAGTTGTAGGGACAGAAATCAATAAGTATATAGCTTATTTAAGTAAATGTGGATTAGAAAGTTATAAGGATGTTGATGGCAAAACTATGAATAATATAAAAGTCGTTAATGAATCCTATGAAGATTATATTATAAAGCAAAATGATAATAGTTTTGATGTAGTATACTTTGATCCTATGTTTAAAGAACCAAATAAAAAGTCAACAACGATAAATTCCTTTAGGGATTTTGCAGATCACAGAGGCTTAACAAAAGAGATTTTAATGGAGGCTCTTAGAGTCTGCAAAAATAGAGTGGTAATAAAAGAAAGACAAGGTTCCAATGAGCTTGAAAAGCTAGGAATAGAAAAATATTATGGTGGCAAAAAAAGCGGTGCAATTATTTATGGAGTAATTGAAAAAATATACTAGTTTTTTAAAACTTAAGATTTCGTAAGGTTTATTTATAATTCCTGTAAACTTTATCTTCTACAATGAAATTATGATATTTGGAAGGAAGTAGAAGAAATGATAAAAGTATATAGGAAAATACTAGGATTGATAATAATAATTTGCGGAGTTTGGTATATTACAGGTAATGCAAGTATTTTTAGTTCTAATGACAAAGACTACTTAGTAACCACTGCTAATGGAAAGGAAAAAATACTATTAGTAAATGAAAAGCATGGATTAAGCGATAATTATGTACCAGAAAGATTAAGCATACCTAATATACCATTTTCGAATGGAGCCGAGAATGAAGAAAAACATGTGGCAGGAATTATTGTAAAGCCATTAGAAGAATTAGTAAAAGCAGCTAAAAAAGATAATATAACATTACTTGGTAATTCGGGATATAGATCTTATAAGTCACAAAAAAATATTTATGAGGATAGAGTTAAATCTCAAGGAAAAAAGCTTGCAGATGCATATGTAGCTAAACCTGGTTTTAGTGAACATCAAACAGGGTTATGCATTGATATCACTAATAAAAGTGGGAATTTTACAAAGGGAACTATTGAAGCAGATTGGCTTGCGGAAAATTGCCATAAATATGGTTTTATTATAAGATATCCTTATGGAAAGAAAAATTTAACAGGAATTGAATATGAACCATGGCATATTAGATATGTAGGAAAGGAAGCTGCTAAGTATATTCATGACAATGGAATTACATTAGAAGAATACTTACAAAAATAGTTCCGAAATGGAGGAGTAAATGAATAATATTCTTGTAGTAGATGATGAAAAAGAAATAAGAGATTTGCTAGAAATAAACCTTAGTAATGAAGGCTACAATATATTTAAGGCAAACTGCGGTGAGGAAGCCTTTGATATTTTGGAAAAGGAAGAAATACATTTAATAGTTTTAGATGTAATGATGCCAGGTATTGATGGGCTAGAGGTTTGCAGAAGGGTAAGGGAAAAGAATAACATACCAATACTTATGTTAAGTGCAAAATCAGAGGATATGGATAAGATTAAAGGAATTATGACAGGTGCAGATGACTATGTATGTAAGCCATTTAATCAACTAGAACTTATAGTTAGAGTAAAGGCATTACTTAGACGAGCATATTATCTAAATACTAAAATACAAGCTTCGGTAGATTTAATAAGAATTGAAGCAATGGTTATAGATAAAAGTAAACATACTGTAACTGTAGATGATAAAGAAGTGGATTTAACAGCTAGGGAATTTGAAATATTATATCTTTTAGCTACAAATAGAGGAAGAGTTTTTAGTGCAGAGGAAATTTTTGAAAAGGTATGGAAGGAAAGATATTTTCAATCTAATAATACTGTTATGGTACATATGAGCAGATTAAGGGATAAAATAGAACATCATATGGAAGGAAATAAAATAATTCATACTATATGGGGAGTTGGATATAAAATTGAAAAATAAAAGATTCTATAAATATTGGTTATCATCATTAGGAGAGATTGCAACTGCTGTGATAGTAAGTTATATAAGTATAGTAGTGATTTATAAAATATTATTGTATTTATATATAAATACTAAAATTCAACTCATTAATTATATCTTTAAAATATTCAGAATTTTTGACACTGAAATTTTTCAAGGTGCAAGTTTGGAAATTAGTGGAGTCATATTATTTGTGGTGGCATATTTACTCATTATCTATAGAAAAACTAAAAGTTTGGTAGCTATTATTGATCAAGCTGAATTAATGGCTAATGGTGACTTGGATAGATTAATAGAAGTAAATGGGGAAAATGATATTAAGAATTTAGCAGAAAATATAAATAATATATCAAAACAGCTTAAAGAAATAACAATAGTAGAAAGAAAAGCGCAACAAACTAAAAATGATTTGATAACTAATGTTTCTCATGATTTAAGGACTCCTTTAACTTCTATAATAGGTTATTTGGAAATAATTGATGCTGATAAATATAAAGATGAAGTGAGATTAAGATATTATGTTAATATAGCATTTGAAAAGGCAAAAGCATTGAATTTACTTATTAATGATTTGTTTGAGCTTACCAAAATGCAAAATAACACCATTAATTTAGATAAAGCTGATATAAATTTAGTAGAATTGTTAGGACAGGTTGTTGCCTGTTTTGAATATCAATTTAAAAATGCAGAAATGGAATCAAGAATCAACTTTTCTGAGGATAAGCTTATAGTAAATGCAGATTCAGGAAAACTAGTCAGAGCATTTGAAAATTTACTGTCTAATTCAATTAAGTATGGCCGAGATGGGGTTTATGTAGATGTAACTACAAAAATGGAAGATAATATGGCAGTAGTTCAAGTTATAAACTATGGTCAATCAATATCACCAATAGACTTGCCATATATATTTGATAGATTCTATAGGGTGGAAAAGTCTAGAAATAGCCATATAGGTGGATCTGGATTAGGGCTGGCTATTACAAAAAATATTATAGAATTGCATCAAGGAACCATATCGGCATATAGTGATGAGACTAGAACTGTTTTTGAAGTAAGGTTGCCGGTTATTTTGATTTAATTCAACCAATGCAATAAAGCAATATAACTTCTATTTACATAAATACCTATATATGATATAAAAATGGTATTATGATATTTAGAAGGGGGATTTGTAAATGTACAATGAAATGTGCAATATTGAGGTTATAACCTTTAGGGAAGATATTATAGTTTATGGGTTGAATTTACAGAGTTCTGGCTTGCCTATTAATTTTCAAAGTCTTGGAATGATGTGGGACAAGTACACTGAGGATATTAAGAAGAATACCCCGAATCGTACTGACAAAGATATTGAGTATGCAGTTTGTCTTAATAAAGTGCCTGACTATATAGTTGGTGTTGAAATAACTGAAATTCAAAAGGAAAAGATAGGGTTCAAGGGTTTTACAATTCCAGCAGGAAAATATGTGAAGGTAGAATTTAATGGAGAAAATCATCAGGATCTTGTGGATGCAAAGTTAATGGCAAGACAAAAAGAAGCTAAGAAATGGGCAAAGAATGAAAAGATTAAGCTTAATAATGAATTTACAGTGGAAGTATATCCAAAGCAAACCATAGAAAAGGATTATCCTGAGATGTATTGTTTGTTTCCGATTATATAGATGAGAAGATTATATATTTTGAATGTATTTCAGGTTTTAAACGAATATTACAAATGTGTTATATGTTTCCAAAGACTAAGGTTTTGGGAAATTTTTTTGTTAAAAAAATCTAACTTTTATTCATAACCAAGAAGATTTGTGTAAAGATTTGATAATACCAAAGGTAAGAATAAAGAATTTTAGTGCTAATTAATGGAAATTTATGTACAAATAATGTTAAAAAATATAGGAAAATATAACAATAAGTAGTATAATAATTATAATGACTTGATTAATAGCACAATTACTTATTAACATACCTAAGAGGAGAATCTATTGAATTCATATAATAATTTTTAATTATCTTAGACGTAAATTTTTCCCGCATAAACGATTACAATATTAAGTAATAAGAAAATATTAAGTAGACTAAAAATACTTAATAAAGAAGGGAGCTAATTGATGAACTGGGAGACATTTGAAAAGGCTTTGCTTGATTACAATAAATTCGAAGTTAATAATATTCTATCCCATTTTTTAGCTAAAAAAAATGGGATAAACTTTATAGATGAGTATATAGTTAAGTCTCTGACTTCTATTGGTGATAAATGGGAAAGAGGGGAAGTAGCTTTATCTCAGGTATATATGAGTAGTAGGCTTTGTGAGGAAATTGCTATCTCAATTTTGGCTGAAAAGAAATTTCCAATTAAGAATGAAAAGCCAATTGCAATAGTAACCCTTGAGGACTATCACACTCTTGGAAAGAGAATTGTAAGTGCAGTGGTGAGATCAAGCGGTTTTGAGCTTATAGACTATGGTACTATAAGTGAACCCGAGGAGATAATAAAGAAAGTCACTGAAGATAATATAAAGATACTTATGATATCCGTATTAATGTATCCTTCTGCTTTAAAAATCAAGAAAATATCTCAATTGTTTCATGAAAAGGCTCCTTCAGTAAAAATATTGGTTGGAGGTGCACCTTTTTTAATAGACAGCACACTTTGGAAGGAAGTGGGCGCTGATGAAATGGGTAAAAGCGCAGCTGATAATATTGCTATTATAGAACGGTGGATAGAGGAGGATTCTTAATGGAAAAAAATTATACTTCTATGGAAAGAGTGCTGACAGCTATGAATAAGCAGGAGCCAGACAAGGTACCATTGTTTCTAATGTGTACACATTATTGTGCAAAATTTTTAGATATGTCGATTGAAAATTATTTTTCTAAACCTGAAAATGTTGCAAAGGGACAAATGATGCTTTTTAAAAAATTCCACAATGATTGTTTGAATTCATTTTATTCTGCTGCTCATGAGTATGCGGCTTTCGGTAGTGAAGTTATTTTCAACGAGGACGGACCTCCTAATGCTGGCGAACCAATAATAAAAAATTTTGACCATATTTTAAAATTACAACCGCCTGATGTTAAAAACTCAAAAATTCTTAAAAACTGTCTTGAGACAATATCAATATTAAGGAGTGAAGTAGGAACATCAGTACCTATTAGTGGTAGTGTATTATCACCGTTCTCACTTCCTATTCTTCAACTGGGTTTCGGTAAATATATTGAGCTGATTTATGAAAAACCAGAGTTATTAGATCATCTTATAAAAATCAATGAGAAATTTTGCACTGAATGGGCTAATATGCAATTGATGGCAGGCGCATCATTTATATCATTTATAGATTCTATGTCTGTATCCTCAGTTATTCCTAAAAGCTTATATTTAATAAACGGATTTCCTTCTGCAAAGAGAACAATACCAACTATTAAAAGTGATGTAGCCATTGCTACTTCCTCAGCTAGTTCAGCTTCAATACTTGAGGAAATACTTGAAGCTGGGATTAAGGTTATTTTAGTAAGCCATACTGACGATCTTGCTGAAATAAAGAAGAAAGTCGGTAAAAGAGCTACCTTACTTGGAAATTTAAATGGTATTGAAATGTGCAAGTGGACCCCATCTGATGCTGAATTTAATGTTAAGGAGGCAATAAGAAAAGCTGGGGCAGGCGGAGGATTTATCCTATGTGACAGTATAGGAGATATTCCTTATCAGGTTAATGAGGATATTTTGTATGAAATCTCAGAAAGTGTAAATAAGTGGGGGAGATATCCATTAAATTGGAGGTGACGGTATGGATGATAAACTATATATTTTGATTTGTGAATGTTTTAAGATTGAAGCAGAGAGTATTGGAGAAATATTAAAAAATAAAAATATTGAATTTAAATACTATTCAATGGACTGTATTAATTGCAACTGTCAAAGGCAGAAAGTTTATGATCGTCTTATTGCCTCAGGTTATAACAGAGATGCAGTCATTTTGCTTCCAATTCAAAAGTGTTCTGGAAAAGGTGAGAATCTTGCTTGTGAAAGTACTTTCAATTCATGTATATCATTATTGTCTGGTAGTGAGTTACTAAAATACCTTGCTTCAAAGGGATATTACTTAACTACACCAGGTTGGTTAAGAAGATGGAAACACATCATTATAGATACATATGGATTTAATAAAAAAAATGCACGTGAATTTTTCTCAGAATTCTGCAAAAAAGTGGTTCTTATTGACAGTGGTGCATATAATAATATCTTATCAGATTTAATGGAGTTTTCTGACTATATAGGAATGGAATATGAAATTATAGATGCTGGGTTGGATACCTTTTTGAGTACCATAAACAACTCATATATAAACTGGAAAGTTAGTAGACTAGAATACATTTTAAATTCAAAAAACAAACAGGTTACGGATTATGCTCTTGTATTTGATTTTTTTGAAAAAAAAGCAACACTTTTAAAGCGAGAAGATCTGATTAAAAATATATTTACTTTATTTGAAATGTTGACTGGTGCTAAGCAGCTCGCATTTCTTCCCATAATAGAACATAAAAAAGGAGAGCTTATTTTCAATCAAGGAAAGTCATATAAAAGTGAGTTATATGACATTGAAAATTTAGAATTTAAGCAAAACTATTTTCTTACTCCCTCTGGAACAGGATATATTTTCAGGATAACTTTTGATAATGAATTGCTGGGTTATATGGAAGTGGAAAATATTATGTTTCCTAATTATATGGAAAGCTATTTAGATTTATCAAAAACAATTATGACAATTCTAGGAATAATGCTTTTTAACTCAAAGATTTATGAGAAATTAATAGATACAAATGAAGAACTTCTTTCGCTTAATACTGAGCTTGAGATGCTCGTTGATAAACGTACTTCAGAGTTGTTGGATGTAAATAGGAATCTCGAAGAAACAAACTGTATTTTAGAAGAAGAAATTGAAGAACGAAAGTTAACTGAAAGTCAGCTTAAGGTTGCTAAAGAAGAAGCAGAAAGGGCCAATTCAGCTAAAAGTCAGTTTTTGGCAAATATGAGCCATGAAATAAGAACACCTATGAATGGTATTTTAGGAATGACTAGCTTATTGCAATACACAGAGTTGACATGCGAACAAACTGATATAGTAAAAACTATTGAAACTTCTTCAAAACATCTGCTCCAAATTATTAATGATATCCTCGATCTTTCAGTAATTGATGTAGGCAAGGTTCAATTACAGCCTGAATGTGTTAATATATTTAGTTTAATGAATGAGAGTAGAAATTTATTTACATATTTAGCGGAGAATAAAGGACTGAGTCTTTATATTACTGTAGACAATAATTTACCAAATGAAATCATTTTAGATAAAGGCAGATTAATGCAAGTTTTAAGTAATCTAATAGGAAATGCAATTAAATTTACTGAAAAGGGTAAAATTAATATATCTGTAAATAAGGTTGAGGATATTGATAATAAAGTTAAGATAATGTTTTCTGTAAAAGATACTGGAATTGGAATTAAGGAAGAAGACCTTCCTAGATTATTTAATTATTTTACACAATTGGATATTTCCACAACAAAAAAATTTCAAGGAACTGGTTTGGGACTTGCAATTTCTAAAAATCTCATTAGGCTCATGGGTGGAGAAATATATGTTGAGAGCCAGTATGGTAAGGGAAGCAATTTTTACTTTACTTGTTTGTTTGATATTTGTAATATTAATAAGGATGGGGCAAATGATCAAAATATGTTTGTACAAAATAAACCTTGTCCAGAAATTAAAATATTACAAATTGAAGATGATATGATCAGCCAAAGATTTATGAAGCAATTATGTAAATATACAGGTTGGAAAATAAAAGTAGCTTCAAATGGGTTAGAAGCATTAGATATACTTGAAAACGAGAATTTTGATATAGTTCTTATGGATATTCAAATGCCAGATATGAGTGGAATTGAAGTTACAAAAATAATTCGTGAAAGAGAAAAGTTAACTGGTAAGCATATTATTATAATTGCAACCACAGCATATGCAATGGGGGGAGATAGAGATATATGTCTTAATACTGGTATGGATGATTATATTACTAAACCAATTGAAGTTACGAAACTTAAAGAAGTTATTAATAAATATAGTAATAACTGTTAGTAATGTTTATATAAAATTTTATTAATTTCTACAGAAATTAGACAATGGGATGACTTGGATTATACTCACTAATTATTTAGGTGTTTTTATATGTCTTTAAATAGTGGATTTTGAGATTACATTTCGCCTCCATTATAAAATACACGACTATTTGTATGTGGTTAAAATAGTGGCTTACATATAGTCGTGTTTTTTTTATTGTCCTCGGTAGTTCAGCTATAGTTGATAGAAAATAAATTTGAAAACATAGAATAAGAGAATTGAGTTCAAATAGTTTAAAACAAAATATTAAGGATCATATGGAAAATTAGAATATTTAAGGATATAATATTATGTAATGTTAAATTAATGGAAAATTATTTGTTATGTTATGGTATATTAAGTTAGAAAATATATATTTTGTTAAAAGTAAGAGGGTTATATATGAATCTAAATGATGAGTTTTGGTTAAAAGAAGCACAAAAAATAGCAAGGCTTGGGATGTTTGCCTATGATTTAAAGAAGGACAGGTGGAGTAGTTCTGAGATACTTGATGAAATATTTGGTATTAATGATTGTTATATCAAGGATTTTCAAGGTTGGCTAAACCTTGTTCACCCAAGTCAAAAAAATCATATGATGTCATGGTTTTATGAGTCAATTAAAACTGGAGATTATCTTAATAGAGAGTTTATGATAATAAATCAAATTGATAAAGCTGAGAGATGGTTAAAAGCAAAATGTAAAATGGATTTCGATAAAAACGGAATGCCAGAAAAGTTAGTAGGAGTCATTCAAGATATTAGCGAGCTTAAACAAAGTGAAGAAAGTTATAAAAAGCTTGATAGAGAATTCCAACAAAACCAATCTTTTTTAATGTCTATTATTAATTCAATTCCAGATTTATTTTTCTACAAGGATATTAATAGCAAATACTTAGGGTGCAATAAAGCTTTTGAAGAGTTTACAGGAATTAAGGAAGAAAATCTTATAGGGATGACAGATTTTGATGTTTTTGAAACAGATATAGCAGAATCCTTTATAACTAAAGATTTAGAAATGATTAATCAAAAGAATTTTGTTAGGTTTGAAGAATGGATTAAGTACCCTAATGGTAACTCTATATTATTAGATACAATAAAAACTCCTTACTACAATTCCAAAGGTCATGTAGTAGGTATTATTGGAATATGCAGGAATATAACTGAGCGAAAGCTGAAGGAAGAATTACAGAAAAATGTTGATGAAGAGAGAAGAAGAATAAATGAATTAAAGGAACACGATAGAATTAAAACAGAATTTTTTGCAAATATTTCACATGAACTGAGAACTCCAGTAAATGTTATTTTTTCAGCTTTACAAATGTATGAACTTAAATTAAAAGACTGTTCATGCTTAAACACATCTGAAGAAATCCATAAATATACCAAGATGATGAAACAAAATTGTTATCGTCTTTTGAGATTGATTAATAATTTAATTGATATAACTAAGATAGATAATGGTTACTTACAGTTAAATGAAATCAATTATGACATAATAAGCTTAGTTGAAAATATAACATTATCAGTAGCTGCACACATTGAAAATAAAGGATTAACCCTTATATTTGATACAAATACTGAGGAGAAAATAATTGCTTGTGATCCAGAAAAGATAGAAAGAATTATTTTGAATTTATTATCAAATGCAGTAAAGTTTACTCCTTATGGTGGCAATATTAGAATTAATATAGAGGACAAAACTGAAAATATTTATATAAGGGTTAAAGATAGTGGACGAGGTATTCCAATGGAAAAGGTGGATTCTATATTCGAGCGTTTTGTACAAGTTGATAAGACTTTAGCAAGAGATCATGAAGGAAGTGGAATAGGATTATCACTTGTAAAAGCCTTAGTTGAACTACATGGTGGAACAATTAGTGTAGTGAGTGAATTGAAAAAAGGAAGTGAATTTATTGTTCAGATTCCTGTAAGGGTATTAGAAAGTAGTGAATTTAAACAAAGTCATCATTTCGCTGAAGACTCTAAGTTTTATGTGGATAAGCTTAATATTGAATTTTCAGATATATATTTTTAAGATAAAATATACATATCCATAAAATTTATTATGGAATTATAATAGGTAAAAACTCCGATAATGCATTTATCGGAGTTTTATTGTTATAAGTAACCACTTATAAAATAGGCTTCATTTATAAATTGCTTGTGGATATGAAAGGAATACAGAATAATCCATGACTAACTTAAGTATAATCTTAGATTTTTAATAAAATAAAGATCAATTATTAAATTTTAAACACTGAGATTTATAAAATGATAAAAACTTAAGATCAAATTAAGATGAGTTTAAAATCAGATTAAAATAGCACATTTACAATAATAACTGAAGTTAGGACATATAAGAAAAACAAAGTATAATAAGTTATTTTTCTTATATGGATAAATTTTAGATTAATAGTTTTGCAAAGCAGCAAAACATTCAGGAGTGATTATTGTGAATATAATGGAAGTTAGAAATGTAAAAAAAGTTTATGGTTCGAAAAACGGAGGAAGTGAGTCAAATGCATTAAATGGAGTGAGTTTTTCTGTTGTTAAAGGAGAATTCCTAGGAATAATGGGGCCCTCAGGAGCAGGTAAATCAACTTTGCTTAATGTAATATCATCTATTGATAGTCCAACCTCAGGAACAATTACAATTGGAGGAAAAAGCTTTATAAATCTAGATGAAGACGAATTATCCTTATTCAGAAGAAAACAGCTTGGATTTATTTTTCAAGATTATAATCTTCTTGATACATTAACCTTAAAGGAAAATATTATTTTACCACTATCTTTATCTAAAGAAGATGTTACTATTATGGAAGAAAAATTAAAGAAGATTAGCAGCATTTTAAATATTGAAGATATCTTAGGTAAATATCCTTATGAAGTTTCAGGGGGACAAAAACAAAGAACAGCAGCTGCAAGGGCAATAATTACTGAACCAGAGATAGTTTTTGCTGATGAGCCTACAGGAGCTCTTGATTCTAAATCTTCAACAGAACTTTTAAACAATCTTACTTCATTAAACCAAAATAATGAAGCAACAATTGTTATGGTAACTCATGATGCATTTGCAGCAAGTTATTGTAACAGAATCATATTTATAAAAGATGGAATACTTGATACTGAACTTGAAAAAACAGGGAGCAGGAAGGAATTTTATAATGAAATACTTAGCACTCTTGCAAATGTAGGAGGTGCTGAAAGTGACATTATTTAAACTTGGACTTAATAATGTAAAACACAATTTTAATAACTATGTTTCTTATTTTATAAGTACATTAATATCTGTTTTCATTCTTATGATATTTTATTCTATATATTACACTGATCAAATACAAACTTTTAGCTCAGCAAAGGTTAAAGTTGGTGTTATTTTTGAAGCTGCATCGTTCATAGTTATAATATTTTCAGCTATTTTTATATGGTATTCAAATAGCTTCTTTATAAAAAACAAAAAGAAAGAAGTTGCTATATATTCCCTTGTTGGAATAAAAAAAAAGGAAATAGGAAAATTGATGTTTTTTTAAAATATTTATCTAGGTGTATTAGCACTAATTGTTGGGGTGCCTTTAGGTGCAATTACCTCAAGATTCTTTTTAAAAATACTCACTTTATGTATGAAGTCAGCAGTGCCTATTGAGTATAACTTTGATATTAGATCAGTTGTAATGACTATTTTAGTTTTTATGGTTATATTTTTATTAAATTCAATAAAAGCATATAGAATAATTTATAAATTTAAACTAATAGAACTTATTCATGCCTCTAAGGAAGGAGAAAAGCAGCCTAAGTTTTCAAAAGCATTAGCAATATTGTCAATATTAATGGTAGTGTTCGGATACTTTGGAGCCTTCATAATAGATGCTGAATCAGGTGGCATTAAGATGGTGTATGAGGGGCTTGTTGTAATTATACTTGTTATCTTAGGAACTTATCTATTGTTTAACAATTTAATAATTTACTTATTAAAGCTATTTGAGAAAAATAAAAGGGTCTATTACAAAGGAGAAAACCTAATTGGAGTATCTCAGATTATCTATAGAATTAAAGGAAACTCAAATCTTCTCGCAACAATAGCTGTTGTATCAAGTGTTGCAATTACAGCACTTTGCTTTACATTTAGTTTTAGCATGTTTATTGAAAAAGTAGGGCCAAATGGAAGTCCATTTTCAGTAATGTTTGAAGGAAGCAACGAAAAAATCAATAAAAGTGTTGAAGAAGTTATTAATAATAATAATGAAATTAAAGTAACTTATAAAAAAGACTATGTAATGATAAATGGAAGTGGACTTACAGATAAATACAAAGGTCCATTTGGTCGAGATCTAAAGGGGCCTTTTGACATGTATATAATGTCAGAATCTGAATATAAGGATATTTTAAGCAATTCAGGCTTTAATAGAGGTACAGACATTGTAGATAGGGTTACTGATATTGAAATAAGTAAGAAAAACCAATGTTTTTTTATTGAAGTTAGCAGCTTAGCTAGTGGAAGACGAAGATTAGCTGGTGATAAACTTAATGCAACAATTAATGATGAAGCTTATGAATTTGATATTTCTGATTCAGATGTAAGATGTGTTTTAGGTTCTGAATTTCAAAAAGCTACTATAGTAGTACCAGATATAACTTTTAACAAGCTTTTAAAAGATAATAAAAATCTTACTATTATAAGAACATATAATTTTGATAAGGAATTAAAAAGTGGAAAAGTTGTTAAAGAGCTTAGACAGATAATTCCTAATGGATCTCCCTTATCATCATATTATGATATATACACATCTACACATACTCTTTATGGCAGTTATGTATTTATAGGTATATTTATTGGAATTCTTTTTGTCATTTCCACTGGAAGCATAATGTATTATAAGCAATTGACAGAAGCACATGAAGATAAGGATAGATATTCTATACTTTCTAAAATTGGCTTAAGTACAAAGGAAACTTTAAGAATTATATCTAAACAATTAGGTTTTATTTTTGTGATGCCACTTTTATTTGCAATTCTTAACAGCATGGCAGCACTTGGAGCTTATCTAAAATATTGTGGCTGGTCATTAGCTCTTATAGAATATGTAGGTGGAACTATAGTGGTATATGTATTAATTTATTTATGCTTTTATCTGTTATCAGTTAAATCTTATATGAGAATTATAAAACGAAATGCTGTATACTAATATATAGAATGATTGGTATTTTATAGATTAAGAGGTGTTTTGAAGTGGACTTTATAAACAATGCTGAGAAGAAAATATTACTTATAGATGATGAAAAAGATATAACTGATTTAATTGAAGATATTCTGTTAAAAGAAGGTTTTAAAAATATAAGAAAGGCATATTGCGGCATAGATGGTATAACCATATGTAGGGATGAAAAGCCTGATGTTGTTGTACTAGACATAATGCTTCCAGATGTTGATGGAATTGAAGTATGTAAAAGAATAAGAGAATTTTCTTATTGCCCAATTTTATTTTTATCTGCTAAGAATAGTGATGTTGATAAAATTGTTGGATTAGGTATGGGCGGAGATGATTATATCACAAAGCCTTTTAGTCCAAGAGAAATAGCTTTTCGTATAAAGGCACAGCTTAGAAGACAAAAATATGATGGCTTAAAAGAAGAAATTAAAAATGAAACTATAAGGTTTGGAAATATTACTATTGATAAAGCTCATAGCCAAGTATATAAGGAGGATATAGAAGTAAATCTTACAGCAAAAGAATATAAGCTTCTTTTATATTTGGCAGAGAATTCAAACAAAATAGTCAATAAGGAAAGATTATGCGAAGTAGTATGGGGAGAAGATTATTTGGGCTATGATAATACTATTTCTGTTCATGTGAGGCATTTAAGAGAAAAGCTTGAGGAAAATCCTTCTAAACCAGAAATTATAGTGACTGTTATAGGACTAGGCTATAAACTTGTAAAAAGAAATGAGCAGTGATTTAAATGAAAAAATTAGGATATAAAAGAGTCTTCAATTTATACTTTAAATTCCTTATTGCTTTTCTTATTTTAATTATAATTTTTATTGGAATAAGTTTTTACTTATTAAATGTTAACATAAACGATAAAAACAGTAATGCCAATTGGGCTAGCTGGCCAGCAAACTTTACTTCGAATTTTTCTGATAAAATATATTTTAAAGAAGGAAGACCACAATTAACAGATGAAGGCATAAAAAAAATAGAAGAATACAAGCTTAGCTTTCAAATGGTGGACAAAGAAGGAAATGTAATATTGGTGTATAATACGCCTAAAGAAGCTTTAAATCATTATACTCCTATGGAAATGGTTCAGTTATATAAAACTGGAGGTGGAATTAAGGATTTCACTATGTTTGTTGGGAGTATTCAAAATAATGAAGAAGAATGGGCATATATCATAGGTTTTCCAGCAAAAATATCAAAGGTAACACTGTATTTAAATTATGACAATTATTTAAATATTAAGTTTGTTTTTATAGGATTGTTTATATTACTTATATTATTTGCTGTAATTTATGGTATATGTATTAATCGTACATTATCAAAAATAGTAATAGGTATAAAAAATCTTGCATTAAATGCTTATGTACCTATAAAGGAAAAAGGAATGTACAAGGAAGTGTTTAATAATTTAAATCTTTTGAATATTAAGCTTAAAGCTAGTGAAGAGGAAAGAAAAAGAACTGAGGTTTTAAGGGAAGAATGGATAGCCAACATTTCTCATGATTTAAAAACACCTTTATCACCAATTAAAGGTTATGCAGAAATATTAGCTGATGAATATTCTGTTGATTTAGATGAAGTGAAAAAGTATGCACAAGTGATTCTTAAAAATGTTCAAAATGTAGAAACCATAGTTGAAAATTTAAATTTCACATATCAGTTAAAGAATGGTATGCTTCCTGTAAATCGTCAAGAAGGAAATTTAACGCGTTTATTAAAAGAAGTTATTATTAGCATATTAAACCACCCACAATATGAAGATAGAAATATTATTTTTAACTGCTTAGAAAGCAATGTGAACTTTAACTTTGATAATAACCTTTTAACAAGAGCTTTTACTAATTTATTATATAATTCAGTCATTCATAATTCCAAAGAAACCACAATAAAAATATCTATAGCTAAGAAAGATAAAATATATATTGTGATTGAGGATAATGGAAAAGGCATTAGAGAAGAAGATACAAAAAAACTTTTTGAAAGATACTACAGAGGTACAAATAGTAATGTCAATGTCAAAGGATCAGGGCTTGGAATGGCAATTGCAAAGCAGATTATAGAAGCACATGAAGGAAAAATAACTGTAGAAAGTATTTTAAAGGTTGGAACAATCATATATATAGAATTTCTAAATGAAATGTAAGTGGATGATTTGATATATATATAATCTTAGAATATGTCAATTTAAAATTACAATATATCATTGTTTCAATCTTATTAGTATTTTAAAATGATATTGATGACTTTCAACGAGTTAACCAAGTTATTCGGGTGAATGCCACCAAGTTAAAATGAAGGGAATGGTAATTTATGAAAAGACAAGGCTTTAATCCATATCTTCCATCTTGGGAATATATCCCTGATGGTGAACCTTATGTATTTGGTAATAGAGTATATGTGTATGGCTCTCATGATAGATTTAACAGCCATGCATATTGTATGAACGATTATGTTTGCTGGTCAGCTCCTGTAGATGATTTAACTGATTGGAAATACGAAGGAGTTATTTATAAAAAAACTGATGATCCAAAAAACCCCGATGGAGAAGCATGTTTATATGCTCCAGATGTTACTTTAGGCAATGACGGCAAATATTATTTATATTATTGTCTAGATCATTTTCCTATAGTGTCTGTTGCAGTTTGTGATACACCAGCTGGTAAGTATGAGTTTTATGGATATGTGCATTATAAGGATGGTACAATTCTTGGTGAAAGAGAAAATGATCAATTTCAATTTGATCCTGGCGTAATAACAGAAGGAGATAATGTATACCTTTATACTGGTTTTTGTATGCCTGAAGATAAATCAAGAAAAGGATCAATGGCAATAGTACTAGAAACAGATATGCTTACTATTAAAGAAGAACCAATAACTTTAGCTCCAAGTAAACCATATGGAAAAGGTACTGGATTTGATGGGCATGAATTTTTTGAAGCTTCTTCAATTAGAAAAGTAGGCGAAACATACTACTTTATTTATTCATCTATCAATATGCATGAACTTTGTTATGCAACAAGTAAACATCCAACTAAGGATTTTGTATACAGAGGAACAATTGTAAGCAATAATGATATGTACATAGATTCTTACAAACCAGCTGAAAAGCCAATGTTCTATGGTGGAAATAACCACGGAAGTATTGTTGAAATAAAAGGTCAATGGTATATATTCTATCATAGACACACTAATGGAACTAATTATAGTAGACAAGGCTGCATAGAACCAATTGAAATACTTGAAGATGGTACTATTCCTCAAGTAGAAATGACATCTTGTGGTCCTAATGGTGGTCCATTAATAGGTAAAGGTGAATATCCAGCATACCTTGCATGTAATTTATTCTGTAAGCATGAAGAACCAATGACTGCAGGACCAGGAGACTGGATGGATTGTCGTTTTCCTAAGATTACCCAAGATGGTAAGGATGGAGACGAAGAAATTGGCTATATTGCAAATATGAGAGATGGAGCTACAGCAGGCTTTAAATATTTTGATTGCATGGGAGTAACTAAGGTTAAAATCAAGGTTCGTGGTGGCTTATGGGTTGGCGGAACCTTTGAAATCATGACTAAATGGAATGGTACCCCTATTGGTACAATTGAAGTAGGTACTAGTAACGACTGGGTGGAATACTCATCAGATATTTCAATTCCAGATGGTGTGCATGCTTTATACTTTAGGTATGTAGGTGGAAGCCAAGCGAGTCTTGCATCGTTTACTTTGGAATAGTTAAAGATCAGATTAAAGCATCATTACTGCAACAAAAACAAAAAGAAACCTATGATTCTAAAATAGAAGAATGGAAAACAGAATTAAAGGTTAAAATTTATGAGAACAAACTATAATTACAAGTTAATAAAATTGATACTAGAATGATGTTGATTTGTAAAACTTTTGAGTGTTCTGTCCAGTATATTAGAATATTTACTTTTTGCTTGACAAATTGTATTAATGTATTTATTATAATACATGGAAATTTAATAATAAAACCGTTTTGGATGTGGATTTTTCTAGAGAAATTCTATTTTCGCCACACAATTATCAATATGATAATTGTGTGGCTTTTTCGCGTTTTAAAGAAGGAGGAGTAAATTTGAAAAAATGGCATTATGCATTAATTGTTTTCTTTGGTGGATGTTGTTATGGAGTATTATCAACATTTGTAAAGCTTGCTTACTCGGCAGGTTTTTCATCAACAGAGGTAACAGGAGGGCAATATTTTTTTGGCACAATACTTATTTGGTGTGTTTTTTTATTTACAAAAAAGAAAAAATTATCACTTAAACAAATATTAAAGCTCCTATTATCAGGAATTCCATTTGGGTTAACAGGCTTATTTTATTATCAATCATTAAAAACACTAAATGCTTCATTAGCAATAATTTTTTTATTTCAATTTGTTTGGATTGGTGCAATATTTGATTGGATATTTAATAAGAAAATACCTAGTAAACAAAAGCTTGTGTCTATAGGTATTGTACTTATTGGTTCTGTATTGGCTGCAAATGTTAGTTCACTGAAGGAAGGGAGTTTTTCATGGCAGGGAGCAATTTGGGGTTCACTTGCTGCATTAACTTATACTGGGTTTATTTTCCTTAGCGGTTCAGTTGAGAAAGATACACCACCAGTATTAAAAAGTGCACTTCTTTCAACGGGTGCTTTAATAGTAGTATTTTTATTATTTCCACCAAGATTCTTATTTGACTTTTCTATGTTAAAAGGATTAACTCAATACGGATTGATATTGGGGGGATTTGGAGTTGTTCTTCCACCACTTTTATTTTCAATTGGAATGCCTCATGTTGGACCAGGGCTTGGAACTATATTATCTGCTTCGGAGCTTCCAGTTGCTGTGACTTTGTCCTCATTAGTTTTATCAGAGCATGTGACTTGGATTCAATGGATTGGGGTAATACTTATTTTTGCTGCAATTATTGGAAGTAATATAAAAAGTGAAGAAAATCATAGTGAATTCTCTAATGAGATAGAAGAGAGTTATGTCTAAAATTATATTCTAGAATATAATAGGAGGAGAAGTGTGATCTAATAGGGTTTCTTCCAAAAAAATTTTCCAACTGTCTTGACTGTAGTGTTATTGCTGTGTACATGTTAATTCTCTACCTCCTATACTTTATTAATAGACTGAATCAAGTACTAAGGTTTAGAAACATAAGTATGTGGTATGCCAAATTTAATCATATAAATTTATGACATGAAAAGAAAAAATTCAATAAATATAATGGATATATATTTATTGATATACTTCTACAGGTAATAAAGTTCCATTTTGTATATTTTAACTAGATTATTTTAGTTCTATTTGTATCATTCTAATATTGATAAAAATAGAAAAATAAGGTAACATGAGGGAGAAAAACAATGGATATCCTAAAGATTAATGGCATTAATAAATTGCTAGGGGGGAAGCCTATTGGAAAGACAACTTGGAAAGAAAGAATTGATTAAGTTATACTTTTGGACATTAAGTTATTTCAAACCATTTATTTTACTGACCATATTATATGTGTTATGCGGTGGAGGTATGATTCTAGGAGAATTAACAATTCCTCGTCGTATGGGATATTTAATTGACAATGTAATACCATTGAAAAATATGGATCTTTTAAAAAATCAAGTCTTAATATTATGCGGTATCGTTGTTTTAATTTTAATTGTAAAATCAATATTTAATTTACTACAGCAAGTCATATCTAATAAAATAGTTAAAAACCAGCAGACAGATTTAATGGTAAAGTTGCAAAAGCTTGGTTTTTCATATTACGAGAAGGTTCCCACAGGAGAAATATTAGCTCTATTTGAGAATGCTGTTAATGAAACACAGCAGACATACAACTTTTTATTTCCAAATTTCATTTATAGTTTAGCTCAATTTGTAGTACCATCAATTATTTTAATTATGGGACAGCCCATATTCTTTTGGGCAGCAATGATAGGAAATATTGTTTATGTATTTCTTAATCAAACAGCCAATAAAAGGATACAGTATTATCTTGGAATTGAAACAAATGCAGCTCAAGTTTCCCAAAAGTCTTTATATGATGCCATCGAAGCTACAACAGAATTAAAGGCTATGGGAAGCAAAGATTGGTTTATAGATAGGACAATAGAAGATGTTAATAAATTTAGAATTGCTCGTATGTGGTCGACCTTTTGGAGGCATTTTCGTTATACAACAGTTGGTTTAACTTTAACAATTTCTGTTGTTTTGTTTTATTTTTACGGTTTGAATCTAATAGAAAGTGGTAATTTATTACTTGGAGAGCTGGTTGGGTATAGTTTTCTTATGGGACTTTTATCTAGAGGTTTTTCAGTATTCTTTTATATTATTCCTGCTCAATACAATGCATTAAATTATGCTAAGTATTTATACGAATTTTTAAATTTAAAGCCAGATGTAATTGAGGATAGTAATGCTTTAGAAACTCAAATAAATAAATTTGATATAGAATTTAAAAATGTTTCCTTCTCTTATGGAGATAATCTACCAATAATTAATGACATATCCTTTACAATTCCAGCAGGCAAAAAAACTGCAATTGTTGGAGGAAGTGGAAGTGGTAAGTCAACTATTTTAAAATTAATAGGACGATTTTATGATGTTTCTAATGGTGAAATTTTAGTTGGAGGATATGATATTAAGAAATTAAAGTTAGAAAATTTAAGGCGAAATTTTGGTTATGTTTTTCAAGATACATATCTATTCAACATGTCAATTAAAAACAATATTAAATTTGGTAATCCAAATGCAACAGACGAAGAAGTAATTAAGGCTGCTAAAAGAGCCTGTGCACATGAGTTTATTATAGAAACAGAAGACGGCTACGACACCATTCTTGGGGAACGTGGAGTTCGTTTATCTGGTGGTCAAAAGCAGCGTATTTCAATAGCTAGAATGATGCTTAAGGAACCTGAAATTATTTTATTAGATGAAGCAACCTCAGCCCTAGATAATGTTACAGAAGCAGCTATTAAGAAGTCCATAGAGGATTTATCAGCTAGTAAAACAGTTGTTACTGTAGCACATAGGCTTTCTACAATTAGTGAATATGATTCAATTATAGTACTTGATGCAGGTAAAATTGGTGAACAAGGAACTTATGAAGAATTAATGGATACGAAAGGGTTGTTTTATGGGTTAGTAATGGGAGGTGAGCAAAATGAAGTCTAGCATTCAATTTATATTTAAGTATGTAAACAAGAAACCTTGGTTATTATTAGGATATTTCGCAATGTTTTTAGAATGTTTGACACCTGTTATTGCAACTTTATTACAGCGTGATTTAATTGATAAAGTCTTTAGTGAAAAATACTATGAGGAATTTCCTAAAATTCTAGCACTTTATGGAGTTTTCTTCTTTGCTCCTAAATTATTATTTACTGTTAGAAAAGTAACCTTCTTTCATATAGGTTATCACCTTCAAATGTCATTAACAAAGGACTTTTTGAAAAAAATCTATGATCTTCCTACTGCAGTTTTCAATAAAGAACATGTAGGAAATTTATTAAATCAAATTAGAAGTAATATAGCAGATGCTAGTGACTTATCTATTAATCAAATACTTTCAGAATCAGTGAAAAACCTACTCACAATTGCTTTTTTAACATTTTCATTAGCAAATATTAATTATATAATGCTTATTGTTGTAATAGCAGTAGCAGTTATTTATTACGTTTTACTACATAAATTTGGTGAAAAAACGAAACAATTTTCACAAGGAGTTAAAGATGAGAAATCTAATGTTTCAATTACCATTGAGGAGAGTATTTCATCAATCAGAGAAATCGTAGCATATAATCGCCAAAGTTGGCAGCTAAAAAATTATGAACAAAAATTTTTAAATTATTATAAAGCAGTTATAAAGCAAGGTTTATACAAAAACAAAATAATGTTTGTAAGTGATCCTTTTCTTTATGGAACTAAGCTTGTTGCAATTATGTTTGGAGGTATTGGTGTTATATCAAATAATATTTCCTTAGGTGAATTTGTTGCAGGTTTCACTTTTGTTGATTTATTAGTAACAGAACTTGGACAATTATTTGAACAAGCTTTAACTGGTAAAAGGCTTGAAGCTTCTGTTCTCTGTATTCAATCAGTAATGGTAAAGAAAAGTGAAGAGTTTGGTACAGCTCAGTTTAGTGGTGAAATAAAGTCAATAGAATTTAAGAATGTAACCTTTAGCTATTTACCTGACTCAGATCCAGTTATAAATAATCTATCCTTGGAATTTCCAATTGGTAAGAAAATAGCTATTGTTGGAGCAAGTGGTAGCGGAAAATCAACAATAGGACAATTACTACTTCGAATGTATTCGCCTGATAATGGAGAAATTTCTATAAATGGAGTTCCAATCAATAGTTATGGAAAGCAATATTTAGATAAGGTTTCAGTGGTTTTTCAACAACCACATTTTATATCTTCTTCAGTTATAGAAAATCTAGTATTTGATAAAGAATATGAAAAGTCACATATTGAAAATACATGTAAAGAAATGCTGTGTCATGATTTTATTATGGGCTTTCCAAATCAATATGAAACCCAAGTTGGTGAACGTGGAACTGCTTTATCAGGAGGACAAAAGCAGCGTTTGGCACTTACTAGAGCAATTCTAAAAAATTCAGATGTGCTAATCTTAGATGAAGCAACTTCAGCATTAGACACTGAAACGGAATTTTGCGTTCAAAAAAATATTGATAAATTAAGAAAAGGTAAAACAACCATTATCATAGCTCATAGATTATCAACTATTCAAAATGCAGATATTATATATGTATTAGATAAAGGAAAGGTTGTTGCACAAGGTATACATGAGAGCTTAATAACGGATAGTTCTCCATATAGGGAGCTATATGCTTTTCAACAAGCAAATGCTTAAAGATAAACAGCTTACAAACCAGGATAGTAATATATTATAGTTTTCTATGGTAAATAATTGTTATACAAAGGTAAACATGATGAAATAAATAATTGTTGAATCAAAAGGTAGTTTTCTAATTATAATTTAAAGATTTATATGGTATAATTACTATATTATGTAATGAAAGGAAGTGTTTTTATGATAAGCCAAAAGAGCAGTGTATTAAGGGTGGTTTTTGAGTAACACGCCTGAGATATTAATATAACATATATTATCACTTTGCGTGTTATTCTTTTATCCCCATTAAATTGGTTGAGTTTAAAAAGATTAACATATCAAAGGAGAATATCAATAATGAAAAATAATGATTTTAATAAACATGAATTTTATATAAGTAAGTGTCATGAGTTAGCTATAAACGCTGGTAAAAGAGGATATGATTCTTTTGGTGCACTACTTGTGCATAAGGACACTATACTTGAAGTTGCAGAAAATACTTCTAATTATGCTAGGGGACTATTTGGACATGCTGAATTTAATGTAGTTCAGAAATGTGCTAATAAATATTCTGATGAAGTTTTGAAAAATAGTATCCTATATACAAGTTGTGCACCATGTACAAGGTGTTTAATGGCAATTCTCTCATTGGGAATTACCCATATAGTATACAGTGTATCCTATGAGTCATTTGCTAAGTTGCTTCCATTTGAAAGTAAAACACCAGACTATCTGAACATTTTTAAGCAAATGGATATAAATCTAATAATGATAGGACCCATTCTTGAAGATATAGGAATGCACACTTTTGAATATTGGGGCGGAAATTATCGTCCTTTAGAAGAGCTGTTATTAGAATCAGAAAATGAAAGGAATAAATAGCCTATTAGTTTATAAGGGTTATAAAAAATGAGATTGTTTAATTTACAATATTCATTTTGAAACAAGGAGAATTCATATTGCTATGTAGATAAATTGCAATTATTGGAGGATATGATGAGAAAAAGACCTAAAATTATTTTTTTCGATTGGGGTAATACTCTGGTTGTTAATGAGAAAAATGAAAAGTATAATCAAGATTTCGGATTTAAGGCTATACTTGCAAAGGCAATAAGAAATGATGAAAAAATTACATCAGACAAGTTAGTAGCTGAGTATTATGAATATAAAAAAGAACTGCACATTGATACTAGGCAAGGTGCCTTAGACTTGTCTATCGAACTTCCATTTTCAACTATATTGCGTTATTTACTTGAGAAGCATGGTGTATTACTTAGTATATCCTATTTAGAAGCTGCTGAGCTATTTTGGAAACATAGCAATAAGTATATTGCTTGTGATGGAGTACAGGATTTTTTGAACTTTTTAAGTGAACAGAATATTAGAACTGCTATTATTTCAAATAATCTGTTTCAAGAGGAAATAATTAAGCGTAGATTAGATGAAATTCTTCCAGATAATAATATGGAGTTTATTATATCGAGTGCCGATTACGGATTTATTAAACCGAAACAGCATCTATTTAACATTGCTTTACAGAAAGCAAGAAACGTAGCAGCAGATGCATGGCATATTGGAGACGATGTTATCTGTGACTTAAAAGGAGCTAGTGGAGCAGGTATATATCCTGTATGGTACAATCGTTATTATAGTGAACGTGATTTACCAACAAGTGATATGATTTATTTGAAAGCAGAAAACTGGCAAGATATAAAAGACATTTTGAATCAGTAATATTATTTATGGAGGTAATTATCCGAAGAATACGATGAACTAAGTATTATCAACATATAAATTTTTTAAAATATAAAATAATTAAAAAAAGGAATACTTGAAGCAACATAAAGCTTCAAGTATTCCTTTAACATTTTATAGTTGTAGGTATTGACATACAGCAAAACAATTACAAAGCTGATAATGAAAATAATGCAGAATGATTCCATCTCTCCAAAAGGTATAGAAAAATAATTATAGACAAATATTAAAATGTGATTTGAATCAAAGCTTTATTATCCTACTACTAATATAATAAATTCATAAGATAGAACTTAGAGGAGGAATAAATGATGAATACATTTAATAGTAATCAAAAAATTGGAGAGATAGTAACTAAGTTTCCTAATGCTGCTGATATATTTAAAGAATATAAAATTGATTTTTGTTGTGGTGGAGATAGACCATTAATTACAGCCATAAATGAACAAGGGGTTAATGAAGCAGAAATACTAGAAAAAATAAATACTTCATATGATAAATTACAAAATAATCTTTATGCAAATAATAGAAATTGGGTAGAAGCACCTTTGGATGAATTAGTTGATCATATTGTTAATGTGCATCATGCTTATCTTTACGAGAATTTACCTAAAATAAGTGAATTAACAACTAAAATATTGAGAGTACATGGTGGGCATCATCCTGAACTTTCAAAAGTACACAAGTTATTTCATACAATAAAAATGGAATTGGATGCTCATTTAATAGAGGAAGAAACAACTCAATATCCAGCAATTAAGGAGTATTTAAGAAGTATTAATGAAGTTGATTTAGATAAAGCAATAAATATAATTAATCAATTGCAAGACGAGCACACTGGAGCAGGGGATATACTAAAAGAATTAAGAAGAGTGACTAATGATTTTAAAGCTCCATCAGATGGCTGTAATACTTATAAATTAACTTATGTTAAACTTGAGGAAATGGAATCAGATATATTTCAGCATATACATTTAGAAAATAATATATTATTTCCAAGACTTTATGAATTGAAGAAATAAGTTGTTTAGTAAATTCACACCAAATATAAAGTAAAACTTATTAACAAAAAATTAACTGCTTAAATTACTATGATTTAGCAGTTAATTTTAAATTAATAAAAAAAATTTAAAAACAGGTATTGCATAATGTCAAAAAAAGTGCTATCATGAAAACGAAGTCAAGATAGGAACGTTTAATGACAGTTTCTAAGTAGACTTTTATAAAATACTAATATCTAGCATGTTACTGATTCGATCAGGCATAAGCATAGGTAAATAAAATAATTTAATATTTGTTTGTTATATCACATGTTTTGTACGGCCATATACGGTATTATCATGTCTATTTATGATTCAATTTACTGTACAGATATTGTGATGAATTCTAAACATATATTATTTTATTTCGTTTATTAATGCTTATGCCTTTTGTTTTTGTAACAAATAAAAAATAGGAGGTATCAAAATGGTAGGAATTATTCTTGCTAGTCACGGAGAATTTGCTACAGGTATTATGCAATCAGGTAATATGATTTTCGGAGTACAAGAAAACGTAAAAGCTGTTACGCTTATGCCGAGTGAAGGACCTGATGATATTAGAGCGAAAATGCAAGACGCAATCGCAACATTCGACAACCAAGATGAGGTTTTAATCTTTGTTGATCTTTGGGGTGGTACACCATTCAATCAAGCAAATGCTCTATTTGAAGAACACAAAGATAAATGGGCTATAGTATCTGGTATGAATTTACCAATGCTGATTGAAGCTTATGGTGCACGTCTTTCAATGGACTCTGCACATGAAATCGCTGCTTTTATCTTAAATGCAGGTAAAGAAGGAGTTAAAGTTAAGCCTGAAGCGCTAGAACCAGAAGATGCTGGTAAAGCTTCTACTGCTTCAACTGAGAAATCAAATGCAGGTGCGCCTGGATCCTTCGAATATGTTTTAGCTCGTGTAGATTCTCGTTTACTTCATGGGCAAGTAGCAACTGCTTGGACAAAAACTGTAAATCCTACAAGAATTATTGTTGTGTCAGATGCAGTAGCAAAAGATCAACTTCGTAAGAATTTAATAACTCAAGCTTCTCCTCCAGGGGTTAAAGCTCATGTTGTTCCAGTTGATCATATGATTAAACTTGCAAAAGATGATCAGCATTTTGGAGGACAACGTGCAATGCTTCTTTTTGAAAACCCACAGGATGTGCTTAGAGCAGTAGAAGGTGGAATTCCATTAAAGACAATCAATGTTGGTTCAATGGCTCACTCAATAGGAAAAGTTCAGCCAAGCAAAGTTCTTGCTTTTAATCAAGATGATATTGATACATTCAATAAATTAAAAAATGCTGGACTTAACTTTGATGTTCGTAAAGTTCCAAACGATTCAAAAGGAAATATGGACGAAATACTTAAAAAAGCACAAGAAGAATTAAACAAAATAAAATAATCTAATTATTTAGAGAAAAAGGAGGAGTAATAACCATGACTTTAAATATAGTTCAAATTATATTAGTCATTTTTATAGCATTTTTAGCTGGTGTAGAAGGTATCTTGGATGAATTCCAATTCCATCAACCACTAGTAGCTTGTACATTAATCGGTTTAGTTACAGGGAATTTACTACCATGCTTAATCTTAGGTGGTAGCCTTCAACTTATGGCCTTAGGCTGGGCAAATATCGGTGCAGCTGTAGCACCAGATGCTGCGCTTGCAGCTGTTGCATCTGCAATTATTCTAGTTCTTGGAGGGCAAGGTGAAGCAGGAGTTGCTCCAGCAATCGCTATTGCTGTTCCTCTAGCAGTTGCAGGTTTATTATTAACAATTATTTGCCGTACTATTGCTACAGCATTTGTACACTTTATGGATGCTGCTGCTAAAGAAGGAAATATTAAAGCTATTGAAATGTGGCAAATAGCTGCTATTTGTTTACAAGGTATACGTATTGCAATTCCAGCAGGCTTAATTTTAGCAATCGGTGCTGGTCCAATCAGTTCATTACTTGGTGCAATGCCTTCTTGGTTAACAGGTGGTTTAGCAATCGGTGGTGGAATGGTTGTAGCTGTTGGTTATGCAATGGTAATAAACATGATGGCTACAAAAGAAGTATGGCCATTCTTTGCAATAGGTTTTGTATTAGCAACTATTTCACAAATCACACTTATCGGACTTGGTGCAATAGGTGTAGCTGTAGCACTAATTTACTTAGCACTTAGCAAAGTAGGCGGTTCAGGTAATAGTGGAAGCTCAAATACTGGCGATCCTTTAGGGGATCTAATCGATAGATACTAAGAAGGGGGAGGTAACGAAAATGTCAAAAGAATTAAAATTAAGTAAAAGAGACCGTATTTCTGTTTGGTTCCGTTCATTTTTCCTTCAAGGTTCTTGGAACTATGAAAGAATGCAAAATGGTGGTTGGGCATTTGCAATGATCCCAGCAATCAAAAAATTATATAAGACTAAAGAAGATAGAGCTGCTGCTTTAGAACGTCACTTAGAGTTCTTTAATACTCACCCATATGTAGCTTCACCAATTATTGGTGTAACATTAGCCTTAGAAGAAGAACGTGCAAATGGTATGGCAATTGATGATGTAACTATTCAAGGTGTTAAAGTTGGTATGATGGGACCTTTAGCAGGTATTGGAGATCCAGTTTTCTGGTTTACTGTAAGACCAATTTTAGGAGCATTAGGTGCTTCACTTGCTTTAAGTGGTAACATTCTTGGACCAATTATATTTTTCCTTGCTTGGAATCTTATACGTATGGCATTTACATGGTATACACAAGAGTTTGGTTTCAAAGCAGGTTCTCGTATTAGTGATGACTTATCAGGTAATATGCTTCAAGATATTACAAAAGGATCATCAATCCTTGGTATGTTTATATTAGGATCATTAGTTAACAGATGGGTATCTGTTAAATTTGCACCAGTAGTATCATCTGTCAAGTTAAGTGAAGGTGCTTTCATTGATTGGAGCAAACTTCCTCAAGGAGCAGAAGGTATAAAGCAAGCTCTACTGCAACAAGGAGCTGGTATGGCATTAACTGATACTAAGGTTACAACACTACAAAATAACTTAGATTCATTAATTCCTGGACTTACAGGATTATTGATTACATTACTTTGTATGTGGTTACTTAAGAGAAAAGTATCTCCAATTGTGATTATTCTTGGATTATTCGCAATCGGTATTATTTTCCACTTAATTGGTTTAATGTAATTTATTTTAATTAGCCTAGGCTTTTTAGCCTGGGCTTTTGTTAACATCTATAGTGCTAGTATCACTTATAATACTAACTATGGGTTCAGTTTATGAAATACGTGTAACTTTGATAGACTTTTGAACAATTGATATAAATATATAAAAAATATATAATTAAGATAAATATTTATTTCAATTAACAATTAACAACGAATGATGAAGGATCCAAGGAGAAAGTTCATGTTTCCAAATATAAAAGCTCTAAATAGAAAATTCTACTTACCAAATATAAAATTTGGAGCATCATTTTTTGGACATTCACTTTTCCTACGGAATTTCTTTAAATTTAATTATTAGAGATATAATGTTTAGATTACAATATACATAGAGAAAAGAGGTAGGTCGAATGGTTCAATCACTTAATACAAAGGTGGATTTGGTAATTGATGCAACAGCTTTTACTGGACTTTCAGATTATGGTAAAATCATGATTGGTGACAAAGGTTTTGAGTTCTATAATTCTCGTGATTCTCGAAAATTTATACAAATACCTTGGGAAGAAGTTGACTATGTCATTGCATCTGTATTGTTTAAAGGAAAGTGGATTCCAAGATATGCGATACGTACAAAGAAAAATGGTACATATACTTTTTCTTCTAAAGATCCTAAAAAGGTACTTCGTGTTATTCGAAATTATGTGGATCCAGATCACATGGTTAATTCATTAAGTTTTTTTGATGTGGTAAAACGAACAGTAAAGACTTTATTAAAGAAGAATTGATTACTGGAATAAAAACAATATTGACATCATATCCCAATGTTGTTACAATATTAAGCAGAGTGATGACAAAGGTCACACGAAGGGGTACACCACCATGGGTGTAAGTCTTCGTGTGACCTTTTTTGTTGCATCCAAATTTTAGGAGGTGGGGTTATGATATACGTTAATGGCAGTAAAGTAGGCAATGCAGATAATTTAAGCTTAGCTGATTATCTTGTAAGAGAAGGATATAAAATTCCTTTAGTTGCTGTTGAATGTAATGGGGCTATTATACCTAAAGCTCAATACGTAGAAAAAATATTAACTGATGGTGATGTTATTGAAGTTGTAAGTTTTGTAGGAGGTGGCTGATTTGAATATTAAGATTAATGGTAAACCTGTAGTAACTGATTGTTTAACTCTTCATGAGCTACGCAATAGCAATTATAGTAAAGAAACAAATATAATAACTATTTTAAATGGATTTCAAACCTTTGATGATTATGAGCTTAATGAAAATGATGAAGTAAGTTTTATTGAAAAAGGTAAAATGCCGCCACAAGATGAATTTGAAAGCTTAATGTGTGCAAGACATACTCCTCATGTATTTGAAAAAGTTAAAGCTGCCAAAGTAGCAATTGCTGGCCTAGGAGGCTTAGGCTCTAATATAGCAGTAAGTCTTGCAAGAACTGGTGTGGGGCATTTGCACCTAATTGATTTTGATATTGTTGAACCTAGCAACTTAAATCGTCAGCAATATAAGATTAAGCATTTAGGCTTACATAAAACAGAAGCCTTAAAAAACGAAATTGAAGAAATAAATCCATTTATTAAAGTAACTATTGATACTGTAAGAGTTACAGAAGATAATGTACAAGCTTTATTTAAAGAAGATGATATAGTTTGTGAAGCTTTTGATAATCCTACAGCTAAAGCTTTGCTTGTAAATACACTTATTGAGACTTACCCAATGAAAAAAATTGTATCAGCTTCAGGAATGGCAGGCTACGAAAGCAGCAATACAATAGTTACAAAGAAAATAACAGATAATTTTTATTTGTGTGGAGATGGTATAACAGGTGCAATGGTAGGACGAGGGCTAATGGCTCCACGAGTATCCATTTGTGCAGGCCATCAAGCAAATATGGTTTTAAGATTAATACTTGGAATAGATGAAGTATAAAATGTGATATTGACTAAGCTAGAATGACAGTCATCAAAACTAAGTGACAAGACTTGATGACTATCACCACTCTAAGAAATAAAAACTTTTAATTAAATGAACATTAAAGTTGGTGACTGTCAAAATAAGCATAAAGTATATGACTTTATGCAGTACTGGTGCCAGGCGGGCATAAATTAACATTAGAAAATAAAGGAGCATAATAACATGGAAAATAATACAGACAAACTTATTATAGGTGGACATGAATTTGATTCAAGATTTATATTAGGATCAGGAAAATACTCACTAGATTTAATACAAGCCGCTGTTGAAAATGCTGGTGCTGAAATAATTACTTTAGCCTTGCGTCGTGCAAATTTAGGTGGCAGTGCTAATATTTTAGATTATATACCTAAACATGTTACTTTACTTCCAAATACTTCAGGAGCACGTAATGCTGAAGAAGCAGTTCGTATTGCAAGATTAGCTCGTGAAATTGGTTGTGGAGATTTTGTGAAAATCGAAGTTATTCGTGATTCTAAGTATCTTCTTCCAGATAATTATGAAACAATAAAAGCAACTGAAATTCTTGCTAAAGAAGGTTTTGTAGTAATGCCTTATATGTATCCAGATTTAAATGCAGCTAGAGATATGGTAAATGCAGGAGCTGCTGCTATTATGCCCCTTGCATCACCAATTGGTTCAAACAAAGGTTTAAGTACACGTGATTTTATTAAAATATTGGTTGATGAAATTGAACTTCCTATAATTGTTGATGCGGGAATTGGTAGACCATCACAAGCTTGCGAAGCTATGGAAATGGGAGTCGCTGCTGTTATGGCTAATACTGCAATTGCTACTGCAGGTAATATTTCAGCTATGGCTGGAGCTTTTAAAAGTGCAATAATTGCTGGAAGAGCAGCTTATCTTTCAGGTCTTGGACGTGTTCTAGACAAAGGCGCTTCTGCTTCATCACCATTAACAGGATTTCTTGAAGATTAGGAGGGGATTTAATGGAACAACGAGTTAATCATATGGAATATATGCCAGGCATGGAGATACTAGAATCTGATGTTATGGATCAAGTTATTTCTAAAATGGAAGCTTATGATTATGAAAAATATACAACAAATGATGTGCTTTTAGCATTAAGAAAAGATGTATTAGATATTGAAGATTTTGCAGCTTTATTATCTCCAGCAGCTCTTCCTTTACTTGAAGAAATGGCTAAGCGTGCAAAATTAGAAACACGTAAACATTTTGGTAATTCAGTTTATATGTTTACGCCACTTTATATAGCTAATTACTGTGAAAACTACTGTATTTATTGTGGTTTTAACTGTCATAATAAGATTAAACGTGCCAGACTTAACTCTGAAGAAATAGAAAAAGAAATGCAAAACATTGCAAAAAGCGGATTACAAGAAATACTTCTGCTTACTGGTGAAAGCCGTAGCATGTCTGATGTATCTTATATTGGAGAAGCTTGCAAAATAGCTAGAAAATATTTTAATGTGGTTGGTGTTGAAGTATATCCAATGAATTCAGATGAATATGCATATTTACATGAATGTGGAGCAGATTTTGTTACTGTATTCCAAGAAACCTATAATTCAGATAAATATGAAACTCTCCATTTAGCTGGGCATAAACGTATTTTCCCATATCGCTTTAATGCACAGGAAAGAGCTATTCAAGGTGGCATGAGAGGTGTTGGTTTTGCTGCGCTTCTTGGATTAGATGATTTTAGAAAGGATGCCTTTGCAACAGGCCTTCATGCATACCTTCTTCAACGTAAATATCCACATGCTGAAATTGCTCTTTCATGTCCTAGATTACGTCCAATAATAAATAATGATAGAATTAACCCAAAAGATGTACATGAAAAGCAGCTTCTTCAAATAATCACTGCTTATAGAATCTTTTTACCTTTTGCTAACATCACAATATCAACACGTGAATGCGCTCGCTTTCGTGATAATGTAATTGGACTTGCCGCAACTAAGATTTCAGCTGGAGTTTCTGTTGGTATAGGAGGCCATAGTCAGGATGAAGAAACAAAAGGTGATGAGCAATTTGAAATTTCAGATGGAAGGTCAGTAGAAGAAATATCTGATGCAATTACTAACCATGGACTTCAAGTAGTTATGAGTGATTATATATATGTATAAATTATTAGCAATTACTAATCGCAAACTTTGTAGTAACGATTTTTTAGAACAGATCAAAAATATATGCACCTTAAATAAAACCAAAGAACTAATTACAATTAACAATAAAAATATAGAACTAGACGCCTTAAACAATTTTAACATAAAACTAGATTTACTGAACAATAATAACAAAAACACACACATATTGAATAATACAAATAAAGTGATAAGTTCTGTAAGTGTTGTTCTCAGAGAAAAAGACTTATCAGAAAGCGACTATAAAGCTTTAGCGGAAAAGGTACTAAAAGTATGCAAAGAAAATAATACAGAATGCATTTTACATACTTATCATAAGGCATCAAAGGAACTTAATTGTAAAAAGCTTCATGTACCTCTACACGTTTTAAAATCAAATCCTTTTATTTCAAAGGAATTTATTGAAATTGGTGTATCTATTCATTCAGTTGACGAAGCAATAGAAGCTGTTAATTTAGGAGCAACTTACATTACTGCAGGACATATATTTGCGACTAATTGTAAAAAAGATCTTCCTCCAAGAGGTTTAGATTATTTAGCATCTGTATGTAATTCAGTCCAAATTCCTGTTTATGCTATTGGTGGCATTTCTCCTGAAAATGCTCATGAAGCTATTGATGCTGGGGCTGCTGGTATCTGCATTATGTCAGGATTAATGAAATGTAAAGATCCTAAGAAATTATTTAACAGAATATAAATATATAGTGATATAAAAAACTTAGTATTTTGGGACTTAACCCATAACAATCAAAACAATGGTTGTTATGGGTTATTACTTTGCCGTCCATATTCTTAATATTTTTAACTTGAAATGGAATTTTCTTTTATTTGTCATGAATAATTGTCAAATATTTGTTTATAATAATTTAGATTATAGAAATGTTTATTAAATGTCTAGCCACCGAGGTTAAATTGTATCCACTGAGGCTATATTGGAGCCATAAGCTAAATCAAGATACAGATATGGTTTAAACCCAAACTGTATCAAGTTTCACTTGATAGGAATGGTGATTATGAGAATTCTAGAAAAATTATATTCATACATATTAAAAAAGCTTCTGAAAACTATAAATCCTGTAAAGAAGAGAATAATGAAAGCTGAATGTATAGTTCATAAATTTATAAATACTCAATCTTTGATAATATTAAAAAATGATGGACACATAAAAGCTTATTCACTTATGAAAAAATATTTAAATGATATTAATGCTGGAGTAGTTTGGGCTGATCAAGATTTAAAAAGTAATAGTCATTTCTATAACCCAGATAGAAAAAAAGGCTTGTATGGAAGCAGTAATGCAAGAAAAGAATGTATATCATATTATAACAGAGCATTAAATGAGTACTTGCATGGTAATATTAATTGTTCCATGTTTTATTTAGGTGCAGCTTGTCATTTAATTCAAGACTTAACAGTTCCACAGCATGCTAATGTTAAGCTTTTAAATTCTCATAAAAATTATGAGAATTGGGTAATTAAAACTCATAAACATTATGAGGAATTTAAAATTCAAAGAGGAGGACTATATTTTAAGTCCTTAATAAATTATATTGATTACAATAGCAAAAATGCTATATTTATATATACATATTATTCAAGAGAAGAAGATAGACAAATTAGGTATTACAAAATCACTTCAAAGGTTTTAACTATGGCACAAGCAACTACAGCTGGTTTAATGTTTAAGTTTTATAGAGATATACAAAAACCAAGAAATCAAATATCCTATAGGTAGGACATATATTTACTTCTGATTGTAAAAAGACTTTCCTCCAAAAAGATTAGATTTTTAACTGAACTTTATTTGTTTTTTTGCAAATCTTATTTACTCCACCGCATATGAGATATATTATATTAATATAAAATGTTTATTGAAGGAGAAAAATCATATGTTTTTATTTGGTAAGAATAAGTTAAAGATAAAAAGTAAAGAACGCGAAGGCAGGGCCCAAACATTTATAGAATATTATGATATAAAGGAAAAAGAAGCTTTTAAAGAAAAGGTTTTAAAAGAGTTAATGAGCAATAATCTTTGCCTTGGAGTTATCTCTTCAAAGTTATTATATTTAGATAAAACGAAAGATTCAAAAGAAACATTTGATGAAATCATAGATAAACTAGAATCTGCAAAAATAACATACAAAAAAATTGAGATAAGGAAAAACTCAGAAGTGGCTATGTTTGGTTTAACTGTAAAAAAGGGATCCGATAAAAAACATAAGGATTATATTGTTGGATTTGTTGTAAATAAAGATAATTTTAATATGATAGAAAAGTACATAAATAATCTTAATATGTATTACTTTATAGATAATACTGGCCTTAGTGAAGAAGATTTCTTTCATAATCTAGGAAAAAACTATGAGGATTTAGATGAAATAGGCAAAGATTTTTACTTAGAAATTTTTGATAACACTTTTATTAACAAATTAGTTATTTCATCAAAAATTGAGCTAGCTAGGGAAATTAAAGAAATAGCTAATAAGTGCTATTCAGAATTAAATTAAGTTATACCCTCCCATTATAGTAAATGTTTTACAAGGTAACATTTATTATAATGGGAGTGTTTTTATTCCATATGTTTAAAACAAAACTTAATATTTATAATCATAATAAGATATAGATTATGGGTCAAAATCAAACTTTATGATTATTTCTTTTAAGAACTAGCGGAACTATATCTTTTTAATGAAAACCTCCAAAACAATATAGAGCATCCTAAAAAACACCAGCTCAAAGCTATAAAAATAATAAACTCAGATAAATCAATACTCTTCACTACAGCTTTAGTAGTTATTGTTATAATCAATCCATAAGGAAGTATATAGCAAAGAATAAATCTAATAACCCCTTTATAAATATCTACTGGCCTCATAGAAAAATAACATAACATACCATGAACCTTTTCTACAAAATCAGTTTTAATTATCCAAAAGGATAAGCAAGTCATCATAAAATACATACCATATTCAATTAGCAAAGCATGAAAAATAGTAATAATATATAAAATCGTTTTGCTAAATGTAAGATCGATTTTTCCTGACTCTAGAGCATATGCAGCTATAGCTATTCCAGCGAAGGCACTAAATATAGAACCAACCTCAACATTTCTTAAACTTATCATAAATTGAGAGTTGACTGGTTTTGTAATGTAAAAATCTAACATTCCAGTTCTAATAAGCTCAGGTAAATTCATCAAATTAAAATATGGTCCTAAAATCCATATTGAATCTATTATATTAAAAGTTCCTATATAAAAAATCATTTCATATTTTGTCCAGCCGCCTAGGGAATCTACTTGAGAATAAATAACTTGAAGAAATATAAGCTGAATAGCAAAATACGTAAGATTGTTAATAAGGATAAGATAAAAATTTGATCTATAAGCCATTAACTTTATTAGGCTTTGTTTTATAAATACTAGATATAATTTAAAATATCTCATAGGGTAATCCTCCAATGTTTAAATTTAATAAGTCACAGCTATAATTTAAGAAATAATTTTATGCTCCAGTACCTGTATACTTTTTTATTCCTAAGCTCCAAAGAAGTTTAATTGTAATGTATAAAATTCCAATCCACATTATTTGCATAAATAGCCCCATAAAAAACACATCATTTGTTATACCTTTAGTTAATATATTTATAGGAAAGAAAGTACAATACATAAAAGGTAAAACTCCAAATAGATTCACAATAGAGATAGGTAATAAATCAATGGGAAAAACTCTTCCTGATAAGAAATCCAATAAGACATCCTTTAAGAAAAAGAAAGAGGTAACCTCAGTAAGCCAGAATACCAGTAAACTAATAATTACATTTATGAGGAAGTTTAATATTAATGAAAATAAAAGTATTAATGGTAAAAGCAATGATTGTTTAAAAGATATATTAATAGTTATATTTGATGCTTGCATTATAAATAAAGGTACAAAAGTTATTATTACTATAATTAGCTGAATCAATTTTTGAGAAAGGCTTTCTGATAAGTAATAGCCAATGTAATTAATAGGTCTGATAATTAAATTATTTAAAGTTCCATTTTTGATGTCATTTGCAATTTTCCAGCCTATGTCATTGGTATTCATTAAAGTTGTCATTATAAACATAAAGATGTAGTAGGTTATCATTGAATTATAATTGTATCCCTTAACCGTATTACTTGCAGTTGTATCAAAGAATACCTTCCAAAATATTATCTCAGCAATAATTCTAAAAATATCCATTAAAGATGACAATAATAAATTCCACTTGTATGCAAAGGAAATCTGCATATTCATTTTTATTACTTGAACGTATTTTCTCATAGCATATTCCTTTCCTATATAAATAAATTTTCAAAAGTATCATCTAAAGGAACATCTTCAATATTTAAATCATAAAAAAATGAAGTAGAAAATATTTCTCGACCAAACTCTTTAATATTGTCTTTTTTTATTAATAGTTTTGCACTTGTATCTGTTTTATCTATCAATTCGCCATACTGCTCCAATAACTCAAGTGCGTTTTGATTATCAAAAGAAACAGAAACATGTTTATAGTTTAGAGCAGCTGAAGGTAAAGATTTTATTGATCCATCATAAATTATCTTTCCTTTATTAATTGCAATAATTCGGTTACATAGCTCTTCTATGTCCTCAAGATAGTGACTTGTAAGAATTATTGTTATCTTTTTTTCTTTATTAATATATTTAAGGAATTGACGTATTTTACGCCTTGAAGGTACATCTAGACCTATAGTTGGTTCATCTAAAAACAATACTTTGGGACTATGAAGCAAAGAACCCATTATCTCCATTTTCATTCTTTCTCCTAGAGATAGATTACGGAGTGGAACCTTTAATAGATGTTTAACATCCAATAAAGTTGTTAATTCTTCTAGAATTTGATTATAATTTTCTTTAGAAATTTCATAGATTTCCTTTAATAGCTGAAAAGAATCTAAAGGAGGTATGTCCCACCAAAGCTGATTTTTTTGTCCCATAGTAATAGCAAATTGTTTCTTAAAGGAATTTTGCAATTTTTTAGGAGTGAAGCCCATGACTTTTATGTCTCCACTTGAAGGATGTATTATTCCAGATAACATCTTTATAGTAGTTGTCTTACCAGCTCCATTAGGGCCGATAAATCCAATAAAATCTCCTTCATTAATAGAAAAGTTTATATTGTCTACACCAATTTTCTTTTCGTATTTTCTAGATAAAAGAGTTTTAATGCTACCAAGTAATCCAGGTTCCTTTTTTAATATGTCATATACTTTACTTACATTTTTTACAGATATGATTTCATTCATTATTTGCCTCCATGAATTGAACATATTCTCGCGAGTTAATTAAATTCTAACATTATACAAATAAATTACTAGACTTATAATTTCCATTGTGTTACTATGTAGATGGAAGTTTCGATAAAAGTCACTAGATAATATCTGGTGACTTTTTACTTATGCAATTTCAAATTTTAAAGTGATTATATGATTTAATACTTTAGTTTGATTAATGATGAAAATTTTAATATTACTAAAATAATAATAGATGAGGGACATGAAAAGATGGGAATGGATTTAGAAAAATACTATAATAAATTTTGTGAAGACAAAAGATTAACAAGAAGGCATGGTCAAGTGGAATATATAACTTCAATGAAATATATTCATAAGTACCTAGAAAATAATGAAAATGCAAAAATTTTAGATGTTGGCGCAGGCACAGGAAGATATTCTGTAGAATTAGCTAATGAAGGCTATGATGTTACTGCAGTTGAACTTGTAAAGCATAATTTAGGCGTTTTAAAGTCAAAAGGAAGTACAGTAAAAGCCTTTCAAGGAACAGCCTTAGATTTATCAAGATTTCCTGAAAACACTTTTGATATGACATTGGTGTTTGGACCAATGTATCATTTGTATACCTTTGAAGATAAAGTAAAAGCATTGGAAGAAGCTAAAAGAGTTACTAAAATAGGTGGAATCATCTTAGTTGCATATTGTATGAATGAATATAGCATTATAACATATGGTTTTAAAGAAAATAATATTCGTAAATCTATTGAAAGTGGAAAAGTTAGTGAGGATTTTCATGTTATAGCTGAACCAGAAGATTTATATGATTATGTAAGACTTGAAGATATTAATAAAATAAATGAAGCTGCAAAACTTGAAAGAATACAAATAATAGCAGCAGATGGACCAGCTAATTATATGAGACCTGTTTTAAATGCTATGGATGAAGAAACCTTTAAGATTTTTATTGATTATCATTTCACTACCTGTGAAAGGCCTGATTTATTAGGAGCAAGTGCACATACCTTGGATATTTTACGAAAATAATATTAAGATTAGATAGTAATCAAAGTTTATATATAAAGGGATAATATATACTTTAGATTTACAAATTAATTAGTAGAGGATGATATTATATGGCAATTGGAAGAAGTAAAGTAGTAGTTGTTGGAACTGGAGCTGTTGGAGCAGCAGTAGCTTTTGATATGGTAATGAATCATGTTTGTGATGATTTGGTTTTAATTGATATTAACAAAGAAAAAGCCTGGGCTGAAGCAACAGATTTGCAGCACTCTCTTGGATATAGTGGAAATAAGATGAAAGTTAAAGCTGGCGAATATTCAGATTGTACAGATGCTGATATAGTAGTAATTGCTGCTGCATTACCTTATATTACAGGGCAAACAAGATTAGATATGATAGAAAAAGCTGCGGGCATAATGAAAAGCATAGTTCCTGCTATTATGGAAAGTGGTTTTTCAGGAATTTTTGTAGTTATAACAAATCCTGTTGACGTTATGTCCTATTATGTGCAAAAGCTTTCTGGATTACCAGCTAGTAAAGTAATTGGAACTGGAACAGCCTTGGATTCCGCGCGTTTGAAATATCATTTAGCAGATACTATGAATGTTGACCCACAAAGTGTTCATGCTTTGTGTATGGGTGAACATGGAGATTCTCAAATAATTCCGTGGAGTCAAATTACAGTAGGTGGGAAGAAATTTTTAGATATTATTAAAGATAATAAATCTCGCTTACAAAGTTTTGATATTAATTCTGTATCAGAAGACATAAAGATGATTGCATATAGAATTGTAAATGCAAAAGGTGCAACTACCTTTGGAATTGCTGCAACAACAGTTCAAATCATTAAAGCTGTATTACGTGATGAAAACAAAGTTATACCAGTATCCGCAATGCTTAATGGAGAATATGGAGAAAACGGTATATACATAGGAGTTCCTGCTGTATTAAACAGCCAGGGAGTAAAAGAACTAGTTGAATATCATTTAGCTGATGATGAGATGGATGAACTAAAGAAATCCATTGATATTATAAAGACATATAATGAAAAACTTAAATTATAAAACTTTAACTTATTAAATAACAGTTGACTATTTTAATTTTAAATGTATATAATTATTATAGAGTTTATATCGGGAAGGTGCTAGCATCATCCCGATTTTTTCTTATAAGGTAAATTGAAAGTTTTTTGTGAATTTATATACGAGCTAAATAAATAGTTTTACTAATGAGTTACAATAATTATGAAGAGGTATAAATGGAAAAAGTAAATACGACATTAGAAAATAATAAAAAACAACGATTAAAGATTAATAGCATGGATGATTTTAAGAATGCCTTAAAATTAGAAGGTTATAATATAAATAAATTAGATGAAGAAAATTTCAAAAAAGAAATTACAAAAAAATTTGAAGTCCATAGCAATATAGTTGAGGGATTGGATAAATATATTCAAAATACAGATATTACATATAGAGCAAATGATAGTAAAGATTTTATTGACTACATTGAAAAGATGATTTTAATTGAAAATGAACATAAAAAATTATGGAAAAAGATAAGTCATATAAAAAATTTAAACATACATCGTATTGAATACGAGCGTGAACCAAGAATACAAGAAGATGTTGATCATATTTTAAAGATTATAGATGTCATAAAAAATCATATATCAGAAGTAATAAGTGAAGAAGATAATTTAAAATTAAAAGTTTTGGAAAGAGAAATAGATAAGACATATCTTTATTCTAAAGATATTGAGTTATTAAAGAAAATCATATGCTCTGAAGGAAACAGTTTTGAAGAGAATTATAATAATAAAACTCAAATAAAAAGTATATCAATAAAGATGCCTAATCATATAAGTTTTGATTATATTCCTGCCCAAATAGGAACTATAGAATTTCATGACCACATAACCAAAAATATTCCCATAATACAAAGATTAACTAGGAATATAGATAATTACATGAAAGCTGAAGAAAATGCAACGTTTATAATAAATCAAAGCAAAGCCCTTCAAGGTTCAATAAACATAGCTATAGCAGATTATGATAATAGAGAGTTTAAAGCAATAAGCGGCAATAATGATATTGTGGACTTTTGTACTATTCCAGCAAGTGGCACAGAGGCTTTTAAAAGCAATAAAGTTACTAGATTAGGTAAGTTAGGTATAGGTTATGACAGATTTAATGATAGTGAAAAAAAGATATTTGAAGAAATACATAAACAAATAGAGGCTAAGTTATTAAAAAATGAAGGGGAACTTATTTTATATAGTAAGTGGGAACCGTGCCCTAGTTGTTATTATGTAATTAGTCAATTTTGCGAAAAGCATCCTAATATAAAGGTTCAGGTTAAATATAGTAAAAAATATTCTCATTAAAAACGTAGCTATTACTTCTAAAAGGATGGACACTTATAAAAAGAGTAGCTATGCTACAATACGGAACTTTTCTACAATACATAACCTTCCTGAAATATAAAACTGCTTAATAAAAAAGGGCAGAAAACTGCATATGAGGATATAAAATTATGAGTAAAGAAGTTAAAAGAGGATATATTACCACAGACGAAAAAGAATTTAATCATACGAAATTAGAAATTATAAAAAGAGCTCAATCTGATATATTTATGCTTTTAGAAAGAGGCTATTCAATAAAAAGCGCATCCACCTTTGTAGGTAATCACTATTTATTATCTGAGAGGCAAAGGTTAGCTATTGTTAGAGCAACCTCTACATCAATAGATATAGAAAAACGTAAAAATAAATTAATTAACAGTGATTTTGAAGGTAAAAAAGTTAACGTAGATGGTTTAAATCTTATTATTACCTTAGAAGTTGCCTTATCTGAATCCTTAGTGTTAAAGTGCATGGATGGAACAATAAGAGATATGGCAGGTCTTAGAGGTACATATAAGCTTATTGATAAGACTGATATTGCATTACAACTAATTGTTGAAAAATTGGCTCAAATGAAAATATCAGAAGTGACCTTTTATTTAGATGCCCCTGTATCAAATACAGGAAGGTTGAAACAAAGAATATTTGAAATTTTAAGTGTATATTCCCATGACTATGAAGTTAATGTTGAACTAGTTAGTAATCCAGATGTTATATTAGAAACTAAAGGTTACGTAATAACAAGTGATGCAATTATATTAAATAAGTGCGAAAGCTGGATCAATCTTGCTTATGATATTATTCAAGAAAAGTTACCTCAATTCAAACATATAGATTTAAGCATTATATAAGTACTATTTACAACTAAAATACATGAGTAATTATGTAAAAGAATAATTCGAAATATGTTAAAATATAGAGTAGATATAATTAACATATAAGGAAGTGAAAATAATGTCAGTTTTTAAATTACCAAAAGAAGTTATCTTTCCAGACCCTGAACTTTCTGATGAAGATGGACTTTTGGCAATTGGAGGAGATTTATCTTTAGAAAGGTTAATCTTAGCTTATTGTAATGGAATATTTCCTTGGTATAATAAAGGTGAACCAATTCTCTGGTGGTGTCCTAAACCAAGATTTATAATAGATCCTAATGAAATTAAAGTTTCTAAATCCATGAAAAAAATTATTAAAAGAAATGAATTTAAAGTAAAGTTTAATACTGATTTTGAGGGAGTAATAAATAATTGTAAAACCTTAAGGGAAAACAATATAGGTACATGGATTACTGATGAAATGAAAGAAGCCTATATTAACCTTTTTAATCATGGTTATGCAATGAGTGCAGAAACATATGTTAACGAAGAATTAGTAGGTGGATTATATGGAGTTAAAATAGGAAAATGTTTTTTTGGTGAAAGCATGTTTTCAAAAACTAGCAATGGATCTAAGATAGCATTGATTAAGCTTGCAGAGAAATTAGCAAGTGAAGGCTTTATATTTATAGACTGTCAAATGCATACAGATCATTTAGAAAGCATGGGCGGGAAATTTATAGAATGGGATATCTTTAAAGAGCTACTTCATAAAGGAATAATAGAAAATTAACTTACCAAAATTAATATCTTTTTTTATCAAGACATGAAATATAATGCTTATTAGTGTTATATTTCATGTCTTGATTTTTATTAAGTTTTTTATTAGAATTTTGTTTTTTGTTTTAGAGTTGAGTGGTTTGATTATGTAATGACAAGTTTACGCGACCTTATGACAAGTTTGTTTGACATATTGGTAAAAATTATGATATATTGTATTTGAATTATGGAGGAGTGATATAGGATGAATAAAGAAGAAATATTAGAAAGGAATAGAAGGTTTAGCAAAAACGTTGAAGATGAAAGAGAAGAGTATATCAACGGAAAAGCAGGCATTAATGCCAAAATTACTTTTACTTTAGTAGTTGTGATGATTACAGTGTATAAACTTTATAAGAATATTCCTAGTGGTGATATTTGGAGTATATTTATGACCTATTGTGCAACAGAATCATTATATAAATATTATTACCTTAGAGATAAAAAAATTTTATTCTGCGGTATATTTTTCATTATTGCAGCCATATGTGGCCTTTTTGCATTTATAATTTTAACTTAAAAGTAAGGAGAAATTTATGGAAGAGGCATTAATTTTACATAATAGATTAAAAATAGCTAGAGCTGAAAAAAAATTATCACAAGGAGATTTAGCGAAACTAGTCAGTGTATCACGTCAAACAATTAGTTCAATAGAAACGGGGCAATTTTGTCCAAGTGCAAAATTAGCATTATTAATCTGTATAGCTTTAGATAAAAAATTTGAATATCTATTTTATTTTGATTAATATTGTATATTTAAAATTTAGGAGGTATGTATTTTGATAAAAAATCTTAATGTAAATAAACTGTTTAAAGAATGGGTTATCCCTATAATTTCAGCTTTAATATTGGCTGTTCTAATAAATAAATTTATATTCTTTAATGTATATTTGCCACCAAGTGGTTCAATGATTCCTACTCTAAATAATTATGATAGAGTTATTGTAAGTAGAATATACAATCCAGATAAGCTTCAAAGAGGAAATATTATTGTATTTTATTCTAAAGAGCTTGATGAAAGATTAGTTAAAAGATTAATAGGAATTCCTGGTGATGAAATAGAAATCAAAAATGGAGTGGTATTTATTAATGGTACTAAATTAAATGAAGACTATGTTAAAAACAATAAGGACTATAGCGGAAAATTTAAGGTGCCTGAGGGAAAATACTTTTTCTTAGGAGATAACAGGGCTGGTTCATATGACGCTAGAGAGTGGCAAAATCCTTATATTGATGGTTCTGATATAGAAGGAAAAGTTTTGTTTAGATTTTATCCATTTAATGATATGGGATTTGTTCAATAGATCTATAATTCAAATTAGTTCGTTTAGAATAATCATAGGTATACAAAGTTGATTGTATTTTCTTGTCCCAAAGAATTTATATTTGTTAAATTGGCATATATAGTGTTATTATTATATATGCCAATTTAATTTTAAAAAATAAGGTGTGTTGAATATGGAAGATTTAAAAAAAGTAATTGAAGAAATTATACAAGAAGAAATAATAAAATTAGTTATTAGCAATAAAATTAATAAAGATGTGGAATATAATAAAATAACCTTTGTTCTTAAAGAAAATAACAATAAGCAATATTATCAAATAGAAAAATATACTGATAAGCAAGTATTTCACGAAAATATTGAACCAAGTCTTTTAGGAGATAAAATCTTAGAATGTGTAGCTTCAAATTATAAGCAGCTTTCAGCTTGGTCAAATGAGACTACCTTTGATATGAAAATATCTAAAAAAGGTAAGTTATTGCTAACAAAGAAAAAAAGCGATAATGGAAAGCTAGCAAAGAAAGATCATAATAAGGGTAAAAATTATATTTTAAAAGAAGGTATGATTATCGAACCGCTTATAGATTTAGGTATTTTCACTAAAGAAGGAAAAGTTATTAATTCTAAATATGATAAGTATAAGCAAATAAATAGATTTGTAGAAATTATTGATGATGAAATCAAAAAAAATGAATATGATGAACTTACTATTTTAGATTTCGGCTGTGGGAAATCTTATTTAACTTTTGTATTATATTACTACTTTGTCGAAATTAAAAAGATAAAAGTAAATATGATAGGTTTAGATCTTAAAGCAGATGTTATTAAAAAGTGTAATGATATAGCTAAACGTTATGATTATAAGGATTTACACTTTGAACTTGGAGATATAAATGGTTTTAAGTATAATAATAAGGTCGATATGGTAATTACATTACACGCTTGTGATACAGCTACTGATTATGCTTTATACAATGCAATAAAATGGAATACTAAAATGATTTTTTCTGTTCCATGTTGTCAGCATGAATTTAATCAGCAAATGGAAACAGATCATTTTTCTATATTAACTAGATATGGAATAGTACAAGAGAGAATTGCTGCTCTTATGACAGATTCTGTGCGTGCTAATCTTCTAGAATGTGTAGGCTATAAAACTCAGCTTTTAGAATTTATAGATATAGCACATTCTCCTAAAAACATATTAATAAGAGCTTCAAAGGCAAATGTATCTAAAGAAAAAAGGAAAAAGGCCTTAGAGGAAGTAAAAAGTTTAATGAAAGAATTTAATTTTGATCCAACATTGTATAAGTTATTAAAAGAAGATACTTTAATTTAACCATAAAACTTAGAATTAAATTAAATAGAATGATTTGAGGCCTAAGGAAATTATCCATGCATATAGTTTATTAATACTTTATGCATGGTTTTTTAATGTGAATTTTACTGTTAACTATTGAGGATCATTTTTAAAATCTGTATGAGGAGAAGGTTCATTTTCTCCATAAGGACTGTTTTCATTGCCCTTGTTTTTCATTCGTTTAGCATAATTACGAGTGGTTGGATCAGTGCTGTTTTTCTTTGATAAACTATCAGAATTATTATCCATGTAAAAGCCTCCTTATATAAATAGATTACTATTTTAGCTTTTCCATATAAATTAAAAATATTATTTATAATTGATTTTATAATAAGTGATAAGTTCAAAATTATGGGAAAATTCCTCATTACAAAGTAATTTCGTGTTGTGGCAAAGCTCCTAATTTGAGAGTAGTTTCATATTGTGTTGTATATCAACTCTTTTTATATGCTCTCTTTTATCAGTTCATACTCACTCTTTCTATAAGAGTACATTTGAATAAAATATAGTAAGTTTACTAAGAATTATGTCAAAAACTTTACATAAAATATAGTTATGTATAAAATGATAGTAGAAGGGAGGGCATATTTAATGAAAAGAATTAATATTTTAAATGAAGATACTGCAAATAAAATTGCAGCAGGTGAAGTTGTTGAGAGACCCTCTTCAGTAGTTAAAGAATTAGTGGAGAATTCTATTGATGCAAATGCAAAAAACATAACAATTGAAATAGAAGAAGGTGGAATATCTCTCATTAGAATTATAGATGATGGAGATGGAATTTATAAGGAAGATATAGATAAGGCTTTTCTTCCACATGCAACAAGTAAAATTAAAGAATCAGAAGACATTTATAATATAAATACGTTAGGTTTTAGAGGTGAGGCACTTCCATCTATAGCATCTGTTGCAAGGGTGAATTTAAAATCTAAGCAAGAAAATGAAGAGTTCGGATACGAAATATCTATTGAAGGTGGTAGAGCTAGAGAGGTCACAGAATGTGCAGTCAATAAAGGAACTGTAATTGAAGTTAAAGATTTATTTTTTAATGTACCTGCAAGGAAGAAATTCTTAAAATCAGTTTCTAAAGAAGGCTCTTTAATAAATGATATAATAACAAGGCTTGCCTTAGCTAACCCTAAAGTTAGTTTTAAATTATATAATAATCAGAAAAAAATTCTTCATACTTTTGGGAATGGAGATTTAAAAGATGTAATTAGAACTATATATGGTAAAGCTATAACTGATAACATACTTTATTATGATGATACTTCAGATTTAATAACTATTTATGGTTATGTAGGAAAAGAAGAAATAGCTAGAGGTTCAAGGAATAATCAAAGCATATTTGTAAACAAGAGATATATAAAAAATAAGTCTCTTGGCATAGCTGTTGAGCAAGCATTTAAATCTTTTTCAACAGTTAATAAATTTCCTTTCTTTATATTATTTATAGAGCTTTATCCTGAGTATGTTGACGTAAATATTCACCCTACTAAGGCAGAAGTGAAATTTAATGATGAAAGAATGATTTTTAAGAAGATATTTGGTGCAGTTCATACAGCATTAAAAAATGAAGTTTTTGATACATTTGCAATTAAGGAAGAAGAGGAAACAGAAAAACAACCTATAGTACCAACTTTTGAAGAAATAACCTTTAAGATAAAAGAAGAAGAGGAAAAGGTTAAAGTTGCAAATACCTTAGCTAAAACTATGATGGAACAAGGAGTAGATTTAAAAGCTAATAATTCTTCCTCAGAAACCCAAACAATAGGTACATATACTTCTGATTATAACTATACTCCAGTTGTCACGAATGAAAATGATCATATGGATTCTACTGAAGATAATGATTCATATTCAGAATATAGAACTGCCGATTCATTAGAAGACCTTAACGAATCTTCAAAAGTAATTGTTAATATTCCTATAGATCTTAAAGCTCATATTAATACTGAAGGCTTAAATAATGAACTTGTAATTAAAGAAGATATAGCTTTTAATAATGAAACTTCTAACAATAATGCTGAATTAAATGAAATCAGTGAAACAACTGAAGAAACTAAAGAAGTAAAGGAAAACATAAATGTACCAAAGCCCATTGCTAAATTTCCACCTATAACTATAATAGGTCAGTATAACAAAACCTATATATTAGGTGAATACGAAGGTACTTTATATATGATTGATCAACATGCTGCTCATGAAAAGATTTTATTCGAAAAGTATTTAAAAGAAATTGAAGAGGGTAGTATTATTATCCAGCCACTTATGATACCGAGTATAATTGATTTAAGTATAGATGATTATTCTTATTTTGAAGAAAATAAAGATATATTTAAAACAGCTGGATTTTTACTTGAAGAATTTGGTGGTAATTCATTATCCTTAAAAGAGGTTCCGTACTTTTTAGGAAAATTAAATCCAAAGAAATTATTTTTAGATATACTTGATAATCTTAAAAATTTGGGTAATGGAAAAACAAGTGAAGTTAAACATAATGCCATAGCTAGCAAAGCATGTAAGGCTGCAATAAAAGGTAATGATAAATTAGAACTCAATGAAATGATTAAATTAATTGAAGATTTAAGATATATTGATGATCCATTTCATTGCCCACATGGAAGACCTGTTATAATAAAGTTTACAAGTACAGATATAGATAAGAAATTTAGGCGTATAATATAAAATTAAATAATGATGAATGGTCAATAATGGATGATTGAGGAGTATATTCTTCCAGGTAATCTTTAAATTTATTTCAACAAAGCCAATGGCTTTTATTCCTTAATTATTCATTTAGACCCGATACTAGGATTCATTTTTTACCTATTGAATTTATAATAAAGTTTACTATCTCAATAGGTAAAATTATATAAATGTGCCTAAAGAAAGGAATTGATAAAATAAATGAAAAAAAAATTACTAGTAATAGGTGGTCCAACTGCTGTTGGTAAAACAGACCTTTCTATTAAGCTTGCTCAAAAATTAAACGGAGAAATTATTTCAGCTGATTCTATGCAGATTTATAAATACATGGATATTGGTTCTGCAAAAGTAACACCAGAAGAAATGAATGGAATTCCACATTATTTAATTGATGTAATAAATCCAGATATTCCATTTTCAGTTGCAGATTTCAAGGAATATGGTAACAAAGCACTAGAAGAAATTTTAGCTAAAGGAAAGCTTCCTATAATATCAGGGGGGACTGGTCTTTACATAAACGCTTTAACTTGTAATATGACCTTCACAGAAGCGGAGAAAGATGAACAGTATAGGCAGTACCTAGAAGAGTTAGCCTTAGAAAAAGGTAATGAATATGTACACGAAATGCTAAAGGAATGTGATCCTATAAGCTACAAGGAAATTCATCCAAACAATAGAAAAAGAGTAATAAGAGCACTGGAAGTATATAAGCTTACAAACAAACCCTTTAGTTCTTATAATGCTGGAGAAGATTTTTATAATAGTAATTATGATGTTTATTATTATGTATTAACTATGGACAGAGAGAAATTGTATAGTAGAATAAATATGCGTGTGGATATTATGATGGAAAAAGGCCTGTTAGAAGAGTGTATAAAACTTAAGGATATGGGATATACTTCAGATATGCAATCAATGCAGGGGATAGGATATAAAGAAATTTTATATTATTTAGAAGGTAAGATATCTTTAGAAGAAGCAGTCAATATGATAAAGCAAGGATCACGTAATTATGCAAAAAGACAGCTAACATGGTTTAGACGTGATACTCGATGCGTATTTATTGATAAAGATATAATGAATGATGAAGAAATTTTAGATAAAATCATTAATGACATAAGAAAAAACTAAGGGTATAATTATAATAAAGTTTCTTATGGAGGTGTTACGATTTGGTCAATAAACAACAAAGCAACTTGCAGGATATTTTTTTAAATAACGCAAGAAAAAATAGACTTCAAATAACAATACATTTAATGAATGGATTTCAATTAAAAGGTTTTGTAAAGGGTTTTGATAATTTCACTGTTATTTTAGAATGTGAAAATAAGCAAATGCTTATATACAAGCATTCAATATCAACAATAACACCAATTAAGCCAATTTTATTTACAGAAAATGAATAATATTAATATTAAAATTAGGTGGGGTAATACCCACCTAAAAACTTTAGGGAGAAAAAATTAAAAATAGTTTTACAATACATTCTCTAAGCTGTAAAATATATATTGGTTTTTTAATTACAATAGCTTAAGGAGAAATAAAATATGCTAAAGAAAACAGAAGAATTTTTAATAGACAATTATAATATTAGTCAAAGAACATTTGAAATATATAGACAGGCTCTTTCTGATATTGAAGAACAATTTAAAGAATATGATGAAATTAGAGAATTTAATCAACTTAAAGTTTTAAGAGCTTTTCAACAAGAAAAAATTAGTGATTCTCATTTTACTAATACAACTGGGTATGGCTTAGATGATTTAGGAAGGGATGCTTTAGATAAAGTTTATGCCAATATATTTAAGGCAGAAGCAGGGTTGGTTCGTCCTCATTTTGTAAGTGGAACTCATGCTATTGGTTGTGCTATAGCTGGAAACGTACGACCTGGAGACAAAATCCTTTGTGTTTCAGGAATTCCATATGATACTTTACTTGGAGTTTTAGGATTATCAAAAAAGAAAAATCCAGGTTCTTTAGATCAATATGGAGTAAAAACAGACATAGTAGATTTAGATAAAGAAGGTAATTTTCAATTTGATAAAATTAAAGAAGCTTTAAAGGCTGATGAAAGCATAAAACTTATACATATACAAAGAAGTACAGGTTATGCATCAAGAAAATCATTTTTAGTTTCACAAATTGCAGAAGTAATTAAAAATATAAGAGAAGTTAGAAAAGATGTAATTATATTTGTAGATAATTGCTATGGAGAATTTATTGAAACAACAGAACCTACAGAATTTGGTGCTGATATAATGGCTGGATCTCTTATGAAAAACATAGGAGGAGGCATTGCACCTGGAGGCGGATATATTGTGGGTAAAAAAGAGTATGTTGATGCAGCTGCTAACAGAATGACTGTACCTGGTGTAGGCGGTGAATACGGTGCTACTTATGGGCTTATGAGAAGTTTCTATCAAGGATTGTTTTCTGCACCACATGTATCAATTGAAGCTGTAAAAACAGCAGTATTTTGTGCCCGTGTAATGGAAATTGCAGGTTTTAAGGTATTCCCAGCTTCAAACGAAAAAAGAACAGACATAATTCAAGCAATCGAATTTGGCGATCCTAAGAAACTGGTTAATTTCTGCAGCGGTATACAAGCAGGTTCTCCAATAGATGCTTTTGCTGTATGCGAACCATGGGCAATGCCTGGTTATGATAATGAAATTGTAATGGCTGCAGGTGCATTCATTTCTGGATCCACTATAGAATTATCAGCTGATGGACCTGTTAGAGAGCCATACATAGCTTATATTCAAGGCGGTTTGAACTTTGACCATGGCAAGATAGGCGTCCTTATTGGATTAAGCAAAGTTTTAGAAGTACAATAAACATTTAAGATATAATAAAACATATAAACCACCTAATTTACTCATTTTTACTCATTTATATTAATAAAAAAGTAAATTAGGTGGTTTATTAAAGTCATTTTCTTAAGTTTTTATAATGATTAAATTCTTCTTAGTGATTTTCTAAAAAGCTCTAAATATTCCTACTAATTTACCTAGTACTTGGCAGTCATCAACTATAATAGGATCCATAGAATCATTTTCAGGTTGAAGTCTAATATGATCTTTTTCTTTGTAGAATCTTTTAATGGTAGCACTATCATCTATTAATGCAACAACAATATCACCATTAATAGCACTATTAGTACTTTCTATAATAGCTAAATCATTATCGTTAATTCCAACATTAATCATACTTTTACCTGAAACTCTAAGCATAAAAAGTTCTTTATCATGCTTTATATAATCTAATGGTATAGGAAAAGTATCTTCTACATTTTCAGTTGCAAGTATTGGCAAACCTGCAGTTATTTTTCCTACAATAGGAATATTAATCATTTCCTTCTTTGGAGTTGAAAGTTCTGCTATTTCGAGAGCTCTTGGTTTTGAAGGATCTCTTTTAATCATGCCTTTTTTCTCTAATCTTTTTAAATGGCCATGAACAGTTGAAGTTGATCTTAAAGATACAGCTTCACAAATTTCTCTTACAGAAGGTGGATATCCCTTATTTTCAGTATAACTTTTTAAAAATTCATATATTTCTGATTGCTTATCTTTTTCGTCTGTCATTACAAACACCTCACTATTCCTATAATTAGTATATCACATACTTAGATATATAGCAAACTTATGTTCTAAAACATCTTAAGTCTTTAAACTGTTATATAGTAGTAAAACTAATTGCAATTTTGTTATAATTTAAACTTTATATATTATTCTTCCCATATTATTAAAATAATAGTATTATATTTATTATAAATATTAAAAATATATACAATATTTTTAATGTATTAAATAATTACTTTATGAAAAGGAAGGACAAATCAATGTTTGATATAAAGGTTTTTGAAAATTTAAGTACAGAAAGTAAATTAGATAATATGCTTATTATGCTTGAAGGATTAGTTCAAGGAGATGAATTATCTATAACAAAACTTTGTAATGCTTCAGCATTAATTAACGCTATTATTGGAAGAATAAATTGGTGTGGATTTTATTTAGAAAAAAACAACGAACTTATTTTAGGACCATTTCAAGGAATGCCAGCTTGCACTAAAATTCAAATAGGAAAAGGTGTTTGTGGAACAGCTGCATTAAAAAGAGAAACTGTATTAGTTGAAGATGTAAATAAATTCGAAGGACATATCGCTTGTGATGCAGCATCTAATTCTGAAATAGTTATCCCAATAGTTAAAGATGATAAACTTATAGGCGTTCTTGATCTAGATAGTAGTGAATTGAATAGATTTACCAAATTAGAACAAGAATACTTGGAGAAGTCAGTTGATATTTTAAACAAATATATAGATTGGCAAGAAATTTTTTAAAATTAAATTATATTTTAAAGTAAAATTAATTTTGCAATTTCTTAGGAGAAAATTTGATTTGATTTATTAATTTTGATATAATTATTATTCTAAAATAAAAAATGAGGTGTTTCAAATGGCATATAAATATACAGATGATGATTATTGTGATATTTACGAAAATAAAATTTGTGATAACTGTGGTAAGTGCTTGGAAATGGATGGCATAGATACAAAGGCTATAAAAATAGAAGAAATCGCAAAATCAAAAGAAGAAAATGAAATATTAGAAGAAGAATTTTTTAATGATTTAAAAGCTTCTTTAAGCGAAGATGAGTTGGAGGAAATAAACGAAGATAATCTTGATTTAAAAGAAATATACAATAAATTTGGAAAAACATCAGATTTAACTGATGAATTTTTAGCCGATGAAGAATACGAAGATGCTTTTGATCATATTGAATATTTAGACGAAATAGGTTTGACAAACGATGTTGATCTTGAAGAAATGACCGAGGAACTTTATCCTGGAATCAGAAAACTCAAAAGAGAGTAGAGTAGTATTATGAATAGATTTTCTCTTTATTCCACATAATAATCATGTGACATATTATAAGTTATATGAAAGGGTGGTTTATTATGAAGAGAAAATCTATTTTAGCTTTGATTTTGTTTGGAGTGCTTATAAATTCTGCGCTATTAGATGGATGCAAAAATACAACAATGCGCCCAAGGACTGGCACAAACAACAATGCCACTAGTCAACAAGGAACCGGAACTGGTACAAACAACAATGCTACTGGTCAACAAGGAACCGGAACTGGTACAAATAATAATGCTACTGGTCAACAAGGAACTAGAACCGGAACAAACAACAATGCTACTAGTCAACAAGGAACTGGAACTGGTACGACTGTTGGAAATACAGGCGAACCAGCAAATCGAAATTCTGCTAATATGACTGATACAACAAGAAATGCTACTGACGGAGCAATTAACGCCGCAAATTATACTGCCATGAACTTTAGAGATGATTTTGCAAAAGCAGGATATAAACTTAAAGATTCAGCAAATACTGCAAAAAATTATTTCACTGGAAACGAAACTGATTATATGGCAGGAAATGATATTGTTAGAGTTTATGAATATGGTAATCCTAAAGATTTAGATGGAGATATCAAAAAAATTTCTAAAAACGGATTAACTATTAATGGAACAAATGCAAATTATACTAGAGCTCCATATTACTATAGGAAAGGGAATTCCCTTATAATGTACGAAGGCAACGAACCTTCATACATCAATCAATTTAATTCAATGTATGGATCTCCTTTAATTCGTTAACATACTTTTGTTTTTTAAAGAAATAAATATACATATTAGAAAAAGAAAGTTACTGTATTTTAATAAATTCTGTAACTTTCTTTTGTTTTATAAAATACGAATTAGCAAATAGGAGAGTGGTCTATAATTTTGAAAGTGGATTTGATTTAACTGCATCTCTCAAAGAATCATCATCAACGTGAGTGTAAATTTGAGTTGTAGATATATTTTCGTGTCCTAAAATACTTTGAAGACTTCTTATATCTACATTTCCATATTTGTACATAAGGGTAGCAGCAGTGTGTCTTAATTTATGTGGAGTATATTTGTCATCTGTATAACCAGCATTTGTTATATGTTTTTTTATCATAATTTCAACGGTACGTTTACTAATTGGTAAATTTCGCGAAGATAAAAATAAATATTTTTTATTTTCTAATAAAGCTTTGGAATCATCTCGGACGTTTAGATAATTTTTCAAAGCTTTTAAACAAGCTTCGTTTAAATAAACAGTTCTTTCCTTGTTACCTTTACCGATTATAGTTAAAGTGTCTTCTTTAAATTTATCAATTTGTATACCACACAATTCCGAAAGCCGCATTCCACAATTTAAAAAGAAAGTAAGAATACAGTAATCTCTATGATAATTTTTATTATTATTATCTAATGAATCTAATAAATGTATACTCTGATTCAAAGTAAGATACACAGGATGACGCTTATTTAGTTTAGGCGACTCTAACTCAATAGCTGGATTGTCCAATATAATTTTTGCTTTGTTTTGAAGAAATTTAAAAAATGATTTTAATGTCGCAACCTTTCGAGCTCTTGCGTAGGAACTGTTACTTCTGTATTTTTCTGTAAACGAAAGAAATGCATATAAGTCTCTTAATTTTATTTTTTTCAAAAATTCATCATCAATTTCTCTTATATCAATTTCTTCAAATTCAACTAAATTTGATTGGATTTTCCCGGTGTAAATCATCATAAACCTAAAAAATACAACCAAATCTGTTTTGTATCCATTTATGGTATTTGGTGACTTACTCCTTATAGTTTCTAAATAATTCAAAAAATCAATCATACTATCTGGAAGGTTTTCGTTTTTAATAACTTGAATATCGTATTTCATAATTTTCACCCATAATTTCTATATATTTTTTGTAAACGCCTTTAAAATCAACCTAGTTTCAAGTAATTCTGGCATTTTTACTAGTGTTAACTATATTATATCAAAATTCTAAAAACAATACAATAATTGCGTTAAATGTATATTTAACGCAATTATATAAATGTAATTTTCTTTTGAAGCAAAATCTTTGTCTTGTATTATTAGTCATTATTTAAATGTATATTTCAGATTGTTCTCTTCTAATTCATCTGCATAAAATAATCAACATCGATTCTGACAAAAAATAAAATTTGAAAATATCTTTAAACATTATTTTGTACCTTGCAAAACAACTTGGAATATAAAATCTCTCACAACAATGACCGAGTTGCAAAATACACAACTTAGATTGCAGATTTAAAAATTTATTATAGTATTACTATATTATGTTATAATATTATAGTTAATATAGTAAATTATTAAGTTACATTAGTTATTTTTCAATAACGGAGGTTTATAATGGCAAAATACTACAAAAATTATTCAGATGAAGTTAGAAAAATTATTAACAATACCATTCTAACACCAGCTGAAGATGAAAAATTAAAGAAATGTATGAAAATAATAAAGCCATATTTAAAAAATGTATTTGAAGATATGTATAAATTGTTTATTAGCGATTTGTCGTGTAATGAAACAGGAAATGTATACGGTAAAAACGAACGGACAATACAATATATATTTAAAAAATTAGATTTGGAACGTAACTTGAAAGACGCTCAAAAAATAGCAGTTAAAAAGAGAGATTATATTAGTATTCGTAAAAGTTATAAAAAAACTATGCTGGATAGATTTGTTAAAACGCAATTATCTGGTAGTACTGTAGAAGATGTAGTTCGTCTTAAAATCTCTCAAGTACTAGGAAAAGAGTTATTTGGTAAATATGAAGTTATTGTTGGAATAAATACAATGACAACTGTTGGAGAATTAGATATTCCAGTAATTATTATTAACGATATTAATACCTACAAATTCGGCATTGAAGTTAATGGAAAATTCTTTCACAAAGGCAAAATGTGCAAGGATCTTAACAAAAAATCAAATTTAGAGCAGCTTGGTTATACAATCTTTAAAATAGATACCAAAGCCTATTATAGAGAAAATAGTATTAATAACATCAAGTACTATGCTGAATTAGAAGAACAAATTTTTGAAATATGTAATTGTATATCACAAATTGTTTTAAACAAATAAAATATTGGAGGAAAATTAAAATGGCAAAAGAAACAAAAACCAACGCAATGAGATTATTAGACTCAAATAAAATTAATTATACAACTCACAGCTATGAAAATAAAGATAACAAAATAGATGGAATTGCAGTTGCAAACAAAATAGGCAAAGATCCTGAATCTGTTTTCAAAACTCTTGTAACTCAAGGACATTCTAAAGAATATTTTGTTTTTGTAATTCCAGTTGCTGAGGAATTAGATATGAAAAAGGCAAGTAAAGCTGCTGGTGAAAAAAATATAGAAATGATACATGTAAAAGATATAAATTCTATTACTGGCTATATTCGCGGGGGCTGCTCTCCTCTTGGAATGAAAAAAACTTTTAAAACATACGTTCAAGAAGAAGCTTTACTATTTGACACAATTGTTTTTAGTGGCGGAAAAATTGGAGCTCAAATTGAAATAAATCCAAATGATCTTCAAAAAGTTATTGAATGCTCATTTGTAGATGTTATTAAATAAATTTGAAATATTACTGAAAACCAAAATCATATTAGCCAAGCTTTTATGCTATCCACTCTCCTTCTTTATACATAGAAAAAGAATCTATATAGTTAAAATATAGATTCTTTTTCTTATAATCAACTTTAGTAATTTTCAAGTTATATTTCTTTACTATTTACTTTTAGTTCTATTTTAATTTAAATTCCTTGTTTCAGGAAAGATCCTTGTTGTGGAATAGCAACTTTTTTAAGAAGTTTATAACTGCTTCCTTCATAAATATATAGCGGCTCTTTTAGTAGTGTATGTTATTATTTAACTAATTCCCCCACTAAAGAGAAAGAATTTGCTTTAACTATTTTAACATTAACTAATTTTCCAATTAGCTCTTCCCCACCTTCAAAATTAACAATTCTATTATTTCTAGTTCTACCAGTTAATTTAGAATCATCATTTTTACTAAAGCCTTCAACTAAAATTTCATAAGTCTTGCCTTCTGCTTCCTTATTACCTATAGCTATCCCCGCATTTGAAATTTCAAGAAGTCTGTTAAATCTATCATGTTTAATTTCTTCTGGAATTTGATTTTCCATTTTATCTGCTGGAGTATAATTTCTTCTTGAATATATGTATGTAAAGGCAGCGTCATATTGAATTTCCTTAACTAATTCTAAAGTTTCATTAAAGTCCTCTTCAGTTTCTCCTGGGAAACCAACGATTAAATCTGTTGAAAATGTTACATCTGGAATTTCACGTCTAATTGTTTTAGCTAATTCTATATACTGTTCTCTAGTATAATGTCTGTTCATTTCTTTTAAAATTCTATTAGAACCACTTTGTACAGGTAAATGAATTTGCTCACATATCTTATCACAATCTCTAATAGCATAAACAACATCTAAAGTTAAATCCTTAGGGTGAGATGTCATGAATCTAATTCTTTCAAGTCCATCTATTTCATTTATCCTTCTTAGAAGCTGAGCAAAAGTAATTTCTTCTTCTAATTCTTTTCCATATGAATTAACATTTTGACCTAAAAGGGTAACCTCTTTATATCCTTTGGCTACCAAATCTCTAATTTCATTTTCTATATCTTCAGGTTTTCTGCTTCTTTCTCTTCCTCTAACATAAGGAACTATACAGTATGTACAAAAGTTGTTGCAGCCATACATTATAGTTACAAAGGCTTTTGCATCACTTTTTCTATCAATAGGAAGTCCTTCAACTATTTCCGTTTCCTTATCTATAATTTCCTTGATTTGTACCCCTTCAGTTTTGACTCTGTTTAAGTATTCTGGGAATTTATATGAATTATGTGTTCCAAATATTATATCAACATAAGGATACTTTTCAAGAATTGCATCTGCCATTCCTTTTTGTTGCATCATACATCCACATATAGCAATTATTAAATCCGGGTTTTCTTTCTTTTGTCTTTTTAATGCTCCAATATTTCCATATACCTTGTTTTCAGCATTTTCTCTAACACAACATGTATTAAAAATTATAATAGATGCTTCTTCTTTATTTTCTGTACGCTCATACCCTATTCTTTTAAGCATTCCTGATAGTTTTTCAGAATCCTCTTCATTCATTTGACATCCAAATGTAGAAATACAAAATAATTTTTTCTCTGATCCTTTTAATTTTTGATCATCTAATTTTTCTATATCAAAATTCATTATTTTTTCCTCCGTTTTTATTCATTACCTTTAGTATTATAACAAATAATAATTACAAATTAAAGTCTAGGATAATAATTCAATTCTATATAAAAAATAAATTTATTTTTCTATACAATGATGTTATAGGATTGTCTTCTTTAAAACCAATCTTTTTATATAGTGATAAGGCACTTATGTTTTCTCTTTCTACTTTTATATAGATAGATTTAATTGAATTATTATAACAAAGCTTTATTAAATATTTAAGAAGCATTTCTCCATATCCTTTTTGTCTATATGCCTTAAGAATGCCTAAATTCACTATTGTATATGCTCCATTACTATAAATAACTTGTCCATATCCAATAGCTTGTCCATCATTTTTGCATAAAAAAACACCAAAATTGTTTATATAATAATCCTCATCTTCTTCATCTGTAATATCACTTGCACTTAATGGAATTCTATTTTCATCATAAAACACTGAGTTTTGAATATTACATCTTAACTCTTCATCTTCACCTTCAACAAAATGCCTAAAAGTTATATCCTCATTTTTATCTATATGTCTAAAGATCATAGTTTCCATATTCATAAGTATTTCTCTTTTTAGTACTATTAACTTAAGTTTTTTTAAAATATAATTATTTTTCAAATTAATACTCCTAATTAATGATAATTTTTCTAAAAAAGTCATATAAAATTCCTCTTTCCCCATTTGTAATATGAATATAAATATATAAATGTTGTGAATCATAGTCTATTTTGTGTAAAAAAGGAAGTCAATTTTAATACCAAAAAGTCTATTAAACAATTTAATGGACTTTTTATACCTTAGTCTATACAAATTTACATATCATATTAATATATTATTTATACCATATGCCTAAATTATAGTTCTTGGAAAAGTTATAGTCAACCGATAATATGGTGCAAAAGTAACATATAATACTATTTTCAATTTTAAACGCAAAAACGTTTCCTTCAATTATTCATAACAAATACATTATGGTAACTGAAGGAAACATAAAGCATATTAGATTCCATTAATATTATATACAAATTTTATTTTTTTATTCATTAACACCATTTACTTTTTGATATTTGTGGTTTTTTTATCTTACCTTCAAATCCCTTTACAGTATAATGCTCAGTTAATTGCGCAGGATCATATGAAATGTATCCTCCATGATAATCGTAATATCCGTCGTTCATATTATTTTCAGTAGAATAATTTTTATCTTTTTTACTCATAATAATCACTTCCTCTACATATATATTGCAAATTACTTTTAAGGTTATTATTTGTTACAAGAACACCATTGGTTATTTGTTGCTGTTTTTTCATGCTTATGACAAGATTCATTTTTATCATAAGTTCTAGGTACAGATTGCCAATCATTATAACCCTCATTTTTCTTTTCTTTTCCATCACTATAGGAATTAGTAACACTACTATCACTTTTTTCTGGCTTAATACTTGAGAAACTTTCAATATTATTTGATTTAGATTTATCATTCATATTAAACACTTCCTTTCTACAAGATTATATTGTCCACAATAGCGTTCTTTTATCCGTATTTATATTATCCTAATTTCTCATTATTATCATCTTGTAGGTTGTTTAATACTTCAAGAAACATATTATACATTTCTACCTTTTTATCTTCATTATATAAGATTTTAAATCCAAAAGCTAAAATTAATACTACATATAAAACTACAAAAGAAGTTCCTAATTTTTTTATATAGTTATCAATGTATGAATAAATACCACTAGCTGTTAATCCTGCTAATAACGATGCGCCAATTCCACATCCACCACTTGTAAAAGAACCCAATTTAGCTTTAATATATATTTTTTCTAAACTTATATTCATAAACTCTTCATTTTCATACCATTTCCATACCTTATCATACATTAGAAATTTAACTTTATTTTTATCTTTTATCATCTTATACATAGTTTTAAGCATTTTTTCATATTTTTGAGTGATATCTGGAGTATATATTTTATATTCATTAACATTAGATTTAATAAGATGCTTGCCTTTTATAAGAACTCTTTTTTCCAAGATAAATATTTCCTCCCAATTTTTTATGTACATAGACTAAATAGTATTATTTTATTGGGTTAAGACTTCAATATAAAAATTTTATTTTAACTAATTAATTATATATGTATTATTTCTTTACTAATATAAAATATTCAAAACTCACAAAAAAATTGCAGATTAATGATTATTTAATCTGCAATTAACAAGATCTTTATAATTACTTTTGTTTTTCGTCCTTTTTAACCTTCTTTTTAGGAGGATTAGTATTATCATCATTTCTAAGCCATCCATTTAATACAGCCTCTGCTGCTCTAGCTGCTTGTTCTTCTGTAAGTGTTATTTTCTTTTTATCAGAATCATAACTCATATTCAATATTTCTCCCTTATTAAACATATGTAACAAATCTTTTTTACTTGAGAAAAATTCATTCTTGTAGCATAGGTGTTATTCTTATAGGTGAAAAGTTGCTAATTACAGAAAAATTCTGGTTGTAGCATAGCTCATCTTATTAGTAAGTGTATAGCTGCTTTTTTTACATGTGATAAGTTCCGTATTGTGGCATAGCCACTCTTTTTATATGTGCATACTTTCTATAGCTTTAATAACATAGCTTAATGTATGAAAATCTTTATCTATTTCAAATTTAATATAGTGTAATCCTTCTATTAAAGTGTCTTTGTCAAATTTTTCACTTAAAATCATTAGGGTTAATGTATTAATTTTTCCATCTTTAGTATCAAAAAGTCTTGATTTTTTGATGTATTGATTTTCATTTAAACTTAAAACTAGTTTTTCAAATTCCTCGTCCATTTCAAATTCAGGCATTGTTTCAAAAACTCTTATTCCTTTGCCATCTTCATTTAAATTCTTCGCCTTAGAGATATCGCAACCTACAAAGATTGTATTTTTAAATTTAGCATCAATAAAGTCTGAACCATCTAAATAAGCACCTTCAAAAACTGTATCTTCAAATTTTGCTTCTTTAAACTTACAGCCTTTAAGATTAGATCCTATAAATTCTGAGCCTTTAAAACTGCATCTAAAAAAATTACATTTTTTAAAATGAGCTCCTCTTAAGCTTGCATAATCGAAATTTGAATTTGAAAAATTGCAGTTGTAGCATTTACTTCTATTCAAATTTTTATAAATAAAATTTTTATTAGTTTTTTCAGCATTATCATAATGAAAATTTTCTGGTGCACTTCTGTTTATAGCCATAATTATTTCCTTCCATTTATCAAATAAGTTATTAATTTAGTTTTATTTATATATATTATCATATTTATGAATAATTATCACTATAAGACATTATTTATTTTAGCCATAATATCTTAGATAAAAAACAAATAACCTATACAGTTAATTTAAGAAAATACAATTATTTAAGTTTTTAATTAGTGTTTTTGATTGATGGTAATATCCCTACCTCTTGATACAACTTTATTTTCAATATCTTCTCTTTCTACAAAAGATTTAACCTTTGCTTGTGACATATCTCCAGTATTTAAAATAAGCTTTTCTTTTTTCTCTTTTGACATATAAATTCCCTCCTGCTTTTCATTTATTTTAAAGACTACATTATATATTATTGGTTTTATAATAAAAGTTATACTAAAAAGAACTAAGCCATATTTACTTATGCTTGTGAATAAAAATTAACTGGACATATATCCTATATAATTATAGATAAGTTTTGTATAGAAAAACATTAGCATTTTATGTAAATATGATTTGCTAAAATAACAAAAAAGTTGTAAAATGTTCTTAAATAATATTTATTATTATTTATGAGAGAATTTTATATAAAAGGGAGAGATGAATATGTTAAGTGAAAAATTATTAAAACATTTAAATGCTCAAGTTAATTTTGAAATTTATTCAGCATATGTTTATTTAGCTATGGCTTCTTATTGTGAATCTATTGATTTAAGTGGATTTGCAAACTTCTTTAAGGTTCAATCTCAAGAAGAATTATTTCACGCTATGAAATTCTATGATTATATATTCCAAAAGAACGGTGTTGTCACATTAGAACAAATAGAAAAGCCTCATAGCAATTTTGATAATGTAATTAATGTATTTGAAACAGGTTATGAACATGAGCAAGTTGTAACAAGCAGATTATATAAAATTGCTGACATAGCTACTGAAGAAAAAGAACATGCAACTATAAGTCTTCTTAACTGGTTTATTAACGAGCAAGTTGAAGAGGAAAATACATTTAATACTATTTTAAAGAAAATTAAAAGAGCTGAAAATAATCCAGCTGCTTTATATATGTTAGATGATGAACTTGCAGCAAGAGTTTATACTCCTCCAACTACAACTAACGCTTAGATCAGTTTAGAGTTATGAGTTAAGAGATTAGAATTGAGTAAGAATAATGTTAATATAAAGTATTATATGCTTTAACCTTTAATGAGACATAAAAAATAGAAGGTATAGTTACCTTCTATTTTTCATTTAATTATTTTTTAATGTTCCTTCTAGCCAATTTATAAATTGCTTTGCTGTTCTTGGAGAACGTGCATTATGCCATCTTACCCATTTTAAAGCTTCTGCATGTACATAATCCATATCTACTTCAAGTCCACGTGCTTCAACTATTCCATCTATTATTTTTAAGTATTCTTTTTGGTCTGGCGAATAGAAGGAAACAGTTATTCCAAATCTATCTGATAAAGATAATTTTTCTTCTATAGTATCATTAGCGTGAACATCATCTGAGGCTCTTTCGCTAAAGGTTTCTTTCACTAGATGCTTTCTATTAGTTGTTGCATAGATCAATATGTTATTAGACCTATTTTCTACTCCACCCTCTAAAATGGTCTTTAAAGCCGAATAACTAGCCTCTCCATCTTCAAATACCAAATCATCAACAAATATTATAAATTTCAATTTTTTATTTTTAAGAATTCTTATTATTTTTGTAAAATCTACAAGCTTATTTTTATCTACTTCTATAAGTCTTAAGCCTTCACTATAATATTCATTTATAATAGCTTTAACAGTCGAAGATTTTCCAGTGCCTCTAGAACCATATAGTAAAATATTATTAGCTGGATATCCACTTAAAAATTGTTTAGTATTTTCAATGATTGTTTCCTTTTGATCTTCATATCCAACTAAATCTTTTAATTTAATAGGATCTGGTGCATCTATACCTCTAAGATAGGTTTTGTCTTCTTCGTGCTCCCAAACAAAAGCTATATATTCACCAAATATTCCAGTTCCATATTGCTTATAAAACTCTATAATGTTTTCCAAAGAATCTCCCCAATTATCGCAATTAAGAATATTTAATTTTAGTTTATCCATTGCTTTATACGAACTATAATCTTCATTAGAATTAACTTCAAAGTTTATTAATGAGCTTATAATTTCTGCTTCAAATTCTTTTGCCTTAGACTTATGTATAATAGCTTCTTTTAAATCCTCTGAATTGATGCTTGTAATATATTCAAGAGCTTTAAGCTCGTACTTAACTTGCTCTACAATGTACTTATTGCTTAAATCCTCACGATCAATCATAGCTGTAAAGGAATTATTGTCTAAAAAAATTAAATCAATTATGTACTTCTTAAATGATATCCCCTCAGCTTTTTTTAAAAGCTCATAAACAAAATCATTGTAAAAGGTAATTCCTTTTTCTATAGAAATATCCTTTTTACTTAGATATTTTAATAACTTTTTGTATTTTACTAATACACTATCTTCTCTTAAATTAGTAAAAATACATAGTGAATTTATAAGTACATTTGCTTTTTTGATTTTTTCGAATTCTGTATTCATATCTATTGCCCCCCATAGAAATTAAATTTAATAATAGTTTACTACTATTACAAGAAATTTACCATCTTTATTCTGACAACCATATACAGCTATAAGTTATGAGTTCATAGTTAAGAGTTAATGATGAAATTGCAACTCTATTTCTAAAAAATATCAATTTATCTATAAGCCTGTGGCTTTTCTTCCTTAATTATTAACTGTAATATAATTTACACAAATGCTTTACCTTCCCACTTACGATTTTTCCATCTAAATATTACTAAAATAGCTCTAAAACACTCATCTGAAGCTAAGCCAATCCATATTCCTATTAACCCAAGTCCACATGGTATTGAAAGTACATACCCTAGCCCTACAGCTATAACCCACATAGAAAAGACTCCAATAACTACTGGAAATTTAACATCTCCCACTGCTTTAAGCGCCCCTATACCAACAACATTAGTGGCTCGTCCTATTTCTAATATCACATCAATCCAAATTACTGTTGCACCAAGTTTTATGATTTCTTGGTTTTCAGTGAATATTCTCATTAAAGGATGCCCAAGTATAGCAAATATTCCAGCCATTCCTGTAGATAAAATTATAGCTTTTTTTATTGAAAAAAATCCAAAATTCAAAGCCGCATCATTTTTCTTTTCACCAATTAACCTGCCTACTATTATTCCATTACCTTGGGCAAGTGCAGCTGAAAATAAAACTGCAAAGCTTACTATATTATTAACATAACTTCTTGTTGTAACAGTTTCAACACTTATGGTATTAATAAAGCTCATTAATGCAAGCTGAGCTAAACTATAAGACATATTTTCACCAGCTGATGGAATTCCTATTGTCATAACATTCTTAAGATGTATAAGGGGAAGAGGCCATAATAATTTTATTGAATAACCTTTGAGTATCTTTATATAAACAAAACCTCCCAATATACATAATCCAATAAATTTACTTATAGTTGTCCCCAGTGCTGAACCTACTACTCCAAGTTCAGGAGCGCCAAATTTACCAAAGATAAGTATGTAATTAAGAATTGCATTTATAACATTAATAAGCAGTGTTACATACATGCATATTTTAACATAACCATGAGGACGCAAAATAGCAGTAAATGTCATTGATATTGCTTGAATGAATATAAATCCACCTACAATCTTTAAAAAATCATTAGCTAAATATAATATATCATTAGAAGTATTTAATAGTTTTAAAAATTCTATTCCTAAAAATGATAATATTAAGCTTAAAACTAGTCCTATTAAAGCATTGTAACCAATAGACATACCACATAACTGAAATATTTCATTACTCTTCTTTCCATCCTTATTGGCACCTATATACTGGGCCACTAAAATAGAAGTACCTGCAGTTATTACTACAAAAAGTAAATTAATCATATTTATTATTTGATTAGATACTCCTACTGCTGCAACTGCATTATCAGAATATCTGCTCACCATTAATGTATCTACAGTTCCGAGGGTCGACAATAGTAAACTTTCTACGAAAATAGGCCACGTTATTCTAAGTAATTTCTTCTTAATTCTTTTGTTTTCATCCATATTAAATACCCCTTTTACTTAACGTTTATTAACAAAACTAATTATATTCCCAATAAAATATTTATACTACTGTGAAATATACTAAAAACTAAAATAATCTAAAAAAATTAAAAAGACCAGAAAATGAAGTAGTTAAATAAAACATATCATTTTCTAATCCTTTTAATAATATTTATAGTTATTCAACAAATAATTTTTCTCCCAACAATGCAAAGCTTTGAAGGAGCAAAAAACACTTAATATCAAATTTTTCTTTTGTTTGTATTAACTTTTTGGCTTCCTCTTGTGATATTAAAAGTGGTTCTATACATTCATCGGCTTCAAGATTTTCATCTGATATTTCACCTGTACATGTGCAATATACAAGTGCCAATGCTTCATCTGTCATACCTGCTGAAACATATACTTTTTCAGCGCCTCTATTTTCTAAAACCTCTTCTAATTCTAATCCTGTTTCTTCTTTTAATTCTCTGCCAATAGTACTTTTTGCAGTTTCACCTGGATCAATAAGTCCTGCCGGTAATTCATATACAAAACTGTTTAGAGGAATTCTAAATTGTTTTATTATAACAAGTTTCTTTTCTGTCTTATGATAAGCAGCAATAATCACTCCATCATTAGTATCTTCTTGATTTTCAAAATACTGCTTTTGAAGGGTTTCATTATTTTTTCTTGAGGCTACAGTCCATGTTCTAAGCTCTCCAATTTTATTTTCATATTCTGCTTCATATAAGCTTAAATATCTTGTTTCAGCTAAGGGTTTTACCTTAGTAACTTTATTTACTTTCATATGTCAATTATCCCCTTTACCTCTTATATCTATTTTCTTAAATTACTATAAAAATAACAAGCTAGTATACTTACTTATTTATCTGCCAACTTAAAACACAAATTAATAAAATAATAAATGTGTATTTTAAATTATTAGATATATAATTTGCACCTAACTTGTTATTTTAATTTATTAGCTTAAATTTAGATATCTTTTATACTTAAGCTTATTCTCTTATTTTCTTCATCAACGCTTAAAATTTTAGCTTTGATTTCTTCACCAATTTTCAATACTTCTGATGGGTGTTCTATTCTATTGTGTGATATTTTTGAAATATGAACCAAACCATCTACTCCAGGTTCTAATTCAACAAAAGCACCAAAGTCGTTTAATCTAACAACTTTACCAAGAACAATAGAGTCTTCTGGATATTTTGCTTTTGCATTATCCCATGGTTTTTCTTGAAGTTCTTTAATACTAAATGATAATTTTTTAGCTTCTTTATCTAAGTCAATAATTTTAACTTCAACTATTTGACCTATCTTTAATATATCGCTAGCATTCTTTATGTGGTTCCATGAAATTTGTGATAAATGTAATAATCCATCTATTCCATTAACCTCAACAAAGGCACCAAAGTTTGTGAATCTCTTAACTTCACCGCGAACTACATCACCTATATTAAAACTTTCCCAAGCTTTTGCATCTTCAGCATTTTTAACTTCTTCTAATAATATTCTTCTTGAAGCAACAACCTTCACTGGATTTTTAGCTGAAAAGTCTATTAATTTAATTTCTAAGTTTTTACCAACATATTCATTTTTATCTTCAGTAAATTTAACATCGATTTGAGAGCCAGGAACAAATACTCTAACTCCTTTATAATCTCCAACTAATCCTTTTTCTTTAGCTTCTTTTATAGTTATTTCAAAAGTTTTGCCTTCATTAAATAGTACTTCTAATTCTTTGAAAGCTTCTTCTCTTTCATATTCTAATCTTGATAAAACTACATATCCGTCATTATTTTGTAATTTAATAACTTTAGCTTTGATTGAGTCACCAACATTAAGCTTATCAGCAAAAACTATAGGATCTTCCTTAGCTGATAATTCTGAATATGGTATAACACCATCAGCCTTATATCCTACAAGAGAAACTATTACAGAATCTCTAGTCTTTGAAAGGATATCTCCTTGTACTTCATCACCAATAGCAAACCTTTTATCAAGTTCATTCATTAATGATAATTGATCTTCAAAATTGTTATTTTCTGTGTTCATAATATCAAGTACCTCCTTAATAATCCAATCTGGTGTAGATGCACCAGCTGTAACGCCTATTTTTTTTATATTTTTATTTTTAATAAAATCAAGCGGCAATTCTTTAATATTTTCAATGTGAATTGTATTAGGACAGTTTTCTTTTGCTATTTGATACAATTTAGTGGTATTTGAACTGTTTTTTCCACCAACAACTATCATAGCATCTGCATCCTTTGATATTTCATTTGTACTTTTTTGTCTAGCCTCAGTAGCTGAACAAATTGTATTAAAGGCTAATACTTCATTCACATCACTTAAGCTCTTTAAAGTATTTTCCCAATTTTTAAGTTTCTCAGTAGTTTGAGATACTAAACATACTTTCTCAGGTATTGGCTCCTCAAAAGTACCATCCTTCGTAATTATAGCTTTATCTTCACACCATCCATTTATACCAACTACTTCAGGATGATTTTTATCGCCTAATATTACTATATGATAACCATCATTTGAATATTTCTTAACCTTTTTTTGAATATTAGTCACAAAAGGACATGTAGCATCTAATACAGTTAATTTTTTTTCCTTAAGTATATTTAAAACAGCTTGAGAAACACCATGAGACCTAATGACAATTACATCATCAGCTTTTAATTGATCTATATCTTCTAATTCAATTGAAAATATATTATTTTCTTCTAAAAATTTTACAACATCGTTATTGTGTATTAAAGGTCCTAAAGTATAAATCTTTGCATTATATTCTTTTTGAATTTTTAATGCTTCATTTACAGCTCTTTGAACTCCAAAACAAAATCCTGCATTTTTTGCTAAAACAACTTCTCTCATTATGATCTCCTTATTTAGCTTACTTTCCTTTTTCAATATACTCATTTATTGTATTTACAACACCATTAATATCTAACGCAGTTGTATCAATTTCTATTGCATCCTCTGCTTTTCTTAATGGATCTGTTTCTCTATGAGTATCTTTGTAATCTCTTTCAATAATGTCTTTTAAGATTTGTTCATAAGAACATTCTACATTTCTTTCTTTTAATTCCTTATATCTTCTGTTAGCTCTTTCTTCAGCACTAGCAGTTAAGAAAAATTTAAATTTGGAATCTTTAAGAACAACGGTTCCAATGTCTCTTCCATCCATGATTACATCAAATCTATTTGACATATCTCTTTGAAGTTTCACAAGCATTGTTCTAACTTCAGGAATACTTGCATATGCAGATACCTCGCTACTAATGTTTGGCATAGTAATTTTTTCCTGAATATTTTCACCATTTAAAATCAAATCATCATTTTCAAAATGCATTTCCATAGTGCTTATAAGTTCACAAATTTCATCAACTTTATCTGGTGATAAGTTATTTTCAATAGCTTTTAAAGCTACCGCCCTATACATTGCCCCAGTATTAATATACATAAGGTTATATTTTTTTCCTACTAATTTTGCTATAGTACTTTTCCCAGCTCCTGCCGGTCCATCTATTGCTACTGAAATCTTCAAAATTTTCTCCCCATTTCTAAGCCTCATTAATTTTGTCTTCAATAAGATTATATAATTTTTTCTTAATTCAAACAAGAAAATATTTATTTATTCAAAATACTTGTGTTATATGACTTAATTCTGCACACACATAAAATATATCTTATTATTTGGGTAAAATATTATAAGATGAAAAATGAATAATTAAGGAAGAAAAGCATTCTGTTCTGGCTTTTCAAAATAATAATAAAATTATATTCCTAAAGAATATCCTCCTCAATCATCCATTTAACTTAAATTTATATTAAAAACATGTATACACATAGTTAAGCCTTAAAACACTAGATATTATTCCCTGCAATATACCCTGTAGAAAATGCAATTTGAACATTATAGCCACCTGTAAAGGCATCTACATCCATTACCTCTCCAGCAAACGAAAGATTTTCTACTATTCTAGACTTCATAGTAGATGGGTCAATTTCTTTAATATCTACACCGCCAGCTGTTACAATTCCTTCTTCAAGTGGTCTTAAGCCCTTAACGTCAAAGGCTAAATTTTTAATTACATTAACTAAGTTTTTTCTTTCTTCTTTTGTTATTTCATTTACTTTTTTATTATCTGGAATCCCTGATAGCTTAATAATCATAGGAATAAGCTTTTGTGGTAATAATTCATCTAAGGAATTTTTAAAATCTTTATTTATATATTTACTGAAATCCTTTTGAATTCGCTTATCTAACTCACCTAAATTTAAAGCAGGTTTTAAATCTATATATAATTTATATTTTTTATCATTCTTTATGAATCTGCTTCCGCTTAATATAAGAGGCCCAGAAACTCCAAAATGAGTAAATAGCATCTCTCCAAAGTTTTTATAAACTGTCTTTTTGTCATTTTCTTTAATAACAACTTCAACATTCTTCAAGGATAATCCCATTAGTTCTTTAATACTCGGATCTGTCACTTCAATTGGTACAAGCGCTGGCATTAAAGGCACAATATTATGACCTAGCTTTTTTGCAAATTTTTGTCCTTCACCTCTTGAACCAGTAAGAGGATAGGATGCACCTCCAGTTGCCATAATGAAATAATCACCTTTTAAATTTTCACTATTATTAATTTCAAGAGCTGTGATTTTATTATCTTTAAATTTTACATCAGTAACCTTTGAATTTAATCTAATTTGTACATGTGTCCTGCTTAAAGCATTTGATAATCCTCGTATAATATCAGAGGATTTATCTGACTCAGGAAAAACTCTATCTCCTCTTTCCACTTTTAATTTTATTCCTTCACCTTCAAAGAAATTCATTGTATCATCATTAGTAAAACTATATAAAGAACTATACAAGAAATGTGGATTTCCAGGTATGTATTCAAAAAACTCAGATATATCCTTAGCATTAGTAACATTACATCTTCCTTTTCCAGTAATAAATAATTTCTTTCCTATTCTTTCATTACCATCTAATAATATTACTTCATGTTTTTTAGCTGCTTGAAGAGCTGCCATCATACCTGCAGGACCTGCACCTATAACAATAACTTTACTCAAATTAAAAACCCCCTTAATTCAATTGACAATGAACAATTAACAATTACAATTTACTGTTTCGTTATATTCTTTAACTTACCTCTAGTATAACTAAAAAAATACAACTTAAAGAAAAGCCCGCAGGCTTTTCCTCCTAAATTGTTAATTATCCTAATTATCTGTTGTCGACTTTTTCTGGATACATATCATGATTCATCATTCTAAATGTAGCCATTTCTTCAAATTTAGTTCCCTTCATACCATAATTACAGTATGGATCTATGCTTATACCACCTCTAGGAGTGAATTTTCCCCATACTTCTATGTATTTAGGATCCATAATCTTTATTAAATCCTTCATTATAATATTCATACAATCTTCATGAAAATCACCATGATTTCTAAAGCTAAATAAATATAATTTTAAAGATTTACTTTCAACCATTTTAATATTTGGAATATAACTTATATATATAGTTGCAAAATCTGGTTGACCTGTAATAGGACAAAGACTTGTAAATTCAGGGCAATTAAACTTTACCCAATAATCGTTATCTGGGTGTTTATTATCAAAAACCTCTAAAACTTCTGGATTATATCCATAATCGTATTTTGTGCCTTGATTTCCAAGAAGGCTAATTCCTTCAAGTTCTTTTGATTTTCTTCCGCTTTCACTCATTATTTTTCTCCTCTTCTATTTAAGAATAAATTAACATATTGTACTAGTAAAATTAATTGTTTTATTATAAACCAGCAACAAGGAGTTAATTTATTATTTATTTTCTTTACTGGCCAAATAAGTATCTAACCCTTTTTTTCTTAATACGCAAGCTGGACAAGTTCCACAGCCATCTCCAATTACTCCATTATAGCAAGTAAGCGTTTTTTCTCTTATATAATCTAATTTTCCAAAGCTATCTGCCAGCTCCCAAGTTTGAGCTTTATCAATCCACATAAGTGGTGTATGAACAACGAAATCATAATCCATAGCTAAATTTAAGGTAACATTTAGAGATTTGATAAACACATCTCTACAATCAGGATATCCACTAAAATCTGTTTCACAAACTCCAGTTACAATATGTTTTGCACCTTTAACCTTAGCAAGTACTCCTGCAAAAGTCAAAAATAACATATTACGTCCTTCTACAAAGGTTGAAGGAAGCTCTCCATTTTCTCCAAGCTTTATTTCAATGTCATCTCTAGTTAAAGCATTTGCTGCTAATTGATTAAGCAATCCCATATCTAATATGTGATGTTCTAAACCTAATTCCTTTGCAATACTAGTTGCACATTCTATTTCTTTTCTATGCTTTTGATTATAATCAAAAGTAACAGCTATAACTTCATCAAATTCTTTAAGCGCCCAAAACAAGCAAGTAGTAGAATCTTGTCCTCCACTAAATACCACAACAGCCTTTTTATTCATATTATTTTCCTCCAATTATCTATTTAAGAATTACACTATTATGCACGATGCATTTTTAAGAGTGTTTTTTGCATATAATAAAAATTATTAATAATCAATTCACAAAAGCTTGAAAGGTTTTATACATAACTCCTATACAAACTTATATTGAGTAGTGCAGATAAGTTCCGCATTGTGGCATAGCCACTCTTCTTAGAAGTGCATAGCACTCTTTTTATATGAGTAATTCTTAACTGATTTCATTATTTCATTATTAATAACGCTTCTTGTCTTAACATATCATTTGACTGAAACTGTCCAATAAATGTAGTAGTTGTAGTAAGGGTTCCAGGTTTTTTTATTCCTCTAGAAGTCATACAACCATGTTCTCCTGTTATAAGTACACCAACATCCTTGCTCCCTGTAACCATAGACACAATTTCAGCAATGTCACTTCCGATTCTTTCTTGGAGCTGAAGTCTTCTCCCAACCATATCTGCTATTCTTGAAATCTTACTAAGACCTATGATTTTTTCTTTTGGCAGATATACTACAGTAACCTTCATATTATACATAAGTGCTAAGTGATGTTCACAATAACTATGAATAGGAATATCTCTAACGACCACCATATTTTTATGAGTTTCAGAAAAGTCTTCATTTTCAAAAGTTGTTCCAAACATTTGAGCTATTTCTTCATTTGAAAGTGTCATACCTTCAAAAACTTCTTCGTACATTTTCGAAACTCTTTTAGGTGTATCTAGTAAACCTTCTCTATTGGGATCATCCCCTAGGGCAATAATAATTTCTCTTATACATTCTTCAATTTTTTTAGTATCTATCTTCTTTGGCATATCTCAACCTCCTTAAACTCCTCTTGCATTTTTGTCCCAAATTATTTTATGGAGCTGTACTTGTAATCTAACTTTATTTAAATTTTTATCCTTCATAAATTCAACTATTTCCTGCATAGCTATATTTCCCGAAACAGGACTTAAATAAACCAAGCATTTTGAAGTTAAATCATATTTAGTAATAAGTTCATAAGCCATTTGTAAGTCTTCCATACTACCTACAACAAATTTATAAACATCTCTGTTTTCTACAACCTTTAAATTATTCATATTCATAGAATCAGTCATTTTGCTGCTTGGTAGCTTAAAATCAACTATATAACTGATATTATCACCTTTATGTTTTCTTTTAAAGGGTTCAATATCAATAGCTCCATTTGTTTCTATATGTATTTTCAAACCATTATCTAAATTTAAAAGAACTAAAAGTTCATCTATATTATCTTGAATAAGAGGTTCTCCACCTGTTAATGTAACATTCACTACATTATTTTCCTTTATATAATCATAAATTTCCTTAGCACTTAAAGTTTCACTTGTACTTTCTGTGCCCCAAGAATATGTGGTATCACACCAGGAGCATCGTAAATTACATCCTTGAAATCTTATGAAAACAGCAAGTTCTCCAGATGTTGGACCTTCTCCATCTATTGATAAAAATTTTTCAACTATATTAAACATTTTTACCTCCAATTAATCTTCAGTATATATACAGCTATTATTTGGTGTTTCAAATAATTCAACTTCGCAAACTGCTAACCCTTTTGCTTTTAATCTGTTAAAAATATCTCTAGACATTTCTTCAGCAGTTGGTCTGTAGTTTACAAAATAAATATTAAAGTTATTAGTTAATTCATTAAGTTTATTGGCTAATTCTTTTCCTTCTTCATTGCTTTCAATAATTAATTTATGGTCGAAAATCTCACTGATTTCCTTTAAAGCATCTTTAAAATTTGAAAAATCATCAACCATACCTCTAAGCTGACCTTCTTTATGTAAAGTTTCTGCTTTTAATTTAGCTATTAATTTATATCTGTGCCCATGAATATTAGAACATTTCCCATCGTATCCACTTAAATAATGAGCCATATCAAATTGTACTTCACTTTTTATTATAAACATAATTTTCTCCTTTTGTTTTAGTAATATATTTTTTTAAATCATATAAATCCTTATTTTTAACATAAAAAAATAGTTTTGTCAGTGCAAAAACTAGCACAACAAAACTAACCTTAAATTTCACTAATTTAAAATTAAATTGCCTAGTTTTGTTTAGAGACAGGATGGTCTAACGAACTGTCTATATATTTATTTAACTCACGTAATGATAACATATTTCAATTAAATATGCAAACATTCTGTCACATTCTGAATCAATGTGATATAATTATCAAGAATCAGATAATTTTACATCAATTGAGGAGGTCTTTCATTGAACACCAAAATGGGATTTAGGCACAAATTTGCATACAGCTTTTTCAATTTCCCTGCCTATAAAGAATTTTTAGCACAAGGATTTGGAAAAGCACTTTTATATATTTTCTTAGTTACTTTAATATTTTCTACAATAACTAATGTAAATAGAATAAATCAGTTTTTATCTGAAACAACAGATATGCAAACTGAATTTAATAAATATGCCCCACAATTTGAATTAAAAAATGGTTTGCTAACTGTAGATTCGGCTGAACCAATATACTATAGAAAAGATGGTTTTACCTTAATTGTTGATACAACAGGTAAAACTAATAAATCAATTTCAGATACATATGCTGATGTTGTCTATATAGATTCAAATGAATTTATTATTAAACAAAGATATAAAACTGTTCAAGTTATGAAATTTTCAGACATTCCTGAAATGAATGTAACAAATAAAACAATACAAAATATAATGTCTTTATTAAAAATAATTTTCCCTGTAATGTTATTATTTTTTGATCCAATAATATCATTTATATCGAATTTAGCATCAGGATGTATAATATTAGCACCACTAAGCTTAACGATTAGTTCTTTTATGAATGTCAAATTAAATTATCGCAAAACCTGTATATTAAGCTTTTATGCTATGACAATGCCATTGCTGCTTGAAACATTATTAGCTATTTCGGGTATTGTTTTAAATGAATTTTCGGTTTTATTTTATTTAATATCATTAATTTATTGTGGGTTAGCAATTAGAGAATTAAAAAACAAAGATAAATCAAATCTAAACATTTTGAATTAGCATTATTATAAGGTGAACTTTAAGAGAGCAGTAAAAATACTGCTCTCTTTATGTGCGTGTGCCCAGCATGGGCACGTACTAATCGGTGAAAGTCCGTAATGGGGGCTGATA
>NZ_JAABNP010000080.1 GCF_009928485.1 Clostridium sp. C2-6-12 | reverse complement strand
AATTTTCAAAGACCATTTTCTTTCTACAACTTTCGTTGTAACTTCTTGTTTTTTGCTGTCACCCTCAAGCGACTTATTTAGTTTATCACTTGATTTTTATCTTGTCAACAACTTTTTAAAATCTTTCAAGCTTTTTCAAAAAAATTTGTTAGATTACTTTTAGTTATTTACATGTCTCAGCGACGTTTTTTATATTAACATAATATATGTATTTCTTACATATTATTATATCTGATTTATTGAATTTATATTCATTAAAATCAATAATTCTTTCAATTTCTCTTTAATTCTACTAACGACACACCTGGAAAAGTTAATGCCATAATTACGTAATATCCAACCTATTATTTAAGCCACAATTATCAAACTTGCTTAAAAATAAAATAACTGTCTTGATATATTTCTTCATTAATATTAGTTCATAAGCTATACCTTAATATTATTGCTCACATATTTAAAACTAATATATAATAAACACTAGACAGTTATTTCATATAGATAAATAAATTTAAACTTTATATTTTCTTATTTGTTGTTATATCCTATTTTCTCTAAAATGATTAACGCTGTATCTTCAATAGCTCTTTCTGTAACATCTATAGTTCTACATCCTATTTTTCTCATTATTTTATCTGCAAATTCAAGTTCTTCCAATACTCTTGCATCTCCAGCGTATTCAATGTCAGATGTGATTCGGTGAAATTTATCCAGTCTCTTCTTTCTTATCTCAATTAACCTAAGTGGATTTATTGTAAGACCAAATACCTTTTTCTTATCAATCTCATATATTTCATCTGGAACCCCTACTTCTGGCATCAAAGGAATGTTTATAGCTTTAACTCCTTTATTAGCCAAGTACATGCATAGCGGGGTCTTTGATGTTCTTGAAAGACCAATTAATACAACATCGGCATTTTTTAATCCTCTATAATCTTTGCTATCATCATACTGCATTGCAAATTCCATTGCTTCTATTCTTTTAAAGTATACTTCATCTGTTTGTCTCATCGCTCCTGGATTATATGTAGGGTGTGTTTTTAATATTGTGGATGCAACATTTATGATTGGACCTAGTACATTCATAACTGATATATTCTTTTCCATTGCTTTTTGTGTTAAATGTTCTCTTACACTAACAGTAATTATTGTAGATACTATAATTACATTTTCACATTCTTCTACAACTTTCATTACATCTTCAATATCTTCTAAAGCTTTAACATATGGAATTCTTTTAACTTCAACCTTTTCTGTAAATTGACTTGCTGCTGCAACTGCAACTTGATGAGCTGTTTCCCCTATAGAATCTGATACAGCTAAAATTGTTAACATAATTTTATACCTTCTTTCTCAATATTTTCATAAATTTATACCTTAGTATCTTTTAATAAATATACAACATATCAATAATTCTTTACCCACAATTTCTTTAGACATATGTATATTTTCCCTCACTTCTATATTAAACTAAATTAAATTGATTTAATAGTAGTGAATTTATTTTTCCCTTATGTTAAACTTTAATATAGCATTAATTTAATTACAATTGGAGGTACTCGCATGAAAAATAAAAAAGCATTAACTGTATGCTTTCTCCCATTAATGTGGTTTATATATGTATTATTTGAACTTTTTACTGGAAGAATTAATGATTTTAAAACAATTTTATTCAATATTATATTGATTCTATTATTTGCTTTGGTTGGACTATTAACTTATTCTTTAGGAGTTAAACATGAGAATGGATTTAATTCAAGAATATTAATACTTCTATTTTTTTGTTTTCTATTATTTGATCAAGGAGTAAAATTATTAATAAAATTCTTATGGTTCAACAATGATTTTCCTATAATAAAAGGAATGTTATATTTTAGACCTATAATTAATACAGATGGTTCCTGGCTAAATGCTAGATTTGGTACTTCTGTAAGCTTTCCTATTCTTATAACCTTAAACATATTTGCCATTCTTATTTTTATTGAAGTATATCGATATTACTTGCATAATGGAAATAAAGACTTTTGGTCTGATATGTGCTTTATCTTTGTGAGTTGTGGTGCAGTATGCTCTCTCATAGACAAGGTATTTTATGGCGGTAGCTTAGATTTTATTGGAATAAGTAACTTATTTATTGCCGATATAAAGGATTTATACATAAACTTAGGCATTTTATTTTTTGCTCTTACTATGTTTAATAACGGTTATTTATCTTCTAACCAAGAAGAAACTTCATTTAAAGATGATCTCATAACTTTAAAAAAGTTTCTTACTTTTATAAAAGAAGACATCTGTGGTAAATTCAAATCTCTATAATCCCCATTCCTTATTGTTAATATAATAAAAAAAGAATCTCTTAAAATAACTTTAGTTATTTTAAGAGATTCTTTTTTTATATAAATACTAAGCAAGTTCTAAATAAAAATTACTTTAATATAAAACAAAAAGTAATTGGTGGCTCACCCGGGAATCGAACCCGGGACACCATGATTAAAAGTCATGTGCTCTACCGACTGAGCTAGTGAACCATCTTACCTCGCAACGTCCTACTCTGCCACACAGTCACCCGTGCAGTACCATCGGCGCTATAGACCTTAACTGTCCTGTTCGGAATGGGAAGGAGTGTTACCTCTATGCCATCATCACGAGATTATTCTAATATCTAATGTTAGAATATCTTGTCGAAAACTTGTCTCAACAAGATATTATTATACATAACATAATCAATTGTGTCAACACTTATTCATAAAATAAATTTATTTTATTTTTTTAATGTATTCTTTTATTAAAGCCGCTGATTTTTTAAATTTATCTAGTTCTTCATCTGTCATATGTATTTCAACAACTTCCTTAACTCCATCCGCGTTTAAAACTGCTGGCACACCACAAAACACATCTCTTTCGCCATACTCACCTTCTAATAATGTCGATACTGGCATTATTTTATTTTCATTATTCATAATAGCCTTTATTATTCCAACAGCAGCTGTTGCTATCCCATAGTATGTTGTTCCTTTTCTATTATATACCTCCCATCCAGCTCTGGCTGTTTCTAAAACTAATTTATCTAAATCTACATTTCCTACTCTATCTTTATTATCTTTTAATATTTCATAAAATGACTTTCCACCAACTGTAACATGTGACCATGGTACCATTTGTGAATCTCCGTGTTCCCCCATTGAATATGCTTGAACACTACGTGGATCCACATTTAATAAATCACCAATAAAATTCTTTAACCTAGCCGAATCAACAGATGTTCCAGTTCCTATTATATGGCTTTTAGGAAGTCCAGAAATTTGATATACATGATATGCAATCATATCTACTGGATTTGATATAACAATGAAATGTCCTTGAAATCCACTTTTCATTATTGGATTTACAATTGATTCCACTATTTTAGCTGATAATTCTAATGTATCTAATCTTGTTTGACCCGGCTTAGGTGGTGCTCCAGCTGTTATTACAATGATATCTACATCTCCACATTGTTCATAACTCCCCTTAGTGACCTTTGTATTTCTATTTAAGTATTCAATACAATGGTTTAAATCCATAACCTCACCAAGTGCTCTTTCCTCATTTATGTCTATCATTAATATCTCATCACAAACTCCTTGTGTTATAAGACTAAACGCTGTACTTGATCCTACTAACCCAGTTCCTACAATTGCAACTCTACTCTTTCTTAAACTCATGTACATTTCTCCTTTAAATTATGATTATATTAATTAATATAGTATTCTTTTTTACTTCTTAATACCTTCTAAATTCAATAATATTTATAATTTCATTATGTCTTATAAAAAAAATTATTTCAACTTAATACTATGGAGACAACGCTAATCAACTTAAATATTATATAAATAATTCATAATTTTATTATATATTAACTATATAACTGTTTAACTTCTTTCATGAAATTTAAAATACAAATAATTTTATACTAATATTTTCAACTTCTCTAAATGCTAATAAAATAAAGTCATTATTATATTCATCGTTCGACTTTATAGTTTTTGTTTAAATTTTTTAAGTTTTCTATTAATTTATATAATCTAAAATTAAATATAACAGCGAAATTAAATCTTTTTTACGTCTAAAAGATATTTTATTTAAACTTGTTTAATGAAGCATAGCTTTAAAGCATTTAATTTTTCATTATATTTTATATACAACAAAAAAGACTGCTAAAATTTAATTTAGCAATCTTTGCCTTGGTGCGTCATCAGGGATTCGAACCCTGGACACCCTGATTAAGAGTCAGGTGCTC
>NZ_JAABNP010000079.1 GCF_009928485.1 Clostridium sp. C2-6-12 | reverse complement strand
TTAGTGGGTCAATTTTATTTGCAAAAGTGGGTCAAAAGTACTTGACAATCTACAAAAAGACTAGATAAATAATACCTAGTCTGCTAAAATACTAAAAAAATTCTACTAACTAAAAAGAATACATTTATACGATGCTTATTAGTACTCGCGTTTATTCTTTAATATATATTATATTAAGCCATTCAATTAGTTTTTTGGATTCTAGCCATTGCTCTAGTCTTTTTAATCTATTATCTGCTTCCCCTTGTTTTTTATCAGATCCAATATTTTGATCAATCCATATTCTAAAGCCATCTTCTTCATAAATAAAATAATCCGTTCCGTAGCTATCAACGATAAGATCATATTCTATATCTATAAATTCCTCTAATTTATCACTAATATCTAAATCCCCTACAGTCTCTTTATAAAAAAATAGTTTCCTTAAAAATTTAACTTTCCAATCGTTCATAATTCTCATCCTTCCAACATATTTATTAATACAATTATAACAAATTAAATCAATATATATCTTAATTTTTAAATTATTTCATCACATTCTATTACTTTCTGATTATAATAATTCTAAAATATTAATTTTCTTTGTATTTCTTTTACACATCTTATCCACCACCTTAAATTTAACTCATCTATTACTCAAGTATTTCTTATTTTTATGAATACATTAATATAAACTAATGTGCTTTTCATAAAAAATAGGATAGCAAATTTAACCTTACCATCCTAACTGCCTAGATTTCTAAATATAATAATTATGAATTTTCCTCTTCCATTTTAAACGAATATTTAACTTTTAATATATCTATAATATTATTTATAATTTCATCTAACTGTAGACTTCCATCAATTACATAATCCGAATTTGGTAAAATAGTCTTTAGCATCTCTTCATATGCAATTCTCGCATATTTCAAATAAAAACTCATATCTTCCCTAATTTCATCTCCAGTAGCATCATGCATATCACGTAGCACACGTCTTGCCATTGCTATATCTAAAGGAGTGTCAATGAAAATTGCACAATCTATAAATGATTTAATCAAATCATTTTTATATGCAAATGGATAATCCAAAAAAATGTATTTAACTTTCTTATCTTCTTTTAGTTTCAATATATCTTTTTCTAATGGCTCCAAGTTCCATACATTATAGTCTGCTCCATTTACCACCCATTGATGAAAGTCTTCAACTTCTCCTTCAAAGTCATAATCATCAAAATGAAGTGATTTAGAATTTTTTATTTTTTTATTGAGTTCATTTATTATGGTTGTCTTTCCACTTGCTGTAACACCTGACACTGCTATTATTACTGGTTTATTTATAATAATCACCTTCTTAAACATAGTATTTTTCCTTGCATAATTATATAGTTGATTTATTTTTGCATACTTTTTTCTATACTCAAACTTATCTTCCCCACTATGAATTATTATTTCCATACCTTTACATTATAGTGTTTCTTATCAAATCAATATTAATGATGATAATAAAACTAATAGTAAGACTACGACTATTACAACAACATACGAAGTGACATTTAATGTTATAACTAAAATCGCACTTAATTTAAACATATTCTTTATAGCTAATTCCTCTAATTCTAAATTTTTGTTTATATTAAATCTCTTTTGGAATAATATATATATATCCATATATACTTCTAAACTGTATTTTACACTTTTGGGTTGTTAATTTCTACCTCCCCTCCATTTTTAGACTGTAATAAAAAATAACCTAGCAAAGCTTATAAACTTTACTAGGATTTTTACTTTATTATAATATTCTAAGAAAATATTTTATCTACTAGTTTAACCAAATCATCCAAAATTAATTCTTTCTTCATAAAATAAGTAGCACCTAAAGCTTCACAAACACCCAACTCATTTGAAAAATTATTTTCCCCTCCATCAGAAAAAATAATTATGCTAATATCTTTATTTTCTTTTCTTATTTCTACTACTAATTCCAAACCAGTTTTTTTTGGCATATATATATCTGTAATTACTAAATCAATATCGCCTAATGCATTGTATATATCAATTGCTTCTTCGCCATTTGATGCTTCACTTACGTTATAACTTGCCTTTTCTAAAATAAGCTTTATAAGTTTTCTAGTACTTGGATTATCTTCAGCTACTAGTATATTTTTTTGTTTGTCATTCATATTTTTTAACCTCTCTTTTTTATGATATATCCTCAGTTGCAACTAATATTATATATTATTGTATTAATATATATAATTTTTATTTTACATTTTTATCATATTATTAACCACAAAATATATATATTTATTAATTATAACACATTATTATTACAATTTTGTCACAATTCGAACGAATAATACACAAACTCAAATAATTAAAATTTTTGAGTTTTTAAATATATTATTATTCAAAATACCATATTAATTACATATGTTTGAGTTATAATAAATTCAAGAGATTATTGCACGAAGACAGTAAGGAAAATTCAAATAGGAAAGGACGGTGAATACCGTTATAAATTTATTAAATCTAATAATAGTATAAAAGCAAAATAGAAGTAAAACTTATTTATACATAAAAAGAAATCTCAGTATAATAGATTTTAATAGATTTTGTGTAACGGTGTTATATGATATTAGAAAAGAAGCTAGCAAAAAAAAGATTAACAGAAGCTTATAATAATGCCAGAATTGAATATTTTGATGATAATTCTAAATATATATTTTTCAGTGATTGTCATAGAGGCGATTGTACTCCATCTGATGAATTTGCAAAAAATCAAAATATCTTTTTATTTGCATTAGAATTTTATTTTAATAATGGTTATACTTATGTTGAAGTTGGAGATGGAGATGAACTTTGGGAACACTCTAATTTTAAACACATAAGACTTGCACATGATGATGTATATTCTCTATTAAAAAAGTTCTTCAATTCTGATAGATTGATTATGCTATATGGCAATCATAACATACAGTTAAAATATAAAAATTTTGTAGAGAAGAATTATTATAAATTTTATGATGATTATAACGAAGAAGAAATAGAATTATTCCCCAATATCCAAGTATATGAGTCAATAATTTTTAAGCACAAAAATACTGGTCAGGAAATATTAACCGTTCATGGTCATCAAGGAGACATAATGAATGACAAGATATGGTTTTTCACTAGGTTTACAGTAAGATATTTTTGGAGATTTCTTCATTCAGTAGGATTTATAAATCCCGCAAGCCCTGTAAAAAGTTCAGAAAAGATTCATAAAATTGAACGTATTTATAGTGATTGGATTAAAAGCAACAAAATCATGATCATCTGTGGGCATACCCATAGACCACATTTTCCAAAAGTTAATGAAATACCTTACTTCAATGATGGCTCATGTGTTAGAGCAAGCGGAATACAAGGGATTGAGATAGTAAATGGACAGATAATGTTGATTGAATGGAAGATTAGAACTTCTTCAGATGGTAGTCTTCATATAAGAAGAAAAATCTTAAGAGGTCCAGAGCCAATTGAAACCTTTGATTTAAGAACAAGTTCTTGCTAATTATAATTAATTAGTTCTGTAACAATAAAAAAATAGCACACGTCATATCTTAAAAATTTTATTTCAAAAAATATGATGTGTGCTATGTATTATTTTAAATATTTAATTGTACAATTAGCCTTTAAGCTAGTAATTGTATCAGCAAAAAAAAGTCGTGTCACGAAAAAAGCGCTGCCAACACCCATTGAACCCGCAATCTATCTCCCCTCACCCCTATTTTCCAAAATTAGGGGTTAAATAAAGTCGTGTCAAGAATTTTCGCCTAACAAATAACAAAAAAGAGTAAAAACGGAAGCAAAAAAGAAAAAATCTCCCCCGATTAGCAAAATAAAGTTGTGTCACAAAGAGCCTAAATTAACCTCTTCTTTCTGCTCATGGCTGACGCCGATGCGAATGCTGCTTAAAATTTAGGCTCTCTTTCACATTGCTTAATCCCTCATTATTTCTGGCTTCTTTCATATTTTATTCTTTCCAAACACGCAAAAAAGACTATGCTCTTGAAGAGGATTGCTCCATTCTTCTTTGCATAGTCTTTCTACATACTTAACACAACTTTATTTTCCGTGACACGACTTTAGAAGTTTTGACACGACTTTTTTTTGCTGTGACAGTAATTGTTAGCAGATAAAATTGTCCCCCAAACCCATCCCATCACTCCCGCACCCTCTCCGCCCTCTCCACCACTTCCTTCCCGCCCTCTCCCAATTCCTCCCTCATAATAAAGTCCGCCACGCCAAAATCGCCCTTTTTTCCGACTTATTCACAGGTTAAAATTCAGATAAAATTCCAGAATCATAATA
>NZ_JAABNP010000078.1 GCF_009928485.1 Clostridium sp. C2-6-12 | reverse complement strand
AATTGCTGGTTTACTTAAATGTATTTATCTTATTCTGTTCAATTTTCAAAGATCTCACTGCGTCTCTCGACTGCTTTATTATGATAACATCCTTAGAACTTCTTGTCAACATTTATTTTTTATAAATATTTAGATATTTTCTAATACGCTTCTCATTTCTTTATGTCACTTTCGCGACAACGAATATTATAGTATCATGTTTTTTCTAATCAATTAATATATTATTGTTGATTTGACTGAATTATCTCATTCTATTGCAGTTTTTCTGCTTAATTCACTATAATATTTAGCTTGATACACCTGGAAAAGTTGATTTTAGAAAAGTTCAAAATTTATAAGAACTCTATAAAATAGCACTTGTTTACTTTACTCTTATACTAATTTATTTTAATATTAATATAGGTTTTATTTTGCATATTAATTACTATATTTATTATTTTTATTAAATTAATCATATACTCTATGTATTTAATTATTAATAACAACATATGATAACCAATTTAATATATATGTTCCAAGTTAAACAAACTACATCACATTTACTTATTGTATACATTTTATGCAGTGAAATAATTTGCACTATAAAATATATGATAATATTTATATACAATTTAATTTTAGGGAGATTTTAATAATGAATAAAAAAATATTATATCTATTATTATCACTTGCCATATTTTTATTTACTGGTTGCGCAAATACTTCTAAAACCTCTACAAATTCAACTGCTTCTAATAATACTTTAGGTTCATCAACTCAAGCAACCTCTGATTTATCTACTGTTAACCAAGCAAATACATTGATTTTAAGCGATAATTCATCATATTTTTGCCCCTTTGTTTTTAACGGAAACAACTTGATATTTCCTAACCCAGATGAAAATAACAGAATTTCAATAATTCCTGATCCATTGCCAGAGAACATTCTAGAAAGTAAAGCTGTAAAAGATTTTGCAGAATACTCCGCTGATAATATTTCTTTAATTGATGATATAGTTTATTTTTCTGATGGAGTAAATAACAACGCATTAAGTTCTCTAAAACTTACTAATAAAACCTACACAAAATTAACAACTCATTCAGTAAACAACTTGATTTCTGTTAATACAGATTTGTTCTATACGAACAAAGATGATAATAATAAAGTTTATAAATTTGATACTTTAAACTCTAATTCTATGTTGGTATGTCCAGATAATGTAGGTTCATTTATAATAAACGGAGACTTCATCATATATCAAAACCTGAGCGATAATTCGAAATTATATTCAATAAAAACTGATGGGACAAATAAACAAAAACTTACCGACTACACAGCTAATAGTTTTGTAGTATATGAAGGTCAGTTGCTTTTCTTTAATTCTTCAGACAATAATAATTTATATTCAATCGATCCTTCTGATTTGTCTTCTAAAAGAATTTACATAATGAATGGATTCAAGTTAAAAATTATTAATAAATCATTATATTTTATTAACGGAGATGATTCTAATAATTTATATTCACTATCAGTAGATCTCAAAAATTTAACTGCAACATATAAATCTGAAATCACTCAAGGAATTAATGATTATTATTTAACAACCAAGGGCATTTTTTATAGCCCAAGCATTAATGTAAATAACATCTATTACAAAAAAATATCTGCATAACTTCAAATAACAAAAGGATATATAAAATCAGATGTTCTAATTTTATATATCCTTCTTTGTACTTTAATGACTCAACTATACCCTTCACTTTATTACAAATAACCTCCAAATATATACTTGAGTAATTAAACTTATATTGTAGAAGTGTTATTAATATTTACAAGCTATTTACTATATCTTTAAATTCATTTCCTCTAACCATAAAATTCGGATACATATCAAATGACGCACATGCTGGAGACAGTGTTATAATATCACCTTCTACTGCATTATCCTTAGCTATATTTACAGCATTTTTTAATGATTCAGCTATTTTTATATTAACTTTTACACCTTTTTCTTCATATAACTTATCAAAAACATCTTTTATTTTTTCTTTTGTTGCTCCAATAAGAATTAATTCCTTTATATAAGGATACCCTTCATATGCTAAAGGTTCAAAAGGTATATGTTTATCATATCCTCCTGCAATTAATATCACTTTCTCATCAAAGGCTTTAAGACCTGCTAAAGTTCTTGTTGGACTTGAAGCAATGGAATCATTATAGTATTTTACTCCACCTATTTCTCTTACAAGTTCACATCTATGTTCAACACCTTTGAAAGTCTCCGCAACTTTCTTCATTGTTTCTATAGATACATCATCCTTAGTTGATATAAATGCAGCAAGATAATTTTCAACATTATGCATACCCTTAATTACAATATCTTCTTTTTTACAAACTTCTTTTCCTTCTAGATAAAGAATTCCATCACTATAATATGCTCCATCACTTATTTCTCTCTTCGAACTAAATTCTCTAACAATTCCCTTTGCTTCTTTCTTAAATTCATAAGTAATTTCATTTTCCCTATTTATAACTAAAACACTATTGGAATTTTGATATAAGAATATATTTTTCTTTGCGTCTATATATTCCTGCATATCCTTATGCATATCTAAATGATTCGGAGCCAAATTAGTACATATTGCAATATCTATATTATCAGTCATAGTCATAAGTTGAAAACTTGATAACTCCAATACTACTCTATCTTCTTCCTTTATACTTTCTATTTGTGAAAATAATGGAGTTCCTATATTTCCACCAACCCAAGTTTTATACCCTTGCTCTTCTAATAATTTAGAAATAATAGTTGTTGTTGTTGTTTTACCATCACTACCTGTTATTCCATATATTTTTCCTTTAGTATATCTTACAAACTCCTCCATTTCAGAAGTAATGTATGCACCCTCATTTTTAGCTTTTACTAATGCATCACTATCGATTCTCATAGATGGAGTTTTAAATACAACTTCAAATCCAGTAAGGTTATTTAAATAACCTTCTCCAAGTTCTAACTTAACACCTTTTCTATCAAAATCTTCTCCCACGTCTCCTAATTCTTCTTTAGTTTTTTGATCAAAAGCCGTAACTACTGCCCCTAAATCTAACAAGAAATTTATTAATGGAATATTACTTACTCCGATACCAACAACTGCAACCTTTTTATTTGAAATAAATTGCTTAAACTCCTTAAAGTCTTTTCCCATTTCAATCCTCCAAATTAAAATTATTTATATGATTATTTTATATTCTTCCTAAATTCAATTATAGCACTATAAAAATATTCATTCTATACAAATACCGTATTGTTTGTAATTATAAAAACAACAAAATACAACCCACTGACAATTATTCAATGGGTTGTATTTTTATTAAAATTCCAAACTTTTTTCTATATACTTTTCTAATTCGCTTATTTGAATTCTTTCTTGTTCCATAGTGTCTCTGTTTCTAATAGTAACAGCCCCATCTTCTAATGTTTCAAAATCAATTGTTATACAGTAAGGTGTTCCTATTTCATCTTGTCTTCTATATCTCTTTCCTATACTTCCAGTTTCATCGAAATCAAGATTGAACTTCTTGCTTAATTCTGCATAAACATCTAAAGCTTTTTCTGAAAGCTTTTTAGAAAGAGGTAAAATAGCTGCTTTAAATGGAGCTAATGCTGGATGTAAATGCATTACTGTTCTAACATCTCCGTCTTCTAATTCTTCTTCATCATAAGCTTCGATTAAGAATGCTAAGGCAACTCTATCAGCTCCTAATGATGGTTCTATAACATATGGTATATATTTTTCATTAGTTGTTTGGTCTAAATAACTTAAATCTTGACCAGAATGCTCTTGGTGCTTTGTCAAATCATAGTCAGTTCTATCTGCTATTCCCCATAGTTCACCCCATCCAAATGGGAATAAGTATTCTATATCTGAAGTTGCATTTGAATAGAATGATAATTCTTCTTCTCCATGATCTCTCATTCTTAGATTTTCTGGTTTCACACTTAAGTTAAGTAAGAAATTCCAGCAATAATCCTTCCAGTATTTATGCCATTCTAAATCTGTTCCTGGTTTACAGAAAAATTCTAATTCCATTTGTTCGAATTCTCTTGTTCTAAATGTAAAATTCCCAGGAGTAATTTCATTTCTAAAAGATTTTCCTATTTGAGCTATACCAAATGGTACTTTTTTTCTTGAAGTTCTTTGTACAGCTTTAAAGTTAACAAATATACCTTGTGCAGTTTCAGGTCTTAAATAAATTTCTGCCTTTGAATCTTCAGTAACACCTTGGAATGTTTTAAACATAAGATTAAACTTTCTTATATCTGTATAATTCATCTTTCCACATTTAGGACAAACTATATTATTGCTTTCAATGTACTCTTTTAATTGTTCATTAGTCCATCCATCAGCGCTTGCTACTTCTGCACCATTTTCTGTCATGTGATCTTCAACTATCTTATCAGCTCTGAATCTTGCTCTACATTCCTTACAATCCATTAATGGGTCTGAGAATCCACCAACGTGACCTGACGCAACCCAAACTTCTCTATTCATTAAAATTGCAGAATCCAATCCAACATTATAAGGACTTTCTTGAACGAATTTTTTCCACCATGCCTTTTTTACATTATTTTTAAATTCTACTCCCAATGGACCGTAATCCCACGAATTAGCTAATCCGCCATATATATCTGATCCTGGGAATACAAATCCTCTGTTTTTACAAAGTGCTACAATCTTATCCATTGTTTTTTCTACTGCCATTATTTATCCCTCCAAATACATTTTTATAAAATAAAAAAAGCCTTAAAACCACAAAGGGACGAAATTTACTTCCGCGGTTCCACCCTTCTTGGCTTAAGCCCATCTTTATTCTTTAAACTCTTCTACACTCAAAAGCGCCCTTCGCTTTAAATCAATAATGATTTGCACCAAACATCATCTCTCTATAATTGATTTATAAACTACTCTTCTTCATCTACGTGTAATATTTAATTGATAAATTAATTTTAACAAAATCATCTTATATGTCAAGATTAAAAATACTTCTAAAAAAATATAAAAAAATGGCTCCGCGAAGAGGACTCGAACCTCCAACCTATCGGTTAACAGCCGAGTGCTCCACCATTGAGCTATCGCGGAACGTCATTACTTTTACTATTATATCAGCTTTTTCTAATTATGCAACCCTATTTTTTATTTTTTATTTTTTATTTTTTAATCGAATACGAATAGATGTTTCTGTCTAGACTTAAAACAAATAATTTTCAGGAGGTAATATATGAATAAAGTATATTTAATAGGCAGAGTAACTAAGGATTTAGAAGTTCAACACTACGGATCTAATGAAAGGAGTTATGTAAAATTCACTTTAGCAGTAGATGAATATAATCCCACAACAAAGGAAAAATCAGCAAACTTTATAAATATCGTTGCTTTTGATAGAAAGGCTGAAATACTTTCTCAGTATATATCAAAAGGTTATAAATTATCTATACAAGGAAAACTTAGAACAGGAATCTATCTAGATAAACATAACGAAAAAAAGTATACAGTAGACATAATTCTAGACGACTTTGACTTTATTGATAACAAGCCAAATGTTATATAAGTTTGAAACTTTTATTTACTCTATTGATTTTTAACATAAAAAGGGTGGAAATAAATTCCACCCTAAACAATTCTATCTGCTTATATTAAAATATAAAAAAATGGCTCCGCGAAGAGGGCTCGAACCTCCAACCTATCGGTTAACAGCCGAGTGCTCCACCATTGAGCTATCGCGGAACGTCATTACTTTTACTATTATATCAGTTTTTATTAATTATGCAACCCTATTTATTAAAAAATTTTAAAAATATTATTATTCTTTTGCTTTTTCTTAAATTAACCACAACCTAACCCCATTGTATCTATTAAATTCATATCAAATATTCTTAACACAAATTCAAAAGTTATATATGTAACTTTTAAATATCGCACAAAATAAAAAAAGCTGTAGTAGATATATATATAATCTCACTACAACTTTACATTTCTAAATTATCGTTAATATTAAAAAATTATAAAAAAATGGCTCCGCGAAGAGGGCTCGAACCTCCAACCTATCGGTTAACAGCCGAGTGCTCCACCATTGAGCTATCGCGGAACGTCATTACTTTTACTATTATATCAGCTTTTTCTAATTATGCAACCCTTTTTTGTAAAAAATTTAATTTTTTTATATTTTTATTATATATGTGACAGTATTAAAATCCAAAAGGGGAGTGTCGCAAAATGATTAAATTTTAATCAGAAGAGATACTCCTTTTCGGTTT
>NZ_JAABNP010000007.1 GCF_009928485.1 Clostridium sp. C2-6-12 | reverse complement strand
TATTATGTTTTTAGCGAAATTATTATATCACAAAGGAATGGCTTATTTATTTTTTACAGATTCTATTTATTCAACAACCTATATTACATAAAAAATAATAAAAAAATACCCATTGACCTTGACCTTGACCTTAGGATAACCCCTATAATGTAATTGAGGGAGGGAAGTTCATGGAAAAGGAGAAAGTATTTTATACGGCAGGAATATTTGCAAAAAAAGCTGGAATAACCTTAAAGACTATTCATCATTATCATAAGGAAGGTCTTTTGTGTCCAAGTAGTTATAATGAGGCTGGTTATAGACTTTATAGTGACGAAGATTTTCAAAAACTTCAAAAGATATTGACTCTAAAGTTCATAGGTTTTTCTCTAGAAGAAATTAAGGAACTTATAAAATCAGATTATCTTAAGAATAATGTTAGAGAATCTTTAAATATGCAAATGGACATAATCGATGAAAAGATTAATCATCTTGTTTTAGTGAAGAAGGCTATAAATGAAGCAGAACTTATGATGGATAATGAAAGTAGTCTTGATTGGACTAAATTTACCAACATAATAAAAATAATAAATACAGAAAAGATATGGTTAAATCAATACAAAAATTCAGCTAATTTATCTGCACGAATAAGTCTTCACGATTTATTCAGTACAAATAAATATGGTTGGCATAAATGGTTTTATGATCAATTGGACCTTTGTGAGGATATGACAGTTTTAGAGCTTGGCTGTGGCAATGGAAGTTTATGGATTAGAAATGTGGATAGAATTCCAAAGAATTGCAAAATAACATTAACAGATATATCTGAAGGGATGCTTGAAGATGCAAGGCAGAATTTAGGAGACTACTCAAAAAAATTAAACTTTAATCGTGTGGATGCTCAAAATATACCTTATGAGGACAATAGCTTTGATGTTGTCATTGCAGATCATATTTTTTATCACATATCTGACAAACAAAAAGCACTTTCAGAAATTAAAAGAGTTTTGAAACCTAAAGGATACTTGTATTTAGCTACTATTGGAAAGAATCATCTCATTGAACTGAGAGAACTACTCAAAGAGTTTAAATCAAATATAGTTATAGCACAATCAGATTTTGCAGAGGACTTTGGACTTGAAAATGGAGCAACTCAAATTTCCAACTATTTTGATACAATTGAGTTATTAAGGTATGAAGATTCACTTATAGTGTCTGAAATTGAACCTATTATTAATTATTTATATTCTACAACAGGGAATTCAAAGGAAATATTAGTAGGTGAAAATCTAAAGAATTTTGAAAGCTTTGTTGAGAGTAAGATGAAAGCAACAGGAGATATTTTTATTACAAAGGATACAGGAGTGTTTAAAGCACATTCAAAAAAATAATAAGTAAGTATTACCAAAGTTAGAGATATTAATAAATTTAATGTGCGTAAGTTCTAATTCAAATTATATATTTCAAGAAAAAATAATTTGAAGAAATTCTATGAGAATTTCAACATTAATTGTTAATTATCAATTGTATATTTTCAATTGAATTATATATGTCAATAAATATGGAAAGGATGATTATGATGAAAGTATTAGTTACAGGTGGGGCAGGTTATATAGGCAGTACAGTATGTTCTGCACTCGAGGATAATGGACATACTCCAATAATTCTAGACTCTCTTGTTCGAGGTAGAGAAGAATTTACTAAAGGTAAAATATTCTATAAAGGTGATATTGCTGATAGGAGTTTACTAGAAAAAATATTTGCAGAAAATCCAGAAATTCAGTTTACCATTCACTTAGCTGCATTGGTTGTAGTACCAGAGTCAGTTGAAAAACCATATGAATATTATAATGAGAATGTTACAAAATCTATAGAGTTATTTAAAAATTTAAGTGATTTAGGCTGTAAAAATATAGTATTTAGTTCTTCTGCTTCAATATATGATGATGTTGAAGGTTTTATGGTATCAGAAAATTCACCTTTGAATCCTAGAAGTCCATATGCTCGTACAAAGTATATGATGGAAATGATTTTAGAAGATTTTTGTGAAGCTTATGGAATGAGAGGAATATCCTTAAGGTATTTCAATTTAATAGGAGCTGATCCAAAGCTTAGGTCTGGTGCTCACATAAAAAATCCAAGCCATGTACTTGGAAAGTTACTTAATTCAGCTTCTGAAGAAGGAAAGGTTTTTAAAATAACTGGTACAAATTGGTCAACAAGGGATGGATCAGCAATAAGAGACTATATTCATGTGTGGGATCTTGCTATAGCTCATGTTAAAGCTATTGAAAATTTTGATAGAGCCTTCAATTTATATGAAGGTCAAAAAGCTTCGTATATGGTAATTAATCTAGGAACTGGTGCTGGAGTCACTGTTAAAGAACTTGTTGCTTCTTTTGAAAAAGTAATTGGAAAACAAATTAATAAAGAAGATGATAACCCAAGATTAGGAGATGTGCCAGGCGCTTTTGCTAATGTTTCTAGGGCTAAGGAGCTTATTGAGTGGGAGGCGGGTTACTCTATTGAGGAGGGTATCCGAGATGCTCTAAAATGGGATGAAATAAGAGAAAATGTAATCAGCTTTTAGAAAATAATCTAATATTTATAAGAGTAAAACAGTAAAAAAATCCGTAACTATAGTAAATGGTTTAATGTACCTACAGTAGTTCCTATTGTGTTATATAATGCAATAGAAAATGGAATGCACCAAGATATTTTAAAGATATAGTAAAAAAAGAAAACTCTATAACAATGATTTTTTATAAGTATTGTTATAGAGTTTTTACCAATTAATATATTAAATTATTACTCTTCAATTGGGAACCAACCAGGTGTATTTACAATTGCATTCCAAAGAGGAACTGGTACAGATAAAGCTTCTCTATCATTTTTATTTAACTTAGTACGGATTTCAGAAGTTTTACCAAGTTGAATTTTACTAGTCCAATCAGGTTCAATAATTATTTCTCTACCAAGTGCAATAAAATCAACACCAGTTTCTAAGGCCTTAATAGCATCATCAGGTGTATTAATAGCTCCAACTCCTATTAATGGAACTCTACCATTAATTTTGTCTAATAGTTTATTAATAACAGGAGTAGTTTCACTTGCATCGCGTATTGAACTTTGCCAAAAATTCATTAGCGAAACATGCAAATAACTTAATCCTTGATCAGCTAATATATCTACCAAAGAAAGAGTATCTTCTAATGTTATTCCTGGATTTTCAAGTTCTTCTGGTGAAAAACGGTAACCAATTATGAAGTTTTCAGCATCTTTTTCTTTTGCTGTTTTTTTAACTTCTGCTATGACAGCTAATGGGAAATTTCTTCTCTTATCTCTGTCTCCACCCCAAAAATCTTCTCTTTTGTTTGAGTGAGGTGAAATGAATTGTTGTAATAAGTATGTGTTAGCACCATGAATTTCTACACCATCGAAACCAGCTTCTATTGCGAGTTTTGTTGTTTCGCCAAAAGCTTTTATTGTATCTTGAATCTCAGTTTCTGTCATTTCTTTTGGTGTAACTGCACCAGGTCTTTCAGCAGCTACAGCGCTCGCACTAATAGGTTGACCTCCAGGTATTTCATCAGGAAGTGCCATTCTTCCAGCATGAAAGATCTGTAGAATTGCTAATGCACCTTCACTTTTTATAGCTTCTGATAATTTCTTTAAACTAGGTAAAAAGCTGTCATTATAGGCAGCGAATTCTCCTTTGAAGCCTTTGCCAGAAGGGGTTACATATGTTGTTGCTGTAATTACCATACCAACTTCCTTAGCTCTTTTTTTGTAATAACTTAATTCAGCATCAGAAACTGTTCCATCTTCATTTGCTGAAAAAGTAGTCATTGGAGCCATAACTATAGGATTTTTTAAAGTAATTTTTGAATTTAAATTTTTAGTTTCAATTAAGTTTTTTAATTCCATTTTAATCTCTCCCTTTTCAAAATAAATTTTATTTATGGATATGTATATAAGTTGTGATTATATTGTATATATCAATTTAAGAAATTCAGAAAGAAAAGTGAATGTACAAATGTTGCATTTAGATACGTGAACTTTATCCTTAGAATTTTAACAAGTGATTGACAATATAATATTAATAATTGGAACTTATATAGATTATTTTTAGTTATTAGATATAAAATTAATTTCTAGACAGTATAATTTGTCTAAATTTAATTTTATACAACTAGTATGTTTATAAAAAATATTAATACAATTAACTTTTAATTTATTCTACTATATTTTATTTTGATTGTAAATAATAATTATTATTTATTAAGATTTATTTGATTTTTTGCATTATTAAGAAAAGTTTGTTTATTATATCAAAAGATAAAAAGAGTTAAGTAGAGTGCATTGCACTTTTGTGTATTATTTTAAAAAATTATATTCTGTTTTAATGAAGAAATAAGTGGATAGAACTTCAAATTTACTATTAGAGTAAAAAATCAATTCTTATGAGAAGATTCAACTTAAAAAAGTAATTGAATAATATATAGAGCATAGATAACAATAATTAAAGGAGTATATTAATGAAAGTAATAATTATAGGTGGAGGATGGGCAGGATGCGCGGCCGCATTGGAAGCAGCAAAGCTGGGAGCCCAAGTTGAACTGTATGAAAGGACCGACTTATTACTTGGAGTAGGAAATGTTGGTGGCATAATGAGAAATAACGGAAGATTTACTGCAGCAGAAGAATTAATAAATCTTGGTGCTGGAGATTTTATTAAAATTATGGATTCTATAGCTATTCATAAGAATATAGATTTTCCAGGACATAAACATGCTTGGCTATGTGATGTAGGAAGAGCCGAACCAATTGTTAGAAGACATTTGCTTAAGTCAGGAGTAAAGATATTTTTTAAGAGCAGGATCATAGATGTAGAAAAGGAAAAAAATAAAATAAAATCAGTTATATTATCTAATAAAGAGATTATAACAGGGGATGTATTCATAGAAACTACAGGTTCTACAGGATCAATGCCTAACTGCGTAAAGTATGGCAACGGATGTGTGATGTGTACATTAAGATGTCCTAGTTTTGGTGCGAGAGTAAGTATAAGTGAAAAAGCAGGTGTAAATGACTTGATGGGAGAAAGAACAAATGGCATGAAAGGCGCAATGAGTGGTTCTTGTGAGTTTTCCAAAGAGTCGTTATCAAGAGATATAGTCAATGTTTTAGAAAAAGATGGAGTAATGGTTATTCCAATGCCAAAGGAAGATATACATTTAGAGAAATTAGAGCAAAAGGTATGCCAGCAATATGCAACCTTAGAATTTGGAGAAAATATTATATTATTAGATACTGGACGTATAAAGCTTATGACTTCTCATTATCCAATAGATAAATTAAGAAAAATTAAAGGTTTAGAAGATGTAGTATATTTAGATCCTTTAGCAGGTGGGAATGGAAACTCAATTAGATATTTATCAGCAGCGCCTAGAAGCAATTCAATGCATGTAGATGGAATAGATAATTTATTTTGTGGTGGTGAAAAATCTGGATTTTTTGTAGGACATACCGAAGCTATGACGACTGGAACTTTAGCAGGATATAATGCAGTACAATATTTAAAAAAGAGACCTTTGTTAGAATTATCAAGAAAGCTGGTTACAGGAGATATAATTGCATATGCAAATGATAAGGTTAAAGAAGGGAAGCTTAGTGAAAGATACACATTTTCTGGTGCAGAATACTTTGATAGAATGAAGACTTTAGGATTGTATACTACTGATAAAGATAAAATAAAGTCAAGAGTAGAAAATTTAAATCTTACAAATATTTTTTCCTAAAATAAAGCTGAGGTTTTCTTGAATTTAGAAAGCCTCAGCCTAATTTGCGTATTAGAATTTCATATAGGCGATGGAACAGAAGATATGACTGCATGCCAAGATACTATATACTATAGTAATAAGTATGATTATAATAAGTTATATAAAATAAATGGATATGGGACTGGAAAAGCGAAATTATTTAAATAAAAATAAAGACAGGAGTGAACGCTTATGAATATAGTGGATAAATCGGTTCAGGTAGTTACTAAGACTGACTCAGCAGGCATTGTAAAACCTCTATGTTTCTTCATTACAAATGATGATGAAAGTATAGAATCAATTAATGTTGAAAGATTAGTTAGAAGAGATAAGGAAAAAATAGGTGGAGATGACACCTATACTTTTACATGTGAAATTATAAAGGATAATATGAAAATGCTTTGTGACCTAAGGTTAAATTTAAGCACAAATGAATGGATCCTTTATAGGATGTAATTAAAATTATAGCAGCAGAACAAATTGATATATAGAAAATATCAGCTTTTATAAGAATAGAAACTAGTTACAAAATTATAATTAGGTAGCTAGTTTCTTTAATTATATAAAAAAGCATTACTATCAAGATATGCTATATTAGTGCATACAATTTGATTACAGCATACTTTTTCAAAAGCATACCATATTTATATATTTTATTATATTATACAATACTCAAAATATTTTGGATTGTTGCCTCAAAAAATTAGAAAAGTATGCTCTAAATTTACTACAGATAGCATACAAATAAAAATTAATACTTTTTTAAAACTTAATTTTTTCTGTTAAATTGTTGAAAAATAATTCTTGGATTTTCCATATCATGATATACTAAGAATAATTAAGGTAATAAGTAAAAAAACTGTGAACATGGAAAAAAGGGGGAGAGTAATGAGTATAACTGAAATATCAGTAAAAAGACCAGCGGCCATGTGGATGGCGGTTATTTTATTCATTGGACTTGGAATTATGGGGTATAAAAACATGGGGGCAGATTTAATGCCATCTATGAACATTCCTGTCATATCAATAATGACAACTTATAATGGTGCAAGTGCAGAGGATGTCAAAAAGGATATTTTAAAACCAATTGAAGATGCAGTTTCAGGAATAAGTGGTGTTGATGTTTTAAATTCATCTTCAGGAGAGGGTTATGGTACTGTTACAATAACCTTTAAAATGAGTGCAAATATAAATACTGCATATTTAGATGTTCAAAAAGCTGTTGAACTTGCTTCAGCTAGGCTGCCCAAAGCTGCAGATAAGCCTATTTTATATAAAATGGATATGAGTGCTATACCTATTATGATAGTTTCAATAAATGGTGATGCCAGTTATGAGGAACTTTTCAATCAATCTGATATTTTAAAACAAAGGTTAGAAAAAATACCTGGAGTAGGTAATATTTCATTGATGGGTGCTGATAAGAAGCAGCTCATGATAAAAATTGATAAAGCCACTATGGAGTATTATGGAGTTAACATTGATGCCTTAATGGGAACCTTGCAAGCATCAAACGTTAATATTCCTGCTGGAGATATTAAACAAGACAACTTAGATCAATCTGTTAGAATTATTGGTCAGTTCAATTCCATTGATGCTGTAAGAAATCTGTTGATACCAGCAGGTAATGGTGTAAATATACGCCTTGGTGATATTGCAAAAATTAATTTAGAAGTTCCAGATGCTACTGTATTAACAAGGTATGGTGGTAATAAGACTATTGCAATGATGCTTGGTAAACAAAGTGATTCAAATGTAGTAGAAGTAGCTGATTCTGTGAAAAAAGAATTAGAAGATATTAAAAAGGCTCTTCCAAAGGGAACAGAAGTAAATATTTTAATGGATACTACTACTTTTATTAATTCTTCACTTACTCAAATAAAACATAATCTTTTTGAAGGAATTATAACTACTGCACTTGTGCTTTATTTGTTCTTCCGTAGTTTTCGTTCTTCTTTAGTTGTTTTAATAGCTATTCCAACATCTTTGGTTGCTACATTTTTTATGATGTATCAGATGCATTTTACCTTGAACATGCTGTCTTTAATGGGCTTATCCCTTGTTGTAGGTACTCTGGTTGATGATTCTATAGTTGTTATAGAAAATATTCAGCGGCATATGGATATGGGGAAAAATCCAATACAAGCAGCTATTGAAGGACGTAAAGAAGTTGGAATGGCTGCAATAGCTATAACTTTATGTGATATTGTTGTATTTGCTCCTGTATCACTTGTGTCAGGTTTAGTTGGACAGATGTTTAGAGAATTTGGACTTACAATTGTTGCAGCTACAATGTTTTCTCTGATTGTATCTTTTACAATTACACCTATGCTTTCTTCAAGGTTATTGAAAAATGAAAACAATGAAGATAACATAGATAAAAAAGAAAAAGACAATTTTTTGAGCAGAATAAATTCTAATTTCAGTAAAATAAGTTCTAAATTTATTAAGAAAAGTTCTAATAAAGAAGGGTCTTTTGATAAGCTTGTTGAAAACTATAGAAAAACTTTAATATGGTCTTTAGATAACAGGAAAAAAGTTTTAGCTATAGTTACTGCAGGTATTGTGGTTAGTGTAATGCTTATTCCAATGGGATTAATTAAGTCAGAGTTTATTCCTATGGCAGATCAGAGTTCTTTTACAATTAATTTGAAGCTTGCCCCAGGATCTACTTTAAAACAAACAGATGAGAAGGTTTCTGAGGTGGAGAAATATTTGCAGGGAACAAAAGAAGTAAAAGATTATTTTTCCCTCATTGGACATGATGGACAAGAAAGCGCAGATAAAGCTGTTGCTCAAATTTATGTTAATTTAGTGCCTAAGGGTGAACGTAAAATAAGTCAAAGCGATATTGCTAAAGAGGTTCGTGCTTTTGGTAAAAATATGTCTGGAGTAGATTTGAATGTATCGGAGTCCTCTTCTTCTGGTGGTAGTGGTAAGCCTGTATCAATTAAAATAAAAGGTAATGATTCAGATACTATAAGAGATTTATCACAGGAAGTTGAAAAGTTATTAAAAACAGTTGAAGGAGTCACTGATATAAGTAATTCTACAAGTTCAAGAAGCAGCGAACTTAGGGTAAATATAGATAATCTTGCGGTTACCCAGTACAATGTTTCTACTGCAAATGTTGGAAGTGTTGTTAGAATGGCATTGGCAGGAACTAATGTGGGAGTTTATAGATCAAAAAATGAGGAAAATGATATAACTCTAAAGTTTGAAAATGGACAAATAAATAGTGCTGAAGATCTTAAATCCTTGAAAATTACAAATTCACAAGGACAACAAATTCCACTTAGCCAAGTAGCATCTATTCAAAAAATAGATGGAGCACCTTCTATATCAAGAGAAGATAAGCAGGATATGGTTACTGTTGAAGCCAATATTCAAGGAAGAGTTCTTGGAGAAGTTACAAGTGATATTGATGCTAAACTAAAAGCTCTTTCTGTTCCTAGTGGACATAGTATAAGTTTTGGAGGAAATCAAAAACAAATGATAGAAAGTTTTTCTTCTCTTGGACTTGCTTTATTAGCATCTCTAGCTCTTGTTTATATGATTTTAGTAGTGCTTTATGAATCCTTCTTAACTCCATTTATAAGAATGATGGCGCTGCCTTGTGCTATAATAGGAGCCTTTGGTTTACTAGCATTAACTGGTCAAACTTTAAACTTAATGTCCATGATTGGTTTGATTATGTTAGAAGGACTTGCCTCTAAAAATGGTACATTACTTATAGATTATACAAATACTCTTATGAAGAGAGGAATGAATTTAAGAGATGCTCTTATAGAATCTGGTGCTACTAGATTAAGACCAATCATAATGACAAGTGCAACCATGATTGTTTCCATGTTACCAGTAGCATTATCCATGGGTGAAGGTACTGAAATGAAAAAGAGTATGGCTATAGTAATCATTGGGGGAATGGTTGCATCAACAATTCTTTCGCCAATTGTATTACCAGTTATTTATACATTAATGGCGGATTTGAAGAAAAGAATGTCTTTTAAAAACAAGAAAAATCATGTGGTAGAAGGGGGGAGCACCTATGAAGTTTAAGGAATTAATGAAAAAGAAAAAGTTTTTAATAGTAGTGGGAGTTATAGCAGTTGTTGTGGTTATAATTATTTCTAGCTTTGCTAGACAGAAACCTGTGGAAGTAGTCAAAGAAATTAAAAATGTAAAAACACAAAAAATAACAACAGGAACAATTTCAACAAGGGTAGAATATGCAAGTAACTTAAAACCTGCAAAAGAAGTAATGGTTTTGCCGAAAACAGGAGGAAGAGTTGCAACTGTAGATGTTAAGGTTGGGGATAAAGTTAGTGTAGGGCAAACCTTATTTATCTTGGACACTACAGATTATGCACCACAACTTGAGCAAGCACAAGCTGGAGTGAAAGCAGCTAGTGCCAACTTAGAAAGAACCAGCGACTCAGGGTTTGTTCAACAATTATTGCAAGCAGAACAGTTAGTAGGAAAGTTACAAATTCAATATAATACTGTTAAAGACAATTATGACAAAACACAAACTTTATATTCAGCAGATGCAGTATCTAAAAAGGAGTTTGATGATGTAAAAGCTCAATATGATGCTATAACTATTGACTTAAAAAATGCACAGGATAGCTTGGAACTACTAAAAAGCAAAGCAGGACCTCAAGCTACAAAGGCAGCAGCAGCAGCCTTAGAACAAGCGCAAGCAGGAGTGAGTGCAGTTCAAGTACAGATAAATAATGCAAACATTACAGCGCCAATAGCAGGGGTTGTATCAGAAAAAGCTGTAGAAGTAGGACAACTTGCTGGAGGACAATCAGGTTATGTGACCGTTATAGATTATAGCAGTTTAGATGCAGAAATAAATGTTCCTGATAAAATGCTTTCAAAAATTCAAGTAGGCCTATCTGTGCCAGTTACTATAAATTCATCACCAGATGAAAAAATGGTTGGGGTAATAGAAAGTATAAGTCCAAATACAAGCTCTAAAAACAACTTCTATGTTGTGAAGGTTAAAATTGATAATTCCAAGGAGGATGTAAAAGCAGGTATGTTTGCTAAAATATCCTTACCAGCTGAAAATAAGGATAACATTTTAATGGTTCCAAATGAAACGATTAAAATGGAAAATGGTGTGAATTATCTTTATACAGTTGATAATGGTGAGGTTAAAAAAATATCCGTTGAAACTGGAATTTCAAATGAGAAATTTACAGAAGTAACAGGAAAAGTTGAAGAAGGCTTGGATGTCATTACTGAAGGACAAAATTTATTGAGCGATGGAGAAAAAGTAAATTTGGTATAATATAAAAAGTAAGGGGTCTGACCCTTGTATAAATTTACCAAAGTGGGGATCTATAATTGAATTTAGTAGCTGAGACTTTCTTAATACTTAGAAGGTCTCAGCTATAATTTATTTTATAAAGTATATGTTATAATAATGTCAGGAAAAATCTAAATAGGCTGGTAATAATGTACCTATTATAAAGGTATAAAAAATAAATTAATAGTAAAGTAGGGAAGATAAATGAATAATATTGTATTTCTTAATTCAAGTAAAATAAATTTTGATAACAAACTTGATTTTTCATTATTAGATGAATTAGGTAAAGTTACTAAATATGAAGATAGCAGTAATGATAATATTTTGAACAGAGTTAAGGATCAAGAAATTGTAATTGCAAAAGAGATGATAATAGGGAGAGACTTAATTGAGAAATTTCCTCCTAGTGTTAAATTAATTTGTGAAGCTGGTACTGGTTATAATAATATTGATATTGAAGCTGCAAAAGAAAGAAATATAGCCGTATGTAATGTGCCAGGTTATAGCAGTGAAGCTGTAGCTCAGTTAGTTATCACATTTATATTGAACTTAACTTCATCATTAGCAGAGCAACAAAGGATGATCGAAAATAAAAATTATGATAACTTCACAAAGTATCTTCAAGTACCTCACTTTGAAATTCAAAACAAAACTCTTGGAGTTATTGGTGCAGGTACTATTGGTAAGCAGGTAATGAAAGTTGCTAAAGCTTTAGGAATGAACATACTTGTATATAGCAGAACTCCAAAGGATTTAGGTGATACAACCATTAAATTCGTTAGTTTTGAAGAACTTCTTAAGGAGAGCGATTTTGTTACTTTACATTGTCCTTTAACTAAGGATACAAAGTACTTAATAAATAAGTCTACATTGGAACTTATGAAACCACAAGCTTGCATTATAAATACTTCAAGAGGTGCAATTATAAATGAACTGGATTTAATTGAAGCTCTTAAAAATAATAAAATTGCTGGAGCAGCTCTTGATGTTCAGGAACAAGAACCACCAGAATTGAATAATCCGCTATTTAATATGAAGAATGTTATTCTTACTCCTCATATAGGCTGGAGATGCCTTGAATCAAGACAAAGACTTTTAAATTTATTGGCTGATAACATTGAAGGATTTATAAATGGAAGTCCTATTAATATTGTTCATTAGCATTATAGTAGTATTTTCTAAAAATTGTATTAACAGAAGAATAGAATATTTTTCTTAGATTTTAAACAGACTGTCTATTTTTCAAAAGATAGATAGTCTATTTCTATTTTTTATAACTTAGAATTGAAAAAATTATTTTAGCAAGATTCTAAATGTAACTGGAGGATTTTATAGATAAAGAAAATCTTTATAATCATTGAAATTTTTGAAATATCCTTAAACAATATACAAGTAAAAAAAGTTATGATAAAATTAAATTAGAAGATAATTATTATTAATTGATAACCTTTCACATTATTTACAGGTGAATTAATAGAATATTTCAATATAATAAAGTTTAAGGAGGTAAAGGAAATGAAAAATAAAATACTTAAAATAAATAAACTAACTTCCCAATGGAATACAAGTGATCCTTTCATATTTTGCGCACATCATAAGGATGCTTATCCAAAAGGCAATGATGAGCTTGGACCAAATGCTTCTCTAGCAGGTAGGAATATTGGGAGCGATTTTCAGGGAAGAGATGGTTGGAATATGTACCACGGTGATACTATTCCAGGATTTCCACAGCATCCACATAGAGGGTTTGAAACAGTCACAATAGTGTTAGAGGGATATGTCGATCATGCTGATTCAGCAGGTGCTACAGGAAGATATGGTCCTGGAGATGTACAGTGGCTTACTGCGGGTAAAGGCTGTAATCATACAGAAATGTTTCCGTTAATTAATAAAGATAAAAATAATCCATTAGAATTATTTCAAATTTGGATGAACTTACCTAAGAAAGACAAGTTTGTTGATCCTAATTATAAAATGCTTTGGTCAGAAGATATACCAGTTATAGAATCTAAAAATGATTTAGGTAAAACAAGTACTGTAAGGCTAATTGCAGGCTCGTATAATGGTACTAAAAGCTTGGATTCTTCACCTAATTCATGGGCGAGGAATAAGGACAACAATGTAGGAATATGGCTTATTAGAATGGAACCTGAGGTTAGTATAGAGCTTCCTAAAGTATCTTCTACATTAAACAGAACTGTTTATTTCTATGAAGGAGATAAAATAAATATTGATGAAACAAGTGTTGAGGTCTATCATAGTGTAAAACTTGCAGGAGATGAAATAATAGAAATAAAAAATGGTCAAAAGGAAAGCTATCTTCTTCTTTTAGAGGGAGAACCAATTGGCGAACCTGTTGTAAGTTATGGACCTTTTGTAATGAATTCTGAACAAGAAATCAGAGATGCATTTGCTGATTATAGGAGTACTGGCTTTGGAGGATGGCCATGGGATCGTGATGATTTCGTCCATCCAAGAGAAAAAGGAAGATTTGCACAGTATCCAGATGGTAAAACAGAATATAAATAATATATAAATAAGAGTTAATAACTTACTAAATGTATAGTTATTAGCTCTTGTAATTTATTTAAAGAATGAATTTATAGGAGTTTATGTTAAATTAAACTCCTATTTTTTACATGTTGAATATGCTAATATTGTATGTAAATCCTTTGACTTCAACTATTTTAAGGAAATAATATGATATAATTAATTTAGGATTTCTTACAGATTATGAGGTTAAATCAAGATAATATTTTTAAATCTTAGGAAGCTAAATTGTCAAAGGGGAAAGACATATGTATGACAAATTTGTTGAATATTTAAAATCCTATAAAAAGAAAACAATTAAATTAAGTGATTTGGAAAAGTTGCCAGATGGAAGTATGGACTATGAAAATTTTGTGGCAAGCATAAAGAAGCTGGTTTATGAGGAGATATTAATCGAGAAAGGCAGTAAAATCAATGGTTTAGCGTTAAATTATTGTATTAATCATTATAATCTTAAAAAAAATAAAATAGATGAAATAAATAATTATATTTTAAAACTAGTTAAAGAAATCGATTTGGGAGAGTATTTTAAATTATCAGAAGAAATATTTCATAAGGAGCTTCCATTAGTACAAGCAGTTAATGATTACCTTGTGAATAATGGCTTTCCTGAGAGCTATGTTACATCTCAAGAAAGATCTTTTAATATTTTAGGTGATGAAAAGTGGATAGATGAAAAGAATGGCAAAAGGTTATTAGAAAGGATAAAAGTATGGGATAAACTTAAAATTGTAAATGATTCAGATCCATTAATGCTGGCTGTAAATCAAAAAGGGTTTGAGAAGCCAGTGCATTATCATCTTATTGTTGAAAATAAAGCAACTTTTTTGGCACTTATGGACATTTTGAGAGAAACTGATTATACTACGCTTATTTATGGTTGTGGCTGGAAGATAGTTTCTAACTATTACATGATAGATAAACAGCTTAATTTGAAAGACAAAAATGAATTCATGTATTTTGGCGATATAGATAAAGAAGGTATTTCCATATGGAATTCGTTAAATGAAAAAATGAAGATAAATATAGCTGTTGACTTCTATAGAGAGCTGCTTAAAAAAGATTATAGTATAGGAAAGAAAAATCAAAAGAGAAACGAGGAAGCTATAAATAATTTTTCGAAGTTTTTTACAGAAGCAGAAAAAGAAGTTTTGCTGAACATGATAAATAATGGTGGTTATTTACCACAAGAAGGTTTAAATAAAGAAGATTTAAAAAGGATATGGAGTGGAATGTGTGAAGATTAATGTAAATAATGTAGTTGAAAATTATCATGAGAGAATACAAAGATTAGCATTATTTGACCCATTATATGCACTTAATGAAAAAAAGCTAAAAGATAGAAGTGATAATAAGGTTGACTACTTTAGTTTTGGATTATTAACTCTGCTGTTTTTCTTTGAAAATATGCTTATTAGAAATAGAAAAGTTGGGGTTAAGGATGTGGCAGAGTACTTACAAATAGTTAATGAAGAACAATTTGATTTGGAAAATGAGGATTTTTTAAAGATAGCTAGGACTATTATAGAAACCTTTAGACCACCAAATGGGAAAAGGAATTTTAAGACTTTTTATAACTATGAGACAAGAAAAGAAGATATTGTACAATATTCTATTTTGAAAGCGGATAAAGCTGATTTAGAAACAAATACTCAATATTACACCTTAGATGAGCAAGGCTTAGAGTTAATATTTGCAACTAAGGAGTATTTTAATGAATTTCAATTATCAATTAATCAGCTTATATTAAGAAAACAGCTTGAAAAAGGTGAATTTATAGGAGCACTTAGGCAAATTGATGAGATGAATCTAGATGTTAAAAATCTTTATGATAGGATTTTTAGAATAAAGCATGAAGTTAATAGAAATATAGTTTCAAGTGAAACATTTGAAAGATATAAGAATATAATAGGTGACATTAATGATAGATTAACTCATGAGAATGAAGAATTTGAAGAGTTAAGAACCTTTGTAAAAGACACTAAAGAAAAAATTGCTAATGAAATGAATAAGGCTGAAGATAAAAAAGCCTTTGAGTTAATAATAAAAATAGATAAGGAATTAGATGAAGTACATTATGAACATAGAAAGCTATTAAAAGAGAGTATTTTACTTAAAACTTCAGCTCTTCAAGCAGCTCAAGAATCTTTATATTACATAGGAATAAATTCTTTTAACTTTAATCAGGAAATTGTAAGCAGAATTTTTTCATCGCCACTTCCTTTAAATAGTACTAGAAGATTAATAGAACCGTTTTTATATTTGGGAAGTGAAACTACGTGGTCACCAATATCCGTATTTTCAAAGCAGAGAATTGAGAATACTGAAAAAGAGGAAAAGAGTGATGAATTTTTAAATGTTCTAAGCAAGGAAAAAATAAAAGAGGAAATAGAAATACAAAGCGGTAAATATAAAAGCGTTGCTGAAGTAATATTAAAAGCTTTAGATTATAAAGAAGTAAATAGAATTACAATAGAAGAGTTGATTGAATTTGTAAAAGCGAGTAATGATGAAGAAATAATAAATGAGCGTTCTTTTTATGATTTTTGGATTATTCTTCATCAAAAGTCACCAATAACTATGAAAATAGAAGATAATGAAGAAGAAGAGCTTATGGGAAAAGCTTATGATATATTTTCAGCAAAAGGATACAGGCTGTATGTTGAAGAATTAAGTGATGTTTTAAAAGTTACAAAAAGGTTCACAATAAAAAATATGGTTTTAAAGTTGGAGGATAAAGATGATAACTTATAGCAATGAGCAAGTGATTCAAGCATTTAAAATATATTCTATATTGGCTAAAAATGGTTATGGTGAAAAGGATGAATTACGTCAATACATATCTGATGACATGATTAGGGGATTGGTGGATCAGTTTTCTAAAGAAGTGGATTGTACAATTTTTCTAACAGGAGAGTTTATATATCTTGTTCCAATTTCTAAAGATTCCATATTCCATGTATCTAATGAAGCTATTAAGAAAGATTACCTGCCTTCAAAATCAGTTAACCTAGACATTTATCTTATGTATGTTTCAATAATAGTATTGTTTGGGGAATTTTATGATAGTTATCAAACAATAGAGTCTACAAGAGATTTTATTAATATTTCAGATTGGCTAGAAAGTTTAAATGATAGAATTTCAAGTTTGAAGGAACATAATGGAGATAAATTAAAAGAATTAGATAGAGAATATGATTATAATTGGTCTTTAATTATAGAGAAATGGCTTGATATGGATGAGATAAAAGAAACCGTAAAGGTACAAAATGCAAGAACTATAAGTAGAAAGAGCTTTTTGAATAGTGTAAAGAACTTTTTAGAATCTCAGGAGCTCATTAGAGATATTGGAAATGAAGAATTGGAACTTACAGAAAAAGCAAAAACAATAATTCAAAGATACTATATGGAATATGATTATAATAGAGGGATACTTGATTTTATGTACAATCTTGATAAGAAGGAGAGTGAGTAAAATGCCAGCTATATCAAAGATAAGGTTCACTAATGTAGTATATGAAAATGGACAAAAAAGATATAATGATGATATTTTTCAGTTTGATGGAGAAAATGCAGCTATTCTTTTAGAAAATGGCGGAGGTAAGACTGTATTCATCCAAACAGCAATTCAAGCAATATTACCAAACCAAGAGCTAGCAGATAGAAAAATAAAAAATACTTTAATGCTTGAAAATAATACTGCACATATTGCAATAGAATGGATTATAAATGAAAGGCCTAGAAGATATGCATTAACAGCAGTAACTTTGTTCATGAATAAAGGTTTAGTGGATTCTTTAAAATATGTTTATGAATACGAGGAAGATGATGATGAAACAATAGAAAAACTTCCTTTCAAAGTAAAAAATGCAACTGGGAATTTTAGACCTGCTAATAAAGATGAAATGGAAGACTATTATTCTAATATGAATAAAAATAGAATTAATGCAAAAGTCTTTAAAGTAAAACGTGAATATAATAAATACATAGAAGATAAGTTTAAAATTATTCCAAAGGAATGGGAAAGAATTGCAGATATAAATGGCGCAGAAGGTGGAGTTGAAAGCTTTTTTGATGCTTGTAAGACAATGGGGCAATTAGTTGATAATCTTTTGATTCCAACGGTTGAAGAAGCTTTAGCAGGAGGTGGAACAAAGGAATTTGCTGAAACCTTTGAAAAACAAAGAGAGCATTTTAAAGAATACAATCAACTAAAGGCTAGAATTGATGAAAGTAGACAAGTTGAAAATCAAGTTGGAACGTATATAAATTACTATAAAGAGTATGATGGGATTAATACTAAAGTAATAGAAACAAAGGAAGAGCTAAAAGCATTATACGAATTAGCTAAAAAAGAGCAAAAGCTAAATGATGAAAAGCTTTCTAAAATAATTAATGAAATACATACTGTCAATGCTCAGGAGAAAAGCTTAAAACAAAAGGAAGCTTCTTATAGCTTAGCCGTTTTAGAAAAAGATATGAACAATAAAGAAGTTGTTTATAAAATAAAAGAAGATGAGTATAATAAAATATTAAACAGAAAATTAGAAAAGGATAAAAGATATTCTAATTTAAATGTTTTGAAGTTTAAGAATGAGATTAAGGAGGAAGAAGAATTAGCCCAGCTTAATAAGGTTCAAATAGACGATTTAGATAAAGATGAAGAAGTAGCTGACATTAAAGATGAATTAATAGTAAATGCAAGTGAAATAAGAGGTTACTACTTAGAAGAGGAAGATAAACTAAGCAAAGAAATCCAAGTTATAGAAAGTCAAATAAATAATGAAAGCCTTGAAATAGGTGAAAGAGAAGAAGAGTTACAAGAAAACTTAAAGGAAGAAAAAGATTTAGAAAAGAATAAAAGTAGTTTAGAAGGCCAAAGTAAAACTTTAGAAGACGATATGGATAGGATTAAAAAAGAAATCTTATTTGATAAAATACAAGAAAATGTTGAAGATAAGGTTAGTGAATGGAAAAATAGTTTATCAGAATTAGAGAAAAAAATCTTTGATAATGAAAAGAAAAAAAGTGAATTAAATAATGAAGAAATTCAAGTGAAAAGCTTATTAGATAATTCGCGTGAAGAATATGATAGTCTTAAAACACAAAGTATAGAATTAACTTCAAAACTAAATAAGATAAGAACTGAAGAAGAGGTTTTAGTTAGAAGATTGAAAGAGTTTAAAAATAGTTTTTATGGTGTAGAAGCACTGCATTCTAAAGAAGTAAGCATAATCGATCAATTAGAGAATTTTCTTGAAAGGGCTAGAGAAAATAAAGAAAAAGCTATACTTGAAGAGCGAATTTCCTATAGATGGCTTGATGATTATAAAGAAAGTGAATATTACACTGCAGATGCGGCTCTAGAAAAATGGCTTATTTCTTGGAGAAATCAATTTGATTATATTGAAAGTGGAACTATTTATATCCAAAGAGCTGCCCAAAATAGTAATTTATCAGAAATAGTTTATTTAGATAAATTTCCATATTGGGCTATAACCTTAGTAGTTTCTGAGAAAGAAAAAGAAAAATTAAATGAAAAGCTAAACAAAATCTTAGATAAATTAATAAATCCAGTAATAGTTTTAGATGAAAAAGAAGCCAGAGACATACTTGTTGGTGATAAAGCTTTTAATAGAGATAATATTGTTGTGCCGGCTCCATGGAAGGATAATATTACACAGAATTTTTTTGAAACCTACAGAAAAGAAATAAATGAAAAGGCTGAACAAGCTAAAAAACAAAGAGTAGAAAAAGAAAAGGAATATATAATTGCGGATGCTTTATTAAAAGATTTAAAAAATTTCTATGAGGTAAATTCATATGAAGAATTTACCAATGCGAGAAAGCTTCTTGAGGAAGTGGATTTAAATAAAAATTCAGTTGGTAAAGCTATAAAGCAATTTGAAAAAAGACTAGAGGATATAGCTATAGAGCTTAGGAAAATTGATGCAGAACTTTTAAATTGCAGAGAAGGAAGAGCAGATATAGAAAAGAAGCTTGATAAAGCTAATGAATATTTTATTAAGAATAATAAGAATAAAAAACTTATTATAGATATAAAAAAACTAAAAAGTGAAATTGAAATTTTAAGTATTCAAATAAAAAAAATTCAAAGTGATATTAAATATAAAAACGAAATTAAACAAGAACTGATAAATGAATTAAGTACAGTAAAAAATAGCAGAGAGAATGTTAAATTAAATGATTTTTATAATGAGGTTAAAGAAGCAATGCCTCAAAGTTCAAGTAAGACCATAGGAGCTTTAATTGATATTAGAAAAACTTTAAAGGATAAATTAGAAAATAAGCAGAAAAGCAGAAAGAGTTTAGAAGATGAGTTTAACGAAAGACAAAAAAGAGTAACATCATTATATAAGGATTTGGAAAACTTTAAAAAAGGTCTTGAAATTGAAATAGATGAAGAATTTATAGGCATAGTGAATAATGATGAAATAAGTAAGCTCTTGGACGAAATTAATGACTTAAAGAAACTCATAAGTTTAGAAAAACAAGAATATGAGCAGCTAAGTAAGAACTATGAAAAGAGTAGAACTATATATGAAACTAAAAAAGAGGATTATGAAAAAAATTATGAAAATCTAATAATATTTAATGAAGCCTTAGAAGAGGTGGAAGAACTTTTAAATAATGAAAAAAAAGTTTTGGAAGAAAAGAGTCAAAAGCTTCAGGTAGAAGAAAAAAGAGTAAATGAAGAAAAAATGGAATTAGATGAGGTTACAAAAAAATTAGAACTATGTAATGCAGGATATCCTTTTTTAAATGAAGCTATTAAAGAAATTGAATTAAAGGAAGAAGTAAAAAATAATTTCTCATATAAGAAAAAAGAGATAGTAGATAAAATTTCTAAGCACATAGCAAAAGTACAAAAACAGTTAGAGGTAAAATTTGAAGAAACTAAGGAGCAAAGGGAAAAGTTTTTAAATTTCTGTGAAAATAAAATATTAGATGTCAAATTAAAGAAAATGGCAGTTGATGGTGTGAATTATAGAAAAAGCTATAAAGATATTATTGAATGGCAGAATATAATGAGTGAACGTATAAATAGAACAATAGAATTGCTAGAAAATGATATGCGTGAACACGATGAAGAAATGAAGCAGTTTATAAATCACCTGCACTCATATTTAGTAATTATGGCTCAAGAACTAAAAACAATTCCTAAGAAAACTAAGATTAAAATTGAAGATAATTGGAAAGAAATTTATTTGTTTAATGTGCCCGATTGGAATGAGAAAGATGGAAAATTAGAGCTTTATAATCATATAAACTGGATTCTAAAAAAACTTGAAGGTGAAGAATACCGAGATGAGAATGGAGTTGAAAATCAAGAAAAAGTTAAGAAGTCTATTGAAAAATGGCTTCAATCAAAGCAGTTGCTTCCTATTGTAATGAATCATAAGAAGATTACTGTAAAGTGCAGAAAAGTAACTAATGATGGTAAAATGAGCAGTATGCCATTTTCATGGGAAGAATCTAATTCATGGTCTGGAGGAGAGAAATGGAGTAAAAACATGGCTTTATTCTTAGGAATACTTAACTATGTTGCTGAAAAAAGAAAACAAATAATTCCATTAAAGAGTCATTATAGAACAGTTATTGTTGATAATCCATTTGGTAAAGCCTCAAGTGATCATGTACTTGATCCAGTATTTTTCATTGCAGAGCAGTTGGGATTTCAAATTATAGCTTTAACAGCGCATGCAGAAGGAAAGTTTATAAGGACATATTTTCCTATTGTATATAGCTGTAAGCTTAGAAGTAGTGAAAATGGAAACAGTCAAATTCTAACAAATGAAAGAGAAATTAAAAAAGCTTTCCTAAAGGATGCAGATTCAGAAAAATTAGAAAGGCTTGGCCAAGTTAATCAAATGACCATGTTTTAATTAACAGGGGTCAGACCCCTGTTTAAATTTACCATGTACAAGTTAGGATAAATTGTTGTTATATGAAATATAGACTATAGTTTATGCGAAACTCACGTATTTAAATTTAAGGAGTATTTAAAAAGATACTCCTTAACCTTTAAATATAAATCATGTTTTAGAGGAGGTGAGCTTGTGATTTTAAGTGTAAGCAGAAGAACAGATATACCTGCATTCTATAGCAAATGGTTTTTTAATAGACTTGAAGAAGGTTTTTTCTTAGTGAAAAATCCTATGAATCCACATCAAATAAGCAGGGTAGATATAAATCCAAGTGTCATTGATTGCATTGTGTTTTGGACTAAAAATCCAAAACCTATGTTAAACCAATTAGAACTCTTAAAAGGCTATAATTATTACTTCCAATTTACCCTTACCCCTTATGATAAATCCTTAGAACCCAATGTTCCAAGGAAAAAACACATTATTGACACCTTCATTGAATTATCTGAAAGGATAGGTAAGGAAAAAGTAGTATGGAGGTATGATCCTATAATATTAACTGATATTTATACTAAAGAATATCATTATAAGTGGTTTGAATATCTTGCACAAAAATTATGTAATTGCACAGATAAATGTGTTATTAGTTTCCTGGATTTATATAAAAAGACTGAGCTGAATATGAAAGAAATAAAAGTAACATCATTACTTAAAAGTGATATGGAAGAAATGGCAGATAGACTTTCTAAAATAGCATTTAAATACAATTTGATTTTAGAGTCTTGTTCAGAGGAAATACCATTAGATAAATTCGGAATTAATCATGGTAAATGCATAGATGATAAATTAATCTCTAAGCTTTTAGGCTGTAATATTAATGCTCAGAAAGATCCAAATCAGAGAGAGGTTTGTGGTTGCGTAAAAAGCATAGATATGGGTGCATATAATAGCTGCAAGCACAACTGCTTATATTGCTATGCCAATTTTAGCAAAGAAACTGTTGAAAAACAAATTCTAGAACATGATGTTAACTCGTCTTTGCTTATTGGCAATTTAACTGGGAATGAAAAAATTACGGATAGAGAAATAAACTCCTTTATAGTAAAAGAAGAGCAAATCAAACTGGAAATGCCTTAGTTAAGGCAGATAAGCTACTAGAAGTAGCAAAGGAACAGTCAGATTTTGCAGAAAAGGTTATTAAAGTTAATGTAGAACTTTCAGATGCTTACGACTTGAAATTTGGAGATACACGTTGTAGTTGTGGTCTCTGCTATAACCATAATAACTTAATTCACAATTACACAGAAATAATATCTAGCTAAGAAATATCTTTATTACTTGAATGAGTTTTCATAGTCGCCATTGTGGTGGTATTCCACTTTTATGAGCTGAGGTTCTCTAAATTTAGAAAGCCTCAGCTTTAATTTTATTTTACAATATTAACAGTTCCTTCTTTTCTTGGAGCAGCCTTTGGAGCTTCTTTACTATTAAAGCCTAAAGTTGCTGTGCCAGATACTTCATAATCTTCAGGAATGCCTAATTCTGTAAGTATGCTTCTAACCTTAGGATCATCTCCTGTGATTGCTAGTATATGAATCCAGCATGAGCCAATATCAAGCGAATGGGCAGCTAAGAAAATATTTTCAAGTGCAGCTGCGCAATCTGATACTTTTGTAAGTGAGTTTTTGTCATAAGCTGTGATTATTATAGTTGGTGCATTATAGAAGGGATTGAAATTAATATTGCTTCCCATCTTTTTTAATTGCTCAACTGGAGAATTTTGTAGAGCTTCTTTTATAGCAGAAATCAGCTTTTCAATTTTTTCTTTATTTTGCACTGCTGTAAAATGCCAGTCTTGTTTTCCCATTCCACTTGGAGCAAATTTTGCAGCTTCAAGGATTGTGTTTAAATCTTCATCAGAAATTTGATCTTCCTTATAAGTTCTTACACTTCTTCTTGTTAAAATATTTTGGATTATTTCGTTCATAATTTTTCTCCCTTCAATTTAAAGAAATTTAATGTTGGCTAAGTATTTAACTGAAGCTATAGACAATATCTTTATTTTGACAAACATATAAATAAATTTTATAATTTGCTTATGAAATATTAAATATAATTCATAAATCAATATAATAATATCAATAAAATTCAATTGAGTCCAATTAAATTTTTTCATTTAATCCATAACTTTTAGTTATGAGTTTGTATATTGACTTATTGATTTTTATTAAATATTTACTGACAAAATATTAAGGGGGCATATAATGAACTGGCAGCAGTTGGAGTATTTTAAAACAATAGCGGAAACTGAGAATTTTACTGAGGCAGCTAAATTACTTTCGGTAACACAGCCAGCCCTAAGCAAGGCCATTTCTAGATTAGAAGAAGAGCTTGATGTGCCTTTATTTGAAAAAAATGGACGTAGTATAAGATTGACTAGATATGGCAGTATATTTCTCAAACGCGCAGAAACGGCTATAAAGGAAATTAATGAAGGGATTCAGGAACTGAAGGATATGGTAAATCCATCTACAGGGACAATTTCAATTTCATCACTTTATACTATAGGAACAAATTTTATACCAACGATTATAAGTGACTTTTTAAATAAATGTCCAAATGTAAAATTTGAATATTGCATGGAATCAACCATAAATATTTTAAATGGCTTAGTGAATGGAACGTTTGATTTAGGATTCTATGATGAATTGCAAGAAAGTGAAAAGTACAAAGAAATAGAATCAATTCCAATAAAAAAAGAGGAACTAGTTATAATTGTTCCTAAAAATCATCATCTTGCCCACAAATCAGAAATATTATTAATGGACTTAAAGAACGAAAATTTTGTGTTCTTTTCAGAAAGGATAAAAAGTAAAGTATGTTCTGTCTTTCAAAGTTTTGGTTTTACTCCAAAGGTGATAATGAAACCTAGTGAAAGTACAATGGTAGTTACAGGGTTTGTAAGTGCAGGGTTAGGTATTTCAGTTGTTCCCAATACTCCTAATTTAAAAACAGATGAAGTATCCATACTAAAAATAAAAGAACAGCAATGTTACAGGACGATCCATATGGGATGGAGAAAAAATGGAAATATGCCTTCTTCTACCCAAATGTTTAAAGACTTTGTGATTGAAGCCACCTCCAACTCTAGCTTAGAGCTTTAATTAAATTTCAAAAGTAAAGAGACTAGTTACAAAATTATAATTAAGTAACTAGTCGCTTCAAATTCATCAATAATTATTAATTAGAAAATGTTTGTGTTCCCATATACTTACCGTTTCCGTGGATTACTCCAATACCAACTTTAGTATAGGAAGTATTCATCATATTGGCTCTATGACCTGGTGAATTCCACCATTGATTGAATAATTCAACTGGGTCATAAGTATTATAAGCAATATTTTCTCCTGATGTAGTATATTTATATCCTATTGTTTGTAACCGGTTTGTCCACTTAGTTCCATCTGGATTTGTGTGACTAAAAAAGTTATTTTGTATCATATTATCACTCTTATATCTTGCTACTTGTACTAATGTATTATCCATAGTAAGTGGCTTAAGACCAGCTTCTGTTCTTTTTGCATTCATTAATTCAAGGATCTTTTGCTCGTCAGAGTCTTGTACATTTATTGAATAATTTGTTGGAAGTGTAGCTAACCCCTGTACATAAACTGAATTTTCACTTGTAGAAGTATTATTAGTAGCAGTGTTACTTTTTAAATTATCTGTGCTTGTAATATTATTTGGAATAACCAAACCTGTATTTAAGAAATTATTTGCAATTGTATTGTAATAATTATTTATATTTGAATCAAAAGTTGCTGCAGATACTCCTATTGATGAGAAACTACCAATTGTTGTAGCTACAATAGCTGCTGTTACCATTCTTCTTAAAGATTTCTTCATCATAAGTTTTTCTCCTTTTATATGTTTTATTTGCCTACTTGAATTTTATATGAATAATAAATATTTTTTTAAATGTTTGCTTTATTCAAGTGAGGTCATGTCTCTATATTAACATCTTTTCGACAACATTCAACACATAATTTTCTTGATTAAGTCTTTTAAATGAAATAGGCGCTAAATCTCTTGAGTATGTTCTTGTATAGTACTTTATGCACCATGATATTAGAAAACACCTTGCAGAGCAAGGGATAGTCCCCAATAATATTTTGAAATGATTAATAATAGTTAATGTTATTTATCAAACTTAGAGAACTTGAAATCATGAGCCTGTTTAAAGTTAAATGAATAGTTAAGAGCAATCTATGAAAAAATAGAATCAAAATCTATTTGCAATATAGAGAAAAATTTAGTGAGGATAAATATTTATGAAAAAATTTATATGTATGGTCCTTGGAATGTTATTAGTCTGTATTTTCATATTACCTATTTCTTGTTATAATGCAGAAACTATTAATACAAGAAAAGATAATAATTGTAAAGTGTATGATTTACAGCAGAATGCTTTTAAATATTATCAAGTTGAGCATAAAGGAGCTCTAGGAATTCCAATTTCATGTTCATGTTCAGAATCTGAGGCAGGAGATATTAGAAAATATATAGTAGAGCCTAAATACTTTGAATCAATTAATGGCAATAAGGTCGAAATAACTATTTCACAAGTTGATGTTACTGGTACAGCTGATAACTTTAATTCAATTTTGAAAGACAATAAGTATATAAAGGATATAAAGCTAGATAAACTTGATAATAATACAGTAAAAGTTCATATTGAGACAGCTAGAAAAATAGATATTAGATCGATCCAGTAAAAAGAAGATATTCTCAATTAGGAGATAATAAATATGAATTTACAACCTTTATAGATGTTATTTTTGAAGAAAAAGTTAAAGATAATTCTAAAATAATAATTATTGATCCCGGTCATGGAGGTTCAGAGCTTGGAACGACAGCTAATTTTACTTATGAGAAGCAGTTAAATTTAGATATATCTAAAAGAGTAAAAGAAAATCTTGAAAAAGCAGGATATCGTGTATATATAACCAGAGATGATGATGTTAATGTAGGATTATTGGAGAGAACAGATCCAGCAAATCTTTTAAATGCAGATTTATTTTTTTCAATACACAATAATTCACTTCCACTAGATGTTAGTATGCAATGTGTTCATATGTTTAGAGGAACTACGGTGCTATATAATTCAACTGCACCAAAACCAGGAAGAGAATTTGCTACTATACTTATGAGGGAAGTATCCAGCACTATAAAAACTAATACCTATCCACTTCAGGATAGACCAAATCTTGCAGTTTTATCGTCAGCATGGTGCCCAGCAGTGCTTATGGAAAGTACTGTTCAGAGTGATGATGGTGATACAAAGATGATGATGCACAGAATTAATAGTCAGAAAGTTGCAGATGCATCACTTAGAGCTGTAGATAAATATTTTAATAAAGAAACTTAAGGAGGGTGGATAAATGAGATCAACAAAGGTTATTAATAAAATTTTTTTAGTTACTACTATTGTAGCAGTAATTTTTATATCATGTGTCATTAGTACAAAAGCTGATACATCGGGAACAGATTTAGCACATACAGATTTTGGCACTGTTTCAGGATTATCAGTTGAAAAGCAAAACCCCTATGTTGAATATGCAGGAGTTGACCATTATCCAGTTATAAGTGGTGATACAGTTAAAATTAATACGATCTCAAGGTATGACGGAGCTTATTCAGATTATGGTAACTATGATCCAGTGCAATATAGAGTTTTTATAGCTAAGGAAGATGATAAAAGATACACAGAATTAACTAATGGATATTCAAATCCAATGCCTGCATACAAGGAGTTTATTATAGAAGATAGTCATCCACTAACAGAAGGTAATTACAAAGTTATGATTTTTGTAAAGAAAGCTTCATCTAATGGAATAGATCAAAACTCATATGGAGCTTATGACAAAATATATAATTTTAACTTTACCTGCTATAACAATTCAAATGTTCCTAAAAATAATGATACAAAGGTTTCTAATTCATCAGGTAATATTGTAAATAATGGAATTGCTGTTGAAGATGATGATTATATATATTATATAAACAGAGTTGGAGATGTTTACGGAGCAGCTCCTGATTATTTATATAAAATGAAGAAAAATGACTCTCCTAGGAAGGATTGGTGCGACTTAAGTTATAATACAAAAGTAATTCCCAATAGAGTATGGAATCTTAATCTTGTAGATGGCTGGATTTATTATAGCAATTGGAAAGATCCTTTTCACCATAGTATAAATAAAATTAAAAAAGATGGAACAGAAGACACATGTATAGCCAATGAGCCAACAGGTAATATGTTTGTAGAGGGAAATTGGATATATTATGTTAAAAGAACTAACTCATATTCAATTGATTTAAATAATATATATAAGCTATCATTAGATGGTTCTTGCAGAATAAAGCTTAATTCTACTGCTACAGAAGATATGACTGTAAGTAATGAATGGATTTATTACACCAATATATCTGATGGATATAAAATCTACAGAATGAAATTAGATGGTAGTGAGAATACGAAAATTTGTGAGGATGAAACTTTATTCATGACTGTACTGGAAGATACTGTATTCTATAGTAATAAGTCAGATAACCTTAAGTTATATAAAATAAATGGAGATGGGACTGGGAAAGCAAAATTATCTAATAACAAAGCTACATTTATAAATGCAAGTCATGATTATGTTTATTATGTAAATTATTCTGACAATGAAAAGCTTTATAAAATTCCAGTTAGTGGAGGCAAATCTAAAAAAATTACTAATGAGTATGGAACTAATATAACGATTCTAAAGGATAAAATATTTTTTAATGGCATGTTTTACAAAAGATGATATTATATTAGAAAATTTCTTACCATATAAAGATGTAATAGGAAGATAAAAGATTGAGTTCAAGGGATTTTCACTAACTATATGGTGGTTAATGATATCCTTGGGGGTTAAAGGACAAAAAGAAGAGTAGTTTTGATAATGTAAATAAAATTATCAAAGCTACTCATTTTTTATATATCAATTTAAAGTTGTTTAATAATCACTTCAAGCTCTTCAGATAATTCTCTTGCTCGTTCAAAATCAGTATTTCGAAGTGCAACTGCTATGTTCATTTCTACAGCTTTTTTCTTTTGTTCAATTTCTAAATAGTTTTTATCAAAGTATTTTGCATAAATCATCTTTTTGAATTTTTTAATATTCATTTTTCTAATTGTTTTATCTTCAATAAGTAAAACATAATCAACACAATTTATTATAGAATAGTAATCATGGGACACCATTAAAATTGCACCATTATATCTTTCTATAGCTTTTTCAAGAGCCATTTGTGAATAGGTGTCTAAATGGCTTGTTGGTTCATCTAAAAGCAGCATGTTTGCTCTGCTTGCAGAAATTTTAGCTAATTGAAGTATATTTTTTTCGCCACCAGATAAAGATCCAATCTTTTGGTCAACTAATTCTTCATCAAAATCATAGTTTGAAAGATATGATTTTGCATCATCATAAGTTTCAAAGCCTGCTTCTAAAAATTCTTCTAATATTGTATTAGAATCATTTAATATTTCTCCTTGAAGCTGAGATAAATAAGCTACTTCAATGTCAGGAGCTATTTCTATAGCTGGATGATTATTTTTGAAGATGTCTTTAAGTAAAGTTGTTTTACCAGTACCATTTAACCCTATGATAGCTACTTTGTCGTTAGAATTAATCTCAAAGTTAACATTTTCTAAAAGTACATCATCAAAACTAGCACTGTAATTACTCACTTTTAAAGCTATTTTTTCTTCCACCTTATTAGCAGTAGCTAAACGGATATAAGGTTGCTTAATTTCTACAAATGGCATTTTTATTCTACGAGCTTCTAATCTTTCTTGAAATTTCATTCTAGCTTTCAGATATCTTCCAGCAGCAGTTTCACCAGTAACTTCTGCTCTATCTCTTAGTCTTTTGATAATGCGTTCGTTTCTTTCAATTTCTTCATCATCAGCAATAGAAAGTTCTTGCAATTCAATTTTACTTTGAAGTAATGAGAAGTTATAATCGATATAACTTCCATCGAATTCTTGAAGCTCATAATTTTCCAAGTGTATAATTTTATTAAAACAATGATTTAATAAAAATCTGTTGTGAGTTATAACAAGCATTATTCCTTTGTAAGAATTAATTAGATTTCTAAGAGCATTAAGATTTTCAAAATCTAAAAATACATCAGGTTCATCCATAATCATTACGTTCGGTCTACTTAGCATTTCTTTAATCACTTGAATAAGCTTAAATTCTCCACCGCTAAGTTCAGATATTAGAGAATCTTTAAGGTTATTTAGATTTGCCAGATTTAATTTCTTATTAAGGTCACTTTCGAAATCATCTCCAAAGGTTGCATCAAGTGTATCTAAGGCTTCTTGATACTTTTCAAGTAAAGTTTCAATGTCAGAAGATGTTTCCATTTCAGCACAAAGACAAGTTATTTCATCTTGAAGCTTAGTATAATCTCCACATAGATACTCAAAAACTGTAGTTTCTTCTGCATTGTCTAGTTTAGAAAATTGACTTACATATCCAATCTTACAATTTGGTGCTATCTCTAGGTCGCCATCAAACATATAGTTATCAGGATTCATAATTATATCTATCAGTGTACTTTTTCCACTACCACTTGAACCTATAAAAGCACAATGTTGGTCTTCTTCTAAGGTAAAAGAAATATTATTATAGAGATTTTTTTGTGGAAAGGAGTAGGATAAGTTATTAATTTTTATCATATTATTAGTACCTCGCTTTATAATTCTTAGGTATTTCTTAAGTAACAATGACTGAACTTAATATTAATAAGTTCAGTCATTGTTATCCACTTACATGTGAAATTTTTATTGAGTTGATCTTCCACATTGCAATAACATTCTGCCTATAACTTTTTTGGGTTTAGCATTATTTCGTTTTTATTTCTTTTCATCTATTAACTTTTTGATCATCTCTATATTTTTATTATTCATATATTTCTCCAAATTTAAACTAACTACCTAAAAGTATTAAGTTATTACCTTAATGTGTTTATAGGATTAAGCTAAATATTATAATCATTTATATTGTATTTTTGCAATTTTACACTTGATTGTATCACAAATTCAGAAGTTAATAAACTTATTTTATAATAGAATAAGAAACATATTATTGTGTATCATAGATAATCCAAATTAAACTTACTTAAGCTAAATTTATTTTTTATTATGAGAATAATTCTCAAAAAATTGCAAATAATAAAGAAAAATATGGTATAATCTTGTTACAATGACAAAAGAAATAAATCAGGCTGGAATTATGCAGCTGGTTTTATTTTTAGAAGTGGAGGAAACTATATGGAATTTAAAATCAATAGTATAAAATATGATGAAGCTGATTTGGTTATGCTACCAATCTATAGTGAAGATGAATCTTTACAGGATGAGAAGCTTAATACAATATATAAGCACTTTAAAGGTAGTAATAAATTTAAAGGTAAAGCTGGAGAAATATGTTCAACCATAAACACAACTGAAAGCGGAGTTCAAGATATATTATTTATTGGACTTGGTGGAAAAGATGAATTAACTACAGAAATTATAAGAACTTCTTTTGGAAAGGCAATAAAAAAAGCTATTTCATTAAAGGATAAGAAGATAGCTTTAAAGATCATAGGTAGTGAAAAGCTATCAATTGAAGAAATTATAAAAGCTATAACAGAAGGAATTGGCTTTGGAGAATATAAATTTGATAAATATAAATCAGAAAATAATGAGAATTTGGAAATTGAGGTCAGCCTTTCCACAGAAGATAATGAAGATATAAATTTAATAAAAGAATTTATGGATGAAGCTGTTCTACTTGTTGAAACAACTAAATTAGCAAGGGATTTAGTAAATGAGCCTGCTAATGTATTATATCCAGAGACTCTTGCAGAGGCTGTTATAAATTCTGGCAGTAAATATGGCTTTGAAGTTGAAGTATTTGATGAAGCTAAAATTAATGAACTTGGAATGGAAGCTTTTTTATCAGTAGCTAAAGGTTCAGAACTTCCACCTAAATTTATTGTAATGAGATATTTTGGAGATAAATCTGGAAAAGACAGTATTTTAGGTCTTGTTGGAAAAGGACTTACTTATGATTCAGGCGGATATTCAATAAAGCCAACAAGTGGAATGGATACAATGAAATCTGATATGGGAGGAGCAGCAACAATTATTGGAGCAATAAGTGCTATTGCAAAGAAAAAGTTAAAGATAAATGTTATAGGTGTAATTGCTGCCTGTGAAAATTTAATATCTGGAAGAGCTTATAAACCTGGAGATATAATTGGTTCTATGGCTGGTAAATATATTGAAGTTTTAAATACAGATGCAGAAGGAAGACTTACTCTTATAGATGCAGTACATTATATAATTGAAAAGGAAAAAGTTAATAAGGTTATTGATGTAGCTACTTTAACAGGTGCTGCTTTAGTTGCACTTGGACTTACTACTACAGCAGTAGTAGGCAATGATGATGAGCTTTATGCTAAATTAGAAGATGCATCTTTCAAAGCAGATGAAAAAGTGTGGAGATTACCAACTTTTGATGAGTATAAAAAGCTTATTAAATCTGATATAGCAGATTTGAAAAATACTGGAGGAAGGTATGCTGGTACGATTACTGCTGGATTATTTATAGGTGAATTTGTTCAAAATAAACCTTGGCTGCATTTAGATATTGCAGGAACATCATGGACTGAAAAGGATGAAGGTTATTATTCTAAAGGTGGAACAGGAGTTGGTGTAAGGACTCTTTACTATTTGGCCAAAGCAGAGACTATAAAATAATAATAGGATTAATATAATATAAGTTTCAAATTAGAGACCTGAAAATAAGTAAAATCAAAAGTTATTTTCAGATCTCTAATTTTTATTTCACAATGTTAACAGTTCCTTCTTTATTTCATAGTTTTGGTTTTACTCCAAAGGCGATGATGAAACCTAGTGAAAATTCTATGGTAGTTTAAGGCTTTGTAATAGAAACAATCAATAATTCTAATATATAATTATGCTTAGAGCTTTATGGGAAGTTGAAAAATTCATATTCTATGATAAAGAATAAGAAGGTATTATTTATATTTATTTATATTATGGTAAAATAGATTAAGAAGAATATAAGATAAGTAAAGCTTTTTGACAATCTATTAAATTTTATATAATAATGAAGGTAATTAGGTTACAAAGGATTAACTAATAAAAACAACCTATGTAGAAGATTTTTTATCAACAAGTTTATATAAGAATTCAATAAGCTAAAGGAGTAAAAAGAAATATGTTACAAAGTATAATAGATAATTATAGCCAATTTTTTTCATTATCAAATTTTGAAGGGGCATTCACAGTATCTGGTATATCAACTATATTATTATTGCTATTATTAGAGGGGCTACTTTCAGCGGATAATGCTTTAGTTCTGGCAATGATGGTCAAGCATTTGCCTCCCAAAGAACAAAAGAAAGCACTTACCTATGGAATTTGGGGTGCATATATTTTTAGATTTTTAGTTATAGGAATTGGTACCTATTTAATTAAATTTGCATGGATAAAAGCTCTAGGAGCTATTTACTTAATATATATGGCTTATAAAGGTTTATTTAACAGCGGTGAAGAAAGTAATGGTAGTGTGTCTAAGGCAGCAAGTAAGGGATTATGGGCTACAGTTATAAGCGTAGAAGCAATGGATATAGTATTTAGCATAGATTCAGTTGCAGCAGCACTTGCATTAAGTGACAAAGTTTGGGTATTATTTTTAGGAGCAGTTTTTGGAATCCTAATGATGAGAGGTGTAGCACAAGTATTTGTTTCTTTAATACAAAGAGTACCAGAACTTGAGAAGACGGCTTATATATTAATAGCCTTAATAGGATTAAATTTAGGTGGTACTATATTTGGTATTGAAATACCAGAAGCATTGTTTTTTGGAGTATTAATTGTGGTATTTTTAGGAACATTTGTAGTTAGTAACTTTAATAAAAAGAAAGAAAAAACAGCTACATATATTGAAAGTGAGATAAATGAATAGACAACTATGTAAATATAAGTAAAAAAATCTATAACAATATTCTTAAAATATTGTTATAGATTTTTTTCTTAATTTTAAGATTAAAAATTGTGGTAATTAAAAATTACCATCTTTAAATTTTTTAGGAGTTACTCCAGTAAATTTCTTGAAAATTTTTGTGAAATGACTTTGATCATGAAAGCCAAGCCATTCAGAAATATCTAGTATAGAGTGATTTGTTGATAGAAATAAATGTTTTGCTTCTTCAATTTTTTTTGAATTAATATACTGCGTTAAAGTTAAACCAACTTCTTTATGAAATAGAGAAGAAAGATATTTACTATTTAAACCTACAAATTCAGCCAGTTCAGAGAGGGAAATATCTTGATATAAATGATTTGAAATATAATTTTGGCAGCTAACTATAGGTTTTGCGTATTTATTTTTTTTAGCTTTTAATACATTATCAGCAAAATCACAAAACATTTGGTTTTCTAAATTATTCAATGAATTCAATTCAGATAAATGTTCAACATTTTGTATATAGGAATCACTTAAGGAATAAGCAAATTCAGAATCTAAACCACCATCAATAGCAGCACGTGTAGCTATAGTAACTAAACAAATTAATAAATTTTTTTTATTTCTTAGTGGATTATCTGAAAGAACTCCGAATTCTCCATCTGGTGGCAAAGAAAGCTGTTCTAGTAACTTTTGTTTATTACCTTGACGTATAGAATCCACAATATTTTTCTCTCGTTTTTGACTGTGATGGAAAAAGAAATTCTGACGATTTTGAGAAAGAATGTTTCTACTATCATTTTCAATTTTAGAAATTACATTTTCTAAGGAGGTATTTTTTTCTTTTACTATTGATGGATCTAATTCTTTATTGTAAATTGAATAATAAAGAAGCAAACTAGCGCTTATTAAACGTGAATAATCTATTGATTGAATGGAGTTATAGTAATTTATTAAGTCTTTTTTTAAGTTAAGAGGAATGTTGTTTTCTAATATTATTTTATTAATAGTCTCAGCTGTAATAGGTGAACAAGTTGATGGCCCTATTACAAAACTTCCCAGAAAAACATCATCTTTTATTAAATTTACAGCAAAATAAATTTCATCATATTTAGTAGATTTTATTATAGGAAAATCATATGCACTACAGTCTTTAAATAAAGCAATAAAAAATTCTTTTTTATCTGGAAGTATAGGATTAATAGCATTTTCGTAAGATAAAGAATATATAATTTCATTGTTGTTATCTAAAAAGTATGTAGGAATTTTTAAGACTTCAAAAATAAGTTTACATATATATTTAATTTTATCGTTTATAGAATTAGTATCATTTTCAAATAACATAAAAACCTCGTTTTTCATTTTTTATATATTACAGTTAATAATATGTAGGAGTAGAGTATGCTAGTTAGTAAATCTTTGACCAGGTAATTATGGAATAACTACTTAAGAATTTTAAGGCTCCATATAAATATTAATTATTATATTTTATATGAAATTTGTCATAAAAAAAAGGATTATATACAAAAAACATATCGAAATATATGTTAAATTAAAATGAAAAAGTTATCAAAGGATTTATAGTAGAACGAGGAGTGTTTTTATGGAATTTTTAGTTTTTGATGTAGGTGGAACTGCTATAAAATATTCAATTATGAATGAAAGAGCAGAGATTATTGAAAAAAGTTCAACACCGACACCTATGGATAGTATAGAAAATTTTATAAAGGTTATAGGTGAAATTTTCGATAATTATAAGGATAGAATAACAGGAATGGCTATGAGTATGCCAGGGCGTATAGATAGTGACCGAGGATATTTATTTACTGGTGGAAGTTTAGAATATAATACTGATAAAGATATTGTTTCGATTCTTCAAAAACGTTGTCCAGTGCCAATAACAATAGAAAATGACGGGAAATGCGCTGCCTTAGCAGAGGCTTGGCTTGGTAGTCTTAAGGAATGTGATGATGGAATAGTTGTTATATTAGGTACTGGAGTCGGGGGAGGAATAATAAAAGATAAAAAACTGCATAAAGGTAAGAATTTTATTGCAGGTGAATTCAGCTTTATTTTCACTAACAACGCAGCTTTTGAAAGTGAATATTCTCATATATGGGCAGGCCAGGCTGGAGTAGCTGGATTATGCCTACCTGTTGCTAAAGCAAAGAACTTAGGAATAGAAGAGGTGAATGGATTAAAAGTTTTTGAATACGCAAACAATGGTGATGAAGAAGTGCTTAATATACTAGATGATTATTGCCATAGATTAGTATTGCAGCTTTTTAATTTACAATACATTTATGACCCAGAGAAGATAGCAATTGGTGGAGGTATTAGTAAACAAGAGCTTTTACTTAAATGTATTAGAGATAATGTTGAAAAACACTACAATAGTCTTAAACCACCATTTATGCCTATAAAACCAGAAGTAGTAACTTGCAAGTTTTATAATGATTCAAATTTAATTGGAGCATTATATAATTATTTAACAAAATATAAAATATAAGAATTAAAGAAAAAATATAGAGAATAATTTTTATGATAGGTGTATAAGTTTGCGAACTGGTCTAAGGAAAACCGATTCGCATTCGCTCACTGGGTACTCACAGAGTAAGCGACCATCATCAAATCATAGATTTGGGTTCTCTACTTAGGAGGTATGATTATGTCAATTAAGTTTCCAGAAGGATTTTTATGGGGAGGAGCAACAGCTGCTAACCAATTTGAAGGTGCATATAACGAAGATGGTAAAGGGTTATCTACACAAGATATAATGCCAAAAGGTATAATGGGGCCAATAACTGATGAACCAACAGAAGATAATATGAAGCTTATAGGTATTGATTTTTATCACAGATATAAAGAAGATATAAAATTATTTGCTGAAATGGGATTTAAGACTTTTAGATTATCTATTGCATGGTCAAGAATATTCCCAAATGGTGATGATAAAGAACCAAATGAAAAGGGCTTACAATTCTATGACAATGTTTTTGATGAATTAGCTAAGTATGGAATTGAACCTTTAGTTACAATTTCACACTATGAAACTCCACTTGCTCTTGCTAAAAATTATGATGGATGGGCTAATAGAAAGCTAGTTGGATTTTTTGAAAACTATGTGAGAACAATTTTTACAAGATATAAAGATAAGGTAAAATATTGGCTTACATTTAATGAAATTAACTCAGCACTTCATGCTCCTTATATGAGTGCTGGTATATGGACACCAAAAGAAAAATTAAGTAAACAGGATTTATATCAAGCAATGCATCATGAATTAGTTGCAAGTGCTTTAGCAGTTAAAATTGGACATGAAATAAATCCAGAATTTAAAATTGGATGTATGATTCTTGGAGTACCAAATTATCCATTAACTCCAATGCCAAGGGATGTGCTTAAGACAATGGAGAAGGATAGAGAAAATCTTTTCTTTGCTGACATTCATGCAAGAGGAGAATATCCTAGATACATGAACAGATTCTTTAAAGAAAATAACATAGAAATAAAAATGGAACCTGGTGATAAGGAAATATTAAAACATACAGTAGATTTTATTTCATTTAGTTATTATGTAAGTGCATGTGCAACAGCAGATCCAGAGAAGAATAAAACAGGAGCTGGAAATCTTATCTTTGGAGTACCAAATCCATATTTAAAAGCTTCAGAATGGGGATGGCAAATAGATCCAGAAGGTTTAAGATATATCCTTAACTTCTTATATGATAGATATCAAAAACCATTATTCATAGTTGAAAATGGACTAGGTGCAGTAGATGAGTTAATTACTGATGAAAATGGCAATAAAACTGTAAATGATGATTATAGAATTAGTTATTTAAATGATCATTTAGTTCAAGTTGCAGAAGCTATTGAAGATGGTGTTGAACTTATGGGTTACACTACATGGGGCTGCATAGATTTAGTAAGTGCATCAACTGCTGAACTTAAAAAGAGATATGGTTTCATATATGTAGATAGACATGATGATGGATCAGGAACTTTAGATAGATATAAGAAAAAGAGCTTTAACTGGTATAAAGAAGTCATTGCTACTAATGGAGCAAGTTTAAAAAATAATTAAATTAAAAAATTATAAAAAGTGCTACAGTTTTGTGGCACTTTTTTAATTTTGCATTTAGTATCAAGATATTAAAAAAATTAAAAAAAGTATTGACTTGAAGTTAACTCCAAGGTGTATAGTTGTGTTATTAAATGAGCTTAAGTTAAAAGTATTTAATCTTAAGAAATTAATAGAAAAAGAAATAGTTATATTTATAAAAATTAATTTAGATAGAATTGCTTATTAAGGAGGAAAATAATTTGAAGTATGATTTTGATACTGTTATTAATAGAAGAAATACAAATAGTGTTAAGTGGGACACTACGCAAGAAAATATTATTCCAATGTGGATAGCTGATATGGATTTTAAAACAGCTGAGCCAATAATTAAAGCTTTGGAAAAGAGAGTACAGCATGGAATTTTTGGGTATGCGTCAATTCCCAATGAGTATTATGAAGCAGAAGCTAAATGGTGGGAGAAAAGGTATGGTTTTAAAATAAAAAAAGAGTGGATTGAGGTTACTACAGGAGTTATACCATCACTTTCAGCTGTTGTCCAAGCTTTTACGGAAATTGGAGATAAAGTTTTAATTCAATCACCAGTATATAACTACTTTAATACATCTATAAAAAATAATAAATGTGAGGTAGTGTTAAATGAATTAAAGTACAACGAAAGTTATTATGAAATTGATTTTGAAGATTTCGAGAAAAAAGCCTCAGATGAAAAGGTGAAAATTTTTATTTTATGTAATCCTCACAATCCTGTTGGAAGAGTTTGGAGTAAAAATGAACTTGAAAGATTAGGTGAAATATGTTTAAAGCATAATGTATTAGTGTTAATTGATGAAATTCACAGAGATTTAGTATATAAGGGAAATAAGCATATTCCTTTTGCATCAATAAGTGAAAGTTTTTTAATGAACTCTATAACATGTACTGCGCCTAGTAAAACTTTTAATATTGCAGGTCTTAAAGCTTCAAATATAATTGTAGCAAATGAAGAGTATAGAAAAAAGGTAAATCGATCATTAAATATCAATGAAACAATTGAGCCTAATGTTTTTGGAATAGAAGCTTTGATTGCCGCTTACAATGAAGGCGAAGAATGGCTAGATCAATTGGTAGATTATCTAGAAGGAAACAGGGATTATTTAATTTCCTTTATAAATGAAAGAATTCCAAAATTAAATGTAATTAAACCTGAGGCTACATATTTAATTTGGATTGATTGCAAAAGTTTTGAAATAAGTTCAAGTGAGCTTTGTGAAAAAATTCTTGATAAAGGAAATCTAAGATTAAATGATGGAAGAAACTATGGTGAAGCTGGAGAAGGGTTCATCAGAATAAATATAGCATGTCCTAGAGAAGTATTAGTTGAGGGATTAGAAAGATTAGAGAAAGTTTTAATGGAAATTTAATTCCTCGTTTGACAGTGTAGATAATATAAAGAAGGAAGGAAAAATTAATGAAACTAATCAAACAACAATTATTAAAAGGTGAAAGAGCTTTATTTAATAGCAAAGATCTAGAAATCTCTTATTCTACATTTGCTGATGGAGAATCTCCTTTAAAGGAAAGTCAAAATATAAATATAGATCACACAATGTTTAAATGGAAATATCCATTATGGTACTGTAAAAACATTGTAGTAGAGGATAGCATACTTTTTGAAATGGCTCGCTCAGGAATTTGGTATACTAATAATATTTCCATAAGAAACACTATCATTGAAGCACCAAAAACATTTAGGCGTGCAAAGGGGATTACTTTAGAGAAGGTTAATATGCCAAATGCCGATGAAACTTTGTGGAATTGTAGTGATATTTCTATGAAAAATGTAACAGCTAAGGGCGATTATTTTGGTATGAACAGTAATGATATTAATATTGATGGATTTGAATTAGTAGGAAATTATTCTTTCGATGGAGGAAAAAATATTGAAATTCATAATGCAAAAATGCTTTCAAAAGATGCATTTTGGAATTGCGAAAATGTAACGGTATATGATTCGTTTATTTCTGGAGAATACCTAGGATGGAACTCAAAAAATTTAACTTTTGTAAATTGTACTATTGAGAGTTTACAAGGACTGTGCTATATAGATAATCTTGTAATGAAAAATTGTCAACTACTAAACACTACCCTTGCATTTGAATATTCAACAGTGGATGTACATATTAATGGTACTATTGATAGCGTCATGAATCCAGCTGGTGGGATAATTAGAGTAGATGGAATTGATGAATTAATCATGGATAAAACTAAAATTGATACTGAGAAAACAAAAATCATACTTGAAGAAGAGAAATGTGCTATATAACTTTTATTATTAGGGAACTCGAAAGGGTGAATTTAAAGATTATATTTTAGGAAATTCCATTAGTGATGTAAGAGGAGAGGATATTGGTTAGGTATGTTTCGCATCCTTCATATATATCCACGACAGCCTGTAGGTGGCTTAAATAGCTATTTACAGGCTGTCGTGTTGTTTAAAGGGTAAGTGTAGCTTTGGAATATTACATTGTTAATGGAGATATTCTTCCTATAAGATTATTTGTATAGGCTAGTCTTCCATCAACAGTTATGACAACAGCACCCATACCCTCAATTCTATTAACTCTATGAATAATTGAAGCAGCATCTAATCCAAACAATTTTGTAGTATATATATCGCAGTCTAGGGATTTATCAGCAATAATAGTTAAAGAAGCTATATTACTTTCTATTGGATACCCTGTTTTGCTGTCAAATATATGGTGGTATTTAGTACCATCCTTTTCAAAAGCTCTCTCATATATTCCTGAGGTTACAACGGATTGATCTTTTATTTTGACGAGTGCTACCGCATTTCCTCTTGGTAGAAAAGGATTTTGTATTCCCACATTCCAGTCACCGCCTTCAGATGGTGATTCTCCAAAAACCAGAACATTACCTCCCAGATCTACCATAGCTGAAACAGCACCATTTTCCTTAAAGAATTCCATAACTTTATCAGCAAAATAACCCTTAGCTATGGCGCCAAGGTCTATCTCAATACCTCTTTTCAAGAAGTATACAGTCTTTTTTTCATCATCTAGTTGTATATTCTCAGGATTTAAAAGTTCAAGTACCGGTGCTATAGCTTCTTTTTCTGGTACACGAGCCTCCTTAAAACCTATTCTCCATAATTTTATTAATGGCCCTATTGCAATATTTAAATATGTATTTTCACATAGACTATGTTTTTTTCCTATTTTTATGAGTTCATACAGCTCTTCATCCACTTCTTGCGGAGCTAATGAAGCTGTTTTTTTTAGCATCCCAAGCTGTGAGCTATCACTATTGGCACTAAAGACTTCTTCATAATGAATCAGCATAGCCTCAGCCTTTTCTGCAAGCTTTTCAACAGCTTCTCCCTTTATATAGAGAGAGATTTTTGTTCCCATAAGATATATTATTTTTCTATACTCACTCATTTTGCTCTCCTATATTGAAATTATTTTGCCCATGAATTAAAAATGCATCTATAAGGTCTTTATCAATACTAGTTAGTTTTCTTTCATTATGATATGCTATAAAATAATCTAAATTCAGCTCATCAATTGGAATTTGATATATATTGTATTCAGATGGACACTCCTTTACATCGATGCTTTCTGGTATAAAGGTTAGTCCTATATTATTCATTGCAAGTTTATGTACAGTATTGATTTCGTTGCTTTCAATTATGATTTTTGGCTCCACCTTATAAAGGCTTAATAATTGATCTATCTGTTTTCTTATAGCAGAACCCTTTGAAGTCAATACAAGCTTTTGACACAATAGTTTATTTATGTCGATAGTTCCTTCTGGAATAATGGAAACGTCCTTCTGATATAGATCAGAGCAGCGAGGAATTATAGCAAGGTATCTGTGCCTTCCCCAATTAATCGCGTTTAAGTTTGGAGAAATATTTCTTGAATTTTGTCCAATCCAAAAATCCAATTCACCATTTTGAGTGAGCTTCTCATTTTTTTCTGGTAAAGTCTCTGAAAGCTCTATTCTACAGCTTGGATGCATATCCAAAAACTTTGGTAAAAAAAGAGGTAAAAGATAGGTTCCAAGGCTAGGAAGCACTCCTATCTTTATAACCTTGTTATCTATATCTGATACAGCTGATATTTCTCTAAGGAGCCTCGCATAATTATTTTCTATTGAAGTTAAATATTGATAATATATCTTTCCTTGCTCGGTTAATCGATATGGTAGCTTGCTTCGACTTATAAGCTCGCAGTTTAACTGACTTTCTATCCTTTTAATAACCTGTGTCAAGTAAGGTTGAGAAATATAAAGTGATTTAGCAGCCTTGCCATAATTACTGTACTTTAAAATGGCATCAATATAATACAAGATATCTTGAGAGTTGTATTTTGACATTTGATTCATCCTTTTGTTAAATATTTAACCTTATTTATTCTTGTGTCGATTATAACAAATATGTTATTAAACTTCAATAAATAACTATTAGATATAATATATCGAATATGTTAAAATTATATCATATAATTACTAAAATTATGAAATTTTCAAATACAGAAAGGGGATTACTATGAAATATTTAGCAATTGTAGGCACTAACTCAGACGTGTCAACTAATCGTATGCTGCTTCAATTTATGCAAAAGCATTTTGCGAGTGAAGCAGAGATAGAACTTTATGAAATTAAGGATTTACCTGCCTTTAATGAACCAGAGGATTCTGATATTCCTGAAAAGGTAGCAGAATTATCTGACAAAATTCTTAAAGCAGATGGAGTAATAATAGCAACTCCAGAGTATGATCATGCTATACCTGCAGTTTTGAAGAGTGCTCTTGAATGGATTAGTTACACTAGCCAGGCACTTACTGACAAGCCTGTTTTAATAGTTGGGGCTTCTCTTGGTATACTTGGTTCTTCTCGTGCGCAGGCACATCTTAGACAAATACTTGATTCGCCTGAGCTTGCTGCTAGAATCATGCCAAGTAGTGAATTCCTTTTAGGAAAATCACAAGGTGCGTTTGATAATGCAGGAAATCTTATCTATTCAGATAAGCTATCAGAGCTTGAGGAAATTTTTAGAGAGTTTCTTTTATTTACAGATATTACACTAAAACTTTTAGCAGAAAAAGTTTTAAAAAAAGATAAAAAATTCACTTGGCAAGAATAGGAGGATTAATAACAATGAAATTTATAGCAATTACTGGAACTAATGCAAAGAGTTCATATAATCGTAAACTACTTCAGTTTATGAAAAAATACTTTGAGTCAAAGGCAGAAATAGAAATACTTGAGATTAAAGATGTTCCTATGTTTAATCAATCTGATAATCAGTCTTCAAGTGAAGTAATACAAATGTTCAATGATAAGATTACAGAAAGTGATGGTGTTATTATAGCTACTCCAGAGTATAATCACTCAATTCCATCGAGTCTTAAAAGCTTAATTGAATGGCTAAGCTTTGATCTTCATCCACTTGCTGGTAAACCAGTGATGATCCTTGGAGCTTCTCTTGATGTTCAAGGTTCCTCTCGTGCACAGCTACATCTTCGTCAAATCTTAGATGCGCCAGGTGTTGATGCAAATGTAATGCCAGGATATGAGTTTTTACTTGGAAGCGCAAATAAAGCATTTGATGAGGAAGGTAATCTAAAAGATGAAAGAACTATAGACTTCCTAGAAATATGCTTCCTACGCTTTATGCGTTTTGCAAAGATTTCAAATCAGCTAAACGAAGAAGAAGAGTTTAGCTTTACACCAGGAGAATATGAAGTAAGTGCAATAGGTCATAGCGGAAGTCTTCCGATGAAAGTATCCTTTAGTGAAAAGAGAATAGAAAGTATAGATATCACTACAGATGGCGAGACAGAAGGACTTGCAGATGTTGCTTTTATAAGAATACCAGATAAAATAATTGAAGGACAAACATTAAATGTTGATGCTCTTTCTGGTGCTTCTGAAACTAGTAATGCTGTATTAGATGGTGTGGCTAAAGCAATTAAGCTTGCAGGAGTTAATCCTGACATACTTAAGAGACGTCCAAAGCCTGCTAGCAGCCTAATCAAAGTAGATGAAGAATATACTTGTGATGTAGTAGTTGTAGGCGGAGGCGGCGCAGGATTAAGTGCAGCTGCAACAGCGCTACAAAATGGTAAAAGTGCTATTGTTCTTGAGAAATACCCAGCAGTAGGTGGAAATACAATACGTTCAGGTGGTCCTGTCAATGCTGCGGATCCGGAGTGGCAAAGCCAGTTTGATGAAAATCCAGGAGAAAGACATACTATTGAAGAACTACTAGCTACAGATGAGAGTTTAATTCATTCAGAATATATAGATGATTTCCGTGCACTTAGAGAAGAGTTTTCTGCTTATAAGGAAAAGTTTGGTACACAAAAGGGACATCTATTTGACTCTCCATTACTTCACAGAATGCAAACATATTTTGGTGGTAAAAGAACTGACCTTAATGGAAACTCTATATACGGACAATATGACCTAGTAAAGATACTTACAGATAGAGCCTTAGAAAGTGTTAAATGGCTAGAGGAAATAGGTGTTGAGTATGATAAGAGTATAGTATTTGCTCCTGTTGGTGCACTATGGCGTCGTGGTCATAAGCCTACTAAAAGCTATGGCTCAGCATTTATACTTGCACTATCAAAATATGTGCAAGATAACTCAGGAAAAATCATTACTGATAGCCCTGTAAAAGAATTTATCATAGAAGATGGTGAAATAAAGGGAGTTATAGCAACTGGTGTAAATGGACAAAAAATAACTGTTCATGCAAAAGCAGTGGTGCTTGCAAGTGGTGGTTTTGGTGCAAACACAAAGATGCTAAAAGAATATAACACTTACTGGGCTGAAATTGATGATAATATAAGAACTACCAATTCATACGCTATGACTGGTGATGGAATATTGCTTGGTAAATCTGTAGGAGCAGCACTTACAGGAATGGGCTTTACTCAAATGATGCCTGTAGCTGATCCAGAAACTGGTGAATTATTCAGTGGAGTTCAAGTACCTCCTGAAAACTTTGTAATGGTAAATAAAGAAGGAAAAAGATTTATTAATGAATTCTCTGGTAGAGATGTATTAACAAAAGCTGCTATTGACCAAGGTGGTTTATTCTACCTTATAGCTGATGATGAAATTAAGAAAACTGCAGCTAATACAAGTCAAGAAAAGCTAGACCGTCAGGTAGAAGCTGGTACTTTATTTAGAGCAGATACCCTAGAAGAACTAGCAGTAAAAATTGGTATGGATCCTGCAGTTCTTATAGACACTATTAATAAATATAATTCATATGTTGATGCAGGCTTTGATCCTGAATTCCACAAGGATACATTCAGCTTAAAAGTGGAGAAAGCACCGTTTTATGCTACTCCTAGAAAGCCAGCAGTTCATCATACAATGGGTGGACTTAAGATAGATACTAAAACCCACGTATTAGATGAAAATGATAAACCAATTAAAAATCTTTATGCAGCTGGAGAAGTTGCTGGAGGTATCCATGCAGGTAACCGTCTTGGCGGTAATGCATTAACTGATATATTTACATTCGGAAGAATTGCTGGTAAAACTGCAGTTGATGAAATGAAATAAGTATAATGTTTAGATAATTAAAGTAATAATTTAACTTCCTAATTCTGGCCTAAGCAACTGAATATATAAACTGTCAAGTAGCCAGATACAAGGATGAAGAGCCGATAACACGCATAAGTAAAATGCAGTTATAGGCTCTTTCTCTTATACTTCAATAGATATTGTACATTTGATGTGATACGGTTCGCATCCACCAGGAAACCTAGGAAATCTGGATTTTGTATGTTTCTTTATTTCATAAAGATTTAGAATTAGTAATAATAAAAAGCTGAAGTATAGTAAAACAAGTAAAATTATTGCCAACTTTTACTTGAATACATTGATTGAAAAAAACGTTATCAATTGATATAATCTTATAATGAATAGTCCAATGGAAGGAAGTATTATATGTTCAGTTATAGTCAGATTAAAAGCCTTAATGATTTAGAACTTTCAGTTTACAATTATATCATGGATAATAAAGATAAAGTACGATATATGAAAATAAGGGAATTGGCGGCTGAATCTCATGTATCAACTACAACTATATTAAATTTCTGCAAAAAAATAGATTGTAGCGGTTATTCAGAGTTTAAACTAAAATTTAAATTATTTATAGAAGAAAAAGAAATCAAAAAAGTAAGTGAAGATAATACAGAGATAATTGATTTTTTTAAGAAAACAAATACTGAAGAATATGATCAAAAGATAGAGGAAATAGTAAAAGCTATATTAAAAGCAAAGAGAACAATTTTTATAGGAAGCAGTATGTCAGGAATTGTAGCAAGATATGGAGCACGATATTTATCAAGTGTGGGACAATTTAGTTTATGCATTGATGATCCATATTACCCAACTACAGGTAAATTTTATGAAAATTCAGTTGTGATAGTATGTTCTGTGTCTGGAGAATCAAAAGATATTATTGGCCATATAAATAGATTTAAAAAAGAAAGTTGCTGTATTGTTAGTATTACTAACACTGAAAAATGCACTATAGCGAAAATGTCTGATTATAATATTCCATATTATGTACCATATGTTAAGGTAGGAATATATGATATTACCACTCAAATTCCAATAATCAGTATAATAGAGAGAATTGGAAGAAAGCTACAGAATCGTCAAGAGGAATCTATCAAACCTGAGTAAATAGTTATAAATGAAAAAAGTATTGTACATAAAGCTTTATCAATTTGAAGTTTTTAACTCAAATTGATAAAGCTTATTTTAATATATGAAATGTCAGGAATACATTGGGTTTGCAAAAAAACAAAATGTTTTTTGGCAATAACAAATTATAAAAAAACAGACATGTTTTTTATAATTGTATATATAGTGACAAAATTCGTTTTTTCAATTAACATTAATTTAAATTCAAATAGCTATTCGAAAATAATAAATACAAGAGAGGTAACAAAATGGCTAAAGATTATGCATTAATTGCGAAAACGATTACGGAAAATTTAGGAACAATATCGAATATTGAAAGTGTAACTCATTGTATGACTCGTTTAAGAGTTTCTTTAAAGGATGACTCAAAAGTAAACGTAGATGAGATTAAAAAAATTAATGGAGTAATCGGATATGTAAACCAAGGCGGACAACATCAAGTTATTATTGGGAATAATGTATCTTATGTTTATAAGGAAGTTTTAAAATTAGGTAACTTTGGAGATCAAAGTGACATCGCAAAAGGTATAAAAAAAGAAAAACTAACTATCAAAAAAGTTGGAAGTAATATATTGGATGCATTAGTAAGTACAATGTCACCATTAATACCAGCAATTATTGGTGGTTCAATGGTAAAGTTAGTAGTAATGATTTTATCTATGTTAAAAATACTACCATCAGATAGTACTACATATATCTTACTAAATGCTATTGGAGATGCAGCGTTTTATTTCCTTCCAATTATGGTGGCAGTATCAGCATCTAAGAAATTTAACACTAATACTTATTTAGCTGTTGCAATAGCAGGACTTATGGTGCATCCAGATTTCATGAAACTAATGGTAAGCGCATCAGAAGGAAAGAGTGTAACTTTAGCATTTATACCTATTGCATCCGTTAAATATACATATACAGTAATACCAGCACTTTGTATGACTTGGATATTATCATATATTGAAAGATTTGTTGATAAGATAACACCAGAAGTAACTAAAAATTTCTTAAAACCAATGATTATAGTATTGATTGCAGCGCCAATAGCAATTGGACTTATAGGACCTTTAGGTATATGGATTGGTACAGCAATATCAGGTTTAGTTTATTTTGTTCACAGCAAATTAGGATGGGTATCAGTAGCAATAATGGGAGCTTTATGGCCACTACTAGTTATGACTGGTATGCATAGAGTATTTACTCCAACCATATTAACAACTATAGCAGAAACAGGAATGGAAGGAATGGTAATGCCTTCAGAAATAGGTGCAAACCTTTCATTAGGAGGAGCAGCCTTAGCTGTTGCTTACAAAACTAAAAATAAAGAGTTAAGACAAACTGCAATTGCAGCTGCTTCTTCTGCAATCATTGCGGGAATTACAGAACCATCTCTATATGGGGTGGCATTAAGATTTAAAAGACCTATGATAGCATCATTAATTTCAGGTGGTGTATGTGGTTCTGTAGCTGGTATAGGAGGATTAGCAAGTAGATCTATGGCTGCACCAGGCTTGTTCACAAGTGTTCAGTTTTTTGATCCACAAAATCCATCGAGTATTATTTGGATAATTGGAATAATGATACTAGCAGTGGTATTATCTTTTGTATTAACTCTAATATTTGGATTTGAAGATGTTCCAGCAGAAGATAACACTGAAATAATGAGGGCAGATAATGAGTAAATACAGTTTTCCAGAAGAATTTCTATGGGGAGGAGCTATTGCAGCAAATCAGACGGAAGGTGCTTATAGAGAAGATGGAAAAGGTTTAAGCACTGTAGATGTTATCCCTTATGGAAAAAACAGAATGAAAGTAAAATTAGGGTTAGAAGAAGATTTGACTTTGAAAGATAATGAATTTTATCCAAGTCATGAGGCAATTGATTTCTATCATCATTATAAAGAAGATATTGCTCTCATGGCTGAAATGGGATTTAAAGTTTTTAGAATGTCAATTGCATGGACAAGAATTTTCCCTAATGGAGATGATAGTACACCTAATGAAGCAGGAATTAAATTTTACAGAGATTTATTTTTAGAGTGTAAAAAATATAATATAGAACCATTAGTAACCTTATGCCACTTCGATGTTCCAATGGAACTGGTTAATAAATATGGATCATGGAAGAGCAGAGAAATGATAGCGCTTTTTGAAAGGTATGCAAGATGTTGTTTTAAAGAATTTGATGGTTTAGTTAAATACTGGCTGACATTTAATGAAATAAATATATTGATACACAGTCCTTTTTCGGGAGCAGGTATATATTTCAAGGAAGGTGAAAATAAAGAGCAGGTTAAGTATCAGGCAGCACATCATATGTTAGTAGCAAGTGCCTTAGTAACTAAAATAGCTCATGAACAAAATCCAGAAAATAAAGTTGGATGTATGTTGGCAGGTGGAGATTTTTATCCTTATTCATGCGATCCAAGAGATGTATGGATGGCTCATACAAAGGATAGAGAAAATTTATTTTTCATAGACGTACAGGCTAGAGGGAAGTATCCAGCATATTCAAAAAGGGTATTTGCGGAAAAAGAAGTAAGTATTATAATGGAAGAAGAGGATTTGGATATATTAAAAAATACAGTAGATTTTATATCTTTTAGTTATTATTCATCTAGATGTGCATCTAAGAATATGGAAAATCAAACTGAAGCTAATGTTGTTAAATCCATAAAAAATCCTTATTTAGAAGTTAGTGAATGGGGATGGGCCATTGACCCGTTAGGACTTAGAATAACTATGAATACCCTATATGATAGATATGAAAAGCCTTTATTTATAGTAGAAAATGGACTAGGTGCCAAAGACACAATTGAAGAGGATGGCTCAATAAATGATGATTATAGAATTGAGTATCTTAGGCAGCATATCATGGAAATGAAAGAAGCAATGGAAGATGGAGTTGAACTATTAGGATATACATCTTGGGGATGTATAGATTTAGTTTCAGCATCAACTGGAGAGATGAGTAAAAGATATGGATTTATATATGTAGATAAACAAGATGATGGAACTGGAACTTTAGAGAGAAAAAGAAAAAAATCATTTTATTGGTATAAAAAAGTAATAGAATCAAACGGTGAACGTTTAATATAAAAAAGTAAGGATTGTTGAGTATGATTAGTCAAGAAATTAGAAAAATAGCACCTGAAATGGATCCATTAAGAAGAGGTATGGGATGGAGCACAGATGATTTATCTAAAACACAGATAATAATTGAAAGTACTTTTGGAGACAGCCATCCAGGCAGTGCACATCTGGATAAGTTTGTAAACAAGGCTATGGATGGGATCAGTGAAGCAGGGGGGAAAGGCTCTCGATTTTATGCAACTGATATATGTGATGGACAGGCACAAGGTCATGATGGTATAAATTATTCCTTAGTATCAAGGGATATATTAGCATCGTTGATTGAAATTCATGCAAAGGCAACACCTTTTGATGGAGGAGTATTTATATCCAGCTGTGATAAGGGAGTTCCGTCTCATTTAATGGCAATAGGTAGAGTAAATATTCCAGCTGTAATTGTAACCGGAGGAGTTATGGAAGCAGGTTCTGATCTGCTTACACTAGAGCAAATCGGAATGTACAGTGCCATGTATCAAAGAGGAGAAATAACAAAAGATAAGCTTACGTATTATAAGAATAATGCATGTCCATCTTGCGGTGCATGTTCATTCATGGGAACGGCATCAACAATGCAGGTTATGGCAGAAGCATTAGGGTTAATGCTTCCAGGGACAGCTTTAATGCCTGCAACATGCAGTGATTTAGAAGAGGCAGCTAAGGAAGCAGGACATTATGCTGTTAAGCTGGCTGAATTAGAGTTAAAACCTAGAGATATAGTAACTTATAAATCTTTTGAAAATGCAATTATGGTTCATGCAGCAATTTCAGGTTCGACTAATTCATTACTACATATACCAGCAATTGCACGTGAATTTGGAATATGCCTTGATGCTAGTGAGTTTGATAGAATACACAGAAATATACCATACTTGCTAGATATAAGACCAACAGGAAAATGGCCAGCACAGTATTTTTACTATGCTGGAGGAGTTCCTGCAATAATGGAGGAAATAAAAGATTATTTACATCTTGATGTTTTAACAGTTACAGGGAAAACATTAGGTGAAAACTTAGAAGATTTAAAAGGAAATGGCTTTTATGAAAAGTGCAATGCGTATTTAGAAAATGTCGGATTAAAAAGAGAAGACATAATACGTAAACATACAAATCCAATAGGAAGTAATGGAGCAATAGCTATACTAGAAGGAAATCTAGCACCGAAGGGAGCAGTAGTTAAACATTCTGCAGTTCCCAAAGAAATGCATAAGGCTATATTGAAAGCTAGACCATTTGACAGTGAAGAAGAAGCTATAAATGCAATATTAACAAAAACTATTAAGCCAGGGGACGCAGTAATAATAAGATATGAAGGACCCAAAGGAAGCGGTATGCCTGAAATGTTCTATACAACAGAAGCAATATCATCTGATGAAAAATTATCAGCAAGTATTGCATTGTTAACAGATGGAAGGTTTTCGGGAGCATCCAAAGGGCCAGCAATAGGTCATATATCACCAGAAGCAGCAGTAGGAGGTCCAATAGCTTTAGTTCATGAAAATGATTTGATAGAAATCAATATAGAGTCTAGAAAACTTCAGGTTGTAGGGATAAATGGAGAAAAATGTAGCCTAGAAGAAGTTGAAAAAGAGTTTGAAGCACGTAGAAAAAACTGGGTTCCAAAAGAAGAAAAATATAAATCGGGAATTCTAAGCATATATTCTAAAAATGCAGTTGATCCAATGCTAGGTGGGTATATGAAATAATTAAGCTATATATTATGTAAGTATTTATTATAAAGGGGAATCTGAAAATTAATATATAATTTTAGATTTCCTTTTTAGATAAGAGTAAAATATCAGGAGTGATAAAATGAATATATTTCAAAAATTTATTAATAAAAAGCAAGAAGAAACAATTATAGAAAAAACGGAAAATGGCTTTATTTATGCCCCAATGGAAGGCGAAGTAATTCCTTTGAAAGAAATTAATGATGGTGTATTTTCAGAAGAAATGCTTGGAAAGGGATGTGGAATTAAGCCCACTCATGGAAAATTATATGCACCTTTTGATGGAGAAATTGTTTTGATTATAGAAACAAAACATGCAATTGCATTAAAAAGCTGCGATGGAATTGAACTACTAATTCATGTGGGAATGGATACAGTTAAAATGAATGGAAAAGGCTTTAATCCATTAGTGAAAGTTGGAGATAAAATAAAATGTGGGCAATCACTGATGACATTTTCTATATCTGATATTGAAAAGGCAGGATATGTGACTACTACAGCAATAGTTGTAACAAACTCTGATCAATATAGAGATATAGAAGTACTTACACAAGGTAATACAAAAAAATCAGAAAAGCTTATCAAAATTTTATAAGTAAAGTTGCCAATATGTATAATATTGAGGATTAAAAAGAGATAAAATTTATTAGTGGATTTTAAGGCAATGCTTCGCCTCCACCATAAAATCCATGACCATTTGTATGTGGCTTAAATAGCTATTTATATGTGACCGTGGATTTTTAAATTATGTATTGACAAATATCATTGATAATGATATCATAAGCACATAAATTAATGATAGATTTAATTAGGATTGTTACTGGCAGGCAGGCAAGACCTTCATTTTATGTAAATACTATGTATTTGCATAATTAGTGGTCTTTTTTTTATGCTCAAAAATATAAATCATATGTTTTGGAAGGAGGATAAAATGAAAATTACGCGAATCATCAATAATAATGTAATTTGCGCAGTGAATGTTAGGCGACAGGAACTAATACTTTTAGGTAGCGGTATAGGTTTTCAAAAGAAAAAAGGAGACGAAGTAGATGATGATAAAATTGAAAAGGAATTTTTCTTAAAATCTAAAAATATGGCTGGGAAGTTATATGCACTGCTTGCACAAATTCCTATAGAATATATGAGAGTATCTGATAGTATTATTAAATATGCAAAAGAGACTTTGGGAAAAGAACTTAATGAAAATATCTATATTACATTAACTGATCATATTAATTTTGCAGTAGCAAGATATTTAAATGGCTTAAGTTTCAAAAATGCATTGTTATGGGAGATAAAGAAATTTTATGCACCAGAATTTAGTATTGCATTAAAAGGTGTAGATATAATTAATAAAGAATTCAATGTGGAATTGACTGAAGATGAAGCAGGATCAATTGCCTTACATATTGTCAATGCAGAATTAGGTTCAGAAATGGAAGAAACTATGAAAATAACTCAGTTGATCCAGAAAGTTTTGAATTTAGTTAGGTATCAATATAAAATTAATTTTAACGAAAATTCATTGAATTATATGAGGTTTGTTACTCATTTGAAATTTTTTGCTTATCGCTTATTTAGCAATAATACTATAGAAAGCAATGATGAAGAATTTCAGGATATTATCAAAGCAAAATATAAAAATGAATATCAATGCAGTTTGAAGATTAGAGAATTAATCAAGCAGGATTATCAAAAAGAATTGACAGAAGAAGAATTGGTATATCTAACTGTTCATATTAAAAGAGTTATAGTGGAATAAAAGTGATAAGATAAAAGAAGAATGAATATAACTAGGATTGTTACTGATTAAGCAGGCAAGACCTAGAGTTTAGCAAATGTATAGCATATGCAGCTATATATCTGCTAGGCTCTAGGTCTTTTTTTATAAAAAAATAAAGTGATTTTTAGGAGGAAATAATATGAATTATCAAAAGATGGCAGCCGACATCTTAAAGTTTGTTGGTGGAGAAAAAAATGTTGAATATGTAACCCATTGTGCAACTAGATTACGTTTTAATCTAAAAGATGATACAAAGGCAGATAATGAAGCTATTAAAAAAGTTACAGGTGTTATGGGGGTTGCAAATAGCGGAGGACAATATCAGGTTATTATCGGAAATAATGTGAATAACGTTCACAAGGAATTGATGGAGTTAGGGGATTTTAAAAGTGCCACTGCTGCAATGAGTTCTACAAAAAAAGGAAGAGTTTCCACTGTGTTAGACACTCTTTCTGGAATCTTTACTCCTATTTTACCAGCAATGATTGGTTGTGCAATGATCAAGGCTGTACTTGTCATATTAAAATCAGCTGCATTGCTTCCAAGTGATAGTCAGCTGTATACCATTTTGACATTTATCAGTGATTCAGCGTACTATTTTTTACCTATGTTACTTGCATGGAGTTCAGCTACTAAGTTTAAATGTAATGTTGGTTTAGCAATGGCTTTAGCAGGTGTATTACTGCATCCAAGTTTTTCAGCATTAATGAGTGATGGAAAATATGTTACATTTTTGGGACTTCCAATTACGAAAACAACTTATTCATCATCTGTAATTCCTATTATTTTAGCAGTATGGGTAATGTCATATGTTGAAAAATTTGCAGAAAAAATTTCACCCAATGTAGTAAAATCTATTTTAAAACCGTTAATTATTATAATTGTGATGGCGCCTCTTACATTAGTTGCCATTGGACCTTTAGGCGCTATTATTGGTATCTATGTTGCTAGTGCTGTAACATTTATTAATACACATGCAGGGTGGTTAGTTTCAGGAATTGTTGGTGGAACATTCCCATTCCTTATTATGACAGGAATGCACTATAGCCTAGGTCCAATTGCTATTACAGCTTATACTACTACAGGAGTAGAAGGTATTATTGGACCAGGAATGTTAATTCATAGTTTTACTCAAGGTGGAGCAGCTTTAGCAGTTGCGTTAAAAACAAAAAATAAAGACTTTAGACAGGTTGCTGCTTCTACAAGTATGACAGCTGTGCTTGGTGTTACAGAACCAGCTATGTTTGGTGTTAACTTAAGATTAAGAAAACCATTAATTGCGGTTGTGACTGGTGGTATTATAGGCGGAATATATGTTGGAGCATTTGGAGTAGTAAGATCAGCTATGGGCGTTACTGGTTTAGCAACGCTACCTGCATTTATTACTGCAAATCCTTCTAACCTAATAAATGCAGTTATTGGCTGTGTGATTGGTTTTGTGGTTTCATTTGCTTTGACATTGATTTTAGGATTTGATGATGTAGTAGATGAGGGAGAAACTAAAAAGACAAAAGGAACAATAAGTAATGATTTGAATAATAATAACATGATTACATCTCCTTTAAAAGGTGAAGTTGTTGAACTATCTACAATCAAAGATGAAACATTTGCAAGTGGTATTATGGGAAAAGGAGTTGCCATTAATCCAGTTCAAGGAAAGTTAGTATCTCCTGTAAATGGGAAAGTTACAGCAATATTTCCTACGTTACATGCTGTTGGAATTACCTCAGAGGATGGCGTTGAAATTTTAATTCACATTGGTATGGATACTGTTAAATTAGAAGGTGAGTATTTTAAAGCTTATGTGAAAAATGGAGATAATGTAAATGCTGGAGATTTATTAATTGAGTTTGATATTAATGAAATTAAGGCAGCTGGCTATGAGTTAATGACACCAATCATTATTACTAATTCCAATGAATATACAGACATATTAGTGACAGAAAAACAAAAAATTGATATTGGAGAAAGATTAATAACTATTATTTAAGAGGAGAATAGTGATGAACAAGAAAAATGTAATGCCAAAAAACTTTTTATGGGGTGGAGCAACTGCAGCTAACCAATATGAAGGTGCATGGAATGTAGACGGGAAAAAAGCAAGTACGGCTGATATGATGACTAGCGGAACACATACAATCCCAAGGCGTATTACAAAACAATTAGAAGAAGGAACACATTATCCTTCTCATGAAGCGGTAGATTTTTATCACCATTATGCAGAAGATATTAAATTATTTGCTGAAATGGGATTTAAATGCTTTAGGATGTCTATTGCATGGTCAAGAATATTTCCTAATGCTAATGATGAGACTCCAAATGAGGAAGGACTTAGGTTTTACGACAAAGTATTTGCAGAGTTAAAGAAATATAATATTGAACCAATAGTTACAATTTCTCATTATGAAGCTCCCTTTGCATTAACTGAAAAGTTCAATGGATGGGAATCTAGAGAAGCAATTGATTGTTATATTAGCTACTGTGAAGCTATTTTTACACGTTATAAAAATGTAGTGAAATATTGGATTACATTTAATGAGATTAATAGTTTACTAGTTCCAGCAGGAGCGTATTTAGCAGGAGCTTTGCTTGTTGATGATAGTGGAATCTTCAATAATACAGCAGTTGATAGTACTCAAATGAGATTTCAAGCATTACATCATCAATTTGTAGCCAGTGCTAAGGCGGTACATTTAGCTCACCAAATAAATCCGGATTTTAAGATTGGATGCATGATTAATTATAGTTGTGGTTATGCAAGTACATGTAAACCTGAAGATATTGTTATGGCTCAAAAACAGGATCAGGTAAACAATATGTTGTGTAGTGACGTGCAAGTGCGAGGAGAATATCCAACTTTTGCAAAACGCTATTTTGAAGAGAAAAATATTACGATTCATATGGCTGAAGATGATGAAGAGATTTTAAAAAAGGGTTGTGTTGATTTTTATACCTTTAGCTATTATAAGTCTCATGTGGTTGGTACGCGTCCAGAAGGAGATGAAACTCAAGGAAATGTTTTTGGTGGCTTTAGAAATCCATATTTAAAGGCAAATGATTGGGGCTGGCAGATTGATCCGGTTGGGTTAAGGTATGTATTAAACCATATTTACGATCGTTACAGAATCCCAATTATGATTGTTGAAAATGGGCTGGGTGCAGTTGATGTGGTTGAAGAAGATGGAAGTGTTAATGATATTTACAGAATTAAATTTCTTAAGGAACATATTGAACAAATGAAAGAAGCTGTTTATGATGGAGTAAATTTAATTGGATATACGGCCTGGGGATGCATTGATTTAGTTAGTGCTACTACAGGTGAAATGAAAAAACGCTATGGGTTTATCTATGTGGATAAAGATAATGACGGAAATGGTACTCTAAAGCGAAGTAAGAAGAAGAGTTTCTATTGGTATAAGAAGGTAATTGAGTCAAATGGAAATGACTTGAATTAAATATACCACATAAATTAGTGGGTGTAATGGCACAGAATAATTAATTTGTACTGTTTATGTAGGCGTTAAGTATAATTGTAAAATAGTGGTTTAACATTTTAGTAACAATAGTGTATAATTAGTAGGATTAGATTGGTATAAATCTGAATAGATGGAAATAACATTGTACGAATAACACAGGGATATTTGGAGGATAAAACTAGAATGTTTGAACCAATTAAAAATACAAAGGTTTATGAACAAGTTGTTGAGCAGATAAAAAAAATGATACTAGATGGTACCTTGAAAAAAGGAGACAAATTGCCTACAGAACGAGATTTAGCAGAGCAGCTTCAAGTTAGCAGAGCTTCAGTACGAGAGGCTTTAAGGGCACTTGATATTATTGGGCTTGTGGAGAGCAGACAGGGTGCTGGAAATTACATCAAAGAGAATTTTGAAAGTAATCTTTTTGAACCTATGTCTATGATGTTTATGCTTGGAAATGGTACACCTTCTGAAATACTTGAATTTAGAAAAGTATTGGAAAGTCAGGCTATAATTCTTGCAACTGAGAGAATTACTGATGAAGAAATTAGTTATCTTGAAAAATTATTGCATCAATTGAAAGAATGCAATAATGAGAAAGAAAGTGTTATTCTTGATAAGGAATTTCATTTTACCATAGCAAAAGCATCTAAAAATCTTCTTATTATAAATATATTACAAGTAATATCTCAGTTGCTTGATGAATTTATAAAAGATTCTAGAGAAAAGATATTAGCTTTTGAGGATAATAGAGGAAAATTAAATGAACAACATGAAATGATATATAATGCTATTAAAAATAGAGATATTAATTTAACTCACAAAGCTATGAGTGAACATTTAAAATTCATAGAAGATTATATTTATGAATAATAAAAATGTAATAACAAATATATATTATTAAGGGTAAATTAGGTGTAAACACTTAGTTTGCCCGTTTTTATTTTTTGTGGGTAACTTATTAGTTTATATATAAATTCTAATTAAATTAGAACTTGTCTTTAAGTAAAAAGATAGGTAATGACTAAACTATTTTCGATTAATTCTTTATTCTTGCAGGCTTATATTTATAGGTTTAATGAAAAATATGTATTGGATTTTATATATGTTAATAAATTATCAGCATTATTATGCTTTTCTAAGCTTTTTCTAAAATAGTAATTATAATTTTAGAAAAAAACATAAATTTATCCATGATTTAATTATAATATATAAATAAATACTTTTTAATTGTTAACATAATAACTATTGTAGCAATATTCAGATTATTGTGTTAATATTATTTCAACAAGATATTGGTCAGACCACCTTACCAAAGAATAGAAAGGAGAGAAAAAACAAATATGTATTTACTGTTTTTCATTGCGCTAATACCTATAGTTGGACTTATGATTTCATTAGGAGTATTGAAAATTCCAGCCCATAAAGCAGTACCCTCAACGTTAGCTGTTACAATTTTACTAGCAATTTTAGTTTGGAAAATGCCTATAGTATCAGCAGTTACTGCTACAGTTGAAGGTGCAGCTATGGCTATATGGCCCATCATAGTTGTAATAATAGCAGCTGTTTTTACTTACAACTTATCAGTATATACAAATAGCATGGATGTAATAAAAAGAATGATGACGAGCGTTACTACAGACAATCGAATTCTAGTACTTATATTGGCATGGGGGTTTGGTGGATTTCTTGAAGCAATAGCAGGCTTTGGAACAGCTGTTGCAATTCCTGCAAGTATATTAGCAGCGCTTGGTTTTGAACCTGTATTTGCTGCAATAATATGCCTTATTGCTAATACAACGCCTACAGCCTTTGGAGCAGTAGGAATTCCAGTCACGACACTAGCAAAGGTAACTGGCATTGATGTTGGAAGACTTAGTTATGATGTTACACTGCAATTATTAATTTTAATCGTAGTAGTTCCAGTAGTACTTGTAATGTTAACAGGAAAAAGTGTAAAAGCGATAAAAGGAGTGTTAGGAATAACATTAGCATCAGGATTATCCTTTGCAATTCCACAATTGATTGCAGCAAAATATCTTGGAGCAGAACTTCCTGCAATACTTGGTTCTATTGAATGTATGGGAGTAACAATATTAATAGCAAAATTATTTTATAAGAAACCAGAGGGAGAAGGTGCAGAAAAGGTTGAATTAAAAGAAGGAATTATGGCTTGGGTACCATTTATATTAGTATTTGCATTAATTATGCTATCAAGCTCATTATTCCCTGGTATAAATAAAATATTATCATCAGTTCAAACTACAGTAGATATTTACAGAGGAGAAGGAGCAGCTCCATATACTTTTACATGGCTTGCATCTCCAGGAACATTAATTATAATTGCAACAATTCTTGGTGGTTTAATCCAAGGAGTTAGCTTAAGTGAAATAGTTAAGGTATTCTTGAAAACGTGTAAACAAATGACTAAATCAGCAATAACTATTCTTGCTATTGTTGCACTTGCGAAGGTAATGAGTCATGCAGGAATGATTAAAGCTATAGCTGTAGTATTAGTAAAAGTTACAGGTGGTTTTTATCCACTTATTGCACCACTCATTGGAGCACTTGGAACCTTTGTAACAGGTAGTGATACATCTGCAAATGTATTATTTGGAGGTCTTCAGGTTGAGGTAGCAAAGTCTTTAAACATGAGCCCTTACTGGCTTGCAGCAGCTAATACTTGTGGAGCCACAGCAGGAAAAATGATCTCACCTCAAAGTATTGCAGTTGCAACAGCAGCTACAGGACTTGTTGGAGCAGAAGGAAAGATACTAAATCAGACAATAAAATTCTGTTTGGTTTATGTAATCGTTTTAGGAGCGATAGTTTATTTTGGAAGTATGTTTATATAGAATAATTTAAATGTTAAAAAGGGGAAGATATTATGGCAACAATAAAAATACCTTATAATAAAAGATTTTTAGAGGCTAATATTTCTGATAAAAATCTTGAGGCAGTGCTTGAATCTAAGGCTCATGATTATAAGCCAGGGCTTACTCAGGAAGAAATTGTTGAAAAAGCATTGGACAACCCTATTGAAAGTGAGAGTTTAGAAGAATTAGTAAAAGGTAAAAAGAACATGGTTATTATAACAAGTGATCATACAAGACCTGTTCCAAGTAAAATAACTCTTCCAATAGTGCTTAGAAGAATTAGAAAGGTGAACCCAGATATAGACATAAAGATTCTTATAGCAACAGGTTTTCATAGGCCGACTACTAGAGAAGAAATGCTTGATAAATTTGGTGAAGAAATTGTAAATAATGAAACCTTAATTAATCATTTATCAGAAAAAGAAGAGGATCAGACTTTCTTAGGAATTCTTCCATCTGGCGGTGAATTATGGATAAATAAACTGGCTGCACAAGCAGAACTTTTAATATCTGAAGGTTTTATTGAACCACATTTTTTTGCAGGATTTTCAGGAGGAAGGAAAAGTGTTCTTCCAGGAGTTGCAAGTGCTCGTACTATAATGTGGAATCATAATTCAGAATTTATAGGAAGTGGCAATGCAAGAACAGGAAGACTTAGTAAGAATCCTATACATGAGGATATGCTTTTTGCAGCTGAAAAAGCTAATTTAGCATTTATATTAAATGTTGTTATAGATAAAGATAAAAAGATTATTCATGCCGTAAGTGGTCATAGTAAATTTGCCCATGAAGAAGGCTGCAAATTTGTTACAGAACTTTCAAGTATTGATAGCGTTAAGGGAGATATAGTAATCAGTTCTAATGGGGGATATCCTCTTGATCAAAATATTTATCAATCAGTTAAAGGAATGACAGCAGCTGAAGCCTGTTGCAAAGAAGGTTCAGTAATAATAATGGTATCAGCTTGCAATGATGGACATGGAGGAAAATCTTTCTATAGAAATATGGCAGAAGCTAAAAGTCCAATTGAGGTATTGAATAAAGTACTTCAAGTTTCAAAGGATAAAACGCAGCCAGACCAATGGGAATTTCAAATTTTAGCAAGAATATTAAGCAAAAATAAAGTAATCATGGTAACAGATATGTGTGATCCTAAAATAATTAATAATATGCATATGGAATGTGAATTTACTTTAGAAGAAGCATTAAAGAAAGCCTATGAAATAAAGGGTGAAGCTGCAAAAGTTGTAGTTATACCTGATGGAGTTTCTGTAGTAGTTAAATAATTAAGTAATTAATATAAATTCAGGAGGGAAATTATATGGACATATTGATATGTATTAAACAAGTACCAGGAACAAATAAGGTAGAAGTTGATCCAGTAACAGGAGTATTAAAAAGAGACGGAGTAGATTCAAAAATGAATCCCTATGATTTATATGCTCTTGAAACTGCTGTGAAGATTAATGAACAGTTTGGAGGGGCTATAAAAGTAATAAGTATGGGACCTCCACAAGCTAAGGAAGTTATTAAAGAAGCCTTTACAATGGGAGCACATGAAGGAATGCTTCTTTCAGATAGAAAATTTGCAGGTGCAGATGTTTTGGCAACTTCTTATACAATTTCTCAAGGTGTGAGAAGAATGGGGAATACAGATTTAATTATTTGTGGAAAGCAGACAACAGATGGTGATACAGCTCAGGTTGGTCCAGAAATGGCTGAATATCTTGGAATTCCTCATATAGCTAATGTAATAAAAATAGTTGAAGTTAAAGATAAATCCATAGTAGTAGAAATGGACATGCCTGACACAATTGAAATCGTAGAAGTTAAATTTCCATGTTTAATAACAGTAGAAAAGGATATCTTTCAACCAAGACTGCCATCTTATAGAAAAAAACTTGAGACACAGGATAAGGAAATTGGAATGATAAGCTTAAAGGATTTTGAAGATCAAAATGAAAAAAGATATGGGCTTAATGGATCTCCAACTCAAGTTGAGAGAATATTCCCACCAGAAGTAAATACAGATAGAGAAATGTGGAATGGAAGTCCATCTGAATTAACTGTAAAAATAGCTGACAAGCTTAATAATCTAAAGTTCATATAAGGGGAGGAATTGTCATGGGTAAGCTTATAGTAAATCAAGATAAAATAACTAATATTGATGAATTAATTAAAATATGTCCCTTTGGCGCTATGGAAAATATTGGAGGGAAAGTTGAAATAAATGCTGCATGTAAGATGTGCAAACTTTGTGTTAGAAAAGGGCCAGCAGGTGCAGTCGAATTTATAGAAGAAGAAATAATAGAAATAGATAAGAGCTTGTGGAAGGGGATAGCTGTATATGTTGACCATGTGGAAGGTGAAATTCACCCAGTTACCCTTGAGCTTATTGGAAAAGCAAAAGAACTTGCTTCAAAGATAAATCATCCAGTTTATTGTGTATTTATGGGAGAAAATATAAAAGATAAAGGCCAAGAACTTCTTCATTATGGAGTAGATGAAGTATTTATATATGATAATCCAGAATTAAAGGATTTTAGAATAGAACCATATACTGCAGTTTTCGAAGATTTTATTAACAAAGTTAAGCCAACTGCAATACTTGTTGGAGCAACTACTATAGGAAGATCTCTTGCACCAAGGGTTGCTGCAAGGTTTAGAACTGGACTTACTGCAGATTGTACAATACTTGATATAAAAGAAAATACTGATTTAGTTCAAATAAGGCCAGCCTTTGGCGGTAATATTATGGCACAAATCGTTACTCCAAATAATAGACCACAGCTTGCAACCGTAAGATATAAGGTTATGTCTGCGCCAAAAAGAAATCCTGAAGCAACAGGCAAGATAACTGTTTGCGACATAAGTAAAGACAAACTAATTTCAAATATTAGAGTACTTAATGTTATTCCTAAAGAAAAAGAAATAGGTATTTCGGATGCAGAAGTGATTGTAGCTGTAGGTAGAGCGTTAAAATCTGAGAAGGATATGGCTATGATAAAGGAGCTTGCAGAACTACTTAATGGTGAACTTGCAGTTACAAGACCTTTAATTGAAGCAGGCTGGGCAGATGCAAAAAGACAGGTAGGCTTGAGTGGAAGAACTGTAAGACCAAAACTTATAATAGCTTGTGGAATATCTGGTGCTGTTCAGTTTACAGCAGGTATGAATAATTCAGATTATATATTTGCTATTAATATGGATGAAAAGGCACCTATATTTAAAGTGGCCCACTATGGAATTGTTGGTGATATATATGAAATTATTCCACAGCTTATAGAACAAATAAAGTTATCAAAGGAGGCATAAACAATGAACTATAAAAAAGTTGATATAAATGATATTGAAAATATATTATCTATGATAGGAGATGGAGAAAGGGTCTTTCATGGTGAAAATATCAATGAAGATTATAGCCATGATGAGCTTGGAACAGTAAAGCAAATGCCTGATATTGTAGTACAGGTTACAAGTGCAGAAGAAGTTTCTTCAATTATGAAATATGCTTATGAAAATAATATTCCTGTAACACCTAGAGGTTCAGGTACTGGCCTTGTTGGAGCAGCAGTTCCAATCCATGGAGGGATAATAATTGATTTAAGTAAAATGAATAAAATACTTGAATTAGATGAAGAAAATCTTACACTTACTGTAGAGCCGGGAGTGCTTCTAATGGAAATAGCGTCTTTTGTTGAGGAACATGATTTGTTTTATCCGCCAGATCCAGGTGAAAAGACTGCTACAATAGCAGGAAACATTAATACAAATGCAGGCGGAATGAGAGCTGTTAAATATGGAGTTACTAGAGATTTTGTAAGAGGGTTAGAGTTAGTTCTTCCAAATGGAGAAATAATGGAAGTAGGAGGAAAAGTAGTAAAGAACAGTTCTGGTTATAGTTTAAAAGATTTAATTGTTGGTTCAGAAGGAACTTTAGCAATTGTAACAAAAGCAATATTAAGATTATTACCATTACCTAAAAAAGCTATTAGTTTGTTGATTCCATTTCCTAATCTTGAAACAGCAATAGAAACTGTTCCAAAGATAATAAAATCAAAATCTGTACCAACTGCAATTGAGTTTATGCAAAGAGCTGCTATAGTAGCAGCAGAAGAATTCCTTGGAAAGAAGTTCCCAGATAACTCGTCAGATGCTTATCTTCTTCTTACTTTTGATGGAAATAGTAAGGAAGAAGTAGAGAGAAATTATGAAAATGTAGCTAATATATGTCTAGAAGAAGGAGCCCTAGATGTATTTATTTCAGATACTGAAGAAAGGCAAGAATCAATATGGAGTGCAAGAAAGGCTTTCCTTGAAGCTATAAAGGCATCAACTACTGAAATGGATGAAGTTGATGTAGTTGTTCCAAGAAATAAGGTTGCTGAATTTGTTAAATTTATACATGAACTTGAAAATAAATTTGAAATAAGAATAAAGAGCTTTGGACATGCTGGAGATGGAAATCTTCATATATATATATTGAGAGATCAGCTTGAAGAAGAAATCTGGAATAAAAAATTAAATGACGTTATGAAATGCATGTATGATAAATCTAAGGAACTAAACGGACAAGTGTCAGGCGAACATGGAATAGGTTTTGCTAAAAAACCATATTTAAATAGTTCATTGTCAGAAGAAATACTTGGAATAATGAAAGGAATAAAGCTTGCCTTTGATTATAAAAATATACTTAATCCAGGTAAGGTATGCCAATAAGTTTATACAATTTAGTGAAAATGAATTAAATAAATTCTGAAATATGTAGTGTGTTCCCCCAAAACTAGGTTTTGGGGGAACACTTTTCTAATTAGATAATGGCAAGTGATATTTATGAGTAAAAAAGTCCTATAAAGGACTTTTTTATGTTGCAATATAAAAAAATTAATGAAGCGGTATTGACATTTAGCCTGGTTAAGGTATTTAATTAATTATTAATAAGTTAAAATTTGAAATTTTAGTTTTTAGTTGGAAATTTAATGCTAAAATAGTTAAATATACCGAGAAAAAACTTAATTTGAGGTGGAAAATGAAAAATAATTCGGATATTTTAAATAAGATAATTGATAACATTGAAAGGGTAATAGTAGGAAAAAGGGAAACAGTTGAGTTAGTGGTAATCTCATTGGTTTGTAATGGACATGTGCTTATTGAGGATATACCTGGTGTTGGTAAAACTAGTCTTGTTTCAGCATTAGCAAAATCTATAAGTGCCAGCTTTAAGAGAATACAGTTTACTCCAGATATTCTCCCTTCGGATATTACAGGCTTTACAATATATAATCAAAAATCAGGAGAGTTTGAATTTCGTCCTGGTTCAATAATGAGCCAAATAATACTTGCAGATGAAATAAACAGAACCTCTCCTAAAACTCAAGCAAGTCTACTTGAGGTAATGGAAGAAAATCAGATTTCAGTTGATGGAAAAACCTATAAAGTGCCTCAACCATTTATGGTTTTAGCAACTCAAAATCCAGTTGAATATCTAGGAACTTATCCACTGCCAGAAGCTCAGCTCGATAGATTTTTTATGAAAGTATCCATAGGATATCCATTACCAGAAGAAGAAAGTATAATTTTATCAAAGCTTCAGTTTAATAATCAGCTAGAGGTTATTGACCCAGTAGTTGATAGTGACGAAATAATTTCTGTGCAAAAGGAAATAAAAGAAATTCATGTGGACAAAAATTTAAGAGATTATATAGTTAAAATTACAGGAGAAACTCGTATAAATTCTGATATATTGATGGGGGCAAGTGTAAGAGGATCTATAGCTCTGTTTAGAGCAGCACAGGCATGGGCCTATTATAATAATAGGAATTATGTTATTCCCGATGATATTATTAAAATGATAATACCAGTGCTTTCTCACAGAATAATTTTAAAGCAGGAAGCCAAACTTAAGAAACTGTCAGTAGAAGCTGTACTGAATTCAGTAATTAAGAGTTTGGGTGTACCATTGGTGAAGTAAATGAAGTTAAATAGAATTATGTACGCAGTTATGTTTATAATAGCTTTAATTTTTGTATATTCTTATGGTGGAAAAGTTCCTTATATGTTGTTCTATACGGTTTTACTTCTACCGGTTGTTTCATTTGTTCATTTGGTAACATGTTGCTTTTTAGGTAAGTATGAACAAAACTTAAATAGTGATTCTGTTATAAAAGGTGATAGAGTAGATTTTTCACTTCGTATAATAAATAGAAGTTTTTTTATGCTTCCATATATAAGTATAAGATTTTGGGAAAATGGAGCAGCTGTTAATAAGCAGTCTGATATGAAAAGCATAGCGCTTCAGCCTTTTGGTAAAAGAGATTTTAACTTTGAATATATATATAAATATAAAGGTTGTTTTAAGATTGGAATAAGTGAAATTGAATTTCAAGATTTTCTTGGAATTTTTAAACTTGTTCGCAGAAATAAAAGACCCTTGCTTATAAATGTATATCCAAGAAATCTTCATATTGATAGCTTTGCCTTAAATATAAATTATTCCTTTGGTGATATATCAAATTTTATAGGAATACAGGAAGATACGTCAATAATTAAAGAAATAGATAAATATAGCTATGGGGATAGTTTGAAAAAAGTGCATTGGAAACTTACAGCCAAGAGTAATGAGTTAATGGTTAAAAAATATGAAAATTATGCTTCTGTCAGTGCTGTATATATAATAGATTTAAAAAATAATGGCTTTTCAGAAGAAGATAATGCTATTGTTGAAGATAAGCATATTGAAACAGCAATTGCTGTATTAAAACGTCTAATACATGATGATGTAGATGTGAAGCTTGTGTATGCTGATGAAAAAATCACTAGTATTCAGTGCAGAAGTTCTTTAGATTTTGAAAAAGTCTATGAAATTTTGGCAAAGGTAAAGTTTGATCAAAATATAAAACTTACGGATATTATCTATAGTCAAACTAATGAAAATATAAGTAATTCCAATATTATAATTTCTACATCAAATCTAGATTTTGAACTTTATGAGACAGTGAATAAGATGAAGCTTTTAGGATATGATATAAGTTTAATACATATATCTACAAAAGAAATTTTAGGAAAAAAAGAAACAGATAGTAATCACATATTGTCCTTATTATTAGAGTTAGGAATAAAGGTATATAACATTAATATAAGTGATAATATAAAGGCTGTATTTGGACAGGTGGTGAGGTAAGACAGATGAGGATAATAAGTAATAAAAGCAGTTTAATAAATTATAGTGTAGACTTTATAATAGCTGCAGCAATGAGCTTTAGTTTTGTGTATGCATTTACTTCAACTTTGGAGATAGACTATTCAGCAAAAAATGTGTTTTTCCTTGTCTGTTTTGTATTAGCTATATATTCCATCTTATTTATAAATAAGATGGCTATAAAAATTTCTGTTGCGTTAATAGCTTTCGCAGCAGTAGATAGTATTTTTTATTATTATATAAATCCTCAAGAGTTTAAAGGGCTTTACGGCAAGATAGTATTGGTATTTTCATGGCTTAGGAAATTTAATCCTGGAGGAGCTTTGCTTGGAAGAGAATATCAAAAATATATATTAATAGTCTTAACACTCATTATTTCATTAGCAATATATATTTTTGTAATAAAAAAATTTAACTTCTATATTTTATTAATTGGAGGAGTAAGTATATTTGCAGCTCAATGGATAATTGGGTATTTTGTGATTTATTTCTCTTTTTATGTGTTTTTAGGCTTTATCATAATATGTTATTTTAAACATATTTATGTAAAAAATGCTAGGAAAAGTCATGTTTTACAGGCATCAACTGCAATATTTTTGCTATTTTCCGTTCCTATCTGTGCAATTGTATTCTTCTCAGCTTACTATATGCCAGTTAGTGAAAAACCTATGAAATGGAGCTGGTTGGATTCCAAAATAGAACTTGTAGACAGATATATTAAATCAAATTTTAATGTAGGAAATTCTGAGTATTTTTCAATAAATTCTACGGGGTTTGGAAAAGACAGCACAAAGCTTGGGGGGAATATATCTTTAAGCGATACAATTGTAATGAAGGTAGATTCTTCAGAAGGTGATATATATTTAAAAGGAGCGGTTAGGGATAGATATACTGGAGCTTCATGGGAAAATGCCATGGGAGAGCAGACTACCTTGCATGAAAGAAGTCAACTGAATGGTTTTAATGAAGATCTAATTGAACTTTCAGAGGGCATGAAAGTTATATCAGGCAGATTAAATGTATTAGATGATATATCTAATAAAACATCTATAGATATAACATATGAAAATTTAAAAACAAAGACAATATTTATACCATCAAAAGTCGATAATTTAACCTTTGAAAAAGAAAATTTTAATCTAGTTGTTGATGCATATGGTATGATTTCAAATGAAAAATTTTTAGGCAAAAATTTTAAATATACTGCAGAATTATATAATATTAATAAAAAGGATCAAGGTATTGAGGCTTTCTTAAGAAACAGCAGAAGAGGTTTATATAGTAGATATGAAGAGTTGATTTTTAAAAATTCAAACAAATATAAAAGTGGTTCTTTATCAAGAAGTGAAATAGAAAAGTTAATAGGAATGTCTGACAATACTTATGCAAGGTATCTTCAGCTGCCAAAAGAACTCCCAGAAAGAGTGAGCAAGCTTGCTGGTGAAATAACTTCATCAGCAGATAATGACTATGACCGTGCAAAAGCAATAGAAGCTTATCTTTCAAAAAACTATGTATATACGCTAGAACCAGGTGATGTACCAGAAAATCGTGATTTTGTAGATTATTTTTTATTTGATTCTAAGCAAGGATATTGTACATATTATGCATCAGCAATGACTATACTTGTTCGTTCTTTAGGAATTCCTGCAAGATATGTGGAAGGTTACATTTTGCCTTCAAAACCAGTATCAGGAAGTAGCTATGAAGTTACAAATAAGGAAGCACATGCTTGGGTGGAAGTGTATTTTGAAGGTTTTGGATGGATTCCTTTTGAGCCAACAGCTCCATATGCACAAAGTATTAATAATGTACCTAGAGAAACCTCCAATAAAGAAGAGGCTGTAACAAAACAAACACAGGTTGAAGAAAACAATCAGGTTAAGCCAGATCAAAAGAATAATAATTCCTCAGAAGATTTACCAACAGAAACTATAGATAATGGTGCTAAGGTACAAAAGGTTCCAGTTACTAATGCTGCTATAATAATATTTGCTATTCTGTTACTTTGGATTTTATGTTTTTCAACTATAAAGCGGAGAATATTTTTCTATAGGCTGGAAAAGCTTTCATCACAGGAAAGTGTAATGAAAATGTATAAATATTATTTAAAGGCTTTATCAGTGCAAGGACTAAAAATGAAATCTGGTGAAACACCGTTAAAGTATGCAAAGAGGATAGATGAGGCTCTAGAATTTAAGAAAGTAAGTTTTGAAACTATTACAGATATTTTTAACAAGGCCTGTTATAGTAATAGTCCTATTGATAAAGAAGAAATGCAGCTTATAATTAATTTTTATAGTATATTTCAGGCTCAATGCAAAGAAAAAATAGGCTGGTTTAGGTATTTTATATACAATAAAATATTTGGGATAATTTAAAGCTAAGATAATAATAAATTCACAGAATAAAAATCCAGTAGATAAGCTTATATATTGTTTTCTACTGGATTTTATGTATCAAAAATTATTTATAAATATATTTATAGGTTTATATTTAAAATTATAAGTATGAAAATATAAAAAAATGTACATAGTTAAATACTTATATAGGAAAATATGTTAAGGTGTTTCTTAAAGAGGTTGAAATTGGTGGTTATAAAACTTTATATTTTAAAGACTTAAGCTTAGCTTTTTTAAAAACCATATGGATAAATCATAATTACGCTGGTCAAGGAATTGGGACAAAAGTTATGAAAAGGATTTTTAAAACTTTATATGATAATGGTTATTTAAGATTAGATTTAGATACTGCTAGTAATAATATAATTGGACAAAAATATTATGATAAAAATAGATTTACCAATAAGGGATTTACAAGAAGTTATATTAGAAAAAATTAATATAATTTATTTTTAAAGAGAAAATTGACCAATAGATAAATATTTAGACTCTTACTTATTGGGAAATAAGTAGGAGTTTTTGTATTTGAAAATAAGTAGTTTTGAGGTATAATTTTATCAAAGATAAGAGGAAAATTAACTTAAACAAAAATCTTGTTAAAGGTAGTGATACTATGAATACAAATGATCAAAAAGAAGTTACACAAAATAATAGTGAAGTGGAAGGTAAAAAAAGTCCAAACATCTTATTAGGTGCTTTTATGATGTTTATTTTTCCTTTAATAGCAATATTTTTAGGTGTATTTTTAGGGGCTGTTATAGGTGAATCAGTTAATGGTTCTATTATGACTTTTCAAATAGCTGGAGGAATAGTGGGATTAATATTAGCTGGAATTGTGATAAAGGTATTTGATAAATCTTCTAAAATGCATGGGAAGACTGAAAAAATATATTGGGATGATTTATAAGAAACATTTAGAGTTACGATTATAAGATGGAGATAGGAATTTTCGTATATATTTTCTTTGAGAGGGGAGAGAGGATTATGGCAAAATTGTTAAAGGATGAATATTCAATGGTGACATTTAAAACTTATAAAGTCGGGAAAAGAGAGCAAACAAATACTATTATAAGTGTTCTATTAAACTTTATATTTAGAGGAATTGCTGGAAGTGGCACTAAAGAATTTGAATTTACTCTTACAAATAATAATCTTTATATAGATAATATAGGGTATGATATGACAGGACAATTAGAAGTTTTTGTTACAGAAAAAATTAATAGAAAAGATATAAAAGCTTTTGAAGTAAAAAAAGAAGGAAGTAAAGAAATAATTAAGTTATCGAAAAGTAAGGGAAAAGCTATAACTTATATAAGAGATAATGAAAATTTAGCAAATTTAGCAACTGAAATGGCAAAATTAATAGCTTTAGGTGCGGGAAATTAATAAATTATAGTTAAGGGGAGTTGAAAAAACTTCCCTTAATTATTTGTAAGCTGAAAATTACTTCATAAAAAGTTGTGATTTAAAAAGGTCATATTGAGGTCATAAATAAATAGTACACTAACGTTAAATAATAAATTTATTTGTTAAATAAAAGGAGGAATTTTTATGTTAGTGTATGCAATAGTAGCTATTACTTTAGCATTGATTTTTTATACAATTGGAGTGTGGAGTGAAAAAATACAAGGTCAGCTTAAAAAATGGCATTTAGCTATTTTTTGGTTAGGTTTAATTTTTGATACAATTGGCACAACTCTAATGGGTAAAATAGCAGGAAATGGATTCGAGCTTAACTTTCATGGAGTAACAGGAGGATTAGCAATTTTATTAATGGCTTTCCATGCAGTATGGGCTACAGTTGTAATAGTAAAGAATAATGAAGAAGCAAAAGTTAATTTTCATAAATTTAGTATATTAGTTTGGATTATTTGGCTAATACCTTACTTATCAGGTGCAATTTTTGGTGCAAGAATGTAAAATGTAATTAGATATAGAAATAAGAAAGCAGGGATACAAATGTTTTCAGTATTGGTGGTTGAAGATGAAGAAACCATAAATAAAATGATGTGTGCAAAGTTGAAGCAGGAGAATTTTAAAACCTTTCAGGCTTTTGACGGAGAAGAAGCCCTAGAAATAATGGATAGGGAACATATAGATTTGATTATATGTGATATTATGATGCCTAATATGGATGGCTATGAGCTTACCAATGAACTTAGAAGCGTTCATAATACAATTCCTATTCTTATGGTAACAGCTAAAAGTCAATTAGAGGATATGGAAAAAGGATTTAAAGCTGGAACAGATGACTATATGATTAAACCCATTAATATGAAGGAAATGATACTTAGAGTAAATGCCCTGCTTCGCCGTGCACAAATTGCAAATGAGAAAAAATTAGTTATTGGAGAAGCTATTCTTGATTATGATGATTTGTCAGTAAAAATAGGAAAGGATGTTTTTGATATTCCACCAAAGGAGTTTTATTTACTGTTCAAACTTCTAAGTAATCCCAATAAGATATTCACCAGACTTGAATTAATGGATGAAATTTGGGGAATGGATTCAGAAGTTGATGAGAGAACAATAGATTCACATATAAAAAAGTTAAGAAGAAAATTTGAAAATTATTCTGATTTTAAGATTGTAACAGTAAGAGGTTTAGGCTATAAAGGAACCTATTAGAAGATTAGCAGGGCTGGTTTAGAAAGAGAGAAGTATAATTAATTTAGAAGCAGGAAGGGTAGAGTTTGTATGAAAAAAAAGAAAATTAAGAATCGAAAATTCAGGACCTCTCTTAGAATTTATTTTTCAGGAGTATTTATTACTACCTTGTGTACTGCTTGTATAATTTCTTATAGCATTGTTTTCACTATGATGAAGTTATTTTATCATGGGGAAATTACAATGCCTATACTTCTTGTTATATCCTTACTTGTATGTATTCTTACAATGTTCTTTGGTGGAGTTATGTTTTGGTTTGGTTCTCTGCACCTTACAAAGCCTCTTTCAGAAATTAGTGATGCAGCTAAAAAAGTGGCTGATGGAGATTTTGGCGTTAATATTATAAGAAACGAAAAAAGGCGTGGAGAATATGAATTTACTAATGAAATTGATGAACTTGCTGTAAATTTTAATAAAATGACTCAGGAGCTTAAAGGGATGGAGTATATAAGAAAGGATTTTATAAGTAATGTATCTCATGAATTACAAACTCCAGTTGCTGCAATAACTGGATTTACAGAAATATTACTTGAGGAAGGTCTTGAAAGAGAAGAGCAGCAGGAGTATCTTTTGCTTGTTAATAAAGAATCCATCAGGTTATCGCGTTTGTGTGAAAATATGCTTAGAATGTCAAGGCTGGATAATCAGCAGATAGTTGTAAAAAAGGATAAAGTGCGTGTGGATGAGCAGCTTCGTAAGTGCATAATCATGTTATCTGAAAAGTGGTCAGATAAAACAAGAGAATATGAATTGGATTTTCAGGAGCTAGTTATACAAAGTGATTCAGATCTTTTAATGCAGATATGGTCTAATCTTATTGACAATGCAATTAAATATTCTCTAGAAAATAGTACTATTTGGATTAGTGGAAAAATAGATGGAGAATTTTTGACTGTAACTGTTAAAGATGAAGGAAAAGGAATCAGTTTAGATAAGCAGAAAAAGATTTTTGATAAATTTTATCAGTGCGAAGAATCTCATAAAAAGCAGGGAAATGGACTTGGGCTTTCCATTGTAAAAAGAATAGTCGAACTTCTTGGCGGTACTATTAACTGTAGGAGTGATGCTTTAAAAGGAACTATTATGGAGGTTAAGATACCCGTATAGATCATAAAGGAAAAAGGTGCAGACATTTTGAATAAATTATAATTTACAGTTATAGACAGGAGAGAGTATTATCCTGTCTATATTTTTAAATGTTTTGTAGTAAATCCTCTCCCAATACCATAAATAAAAGTTTAAGACATTTTTTTATATTTTTTCTTTTTATAATTTATCCATTGATTATATAAATCTGGCCTATTATTCTTTAAAAAATAAAAAAAATCTTCTTTATATCCAATATCTTCTAGACCACTAATAAGTAAGCTGGGAATGTTTGTCTTCTTTTTCATTGCTTTTGCAGTATCTATAAGTTTGAGTTCGCAAGATGGAGTTATAAGTATATGAAATATTGCTGTATCTTTTCTTAAATAACCAACTTTTACTATAGAATCATATAGTCCTATAAGTTTAGCGGAGATTTCAGAGGTTAAGCTTTCTTTTATTAAATATTTGTTTAATTCAATGCCGTTAACATATTCTCTAATAATAAAGTTAATTCCAAATTCGTATAATTTAGGAAAATGAGAATCTCCTTGGCCCATTAATAATGTTTTTGCCTCATTATTGCAATCTTTTTTGTTTTTGAAAACTTTAATGCATTTTTGGGAATCTAGAAGATATACCTTGCCTTGAGTACCTCTGCCTATAAGTTTTAGGTATTTTAAATTTATACCATTTAGCTTAATGTTAATCACCTGCTTCGAATATAACTTTAATCATAATATATGATTTTTGCCAAATAAAATTGTTTATTTATTTAATTCTCTAAAATATTTTGGTAATAATTTACATATCCGTTGCATATATATATTATGTTTAGTATTTATGGAGGTGGATAAAATGAAGAAGTTAATTGGGAGCTTATTAATAGCAGTTTCGGCATTAACATTAAATCCAACAGGAGCAAATGCAGAGTGGAAACAAGATAACTATGGATGGTGGTATTCAGAAGGAAATTCATATGCTATAGGGTTAAGAGAGATTAATGGAAATACTTATTATTTTGATTCCTATGGATATATGAAAACTGGTTGGGTGGAAGATAATTATTATGGTACTTGGCGCTATTTTTATCCAAATGGAGTCATGGCATATAACGCTGTAATTAATGGTTATGAATTAGATCAAGATGGAACTTGGATAAAACCATCTAAAGAAGCAGAAGAAGCAAGAAATTCCATATTAAAAGAGGATAGTGAGTTCATTTCTAAGCAATCAGCTAATAATATTAAATTGACAAGAAGCTATATTGAAGGAAATATGAATAAATTTATAGCTAATGAAAAGTGGAAATTGCCTGAAGAAGAGGTATATGTATTTGGTTTAGTGGATTCGAATAATTTAGAATATTGTGCTTATATGGTTGGAAAAACTAGCAAAAATATATATTGTGTACCCCATCAAGGAGGGCTTTCAGTATATGAAATAAAAAATAATCAAATAACCAAAACTTATAAATGGATTGGGAATGATGGAGATTCTAAGGAGTGGCGTTAATGTAAGTGGCATGAAAGAATATTTAATGCGTTGATTGATAGAAGTGGAGTTCTTCAGTCAACGCATTATGTTTTTATATTAAGGAATAAGGTAAGAGGCAAAGAAAGTGCAAAGTATTTGCTTGGTTTAATTTGGCTTTTAAAAGAGAAAATAGTATAATTTTAATTAAGTAATATAAACCCATATTGAACAGAACATAATAAAAATACCAGTACATGGTTATATGAAAAAAGATTATGAAAGTATTTTACCTAAAAATATTTAAAGAGGTGTTTATGTATGGATAATGTACTCGCAAAAAAGCTGAAAGTTGGAGTTAGTGAATGTTGTTTTGGTTCAAAAGTAAGATATAACGGTAAAGGATTTGACTATATTAATTATTTCGGTAGAGAAAAAGAGCAGTTTACATTTTATCCGTTATGCCCGGAATGTCTTACTGGATTAGGTGTTCCAAGAAAACCTATAAGCATTAAAGGAGGCAGTGGAGATGACGTTCTGCAAGGATTAGCAAAGATAAAAAGTAAATCAGGAGAGGATGTCACAGAAAAACTTATAAAAGCCTGTAATTATTCATTAGACTTGCTAAAGAGTGAAGGTATATACATATATATGTATAAAGAAGGCAGTCCTAGTTGTGGGGTATATAGAACAACGCTTAAAGATAAGAGGCTTGGCAATCCACCAGGAGTATTTGGAGCTATGTTACTTAGGGAAGGCTTTTTCTTAGTCTGCGGAGATGATTTGGAAAGTCCAATTAAAAGATGGGATATAAGGAGAAGATTAAATGCATTTGTTTGGGTAAAAGAAGCTGAAATAGAAAATAAAAATCAGCTTTATAGTGTATGGCATGCTGTTAAATTTTTATGCCAAGAATTAGATGAAAAAACAGCTAGAAATTTAGGACATGAGTTATCTTCTTTGAATGATGTTGGAAAGGATGAATTTGAAAAATATAGAAGGGCAATAATTGAAATTATTAGAAAGCCATCAACTTTAAAAAAGATAAAAGCATGGTTATGGAAAAATTATAGCTATTATAGAAAGCATAAAGGTATAAAACTTGATATTGTAAAAGAGCCTACAGATTTAAGGTCTAATACTATTTTAGCTGAAGAATTAATTAAAATAGAAAATAAATTATATTTGGAAGGTTATTCATTTGGTTCTAGTCCGATTCTTTTTAGAGGAAGAAATTGATTATTAGCATAAAAAGCATAGGAAATACATGAAAAAATTAAATGGAAATTTTTTATATACTGTAATTGGAGCAGTTCCTTTGAGAGTGTATTTAATGAAAAATGCATAGAGAAAAATAAATAGTCCATAGATATATGAAGGAGAAAATAAAATGGAGTATATGGGAAATAAAGAATACTGGGAGGATAAGTTTGCTAGCAGAAGTAATAATCCTCTTAGTCCTGAAAAATCTCTAATTGAAAATTTTACGTATCTAAAAAAGGGTTCTGTCCTTGATTTAGCATGCGGTGATGGAAGGAATACTTTATTTTTGCTTGAGAAACACTTCCAAGTAACAGGTGTAGACTTTAGCAGTAAAGCTCTTGAACGTTTGAGTGAATTTGCTAAAAGAAATAATTATATTGTAAACACAGAACAAATTGATTTAAGCATACCCAATTCCTTAAATCATATGGGAATATTCGATAACATTTTAGTTAATCATTATAGATTAAATAGAAATCAACTTAAAGATATGGAAAATCACATAATTGATAGTGGAATTTTATTTGTTTGTGGCTTTGGAAATAAACATAAGGTTGATCTTAAAATTAGAAAAGAGGACTTGATTCAACCAACAGATTTTGAAGATATAAAAAAATCTTTTCAATTGATTGAGTATATTGAAAACCAAGATGATAGAGGATTTTTCGTTACTTATATTTTTCAAAAGATAAAAAAATAAGGTCTAATATTCTAAAGATATATGAAGTTATAGAGTGAATGGAAAGTAAAACGTGAAATGTTAAGATTTTGACAATTAAATTTTAAATTAGTGGTGAAATATAGATAGCAATTTTAGGAGGCATTTATGAAACGTATATTAATTACTGGTGGAACTGTATTTGTTAGTAAATACGTAGCAAAATATTTTGAATCAAAAAATTATGAGGTTTATGTTTTAAATAGAGGTACTAAAAAGCAAATTGAAAATGTTAATTTAATATGTACAGATAGAAATAATTTAAAGGGCTCCTTAGAAAAATACTCATTTGATGCCATAATTGATGTATGTGCATATAATCAAAAAGATATTAGGAATTTATTAGATGGAGTGGGAGAATTTAAAGATTATATATTCATAAGTTCGTCTGCTGTTTATCCAGAAACAAATGAGCAGCCATTTTTAGAAAATCAAAAGATTGGTTTTAATTCAATCTGGGGCAAATATGGAACTGATAAGGCTGAAGCTGAAGAATATTTGCTTTCAAGAGTGCCAAATGCATATATTTTAAGACCTCCTTATTTATATGGACCAATGCAAAATGTATATAGAGAGCCCTTTGTTTTTGAATGTGCTTTAAAAAATAGAAAATTTTATATCCCTAATGATGGAAAGATGAGATTGCAATTTTTTCATGTAGATGATCTTTGTAAAGTTATTGAAGGAATTTTAGAAAAACACCCTAAAGAGCATGTTTTAAATGTTGGAAATACAGAAGTAGTAGATATAAATAAATTTGTTGAACTATGTTATAAAGTTGTAGGAACTCCTCTTGAAAAAGTATATGTATCAAACCATTATAATCAAAGAGACTATTTTAGTTTTTATAATTATGAATATGTTTTAGATGTTTCAAAACAAAATGAATTACTTCCAGAGCAAAAGGATTTATTTGAGGGATTGAAGGAATCTTATGAATGGTTTAAGGATAATTCCAGCGAAGTTATAAAAAAGGATTATTTTAATTTTATTCAGCAAAATTTTGAGTAATTAATTATATTCTAAAGGAATAGTGAATTTTTGATTAGGGTAGTTATACTCATCTAGAAAGGAGAACAATGGTTATTAATACAGAAAGATTGGTTATAAATCCAATAAAGGAAAATGATTATGAAGATATTTGTGAATATGGTTGTGATGAAGAAGTAGGACAATATATGATTTATTGGCCAAAGACAAAACAAGAAATACGAGAGTTCATAAGCACTTGCACATTTTCTATGAGTTCAGAAAATCCAATGTGGTATGAATTTGCAATGAGATTAAAAGAAAATTCTAAAGTCATTGGAAATATTGGCATGATAATTAAAGATTCAGAAGCAGAAATAGGATGGATATCAAACAAAAAGTATTGGAATAAAGGTTATATGAGTGAAGCTGTTAATGCAGTTATTGATGGTGCATTTAATAAGTTATCCATAGATAGAATAGTAGCAACCTGTACAGATAAAAATATTGGTTCTTATAAAGTTATGGAAAAATGCAATATGGCAAGAGTGAGTTTTGAAAAGGATCATAAGGCAATGCGAAAGGGAATTGAGGTAACATATGATAAACTAACATATGCTATTGATAAATATTAAAATAAAAATTAATTATTGATATATTGGAGGAATAAATAATGTTTCTAAGTAAACAAATAGCAGAAGAAGAACTAAAGATAGCTGGAAAATTGAATCAGGGACCTTGGATAGAACATTCTATTAACGTAGGATTAGCAGCTCAAATAATTGCAGAAAAGTGCGGTAATATTGATTCAGATAAAGCATATGTAGTAGGACTCCTCCATGATATAGGTAGAAGATTTGGAGTAAGTGGAAGAAAACATATTATTGATGGATATAATTTTGCTATTGAAAGGGGCTGGGATGAAGTGGGAAAAATTTGTTTAACCCATTCATTTCCAATACCTGACTTTGATAAAGAAATAGGCAAGAATGATATGAGTGATGAGGAAAGCGAATTTATCAGTCAGTATTTAAAGAATATAAAATATGACGATTATGATAAATTAATCATTGTTTGTGATTCATTAGCTGATTCTCAAGGCTTTTGTATGTTGGAAAAACGTTTTGTAAACACAACAAGGCGATACGGTGTATTTCCATTTACTGTTGAACGCTGGAATGGGACTTTTGAAATGAAAGAATATTTTGAACAAAAAATGGGGTGTTCTATTTATGACGTACTTCCTAATGTAAAGGAAACTACATTTATTGATGCGCCTTTATGGAATTCTCCACTAAAGTAGTAAAAGCAATGGAATAAGTAGAATTTAAAGAATCATATTTAGAAGATAAATTAAAGCTTTAGAAGTAAATAGAAAGGATTTTATACAAAAAAGGTAAAATTAAGGATAATTTAATATTAAAATTAAATTTTTGCTGTATAATCAATAAGTATAAGAAAAAACTGGGGGAGATTATTGAATGAACAAAAAACAAATTATAGGTTTGATAGCAGCTGCTTTATGCTTTGTATTTGTTAGCGGAGCAAGCGTTATCACAAAAGCAGTTTCAGAAAAAATGATTAATAAAAATGGAAAGACAGAAAAATCTTTTGAGTCAATTTTAAATTCACAAAATATTGAATTGCCTAATAAAGATTTTGTTGGAGTAGTTAAAGTAGAAGGTACAATTCAAAGTGGAGCAAATGCGACTGGTATTTTTCAAAATCCACAAGTATATAATCATAAACAAACATTAAAATATATTGATGAAATGATTAAGTCAAAAAATAATAAAGGTATTATTTTATATGTTAATAGTCCTGGTGGAGGCGTTTATGAAAGTGATGAGCTTTATTTAAAGCTTAAAGAATATAAGGAGAAAAAAGGATGCCCTGTGTGGACATATATGGCATCACAAGCATGTTCAGGTGGATACTACATATCTATGGCTACTGATAAGATATATGCAAATAGAAATACTTGGACAGGTTCAATTGGAGTAATTGTATCCTTAACTAATGTAAAAGAATTATATGATAAATTAGGAATTAAAGAAGTAGATATTACAAGTGGACCTAATAAGGCAATAGGAGCTGCAGGAGCAGAAATGACACCAGAACAACGCAAAATTTTACAAAGCTTAGTTGATGAAGCCTACGAACAATTTGCAGGTGTTGTTGCAGAAGGAAGAAAAATGGATATTAACAAAGTTAAACCTATTGCAGATGGACGTATATATTCAGCTAAACAAGCATTGGAGTTAGGATTAGTTGATCAGATTGATACTTATGAAAATATGAAACAAAATATGCTAGATACTGTAGGTAAAAATGTAGAAATATTTACGCCAGATAGTAAGGCAAATGTTTTTGCATCAATATTTGAAAAAGCAGAAAATTTAAAACCTAAATCTGATGCACAGGTTATTTCTGATTATTTACAAAAAGAAGGTAATGGAGGCTTGATGTATTATGCTAAAACAGAATAAGGAAGGTCTATTATATGCAGGTTTTTTTGTAAGACTGTCAGCATATATAATTGATTGTATTATTGTGGGCATTGCATTACTAATTATAAGAATACCTAAGCTTATAATACATATGATGAATCCAGATGTATTTTTGATCAAACCAATTTTATTTGAATTTTCTATATTTGATGTGGTAATTTATTTAATTGGATTAACATATTTTATTTTAATGACATATTATTGCGGTGGAACTTTAGGAAAAAAATTACTTAATCTTAAGGTATGTAAAGGTAATGATGAAAAATTGACTTTATTTACTGTAGTTTATCGTGAAAGTATTGGAAGATATTTAAGTGGATTAATATTATTCATTGGATATATTATAATTGGAGTAGATTCTAAAAAGAGGGGATTGCATGATATCTTAAGTGATACTTTAGTCGTTTATGATATTGAACCTATATATGTTTCTAATAATGATGAAGCAAAAGAACTAATATAAAAATGAAAAGGGCTTTGCCCTTTTTTTCTTAAGAAATAATTACTTCACCTTTTCCAACAATTACAATTCTATAACCAGGTTCTAGAGGAATTAAACTGTAATTTTCTGATTTAGGCGATAAATGTATAGATTGTATCTGACGTTGATCTTCGTCAAAAAGTGCCATATAAACACTATTGTCAGGAGATATATTTTGAATTGTATAACGATTTTTTTGCGTAACATTTAGATTAGATAATTGATAGACTCCTTCCTTAAATGAAGTTGCAGAAAATGCTGGAATTAATGAAATAAAATTGAATATTAGGCATAATAAAACTAATATTACTATAGTATTTTTTTTCATAATATAAAATCACCTTCCAAGTAATAAAATAATGGTTTTATTTTAGTCAATAAATACGTCTCCGTTGCCAACAATGACAATTCTATAATCAGGTTTAAGTGGTAATAAATTATATTTTTCTGATTTAGGATCTAAACGTATAGATTGCAGTTGCAGTTGATTTTCATCAAAAAGAAGTATATAAACGCTATCTTTTGGAGAAACATTTTGAACAATATAGGTATTTGCAGATGAAAAATTAAAATCTGATGCTTTATAAACACCTTCTTTAAAAATGTTAGCAGCAAATGCGTAAAAGGTTATATTTAATAACAAAAACAATGAAATGGAGAATAAAAATATAAATTTTTTCATAGCATAACCACCTTTAGAAGTTAGTATAAACATAATATGAACAAATTTATTATTTGAAAGTTTGAAATTAAATATTCAAACTTGTATTAATTTTTTAAAATTAATATTTAAAGCATATGAGTGAATTATAAGTGTCATAATATTACAATGTTGTGCACTATAAATAAAATAGATAATAGTAATATATAATTAATTAATATACTTTAATGAGAATTATAGTGTGTACCAAGAAGGTATTGAATCTTGGACAATAGTAGTTTCTAGTGATATCTCACTAAATTTTGCCCTTTTTACTGGTTGCCTATATGGATTAATAGATTCTGATAATGAAAAAGGTGAAATTATACTATGGCCTTCAAAATATTTTAAGGATAAATTGCCTGCCCAATTGCCCTTATTAAAGGAACAATAGAATGAATGGTAAAGATAGAGGAGAAAAAGTTATTTCAAAACAAAGGATTGAGTATAAATACAATATGTTTAATCCACCTAGTTTTCCTGACTTTCCGTATTATGAATTAAGAGAATGCTTAATAAATGCATGGCAGCCTTTTAGAGAATGGTGGGAAATGGTTGGTGGAGGAATAAGTTAGAACAGATTGGCTAAAATGAATAAAATTAATTAATGGTAATATATTTCAAAATATTCTTATAAAAAATAGAGTAATAAACAATAGAGAGGTTTATTTATGGATAAGAGCATAACAAAGATTATTATTACAGTGCTAATTGTATATATAGTTTTACTAGCTGGTGGGGCCTGCTTATTAATGCAGGGCGGAAAAATGATGATGAATTCAATGGAGAAGTCAAAGCAAATAGAACAATATAAAGGGAATGGAGATTTCGATGATAATGGAAATGGAAGCCTTCTTCATTAAGTCTTATAAGCTGAAATTATGAACTAGAAGTAATTAATTTAAATTAAACAATTAGTTTTTAATTAGAAAGAAGGGTAGAGAATGAAAAACTTAAAATCAAGAAAAGTGTTATTAAGTGTATTGGTTGCAGTTTCAGTATTAGCTATAATGCCAATTGAAGCAAATGCAGAATTAAAAAGTGATTCTAAGGGCTGGTGGAATAAAGAGGGAGATTCATATTCTATAGGCTGGAAAAACATTGAGGGAGAATGGTATTACTTTGATAATAATGGATATATGAAGACAGGTTGGATACAATCTGATAATAAGTGGTACTATTTATATGACTGTGGAACAATGGCTATAAATACAAATATTAATGGACAGGTAGACTATGAAGGAGTATGGCATAAATCTGATTCAAATGAAAAATCAAGTACAAGTGAAATTTTAGATGCTAAACCTGTTATATATCTCTACCCTAAAGAAAAAACTGATATTAAGGTTAATTTAGATTATGAAGGTCAAATAACATGTTTATATCCTAAATATAATAGAGATAATACTTGGGAAGTAACTGCATATCCTGATGGTAAATTAATGAACAAACTTGATAATAGAGAATATTCATATTTATATTGGGAAGGAAGCTCTGATAATAACTATAATTTATCAAAAGGGTTTGTTATAAAGGGAGAAGAGACAGCAGAATTTTTACATGAAAAATTAGAATATTTGGGTTTAAATCCTAGAGAAAGTGATGATTTTATATCTTATTGGCTTCCTAAAATGAATAAAAATAAATACAATTTAATAAGCTTTCAAAAAGAAGAATATACAGATAAAGCTAAACTAAAAATATCACCAGCTCCAGATAGTATGTTGAGAGTGTTTATGGTATTTAAACCTTTGGATAATGAAATACAAGTTCCAGTGCAACAATTAGAAAAGTTTAATAGGAAAGGTTTCAGTGTTGTTGAGTGGGGAGGATGCGAAGTTAAATAGCAAAGTGACAGAAAAACTTTTGAGCATGAAATCAGATGATAGTTGCTTTTATAATAATATTATGCTAGAATTAATTAGCAAATTTGTGTTGGTAAATTATAAATTTAATATATATAAGTTTTCTAGGGTTCCGCAGTTTATAACTGGCAGGTCCGAGAGAAAACGCACATTTAAATGTGTACACGGAAGGATAAAAGCCTGGGAGATATTTAATAATATCTCTTAGGCTTTTTTTATTTTTTTATTATTAAGGAGGATAAAGGAATGAGTAGTTTCAGTTACAAAGATATTTATATTGAAGAGGGTAAAAGGGTACTTGAAGTAAACATACTCCCTACAAAGAATTGTAATTTTGATTGTATATTTTGTCCTATTGGAAGGGAAGGAGATAAGATAGATACACAGAAGTCCTTTGATGAAATGGATAGTTCATTGAGAGAACTGGAAAGAATGATAGAAAGTACTAAAGCGGAATTAATTTTTATCAACTCAAAAGGAGAAGCTCTAGTAAATGATAAAATTGGATATATAATTGATTTGATTAAAGATAAAGGATTACCTATAAGACTGCTTTCTAATGGATATTTACTAGGTAGAGAAGAATACATAGAAATAGCAAATAAGTGTGATGAAATCATTGGAGAGATAAAAACTATAACAGAAGAAGATTTTCAAAAAGTACAAAGACCAATTGAAGGATACACGATAGCAGAATATATTTCAAATATGGCTTCCTTTAATAAACAATATAAAGGGAAGTTTATATTTGAAATTACAATAATCAAGGGCTATAACGATGATGAAAACTCAATTAAGAAAATAAAAAATATTATCAAGGAAATATCTCCTCATAAGATAATTGTTGCAAGAATGGATGATGAAAGATTTGTGAAAAAACTTGGAATAACGGATGAAAGATTTGAAGAAATTTCAAAGGTATTACTAAACAATGAGTAAAGTTTAAAAATATAGAATAATTATAGTATTTACAGAGGTATAAGGGCCTGGAAAATACTTCAATAATTAGCTAGACTTTCATACTGGTTATCGTTATAATTTATATATGAAAAGATAAGTAATAATTTAGAATCATGGAGGTTAAGAGAATATGGCAAGGGGGATTATTATTTTTGGTTCAGCTGGTTCTGGAAAAACAACTTTGGGAAAATTAGTTGCAAAAAGACTTGATTATCCGTATTTTGATATAGATGATTATATTTGGAGAAAAGATACAGATAAACCTTTTACCGTTATGTATACCCGTGACGAGAAAATTAACAGATTAATGTCTGATATATCAAAAGGAACTAATTTTGTGATGGCAGGTTCAATGGATAGTTTTAATGCACCATTTGTTCCATTATTTGATTTAGCAATACATATTACAGCATCCATTGATACTAGAATTGCGAGAATTAATAAGAGAGAATATGAAGTGTATGGTGATAGAATTATGGAAGGCGGCGATATGTATGAAGAACATTGTCGTTTTCTTGATATATCAGCAAGATATGACACAGATGGCTCTCCTTGTATGAGTACACATGAACAATGGGCTAATTCGCTACCTTGTAAAGTGCTTAGGCTAAATGGAGATGAGGATTTAAATACAAATGTTGAAATTATAGTACATGAATATTTAAATCAGGATACTCAATAAATAAATAAATACATAATCAGATATGCCCTCCTTATTTTAGGAGGCTTTTTCATTATAAGTGAAAGCTTAGGAGCAATCATTTTTATCGGGAAACATTTTTTATAAATAAATTTTCAATAGTATGTTGTTTACAAAATATGCTATGATTGGTCTATAAAGGTTAGTGTACATAGATTATCGATTTGCAATTATAAATTAATAGTCTATTTATTTAATTAACACATGAAAAGGATGGGATTATATGGAGAGCAATATAATAATAGATTTATTAGAAAAGAAAATTAATAATATGAAAAATTTTTCTGGGGTTGTACAGATAAGAAAAGCTGAAAAAACAATTTATGAAAAGGCTTATGGATTTGCAGATATTTCAAATGAGAGATCGAATAATATTAATACAAGGTTTGGAATAGCATCAGGAGCTAAATTGTTAACAGCAATTGCTATATGCAAGTTAGTTGAACAAGGAAAGCTTAAATTTGATTCATTCTTAAAAGATTATTTAGAGGTTCAAAAGTTTGATGATAATGTGACGATTAAGAATTTATTGACACATACTTCAGGCTTGCCAGATTATTTTGATGAAGAAGAATTAACTGATTTTAGTGAGATATGGAATAATAATCCTATGTATATGATGAAGGAACCTAAGGATTTTATCCCTCTTATAGAAGCGCATAAAACTATGTTCAAGCCAGGTGAAAATTTTCATTATAATAATGGTGCATTTGTAATTCTGGCATTTATAGTTGAAAAAGTTAGTGGAATAAGATTTATTGATTTTGTAAAAGAAAATATTTTTGATGTCTTAGATATGAATTCTAGCGGATATTTTAGCATGAACATGCTACCTAAAAACTGTGCATATGGGTATGTAGAAAATAGTGATGGCAATTTAAAAACTAATATATATTCAGTTCCTATAATTGGTGGAGGAGATGGTGGAGTTTTTGTAACAGCTCATGATATAAGCAAATTATGGGATGGATTATTAAACTATAAATTATTAAGCAAGGAGATCACTGAAGAATTATTAACTCCACAAGCATATGTTCAGCATGATGTTTATTATGGTTATGGAATTTGGATTATAAAAAGAAAGGGTAATATTTATAAATATTATATTACAGGCTCAGATCCAGGAGTTAGTTTTAAATCAGCAGTATATCCAAATGAAGAAATAGAGGTAACCATATTGGGGAATCAAGAATTTAGTACTTATGAAATAATAAAGGAAATAGAAAAATAATGAAATAGGAGAGGGGTAAAATGAAAATTAACAATAATATATTTTATATGGCAAGCCTTGTATTTAGTATACTTACAGCTATTTCAATGTTTTTAATCAGTATGGATGTTGCAGGTGTATTTTTGGGATTGACACAATTACTTTTTGGTTTAGATCGATACAAATTTGGAGAAAAAATTGATTTGGAAGAAAATCAAAAGGGAAATAAGTATGTAGGTATCCTTTCTATAGGTGTAGGTATTTTTTGTATAATTATCTCTATTAGTAGATTAATTTCTTAATGTATTATATATTAATATAAAATTTAATGAATCATAATTTGAAAGGAAGTATAATTATGGGAGAATTATCAAAGCTGCCTAACATTGGAAAAGAAGTTGAAAGACAATTAAATGAAGTAGATATATTTACTTATGATGAATTAAAAGCTATTGGAACAGAACAGGCTTGGCTCAAAATACAAGAAATCGATTCGTCTGCATGTATTCATAGATTATTAGCACTTGAAGGTGCAATTCAAGGTATAAAAAAAACTGCTTTACCACAGCAAAGAAAAACGGATTTAAAAGATTTTTACAATTGGCATAAGGAGAAATAGTAATTTGAAAAGTGTGTCAGTTCAGAAGTATAAATAATATATTAATATGATAGCTAATAATTAGGAGAAAATAAAGTGTTATCTAATAGTAAATTTATACGACAATCCTTGGAATTGCACCTTTTTTTCATGAGGATTATGAAAGAACATTCATTTTTTTTAGAAATAGGTTTTACACCAAAAAATTCAAATTATACAGAGGAAGCAGATGCTTTTAGAATGGGATTTGATAATCTTTTATGCGATGTAATAGCTATTTCTGACGGAGTTGTGAGTAAAGATATATTACAATCTGGTGAAGTCATAACCCCTTACACTCTTGATGCAGAAAAAGCCTCAGCTTATTATACAGGAGTGAAAATTGCAACTAATATTACTAAGTTAGAGGAAGAATTAACGGGGGATTCTTTAGGCAGGCATAGTGATAAAGGCCTTGAAGGTGAAGTATCTACTATTAACAAGAGAGCATTGGAATTGACTGCTGGTTTAATAAGATTTAAAACTAAATTATTATCAGAGGTCCTATCATGTAAATTGTTTACTGTTAATTATCCATTACTTATAGATCATATTATGAGAGAAGCAAAGCTTTATTTTACTTTAGTTAAAAGATTGGAAAAACGTGAAGAAATCAATGTAGAGAGAGAATCTTATGCACAAGAGGCTTTTTGGAATAGAATTATGGCTGAACACTCAAAATTTATACGAGGATTGCTAGATCCAACTGAAGAGAATCTAATAAATACAGCTAATAATTTTGGAAATCAGTTTGATATACTCACATATGAAGCAAGAGAAGCAATGGATAAATCAATGCCAATTTCTAAGGTTACAAATGATAGTTTAGAAGCAACTAAAGCAATAAAAAAATTTAAGACACAAGGAACTGAAGGATTAATAGAGTGTAAAATAAAATCAATAATTTTACCATTATTAGGTGATCATACTTTACGTGAAGCAAATCATTATTTACGGTTATTAAAAATATTTAGAAGCGTGCCTGAATGTGATTGTGAACAAATTTAGCTTATAGAATAACAAGAGTAGTCAATCTATACATAAAATGAATGACTACTCTTGTTTTTTTATCCTAACATAGTATTAAATAATTAATTTCTAGATTGTATCCCTTCAGCTTTTCTTATTTCCTTTAAAGCTTTCTTAGAGCCTCTTTCAATATCTCTTTCAAGCTTTCGTTCTTTAAAGCTTACAAATAATTGATTTAAATCATAACCGTCTGGATAAAGCTCACTGGCCTTTATATCAAGCTTTATCCTTTTATAATTTACTTCAATAAATTCATTATTATAGAGTACAGTAACATTATTTAATTTATCTATTTCCTTATACACAATTGCTGATTGGTTTTTATCTAAAAGAATAACTCTGTCTCCTACTGAATACCTATAATAATTCTCATTAATTTGGGGAAGCTTATTTTTCATAACCTTACTTTCTTCAATTAAGGAATAATTATAATTTTTATTATCAAAATATTGTCTGGCTCTATTTATAATAGAATCATCTAAGCCCATTTTTTTAGAAATATATAAGGCATTACTGTGACCTACTTTCCCAATTTTTAGCTTATATAAAGGTTGTAAGGTTTCTTTTTCAAATTCCATAGCTGCATTTTCAAAATCAGGATGATGCTTGGAGAAATTTTTAATCTCTCCATAGTGAGTAGTTGCAATAGTGATGCAGCCCTTATGGTACAGCTCTTCTAGTATAGCAATAGCTAAAGCAGAGCCTTCATTAGGTTCTGTTCCACTTCCAATTTCATCAAATAAAAGTAAGGTTGATTTTGAACTTTCTTTAATAATTTCAGCTAAGTTTTTTACATGGGATGAAAATGTACTTAATGCATTTTCAATACTTTGGTTATCACCTATATCTACAAATATCTTTTTAAATACTGAAAGCTCTGTACCTTCTTCAGCTCCTATATGAAATCCAGATTGTACTGCTAATGTTAATAATCCAATTGTTTTTAATACCACGGTTTTTCCACCTGCATTAGGTCCTGTTATTATTAAGCTTCTATAATCTTTTCCAATCTCAAAATCTAAAGGTATATTATTTTTAATAAAGGGATATGAACCTTTAATTATATTTATATATCCATATTCGTTTAATTTAGGCTCAATTCCATTTATGGCTCTGCTGTATTTAGCTTTTGCCCATATCATGTCATATTCTGATATTACCTCAATGTTAAGTTTTATATCTTTTATTCTTTCAAAGAGCATTTCTGTTAAGTTTGCTAATATTCTATATTCTTCTACGCTTTCTTCTGCCTTTAGGATACTTAATTCACTTGTATATCTTGAAATAACATTTGGCTCCATAAAAACAGTATTTCCTTTAGAAGAGGTTTCGATAACAGTTCCTTGAACATAATTTTTATAAGAAGCTTTAATAGGAACCGTATATTTACCATTTCTTTGACTTATAAATGCGTCTTGGATATATTCTTTGTTTTGAGGATTTTTAAGAAATTTATCTAACCTCTCTTTTATTTTACCCTCACACATGTCAATGTGGCGCCTAATTCTATTAAGCTCCTTACTGGCATTAGAATCTACCATGCTTCCTCTAATTGATTTATTGATTTCCTCCTCAATATATTCTAGATCAGAAATATTACCACCATAGGTGCTTAAAGTTGGTGCATAGCCTTCTTTATCCTTCATAAAAGTCTTAACTTTTCTGCATCCTCTTAGAAAATTAGAGATTATAGTTAAATCTTCTGCTTCTAAAGAAGCTCCTTTTTCAATTTTTTCAATAAGGGGAAGTATATTAAAAACCCCTTCTAATGGAATAGCATATGAAGCATCTAATAATCTACGCCCTTCAGTAGTTTCAGCTAACCTTTGGTTTACAATTTTAATATTACTGCTAGGTTCTAATTTATCAAATAATCTTTTTCCTAATCCGCTTACGCAATATTCTTTTATAATTTTTTTTAATTCATAGTAATGTAATTTATCTAAAGTTTCTTTATTCATAATAATAATCATCTCCTAAAAATCTGTTACATTACAAGCCCGCGAATACTAATAGATTTCTGTAATTAATATAAAATAAAAAAGCCATGGATACTACCACAGCTTAAAATTCAACAATTAATAAAGGTAACTATATTACCTTTGTATAAAGTAAATTCGTGGACTTGTATCTTAATAGTTATAATTAATTCAACAACAAATAAAAGGTATAAAACCTCAATTTTTTTGAATCAATATTAAAATTTACTATTTAGATACTAAACACTCACAAAAATACCTCTCTTTTCTGAAATCTATTAATTAAAATATACATTAAATTCATCTTAGATGTCAATATTAATTTTTGGTTATATATACCTTCTTTTTTATAGTATGTGATATAATATGATTTATTGTATTTTTTTTGATTAAAAAGAAAAATTATATAGTTAGGAGGATTTTTATGAATGTTGATTTGGAAAATAAGGTTGCAGTTATTACAGGAGCAGGAAGAGGAATCGGAAAGTCTATTGCAATATCATATGCTCTCAATGGTGCAAAAGTATGCTGCATATCAAGAAGTCAAAATGAAATAGATGATACTGCAAATTATATAAAAAGACAAAATAAGAGTGCAATAGCATTAGCTTGTGATGTTAGCAATTATACTGAATTAGAAAAAGTGTTCAATAATATTTATAAAACATATGGTAGAGTAGACATAGTAGTTATAAACGCAGGTGTTGATTGTGATAAAGCACCAATTGAAGAATTAGCTATTGAAGAGTGGAAAAAAGTAATGGATGTGAATTTTACAGGAGCATTTTATACAGCTAAGGCAGCAATTCCATATTTAAAGAAACAACAAGGCGGGAAGATAATCACTATAGGCTCAGGACTTGGACATAAAGGGAGAGCAGATAATGCAGCTTATTCATGTTCTAAAGCAGGATTATGGATGTTAACCAGAGTTTTAGCTCAAGAGTTATATAAATTTAATATTAGTGTAAATGAATTGATTCCAGGACCTGTTGTAACAGATATGGGAAACGACAGCATGAAAGATAATGATTCTGCCTTTTCAGTTGACAGTGAATGGATTAAGAAACCAGAAGATGTAACAAATCTAGCTCTATTCATGGCAACACAACCATTAGTTGGACCAACAGGTCAGAGCTATAGTTTGATGAGAAGAGATTTGTAATTTAGAAGTAGATAAATAAAAAAATATATTTTTTGATAATGGAGAAATAATTATGAATAAAGATTTATTAGAAAAAACATTGCTATATATTCAGGAGAGATTTCAAAATGATTATAGTGGGCATGATTATTATCATAGTGTTAGAGTTTATAAATTAGCCACTTCTATTTGCAAAGGCGAAAATGCTGATTTAGAAATAGTACAATTGGCTGCCTTATTACATGATGTAGATGATTATAAAGTATTTGGTGGAAATGTAGGAGCTTCGTCAAATGCAGAAGCATTTTTAAAAAGAAATAAAATAGCTGATACAAAAATAAAGGCAATATGCGAAATAATTGCTACAATATCTTTTAAGGGTATAGATACTCAAATTCCAAAGAGTTTGGAAGGAAAAATAGTACAAGATGCGGATAGACTTGATGCAATAGGAGCTATTGGAATTGCAAGGACCTTTGCATATGGAGGCAGTAAAAATAGAAGTATGCATATACCAAATGAAAAACCACGTAAAGATATGAATGGAGAAGAATATTCTAAATCAAATGGAACAACTATTAATCATTTCTATGAAAAGCTATTAAAGTTAAAAGATTTAATGAATACAGAAACAGCTAAAACTATAGCTGAATCGAGACATAAATATATGGAGAATTTTCTAAAAGAATTTCTTAATGAATGGGAAGGACTAATATAATCATTGAATAGAAAATGGCTCAAATCATCGTGTGATATGAGCCGTTTTTTTATTGGTATAATCCAGCACTTATAAGTCGTTTTTTTATTTGAGGTCCAATTAATGATGCAATTACTATTTTTACTAGGTCTCCTGGAATAAATGGAAGAACGCCAGCTGTTAAGGCTGCATTAAATGTTATATGTGCCTGATATGAAAGCCATGCTGACCCAAATATATATGTAATAATTGTACCTAGTACCATTCCTAAAAAACACATATAAATTTTACTTGAAAATTTGTCAATGAAAATACCACTAATAAATGCCATAAAAATAAATCCAAATAAATATCCACCTGTTGGCCCAAATAATTTAGTAAATCCACCAGAAAATCCTGAAAAGACAGGTAGACCAATAAGACCTATGAAAAGATAAACTATATAACTAATAGTTCCTTTTTTTCCTCCTAGTGCATATATTGCAAAATAAATTGCAAGATTAGTTAATGAAATTGGAACTATTCCAATAGGTAGTGACAGTGGACCTAGGATACAGGTAACTGCTGTCATAACTCCAATCAATGTTAATTGATAAGTATTCATTTTTTTTGTGTTTTCCATAATTAATCCTCCTTTTAATTTTGAATTTCAAAGCCAAGCGTTGTAAACATAAATTTATCTTGCTCAGTGTTATTTCCTACAGTAGTTAACATATCACCAGTAATTGTTGCGTTAGCACCAGATTGGAAGATTTTCGTGCCTCCATCTGTAAAATAGTTTCTGCCAGCTGCCATACGAACATAAGCAGTTGGATTTAAATAACGGAAAATTGCTATTGTTCTTAAAATATCATCATGAGATATTCTTTCTAAATTAGCAAATGGAGTACCTTTTATAGGCATTAATACATTGATTGGTATTGATACAACTCCAAGTTCTGATAAACTAATAGCCATATCAATTCTATCTTTCCAGGTTTCGCTCATTCCTATAATTCCACCTGAACAAACCCTAAGACCTGACTTTTGAGCAAGTTTAATTTCAGCGATTTTGTCTTCGTATGAATGTGTAGTACATATATTATGAAAATTTCTTTTGGAAGTTTCAATATTAGAATGATACATTGTAACTCCAACTTCTTTCAAGCGTGTAAATTCTTCTTCAGTTAAGAAACCATGAGATGCACATAAGTTAATTGAACATTCTTCATGCATCATTTTGTAGGCTTGTATAGCTTTATCAAAATCAGCTCCTGTTAATGACCTTCCAGCTGTAACAATAGAATAGCGATGCACACCATTTTCCTCGTTTTTTTTACAATCGTCTAAAATTACATTTGGATCTAAAAAAGCATATTCATTAATGCCAGTATTATGATGAGCAGACTGAGCACAAAATTTACAGTTTTCGCTACACTTTCCGCTACGTCCATTAATAATTGTACAAAGGTCTACCTTATTGCCGCATAATTTTTCACGAATTTTATTTGCTCCTGAACAAAGCTCTTCTAAGTTTACAGTTAATAAAAATTCTAAATCATCACTTCTAGTCAGGCGTTTCCCTGATATAATTTCTTCGGATATATTTTCCATGTTAGTTCACCCCGTATCAAATTGTCAAAGTAAGTTTAACTTAGTATATAATTAATAACATGGATTGTCAACTCGATTTTGATACGAGGTTTACAATTGCGATAAAATATAAAGAGCATCATAAAAAAGGTGAAAATTAAATTTGCATAGAGAAACCTGATTAATAAACTTGAAATATTTCAAATTTTAAGCAATAATAGAAAAATATAATAAACACAATAGGAGGTAGCAGCAGTTGAATTACTTTAAGGCAACATTTATTTTGGTTTTAGTTTCTATTGGATTTTTTATTACATATCCATTTAACAATACTTTTTTGGGTGGCTTATTAAGCAGTACCTTTTGTGCTGCAATGATTGGAGGCTTTGCTGATTGGTTTGGAGTTAGTGCATTATTTAGAAAACCTCTTGGAATTCCTTTCAAAACAGAGATTATCCCAAGAAATCGTGAAAATATATTTAATGCTTTAAGTGATATGGTAGGAGAGGAACTACTGACAAAGGACAATATAAATGAAATGATTAATAAAAATAGTATATCAATACTATTAATAAAATATTTAAGCATAAATAATGAAAAGCAACAGCTTAAGGAAGTAACAGTAAAAATAGTTGAAGATATAATATGGAATATTAACCCTGAGGACGCAGGGAAATTACTTGAAGGATTAATAAAAGATAATATTCTTAAGCTAAAAATATCACCTATAATTGCAGCTGCAGGTGAGCTGTCTATTAAAAAAGGGTATGATGAAAAATTAATTAATTTTATTATAGATGAATTGAAAAAGCTTGCAAAAACAGAGCAAGGGCTTAAGCTCATTGTTAAGCTGGTAGAGGAAACAATGAAATCTTATGAAAAAGGCATGAAAAGAAGAAGATTTGTAAATACAATAATTTTTGATATGTTATTTCAATTATCACCTCAAGATATTGCTATTATAGTTCAAAACAAATTAGTTGATTCCTTAGAGGAGTTTAAAAATCCTAAACATGAAGTTAGAGAAAAGTTTATGAAATGGATAGATGAAAAGTTTGTGGAGTTAAAAGCTGATTCTGAATTACAACAAAAGATAGAAAACTGGAAGGCTGTTCAGCTAAAGGATGGGCTAAAATTACATACTAAAATAGCTGAAGTTATAAAAAATATAAGAAAGAGTAATTTGGAAAATCCTTCTCAAGTTAATAATTTAAAAGAAAAAATAGAAAAACAAATTGATAAACTTATAGAAGAATTTCAAGTGAATCTAGAATGGCAAAATCAATTAGATTTTAAGGTAAAGGGAATATTAATGGAATTTGCTGATAATAATCATAGTAAACTAGGTATTATGGTTAAAGAAAATTTAAATAAGTTTTCAAATGATATGATAGTAAATCTAATTGAAAGCAAAGTAGGAAATGATTTGCAGATGATTCGTATTAATGGCTCTGTAGTAGGTGGACTTGTAGGCATGGCAGTATTTCTTTTAACATTTTGGATTTAATTGAGGTGTGAATATATGAAGAATAAAAAATTAGCCAATAGAATATTATTGTTTTTATTTTTAGGATTTAGTTTAGTTACACTTTTTAGAATATTTATCTTAGATAATTTTACAGTAAGGATGTTAAGTTTTACAATTGAGGCGGCTTTAGTTGGAGGTGTTGCAGATTGGTTTGCAGTTACAGCCCTATTTAAAAAGCCTTTAGGTTTTCTTTGGCATACAGCAATTATACCTAGAAACCGAGATAAGGTAATAGATTCAGTAGCAGTAATGGTGGAAAATGAACTGCTTAGTTCTCAATTTATTGAGGGAAAAATAAAAGAACTTCATATAATTGATTTACTTATTTCATATATAGATAATCCAAATACAAAAAAGAGTGTGGGTAAATTAATAGAAAAATATGCACAAGATATATCTAGAAAATTTGATACAGGTAATATAGCTGAAAATATTGAAAGCTTTTTAAAAGGTAAATTGAAAAATACTAATATTTCTGTAGGACTAAAAAAACTAGCTGATTGGGCCATTGAAAAAGGTGAATATGAACATGTTTTAGAAACTATAATCAATGGTTTAATAATTCTTGTTAAGAAGGATAGCACAAAAAATGAAATTTACAAAATACTTAATGAAGTTGTTGAAAAAAGAAAAAGTAAAACAACAGGCTTTAAACAGCTGTTTCTAGAATTATCCCTTGATATAGCACAGGGAACTAATAGCATTAATATTCAGGATGCAGCTGATTCATTGCAGTTGGAATTACTTAAAATATTAATTAATATGAAAGATAAAAATGATCCAATGTATATAAAGTTAGATCAGATGATTAAGGAAGCAGTACAAAAAATGGAGACAGATCCTGTAACAATAAAGTCTATTGAAAATTGGAAAGAAGAAATAATAACAAGAATTCAATTAAAAGAAGAACTTGAAAAATTAATAAAAGGTGTAATTGAAGTTTCTGTTAATGCTCCAGCTCAAATAGAAAATTACTCAAAGGGAAATAGTTCTCAAGTAATTAAATGGCTTATGCTCCAAATAAATAAGTATTGGAGAAATTTTAAAGAAGATGAGAATATTAAAAGCTGGCTAGAAGCATATATTAAAGAAAATATCATGAAAGTAATAAAGGCTGAACATCATCTATTAGGCGTTATGGTAAAGGAAACCTTAAGAGGATTTACAAACGAAGCCTTAAACGAATTTATTGAAAGTAAGGCAGGAAATGACTTACACTGGATTAGAATAAATGGTTCCATAGTAGGGGCTGTAGTTGGAATGATGCTATATTTATTTGTGAATTTATTTTATGGTCCTATAGTTGCACCGATAATTAGAGGATGGGTTGGAATGTAAAAGTATAACATGAGAAGTGATTAATATACTTCTTATGTTATATATTTTTTTGATTTGGAATAGTAACTTATATATACATAACTTAATGTCAATAGTATAATCATGTTAACAATATTTTTGTTGAAATTGAGTTTTCATATTTAGGGAGGAATTGTTTTGTCAGAAAAAAATAAAAAATTGAATATTACCAGAGCTCATATAAATGATAAGGAGAATCCTGGAGTTATAGTAGAGGCTGAAAAGCCATTATCACAGTCCATGTTATGGAAATTACAGACGGATTTTTTTGCTAATCAGGGACCAGAGGCATGGATTAAAGGAATCGTACCTCAATACATAACAACAAACCCCTATATTGCAAACCAATATGCTAAAACTGTGTTTGGATATTTAAGAGACTATGCTGCAAGAGAAAATATAGATAAAGACACTGTAATTTATATTATGGAACTTGCTGCAGGAGTAGGTAGATTTACTTATACTTTTTTAAAAAGATTTTTACATATGGTTGAGAATTCTTCTTTAAAAGGAATTAAATTTAAATACATAGTAACAGATTTTGCAGAGAGAAATATTGAATATTGGCAAAGTCACAGCTTTTTGCAGCCTTACTTTGAATCTGGTATCCTTGACTGTGCAACATTTGATATATCTAAAGATGAAGAAATCAGGCTTAGGCATAGTGGTGAAGTATTATCTAGTGGAAATATGAAAAATCCTTTAATCTTATTTGCTAATTACACTTTTGATAGTCTTCCTCAAGATACTTTTTATGTTAATAATGGAGAACTTTTTGAAGGAGTAATTACAGTTTCTGATAAAGAAAAGCGTGATCCAGAAGATAAATCAATTTTGGCAGGCTTGAACTATCATTACACAGATAAAAAAATTGAAGGCAACGATTATTACGAGGATAAGAATTTTAATGATGTACTTATGCATTATAAAGATTCTTTGGAGGATACAGCATTCTATATGCCTGTTATTGGCTTAAGGTGTATTTCAAGATTAAGAAAATTATTTAATGATGATGTTATTTTAATATCTGCTGACAAGGGTTATAAAAATGAAGAAGCTATGATAGGTAATTATCATCCGTTCCTATCAAAACATGGATGCATTTCTATGACTGTTAACTTCCATGCTATAGAACTATATTTTAATGAGCTTGGTGGAAAAGCAATACATAGTATATATGAACATGAAAATGTAAATGTATCTTTATTTTTATTAAGTAAAGATACCAATGAATTTATAGAAACTTCAATGGCTTATAATGATGTCATGGAAACTATAGGCCCAGATGATTTCTATAACATGAAAAAAGCAATTATGCCTTTAAGTAAGTCTTTAACTACTAAAGAACTTTTAACTTTTTTAAGGTTTACAATATGGGATTCAAGAACTTTGCTTGAATTATATAATATATTACTTGAAAGAATACAAACTGAAGAAAACTTCCCTCAAGATGAACTTGTTGATTCAATCAATAAAGTTTGGGAATATTATTTCCCAATTGGAGAGGAAGGTGATTTAGGATATTATTTTGGTTCAATATTAGGTTATTTGGGGCAGGATATTGATGCCTTAAGATTTTTTGAAACTTCATTAGAATTTTATGGTGAATGCTCTGAAACTTATTATGAAATTGCACTTTGTTACTACAACTTACAACTAATTGATAGAGCACTAGAATATACAGAAAAATCTTTAAGTTTAGATCCAAACTTTGAAGATAGTAAAAATTTAAAAAAATTAATTAAAGATATATTAAGGGATAATTAGAATTTGAACTATTCTGCTAGAAAAAGCTACATATATACAACGACAGTTTGCCCATATCAATAGAATTTTGGGCCGCATTTCCTGTAATTATAATTTGTAATATTGGTTAATATAGTACTATAAAAATTATAGTTATTGGAGGTATATTTTATGTCTATAGATGATAATGAAAAGAAAAGAAAGTCAGTGTATACAAAGCAAGCAGATTTAAGTACAGGGAATGCTCAAGGTATTTCAGAAATTGGGTTCCCTAATAATAAAGATAAAGGCAAAGGAAAAAAGGGTGGAATAGTTGGAAAAGGATAGATAAAATTCGATAAATAAAAAGGACCTTGGATAATTGTACCTATATTAAATTTCCAATAAACAAAATTAAAGTATTAAATTGAAAAATAGATTTTTATTATAAGTTTCTACATTTACCATAGCCTGTCTATTGTTTCTGTAGGAACTTTATTTATACATTCAATAAAATTTTGTACAGGCCAATAATTACAATTAATACTAAGAAGCATAAAAATAAGTAAAATATTTAACTAGAGGTGAGATGGTTGGAGAATAATGATTTTATATATGATTCAGAAGAAAGATGTAAGGAAATTCAGTTGGATTTGAAAAATAAGATTAATTTACATATTCCTTTTCAAACAGAGAATATTAAGTATGTTGCAGGAGTAGATTTGGCATACTGGAAAGAGGAGGTAGAGAAAGCTGTGTGTAGCATTGTTGTGTTGGATTACACAACAGGAGAAATAGTAGAAGAAGTACATAGTGTAGGTGAAATTATATTTCCATATATTCCTGGCTATTTGGCCTTTAGAGAATTACCACTTGTTTTGGAAGGAATAAAAAAGCTAAGCATTAATCCAGATTTATTTATTTTTGATGGAAATGGGTATTTACACCCAAGGCATATGGGAATAGCTACACATGCATCTTTTTATTTGAACAAACCAACAATTGGTATTGCAAAAAATTATTATAAGATTAATAATGTTGATTTTGTTATGCCTGAAAACGAAAAGGGGGCATATACTGATATAGTTATTGATGGAGAAATATATGGACGAGCATTAAGAACCAGTAAAAATGTTAAGCCAATCTTCATATCCGTGGGAAACTATATTGATTTGGATACAGCTACTAAGATTACAAAGGAATTAGTAGGAAAAGATAGTCATATACCAATGCCAACCAGATATGCAGATATTGCAACACATAAAATGAGAAGTGTATATATAAAAAAAGAGGTCTAGATTTAAGTATAATAATAGATAATGTTGAATTTATAGAGGAAGATGTTAATACAATTGTGTCTTTTTTATTTTTGAGTTGATACATATTATTAAATAAATGGGGGAATAATAAATGCTTTTAAATTGGAGAAGAATTATTTCAGTAGTAATGGTATGGAGTTTTATTTTAGTAAGTAATGTTGGAACAAAAAAAGCCAAGGCGGAAACGATACCTACAGGTTTTGTTGTAATAGATCAATCAAATTGTGGGGAATTTATTAATGTTAAGATTAATCAACTTTTAAATGATGGAGTAAAAAATATTTATATAAAAAATGGTATTTACAATCTTAATAGCATGATAAAAATAAATAAAGCTGATATTAAGCTAATAGGAGAAGATAAGAACAATACAAAGCTCGTTCAAACTCAAAAAAATTGTGATAGTATAGGTGTGCATAATGCTGATAATGTTATGGTATCAAACTTAACTATTGACAATTCGGCATCTGGCTTCGCAGGATTTTCAGAGGGAAATTCAAATAATATAACTTTGCAAGATTGCATAATATATGGAGATAATAGTACCTTTGCTGTATATTTTTCAGGGAAAAACTATCCGAGTGATATATCTATTAATCCAGTCAGCGGATTTGAGAAGAGCGATATGGATTATAATAACAAAATGATTAGTAACATAGTATATTCAAAGTACTGGGGAGATGGTGTGTCTTTTTCAGTTCAAAAGAATGGTTTAGTAGAAAATAATATAGTGAATGGAACAAGAATTGCTTTCTATATATGTAGAGACTCTCAAGTAAAAAATAATAATATAAGAAATTCTGCTTCAAATGGAATACATGTATCGATTCCTTCAGAGAACAATATTATTACAGGAAATGTTATAGAAAATTCAAAAGCTTCTGCAATCAAAGTGTCAGCAGAAGTGGAATATCCAGTAGAAACAAGTTATTATGGAAATAAAATAACTATAAGCAATAATACTATAAGCAATCCACATTACATGGGAATTGAAATTAATCAATTAGCTAATTCATTTATTGAAAATAATAATATAGATAAGCCTGATAATGTAGGTATTTATCTTTTACGAGCTAATAATGTTAAAGTAAGAAATAACATACTCAAAAATATTGGATACTCAGTAATAGATGGCAACTTGTGGTACTGGAGAGAAGATTGGAATACAGGTATTTTTGCAGATTATAAAGTTACAAATTCAATAATAGATAGTAATACTTTAAATAATCAAGAATTTTATTGTGCTTATGGTATTAGAGAGTTACAAGGAAATTATAATGAAATGAATGTTTTTACTAACAATAATATAGAAGGAAAATTTATAGTTCCTAGTGCTATAATTTTGTAATAAAAGGAATATAAAATAAAGATATACCCAAATAAATAGAAGTATATATATATTATTAAATTTGTTGTGAAGTAGAATATAGGTTTCGTAGTTATTAGAGATTATTAACGGTAGTATGAAATGATTCCATGAATAATAACTAATGGGGCATGAGGAGGAAACAGCATATGAATGGGAATGATAAAACATCTTTAAGCAAAGAAGAGTTAATACAACGTATATTAGAAAAAGATAAAGATTTAAGTGGAAGTAATATTAATGAAGAATTGATGCATGAACTAATCAGTGGAAAAATATCAAAAAATATAAATGAAACAGATGATAAAAATTCAACATTAGGACAAAGAGCAGCTGACAAAATAGCAGCCTTTGGTGGAAGCTGGAAATTTATAATAAGTTTCGGTATGGTATTAGCAATTTGGATTATAGGAAATGCTTTTATTTTAAGCAATAAAGCCTTTGATCCATATCCATTTGTATTTTTGAATCTAGTATTATCATGTCTTGCTGCTATACAAGCACCAATAATTATGATGTCACAAAATCGTCAATCTGAAAAAGATAGATTAACTGCTGCAAATGATTATCTAGTTAATTTAAAATCAGAAATAATAATAGAAGATTTGCACTATAAAATTGATGTGCTAATGGAGCAACAAGAAAAGAATACGAAAACTATAGAAAATTTATTGAAAACAATAGAAGAATTGAAGAATATTAATTAAAGGGAATATATTTATTTTACGTATAAAAGATTGCAGTCATTAAGTTGGCTGCATTTTTAGTATGTTTTTATTTCTAAAAATATCTGATTTTACAAAGGTATTTACAAATGTATGTAGAATACTATATTAAAATCATATTTAAGGAGGTATTATTATGAAAGAAATGGCAGGTTTGTTTGGTTGGATTGGTGTTTGGGGTTATGTAATTGCATTACTTAATTTTTTTATGAAGTATATAAATAAAAATTATGTAAATAAGCTACCTAAAGATAAACAAAAATTTATAGGAATTTATAGAGGAATTATGAAATTTGTAGTAAGGTACCATAAAATTGCTGGAATAATAGCTTCAATATCAATAGCAATTCATTTTTATTTAATGTATAGTTTTAGAGGTTTGTCAATATCTGGCCTTGTTGCAGCAGTAGTAATGTGGATTGTTTTTACTTTAGGTATATATGGATTTGGAATAAACAAAAATATGAGAGGATCGTGGGTAAAAATTCATAAAATATTATCCTTTATATTAATATTATTAATTATTTTTCATGTAGGATTATAAAAGGAAAGTCAGAGCTATAGCTATAACAATGGATTATCAAATATATTTTAAAGTATAAAAAATTACAACAATAGGGGCAGTATTTAGATGATTAACTTTAAATATTACCTCTTTTTATTTGGGATAAATATTTACAAAATACTCTAAATGTAGTAATGTATAAACAAACGTATGTTTGTATAAGTTGATATTTGTATTTTAAATAATCAGGAGATAAGATGATGAAAGTTGTTTCTAAAGAAATTGAAGTTATAGCTTATTTTGATATTGACGGAAGTATAAAACCTATAAAATTTAGAATAGATGAAAATGATACTTATAAAGTTATAAAGATAGAGAAAATTATAAGCACTCAATTAGAAGACAGAATTTTATTATTCAAGTGTAGCTCTTTCATAAGTGATAGAGAAGTTATATTTGAGATTAAATATGATATAGATAATTTTACTTGGATACTATGGAAAATCTAAATAAAATATTATACTTTTAACTGGCATTTTTATTATTAAGAAATTGGAAAAACATTAATATTGGGTAGAGAAAATTTATTACTTAGAATTCATTAATGAATTTTCATCTACTATTGTAATAGAATATGCATCATATTTTATTAATCCATCTTTACGCATTTTATTTAATTCACGAGATAGAAAAGGTCTTTGTATTCCAAATTTTTCTCCTAATTGTTTTTTAGTTAAAGTTAACTTTATAACATTATTTTTTTGAATATATTTTTCGTATAACAAAAAATCAACAATACATTGTCTGATAGATTTTAAGGACAATGTTTTTATTTTGTCTGTTAGGATTAGGGTTTTATCTGAAATCTCCTGAAGAAATCTAACAAGAAAATTTGTATTCCATTGGCATAGTTATAAAACTAGGTCTTTTTTTTAGTTGCAATAAAGTTACATCAGTTTTGGATAAAATCATACTATTAAATTCATTACAACTCGCCATGAACAAGGTGCAGCTATCCCAGCTTTAGATTGTAGGCAATGGAATGGTTTAACTTAGGTTTTGATTATTTTATGAAAAATACTAAAACAGATAAAGCGTATCCAATGCATTTTTGGAATGATAATTCAGTAGTAAAGATGTTAAAGGCAATAAATTGTTCAGAAATGTATCGAGAGAGGATAATTTCGTTTTGATAATTAAAAGGATGAGTATTAATTTATATTTATTCTTTAGAATATTACATAGGGGAATATATGGATCTATGTCAATATTTTGGACACATTTTTTATTAAATTGCTATTAGTACTAAATCTTCTTTCATTTGTGGGGTAATATAACCGATAGAGCCATGAATTCTTTTACGATTATACCACGCTTCAATAAAAGTAAATAAATCTAGTTTTGCACTTTCAAAATCTAAGTATTGAACATTGTTTACTTGTTCTTTTTTTAAAATTGAATGAAAAGACTCAATACATGCATTATCATAAGGACATCCTTTTCTGCTATTTGAGCTTTTCATTCTATATTTTTTTAATCTATTAATAAACTCTGTGCTTGTGTATTGTACGCCAAGATCAGAGTGAAAAATAACAGACCCGACAGGCTTCTGAATCTTATAAGCATTATCTAAAGCAGCAATAGCTACGGAAGAATCTATTGTCTTTGAAAATGAGTGACCTATTATTTTTCTTGTATGCAAATCCATGACAGATGCTAAATAACACCATCCATCCTTTAATGTGTGAATGTATGTTATGTCTCCAACCCATTTCTCATTTATTTTAGTAGTTGAAAAATCTTGATTAAGTAGATTTTCGCGTTCTATAACTTTCTTATTAGCTTTTGATGGTCTAAATTTTTTAATTACTATCGAATGAATATTTAATTGCTTCATAAAACGTTGAACACGCTTAATACTAATACATTTCCCAGATTGTTCAAGGATTTTTTGAATTTTGGGCGCACCATACCTATGATTACTTTCATTATAAATTTCAAGTATATTTTGTTTTAATTTTTCATTTTCTAATGCCCTTCGGGACGGAGTATAGTGATGGGATTGGTAATAAGTACTCTTTGGCATATGCAGTACTTTACACATAACTCTTACCGGATAATTTTCTCTATTGTTATCAATAAATTTGATTATATCTCGTGGTCTTGTGAGAATATGGCTATAGCTTTTTTTAATATTTCAAGTTCCATTTTAACTTTTTCATTTTCTTTTCTTAACTTTGAAATTTCTTCAGCATCTTTTTTCTCTTTTAGCTCATTATTTTTGTTCTTATTAACAGCTATTATAGGTTTTTTTGAAATTTTTTCTTTTGACTGAACTTGATTAATCCAGTTATTAAGTGATGTTGTTGATACGCCATATTCTTCACAAATCTCTTTAATTGGTTTTCCGGTATTATAAACTTCAATTATAGTCTTCTTAAAATCTTCCGTATAAGTTTTCTTTCTCATTTAGACACACCTCTCTTAATTCAATTATAATTTATTTTCAAAATGTGTCCATAAAACTATACTAGCATCAATGGAGGTAGCATTAAGGGAAATTAAACAAAACACTATCTCTTTTTGAATGAATAAGTCAATTATAGGATTAATAACATTCAACTCATAATAAAAAATAAATATATTTATTACATTTTAGAGGAAATTGGATAATAATGTAGAAATATAAATATTATTGAAGTAATTATGAAGGGGGATGTTTAATAATGCAAAAATTTAAAAGACTGATTGCTAGTTTTATGATGGCATTATCATTATTAGCAATAACACCAGTAGCTGCTAATGCAGAATGGAGATCAAATTCTACAGGTTGGTGGTATACTGAGGGGAATTCTTATGCTACTGGGTGGAGACAAATTGAAGGAAAATGGTATTATTTCTATTCTGATGGATATATGGCTCATGATGAATGGATAGGTGACTATTATCTTGGTAGCAGCGGAGCTTGGACTAGTGGATCATTATCATATAGCACAAATAGCATATCCACTACTAATGATAAAAGCCAAATAGTGTATGTTGCAAGTAGTGGGAATGGTAAGAAATATCATTCTAATCCAAAGTGCAGCAATATGAAAGATACAAGACATATTACTTTATCTGAAGCACAATCGGAAGGTTATGGCCCTTGTAGTAAATGTTATTAGAGATATTTTAAGAGATAGCAAAAGTATTAATTTACTCAAGCTGTCTCTTTTTTGATTTGGTTAATGAATTTAATTAATAGAAATGAATATTTTATTATTACAAGAACTGCCTCAAAATAGAAATTATATTTTTATTATAGGCAACTTATTTTATATGTTAATAATACGAAAGAAAATTACGAAATGTAGTTGAAATAAATTGAATATGGTAAAATATAGTTATAACTAAGGTGAATTTTATTAAAAAGCATAAAATAAAAATAAGGATAGAAGAAATTATTTGGTTTTGAATATATAAAATATTGTGTAGTAATACAAGATCAGAAATATGAAGGGAGATTAAAAGAATGACAAGTAAAGAAGATATGAGAATTAGTAAATTTATGAGTCTTATATTAAGACATAAGCCAGAAGAAATTGAATTGAAATTAGATGAATATGGATATATTAAAACTTCGGATTTAATGAATGGATTAAACAGAAAAGGATATAAAGTAACGATATTGGATATTGAAAGAATTGTAGATGAAGATAATAAACAAAGATATTCATTTAATCATGATAAAAGTAAAATTAAAGCCAATCAGGGGCATTCGATTAAAGTAAATCTTGAATTGCAAGCTATAGAGCCTCCCAAAGTATTATATCATGGAACGGCAACAAGGTTTAGTGAATGCATCTGTAAAGAAGGAATAAAGAAGCAAAGCAGACAATACGTTCATCTATCGGCAGATGTTGAGACAGCTGAAAAAGTAGGTAAGAGACATGGCGAATTAGTTGTTTTTAAAATTGATAGTGCACAAATGTATAAAGATGGTTATAAATTCTTTTTATCTGAAAATAAAGTATGGCTGACAGATTACGTTCCAATTAAATATTTAACGAAAGAATTATAGTTAAATTCTATATTTGAATTTCAAATGATATATATGAAAATTAAATAGAAGAATCTATAAAATTTATTTCATTCCTAATGAATTGTTACAATGGGTCAGCTCATCGAACAGAGGTACTTGTTTCAAGCAAAAATAGTTCAGCATATATATGCAATAAGTATTCATTGGAGTAATTAGTTTGAATATTAGAATTATTCTAAGGGCAGCATGGAGATTAATTTTTCTGTGCTGTCCTTTATTTTAGTTAAGAACTTATTTGAATATTTATCATAATATAAAGTGAAAATAATAAGTCTGTTTATAATATCAAGGAGGATGAAAAAATGAGTTGCGGAAGAAAATTAGTAAGAGTGTGCCCAAATAACTGTATAACAGAACAACAGTTAGCAGATGCTTATAATCAAGGGTATTGCGATGGAGTTGAGGCAGCACGTGAAGAAGAATATTGTCGTGGTTATTCAAGAGGTGTTGTAGATGGATGTCAAGAGGCAAAACGAAAAGCTATAAATTGTATAAAATGTATTGATTGTTAATAATTTTGATTTTATTTTATGTAAATAAACTTTTATAACAATTACACAAAAAAGGTGGGGTGAGTGGTGAATGCTTAGCCTACCTTTTCTAATTATCAAAACACAATAATTTTAAATAATTGAAGATGATTTAAAAAGAGATTTTTATACGCCTATGTATATTAATTAGCATTGAGTGTAAGAACTCTAGCTGATAGAATAAATCCTATTAAAGCAAAAAAAGCTGAACTACTCATTATGAACATGGATAGTACAGCTTTTTTTATAGAGTTAGTTTAATATTGCAGCTATAGAATGTTATTATATCTCATCAAATTCATAAAAGTAAAATGAATTAAAAGAAAAAGGTGTAAACATACTTCTAGTCATAGATAGATACTTAATAATAGAAACTTTAGTAAAATGTTTCAGTGTCTTCATGTATTATATTATTAAGATAAAAGTTACTAATATTTTTTAGTTTAACTCGCCAAGGCATAGGAAAATACAAGCTTTGAAGAGTTGGTTTGAAAGCATCTTCTTTTCTAAATAATTGTGTTCAGAAAAATGGTTTTCTATTTGAAAGATGAAATAGAAAACAAAATATAATAATTTTTTAAAAGGCAGTATGGAGATTAATTTCTCTGTGCTGTCTTTATTTATTATGTTTTTAGTATTAGCCTTTAAGGTTATTATTTCATATTATGTTATGAGGAGTGATGATATATGTCGCAGTGGAAATGGTGTGTAACTGATGATAATGGAAAAGTGATCAAGGGTTGGTACAATGATAAAGGTAAATGGTATCATTTAGATGAAATTACAGGAGTAATGAATACAGGCTGGTTTCAAGATAAAGATAGCAGATGGTATTATCTAGACGAAAAAAATGGAGACATGAAAACTGGATGGATTAAGTTAAAGGATATATGGTATTATTTAGAAACCGAAAGTAATGGATATCAAGGCGCTTGTTATATTAATTGCACTGCTACTATAGATGGCAAAGAGTATACTTTTGATTCAAGTGGTCACATGTTAGAAAATAATTTAGTATCAGATGAACTTATCAATTTTATAAAGTCATGGGAAGGCTTTTCAGCAACTCCATATTATGATGAAGCTGGAGTGTTAACATTAGGCTATGGAATGACTGGAGATGAAATCAAAGGATTGAAAAGTGTTACAGAAACCGAGGCAAGTGAAATGTTAAAAAATTTGGTCAATACAAAATATGCAAAAGTTATTAAGGCTGACCTAGACGATAAAGGAATAACACTATTACAAAACGAATTTGATGCACTTGTAAGTTTTGCATATAATTGTGGAACAGGTGCTTTACTTGGATCAACATTATATAAAAATGTAGTTGCTGGTGTAAGGGATGCTGAAACTATAAGATCTAATTTTCAAGCATGGAGTAATGGTGGAGGTAGAAGATTAGAAGGGCTTTACCGAAGAAGAACTAAAGAATATAACCTTTTTATTTCGGGGGATTACACGGGAAACATTTAAAAATATTAATATGTTCTTCTTTCTAATTTTATGTTATAAGTAATATATATACAAAATTAGAAAGAAGGATTTTTATTGAAAAATATAGACTATAAATATTCGGTAAATCAAATAATAATTATGCAAGGTAAAAAGCTTAAAATACTAGAAAAAATTAGAAAGAAAAATTCTCTTAATTCTAATTTAAAGGCATATAAGTATAAATGCTTAGAATGTAATAATATAGATATCATTTTAGAAAATCAGTTGAATCGTGGTACTGGATGTAATTTTTGTTGTACCAACCCTCGAAAAATAATCAAAGGGTTAAACGATATATCTACAACACATCCTAATTTATCAAAATACTTTGTTTATATAAAAGATAGCTATAAGATTTCAAAAGGCAGTCACAAAAATGTATTGCTGAAATGTCCAGAATGCGGATATACTAAAGAAATGCAAGAATACAACTTAGTAAATAAAGGTTTTAGTTGTCCGATTTGCAGTGATGGTATAAGCTTCCCTAACAAACTTATGTTTATTGTACTAAAAAAACTTGAAATAGGCTTTGAGAATGAGTATTCCCCTGAATGGATTAAACCTAAAAGATATGATTTCTTCATAAATGAAATGAATTTAATTATATAAACCATATTACCATATATATTCTGAAGAATATGCGCCTAAAATGCGGCCTTAGAGTGATTTGATAAAAAACAAATAGCTATTGTACTTAGAATTCTAATTTTGAATATTAACTTAACAGTGATTATTATTAAGAAGTTATATTAGATGAATCAAAGGCTAAAACATTAAGAGTGTATATTACATATAGTGGATAATGTGTATTGATTTTATGTGAAAATTGAAGGTTTTAAACATAAAAGTTAGAGTATACTATAAAAATTAGTTGTTTTTTAAGTAGCTTATTTTTATATAACTGGAGGAATATAATGGGGAAAGGCGTTACTATATCATTATTTTTAGTAGATGATGAACTATCAGGGATTGTATTGCATATTTATCTAATTGGACAGGCCGAAGTATTAAAATACCTAGAAATCTTTTAGATAAGGCTGAAGATAGAACTGAAGTAAATGGTATGAGAATATATTTCCTTTTTGGTTATAATATTTAGCAAGATTAATGAGAATATAATATTCCTCTCTAAATAATCTTAACAATTCTAAGAACTTCACTGAATCGTTCTGTTGACAGTGAGCAAAACAACAGTAAAATCGTGGTGTTGCGAAATCGATTTACCTTATATAATCTTTTCTTATAGTTTTTGCAGTATAAAATAGTATTCTGTTATATAATTGTATAAGCACAAGATGAAGCGAATTTATTTAATATGCACAACAAAGTAGGAATACTTTAATCTACAAATACTTGCAAATAATATCGGGTATTTACCCTTAACTTATATTATATTTAGCGTGAAGGGAGGGAACATATGGATACACTTGAAAACATGAGGCATGCAATTATGTGGTAATCAATAGATACTATGTATTAGTAAATTTAGAGGTGGTTTATGGAATATATAGATGCTAAGACGATTGTAAGGAAATGTATACCTAATTGGAATTATCTGTCGTTTGAATATGCTATGGATATATATCGGGGCTGTAGCCACGGATGTATATATTGTTATGCTCGAAGTAGTTATTATGAAAAAACTGATAATTTCCACTGCGTAAGAGCAAAAAGGGATGCATTGCAAATAATTCGCGACGAACTTAGGGGGAATGTAAGAACAGGTGTCGTGTTAATGGGAGGCGTGTCAGATTCATACAATCCTAAAGAAAAGGAACTAAAATTAACAAGGAATGCTTTAGAATTAATCAACGCATTTAATTTTGGAACATGTATTATTACGAAAAGCAATTTAGTGACCAGAGATATAGATATTTTATTAGACATAAAAGAACATTCACCTACCAGCGTTAATTTTTCTATTACCTGTTCGGATGATGAAACATGTAAAAAGGTTGAACCATTTGTATCAACAACAAAAGAAAGATTTGAAGCAATTGAGCATTTGACTAAAAACGGAATAACAACTGGTGTATTAATGGATCCAGTGATTCCGTATATAACAGATACTAAAGAAAACGTACAAGAAATGGTGAAAAAAGCTAAGAATTACGGCGCTAATTATATATACCTTTCAACTCAAGTAACCATGGCTGATGTTCAGCGTGATTATTTTCTTCATGAAGCAGAAAAACATTATCCCGGAATTTCAGAAAAATTTTTGCAACGATATAAGGATTACTACCGCTGCTGGCCGTTTAACAGTAAAAAATTGTGGCATACATTTGTGGAAACATGTGAGAAAGAGAGTATGCACTATGATATGAGGGCAGTTAATCAAAGGTTAAGGGCCGGATATAACTCTACTCTAAATATATTTAAGTAATATTAACATAACAGAAAATAAGCATTTTTAAACTATTAGTAAGTCATGCCCAAGTGTGTAGTTATCTGAATTAACTATGCACTTGGGCTTATAATCTATTTTTTGTAGTCTGGTTTTGGCATAATAAATAATTTTGGTTTCTGTGGGTAATCTTGAACAATTCTAAGGGCTTCACCAAATCGTACAAATGACAGTGAGCCACGACGCCTGTAAAATTAAAATGTCAAGACTATGTAAAAGTTATTGACTTGTAATTCCTTACAGTGAACTATATCAATAATGAAGAAATTTTACAAAAAAATAATACTGACCCAAAATAAAACTTAAATATATATTATAATTGTGTAACTAAGAACAGGAATGCCTGAAGTAATATGAAGCTTTAAGCATTCCTATTTCTATTTTGAAGGAGGAGATATTCATGAAAAAGATATGGAAATTAGAACAGTTAGAAGAGCCGAAATCAAAATATGCAAAAGAGATGTTGCAAAGCATTTGAGAGATTATTACAGTACTTGATGAAAATTACGGAGACGATGAGTCTAGAAATGTCGATTCAGATTTGGGTGGCTATGTAATATGAACTTGGGATTTTGGGATGCATAATTCTTAAAAAGCACCAACAATTTAGCTCTCTAAATGCTGATGTTTACTATAATGGTGACCCATAGGAGAATCGAACTCCTGATTCTGAAAAATATCAATTACATAGCATTATATTTAATTATAAATCTCTACGAAGTAGCTTAAATACTGACTTGTATGCGTATGGATAATTATAATAAATTATATCTATTTAGAACTTAGTCGGGAAAAAGTCGGGAAAATTTTATAGCGTAAAACGTTGATTATTAAAGGTATCCTACATGTTATAACTTAAAAATTTAAATTTAGTAATGAAAAATCACAATATTAGGATAATATTCAAATTATCTTTTATATGAGTTAAATAAGAATTATAGTTATATCTAATGTGTATATCTAATATAATAATTATTAGTTACTGTATTTATACAATTATATGTTTAATATTATAAATGGATATATATAAGTACTTACTTTTAAAATAGAATAGAGGTGATATGAACATGAGTAAATATGATCTTATGTTTTCAATTTTTAGCATATTAGCATTTGTAATTATATGTTTTATGGCTAGAAATAATCATGATTAATTTATTTTCTAATCTTTAGAAAGGAGGGAATCCTCCCCCTCTCTCAGATAAAAGATAAATTATGAAATAAAATAAATATAAAATCATATTCATGTTCTTATCAGAGATTTAGAATGAGGAGCTAACATAGTGTGTTATGCTCCTTATTTAGGTTATAAGTTAATAGATATAGTTTAAAATAAATCATAGGAATTTATTAAAATAGTTATAATTAAAGCCTGAAATAATAACTCTAATTTATATTTGGAGCTGTTATAATAAATATCTAGCTTACTACCTATGGTTACGCAGACAAATATAAATTATTTAAAGAGATAAATTAAAAATATAGAGGGGATTTTTTTATAGTTAAGAGATGAATTATTTTAGTGTTATACAATAACAGATAGGCTTTTATATAAGATGAATGTTGGATATAATATTAATAGCAGATTGTATAAAAGCATGGCAAGATAATGTTATGCTATTTAGAATTTTACTTATATATGTTAAAATTTATTTAATAAATTAAACTCATATAAGTGAAAAGCTTATTAAGAAAAATAAATTAAAGTAATAAAAAAACATTTTTCAGATGAGGAGGTGCATTGGTGAAACAAATAAATTATGAAGATATGATAATGAAAAGAGCAATGGACATATTTGCGGAAGAAGGTTTGAAATTTTTTGGTATAAATAGAAAAGTAAAAGATGCGGGATCTACTGAAATTGTTATTCTTGAAATAAAGAACATGTTAATGGATTATACATTTTTAATGGAAGATGATAGCTATATACACTTTGAGTTTCAAACAACTGAGAAGGGCATTTCAGATTTAAGAAGATTTAGAACTTATGAGGCACTTCTTAATTTTCAAACAGGTAAAGAGGTTGAAACCTATGTAGTTTATTCAGGAGATATTAAAGATCCTATAAGTGAATATAAATGTGGAATGAATTCGTATCAAGTTAAGGCAATCTCAATGGCTAATAAGGATGGGGATGCAATTTTTAATGATATAATAAATAAAATAAACAATCAAGAAGAACTAAGCAAGCAAGATATTATATCATTAACATTTACACCAATAATGGGTGGTAAGCTTAGTAAAAGCGATAAAATAATAAATGCAATTAGAGTAATTAAGGATATAGATAAAGATTATAGATATGATGTAGAGTCAATCCTATATGCTTTTGCAAGTAAATTTTTGGAAGGTAAAGATTTAGAAAAAGTAAGGGAGGAGATAAAAATGACTGAACTAGGTAGAAGCTTAATAAAAGAAGGAAAATTAGAAGGAAAGCAAGAAAATTCAATAGAAATTGCTAAAAGAGCCATTAAAGAAGGCATGAGTGATGAACTTATTAGCAAATTAACAGAATTAACAATTGAACAAATTCAAATAATAAGAAAAACTATTGAAACTAATTAGTGAAAATGGATAAAATAAGTATGACTGAATTAGATAACATGTTAATTGAAAATGGCTATAAACAAGGAATTGAGCAAGAGCAAGTTATAAAAAAAAATTTGTTTTTTGCTAAATATTTTATATTGAAGATAAAATAAAGTGATAGTATACGAAAAAATCAGAAGGCTATAGATATTCGGAAATTGAATGTTTATGGCCTTTTTATAACTACCTTATTAAATTCATCATTATTTATAACAACTTCGAGTTTTGTTAACATTAAGGTATTAAGTAAATTAAATTAATTTAATATGATAAGTTATTGATTTTTTTGTGAATGAGAAAATAAATTGTTACTGCCATAGTAAACCATTGAAACATTAAGAAAGCTATATATAGACAAAAATTTACCTATACTATAGCTTTAAATTTATAATATTTATTAATAAGCCTTTGGACGAAGTTCTATATGAAGTTCTTTTCCAAGACCAGCAGCTATTTTTTCTAAAAAGTCAAGACTCGGATTATAATTGCCACTTTCTAATCTGGAAATATTGCTTTGTTTTAAGCCAAGCTTATCAGCAAATTCCCTTTGGGTTAAATTTTGTGCATTTCTCTCTCTTATTATTTCTTTTATTAATTCATATTTAGGAGTTAAAGCATCGTATTCTTTACGAAATTCTTCATTTTGCAGTTGTTTTTCAAAAAAGTTACTTAAATCACTCATTACTATATCTCCTTTCATAGTCTTTTTTATACTCTAGTGCTTTATTAATTTGACTTCTAGGGGTTTTTTGAGTTTTTTTTAATAAAACCATTAGTAAGAATAATCTTATTTCCTATACGAAAAAAATAAAAAATTCTAGAAATATTGCTAGCAATTTCAATTCTCAGTTCAAATATTCCATTTTCAATTGGTTTTGAATGAGGTTATCTTAAAGCTGGTCCAAACTCTTGTAATATATTCAACTCATGAATAGCTTTTGCACGCATTTTAGAGTCTAGACTTTTTAAAAATTCTTCAACAGGAGCTATATTATCTTTTGTCTTATAAAAATCTACATTCCACATGAGAATCCTTTCTTATAGTTTACTATATGCATCTCTTAATATAAATATACCATATATGATATAAAAATAATACATTATATTATAAATAATGAAAATATAAAATTTCTATATAAAGAAATAGTTAAAGCATTTGATAATATTAAGAGCAATGTAGTTATGGCAGTAAATTCAGAAATGGTAGTTTTATATTGGAATATAGGCAAAATTATTAAAACTGAAATACTGCAAAATGAAAAGGCAGAATACTGAAAATCAATAGTAAGGAGCTTAAGTAAGGAATTAACTAATGAGTATTGGAAAGGTTATAGTCAAGCTAATTTAATAGTGCAGATATAGAATGCCATTATATATCTGCAAATTCGTATTGAACTCCTGCATTTTCTTTTATATTATAATCAAAATTTTTGTAACCTTTAAGCCTTTTATTATATCAATATTTAGGCTTACAATTGATTATAGGTTTATTAAATTCTAAAAAAGATTAAATAAAGTCTAAGTAAAAATAAAAAATGCCAAGTAGATAAATTAAAGAACAAGTAAAATAAATTATAATAATAATTAAAAGTAAAAAATATATTGGAACAAGCAGGATTATTAGACTATAGAATAAAATAAATAAAGACCAAGTAAAAATGAAAAGTGCCAAGTAAGATAAGCATAGGCTAGTTTGTATATAATAATAAGAATAATAAAATAAATATACAGATACAAACCATTGATAAAGGAATTAATGATTTGAGAAAATTTAAGGTATATAAATTACAAGTTGAGCTTGAAATGAATAAGGAAATGGTACCTTTTAAGAAAAATTTTATTATATGAGAAGTAATCTGAAATATAACTAGAAATTATTAATAAATTAAAACAAGGGATTTAGTATAGAAAAATCCATGGAGGCCATATATAATTCATTAGTTTTTCATAAATTAGCAGATATAGAAACGGTATTATATAAGGAAAGTTCAAGTTATATTTATAAATTATTAATTGATGAAATATGTGAAGGTGGATTAATTCAAAAGGAACAATAAATAGTGATAGTGTATATTGTGAACAAAATAAACAAACAATAAAGTGAGGAAAGCAAAATCAAAAGAATAGTAAAAACAGTAAATAGTACTTAGTAAGAAAGTTTTAGATGGAAAGAAAAGTGATAAATTAGATAATAAAATTTAGTAAAAAGAGAAGTACCAAGTAGAAATGGTGCCCATAAAAAGGAAATATTATTGTAAAAGGATTAAAGGTTGTATTATTCACAGAAATGAATGGTATGACTTTTTTTATAATAAATATTTCACGTCCCTATTTGTAAAAGAAATAAGGATTATTGATAAAGTATATTGATATGAAAATAAATTAAACAAATAAAGAAGAATAAAAGAATGGTGAAAATATACCAATAAAACAACAAGAAGAAATTAAGGAGCTTAAACAATATTATCTTTAATGATTATAATATAGATAGTATGGATAAGTTTAAAATACATGAGGTAGTTAGTTGGATTTGAAGTAAGATAGTACATAATTTTAAGACACTTGCATTATGGTGAGTGCTTTTTATATTAAGTATATACTTAACTTGTTTTAATAAAAATATTAAAATTTATCAAAAATAAAGTAAAAACGAATTATTGGTGATAAAATCTCGATAAAATGCGTTAATTATTGAAAGTATGTTAAAAAGTACGCTTTCACTATTTATTTATTTTATCTTCTTTGGTATGAGTGTCTCTTTTGATAAAATACACTAATTTAGAAGACTCGTCAAGTCATTGTATCAATCTTTTTTTCCTGTATTATATGTATTAGGAGATGCATCTCAAATACTATTTAATATGGGAGGAAAACAAATGATTAAGAATTATTTTATTTCGAACTGTTTGTTAATAATTAATGATCTGAGTGAATATCATAGAAACAAAAGCGATAAAGAACTTAAAGATTTTTCAGATTTAGACTTTTCTGAAGCTGATCTTCAAGCAAAATTATATTATCCATTAGGAAACATGGCACAATTAAGACAGCAAGGAAATTTCGGTGATATACGTATCCCATCAAAAGATTTCATTGTAGAAGTTAAGTACTTGAGAAACTTTAATAATGCAAGTAATATTAGAAATCAGAAGGCTGTTTGGAAAGAGGCGTTTGAAAAAGACTATAATTGGCTGACAAATGAAATTAAGCTTGGCAAAAAAGGAAAAAGAGCTTTTATACTTGGCTGGTTTAATTTAGAAGGTCGTAGATTTAGTGATATTATGCAATTAGGTACTGGAATAGGCAAAAATCCTTTAATAAACAAAAAAAGAATGTTATTTTTCCCTTTTCTGAACTATAATCCAGATACGAATAAAATTAATGATATAAGTTATATTTATAATTCACACTTTAAAGAACATGACATTAACATTCCAGGATTCAATGACGATAAAGCAACATGCATGTTTATTGGACAAAAGAATGATAAATTCCACTTTGCTTTATATTATTGAATTTAAAGATAAAAAGGACTTCAAGAACTCTAGAAATAGGGTTCTTTTCATATAATTTGTAATTTAAAGAAGGAATATACCGACTTTTGTATAATTGTATTATATGGAAGGGGTGAAGAAATGAGTAATAGAAAAAATTATAGTGTTTATATGATATTTTTCATATTTTTAGTGTTATTGATACCAATTTTGATATTTGGTCTAGTCAATACGTTTGGTGGAAGTGAATTTGCTAAAAAAGGTGAGTTACTTTCATATTACGGAACAATTATTGGAGCTTGTTTTACAGGTTATATAACTGCTTTAGGTTTATTTTATACGTTAAAGCAAAATGCTGAAACATTTAATGATCAAAGAAATATTGACAAGGGAAATAGAGAAGAAGAAAAAATTAACTCAGTAATGCCAGTATTTAAAATTGGTATAGATTTTAGAACAGGTGCTAATATGTGGTTTAAGACTAATCATCAATTTAATGGCACATCAACAAGTGACCATTTATTATTTTATATAAAAAATATAGGAGTAGGTCCAGCTCTAGATATAAGAATTAAAATTGGAGATGACTATATTAATAATTTATACAACGTAAGTACTGTTTTTGACTCAGGTGTAAGTGAATTAATATCAATTGATGTAAAAACTAAGTTTGATGAAATAGAAAAAACAATAAATGGGAATAAGCATATTGACATGCAATTGGAGTTTAAAGATGTCTATAATAAAAGAATATACAAATATTTCGTTGAACTTATAAAAACAAGTAATTCTTCTCTTTATGAAACAGTTATAATTAAGGACAAGCAAATAATACCAATAGTACAGTAAGAAAACAATAAAGAACTCTAGAAATAGGGTTCTTATTATTATGACATAAAGGAGAGAAATAGTTAAGCAAAGTCATGTGAATGTTAATGGAGTACGAGTGGCAATATTAGAAATATTGCCACTATCAAAAGTTAAAGGTATGCATAAAGGAAGTATATTAATTATATCTTATGGTTGTGAAATACATCCTGAATGTCAAAGATATTGTGATTTGCATGAAATTAGAATATTGAGAATGGATTAATTAAAGGATTATAACTCTTTCTGTAGAATATTGTATTTTGTGGAAGGAGTGATTTTTAATGTTAACTTATATTACTATTGCTGCTGGGATTGCTTCAATAATTTCAGCAGCTGCAGCCTTAATTGCAGTTATATTTCAAATTAGGGAACAAAGAAAAAATGAAAAAGAGAAAAGAGAATTGGCAAAAGCACGTTTTTCTATAATAGGTGGATTTATTAGTGGAAAAAAGCTTTCCATAAATATTCATAATGGAGGAAATAAATATATATATAATATTGATCCTAAATGGAGCCTAAACAATAAAGTAAACTACACAGTATCAAGAGCTATTGATAATAGAGCTCCATATGAATACGTAGTGGAATTAGAATTTGAAGATAATGATACAGCAAATTTAGATGGAGATATCATAGTAAATTATAATACTATTTACGGAAAACTTGAAAGTATGAAAAAGAAGATATTAATTCAAAATGCTGAGTTCAAAGAATTTAAAGGAGATTTTATTGAAAATATTTAATTAGAAAGGGTGATAAAGCCTGTTAATACTATTTGAATTTCCCTAGGATGAAGCAAGAAACAAATAGCGCTTTATCATTACCTTAAAAAATATTATACTGACATATTAATTCCTGAGGATAAAGCTGAGGAATTAACTGAAAAAAGAATACTTGATAACTCTAAGAAAGAATTTGTTTGGGAACCATGGATTGGCATGGAAACTTGGACAAATATCCTTAGAGTTTTTTTGTATGTATTTTATGCAAGACATATATTTTTCTAAAGAGGATAATGCAGCAGTTCCACGTGCTCATGTTCATGAAGAACTATGGTATGATATTCAAAGGTACTGTTCTTATGGATTGGAGAACTTAGCAGCATAAGAATGTGTTACAGTAGGCTTATGAAATCTGATACCTGGAGAAAAAAAGAAAAAGGTGTCTTAGTTGATGATTTTATAGATGATGAAGGCAAGAAAGTAAATGCAGTTGATCATTTATTCACTACTGAATTATGGGAACTACATACTCTTTCTTCTATTTGTTTTTTATTAGCCAAACAATTACATTAATAATAACTAGCTATGTTGTTAAAAAAGAAAAACACCAACAATTTAGCTACCTAAATGCTGATGTTTTCTATAATGGTGACCCATAGGAGAATCGAACTCCTGATTCCACCGTGAGAGGGTGGCGTCTTGACCGCTTGACCAATGGGCCGTACAACAAATATGATTTTACTCTTATTTGGATATTATGTCAATAACTTTTTTATTTTAAAGTGTTTTTATATGATTTTAAATATTGTTAATAGAGAATAAATTAATTTGTACTTAGAAGTGATGCTCATTTATTCAACAAATCATAATTTTCTAAATATTTAAAAAACACTCTTGTATTTCGAGAAAAATGTGTTAAACTATAATATAGTTAGTAATTTTTTATAGAGGTGTATATTATACTCAATATACTCATCGCTCCTCTTGTATAGCAAATAGTTATACAAAATTACGACTCCTTTTTAATATTTTGTGGAATATCCATTAAGATTTAGCTGTTCGCAGGCTAAATTTTTAATGGATATTATTAATTTTAAGCCATTATCTAAATAGGGGTATTATCAGAAAAAAGATTTAATAGATATTTTAATGAAAGTTTAAATGATAAGAAATAAAAATGGAGTTATGTCATTAATACAAAGACATAACTCCATTTTTATAATACTTCAAAAGTAAATCATATAATAATAAATTTATTCCTAAATGATATTATAATAGTAATTTAAATTTGAATTTGCAGGAAATTATTCTGCTAGCCAGTCTAAAACTGCTGGATTTTTGCAAGCTGAAGTTTTGGCATCTATTTTAGTTACAAAGATAATGTCACCTTTATTTGCAACAGAGTTAACTTCTTCAAAGATTTCTTCTGCAGTTGAGTCTGTTTTTACAAAAAAGCCTTCAGGCAAAAATTGAGCCCATGCTCCTAATGATTTGATTTTTCCTACTATATTTCCACGACTGCTACCTTCATGAGAATGTGTATGTTCATGTCCGTGATCTCCTCCACATCCACAATTTTCATCATGTTCATGACCGTGACCAGTAGTATCACTTAAAAAATATGTAATCATATATACTGACATAATTGCACCGCCTTTTAACTTATTTAAGAAAATAATCTTAATTTTTATTATGAATATTTTATTTATAAATAGGATTCATTAAATTTAAGAATCTAAAATATTTAAAATACTCTATGATTTATTATACTAAAATAATGTAATTTGTACATTAAAAATTCATAGAACAAACAAGTTTTAATTATTTGTTCTATGAATTTTTTTATGGGAATTTACATACAACTTGTGCAGACAATCTATTTACTTTTGATAAAAATGGTAGTATTATGAAAAAGGAGGTTTTTGTTTAAAAAAATATATAATAAAGATAAAAAAATGCCTACTTATGAAGTTTTATTTAAAAAAAACTAAAATAAACAACTCTAAGAAAACGTATTCTAATGACTGATGGTAATTTATATTTTTATCAATAGCCAAACAATAATTGATTATGGGGAGGAAAAAATAGTGCAAAAAAAATATATAATTTGTTTAGTTGCAGCTGTAGTATGTGTTGGAGCTGGGTTTGGTGTCTATAAAAAAGCTCAGGCAGAAAATAATAAGGATGCCTATACACTTAAGATAAGTGCAGATGAAAAGAAATTTGACGTAAGTGATATGCTTACAGGAATATTTTTTGAAGATATAAACCATGGTGCTGATGGTGGTTTATATGGAGAATTAGTTGAAAACAGATCTTTTGAATTTAAGAATTCAATGGATTCCTGGCAGTTAGATAAGAAGGGACAAAGCCAAGGTGAAGTTGCAATAAAAAAGGACAGTCCTTTAAATAGCAACAATCCAACTTATGTTGAACTAAATTCAACAAGTGAAGGAGATGGCTTGAGATTAGTTAATGATGGTTATCAAGGAATAAATGTAAACCAAGGAAAGAAGTATTATTATTCCTTTTGGGCAAAAAATGTAGATGGACAATGTCCGTTGAGCGTACAAGTTGAAAATAATGGTGGAACAGTTTTATCAGATGTAAAAACTGTAGATAATATAAATAAGGAATGGACTAAATATGAAGGTGAATTAACTGCTAATAAAGATGAAAAAGCAGCTAAGCTTGTAATTTATACTAAGGGAAAAGGCACCGTAGATTTAGATATGATTTCTTTATTTCCACAAGATACTTGGAAGGATAGAAAATATGGTTTGAGAAAAGATTTAGTGGAAAGAATTGCTGATTTAAAACCAAGATTTATACGTTTCCCTGGTGGATGTGTAGTTGAAGGTCATACTCAGGAACAGATGTATGATTGGAAAAATACTATTGGTAAGGTTGAAGAAAGAAAAGAAATTCAAAATATGTGGGGATATTATCAATCATATGGTCTTGGATTTTATGAGTATTTTCAATTATGTGAAGATGTAGGAGCAGTTCCAGTGCCAGTAGTAAATTGCGGCATGACTTGTCAAGGTGGAGTTCATGGAGGGAAATCAAAGTATATGGCAAAGCTTGGAGATGAGCTTGATACTTATATTCAAGATGCCTTAGATTTAATAGAATATGCTAATGGTGATGAAACTACTACTTGGGGTAAAAAGAGAATTGAAGCTGGTCATAAGGAACCTTTCAACTTGAAATATTTAGCAGTTGGTAATGAACAATGGGGAGATGCATATCATAAAAGATTTGAGGAATTTCAAAAGGTTTTAAATGAAAAACATCCTGAAATAACCTTAATATCTGCAGCAGGACCAATAGCAGAAGGTACATTATTTGATGATGCTTGGAAATGGATTAAGAGTAAAGCAGATAAAACTATAGTTGATGAACATTATTATATGGACCCTAATTGGTTCTTACTTAATACTGAAAGATATAATAGTTATGATAGAAATGGACCTAAAGTATTCCTTGGAGAATATGCTTCACAATCTAATACTTTAAACTCTGCTTTATCAGAAGCAGCTTATTTAACTGGTCTTGAAAGAAATTCAGATGTTGTAAAAATGGCGTCTTATGCACCTTTACTTGCTAAAGTTGATAGTTTTCAATGGAAGCCTGATATGATTTGGTTTAATGGAACAACAAATTATGCAACTCCAGATTATTATGTTCAAAAACTATTTAGTAATAATCTAGGAACCCAAATGCTAAAGGATGAATTACTAAAGCCAGAAGTTCTAAAACAAAATACTCAAGATGCAAATAAGGCTAAAACTCCAGAAATATTTACATCTTCAAGTTACGATGAAAAAACAGGGGAATTAATAGTTAAGGTTGTTAATGTAACAGGAGAAGCTAAAAAGGTTAATATTGATATAAACAGCAACAAGAAAATAGAGTCAAAGGCTTCAGTTGACTATATTAATGGAGATAAAAATGATATAGAAAATTCTTTTGATAAGCCAGAAGAAATTTCTATAAAAAACAAGACTATAGATAATGCTTCAAAAGATTTTCAATATGTGGCTGATAAATATTCAGTGTCTGTAATTAGGTTGAAATTTAAATAAAAATACATTTATGTTAAAAGGTGTAGTAGTTACAAACTTGTAATTGCTACGCCAAATCTATTTTAAACATAGTTAGGTCTATACATGTTAGTAAATATATGGTAAGGTGAAAATGTTTAATAGATTTTTTGGGAGAGTGAATAATGTATGAATAATAAAGATATATGGAAGATTGCTATGGAACAGTCAGCAATAGATTTAAACTGTTCAGTTGATGATTTTATGAATAAAGGAAATACTGTTGTATTATCAAAGCTAAATGAGGGAAGAAAAAAGTGTTATAAAAAACCAATGTTTTGTGGATTTGCTTATTATGGTGATGGATTAGTTGCATCTGTAGATGAAAGAATAAAAGATTTTATAGAAAAGTTTGTTTCTAGACATTCTGAATACAGATGCTTTGATACACCACAGTTAATTGTATTAAATAAGGAGTTTGAAAAGCATGGTAAATCTGTATGTTTTATTGCTGAATTTTTTCTGCCTGATGTAGAAAAGCAAGTTGAAATCAATGAAAGCCTTGAAGTGAAAATATTTTTAGAAGATGAAATTCCTTCATTATATAAAGATGATAGATTTCATATGGCCTTGGGATATGACTGTGAAGGTGATAAAAAAGATATTTTGGCAGCGGTTGGATATATAGATGGAAAAATAGCAGGTGTTGCAGGTGCAAGTAATGATTGTGATACTATGTGGCAGATAGGAATTGATGTACTTCCAGAGTATAGAAGATTAGGAGTGGCATCAACTCTTACAAAGATTCTGACAGACGAAATTATTAAGCTTGGAAAAGTACCATATTATTGTACAGCTTGGTCTAATATTGCATCTAAAAGTAATGCTGTTAAATGCGGATATAAAACTGCATGGGTAGAAATGACTGCAATTGATACTGTAGATGCCATGAAAATGATAGGTGAATAAATAACTAATAAGTGTAAGATGAATTTTGCAACTATTAAGTATTTATGTAATATAAGCACGTAAAAGAATAATTAAAGACAAGGAAGGGGTAGAAAATCTTGGCCAGTATAAAAGGTTTGGAAACAAAATTTAATGAAGTTTATGCTGAATATGATAAGTGGAGACCAACTTATGTTTCTGAGTTATATAAAGATATAATGGATTTTAAGCAAATAAATCAATCCAGTAAGGTTCTTGAAATTGGAATTGGAACAGGTCAAGCTACAGTACCTATACTTGAGGAAGGTTGCTTGGTAACAGCTATAGAGTTAGGAGATAAGTTAGCAGAATATACAAAGCAAAAATTTAGCAAATATAATAATTTTAATGTTATAAATTTGGCTTTTCAAGATTATGAGTGCCCACCTGACTCCTTTGATATGATTTATTCAGCTACGGCTTTTCATTGGATACCAGAAGAAATAGGTTATCCTAAAGCATATGAAATGCTAAAAAGCGGTGGAATATTTGCTCGTTTTGCAAACCATCCATATAAAGATAAAGGAAATCAAGAGCTTGATATTGCTATACAAAAAATATATTCAAAATATATGTCAACTTCAGCACTTTCACCAGAGTACGGAGAAAAACAATGCGAAAAAATGGCTGAGGAAATTAAAAAGTATGGATTTATTGATGTGAATTATAAATTATATCATAGAACAAGAACATTTAATGCCAAAGAATATGTTTCACTCATTAATACTTATTCAGATCATAGAGCATTGGAAGAAAATAAAAGAAATGAATTTTATAAGGAAATAGAAAATGCAATTAATAATAATGGTAGAAAAGTTACTGTATATGATACCATAGATTTACAGCTTGCTAGAAAACCTTAAATATAGAATTAAAGGTATCTATAAAGCTATATTTATAAGAATATAGTTTTATAGGAAAATATTATTATATAAAACTATTTTTATATTTACCTATTTAAAAAGATAACTATGTAAATAGGTAAATATATAACTATTTATAGTAAACATAAGGGTTAAGGAATATGATTAGGATAAAAAAGCTTATGGCAAAAGGTAGTTGAGTGTTGCTGAGATTTATAGTATTTTTTATCGGGAGAGTTGAAAATGAAAGAAGATAAGATTTTTATAAGAGACATAATTGATGAGGATTATGAAATGCTAACAGAGTTTATTGAAGAGTTAGGTTATCCTTCAAACAAAAATAACATATCACAAAGATTATTTAAAATTAATTCAAATAAATCTTACAAAACACTTGTGGCTGAAGTAGATAACAAAGTAGTTGGTTTTATTGGATTATGTAAATTGTATGCATATGAATATGATGGAGAGTATGTGAGAATTATTTCTTTAGTGGTTAATGAAAAACATAGAGGAAATGGGATAGGCACTATACTAATGAAATCAGCAGAAAAGTGGGCTATTAATGAAGGAGCAATTGCAATAGCTTTAAATAGTGGAATTAAACGCGAAAAGGCGCATGAATTTTATAAGAGCAATGGGTACAAGATTAAAGGATATAGTTTTTCTAAATCGCTTGATGAAAATAATAAATGAATATATAAGAAAATATTAAATTTTATTGTGATGAATTAAGATCTTTTATACAGGGAGGAAGAAGAAATGAATTTAGGTGAAGTTTGTTTGGAAACAAACGATGTAATAAAAATTGCTGATTTTTATAGGAAAATCTTAAATATTAATTCTGATTGCAAGGATGAAATACATCAAATCATTATTAAAGAAGGTACAACCTTAACAGTTTATAATAATGGAGACGTAAAAAATAATCAAAATCATAATATTAGTTTAGCATTTACTGTTGATGATGTAGATGAAGAGTATGAAAGACTTCTAAAATTAGGAATACATATTATTGATGCACCTAAAATTCAACCATGGGGAGCAAAGAATATGCATTTTTGCGATCCAGACGGGAACCATATATATTTTAGAAGTTTCGGAGAAAAATAGTATGATACTACATTTTATATTTTAAAGTTGGTGATTAGTATGAAAATTGATATTGGAAAACATGAATTCAGCATTATTTGGGAGGGCATATACTATCATGCCTTATCCAATTATCCTTATATATCAGAATGGGAATTGAATGGGATAATTAAATTTGTAGACTATGAGACTTTGCATGGGAGAAAAACTGAAATTGTTAGTGACAACCAAAAAATAATGGAAAAAGTAAACTATGCTTTATCAAACAAAAAAGAGTTCATGAAGGTAGAAAAGCCAGAAAAAATAACAGAATGCACTGCATGTAAACAAAAAGGTTGTATGACTAAGTATCTTTGCCACACAGCACCAGTTGAAAATGCTTTGTCTATTATAAAAAGTGGAAGCATACTTTCTGCTGTAAAGGCAAGAAATATATCTGGTGAACAATTAAAATTAGAACCAAGAAATGCAGCAAAAGATCCCGCAGATTATTTTGAATATTTAATGCTATCTTGGGGGAATTGTCAGGCTGGTGATAGACTAGTTATGGAAAGAAAATTAGAGCGTGAACCGAGTGAAGAAGATTTAAGTAAGGGGTTTACTCCAGGAGTGCGTTTCTTTTTCAAATATGATGAATTAGTAAAACATCCTAATGCTGTTTTTGATGGATACCATCCACTGAAAATTAAAGATGAATTAATATTAAAAGATAATGTATTTGCTATAATAATTCCTAATGCATATAGAGAGAGCTTTGAAGGTATAATGGCTGATGATATTAAAGCTAGAGTTTATTATATGGATAGTAAAAACAAAGATATATGGGAATGGTCAGAACAGGTTTATAAATTTATTGATACATTATAGATTGTAAAGTATGAGTAAGACTATTTGTTAAAGCTTTAAATATGGGATGGAGAAATAATTATGAGAACTGAACAAGAAATGATGGATTTGATAATGAATACAGCTAAGGATAATGATAAAATTCGTGCTGTATATATGTCTGGTTCAAGAGTAGATTTTAACGCAACACATGATAAATATTCAGATTTTGATATTGTTTATATTGTGAAAGATATTCAGACATTTACAAGCAATGAGCAGTGGTTAGAACGTTTTGGAGAAAGATTAATTATGCAAAAGCCAAATGATTGGTATAGTCATCCTTATGATTATAACAGTAATCAGGAATTTGTATATTTAATGCAATTTAAAGATGGAAATAGAATTGACCTAACTCTTGTGGATATTGAAAATATGGAAAGTAGAATATTTAATAAAGAACCAAGAATTTTATTACTTGATAAGGACGGAATAGATGGATTAAATACTATTGAAGTTAGTGATTATTATTATATTGGAAAACCTACAACAGAAGAATTTAGAGATTGTTGCAATGAATTTTGGTGGTTAAGTGTAAATGTTGCAAAAGGGCTATGTAGGAAAGAATTGATGTTCACTAAGTTTTTTATGGAGCATTATGAAATGGAAATGTTTTTAAAAATGCTTAATTGGAAAATAGGAATTGATTATGATTTTTCAGTTTCTACAGGTAAGTGCTACAAATACTTTGAAAGATATTTAAGTAAAACTAATATGGATAGATTTACAGACATTTTTCCCAATGGAACATTTGAAGATATTTGGGAAAAGCTATTTAAAATGTGCAAATATTTTCATGAAATTTCTTTGGAAATAGCTATGTATTTCAAATTTGAATATTGCAAAGATGAAGCAGAAAATATTATGTTATACATTAAAAGAATGCAAGAAGAGGCATAGTAAAAGGAGGTAAGAAATAAATATGGCATATCCTGCAAAGCAATTATTTTCATATGAATTGTTATAGTTTGGGAGTGTAATTTTATTAAATGTTTTTAGCTTATTTTTTGAGAAGGAGAGTGTTTATATGGGCATTTTATCTAACAGTGTACATACTGGTTTATTTGTTGAAGATGTTGAAAAAATGGTTAAGTTTTATAGGGATATTTTGGAATTTGAAACAGATTGGGATGGAGGACCTTTTGCAAGTTTCAAAGTGAAAGATGGAGGGTTATTTATGTTTGATAGAAAACAATTTGCTAAGGAAATGAATCAACAGTACTACCCACCAAGTGGATTCAATCTTACAATGCAAATAGGTATAGGTGTTCCGACTAAAGAAGATGTTGATAAGGAATATGCACGTCTGATATCACTTGGTGTTCAATCCCTAACAGGAGAGCCAGTCACACAACCCTGGGGACAAAGAAATTTTTGGATTTCTGACCCAGAAGGTAATTATATTGAAATAGGCTGCTAAACTTATGAAGGATTCGAGGGGCAATTTTACAAGATGAGAGCTATTTAATACAATGAAAAACAAAAAATGAAAAAGTTTGCATTTTTGCTGGGATTATGTTACTGTATAATTAGAATTTTATGGAAAGGAAGTGTTTTTATGATGAAAAAAATGAGCAGTGTATTAAGGGTGGTAATTAAATAACACGCCTGAGATATAATATTTAAATATTAATATAAAATATCACTTTGCGTGTTGTTTTTTTATCATCTTAGGATACAAGTAAAAAAATAACATATCAAAGGAGATTATTAATAATGAGAAATTTTAAACGTTGTGAAAAGTATTATGAAAATTATAGTAAGTTTTTTGAAGAAAATAAAATGATGGGGCCAAATGCTTTGTGGCTTATAGAGATACTTTGTGAGAAAATGGATTTGAAGCCAGGAATGCGTGTACTAGATATGGGATGTGGAATGGGACTTACATCAATATTTCTTGCTAAAGAATTTGGTGTAACTGTATTTGCCAATGATTTATGGATAAGCCCAACAGATAATTATAATCGTTTCGTTGAAATGGGAGTAGAGGATAAGGTGTTCCCAATTTCTGCAGAAGCTCACTCATTGCCTTATGCAGATAATTTTTTTGATGCGGCCATTAGTATAGATGCATATCATTATTTTGGAACAGATGAAATTTATTTGCCTAACCATTATTCAAGGTTAGTAAAAAAGGGAGGACAATTTGGAATTGTCAGTCCTGGTCTTACAAGAGAATTTAGTGATGGATTGCCAGAAGCCATGAAGGAATTTTGGGAGAAAGATATGTATTGCTTTCATAGTGCTAAATGGTGGCAAGATTTATGGGGAAAAACTGGCATTGTTGATGTAACTTATGCAGAAACTATTGAAGATGGTAAGGAAATATGGAGAACTACTTCTGATTTTGATTTACATGATGCAGATAAAGAAAGTTATCTTACGCTTATAGCTATGACAGCTATAAAAAATTAAGGATATTTAACTTGCATATAGAATATCTAAATTACTTTAATACTATAACTATATAAAATAAGAATTAAATTGAGATATCGCATTTTCTAATGAATTTGCGATATTTTCTATATAGTACACCTGACATGAAAGAATTGAAATTAATTTGATTCATAATCTGTAAAAAGTACGTAGTAATTAAATTGAAGTGATGTTCTTAATAAATATATTTGTTTGTGCATTGGAGTATATATGTTTTGTAGCAAAATAATTATATATATTGTGCATTTCACTTTATTTAATTTTAAATCATGAAGAATTAAAGAAGAATGGGGATAAGTAACATGAATGAAAAGCATAGAGTTATTTTAAATGAATTGCTATCAAATATAGATGTAAAATATAATGAGATGTTTTTAGAATTAGCTGAATATGCAATAAATCTCGGTTATAATCCTGTAAGAAATAAAACCAGTGATATTTCTATTGATTTTAGAAAGAACAAAATAAAAAAGACAATACTAAAAATGGAGGCTAAAGAACAAAAGCATGATGGTTATAAATACAGTGAAAGAAATATACCAGGAGTAAGACTACGTTTCTTTGCAGCAAAAGAATATTCTGATATTTTTAAACATGGAATTCAAAATGTTATTGAAGAATATGAAGGAAAATATACTGGATGCTATGGGTGTGGAAGATGTGATGGAGCAGAAGGATATAATTATTTGTATCCAGATGGAAGAAAAGTATATCGTTGTGGAAGCGAGTTAATATCTATTTTTAATTTTACAGAAAAAGACATGCCTGAAATTAAAAAGCTATTGAAAATACAAGATAGTTATTACATGGAAAAATTAGAAAGTAATACAGCTCATAAGAAAAAGTAACATTCACTTTAAAATACCGCATTTCAATGAATTTGCGGTATTTTGTTATATTTATAATAAAGTATAAGTAAGTTTATTAAGCCTCTTAGAAAGTAAATTTAGATATTTATTTTTCTAGCATACATTTAATTTGCTCTAATTCTGCTGTTAGCTGATTTATACGTAACTCTAATGCCTTAATTTTATCAACGTTATCTTCAGAAGATGATTTTGCATTAGAATCAGAAGTTGAATTTTTGTTATTAGCCTTTGAACTAGAGTTTTGAGTAGGATTTGTAGAAGTAGTGTTGCAAAATGGATTGGTTACATTATAGTATTTAGGATTAAAATATCTTCCTGGTCCTCCTTGAAAATATTGCTGTTGAGCATTATATGTTTCAATTGCTTGGCCAACTAGCTGTAACCAGTTACCAACTGCATTTTGAACATTAAATGGCATATTTCCAGCTAGTATATTTCCAAGCACTTCACCTATTACCACGAATAAATCAGGATTTAAAGCTTGAAATCCATTTGGTATATCACAGCATCCCATATTACCAGAATTATTTGTTGAATTATTATTATTATTATTATTGTTATTATTATTTGCTTCATTTGAATTGCTATTAGAATTAGTATATCCGCAAGCCTTTGCTAAATCCTCAAAACTACTCCATCCGTTGAATTCCATTGCTTCCTCTAATATAAGTGCTTTTATTTAATATATTATTTGATATTTCTATATGTTACTCTAAAATTAAATGAGTTCTTTTCCTAATTAATCATTACCCAAATACAAATTTGTTGGATTTTCCTTCGATTCATTCTTTTTAAAAGTACCTTCCATTTGTGTATTTTCTTTAAAGCATCCTACTTGTGATAATGCTAAAATGGAAATAAAACAAAGAGTAAATATTTTTCTGAGCATTATTTTTTCCTCCAAACGAGTTATTATACAGTCAGTATACTATATTTTACATCATAGGCCAAAATAGGAAATTAAGTTATATATTATATGCAAATAATTAGAATTAATTTAAATATAGGAGCTTATAGTTACTTTTTACTTGAATAAAGGATTGTAGTACTTTATAATTTAAAGATAATTAAAATTGATTTTTAGGTTTTTAAAGTGCATTTTATTAAAATGTTTTTAAGATTAAAAGGGAAAGTAGTGAAAATCTACTACAGCCCCCGCTACTGTAATGGAAGACTAAACTCTAAGACAGCCACTGAGATATTATTCTTGGGAAGGTGGAGATTCTAGGATGAGGCCAAAGTCAGGAGACCTGCCTAAAAATATACGAAAATGCTAGCTTCGGAGGGAAGTCAAGAGCAAAGGTTAGAATATATAATAATATTATATTCTTAATTTGTTATGTGTCCTCTTTATCTGAAAAGGTAACGGGGATTTTTTTGATGCCTAGGAACATATAAAATTAAGAGAAATGCTGTGCATTTCTTGCCTAAATTTTTATTTATATATTGTCAACGCAGCTACTTTGTTTTCGAAGAAAGGAAGGGATATTATAATGAAAAAAGCTATTTTAGTTGTAAGTTTTGGAACAAGTCATATTGAGGCATTGAGAAATTCAATTGAAAAGATTGAAAATAAAATTAAAGATGAATTTAAGGAATATGAAGTTTTTAGAGCTTTTACAGCACATAGAATAATAAAAAAATTGAAAGAAAGAGATAATTTAAATATATTTACCCCAGAAGAAGCCTTAGAAGTATTAAAAGATAAAGGATTTGAGGAAGTAATAGTTCAGCCCCTTCATATAATTCCAGGAGAAGAGTTTGATTATATAAAAGGAATTGTAGAAAAAAATAAAGATTACTTTAAAGCTTTAAAGCTTGGAAGACCTATATTTTTTTATCAAGGAATGAATGGGCTTCCAGAGGATTATTCCTTGTTTATAGAAAGTATTAAGGATATTCTACAGGGAGAAGAAAGTGTAATACTATTTGGACATGGAACAGAACACCCTGCAAATGCAGTTTATGGAATGCTTCAAACTGTTTTAATAGATGAAGAATATGAAAATGTATTTGTGGCTACAATAGAAGGCTATCCAACTATAGAAAATGTAGTGAAGAAATTAAAGAAAAAAGGAATTAAGAAGACAAAGCTTGTTCCATTACTTCTTGTTTGTGGTGATCATGCAAAAAATGATATGGCCTCAGATGAAGAGCATTCTTTAAAAAGCAAATTACAAAAAGAAGGAATAGAGGTTTCCTTACATATGCACGGTTTGGGAGAATTTGATAATTTTCAAGAGCTTTACATAAACAGAATTTATGATTCAATTAATAATAAGTACGTAAATGCAGGAAGAACAAAAAAATTAAGATAATTATCATGTGTGAATTCGATTATAAATTATAATGAAATACGAATAACAGTTATAGTTAACAGTTAAAACCATTCTCTGTAGCTTTGAATTCATAACTATTAACTCTTAACTGAATAAAGGTACGGTGTTATATGAAATCTATAATAATAGCTTCTAATTCAAGTGGTGGAGGAAAGACTACATTTACACTTGGTCTTATGAAAGCTTTAAAAAATAGGAATTTAGAGGTTCAAGGCTATAAGGTTGGACCAGATTATATAGATCCAGCTTTTCATAAAGAGGTTACGCAAAAAGCTTCAAGAAATCTTGATTCATATTTAATGGGAGAAGAAGGCGTAATAAGGAATTACCTTGAAGGAAAAGGTCATATTGGTGTAATTGAAGGGGTAATGGGTCTTTATGATGGAATAGGTATAGGACATAAAGCTTCAACTTATGAAATATCAAAAATACTAGGAAACATGCCAATTATATTAGTGTTATCACCTAAGGGACAAAGCAACAGTATATGTGCTGAAATTGAAGGCTTTAAAAATTATAAAAATGCTAATATTGCAGGGATTGTATTAAATTCTGTAAGTGAAAAATATTACAAGCTATTAAAATATGCTATAGAAGAAAATTGTAAGGTTAAAGTTTTTGGATATCTTCCTAAAGAAGAAAAAATATCCTTAAGCAGCAGGCATTTAGGGCTTGTACAAAGCATGGAGATTCTTAATCTTGAAGAAAAGTTGAATATGTGTGGAAACCTTATTGAAAAATATGTTGATTTAGATGGCATTATAAATAAAATGCAAGAGTTTAAAGGTAAGGTTAAAACTAATAAAGATTTTAAGAATGAAAAAAATTCATTAAGAATTGGTGTAGCTTTAGATAAAGCGTTTAGTTTTTATTATAAGGATAATTTAGAATTTTTAGAGAGCCTTGGGAAAGTAATTTATTTTAGTCCAATTAAAGATAAGACTTTACCTGAAAAATTAGATTTTTTATATATAGGTGGAGGATATCCAGAAGTATTTAAAGAGGAATTAGAAAACAATTATTCTATGAGAAGCAGCATAAAAAAAGCCTTAGAGAAAGGGCTTAAATGTTATGCAGAATGCGGTGGATTAATGTATTTAACTAAATCAATAGATGGAGCAGAAATGGTTGGATTTTTTAATGGAAACAGTGAAATGACAAAGATGCTTCAAAACTTTGGTTATTGTAAGGTGAAGGTTAATAAAAAATATTTCGATAAATCCTTAGACTTATCTTTAAATTATTCCAATAAAAATATGGATAGTACCCAAGAAAATTCAAAGAAAACTTTGCAAGAAGAATTCTTTGAAATAAATGGACATGAATTTCATAAGTCGAAAGTGACTTTACAAGAAAATAAGATATATGAAGTTGAAAAAACTCAATATGATGGAGAAATAATAAAGTGGCAATGTGGATATATTAAAGGAAATACTTTGGCAGCATATGCTCATATTAATTTTCAAAGTAATATTGAGTTTGCAAAAAAAATCTTATTTGGTTAGAAATTATAAGTTAATGCAGAAAAGCTTAGTGCTTTTCCAGAGTTGTTATAGATATATGAATATGTTGTTTAAGATTAAAATGGAAAGAGGTGAACTTTAGCAGAAATCTTTCAATGGTTTCTGTTAAAAAATATATGGACTATTTAAAAAATCCTATGGGAATTGAAGAAAGAAGCTTTGAAATTATTGGAGAGGAAATGGGTTCTCATTCTTTTACACAAGAAGAATTACTTATAGTTAAGAGGACTATTCATACTACAGCAGATTTTGAATATAAAGATTTAGTTGAAATAAGTAAGGATGCTATTGAAACTGGTAAAGAGCTTTTTAGAAAAGGTACAAAAATTTATACAGATACTAATATGGCCTTAAATGGAATTAATAAGATGGCTTTAGCTAAAACAAATAGTAGTGTAATTTGTTATGTTAATGAAGATGTTGTACATAAAGAAGCTAAAGAAAAAAATATAACAAGAAGTATGGCTGCAGTTGAAAAAGCTTGTAGTGACCAGGTTGATATTTTTGTTTTTGGAAATGCACCAACTGCATTATTTAGGCTTAAGGAATTAATAAAAGAAGGAAAAGCAAATCCAAAGCTTATAATAGCAGTTCCAGTAGGTTTTGTTGGAGCAGCAGAAAGTAAAGAAAATATGGAGGAACTGAATATTCCATATATAAGAGTTAAAGGAAGAAAAGGCGGAAGCACTGTTGCAGCAGCTATAATAAATGCAATTATGTATATGGTGGTTGAAAGATAAACTAGAAGAGTGACTGTAATCATATGTTCTTTGAAAATTAAATAATGGTATTTGCAAAGTATGTTATAATTGATTGATAATGGAAAAAATATTTTATTTGTAACTTTTGAAGCAGGATTTTCTTCAGGTGCAGTGCTTCTAAAGTGGTAATGATTATAGTAATTTAATACTTTAGGAATGAGAGTTGGAATAATATGAGGTTTGATAATTTTAAAGCTGATTGTAGCAAATGTTTTGGATTATGCTGCACAGCGCTTTACTTTTCAGCTAACGACGGTTTTCCAGTTGATAAGGAAGCAGGAAAACCATGTATAAATCTTCAAGAGGATTTTAAATGTAAGGTTCATAAAAACTTAAACAAAAAAGGTCTTAAAGGGTGTATTGCATATGATTGTCTTGGAGCAGGACAGAAGGTTGCTCAGGTCACATTCAAAGGACAGGATTGGAGAAATCATCCAGAAACTGTAACGCAGATGTTTGATATATTTATTATTATGAAACAGCTTTATGAAATGCTTTGGTATTTAAATGAAGCATTAATATTACAGGGTGAAAATAAATTAAAAGAAGAATTAATTTTAAAAATAAAGGAAATTGAAAATTTAACTGAAGAAAATGTAGAAGCTTTAGGTAAATTAGATTTAGTACCAGTTAGAATGAGTGTTAATAAACTGCTTTTACAAACAAGTGAATTTGTAAGAAAAAAAGCAGGTAATAAGAAAACTACTTTAAAAGGCAAAAGAACCTTTGGTGGAGGTTTTGACTTTATTGGTGCTGATCTTAGAAAAAAAGACTTAAAAGGGGAAAATTTAAGTGGAGCATATCTTATTGCTGCTAATTTAAGAGAGGTTGACTTAAGTTTTACAGATCTTATAGGTGCAGATTTGAGAGATGCAGATTTAAGTGGAGCAAATCTTTCAAGGAGTATTTATTTAACTCAAGCTCAAATCAATACAGCTAAAGGAGATATGAATACGAAACTTCCTAAAGTCATTGTAAGACCCAAAGCCTGGGAAAATGAAAAATAAATATAGATACATTATATGAAGACTATAAATACCGTATTATTCATTCGCGATATGCTAATTTTAAGATAGAGAATTAAAAAAACTGTTATTAAAGAGCATATTTCATAAGAATCTGCGGTGTTTTTTGTTTATAATAAAACTTAATAGATTTGGAGGTGAGATTTATGTTTGAAATGTATATTGATACTGGAGGAAAAAGATTAAGGTGCGGATATACCACTGGTTCTTGTAGTGCAGGGGCTGCTAAAGCTGCTGCTATGCTTCTCTTTAATAAAGCAGATACTTTAAGTGAAATAGAAATATCAACTCCAAAAGGAATTAATATAACAATGCCAATAGAAGCTGTAGCAAGACTCGAAGATTATGTAGAATGTACTATTTTAAAAGATGGTGGAGATGACCCAGATAGTACTCATGGAATTGAAATAAAGGCTAGAGTCAGAAGGATTGTTCAAGGTAAAGAACAAAATACATATACTGATTTAGTGAAGAATAATGAACTATGTGTTGAAACTAGTGAACTAGAAGATTTGCATAGAGTTATACTAAAGGGGGGAATTGGAGTAGGAAAGGTTACAAAAGAGGGACTTTTTGTGCCTAAGGGAGAGCCAGCTATTAATCCAGTTCCAAGAAAAATGATAAAGGAAGAAGTTCTTAAGGTTTTACCAAAGGATGAAATGGTTGAAGTGACAATTTTAGTGCCTCAAGGAGAAGAAGTAGCTAAAAAAACCTTTAATCCAAGGCTTGGAATTGAAGGAGGAATTTCAATTTTAGGAACTACAGGAATTGTTCATCCAATGTCAGAGGATTCTCTAAAAGCTTCTATAAGATTAGAAATTGTTCAAAAAGCATTAAAGAATAAAAGATTAATTTTAGCCTTTGGAAGTTTAGGTGAGAATTATTCTAAAGAACGTGGTTTTAAAGAAGAAGAAATAGTAATATGTTCAAATTATATAGGATTTGCTCTTGAAACCTGCATATCTTGTAAGGTTAAATCTGTTATAGTAGTTGGACACATAGGAAAAATGAGTAAAATAGCTTATGGCTGCTTTAATACTCATAGCAAAGTTGCAGGGGTAAGGCTTGAGGTTATGGCATTAGAACTAGCACTTCTTGGATATGATATTTCTCTTGTAAAAGAAGTCTTAAAAGAAAAGACCTGTGAAGGCGCAGTTAAAATGCTTGGTGAAGGCTATTCTGAGCTTTATGAGAATATTGGAAATAAAATTGTTGAAAAAATTAAAGAACATGTTTATGGAGAATTAGAGGTTAAAGCCGTTATGTATTATGGAGCATCAAAGCCTATTTTACTTTGGAAGTCTGAAGGAATTAGTTAATAAAAACAGAATTAAGATTTAATTATATAATAAATAAGCTTTTAGGTGGTTGTAAATAACTTATATAGTGGTATAATATATATTAAATTCGAGAGGTAGTATTATGAAAGCAGATTTGATAACCACTATTAATATATTATTTGTTTTGTTATTATTTGTAGGTGTTGTTGCTTATGCAATTACATATTATAAAAACAATATAAGAAGATTTCATTTTAAATTTGTAAGGAAGATTTATAGTAAATTATTAGAGTTTTCAAAGATTATGGTCATAGAAGATTATATTTCTTATGAAAAATATGACGTTTGGCGATATTGTGTTAGGTTTTAAATGAAGTGATGTTTTTTATGAACTTTAAATTTTAGGAGGTAAAATATGAACATCATTTCAGATTTATTAAATTCTTCACTTAATTATTTTTTTAATATTACAGGAGACTTAGGTATAGCAATTATACTACTGACTATATTAGTAAGGTTATTACTTATGCCTTTGTCATTTAAACAAAAACTTAGTATGCAGGCGCAACTAAAGCTTTCTAAGGGATTGGAAGAAATTAAAGAAAAGTATAAAAAAAATAAAGAAAAGCTAGATATGGAAACTAAAAAATATTATGAGAAAAATGCAAAAGGAATGTTTGGTTGTTTAACAAGCTTACTACAGATTCCTGTGATTTTCACATTATATAATGTGATCTTAAATATGCCCATGCAGGTAGGAACAATACTTTTACCTTGGGTGGTTAGCATAAAGATGACAGATAATTTGTTTATTGTACCTATGGTATATACAATATCAATGCTTAGTCCAAACATATTACCGTATATACCATTTCTAAAAATAACTACTCAAGCAAAATTAAGCAAAACTAATGTTATAATAACTACTGTAATGAGTGCACTAATAACTTTCAAAGCGCCTGTTGCTTTAGGAATATACTTTATAACTTCAAGTTTATTTTCTTTTATTGAAGAAGTGATTTTTAGGATGTATATAAAAAGAACAGAATTAACAGCATAAATAATATTATAATTTATGATATTATTATACTTTGTAAGTGTAAGTGTTACATTAGCTTGATTGGCTAACACTTACACTTGTTTTATTTATACTTAATAGAATAAAAAAATTAGCAAATAATGATATAATCTCATTATAGGACTAAATAAATGTAAAGGAATTTTGTAGGAGGTAAAATGATTTATATTGTAGGGCTTGGACCAGGACACCAGGATTATATTATGCCTAAGGCTTTAGAAACTATGAAAAAGTCAAGTATGATAATAGGTTTTAAAAGAGCCTTAGATTCATTAGATTTTATTAATAATAAGAAAGTTTATATAAATAAATTAAGCGATCTAGATAAATTTATATTTACTGATAAAAATACATACAGTGAAATTGAAAATATTCAGGAGAATATTTCAATAGTAGCTTCTGGAGACCCAACCTTTTATGGTATAACTAATTATGTAAAGAGTAAATCACCTTTAAATTTCGAAATAATACCTGGAATAAGTTCTTTTCAATATTTAACTTGTAAGGTAAAGGTGCCTTGGAATAATGGATTTTTAGGAAGTCTTCATGGAAGAAGTGAAGAGTTTCTAGAGCAGATAAATAGTAATCAATTAAGCATTTGGCTTACGGATAAGGTAAATAATCCTGCTGTTTTATGTGAAAAGCTTTCTAGCAGTGAAATTAATTGTAGGGTTATTATTGGAGAAAATTTATCTTATGAGGATGAAATAATAAGTGAAGGAAATCCAGAGGAATTTATTAATAAAGATTTTAGTTCATTAAGTGTTCTTATAGTTCAAAACCTTGATAAATAAAAGAACGTAATTGAAGCTTTAATTCAAGTAGTAGTAATTAATATTTAAAGGCTTAAATAAAACGCAGGAGGGAACTTTTATGATTTTTATAAAAGATGAGGAATTTATTAGAGGGAATTGTCCAATGACCAAGGAAGAAGTAAGAATGCTTTCAATTGGTAAGATGAATCTAAATGAAAATTCATTAGTATTGGATATTGGAAGCGGTACAGGAAGCATCACTGTGCAAGCATCTAAAATTGCCAACAAAGGAAAGGTATTGGCAGTAGAAAAAGATGAAGATGCTTACGAGATCACTGAAAGCAATGTTAGAAAATTTGAATGTCATAATGTTAAGATAATTAAAAAAGAAGCAACAAAGGTTTTAGATAATTTAATATGGCAAGGAGTAAAATTTGATTCAATATTTGTTGGAGGAAGCAGTGGGAATTTAGAAGCAATATTGCGTAAGGCAAATTCAATATTAAATAAAAATGGAACTATAGTTATGAATTTTATTACTTTAGACAATGCATATAAAGCAATTGAAGTCATTAAAACTTTAAATTATAAATTTGAGGTATCTTTAGTTAATATAAGCAAAAATCGTGAAAATACTTTAATGATGATTGCAAATAATCCTATATACATAATCCAATGTATTAGAGGCTAAAGATATCAAAGAAGTAGTTGTTTTAGAGAGTTAGTTAGAAACATTATGTAGTATATAAATAGATACGTTAACTAAATCAAAATTATTATTAATTTATGAATTAGTTATATAAGAGGAGAGGAATTAGAAAAATGGCAACATTATATGGAATAGGCGTAGGACCAGGAGATAAAGAATTATTAACAGTAAAAGCTGTAAGAACAATAGAAAGGTGTCAAGTTATAGTTGCTCCATCAGCAATTGAAGATGGAGAAAGTATAGCCCTTGAAACTGCAAGTGAATATATTAAACCTGGAACAGAAGTAATAGTGAAACATTTTCCAATGGGGAAAAAGGATAGAGTACAAAAGGCTTTAGAGGCATATGAATTTATAGAAGCAAGACTTGCAGAAGGTAAGGATGTAGCATTTTTAACAATTGGAGATCCTTATATTTATAGTACATATAGCCATATGTTAAAGCACGTAAGAGATTGTGGCTTTGAAGTTCAAACTATACCAGGAATAACTTCCTTTTGTGCAGCAGGAAGTTTAGTAAATAGAACTCTTGTTGTAGGTGATGAGAAATTAGTAGTTATGCCAGCAACTAAAGTAAAGGAAATAACAGACGAAAAGTATGTTGTAATAATGAAGGTATATAAACATGAAGAAGAAGTTCTTGATGTTTTAGAAGAAAAAGGCTTTGATTATGTTTATGCAAGCAGAGTAGGAAGAGAAGGTGAAACTGTTTTAACTGAAAGAGATGAAATACTAAAACTTAGAGATTATATGTCACTAATAATAGCAAATAAGATCAATTAACAGTTAACAATTGAGGAGAAAATCTCTACGAGATTTTTTTGATTATTATATTTGTAGAAATTGCAAAGTAATTTCATACTTAATTATAAATTGTGCATTGTTAATTGAAAGAAAGGGGTTTATTATGATTTATTTTATAGGAGCAGGCCCAGGGGCCGCAGATTTAATTACAGTTAAAGGTCGTGATTTATTAGAAAGAGCAGATGTTGTAATATATGCAGGTTCTTTAGTTTCTAAGGAACATTTAGAATATTGCAGACCTGATGTTCAAGTTTACAATTCTGCAAATATGACCTTGGAAGATGTAATAGAAATTATGACAATGGAAGATCAAATGGGTAAATTAGTTGTTAGATTGCATACAGGAGACCCATCTATTTATGGTGCAATAAGAGAACAAATGGTGGAATTAGATAGAGTGAGTATACCTTATGAAGTTGTACCTGGAGTTAGTTCCTTTACTGGAGCAGCAGCAGCTATTAATAGGGAATTCACTTTGCCAGGAGTTTCTCAAACAGTTATTTTAACAAGGGTTCCAGGAAGAACTCCAGTACCAGAAAATGAAGATTTAGAAAAGTTAGCATCTATTGGTGCATCAATGGCAATATTTTTATCTATATCAATGATTGATAAGGTTGTAGAAAAACTTAAGAAGGGTTATAAGAAAAATGTCCCTATAGCTGTTGTTGAAAGAGCTACGTGGCCAGATCAAAGAATAATAATGGGAACTTTAGATGATATAGCAGAAAAAGTTAAGGAAAATAATATAACTAAATGTGCTCAAATATTAGTTGGAGACTTTATAGGAGATGAATTTGAAAAAAGTCTTTTATATGATAAAAGTTTTTCACATATGTTTAGAGAAGCACAAAATGATTAAATTAGTTAATTATTAGGAAGATATAAATTATATTTTACTGCATAAGGAAGCGGAGTTTATGAAAACTGAGAAGATTCAAAGTGATATAGCAATAATATGCCCATCACCAAAAGGTAAAGATATAGCTTTAAAGCTTCAAAAACATTTTGAAGCAAAATTATATATAAAGGAGCCGAACTCTGAAGGGAATAATGAAATTTATAAAACAACAGAAGAGGCAGAACTATGTAAACAAGAAAAAAGTGAAAAGTTAAATAAATTTAACTTAAGCACTATTACTAAAAATGCCATGGAAGCTTCAAAGGGAGTAATATTTATATCATCTACAGGTATTGCTGTAAGAGCAATTGCACCTTTTTTAAAAGGTAAAGATAAAGACCCGGGAGTTGTTGTAGTTGATTTATCCAGTAAATATGCAATTAATATTTTAAGCGGACATTTAGGCGGGGGCAATGAGCTTACGATTAAAATTGCAGAAATATTAGGTGCTCAGCCTATTATTACTACTGCAACTGATAACTTAGGAATCATTGCTCCTGATGTTCTTGCAAAAAATAATAATTTGATTATAGATGACTTAAAGAAGGTAAAATATATAGCTTCGCTTTTAGTCGATGGAAAAATTGTTGGAATAAAAGATGATTATAAACAAATTCAAAGAAGTAATGGGTATGAGGAAATAGAGGAGCTAAGAGAAAACTCTATTTGGATAACCCATAATTTAAAGTTTACTCTTGATAGTTATATTAACGAAGAAGGAAATGAAGATTTGAATTTAATTAATAAAGTTGAGAGTCTAGGGACAAATGATAGTTCTAGACTTAAAGAATTAGATTATTCTAAAATACTTAAGCTTATAAAAAGAGACTTGGTTTTAGGTATAGGTTGTAGAAGAAATACTGAATATGAAAAGCTTTATGAGTTTATTAACAGCAGTTTAATTAAGTATAATTTAGATATAAGGGCTGTAGCTGCTATAGTCTCGGTTGAAGTGAAAAAAGATGAAGAAGGGATAATTAAATTAGCTGAAAAGATTAATTGTCCATTTAAAACTTTTACTAAAGAAGAAATAAAAACTGTACAGGATAAATATGAAAAAAGTGAATTTGTGTTTAAGACTTTAGGAATAACTGGAGTTTGTGAACCTTCTGTAGACCTTGCTGGAGCAAAGGTTATTATAAGCAAGGTAAAAAGAGATGGGATGACTTTGGCTATTGGAGTATTGAATAATAAATAAACAGAGAAAATAAAAATATATGTGTTGTTAGATTTTACTATATTGAAAAATCCATGATGAATGTGTTAAAAATTATGATATAATATTTTCAAGTAGAAATTATAAATATATATTTTTAAAACCTGTTAATAATACATTTTTAAGGGAAGAGGGATGTTATGACAATTATAGATATGCTGATGAGTACTCATGAAAATAATAGTTTAATAACTAAATCGTTAGAAATCATTAAAGACGATTATACTGGATTAGTGAATGATAACTATGAACTTACTGCTAATGAAATGGGAGAATTAGTAGTTAAAATTCCAAGTTTAGAGAAGAGAAATGAATTTGTGTATAAAAGTGTAACTGAGTATGAATATGGATTAGTTATGTGTATGAGAATTTCAGAAGCAAATACTAAGGAAAAGTATGCTTTTATATTTGGAAAGTTTATGGAATTATACAAGGACAAGTTAGAATTATTCTTTAAGGATGTAAGAACTGTTGAGACTTTGAAGGATAGAATTGTAAAAGCTAAGGCTAATATAGATTATGCAACATATATTTCAATGGGTCTAATGGTTATAACAGGATTAATTTTAATTATAGGAAATATGACTTCATTAGTAAGAATAGTTCTTACAGCAGCAACAATAATATTTGGGTTAATACCATTAATACTTCAATTTACAAAAGACAATCAAATCAAAAAAATTATAGATGGATATCTTAGTTTAATAAAAACAGAGTGGTATTCTAAGCAACTGAATAAACAATATGTATTTTTATGTAATTTTATTGGTTAATACTTGAAAGTGTAAAATAGTAACGCCAATAGAAATTGGGGTGAAAATAAATTAATAATATGGTCATAGTCACTAAAAAGAAAAGCCTTTTGCTAATAATGAGATTTCATATTAGCAAAGGGCTTTTCATATTTTTCATAATAAATTAATCACTTTTTCTAATAGAAGAAGATTCAACAAATACAAATTTATCTGGTCTATGACGAGATTCTGTATATTCAAAAAGCTTTCCAGAATCAGTATAAGCATAGGTTTTTACAACTGCAACACAGTCATATGTTCCTAAATCTAAAAATCTCTTATCTAATTCAGTAGCGTGTTCAACAACAATAACCTTTTTTGAAGCAAGAATTTTTGTATGTAACTCTTTTTCAATATATTCATAGACAGAATTTTGAGCTATTTCTATTGATAAATCTTTTACAACATCAGTACTGAAGTAATTAATATCTAAAATAATAGGCTCATTATCATAAAATCTTATTCTATTAAGATGATAAACTTCTGTGTTTAAATTTAAAGCAGTTTTTTTAGACAAAGATTCATCTATAGTTATTTTTGAAAAATTTACAACGCTTGTAGTAAATTTCTTTTTCAAATGTAATTCTTGTAAGCCTAATAAGTTTCCAATAGGAAGCTCTATAGATTCTCTATTTTCTAATAAAATTACACCTTTACCTTTGACACTTTTAACATAACCATCCTTACTTAATTCGCTAATTGCTCTTCTAACAGTATTTCGACTGCAGTCAAACTGGCTTACTAATTCCATTTCAGTAGGAAGCATCATAGAAGCATCATATTTTCCATTATCTATATTATTTTTTAATGTCTGATATATATCTTTAAATTTTACGCTAGGCAAAAGAAACACTCCTCTTAAAATATTAGATTTATGGCTAAAAAATTCTGATTATTTTAAAATGTATTAAATCTATTTTAAATCAGAATTATATATTGCAATTAAAAATATACAATTATCAATAGCTCATAGAATATCCATAAAGAAGTCAAATGTATATCATAAATTACAACATATATATTATACTGTATTTTTATTACCTATTCTAGAAATATGTATGTGATTTCTAGAATTAAATCTATTTTCTATTATTTTAACTGTATTTCTGCTCCATTAAGTTTTTTAATCTTAATATAATATGCAACCATTAAAATAACTTCTGCTCCAAGCCAAGCGGCTACTTCTGCAAAGTATATTCCGGTTTGGCCAATTAAGAGAGGAAGTAATAGAGCTACTGAAATACGCATAGTCAATTCAACAATTCCTGAAATCATTGGAATAATAGTATCACCCATTCCTTGAAGGGCATTTCTATATATATGAAGCATGTACAAAATAAAAAGTAAGCTACTCATTATAGTTAGATAATTACTTGATATATCAGTAACTAGTCTAACTTCTTCAGGATTTCCTGATATAAACATAGCTACAATATAACGACCAAACATAATTAAAATTACTGAAAGCAGTAGAGAGGTTCCAATTGCCATCTGTAGGGCAGAATTTATTCCTTTGCGTATACGGTCATATTTCTTTGCACCTAAGTTTTGTCCAGTATAAGTAGCTGTTGCATAGCCTAATGAAACAGCTACTAATTCGAGTAATCCATAAAGTTTATTAGTTGCTGTAAAACCTGCCACGAATATAAATCCAAAACCATTTACCACATATTGTACAACAAGGCCTCCAAAACCTATTATTCCATTTTGGAAAGATATAGGTATCCCCAAATATATTAACTTCTTAATTATGTATGTATCAATTTTAAAATCTTCACGAGTAAATTTTAATATGGATATATGTCTTATATTATTTAAGCAATATATAAATGAAAATAATTGGGCTATCACAGTTGCTATTGCAGGTCCTTTAATTCCCCATTTAAATCCAAGGACAAAAATGAAATCTAATACTAGATTTATAATAGATGCAATTATCATAGCTATAAATGGAGTTTTGCTATTTCCTAATGCTCTAAGGATTGCTGAACAAGTATTATATGCTAAAATTGCAGGTATTCCACAAAAAGCAATCCTTAGAAAAATAAGTGCATCATGAATTATATTGTTAGGTGTATTTAATAGAATTAAAACAGGTTCAGCTACCACTAAAGTTAATATTGTCATTGAAATACCCATTATGGAAGCAAGAATCACGGACATGGTTATAGTTTTTTTAAGTCTCATAATATTATTTTCTCCAAAGTACTGAGAAATAAGTATTGAAAAGCCTTGAGTAAATCCAATTATAACATCTATAGACATCCAATTTAGCCAAGCTCCTGAACCAACTGCCGCTAATGCTTCTACTCCAATGAATTTTCCGATTACTACAGTATCTACAACATTATATAACTGTTGAAAAACATTTCCCAAAATCAGTGGTAATGCAAATAGAAAAATAAGTTTTATAGGTTTTCCTTCCGTCATGTTTTTTACTTTATCATTCATTAAGTTACATCTCCTATAAATAGTTATTGTACAATGTATATTAGCAGATGACTGCATCTAATTAGCTTAATAAGTTTTTTGTTTATTTTGATTTACCATTATACATTGTATAATTATATACTACTTAATCATGAATATTCAAATATCTAGCGCAATTATATTTGGAATGATTGTGACAAATTATCCATATTGGCAAAATGGGAGTTTTATTATTTATAAAATTATGCATAAGATATTTTTGTGAACAATTATTGTATATTTGAAAATATGTTTAAACATATTTAAGGGCGTTTTGGTAATTAAAATACACTAATAAAGAGACCTAGAAAGATTTATAAAATTTGTTTAAACAAATTTTATAAAAACTATTGACTATATGTTCAAGATAAATTAAGATAAAGATGTAAACATTTAAATGTGAAAAAGAAAAAACTAAAAATAATATTAAATCAATATTAAAAACAGATCTGTGTCATGAACTAAGAAATTATTCATTAGGTATTAAGATAAAATTCAGGAGGTTTTAATTTATGGGTAAATTTGAAAATGATGCAAAAGAACTATTAGAATACGTTGGTGGTCGTGAAAATATATCAGCTGTTACTCATTGTGTTACAAGAATGAGATTTGTATTAAATGATCCAGATAAGGCGGATAAAGATAAAATTGAAAAGTTAAAAAGTGTTAAAGGAACTTTTACTCAAGCAGGTCAATTTCAAGTTGTTATAGGAAATGAAGTATCGACTTTTTATAATGATTTTATTAAAGTTTCAGGTATAGATGGCGTAAGTAAAGATGAAGTTAAAAATGCAGCTAAAAACAACATGACTTTTATGCAAAAGCTTATGGCAAACATAGCAGAAATATTTTCTCCACTTATTCCAGCAATCATAGTTGGAGGTTTGATTTTAGGTTTTAGAAACATTATTGGAGATATGAAATTATTAGAAAATGGTACAAAATCTTTGGTTGAAGTGTCTCAGTTCTGGGCAGGAACAAATAGTTTCTTATGGCTAATTGGAGAAGCTATATTCCACTTCTTACCTGTTGGTATAACGTGGTCTATAACAAAGAAAATGGGGACAACTCAAATCCTTGGTATAGTATTAGGTATTACATTAGTTTCACCACAACTTTTAAATGCATATGCAGTAGCAGGTGCTGATAAGATTCCTTATTGGGATTTTGGTTTTGCACAAATAAAGATGATAGGGTATCAAGCACAAGTTATACCAGCTATAATGGCAGGCTTTACATTAGTATTTCTTGAAAGAGGCGCAAGAAAAATAAGTCCAGCTTCAATATCTATGATAGTTGTACCGTTTTTAGCTTTAGTACCAGCTGTATTAATAGCTCATACAGTAATAGGTCCTGTAGGCTGGGCAATTGGTTCAGTAATCTCGAAAGCAGTATATGGAGGACTTACATCATCTCTTGGTGCAGTTTTTGCAGCAGTTTTTGGTTTCTTATATGCACCATTAGTTATTACAGGACTACACCATATGACAAATGCAATAGATCTTCAATTAATGGCACAATTTAATGGAACATCACTTTGGCCAATGATAGCTCTATCTAATATTGCTCAAGGTTCAGCAGTGTTAGCAATGATATATTTACAAAGAAAAAATCAAGAAGCTCAAGAAGTTAACGTACCAGCTTGTATTTCAGCATATCTTGGAGTAACTGAACCAGCAATGTTTGGTGTTAATTTAAAATATAGTTTTCCATTTTTCTGTGGAATGGCAGGATCAGCAGTGGCAGCAGTAATTTCTGTAGGAAGTGGTGTAATGGCAAATTCAATTGGTGTTGGTGGACTGCCAGGAATATTATCAATTAAACCTGCATTTATGGTTATGTTTGCAATATGTATGGTAGTAGCTATAGTAATACCTTTTATCCTTACTGTGATAGTAGGAAAAAAGAAAGGCATTAAATAATACTAAGCTAAAAATTATATTAATTATAGACTACATTATTTACATGTAGTCTATATAATAACTAAAATCAAATAGTATAAAAGCAAGTGAAAGCGATATTGTTGAAAGGATAAAAATTATGAAGGATTTTAAGAAAAGTACTGTCTATCAAATATATCCTAAATCATTTTATGATACAAACGATGACGGAATTGGAGATTTAAACGGAGTAATAGAAAAATTAGATTATTTAAAAACTTTAGGAATAGATTATATATGGCTTACTCCTTTTTATCCTTCTCCTCAAGTAGATAATGGTTATGATATATCAGATTATTATAATATAGATCAATCTTTTGGGACTTTAGAAGATTTTGAAAAGTTGGTTAAGGAAGCTAAAAAAAGAGATATTTATATAATGCTGGATATGGTACTTAATCACACATCAACGGAGCATAATTGGTTTAAAAAAGCTTTAACAGGAGAAAATAAATATAAAGAGTTTTATATTTTCAAGGAACCAGTTAATAATGAACCGCCTACAAATTGGCAGTCTAAATTTGGAGGGAATGCTTGGGAGTATGTAGAAAAGTTTGATGAATATTATTTACATCTTTTTGATAAGACACAGGCTGATTTAAATTGGGACAATGAAGAAGTGAGAAAAGAAATATATAATATAGTAAACTTTTGGTTAGAGAAAGGTGTTAAAGGTCTAAGATTTGATGTGATAAATTTAATTTCAAAACCAGAACTACTTGAAAATGATTTAGAAGGCGATGGTAGAAGATTCTATACAGATGGACCAAGAATTCATGAATATTTACATGAACTTAATGAAAATACCTATGGAAAATATGAAGATATCATTACAGTTGGTGAAATGTCATCAACAACTATTGATAACTGCATAAAATATTCAAATCCTGAAGAAAAAGAATTGTCAATGGTATTTAATTTTCATCATTTGAAGGTAGATTATTATAAAGGTGACAAATGGACAGTAATGGATTTTGATTTTAAACAATTAAAGGAATTATTTAAAACCTGGCAAGAGAGGATTCAAGATGGAAGTGGATGGAATGCTTTATTTTGGTGTAATCATGATCAGCCTAGAATAGTTTCAAGATTTGGAGATGATAAAGAATACTTAAAGGAAAGCGCTAAAATGCTTGGGACTGCAATTCATATGATGAGAGGTACTCCTTACATTTACCAAGGTGAAGAATTTGGTATGACTAATCCATATTTCGATACTATTGAAAAATATAGAGATGTAGAGTCTATAAATTACTTTAATATTTTAAAGGAACAAGGAAAACCAGAAAGAGAAATATTAGAAATACTAAAAGAAAAATCTAGAGATAATTCGAGAACACCTATGCAATGGAATGATGAAGAAAATGCTGGATTTACAAAGGGGACTCCTTGGATTCCAATTTGCAATAAATATAAAGATATAAATGCTAAAAAAGCTTTAGAAGATAAAGCTTCAATATTTTATCATTATCAAAAATTAATTCATTTAAGAAAAGATTATGAAGTTATTTCAGATGGGCAAATTAAATTCATATTAGAAGATAATAAAAAGGTATTAGCATATGTAAGAACTTTAGAGAATGAAACCTTAATTGTTATAAATAATTTCTTCAAGGAAGAAGTGAATATTCAAATGCCAGAAGAAATTTTAAAGAATATGTCTAATAGTAAAATCTTATTATCTAATTATGAAGATAGCAGCAGCTTAAATAATAATATAGTTTTAAGACCATTTGAATCAATAGTATATCATTTAGAAGTTTAAAAATTTGAAGTGATTAATAAAATGTTATATAAAATATTCCTTTCAGAGCAAACAGTTTAGAAGTGGGTACTGTAGTGTTTTGAAAGGAATATTTTTGTTTATTTAATTTTATAGAAAGTATTTTTGTACAAATTTTAATTTTAAAATTAAAATTTGTATTTATTTTATTATAGAAATATAAATAAAATACAAATAACTAAAAAAAGTCATAATTAATAATTTTAATGATAAAATTATTACAAATTGACACTAAGATAATAATAACGTTTACATTAAAACCGATGCTATAATGTAAACAAATACATGGTAAATATGAATTAGCCAATGTATAAATATTAAGTTTTATAGGGGGAATAATTTATGAAATTGAAAAAAATTATGGCAGCTGTAGTAACTGGTATGATGGCAGTTAGTTTAATGGCATGTGGCTCATCAGCACCAAGTGGAAATGCAGGCTCATCAGCAAGTAAAGGAAAAGATGATAAAAAAATTACAGTTTGGGCTTGGGATGATACATTTAACATTAAGGCCGTAAACATGGCAAAAGAAAGATATTTAAAAAATCATCCAGATGTAACTATTGATGTTGTAAGTATGGCTCAAGAGGATGTTGTACAAAAATTAAATACAAGTCTTTCATCAGGTACATACGATGGACTTCCAAATGTAGTATTAATTGAAGATTATAGAATTCAAAATTATTTACAATCTTATCCAGGTGAAATTAAAGATTTAAGTAGTAAAGTAGACAAAACTAAATTTGCTGATTACAAATTAAATGTAATGTCAGATGGAAATAAATTCTATGGAGTACCATTTGATAGTGGTGTAGCAGCTCTATTCTACAGAACAGATTTAATTGAACAAGCAGGATATAAGAAAGAAGATATGAAAGATCTTACTTGGGAAAAATACTTAGAAATTGGTAAAGCAGTTAAAGCTAAAACAGGAAAAGCAATGCTTACTATTGACCCTAGTGATTTAAATCAACTTAGAATCATGATGCAATCAGCAGGTTCATGGTATGTTAAAGAAGATGGTAAAACAGTAAATATTCAAGGTAACGAAGCTTTAAAACAATCTATTGAAATATACAAACAATTAGTTGATGCTGGTATCACTAAACAAATTTCAGGATGGGATGCATTCTTAGCAGCTTTCCAAAAAGGTGAAGTTGCAACAGTACCAAGTGGATGTTGGATTTCTTCTTCTGTACAAGCAGCTGAAGATCAAAAAGGTAAATGGGCTGTAACAGCAATTCCAAGATTAGGTTCAAATCCTAAATCAGTAAATGCATCAAACAGCGGTGGTAGTAGCTGGTATGTATTAGATAAAGTTGGTAACTCAGATTTAGCAGCAGATTTCCTAGCAACTACTTTTGCATCAGATACAGATTTAATGAACGACTTAGTTCCAGCTATTGGTTTAGTTAGTACATTAAAAGCAGCAAGTACAGCTCCAAACTATAGCAAACCAGTAAATTTCTATAATGATCAAGAAGTATTTAAAGATATGGCAGCTTGGACTACAAAAGTTCCAGCAGTAAACTATGGTCTTTACACTTATAAATTAGAAAGCGTTATGGCAGAAGGAATGCAAAAAATTGTAGCTGGTGGAAATATAGATGAAACACTTAAGGATACACAAGCTCAAGCAGAAGCAGCTGTAAGCAAATAATAATATCATAACTATAACTAAAAAATAGAAGTTTATGGAGACTATTTGTTAAAACTTTAAATAGATATTTAGCAAATAGTCTTTATAAATCTTAAGGAGTTGAAAAAAATGAAGCGTAAAGTCAGTGCAGGTATTAATAGCAAAGAAAATTTGTGGGGATGGATTTTTATAGCCTTAGGTACATTTTTAATAGGGTTATTTGTTTTTTATCCAATGGTGCAGTCTTTATTCATGTCAATGCAATCAGGTAAAGGAAATAATTTGAAGTTTAGTGGCGTAGACAATTACATAAGAATGGCTTCAGATCCAACATTAATTAAAGCAATTGGAAATACATTTATATATTTATTAGTTCAAGTTCCAATAATGATTATTTTTGCACTTATTATTTCATCAGTTCTTAATGATAAAAATTTAAAATTCAGTGGATTTTTTAGAACAGCAATTTTCTTACCATGTGTAACTGGTCTAGTTGCATATTCAATAATAATGAAAAGTATATTTGCTGCTGATGGGCTAGTAAATAAACTACTTATGAGTATTCACATTATTTCGGGGCCTATTGAATGGGTAACACATCCATTTTGGGCAAAAATATTAATAATAATTGCAATCACTTGGAGATGGACAGGGTATAATATGATTTTCTATTTATCAGGATTACAAAATATTGATCATTCAATTTATGAAGCAGCTGAAATAGATGGAGCATCTCCATTTAAGAAATTTACTAATATAACAGTTCCATTATTAAAACCAATTATTTTATTTACAACAATTACTTCAACAATTGGTACACTTCAATTATTTGATGAAGTTATGAACATTACAAAGGGTGGTCCAGCAAATGCTACAACTACCATTTCAAAATATATATACGATTTAAGCTTTACTTATACACCAGACTTTGGATATGCAACAGCAGTAGCTTACCTAATTGTTGTTATGATTATAATTTTAGCAATTATCCAATTTAAAGTAGGAGGGGACAAGAATGACTAAGAAATTTTATACAGCAGTTAAATATATTTTTTTAAGTGTAATATCACTGATTTCTATATTCCCATTCTTTTGGATGATTATTAGTGCTACAAACAAATCAGTTGATGTAACAAGAGGTAGATTGCTTCCAGGAAGTAATTTTATGAGCAATTTAAATAATCTTTTAAAACCAGAATTGGGATTTATTAATTCTTTAGGAAATTCAGCTAAGATTGCAATTATAGCAACTTTGCTTGCATTACTTGTTTCATCTATAGCAGGTTACGGTTTTGAAATATTCAGAACACCTGCAAGAGATAGAGTTTTTAACTTTTTACTTTTATCAATGATGGTTCCATTTTCAGCGTTAATGATTCCTTTATTTAAGTTTTTTGCAGGTTTGAAATCTACACCATTAAGTTTTATGGGATTAAATACAATGTTTGCTGTAATTTTACCTAGTGTTTGTACTGCTTTCTTAATATTCTTATTTAGACAAAATACTAAATCTTTCCCTAAGGAAATTTTAGAAGCAGCAAGAATTGATGGTTTGGGGGAAGTAGGTATTTTCTTTAAAATATTCGTTCCAACTATGAAAACAACTTATGCAGCAGCAGCTATTATTACATTCATGGGAAATTGGAATGCATATTTATGGCCATTAATAGCACTTCAATCACCAGAAAAGAAGACAGTTCCATTAATTATTTCAACTTTAGGCTCAAGTTATTCACCTGATTATGGCTTAATAATGATAGCTATAGTAATTGCAACTATACCAACTGCGCTTGTATTCTTTGTAATGCAAAAGCATTTCGTTGCAGGAATGACTGGATCAATAAAATAGTTACACCTATAAAAAGAGTGGCTATGCCACAATACGGAACTTTTCTGTAATTAGAAACTTAAAATTAGTTAAGAATTGAGAGTAGAGGATGAAAAGTCATTAGATCAATTCAGAGTTAAGAGTTATTGATGAAAAGCCTTCGGGCTTTTCTATATATTTTATAAGAAATAGATTTGCTATTTCAGCATATAATTGTTAATTGTGCTTTGTAAATTGTGAATTCCAATTATTCATCATGAATTATTAATAAAAATTATCATCATGAAACAATAAAAAATCAAAATATTGGAGGGTAGCTATGAATAAAGAATATTCAGCATTAATGAATAAGGTTACTGGTCTTTTGCATGGAGGGGATTATAATCCAGATCAATGGTTAAAGTATCCAGAAGTTTTAAAGGAAGATGTTCGTCTTTTAAAATTAGCAAATTGTAATTGTGTTTCTATAAATATATTTGGGTGGAGTGCAATTGAGCCAGAAGAAGGAAAATATACTTTTGATTGGCTTGATAAGATTATGGATGACATGGCTGAAAATAATATTCATGTTATTTTGGCTACTCCAAGTGGAGCAAGACCAGCTTGGATGTCAGAAAAATATCCAGAAGTTTTAAGAGTAAATAAGGATAGAAGTAAAAATCTTCATGGTCAAAGGCATAATCATTGTTTTACTTCATCAGTTTATAGACAAAAGACTTATGAAATAAATAAAATTCTAGCAGATAGATATAAAGATCATCCAGCTTTAATAATGTGGCATATTTCAAATGAGTATGGTGGTGACTGTCACTGCGAGCTTTGTCAGGAAGCTTTTAGAAATTGGCTTAAGAAAAAATATGATAATGATTTAGAAAAATTAAATGATGCATGGTGGACAGGCTTCTGGAGTCATAGATTTAATAGCTGGTCTCAAATAGAAAGTCCATCAGAAAAAGGTGAAATGTATGTTCATGCTCACAACCTTGACTGGAATAGATTTGTTACGGACCAAACAATAGATTTCTACAAAAATGAAATTGCACCAATAAGAGAAATTACCCCAGAGGTGCCTGTGACAGCTAATTTCATGGGTGGGTATCCTCATATGGAATTATTCTTAGGTTTAGATTATTGGAAATTTGCTAAAGAAGTAGATGTGGCATCTTGGGATAACTATCCTGCATGGCATAATGATTTTGAAACAACTGAAGAATTAGCAGCTAATGTAGGTTTTGTACATGATATATATAGATCTTTAAAGGGTGGACAGCCATTTTTAGTTATGGAAAGCACGCCAAGTCTTGTAAACTGGCATGATACAAATAAGTTAAAGCGTCCAGGAATGCATTTCTTATCTTCAATGCAAGGCTTAGCTCATGGAGCAGATTCAGTTTTATATTTCCAATGGAGAAAGGGAAGAGGAGCTTCTGAAAAATTCCATGGGGCTGTAGTAGATCACTGTGGACATGAAAATACAAGAGTATTTAGAGAAGTATCAGAAGTTGGAGAAGCTTTAAAGAAATTAAAGGAAATTCAAGGAGCAACAGCAGAATCAAAAGTAGCAATAATCTATGATGTAGAAAACAGATGGGCTATTGATGATCTTCAAGGGTTGAAGAAATTTAAAAAGGGTTACGCAGAATGCTGCCAAGAAGCCTATAAGGTATTTTGGGAAAATGGAATATCAGTTGATGTAATAAATATGGACTCAGATATTTCAAAATATGATTTAGTAGTTGCACCAATGCTTTATATGGTTCGTTCAGGTGTAGCTGAAAGAATAAATGAATTTGTTAAAAAAGGCGGAACCTTTGTAACAACTTACTGGAGCGGAATAGTAGATGAAAATGATCTTTGCTTCTTAGGAGGCTTCCCAGGACCACTTAGAGAAGTTACAGGAATTTGGTCAGAAGAAATAGATTCTTTATATGATAATGAAACTAATGAATTGGAATTTGTTACTGGTAATAAAGAAAACTTAAAAGGAACTTATGAGGTTAAAGATTATTGCGACTTAATTCATGCAGAAACAGCAGAAGTTCTTGCGGTTTATAAAAATGACTTTTATAAAGATATGCCAGCAGTTACTGTAAATAAATATGGCGAAGGAAAGGCTTATTATATAGCAGCAAGAACAGAAGAAGACTTTAATAATAATTTCTACTCAAAGCTTATTAAGGATTTAGAAATTAAGAGTGTTATAGATGGAGAATTACCAAAGGGAGTTACAGCTCAAAAACGTAGTAACGGAAAAAATGATTTTACCTTTGTAATGAACTTTACTGAAGAAGAAAAGATTGTGTCACTTGGAAAAGAAAAATATATCGATATGCTTTCAGGAGAAGAAGTAAAAAATGAAATCAAATTAAATAAATATGGAATTTGTATTTTGAAACAATAATTTTATTAGTGATGAACATAGGATTAAAAGTGCTTGTAATCACAATAAAATAAGAAAATCACTATAAATCAAAAAATGATTTATGGTGATTCTTTTAAATAAATATTTATTTAATGATTATCATAGCAGGAGGGGTAAAATGAAAATTAGTTTTAACATTTGTTATAATTGTAAGTATAATTTCAGCAAGTACGTTTGCAGTTATTTATACTAATATTAATAAAATTGCATATTCAAATTATGAGCAGACTGTAACTACTATTAATAATTTAGGATATGCATATTTAGATAAGCAGTATATAGGTAAATGGAAGGTATCTGATGGAAAGCTTTACAAAGGAGAAATGAAGATTAATGACAATAATCAATTGGTAGATTCTATAAAAACTCAAAGTGGAAGCTCAAGTATTATATCAATATTTTTAGGGGATACTAGAATTGCTACAAATGCAGTGGATCAAAGTGGAAATAGAGCTTTGGGTACAAAAGCTTCTGAAGAAGTGGTTGAAGCAGTTTTGAAGCAGGGGAAAGTATTTGTTGGGAAAACTAAGGTATTAGGAAGAGATACCTTATGTCAATATACTCCAATAACAGATGCGCGTGGAGATGTAGTAGGTATATGGGCTGTTGGTATTGACTATGGAATTATTTCGCAATATATATTTAAAATAATTTCAGTTATTGCAGCAGTTATGCTTGTACTTACGATTGTAGGAATAATAATATTCACTAAAATTGGGGCTATTATTGTTAAATCCATTGAAAAATTTAATGGACATTTACTTCAGATATCTGAAGGTGATTTTACTATTCCAGTAAATGACAAGCTCTTAAAAGCAAAAGATGAAACTGGATCAATGTTTAAAAATTTAAAACTTATGCAAAATAACATTAAGCTAATTTTAAACAATGTAGAAGAGCAAGTGGATTCTACCTCAAAAACAAGTAAAGAATTATTAGGAACCGTTGCAGAGTTACAAACTATTGTAGAAGAAATAAATGTTGCAACAGAAGAAATTGTAGCAGGATTAGAGGAAACTTCTGCATCAACAGAAGAAATAAGTGCAACTACAAGTGAAATGGGAAATTCAGTTGAAAAAATTACGGATAAAACTAAAAAAGCCTTATTGTATTCAGAAGAGATCAAAAATAGGGCAGATAATTTCAGAAATGAATCAATTATATTAAAAAATCAAACGCTTGACTTATGTAGTAATAACAGTAGCAAATTAAAAGTAGCTATTGGACAGGCATCTAGAGTAAATGAAATAAGCAATTTATTAGATTCAATATCAAATATATCCGAACAAACAAATTTACTTTCGTTAAATGCATCTATAGAAGCTGCAAGAGCAGGAGAAGCAGGATTAGGATTTGCAGTAGTTGCATCAGAAATTAAAAAATTAGCAGAAGAATCTAATCATACAACAGAAAGCATAAAAGTTATAATTGGTCATGTAATTCAAGCGGTAGATAATTTGGTTAACAGTTCAAATGAAATATTAAAGTTTATAGATGAAACTGTTATTGAAAACTATAAACAATTTGATGAAATTGGTAACTTATATAGCAGTGATGCCAATTATTATCATAAGGTTTCTCGAGAAATAGAAGTTGAAGCAGAACAGCTCTTATTAGCTGCAAAAGATATTTCAGCTGCAATTGCTAACGTTGGTGTTGCAGCAAGCGAAGGAGCTAATGATGCTGTTAATATTGCAAATAAGATTAATATATTATGCGATAAATCTCAAGGTATAGAAAATAGTTCAAGAGATTGTGAAGAAGTATCAGTTAAATTGGCTGATGCAATAAAACAACTTAAAATTAGTTAATAATTAAAAGTTAAAGAGCCAGAAAGAAGTGACTGTCTACTTATTAAAATGAATAACTATAATAAAAAACGTGGCCAGTGCCACGTTTTTTTAATTCTGAATAAATTCTTTTTGACCAGGAATGACAACTCTAACGTTAGTACCTTTATTTTCTTCACTTGTAATTGTTACACCATATTCATCTCCATAAAGGAGTTTAATTCTATCATTAACATTGTTAATACCTATACTCGTAAAATGATCATGGTTCTGATCAGTTTGCCTAAGAATTTTTCTCATGTCTTCATTTTTTATACCAACACCATTGTCAATTATTTCGCAAACTAAATTATTGTTTTGTTCGTTTATAAATACATGTATTGAACCATTTGATTTATCTGTGAACCCATGGAAAAAAGCATTTTCAATAAAAGGCTGCAATATTAGTTTTGGAATAATATATTCTTCACAATTTGGCATTACAAAAAAATTAACATTAATATTATCACCATATCTAATATGATTTATTAAAACATAATTTTTTAAGTTGGTTATTTCTTCTAATATAGTTATCATTTCGTTTTTATTACTTATTGTGTTTCTAAGTAGAGATATAAAAGCATCGATGGTTTCAGTTGATTTTTCTATTTTGCCTTGCCAGATTAGCCATTTAATAGAGGATAATGTATTATAAATAAAATGAGGATTTATCTGCATTTGCAAAGCATGTATTTCTGCTTTTCTCTTTTCTTTCTGCATTTTTATCTGAGCTTTAACATATTTATTTAACCCATCTAACATATAGTTGAAGGCAGTAGATAGTTCCCGGGTTTCATAGCTTCCTTCAACAGGTATGTGATTGTTAAAATCTCCATTGATTATTTTAGGCATAGTATTAGCTAGAGCAGAAATAGGTTTTGTTGTTCTTCTTATTATAAAGAAAATAATAATGATAAATATTAAAGCTATAATTAAACTGGAGGCAAAGATTTCAGAAGTATTATACATTTCATTTAAAACAATATCCTTATTAATTGTACCAACTATATTAAAATTATAAGTTGGTAGATGTTTGGCGAGTATTGTAACATCGGAATCTTCTAATCTCGTATTAAGATATTTAAGATTATTATTTAAAATATTTTCTGATATATCATGTAAGGGTTTATTTTTAATACCTACCATTAGGGGGATATTTGAAGAAACAACTGTTCCATCAGGAGCAATAATTGCAATGCTGTTACCATTACCAACAAAATAATCATAATATTTATTTAAGGTACTTTGTTTAATTACTACATAAACAAAACCATAAGGTTCTTTTGTAAGTTTGTTACATAAAACTTTTATAGTAACAAGACAGCTAGAATACTTGGAATACTTTGTAATACCATTACTTAAGTACTGATAATAAACTAGGTTTTTATTTTTTAAAGCATTTTGAGTAATCTCATTATTTAACAACTCTTGAGTGCTGGGAATAAGACGATCACCATTTTGCTGTATATAGCTATTCCCATTAAGTCCTACAGTCACAACTGTAATATCATCAAAATCTTTTTTGGGAACCATTTTCCCTAAATTATTAACCATATTATATAAGGTTTTGTAAGTTACTTGTGGAGATAAATTTGTTTCTGTAAAATATCTTTCATAATCGGGAATATTATCAATTGCATCCATTATAGTGATAATTCTATCATTAAAATCTATTAAGTTATTACTAATTTGGGTTAATACTTTGTAATTTGATTTACTAAAAGTATCGACAAGGGTATTTTTTGAGATATTAATTGTAATTGTACTTATAGAAAGAGATACTAATAAAAAGCTTATGAGCACAATTGAAGCAACTCTAAAAAATAAAGTTGTAGAGTGCAGCTGTTTTGAAAATTTTGACATATAAATATGATCCTTTCTTAGCTAAAGGGTTTAATACCGTTTTTTCTAAAGTTACTTGGAGTAAGTCCAGTAAATTTTTTGAAAACCTTGCAAAAGTAACTGTGATCAGAATAACCTACCATACTGCTAATATCTGAAATAGGAATATCCTGTTTTAAAAAATCGCAAGCTTTTTGTATTCTGATTTTATTAAGAAATTCATTAAAACCTTCTTCATTATGAGAGCTGAAATAAGCTGATAAATAAGAGTAGTTAAAGTTAAATAACTTAGATACATCAGCTAAAGTAAGCTGTTCATCATAATGATCATGAATATATTGAGTAATTTTATTAATCATATGAGAATTTATTTTATTTTCATGTTTATCCATTAAATCACTAATATTATTTATTATTGATTTATAAATTATAATTAAATCATCTGAATATTTAATGCTGTCTATTTTATGAAAGCATTCCTGTTTTAAAGTATTTAAACTAGTAGAATCGAAATTTAAATACTCCAATGATGAAATTACATTATAAAAAGAATTTTGAATTAGAGTCTTTAATTCAAATTCCGTAAGAGCTTTGGTTTCAATTGCATCTATAATATATTCACTAAGCATATTAAATCCATTTTGAAACTGCATTATAGATATATATTCAGAAAAACGCTTAAAATTAAACTTTTCAATTGGAGCAGGTTTTTCAAAATTTCGTGAATTTAACAAATGAATATTTTTATGATAAAAATATTGTTGAGTTAATAATAAAAAATCATTTTCGTATTTATCTTTGATATTTTCAATTAAATCGAAATCTTCACTTATAACAAAAAAAGCTTCATTGAAACTTTTAGAAACTTCTTCTGAAATATTAGTTAACTTATCGAGAAGAGAAGTATAAGTTTCACTCTTAAAATTTAAAACGGCAACAAGTATTTCATTTTCAATATTAGCCATTTGCATAACGTAATTTTGATTATTTTCACTAACAGAAAATTCTGCGTTAATTTCGTTAATAGTAAGCTTAATAATTTCACTGCGCTTATCGTAATTGTCATATATTTTTTTTGCATTTAACCCAAATAGACAAAAAGAAGGCTGAGTAAATAAGCTGTTTAAGTGCTCGTAATCAATGTTTGCATCAAAACCAAGAATAAGTCGGTTTAGCATATTGTTTGTATTTAAATTATTGTCAACAGCTTCAGCTTCAACAATCTTATTTTGGTTAGATATTTTTTTTAGTGTTTTCAGCATTTCCGCAGGATTTAGAGATGGCTTTAAAATGTAATCTACAGCACCATTTTGGAAGGAGGATTTAACATATTCAAAATCACTATAACTGCTTAAAAATATAATTTTTATCTGAGGATAATTGGTTTGAATAAATTTAGCCAATTCAATACCGTTTACTTGTGGCATTACAACATCTGAAATAATAATATCAGGAACAGTTTCTTTAATCATTTCTAATGCCTCTTGGCCATTTGAAGCCTGACCTATTATTTGAAAGCCCTCTTGTTCCCAATCGATCATATGAGATATACCTTGCCTCATAATAAATTCATCATCAACAACTAAAATTTTACAATATTCATTCAATAATCAACACCCCTATTTTTCGCATATGTAAGTAGTATAATAATGATTATATCCTATTGATTAAAGGTTTTCAATGATTGGCATAATTGCAAAAACTGTAGTAAAATCATTTGATTGGGTGTAAATTAACAAACAATATAAAATATGGATTTTTTATAGAAAGCAATGGCATTAAATAGAAAATAAACAAAGTGTTGTTGTACATTTATGTATATAATTGTATAGTTATATATATATTAGAAAAACATAATATTGATTTACTAACTTTAATTATAAATTAGTTTTATTAGGGGGTTCCAAATGGAAGTTTTATATGATAAAGTAAAAGAAAAATTACGGATAAAAGATAATATGTATGATTTCATGAGAGTTATTGATCCTATAAACAAAAAAGTAATGAATATTAGTAATCAATTAGGGCTAATGAAGGATTGCAAATGTTACGATTTTCTCAATAGAGGAGAAGTATGTAAGAATTGCATTTCTCTAAGAGCTGAAATTGAAAAGAATACTTTTGTAAAACTAGAATATATTTCTGATGAAGTCATGTTGATAATTGCAACTCCTCTTGATATTGATGGAGAAATGTATATTGTTGAAGCAATAAAAAATATAACAACGAAAAAGAATAATATATTAAATCATAATTTTAAAAGTATTATTGATAATGTAAATGAAAAGGTTATTGAAGAAAAACAAGAATGTATAGTCAAGGTAAATAAAGAAGAGAAATTATCAATTTTAAACTATAGAATTCAGGAATTAAGAAATATGTTAAATGAAATGAACATATCTTCTAAAGATGAAGATGGATATAAAGAAACTTTAAGAATTAGTCAAGATTTAGACGATTTAATTGTAGAATATATGAAAAATGCAATATAAATTATATACAAGCATACGGAGGATTAAATGAAAGAAATTAAAGCAGTTTTGTTTGATATGGACGGAGTAATATTTGATACAGAAAGAGTATACTTAGAGGATTGGAAAAAAGTTTTTAAGAAATATGGATATGAAATGAAAAAAGAGATTTATGTATCTGTAATGGGCACTGGCCGCATTAATGTAAGTGAAACGTTCTTGAGTATATATGGTGAAGATTTACCCATAACACAAATGTATGAAGAAAAGGATAGAGAGTTATTTAAAGCAATTGATGAAGGTAAGATCCCTTTAAAGGAGGGTGCTAAAGAAATATTAATGTACTTAAAAGAAAAAGGATATAAAACAGCACTTGCAACTTCAGCCAAAAGAGAAAGAGCTATGAAGCAGTTAAAAATGGGAAAAATTGAAGAGCTATTTGATGCAGTTGTAACTGGTGATGAAGTAGAAAAATCAAAACCAGATCCAGGAATATTCTTAACAGCAGCTAAAAAACTTTCTGAAGAACCAGAAAATTGTATTGTTGTAGAAGATTCTTCAGCAGGTATTAAAGCGGCATATAATGCTAAAATGATAGGATTTCATGTAGAGGACTTAAAAGAAGCTGATGAAGATATTCTAAAGTATTGCCATAAGAATTTTAAAAATCTATTAGAGATTAAAGAATATATAAATGAGTTGGATGCAAAAGATAAGATAGTTAATAAATAAAAATTCAGTATGAAAAAAGGCTGAGATTTTTCTAAGATTAAATTAAGTGAGATATTTCGAAGGAGGAGATAAAATGAGTTTTGGAAATCTTCAAAAAATAAGAGAAGGTAAGAGAACTTTTGCTATTACACCGCATATTCCAGGCGGATTTGTAACAACTGATACTATGCAGAAGATTGTAGATGTAGCTAAAAAATATAATGGAGTATTAAAATTGACTTCAGGTCAAAGAGTTTTAATAACTAATTTAAAGGCAGAGGATCTTCCTGAAGTTTGGGCTGAACTAGGTATGGAACCTGCAGTTAAATCACAAAATTCTGTAAAGAATGTTGAAATGTGCCCAGCTGGTTATTGTAAAAGAGCGAAATACAATACCATTGGAACAGGAATGAAGCTTTCAAAAAAATATCAATGGATGGAAATGCCATGCAGAACTAAAATAGGAGTTGCAGGCTGTAGAAATGCTTGTGGAAGTGTATACAGTAAAGATGTGGGGGTAATTGCTGATAAAACAGGATTTATGGTTACCGTTGGAGGTTCAGCAGGTTATAATCCAAGACTTTCAGATATTATTGCTCAAGATATATCTGAAAAAGAAGCTTTAGATTTAGTTGATAATATTTTTAAATATTATAAGGAAGTAGCAGAGCCAGGAGAAAAGCTTGGATTTCTAATTGATAGAATTGGAATTGAAAAGTTTAAAGAAGACTTAAATCAGTTAAGAGTTGAGAGTTAATTTTATTTAGGGTGCCCTAGGGAGTTGTGAGCTAAGGATTAAAAGCCTTTGGATTTTCTAAAATATATAAAAAGATTACCCCACGAAAATGAGGTAATCTTTTTTATGTACAAAAATTAGGCACATGAACTTATAATTTTTTGATTGTGCATAATAAATGATTATTTTATTAGATAAAATTTTAGTTCTACGCTGTCAGGGAATCTTGTAGCTTTACAAGTAAAGATAGATTGAGTTAACCATTTAAGGCTTTCAGAATAAACTTCAAATTTTGGTGTAGTACAAAAATAATAAAGTGATGGGTCTATAAATTCACCTTTTTTAACTGATTCTACATATTCTTTTGGAACAGTACGAATTCCGTTATTTTCTATGTAAAAACTAGAACCATCAGCTAATTTTACAGCATATCTAGCAGATAATTCGCATGTCCCATCAGGGAGTATAATTTGACTGTCAACTCCTCCTGGAAGGATAATTCCATGTTGATCTTTACTAGTGAATTCACCACTAATAATTGGAATTAATTGTCGCCTTCCAACAATATCATCTTGGCCAACAACAATCGGCGTGTCTACTTTAACTATAATAGAAAAAACTTCTTCTAAAGAACTCATATTTACCTCCAATTATTTCATAAGTAATTTATTTGATTGAATAATTATATCACAAATAACTGTTGTATAATTTCACAAAACTAATAATGTGAGATAAAAAATGTAAATATATACATTAAAAAGCATATTATTTTGATATAATGATATTACATTTAAAGAAATCCTTTTCTATAAAATATTAATGAAAGTAGGAGATTAATTTATGAGTATTAAATTTTTTGAGGAACATAAAGTCTTTAAACTTGATGGAAAAAATACTTCTTATATTATTGCCGTAGTAGATGAAGAAAAGTTTTTAGGACATGTTTATTTTGGGAAAAAGATAGTGGATGAAAATGTAAATTATTTAATGAGAACAGAAGAATCACCATTTGTACCATCTAAAAATAATCGTGATAGAGTATGTTTTTATGATAGTTTTCCAATGGAATACTCAACACATGGGATTGGGGATTTCAGAGAAACATGCTTTGCAGTAAGAGATGCAAATGGACATACTGCTTGCAGACTTCAATATAGTTCACATAGAATATTTGGAGGAAAAGAAAAGCTTCGCGGCATGCCTGCTACCTTTGGAAATGAAAATGAATGCACTAGTCTTGAAATAACATGTATAGATAAAGATTTAAATTTGGAAGTGAATTTAGTTTACACAGTTTTTGAAGAGTTGGATGTAATAACTAGAAGCGTTCGTATAAAAAATTGCAGTGAAAACTGTATTACTATTACAAAAGCACTATCTATGTGTGTAGATTTCGATGGAATAGATTATGATATCATATCACTTCATGGAGCATGGGCTAGAGAAAGGCATATTTCAAGAAGAAAAGTTACATATGGAACCCAAGCTGTTTCTTCAATAAGGGGAGAATCAAGTCATCAAAATAATCCATTTATTGCTCTTTTAGATAGGACTGCTACTGAAGACAGTGGAAATGTTTATGGTTTTAATTTTGTTTATTCAGGTAATTTTTTAGCACAAGTAGAAGGGTGTCAATTTGATACTACAAGAGTCCAAATGGGAATTAATCCAATTGATTTTTCATGGCTTTTAGAGTCTAATAAAGAATTTGTGGCTCCAGAAGTAGTTATGGTGTATTCTGATGAAGGATTAGGAAAGATGACAAGAACCTTCCATGATTTATACCGCAATCATTTAATAAGAGGAAAATATAAAGACAAAAAGCGTCCTATACTAATTAATAACTGGGAAGCTACTTATTTTGATTTTAATACAGAAAAATTATTAGCTATAGCTAAAGAAGCTTCAAAGGTTGGAATTGAAATGCTTGTTATGGATGATGGCTGGTTTGGGCATCGTAATAGTGATAATTCTTCTCTTGGAGATTGGATAGTTAACGAAGATAAAATACAAGGTGGGTTAAAGTATCTTGTAGATGAGGTTAATAAATTGGGCTTAGAATTTGGTATTTGGTTTGAACCTGAAATGATATCACCAGATTCTGATTTATACCGTAAACATCCAGACTGGTGTATACATATTGAAGGACGTACTCCTGCTTTATGTCGTGAACAATATGTACTTGATTTAACACGAAAAGAAGTTGTTGATTATATTTATGAAAGTTTAAAGAGGGTTCTTTCAAGTGCAAATATTAAATATGTAAAATGGGATATGAATAGACAGCTTACCGATTTAGGAAGTAATAATATTCCACCAGAACGTCATGGTGAGATATTCCATAGATATATGCTTGCAGTATATGAAATGATGGATAGATTAACGACAGATTTTCCAGATTTGTTATTGGAAAATTGCTCAGGAGGTGGAGCGAGATTTGATCCTGGAATGTTATATTATAGCCCTCAAATTTGGTGTTCCGATGATACAGATGCAATTGAAAGACTAAAAATCCAACAAGGAACAGCTATGGTTTACCCATTATCAGCTATGGGGGCACATGTTAGTGATTGTCCTAATCACACAGTAGGAAGAGCTACTCCTTTTGAGACTAGAGGTTATGTAGCTTTATCAGGTACTTTTGGATATGAATTAGATATTACTAAAATATCTCAAGAGGATAGAGATATGATACCTAAACAAATTGAAATGTATCATAAATATAATGATCTAGTGCGAAGTGGAGACTATTATCGTATTTCTAATTTTTCGGAGAACAACTGTTTTGATGCTTATGAAGTGGTAGCAAAAGATAAAAAAGAAGTATTAATTACTTGTATTCAAGTCTTGGGAAGACCTAATTATCATAGCAGAAGAATAAAACTAAAAGGGCTTATTGAAGATGTGCTTTATAGAAATGAAGAAACCAATGAAGTTTACTCAGGTGGAGCATTAATGTATGCAGGAATGAATATTACAAATTTACATGGGGATTATTCAGGAAAAATAATTCGTTTAGTATGTGAATAATTTAACTATGTTATAGTACGGTTTTTGTGAAATAAAACTTGACAGTTTGTAAAAAAACTAGTCAGGTTTTATTTATTTAACATTAGATTGTTTATAAATAGAACTTTACTAATAGCTAAGGAATAAGTATAATTAAAGTAGTTTTATTCTTAATTAAAGATAAAACCGTCATAAACACAAAATACAAAATATTAAAAAGTTCCAAGAATTAAGGAGTGAATACTAATGTCAGAGAAAAAAACAGCTTTAATTCAAAGTTCATTAGGATCTGTTTTCACAGTTTTTAGTGAAGAAGAATTAAAACAAATCACAAATAGCGAAAAAAGAACTGTTGCCATTTGTGGAAAAGTTAACAATCCGGGTATAGTTGAGGTACCAGAAGGAGCTACACTTGCAGATATAATCGAGCTTTGTGGAGGTTTAATAAATAATAGCGGCTTTAAGGCGGCACAAATAGGGCTTCCATTTGGAGGTTTCTTAACTGAAGATAGCTTAAACAAAGAATTTGATTTTGGTTTATTTTATGAAAATATTAGTAGAACTATTATTATATTATCTCAAGAAGATTGTATAATTCAATTTGAAAAATTCTATATCAGATATTTGCTTGCAAAAATCAAAGATGGATCATATAAAAATTATGAAATAGTTAAAGATGATATAACTGCAATGTACAATGTTATAAACAAAATAAGTAAAGGTGTATCTGATATGCGTGAAATCTACACCTTAAGAAATCTTGCAATAACTGTAAAAACTAAGATGCATCAAAAGCATAACATTATGGAAGAAATAATTGAAAAGTTTTATGCTGAAATTGAAGAACATATTGAAGAAAAGAAATGTCCAACTTCTCAATGTAGTCATCTTATTAAATTGACAATTACAAAAAAATGTATAGGCTGTGGAGCATGTAAAAGAGCATGTCCAGTAGATTGCATTGATGGAGAATTAAAAAAGAAACATGAAATAGATTATAATAGATGTACACACTGTGGAGCATGTGTATCAGCATGTCCTGTAGATGCAATATTTACAGGAGATAATACAATGTTATTCCTTAGAGATTTAGCTACACCTGATAAGGTAGTAATTACTCAAATGGCACCAGCTGTAAGAGTTGCTATTGGTGAAGCTTTTGGATTTGAACCAGGAGAAAATGTTGAAAAGAAAATAGCAGCTGGTCTTAGAAGACTCGGAGTAGACTATGTATTTGATACAAGCTGGGGAGCTGACTTAACTATAATGGAGGAAGCAGCTGAACTTCAAGACAGACTTGAAAGACATATGGCTGGTGATAAAAATGTTAAACTTCCGATCCTTACATCTTGTTGTCCTTCTTGGATTAAATTTATAGAACAAAATTATGCAGATATGTTAGAAGTTCCATCTTCTGCAAAATCTCCAATGGAAATGTTTGGAATAGTTGCTAAAGAAATATGGGCTAAAGAAAAAGGTTTATCAAGAAGAGAAGTTGCATCTGTGGCAATTATGCCTTGTATAGCTAAAAAATATGAAGCTTCAAGACCAGAATTTTCTGTAGACTTAGACTCAGATGTTAACTATGTAATTACAACAAGAGAACTTATAAAGTTATTCGAAACTTCAGGTATTAATTTAAAAGAACTTGAAGATGAAGAAATAGATACAATCATGGGTGAATATACTGGTGCTGGAATAATCTTTGGTAGAACTGGTGGAGTTATAGAAGCAGCAACAAGAACTGCCCTTGAAAAAATGACTGGAGAAAGACTTGATAATATTGAATTTGAAGGTCTTAGAGGTTGGGATGGCTTTAGAGTATGTGAACTTGAAGCAGGAGACATAAAGCTTAGAATTGGTGTTGCTCATGGTCTTAGAGAAGCAGCTAAGATGTTAGATAAAATAAGATCAGGAGAAGAATTCTTCCACGCTATAGAAATCATGGCTTGTGTTGGAGGTTGTATTGGTGGCGGCGGTCAGCCAAAGATAAAGGGAAACAAACAAGCAATACTTCAAAAGAGAGCAGAAGGATTAAATGAAATAGATAGAGCTAAGACTCTTAGAAGATCAAATGAAAATCCTGAAGTTCTTGCAATATATGAAAAATATTTAGGACATCCACTAAGTCACAAAGCACATGAATTACTTCATACAACATATTTCCCAAGAATAAAGAAAAATACCGAAAACGAATAAAAGGATATATCATTTAAGCATGTAAAATTTGATTTTACATGCTTTTATTGGTATTTTTTATAAAAAAGAACCAATAAAATATAAAAATAAAGTATTTTTATATTAAATTTAGGTTAAGTTTTATAAAAAATAGTTTAAAAATTATTAAAAATAGAATATACTTGAACAGGACTATAATAATTAATAATATGTCGAATGTTTATATTTTACAGGGAGATGTGATAATAAGATGTTTAACTTAAAACCAAAGGAAGATAAATTCTACAAATTATTTTTAGAAGCAGCAGAAAAGGTTAATGAAGGAGCAGTGATTTTAAGAACAAGTCTTGATAATTTATCAGATAAAGAAAATAATGTTAATAAAATAGAAGATTTAGAGCATGAAGGCGATAGATTAGTTAATATTGTAGTTAAAGAATTAAATGAATCATTTATAACACCAATAGACAGAGAAGATATTTATGCATTAATTAAGAAATTAGATGATGTATTAGATTTAATAAATTCAACAATGCATAGATTTTTAATGTATGATATTAATCAAAGCAGTAATGAAGCTAAACTTATGGCAGATATGATAGTAGAATGTACAAATCATATTTTAAAATTAATGAAAGGCCTAAGTTCAGTTGGTAATAAGGCTCAATACATAAGAGAAAAAATTGAAACTATTCATAAGATTGAAAGTGAAGCCGATAGTTTATTTAGAAAAACTGTAGCAGAATTATTCAAAAATGAAACTAATCCAATTGAAATTATTAAATGGAAAGAAATTTACCAAATTCTAGAAAATACAATTGATAATTGTGAAAAAATTGCAAATACTGTAGAGGGAGTTGTAATCAAGAATGCTTAGTATGACTATGATTATAACAGTATTAATAGTAATCTTTGTATTGGCTTTTGACTTTATAAATGGTTTCCATGATACAGCTACAGCCGTTGCAACTACTATTACTACTAGAGCGCTTAAACCAACAACTGCTATTATATTATGTGCTATATTTAATTTCGCAGGTGCATTTGCTGGAACAGGAGTAGCTAAAACCGTAGGTGAAAGCATTGTTAGTCATAAAAGTATAGAACAATGGGTTATACTAGGAGTTTTAATTTCAGCAATAATTTGGAATATAATTACATGGTATTATGGTATTCCAAGTAGTTCTTCTCATGCATTAATAGGTGCATTAATAGGTGGAGGAATGGCTTACAATAATAGTTTTAATGTAGTTAACTGGAGTAATCTTTTCCATGAAGTAATAGTGTGGATATTTATTGCGCCAGTCATAGGGTTTACAGTTGGATTTATTTTGATGAAATTATTAAATTATATTTTAAAACCATTTAAACTTAGAATAGTAAATAAGATATTTTTAAAGCTGCAAATTGCTGCAGGATCACTTATGGCCTTTAACCATGGAAGTAATGATGCTCAAAAATCAATGGGATTAATTACAATGGCCCTATTAAGTGGTGGGTTAATTAATACTTTTGAAGTTCCTAAATGGGTTATTGCGTCTTGTGCAATAGCTATGGCACTTGGAACGGCTTCAGGAGGAAAGAAGATTATTAAAACTATGGGAAGTGGAATGGCCAAATTAACTCCAGTAAATGGCTTTGCAGCTCAAACTGGTGGTGCAGGAGTAATATTTCTCGCAACTTTATTCCATGCTCCAGTTAGTACTACTCATATAATTTCAACAACTGTAATGGGTGTTGGTGCATCTAAAAGGCTTAAATCAGTAAAATGGGGAGTTGCTCAAAATATAGTTTGGGCTTGGATTATTACTATTCCAATAACAGCGGCTCTTTCAGCATTAATAATATATATAATGAAATTATTTATGTAATTTGAAAAAATAGTTTCATGGCTAAATTATGGATATAATAATTAATTATGATTCCATAGGAAAAATCAAAAATAACATGTTGTTTATTTAAAAAAATTTATTTAAATTAAAAAAACCTGCAGATTTTCAGAAGTGAAGTATCTGCAGGTTTAATTTTTGTCGTAATAACATACGCCAATATTAAAATTAGGTTAAGTTTATTAAAAATGGTTTAATAATTGGTTAAAAAGGCATATACTTGAATATGGGCTATAATTTTAATAATATGTCGAGTGTCTATATTTTTATAGGGAGTGATGGTATGTTTAGTTTAAAGCCAAAGGAAGATAAGTTTTATAAGTTATTTTTTGAAGCTGCTGAAATTGTAAATGAAGGAGCAATACTTTTAAGACATAGTTTAGACAATCTGCAGGATAAGGAACTTAATGTTAGTAAAATTGAAGTATTAGAACATAAAGGAGATAGGCTAGTTAACATTGTAGTTAAAGAATTAAGTGAATCATTTATTACTCCAATAGACAGAGAAGATATTTATTCTTTAATAAAAAAATTGGATGATGTCTTGGATTTAACCAATTCAACAATGCATAGGTTTTTAATGTATGATATTACTAAAAGCACTGAAGAGGCTAAAATTTTTGCAGACATGATAGTGGAATGTACTCAGCATATTTTAGAATTAATGAGAGGCTTAAATTCAGTAGCAAATAAAGCTCAGTGGATACGTGAAAAAATAGTATGTATTCATGATATTGAAAGTAAAGCAGATCGCTTATTTAGAAAGACAGTATCGGAATTATTTAAAAATGAACCTAATCCAATAGAAATAATAAAATGGAAAGAAATATATCAAATTTTAGAAAATACTATGGATAAGTGTGAAAAGATTTCCAACACTGTAGAGGGAGTTGTAATAAAAAATGCATAGCACAATGATCATAACAGTATTTATAGTAGTTTTAGTTCTAATATTTGATTTTATAAATGGATTTCATGATACAGCAACAGCCGTAGCTACATCAATAACAACAAGGGCGCTTTCACCTAAAGCTGCTATAATAATATGCGCTATATTTAATTTTATAGGAGCATTTAGTGGAACGGCTGTTGCCAAAACTGTAGGTGATGATATAGTAAAACATTCATCCATAGAACAATGGGTTATACTTGGGGTATTAATTTCAGCTATCATATGGAACTTAATTACATGGTATTTTGGTATTCCAAGCAGTTCTTCTCATGCCTTAATAGGAGCGCTAGTTGGCGGAGGAATAGCATATAATCATTCTTTTCAAGTGGTAAATTGGTACAATCTTTTTCATAGTGTTGTAATATGGTTGTTTCTTTCGCCACTTATAGGCTTTATAGTAGGTTATGCAATAATGTTTTTATTGAATTGGATATTAAAACCATATAAATATCATGTTGTTAATAAGATATTTTTGAAACTTCAAGTTGTAGCAGGATCACTTATGGCATTTAACCATGGTGGAAATGATGCTCAAAAATCTATGGGGCTTATAACTATGGCTCTATTAAGTGGAGGATTTATCAGTACTTTTGAAGTGCCAGTTTGGGTAATAGCAGCCTGTGCATCAGCTATGGCACTAGGGACTTCTGTAGGTGGAAAAAAGATAATTAAGACTATGGGAAGCGGAATGGCAAAATTAACGCCAGTAAATGGATTTGCAGCTCAAACGGGAGCAACAGCAGTAATATTTCTTGCTACGTTATTCCATGCTCCTGTTAGCACCACTCATATAATTTCAACAACAGTAATGGGAGTTGGTGCATCAAAAAGATTTAAATCAGTAAAATGGGGAGTAGCTAAAAACATAGTATGGGCTTGGGTTATAACAATCCCAATAACTGCAGGTTTTTCAGCATTAATAATAACTATAATGAAGCTTTTTATGTAAATAATAATGAAGCTTATATTGGAAAGTTGAGTTTAATTTTAAACTTTAACTTTTATACATATTAGAAATATGAATATTTCTAAATTATTTAAATTCATACTTATATAAAGTAAGATGAAAAATATTTTACTTAAAGCCACCTATAGATATAAAAAAACAATATTGAAATTAAGAATTTTACGCATAAAAACAGTTTAAACTGTAAATTAAATAAAACTCTCATGATTTTAAATAAATCATGAGAGTTTTATTTAATTTAGATACAGTTAATTCCATGATTACATGTACTGCATGCCTTATCAGAAGACTCTAAATGAATCATAACCTGAGTGTTGTTTAAAACTTGAGCTATGTCGTATTCTATTTTATCGCATATGTCATGGGCTTCTTTAATTGACTTGTTTTCAGGAAACACTAAGTGTAAGTCAATATAACGTATGTGACCAGATTTTCTAGTTTTAAGATCATGAAAATTACAAAACACAGAAGAATATTTACTTATAGTGTTTTCAATTATATCTATTTCTTCATCGGATAACTTTATATCTAAAAGAGGATTGAATGCAGATTTTAATAACTCAAAAGCTTCTTTTAATATAAATATTGCAACTAATATTGCAACTACTGGATCTAAGAAATTTAAATTAGTAATCCAAATTAAGAATAATCCTATGCCGACACCAAGGGATGTGTAAACATCTGCCTTTAAGTGGAGGGCGTCAGCTTCCAAAGCAATAGAATCCTCTTGTTTTGCTATTTTGTATAGTTTTTTTGAAACCATAAAATTTACAGCAGCAGAAATAAACATTACTACAAAGCCCATTCCAACAGATTCGATTTCGCCTGGATTAACGATTTTTTTCACAGCTTCAATTATTATCCATATAGAAGCGGTAAAAATAAGCAGAGATTCTATAACACCAGATATATTTTCTATTTTCCCATGACCATAGGGATGGTTATCATCTGCTGGTTTATCTGATATTTTTACAGAAAAAAAGGCTATTATTGCAGCAAGTAAATCCATAGTAGAATGTATCGCTTCAGATATTATACTTACTGAACCAGTAAAAATACCAACAATTAATTTCATGATTATTAAACTTGTATTTGAAATTAGAGACATACGAGCTGCTTTAATTTTAGCATTCATATAAATGACCTCCATAATTTTATTATTTGTTATCACTTGATAAATTAAAGTAATATAATAATATACCTTAATACTCCTTAAAGTCAAGGGAATTAGCCAATTAGAATGTTTTATCAATTGATAATGAATTGTAATTTTATATCATTATTATTCTCCTTTTATTTAATGAAAATAATGGGAATTTACTAAAATATAAGGTTTCTTTTATTGATTATTGAATAATTTATTATATAGATATTATTTTTATGAGTTTAGGTGAGGTATAATGAGTGAATTGACACATGAAGAATTAATACTTTTAGATAATTTAATATATCTACAACTAGATGCAGTGGAAAATGAAGAGCTTATGAAGATTGTAGAGAGGCTTATAATTAGTGGCAAATTTGAAGAAATGGATGTCTGCAGCATAAAAATGTCTGCAGAGGAGTGGAAAAAGATTTTACTTCAAATTAGTAGTAAACCTAGGCTGATGGAGTTAAGGATTACACATATAGATAATAAATATACCAGGAGTATGAGAGCAGCATGTTTTGTAGATAAACAAAATAATGCAACAGTAGTATTTAGAGGGACTGTTACGGAAGGCGAATGGAAGGATAATGGACAAGGAGCTTATGAACACGATACAAAAGAGCAAATAGAGGCTTTAGATTATATAAATAATTTAGAATTTAAGGATGTTATTGTTACAGGACATTCAAAGGGAGGCAATAAGGCACAATATGTAACTATATTATCTGACAAAGTAAGCAAATGTATATCTATAAATGGACAAGGATTTTCTAATGAATTTATTACTAAATATATAAATGAAATTAATAAAAATAAATCAAAAATAATATGTATCAATTCAAAGTATGATTATGTTTATTGCCTTTTTAATCAAATAGGAGGTGAATTTCATTATATAGAAACAGACTTTAAAATTAATCCCTTAGATTATCATAGGGCAAATGTGCTTTTGGATAAAAGTGGAAAGCTAAATAAGGAAACAAATCAAGCAATTATCCAGCAAGAAATCAATCGCTTTTCAATATCATTTATATCTTTTTTGCCAAAGGATATACAAAGTTTAATTATTAATGCGGCCATAAATTCAATAGAGCTAGTTTTGTGTAATGGACAAGACAAAGATAGAATTCTTAAAGCTGCAAGGGAATTTTTAATAATGTCATGTTATGAAGATTATAATAAAAACGATAATAATTATAATATATGTGTCCAAGTATTTGAAGTTTATATTTCTCCATTATTATTTTGGGAGGAACTAATAAATGTAGAAGAAACTAATTCAAAAGAGTTTCTAGATAAATTTTTAAGTAACTTAAATCTATTAACAAAGGGAGTAATAAAAAATATAGATATTATAGGGAAGGATCAAAAAAAGTTAATAGATAACATTTTAAATCAAATTACCAACTTAAGCTTTAAGCTTAAAAATAAAATGTTGGAATAAAGGTCAATAGAAAATAAAATTAAGACAGTAATTATTTGTGTAATGAACAAAATAGTTACTGTTATTATTGTTCTTTAGAATTTGTTAATATATAATAGGTGCAAATAAGGAAAAGTGTTGTATAGTATAAAATATATAGATTATTGAGATTAAAGAATGATTTCATAAATAGCTAGTTTTATAAGTGATACATAGAAATGGAGTAAAATATGTTAGAAGGTTTAATTGTTGCGGGAGGAGCCGCTTTGCTAGCTGCAAGGCTATATGTAGATAATACATTAATAGAAGTTTCAAAATATGAAATTAAAAATAATAAAATACCAAAGGAGTTTAATAAATTTAAGATTGTACAGCTATCAGATTTCCATAGCTATGGTTTTGAGAAGGATGATTTTATATTATTGGAGAAAATTTACGAAGAAGAACCAGATATGATTGTAATGACAGGTGATATGGTAAATAAATACGATACTAAATTTGAAAAGTTTTTAAATTTAGCAGAGACTTTAAGTAAGAGATATAAAATATATTATATTGTTGGAAATCATGAAATAAGATTAAAAAAAGAAGACTTAGAATATTTGTTAAATAAGCTTAGGACATTTGGAATTAAAATATTAAATGATGAAAAAATAACTATGGTTAGAAAAAGTAATCATATTAATATTTATGGACTTCATATACCACTTGCTTATTATAAAGTAATTAATAGGCCAGATAATGTAGGGAAAGTTATTAGTAAGGTTCTTAAGAATTGTAAAGAGGAAGAATTTAATATTTTACTGGCACATAATCCATTATTTTTTGAAGAATATTCAAAGTATAATGTAGATTTGACATTATCAGGTCATGTACATGGAGGAATGATAAGGCTTCCGCTTTTAGGTGCAATTCTTTCACCAGAAAGAAAGTTTTTCCCTAAATATAGTCATGGGATTTATGAAGTGAAGGATAAAAAACTAGTAGTAAGCAGAGGGCTTGGGCATAGTAAAAGAGGAATAAGATTTTTTAATAAGAGAGATTTGGTTAGTATAACACTATACCATGTTGATAATGGAATTAATTAATCTTATTATTATTTTTTAGAAATAAGAGGTTATTAATATTTTTATATAAAATAATTACAACTTATGAATTCTATGGTGTGAAAGGTTAAAAGCTCCTAAGTTGAATATAATAATAACTTTAATAATGATTATATTTTTTTTTATTATGGGTAAATTATAATTACACCTAGATTTAATTAATTTTTAAGGAGGTAATTATATATGGTACATCATAAAGAACATACTACTGGAGAACATGTTGAAGGTAAAGGTATTTTAGGCTGGGTAGGAAGAATGTTGTTAACAGCTGTAATTTTAGCAATAACTTCATTTTTTACACCAGGTTTTTCAATTAGTGGATTGTGGTCATTTATATTAGCTGCAATAGTAATAAGTGTATTAGATTATTTGGTGGAATCATTTATGGGTGTTGATGCATCACCATTTGGAAGAGGAATAAAAGGATTTGTTATAGCAGCAGTGATTATATATGTGGCTCAATTTTTAGTTCCTACTATGAGTGTTTCTATAATAGGTGCATTGTTAGCAGCGTTAGCAATTGGAATATTAGATGCAGTAATGCCAGGAAAAGCGATGTAAAAGTTAGTTTAATAATATATTAAAGAAAAAACAAAGGACTGTAACACTAAAGGATTTATATACAATATATAACCTCAAAGAAGATGTGAGGAATATTATTGTATTATTAAATTTCAGTGTAACAGTCCTTTAAAATTTAGCTGAAGATGTATTCATTTAATAATTGCTTGAATTACTCATGTAATTCTAATGGCAAACCATCTGGATCGTTGAAGAAGGTGAATTTTTTATTAGTATATTCATCTATTCTAATTGGTTCAGTTAAAATACCTTTAGAGTTTAATTCTGCAATAACTTCTTCAATATTGTTTACCTGAAAAGCTAAATGCCTTAAACCACAGGCTTCAGGCCTTGTAAGTCTTTTTGGAGCTTCGTTCATTGAAAAAAGTTCAATTTCGCTGTCACCTATTTTTAAATCTAATTTATACGAGTTTCTATCTTTTCTATAATTTTCACGTATTATTTCAAAACCTAGTAAATTTACATAAAAATTTTTAGAAACTTCATAGTTAGAAGCTATAATAGCAATGTGGTGTATTTTGTTAAAGTTCATAATAATTCTCCTAATGTAATTAAGTATTTTTGATTAACATAGTTATTTGTTTATATTATAGTACAAAATATATATTTATTGATTAATTATTTTGAGATTCTACGTGTGTTTTATTTTGAAGTTTATCAAATCTGCTCATAATTTCAGTATAAGTATCTTTGCAAATCTGAGGTAAGTCACTTGTAGTTGCATCTTTAAAAATTAACCCGGCTTGTGAAAAACCTTCTTCTACAGCATCTCTCATTTTTTGTAATTTATCCTTATCATCTCCTGCTATAGCTGTTGCCATGCTCATAATACGATCTGCAACGGCATTTACAGAATATGGACCACCTTCAGTAATTGCTGCTTGAGCACCTTCTGGAGTTGTAGCAATTGGAGGATAAGCATTTTCTAAAGAACCAAATATTTTAATTAGTAAATCTTTTGAAGATTGTGGGAGTCCATTATTGTCATTACTTGATTTACCTAATAAATTATTTTGATTTTTTATAGTATCACTTATAAATTTTTTTATAAGTTCTTTTTCAGATTTATCTTGTTCATCTTTTAAAGCTTCAATTTCTTCAGGAGTAAGTTTTTTCTTTATTGGTTTGTAAGTTGAATTTTTTATGTCATCTTCTGTTGATTTTACAAATGAATCATTACCTAAAACTTGAGAAACTTCCAGATTGTCTTTAGAATAATTAATTTCATTACTTTCTGCACTAGTTTTCTTTGTTTCACTGCTAGAATTATTATATTTAGATGCGCCTAGTCCTTTTGAATCTGCAATATTCATAACCATAAAAAGTCCTCCTTTTAGTTTGATTTATCATTTAATTTTCGTTTTATTTTCAATATACTTTATGTAAAGCAAAAATATTGATTAGTATTGACAAATTTTATTATAAAGAGTAAGATATAAAAAAATAAAGAATAAAATTCTTTGAAGGGAAGAGTAGATATTATATTAGTATCTTAAGCGAGTAGAGGAGGGTGAGAGCTCTATGAGAAAGTTTTTATCGAAGACATCCTGGAGAAGCTTATCTGAAATTTTTAGTAGGGTAAGCCGGCGGCAGTCGTTATAATGTTTGAGATGACTTAGTTTATTAAATTTTGTCAAAGTAGAATGGCACCGTGAAATATAGCTTTCACTTCTATAAAGAAGTGAAAGCTTTTTTATATTAAAATGAAAATGGCCAATTTTATTTTAGTTATGTCATTAACTTGATAAAATTTTATAATATAAGGATATGTTAAATGCAGGGAATATTAGTGTTAGCATTAATGCATTTATATCCATAAGTAAAAAAGGGTGGTACCGCGAAGAGATTTGCCCCTTGAGTTTTATAACTCAAGGGGCTGTTTTTATTTAATAGAAAATTTAAGGCTTTTTATAAAATTATTGCGCAGTAAAATTATAAAGAGTTATTAAAAGTATGAATATTAGTAAAATAATTTAAATCAAAGAGTATATTTAAGTTTGAAAGAAATTTTATATTGCCTAAAGAAAGGAATGGAAATAATAATGAAAAGAATAATGATAAATCAATTAAAGAATTATATAAATAAAACAGTAACTATTAAAGGCTGGGTTCATCGCATAAGAAAATTGAAATCAATAACTTTTGTTGTACTAAGAGATAGAACAGGATTAGTACAATGTGTTTTAAATAATAATGAGCAAGAATATAGTGAGGTTAAATTAGAGTCGGTAATTGAAATCTCAGGAATGGTTGTTGAAAGCAAGAATAATTTAAATCCATTTGAAGTTGCTGCTGAAGCTATGAAAATTATTAATAGTACCATTGAAGAGCTTCCTATTGAAATAAACAAGGAAAATTTAGAGGTGAATTTAGATACTATGCTAAATAATAGAATGCTAAGTATAAGACATGAAAAAGTAAATGCAATATTTAAAATACAAAATATAATAGTTGAAGGTTTTAGAGAATTTTTAAAAAGAGAAGATTTTACAGAAATATCTACACCAAAGCTTGTAGAAGAAGGTGCAGAGGGTGGTACAGAAGTATTTAAGGTTCAATATTTTGAAAGAGAAGCATATTTAGCTCAAAGTCCACAGTTTTATAAGCAAATGATGGTTGGCGCTGGCTTTGAAAGGGTTTTTGAAATTGGGCATGTATATAGGGCAGAAGAACATAATACTAATAGACATTTAAATGAATATATTAGTATGGATTTAGAAATAGGATTTATAGAAGATGAAAAAGAGATAATGGATTTAGAAGAAAATTTATTAAAATTTATTTTGAAAAAAGTTAAGGAAGAAGGGAAAAAATACTTAGATATTTTAAAAGCAGAAGTACCTGCTATTGAAGATAAAATCCCAAGAATAAAATTTTGTGAAGCCTTAGAAATATTGGAGAAAGAATATAATAAAACAGGTTTAGATGGAGATATGGATCCAGAAGGCGAAAAATTAATTTGTAAATATGCAAAGGAAAAGCTGGGATGTGAATTTATATTTTTAACTCATTATCCAAGGAAAAAGAGACCTATGTATACAATGCCTTGTGGAAACACAGAAACGCATAGCTTTGACTTATTATTTAGAGGAATTGAAATTACAACTGGAGGGCAAAGAATTCACGATTATAGTATGCTTTTAGAAAATATAAAATATAAGGGATTAAATCCTAAAAATTATGAAAGCTATACTTCAAACTTTAAATATGGGATGCCGCCACATGGAGGATTAGCAATTGGTCTTGAAAGAATAACTGCTAAGATTTTAGGCTTTGAAAACATTAGGGAAACAAGTTTGATACCTAGGGATAGAACAAGATTAGTTCCATAAAATTAATTGATATACAGCCTATCATGTAAACAGCCTTTTTGTTAACAGCATGATAGGCATTTTTAGTGTTAAATGATAAAATAGATTCTTAAAAGATATGAAAGGTTTTATCATTCAACAAAATTTATAAAGTGATGCATTTTTACAACAAAATTTTTCATAAAGCTTAAAATAAAGCAATAATTTATGATATACTAAATATGGTGAAAAATTGGTTATTAAAAGATGTTGAATGGGGATGTAGTAAGATTATGATGCAAAAATATCAATTAGCAATATTTGCATTTGGAATTATAGGAATAGTTATTTCGTTTATTTTATTGATAAGGAGTGTAATTAAACATAAGAAAGGTTTAAAAATTATATCGGCTTTTCTTTTTATAACATTTATAGGAACAACAGTAGGATATTACTATGAGACATTAAAGGATGTTACTAATAATGTGAACAAGGTTAATGATGAAAAAGAAGCTAAAGTAGAGAAAAAACCTACAAGTGGAAGTAGTGATGATCCACTTATAATAACAGAAAAAGAATTTTATGATGATGCTAATTATTATTATACTGATTTTGAAGTAAAGAATAATTCAGATGTAGAAATATCAAAACTTTCTTTTCATATAATTTTTACTTATGAAGCAAATATGCAAACGGCTACTCATGATGAGCATATATTTCTATTGGATTCAGTAATTCCTCCTAAGATGACTCTAACTAAAAATTATCTTTGGAGAAAAAGTATGGTGGAGAGAAAATTAGGTGTTAAAAATATAAAGATGAATAAAATAGAAAATGTAATTTGTTATGTAAATATTAATGGTGAAGAAAAACCAATGAAAGTTGATGAATTAAAAGTATTACTAAAAAGTACTAAGTAATATATAGATATAAATGAATATTATAGTCAATTTTACCATATATATATGGATTGTTGAGCATTGTTAAAAGTGCTATAATTATGTAATAATAGGGGAAACAAAGGGGGAAGAGGTTTAAAAACCGAAATATATGAAGAAAAAAGTTTTAGCTATTGCATTAGCAGCTGTAGTAACATTTAGTGGTTCCATGCCTGTATTTGCAGCACCCAGTAATGCTCAATTAAGTGATTCTAGACAAAAATATGCTGAAATTGAGGATAAAATTAGAAATATTGAAAATCAAATTTATGATTTGAATTCCCAAATGGAATCATTACAAGCAACTGTAGAAAAAAATAAAAGAGATATACAAAACATAAATATGGTAGTTGAAAATACAAAAAAAGATATTCAGCAATGTAAAAAGGACATCAGTGATTTGGATTTAGCTTTAGGAAAAAGACTTAAGGCCGTTTATACAGCAGGAGATTTAGAATTCAACTATGTTAAATTTGTTTTGGAGTCTAGTTCATCTACAGAGCTTTTTTCAAGGCTGGAAGCAGTAACTAAAATTGTAGATAAAGATAAAGAAGCTATTGAAAAAGTTGAAGGTAAGAAACAAGAATTAAATACAAAGATTAAATCTTTAGATGATAAAAAGAATGAAATTAATAAGCTTAATAAAGAGGTTCAGGATAATTTGAGTGAACTTGAAAGAAAGAAACGAGAACAATTAAATTTAGCAGCTCAAGCTCAAAATGAAAAGAGTAAATTTGACGCAGAATATTTATCACAATTGGAAAGGGATGCAGTAAAGGCTCAATTTGATGTTATAGATAGTACTAATAGTTCTTCGGCAGAAATTCAAGGGGCTATTACTCAACTAGTAAGTATTAAAAATAGCCAAATTAAAAGTCCAATTGTAAGTAAAGAAATTGATGCTAAAGTAGAAAAAGCAAAAGTATTAGCAAGTCAAAAGAAAGCTGCAGAGGAAAAAGAAGCTGCGGATGCTAAAAGACAGGCTCAAGCAGCAGCTTCGGCAGCAGCAGAGGCAGTAAATTCATCTTCAAGTTCGGCATCAAGTTCAAAATCAAGCGTTAAAAAATCTGGGAAATCAATATCAGCTCCAGCAGGTGGAAATGCTCAAGCTATATTAAATGAAGCATATAAACATTTGGGCGCAAAATATGTATGGGGAGCAACAGGACCAGATACTTTTGACTGTTCAGGCTTTACTTCATATGTGTACAAGCATGCAGCCGGAATAGATATATCGAGAACTACATATACACAGATTGATGAGGGACAGCCGGTTAGTGAAGATCAACTTAAGCCAGGAGATTTGGTATTTCCTCATACAGGACATGTTGGCATATATGTAGGAAATGGACAAATGATTCATGCTCCACAAACAGGGGATGTTATCAAAGTAAGTCCTGTTTATGGTTTTTATGCAGGAAGAAGAATACTTTAATGAACATAAGATTTAATTAAATATAATAAAAAATAGAGTTAAAAATGAGGATTCTTAACTCTATTTTTTATATTTTAAAATTGTCTAGTACGAAAAGATAATATAAATTTTTGTGGGATACTATTACAATTAAATCTAGTTAATATTTAAGAATAATTATGAGAGAACTACTTTCATGATGATTTTGACTTAAGAAAGGAACTAATAATTATGAAGATTCAATTCAAATATTTGGCAATTTTCGTGGTTTTACTTATTATAGAAATATATATAGGAGTTTTTGTTCATGATAATATAATTAGGCCATTTGTTGGTGATGCTTTGGTAGTTAGCGTTTTATATTTCTTTATTAGAAGCTTTATGAAAAAGTTAAAGTTTCTACCTCTAGGTGTATTTTTATTTGCATGTATAATTGAAGTGGGGCAATATTTTAATTTAGTATCAATATTACATTTGGAAAGTTTTAAACTTGCTAGAATAATAATTGGAGCAACTTTTGATTTTAAAGATATTTTTAGTTATTTAATAGGTACAATACTCATATACTTGTATGAATTCATAGAAGAATTGAATATAAAAAATATATATAATAGAAATTATAAATGAGTTATAGATTAAAAATTTTTAGATTATGCTTTTGATAGTAGAAATACCGTTCAAAGCATAATTTTTTTAGTATAACAAAAAGTTACCTGTGGGAGAATACAATTGAACAAAAAAATAGGAGGTAACATATGGGACAAAAATGTTTAGGATTAAATGAGACGATGCAGATACACGAAATGTTAAATTTAGTAACTATTTGCATGACTACGGAAAAAATGATGGAGGGCGTAGTTTTTGATCAGGAACTTAAGGGATTATTAGAAAAAGATGTTCAAAAATCTATTATAAAAATACGAGAACTACAAAATTTATTAAAGAAAGCTCCTCAACTTAAGTAGAGGAAACATAAAAGAAGATTTTTTCAAGGAGGAGAAAAATGATCAATGATTATTTAGAAATAAGAAATGCAGAAGGAATGCCTAAACTTGTAGATGCATCTATGTCATTAGCTTTATTATTAAACTCTAAAAGTGTTGTAAGAAATTGTGCAATAGCATTAACAGAAGCAGCAACTCCAGAAGTTAGATATTTATTTGAAAAACAATTAGAAGAAGCAATTACTACACATGAGGAAATATCAAATCTTATGATTAAAAAAGGATGGTTTCATCCAATTAACTTGAGTAAACAATTCCAAATGGATTTGGAAGCTTCTGAAACAGCAGCTCAAATTGCAGGTTTGAATCTATTTCCAGGAGATACAAGTAGAATAGGTACATTTGCAACACCAGAAAAATAATAAGATTGGAGGAAAACATAAATGAAAGCTGTAACATTTCAAGGAATAAAAAATGTAAAGGTTAAAGAAGTTCCAGCACCAAAGATTCAAAAGAAGGATGATATTATTGTAAAAATTACAAGTTCAGCAATATGTGGCTCTGATCTTCATTTAATTCATGATATGGTGCCAAATTTACCACAAAATTATATTATTGGCCATGAACCAATGGGAATTGTTGAGGAGGTAGGACCAGAAGTTAAAAATTTAAAAAAGGGAGATAGAGTTATTGTACCGTTTAATGTAAGCTGCGGAGAATGTTTTTATTGCAAACATGACTTGACATGCATGTGCGATAATTCAAATCCAAATGGTGAAAATGGAGGCTTTTTTGGATATTCAGATACATTTGGAGGATATCCTGGTGGTCAGGCAGAATATATGAGAGTTCCATATGCTAATTTTACTCCTTTTAAAATACCTGAGGATTCAGAAGTAGAAGATGAAAAGTTATTATTAATGTCTGATGCTATGGGAACAGCCTATTGGAGCGTAGAAAATTCAGGAGTTAAGAAAGGCAGTACAGTAATTGTATTAGGATGTGGACCTGTTGGGTTATTAGTTCAGAAATTTTGCTGGCTCCATGGAGCAGAAAGAGTAATAGCAGTTGATTACATAGATTATAGATTAGAACATGCAAAGAAGTATAATAAAGTAGAAATAGTAAATTTTGAGCAGCATAAAAATACTGGAGAATATTTAAGAGAAATTACCCATGGAGGTGCAGATGTAGTAATAGATTGTGTAGGAATGGATGGGAAAATGACACCTCTTGAATTTTTAGGAAGTGGTTTAAAACTTCAAAGCGGTTCTTTAAGTGGTTTTATTATTGCTACTCAAGCAGTTAGAAAGGGGGGAATGATTCAGGTTACAGGAGTTTATGGTGGCAGGTACAATGGATTTCCATTTGGTGATTTGATAAATAGGAATATTAATATAAGAACTGGCCAGGCACCTGTAATTCCATATATGCCAATTCTTTATAATTTGCTTGCAGAAGGTAAAATAGATCCTAGTGACATTATTACTCATAGACTTCCATTAAGTGAAGCAGAACACGGTTATGAAGTATTTGATACCAAAACTGAAGGATGCATTAAGGTTGTTCTGAAACCATAATGAAATTAATAAGAGAAAGAAGGTTTAATAGTTGAATATTCAAGAAATAACTGTTAATGAAAATAATCAGATTCATGAATTACTAAACTTTAAAAATATTTGTTTGACAAAATCTATTACAATGTCACCGTTAGTTTCTGATGAGGAATTAAAAGCAATTTTAAATGAAGATATTGTTACAACAAAACAGCATATTGATGACTTAAGAAGTCTCATGGAAAAATCAAATAGTGAAAGGAATTAATTTATGAATGCACTAATAGAAAGTCTTACAGGTATGAATAAAATGAGTGATCAAGTTATTGCAACTGATTTTTTAATTGCAGCTAAAAGTGGCGTGAGAAATTATGCAATTGCATTAACCGAAACAACAAATCAAGAGGTTAGAGGCATTTTAAGAAAACAACTAAAGGATGCAATAAATACACATGAAAGAATTTTTAATTATATGGTGGAAAGAGGTTACTACGATCCATATAATGCTGAAAAACAGGTTGAAATTGATTTGACGACAGCAGAAACATCATTAAACCTTACAAAAGGTTTTATATAAAAATATAAGCAGATTCATTAATGTTTTTAATATGATGCATAAAGTAAAGAAGTGCTACAACATTCTATGCCATGTTGTAGCACTTCTTTTAATAAAAGTAGTACTATTAAAATTTGTAAATTTAAATAATAATTTAATAATTATTTTACAACTCTTTTTAAAGTAGTGTTATTATAAGAACCTAAAAATAAAGGTACATTTTCTATATCAACATCACTAGTTTCGAGTCCAAACCATTTTGTTGGAGAGACTGTAAATTTTTTAATAAATAATTTAGTTTTATATAAGAAAGCATCCCAAAAACTTAAGTTTGAATTATATGAAAGCTGTTCTACAATCATAGTGAAGCGGAAATCTCCAATTTTTCTGTCTGGCATTATAGTGTAGTTTCTTGATTGGATTTCTATTTCTCCACTCTTAACTAAGTCGGTTGAAATTTGACGTAAATAAACATTTAGTTTTTGATCTACTCTAAAACCAAGTCTTAATTGGACTTTTACAATATATGATGTTCCAAAGGTTTCTATTTCATATTCAGCGTCATAAGGATTATCAGTTACAATAATATTAACAAACCAGTATACATCTGCTTTTTTAGGTCTTTTATCTAAAATAGAGTACATTATATTTCTTTCAATTTTCTTAGAATATTCAGAATTAGTTAAATACACAAGATTTGTTGCATGTTTAGGGCGATCAATATCTTGACGTAAAAGATTTAGCTGCTTTTTATAATCTTCAATATTAACATATTCTAATAAACGAATCTTAATGTAGTGACTTTTAATCCAAACATACATAAGTGATAAAATTGCAAAAGCAATTAAAACTGCGACATATCCACCATGCATAAACTTTATAGCATTTGAAATGAAGAATGAAAATTCAAACATACCAAAGAAAATAAGCATACTTCCAGCAATAGGAGGGGAAACCTTCTTCTTTAATAAATAGTTGAATAATAAAATAGTTGTCATCAGCATAGTGACTGTAATTGCCAATCCATAGGCAGCTTCCATGTGATCAGAGCTTCTAAAGTAAAGAACAATTCCAATACAAACAAGCCATAAAACTTTATTGACTGATGGCATATACAGTTGTCCTTTAGAACTAGATGGATATTTAATGTGCAATCTTGGAAATAAATTTAATTTAATAGCTTCAGACACAAGTGTAAATGAACCTGATATTAATGCTTGGGAAGCAATAATAGCAGCTAGTGTTGAAATTATTATACTAAAAATTAGTAATTTATCTGGAACCATTCTAAAAAATGGATTCAAACCTTCTACATTTAAAAATGCAGGATTTTTTTTTGCTGCTAATATCCAAGCGCCTTGACCAAAATAATTTAGTAGTAAGCATACTTTAACAAAAGGCCAAGAACCATAGATATTTTTCTTGCCAACATGACCAAGATCTGAATAAAGAGCTTCGGCCCCTGTTGATGATAAAAATACACCTCCAAGAATAAAGAAACCTAATTTATTATCATCACTAAATAGAATACCTATTGCATAATGAGGTGAAAGTGCACGTAGCAGTGTCCAATCATGTGAAAGATTAATAATTCCAAAGAATGCTAAGGTGCAAAACCAAATAAGCATAATTGGACCAAACAATTTTCCAATTAGGTCAGTCCCAAAATGTTGAATGAAGAAAAGAAAAGATAATATTGCTATTACAATTATAATAATAATATTTTGGTTATGTCCTAAAATAGCATCAAATTTTGGGATTATTTCTAAACCCTCTACTGCAGAAGTTACAGTTACAGCAGGTGTTAACATTCCATCAGCAAGCAATGCAGAACCACCAATCATTGCAGGAATGATAAGCCATTTTCCTTGTCGACGTACTAATGTGTAAAGTGAGAATATTCCTCCTTCACCATTATTATCTGCATTTAAAGTTAAGAGAACGTATTTTATTGTTGTCAAAATAGTAATTGTCCAAAAAACCAATGACAGTGCTCCAAGAATAAAATTTTCTGATACGTTTTCCAAACCTCCATTACCTTGAATTATTGATTTCATTACATATAGTGGTGAAGTTCCAATATCCCCATAAACAACACCTAATGCAACCAAAATTCCACTTAATTTTAATTTGGAAAGGTCATTTTTTTTCATAATTATTCTTCCTTTACATCGAATATAGTTATAATTTTTGTAATGAATATATTTACATTATTATTGCAAATTAAAATACTATTATTGTTCAAAGTCAATAGAAACATTAAACAATAATAGTATTTCTTATTCTTGAAATAATATTTATCATATCACTATTGAAAAATAAGTCAATGTTTGCCAAGAAATAAATGTGTTAATATTTTGTTAACATTAATAAAAAAATTATTAAGTGGAAAGACTATTGCTATGTATCTATGCTTTTTTATATAATATACTTCATTTAATTACTCTTTATGCAGAATAATATATGCATAAATATGATTTTATCAATATAGTTATAAAACATTAAATACGATAATAAATTTAAGGAGGTTTTGACTATGACTAAGGAAAGTGATGGAGAAAAATTTCGCAATATGATGAGAGTAGGCAACTATACTAAACATGCCATAGAAAATTTTGAGGAAAATATAGTAAAACAAAAAGACTATTTAGAAAAGGTAAAAGAACATGAATCGTCTGATCATATGAAATAAATTTTTAAGAGGTGTGAAAATATGGGAGATATATTAGGATATTATTTAATGCCACATCCACCAATAATTATTCCAGATATAGGCAAGGGTGAAGAAAAGAAGATAGAAGCAACAAGTTTAGCTTGTAACGAAATAGGTAGAGAAATAGCAGATATTAAGCCAGATACAATTATTGTAATAACTCCTCATGGAACTATGTTTTCTGATGCTATTGCTATATCTGATGAAGAAATAATATCTGGAGATCTAAGTCAATTTAGATGTTCAAATATAAAGATGAATATCCCTATTGATAAGCAATTTAATATTAAGTTAGGAACAGCTTGTCATTTGGAAGGAATACCATCAGTACTTGTAAATTCTGAGTTTTTAGATAATTATAACGTTAATTATGAATTAGATCATGGTACGATGGTTCCTTTGTATTTTATCAATAAATATTATAATGATTACAATATAGTACATATTACATATTCAATGATTGGGAATATTAATTTATTTAGGTTTGGAATGGAAATAAAAAAAGTAGTAGAGGAATTAAATAGAAGAGCAGTAATTATAGCAAGTGGAGATTTATCTCATAAGCTTAAAGATGAAGGACCATATTCTTATTCACCATATGCAGAAAAATTTGATCAAGAATTACTAGAAAAACTTGAAAAGGGAGATATTATAGGTACATTTAATATGGATAAAACCATGATTGAAGAGGCAGGTCAATGTGGATTAAATTCTATCTATATAGTTTTAGGTGCTATGGAAGGAAAAGAAATAAAAGGAAAGCTCTTATCTTATGAAGGAACTTTTGGTGTAGGTTATGGAGTGATGAAGCTTAAGCGTGAAGGAAACAATAAAAAATATTTAGATGAGCTTATTAAATGTAAGGAAGAAAAATTTAAGGAAAAGCTAAATGTAAAAAATCCATATGTTAGACTTGCAAGACAAAATTTAAATTATTACTTTTCACATGGTAAAAAACTTAATGAAATATCTAGTTTATCTCCTGAACTACTAAATGAAAAACATGGGGTGTTTGTATCTTTAAAGAAATTCGGTCATCTTAGAGGTTGTATAGGCACAATATTACCTACAACTGATTCTGTAGGAGAAGAAATAATAAGAAATTCTGTAGAGGCTGCTCTGCATGACCCAAGGTTTCCAGCAGTTACAGAAGAGGAAATGGAAGATATAGATATATCTGTGGATGTGCTTATGGATCCAGAGCCGTGTGAAAAAGAGGATTTAAATCCAAAAAAATATGGAGTTATTGTATCTTTAGGTGGAAAACGCGGATTGTTATTACCTGATTTAGAAGGTGTAGATACAGTAGATGAACAATTAAGAATTGCTTGCGATAAAGGTAATATAGATTTTGATGAAGACTATAACATAGAAAAGTTCGAAGTTGTAAGATATAAGGAAGACTAAACTATTTTTTTAGAAGTATAAGAGGAGGTTTAATTAACTTAAAAAAATGTTAACCAAACCACCTCTTAAAATATACACCTATAAAGGGAGCAGCTATGCTGCAATACGGAACTTTATTGCAAATAAGATCATTTCACTTATAAAAAGAGCAGCTATGCTACAATAAGGAACTTCTCTGCATATAGGAACATATAGTGGCAGCATGGACTTGTTATTTATTTTATTGTACCTAAAGAAAAGAAACTATATAAAAAATAAAGTTACATATTAAATTTTGGACATATATAATATATTATTCGAAAAACTGCAATATACCTATTAAAATCATTAAAATACCAGCTACAATAGTAGGTTTTTTTCCTAAATTAAATTTAGAAATAAATTTTAATGCATAGTTGCCACAGAAAAATATAGATAAACTAATTATGAAATAAGGTAAGGATGTCATAAATGCACTATATCCTATTAAGGAAGAGCTAACAGAACTACTGATATCATCAAGGGCTAGAGCAATACCTACAGAAAAAGCTTGTTTAAAGTCTAGTTCTTTTATATTATTTAAATCATTATTTTTTTTCTTAGAAAATGATGTGTAGATCATATTTATACCCATTAAAATCAAAAGTATCATACTTATAATAGAGCACTCTGTATCATTAAGGTAATACGATATTAGCTTCCCAAATAAAGCAGCTAAAAAAGAAACAATAAATGCAAGAAATGCTATTAATATATTTTTTGATAATTTAACTTTTATACCAGCAATACTGTATGCTACTCCAACTCCAATATTGTCAATGCTATTAAGGATTGCTATAAGAAATAAATACACTAGTTGCATAGTTTCACCTCCTTTAAAATAAAGTAAGTAACAATAATGTTTTTGTTAAAACAAAATCTTATTTAAATAAATAGTTTCAGCATTTATTTTGAGGATGTTATACTATGCTCTTTTAGTTTTATATATTATATGCAATAAAATACATTATGTTATTAATAGTAAATAATATAGTATCAATACATATATCAGATATTTAAAAGAAGGTGATCAATATGGATATCAAGGTACCATTTTATGAAGAACATAAAGATAAGATTAGATGTAAAATATGCCCTCATAACTGTATGTTGGATGAAGGGAAATTTGGAATATGCAGAGTTAGAACTTTAAAGAACAATGTGATTACTGCTGTAAATTACGGAGAGGTTACATCAGCTGGAGTTGATCCCATAGAAAAGAAGCCATTATATCATTTTAAACCTGGGAAAAACATTTTATCCCTTGGAAGCTTTGGTTGTAATATGACTTGTACATTTTGTCAAAACTATGAAATATCCCAAGGAAAACCAGAGACAGAATATGTGGGGATAGAAAAATTAATTCATATGATTACAAAAGTAGAAAACAATGCTGGAATTGCATTTACTTATAATGAACCTTTTATGTGGTATGAATATATTTATGAAGCAGCTAAAAAAATAAAAGAAAATGATCCAAATACAAGTGTAGTTATAGTAACAAACGGATATATAAATGAAGAACCATTATTAAAGCTTCTACCATATGTTGATGCAATGAATATTGATTTAAAAGGATATACAAATAGATATTATAATAAAATTTGTGGAGCAAAATTAGAACCAGTTTTAGAAACTATAAAAAAAGCTAATGATCATTGTCATGTAGAAATAACAACTTTACTAGTTAGTGATGAAAATGATTCTATAGAAGAAACAAGAGAAATATCAGAATTTATAGAAAGTGTTAATAAAAATATTCCCCTTCACTTAAGCAGATATTTTCCAAGATATAAAATGGAGAATGTTGCTACTCAAATAGAAAAAATAACAGAAGCTCAAAATGAAGCTAAAAAGTATCTGAAGTATGTATATATAGGAAATGTACAGGAAGTGGATAATAATACTTATTGCCCAAAGTGTAAGGAGTTGCTAATTAGACGGAATGGATATAATACAGAAGTGTTTATAAAAGATAATAAATGTAAAAAGTGTGGAGAAGAAATAAATATAATAATATAATTTTATAATCAAGTATATATAGGTTGCAATTAGAAACTTACATGCAATAAAGTATATGGATGGAAATTTTATGAATGAATCATTTTAAATCAAATGAAATTCTTTGAACTTTTTATTGACAAGTTATTTTAAAAGAGTATAATCATAATCAAAATATTTAAATAAATGCCAAGAAAAGGAAAGTAACATTACGAATACTTATACAGAGAGTTCTTGTTGGTGAGAAAGAGCAATGGATATTAATGTGAAAATGGCCTTGGAGCTGTGCACCGATATTTTGTCCGATAGCTATCGGATAAGTTCAACTAAGATTCAGATGTGGATAAACCCAACCTGAATTAAGTTTCACTTAATAATTTAGGCTGCAACGTATTCACCCGTTATAGTGATATAGTATAACCATATTTTTATGGCGTACTTGAAGAGGTCTATATTGTGAAGTGTAGATAAATTAGGATGGTAACACGAAGTTAACTCTCGTTCCTAGGATTTATTTCTTAGGAGCGGGAGTTTTTTTATATTTAAAATCATGAGGAGGAATTAAAAATGAATATTTTAATTGGAGGGGCATGGCCTTATGCAAATGGGTCATTGCACATAGGTCATATTGCAGCGTTAATACCAGGAGATGTTATAGCAAGATATTATAGGTTAAAAGGAGAAAATGTTTTATATGTTTCAGGAAGTGATTGTCATGGAACACCCATTGCCATAAGAGCAAAAAATGAAGGAATATCACCAAAGGACATTGCAGATAAATATCATAAGGAATTTAAAGAATGTTTTAATAAACTTAATTTTTCATATGATTATTATTCCAGAACAGATGAAGATCATCATAAGGAGGAAGTTAAAAAAATAATAAAACAATTATATAAGAATGGACTTATTTATGAAAAAGAAATAGAACAAGTTTATTGTGAACATTGCAATCAATTTTTGCCAGATAGGTATGTAGAAGGAATATGTCCACATTGTAAGAGTCTTTCAAGAGGTGATCAATGTGATAACTGCTCATCTTTATTAGATCCATTAGAATTATCCGATAGAAGGTGCAAATTATGCGGCAATGAACCAATAGTTAAATATTCTAAACAATTATACTTTGCTTTATCAAAATTTGAAGAGGAAATAAGAAGTTCATTAAAGGAGACTAAAGATAACTGGAGGATTAATGCAGTAAATAATACTGAAAGATATATTAATGAAGGGTTAAAGGATCGAGCAATATCAAGAAATTTATCACTAGGAATAGATATACCAGTAGAAGGATATGAAGATAAAAAAATATATGTATGGATAGATGCGGTGCTTGGATATTTTACAGTAAGCAAAAAATGGGGAGAAGAAAATAAGAGGGACTGGAGCAAATTTTGGAACGAGGAAAGTATTTCTTATTATATTCATGGAAAAGATAATATACCATTTCATTCAATCATATTACCTGCCTTATTAAGTGGAGCAGGGTATAAAAAATTTCCTAATAGAATTATTTCCAGTGAATATATGACTCTTGAAGGAAAGAAAATATCTACGAGTAATAATTGGGCAGTGTGGGTACCAGAGATTATTAAGAAGTATAACAGTGATTTGATTAGATATTTTTTTATAAGCAATGGACCAGAAAAGAGAGATACGGATTTTTCATGGAGGGAATTGATAAATAAAAATAATGGTGAATTATTAGGTGCTTATGGAAACTTAGTTAATAGAACCTTAGTTTTTGTAAAGAAGTATTTCAATAATAAAGTTCCAGATGGTATAATTCTTGAAAAAATAAATGAACAAATTAAAAGTATATACAGAACAACAGGAGAAAATATAGAAAAAGGAAATTTAAAGACAGCTTTAGAAGATATATTTGAATTTATTAGGGAAACTAATAAATATTTTGATGAAGAAACACCATGGATTACTATAAATAATAATATAGAAAAGTGCAGCAATACAATTTATAACTGTCTTCTTTCAATTATTAATATTTCTAATTTACTGTATCCATTTTTACCTGAATCCTCTGAAAAAGTTAAAGAATGGCTCAAGGATAATTCAGGAAAATGGGCTAATATAAGCTTAAAGTCAGGGATTACAATAGGGAATTTTGAAATATTGTTTGAGCGATTAGATAAAAAGTTAATAGAGGAAGAGTTAAAAAAATTGCAACGAGAATAAGGAATGAATATGCTAAGCTAAAAGTTTTTAATTATGAAATAGATTTGAGGATAATATTATTTTAAAAGTAGAAAGCAGAGTAATTGGCATATAGGAAATAAGGGAGTGTTTTATCATACTCCCTTATAATTTAATGGTTCATAAATTGAATTATATGAGTTATATAAATTAAAAAGATTTATACAATTTAATATTTAATAATTAGTTTATGGAGTTTTTTAAAGCATTTTTTCTCAAAAGACTAGCTTTTTTTACTAGCTGCTTAAGTTCTAAATCATTGTAAATGCAACGGGAAATATAATCTTCAAGTATTTCTGAAAAATTAGACCATAGTAATGGAAAGTTAATTTTTATATAGTGATACAAAGCTTCTTTTTCAGAAATCGTTGGAATTATAGTTGCCTGGGGAATAGGAATGTATTCTTTTTGTGAAAGTGTTTCAGCATCCTTAAAACCATAGTGCTCAAAATTATAGTATCGTTTTTTCATTTCACTCATTGTTAGTTCATATCCCCCCTTGTCATTTAATTGAATTCTATCAAAATTTGCTGATATAAGCTTAATTGGTAATTTATTAAATGTTTCATAATATAATAAGACAAATAGAACTTCTTGACTTGCAAGATAAGAAACTGGTTTGTAAAATTTGCTTTTTGGTACAGGTATCTTATATACTTGATTATCTTTTGTAATATAAAGACATTTAATGCCTGCCATAAAAACACCTCAATCTAAAATAATTTAAATTATATTTAAATTGTTGACAATAAGCATTTATATAATACAGAACTAAAGGATAAATTTTAGCTTTATAGTTTTAAGGTTGTCTATTTAAATAAATTTATATTATAAATAAGTAAAAAATGAACCATTCATCGATATGTAAGAAATTAATTTCATAATAAAATAGAAAACTCTGCCATGTGTATCTTTATATTAAAAAGTGAGAAAAATAAAGAATTATGATGAAAATAAGTTTTAATAGTGTTTAATTAATAATGATGTAGTAATTAAAATATATTAAATGATGTTAAGATAAAACACGTCGCTAAGAGACGTAAGCAATTGAAAAAAATCAAATAAAAACCTTTTTTAAAAGAGTTTTGAAAGATTTGAAAAAAATTGTTGACAAGATTCAAACCAAGTGATAAACTAAGTAAGTCGCTTGAGGGTGACA
>NZ_JAABNP010000077.1 GCF_009928485.1 Clostridium sp. C2-6-12 | reverse complement strand
ACGGTGGTGTGAGAGGACGCTAAATAAAATAATTATTTAGCTCCTACTCGATTAAAAAAAATGATTTGCTAATGATTAAGTTTTATTTTTGGGTAAATGTAAATATTGAAGTTATGTGAAGTATATCCAGTATTATTCCTATATTTAGGCATATTAAAATTCCACACAATATATCTTCTAATTTACTATTTGTTTTAATTCCAGCTAATGAAAATCTCTTTTTACTTAATGGATAAAACCAAGGTAATCCTCCTATAGTAAAACTATCTAATATTAAATGAGATAATATTCCAAGGAACAATCCATTTATGCCCATAAGTAATAAATTATCTTTAATCATCCCAAGTCCTATTGAATATAAAAGCAAATAAACAAGAGGTGCATGAAATAATTTTCTATGACCTGCCAACTTATTTATTGCTTTAGAAGCTGTCTTTACTTTTCTACCAATATAACTATTTCTATGATCAATATCAGGAAGCAAACTTCCTAGCAATGCTCCTCCAAGTAAAACCCCCGTAGGGATTAAAGGCTTATTTTGCATTTGTATACTCACATATAGTCCTACTAATATGCCGCCATTTATATGTGTTTTATAATTCATTTTTTTACTCCTATTTAATTCTGTCATTTCCTTGAATATGCCTATTATACTATATATTTGTCATCTGTGAAAATGTAATATTTTCTAGTAAAAACTCTCATTAAAAACTTTCGTTTCTAATGAGAGCTAAATTAATTTGCTTTATGATCTTTTTCTAATTCCGAACATGCATTTTTTGCTTTGCAGCCACTACAGCCACAATTACACTTACCTTTTGAAGAATTCCTTAAGGACCTAAATATTATAATTCCAGCTAAGGCTACAATTATAACAGTGATTATTATTTCAAACATTTAGCTTCACCTTCCCATTATAAAACTATAAGAAATAAGCTTTATTGTAATTAATTCTATAATATTAAACTGCCTATATTAAAAATTAAAAATGCAGCTATCCATGCAACAACTAACTGAAAGAATATTGAAAACAATGTTAATTTAGTACCATACTCCTTTTTCATAGTTCCTATTACTGATATACAAGGAGTATAAAGTAATATAAATACCAAAAAAGCATAAGCTGAAAGATTTGTAAAATGCTCTGGTAAAATTAGAGATAAATCCCCCGAATATATTACTTGCATTGACGCTAATACTGATTCCTTAGCAAGGAGTCCAGATATAAGCGATACAGCCGATTGCCAATTTCCAAACCCAAGTGGTCCAAATACAGGAGCTATTATTCCTCCAATTGATGCAAGTAAACTATCATTTACTTCTGAAACCATTCCGCTTAGGTTAAAATTAGATAAAAACCAAACAACTACACTCATTGCAAAAATAATTGTTGCAGCCTTCTTTATAAAATCCATTGCCTTATCTTTAGTTTGTTTATAAATTGAGGAAAGTTTAGGCATTTTATATTCTGGTATTTCTATAATAAAAGGTTCTTCATCCTTTTTAAAATATGTATTTTTAAATAATATTCCTAGTAAAAATGCAACTATTACTCCAAGTAAATATAAAGATGAAACTACAAGTCCTCTATGAGTTTCGAAAAAAACTGCTGCAAAAACAGTATATACAGGAAGTCTAGCATTACAGGACATAAAAGGTACAAGAAGTGCTGTTAATTTTCTATCCTTTTCACTTTCTAAGGTTCTAGCTGTCATTATTGCTGGAACAGTACATCCAAAACCTATTATCATGGGAATAAATGCTTTACCCGAAAGTCCCATTTTTCTCATAAGTTTGTCCATCATGAATGCAACTCTAGCCATATAACCGCTATCTTCTAATATAGTTATACATACAAATAACACTAGAATTATTGGTAATAATACAAGTATACCTCCAACTCCAGAAATGATTCCATCTACAATGAGAGATTTAAACCATGGAGATGTATTAATAAGCATATCACTAACACCTGGTATAAACGTATCATTTAAAAAACTATCTAATAAATCTGAAATAGGTTGCCCCACCCAAGAGAAGGTTACTTCAAACATTAGGGCCATCAACAATATAAAAATAGGATAAGCAAAAAACGGATGCAATACCCATTTGTCTAATTTTTCAGAAGTTGACTCTTTTTTATCTGCATGTTTTTTTATACTTCTGCTTAAAACTTCTTCGATAAAATCATAAGCTTCTTTTTCATTTGCAAAATTATATTTATCACAATCATGAGGTAAATTAAAGTCTCCTCTTTTTACTCTTTCAATAATCTTATCAAGACCTATATTTTTACCTGCTACAATTGGAATTACTTCTACATTTAATTCTTCAGATAATTTATTATAATCAATTTCTATTCCCTTAGCCTCACAAATATCAATCATATTTAAAGCTAAAATAATAGGCTTATTAAATTGCTTTAATTGAGTTGTTAAATATAAATTTCTAGCAAGGTTAGATGCATCTACAATATTTAATATTAAATCTACATTTCCTTCCTCTAAAAATCTTTTAGAAACCTTTTCTTCGTTAGAAAAAGTATCCATAGCATATATTCCAGGTAAATCAATAACTTTTACATTGTTATCTAAAAAACCTTCTTTTTTATCAACAGTAACACCTGGCCAATTTCCCACATATTGATTTGAACCTGTTAATGCATTATACAATGTGGTTTTTCCTACATTAGGATTACCAAGTAAAGCTACATTTATCATAATTATTTAGTCCCCTCTATTTTGCTTATAATCTAATTAAATAATATTATTTATATTAACTTCTATATTAATAACTTATTTCTTTAGGATTATATTTACAGCATCCTTTTTTCTAATAGCTAAATCAAAACCTCTAAAATTTATAATTATTGGATCACCAAGAGGCGCACGTCTTCTAAGTTCAACTTCAGTACCTTCAATGCAGCCTAATGCAAATAATCTTTTTATTAATTTTGAATCTCCATTAATGGATGAAATTATTCCTTTTTCTCCTAATTTCAAATTGCACAAACTCATAATATCATCTCCTAATTGAAATTGTTTATCATATAGTTAAGAATATCATTATTACGTGGATTTTTCAAGTATAAATTAGTATTTTACTAAAATAATATATTTTTTAATGGGTATCTCTCAACATACTACTTATTACAAATTACCTACTATTTACTACAAAATAGTATCATTTTATTATGAATGAACGATAAATAAATATATAGTTTTATGAAAGAAGGAAGGAATAAATTATGATAACAAATTCTTTACTAAATCAGCATAGCTTTCACTTATCACGTTCTGATAGTGATTCTAATGCTTCTAACATATTAAAATCAAAAAATAATAATACATTAGAAAAAAATAATGGCAGTGTTTCAATTAAGAAAAACGATCCTTTGCAACATTTAATGGAGCAGAAGCAAAATATATTTGATAGTAAGCAAAAATATTTAGAAAATGCCCTTGCTAAAAATGAATCTGCAGATTCTATTAAAAATAAAATGGAGGAATATGATAAACAAATTTCAGACATCGATAAACAAATTAATGAACTCAAATTAGAAGAACAGAAAAAATCAATGGGTAAAGATGATCAATTAAAAGAAAAAGATAAAGATAAAAAAACGAATAAATCAGATAATAATCCTAGTGGAAACAAAACACAAGTTAATTCTGAAATAGAAAATAGTGACCATATGATGAATCATCTTGTAAGCCTTTCAAATAACATTTCAGAAGCAAAAAATCTTTCTCATATGAAAACTTCTGCTTCTGGTGAAAAGAGAGTTTTAGAAAGCGAAATAAAAATTGATGAACGTAGAGGTCTTAATCCTGTTAGGAAAAGGGAACGTGCTGCTAAATTAGGAGATAATATTAAAAATATTGAAAAAAAAATCGAAGAAAACTTAGATGATTCTACTGCTAGTAATGAAACTATAATTGCTAATAAAAATCAAAAGTTAAATTCTAATAATAATGCTACTAATGCTGATAAAAGTGATTCTAATAAAGAAAATTCAACTGATCATAATTCTCCAAAATCAATTGATGATTTAAATTTATTAGAAACAATTAAGCTTTATGAAGAAAACAAGAAAGACACTCATGAAATTAATGGCGCAAAAGTTAATTCAATGATGTAGAGAATACAAAAAACTTTAACCTGCAAAAAAATTATCAGGCTAAAGTTTTTTGTATTATGCTGACATTTAGTGATATAATTTCCTACGAGAAATGTAATTTCAGACTTGTAGATATTATATTTTAGAAAGGAAGAGATCCATGCTAAAAATAGCTATATGTGAAGATGATATTATTCAAAGACACAGTATTGCAAATCTAATAAAAAAAGGATTAGCTTCAATTAATAAAAAATATGAACTATTTGAATTTTGCTCAGGTGAAAAACTTCTTTCATCTTTAGGTGATTATCATATTTATTTTTTAGATATAGAAATGGATACTATTTCAGGTATAGATATAGCAAAAAAAATTAGAACATTTAATGAAAATCCAATAATAATCTTTACAACTGGTTATAAAAATTATGTTTATGATGCTTTTGATGTAAATGCTTTTCATTATCTCATAAAACCTATTGATGAAATGAAATTTGAAAAAGTTCTTTTTAATGCAATAAAATCCCTATCACCAAAAGATAAATTTTTAATAGCAAAAATCAATAATTCCTTAACAAAAATTTATTTAAAGGATATTCAGTACATAGAATCCGAGCAAAGGAAAATTAAAATTCATACTACATATGATGTAATAGAATATTACTATAAAATATCAGACTTAGAAGTTGAGCTGATGCAAGATGATTTTTTTAGGTGTCATAAGAGTTTTATTGTTAATTTAAAATATGTTCAAAGCTTTGATAATACTTTTATAACTCTTAAAAATTCAGAAAAAGTATTTATTTCAAGATATAAATTAGCAGATTTTTCGAAAGCCTTTATGTATTACCTGAAAAACGAGGGGTTATAATTTATGGATAAAAATTCAATTGTTCGCCTTATAGATATACTAGGCATTGTCTTAACAGCACCCATTTTATATTTGATTAGATATAATTTTCATAAGAATTTTCTAGGATTGAAAAAAAGTCCGTGGATTTACGTTATATTGACTTTACCCCTATTTACTATTGATTATATTTCTGGTGACCTTGTACCCAATACCCTACGAATAGCTATAAGTAACTTGTGGTTACTAATGATTTTATTCTTTATATGTGAAGGAAATCTAATAATTAAAATTTATGCAATTATCGTTGAAAATTCTATATTATTGCTTACAAGCTTAATATTATTTCCATTTGAATTTTGGATAGCTCCTATTATTAATAATATTGAAATGTCATTTATTCAACATATGATTGTTAACTTAATTCATAACATAATTACATATATTTTTGATTTTTCAATATTATATATATTACTAAAAAGAATTATGAAATATTTGACTTTTAATAATAAATCATTGACTTGGTTTCAAAGCTTACATTTGCTCCTCCCCTGCTTATCGGTTATGGACTAGCATTGATTTTTTATTTTATACAAGAAATTCAAATAAATAACACAACATATTATTTACCTAATATTGTTTCAAAATCATACTATTTGATTTTACCTTTTATATGTTGCCTATTTTTATTTACGATTCCAATTAGTGCTTATACCTTTAAAAAAATGATTGAGTCTGAAGATTATAAATATAAAAGTATACTAATAAAACAACAATTTGAAATGCAGCTTAATCATATAAAAAATATTGATAATATATACTTAGGAATACGAAAAGTAATTCATGATATGAATAATCATATTTCCTGCTTAAAAAATCTAGCAGATACTAATAACTTTGAAGAGATAAAAAAGTACCTATATAAAATAAGTAATACTGTAAGCAAATTAGATTTCAAAATTAAAACAGGGAATCCAATATGCGATGCAATAATTAATGAAAAATATAATATTTCTAAAGCAGAAGAAATAGATTTTCACTGTGAGTTTTTAATTCCACAAAACACCTCATTAGATTCTGTTGATTTATGTGTACTTTTAAGCAATGCTTTGGATAATTCTATTGAAGCTTGCAGAAAAATTAACAGTATTCATAAATTTATATCAATAAAATCTTATGTTAGAGGATTATATTTGATTATAGAAATAATAAATTCAAATTCCGAAAAGATATCTTATAATCGTACTGAAATAATTACAAGTAAATCTGATAAGTTAAATCACGGTATTGGGCTTTCAAATATAGAGGATGTTGTAAATAAATATAATGGAGCCTTTGATATTATAGAAGAATCAAATCAAGTTACACTTTCACTAATGCTTAAAGTATATTAAAATAAATAAAGATGCTGATTTCTATATGATTCTAGTTCATATAAAAAACAGCATCTTTATTGTAAGCGTCAAAGAATCGACGCGTAGCGGTAGCGTAATTTAAGTGATAAAATAAA
>NZ_JAABNP010000076.1 GCF_009928485.1 Clostridium sp. C2-6-12 | reverse complement strand
TGTTCTACATTTGCTGTGTCTAAGAAAAATCTCATTTTAACATCCCCCTGAAATTTAGTTAACAGTTAAGAATTAAGAATTAAGAATTAACAGTTTCAATCGAAATCCCTTAATAGGATTTCTTTAATTTTATTTTTTGGTTTATACTTTATATTGTAACTCTTCATTGATAACTGCTACTATTAATTTTTAATATATTAAAGGTAATTCTTAAATTCGGAGTTCCAATCAAAATTTAAGAAGAACTCTTTTTTACTTTGATTGTCCATAGTATGCATTTGCACCATGTTTTCTAAGATAATGCTTATCTAAAAGATGTTGTTTAACACCTTGAACTCTATTATTTAAAGTCATTGTTTGGTAAGCCATTTCAGCTACTTTATCTAATACTACTGCATTATATACTGCTGAATTAGCATCTTTCCCCCAAGCAAATGGTCCATGATTTTTAACTACAATAGCTGGGATTTCTAATGGATCTTTGTCACCAATAGTTTCTACTATTACATTTCCTGTTTCTTTTTCATATTCCCCACTGATTTCTTCATCAGTTAAGTCACGGGTGCAAGGAATATCCCCATAAAAATAATCTGCATGTGTTGTTCCAAAAGCTGGTATAGACATTCCTGCTTGAGCAAAAGTTGTTGCCCAATCTGAATGAGTATGAACAACTCCACCAACAGTTGAATATTTCTTATACATAACTAAATGAGTTGGTGTATCTGTAGATGGTTTATATTTTCCTTCCACAACATTTCCTTCTAAGTCTACAACTACCATATCTTCTGGTTTCATGGTATCATAATCAACACCACTTGGTTTTATTACAACTAATCCACTTTCTCTATCAATTTCGCTGACATTTCCCCAAGTATAAATTACAAGTCCTTTTCTTTGAAGTTCCATATTTGCTTCATATACTTTTTCTTTTAATTTTTCTAACATACAAACACCCCTTTAATTTAGTTAAAAGTTAGCAGTTAAGAGTTAACAATTATGATTGGAGCTCATAGAGAAAGTTCCAAGAACGAAATATAAAATTTCAATTCTCACTTTTCCTTTCAGGATTTTTTTAAATTTTACATTTTTACAAAAACTTCGTTTTCATTTTTTACTCTTTGTTATTCTTTTTGCTAACTGTTACTGTATTATATTTATTAATTTCATGCATTCTTGTCGGATATATGTACGTACAAGAATACATAAAAATATTAACTTTTAATCATGGTTTCATGTCAAAGTGGACATGCCACTTTGACTATAATTTATTTAAAATATATAAAATCATATTTTCAGAAAAGCCATTAGGCTTTTCCTCCTTAGCTATGAATTGTTAACTGAATTAAACTCTTGAGCAAGATTCTCTAACAATAAGCTCAGCGCTATATGTATATTGAGGTTTATCTATTCTTCCCTCAATCATATCTATAATACATTTTGCTGCTCTGATTCCCATATCTTCTTTAGGATGCTTTATTGTTGTAAGCTTAATATCCGATGAAACTGCTAAGCTAGAGTCATCAAAACTTACTATAGATAAATCATTAGGTATCTTTATACCTTCTTTTCTACAATTATCTATTACTTTTAAAGCAACTTTATCATTGTAGCAGACAATTGCCGTTGGTCTTTTTTCAAGGCTTAATATCTTTTTAGTAAATTGATCTATGTACATTTCTTGATTATCTGTTATATATTCACCTACAATGTTTTTATCAAAACTCAGATTATATTCATTTAGAGCTTTTACATAACCTCTTCTTCTCTTTTCACCTTGTAAGTCATCAGCTTTAAATAATGCAGCAATAGATCTATGACCAAGTTCTAAAAGATAATTTGTTAATTTATATCCACCTTGTTCATCATCTACAACAATAAATGCAGAATTTTCTTCATCACAATTAGCATTTATTGCTATATATTTTATATTTTTCTTTTCTAGCTTTTTTATACTATCATGATGTAGATTATTAATTGTACTTTGAGCTGGTTCTACAATTAGACCTGCTATATCTTGATTTATAATATTTTCAAAACACACTCTTTCATTGTGAATATCATTATTACTATTGAATAGCAATAGATTATACCCTTTTTTCCTAAGTTCTTCTTCAATACCTGATATTATTTTAGGAAAAATATAATCTGATATATAAGTTGTAAGAACAGCAACGTTTTTCTTTACTTCATTATTTTTCTTATTAGAAAAAAAGCTACCTTTTCCTCTTTCTTTATATATCCAACCTTCTTGTACTAAATAAGTTAGTGCCTGTCTTACTGTATGTCTACTTACTTTAAACTGATTAGCTATTTCATTTTCAGAAGGCAATTGGTCTCCTGCTGAAACCATATTTTGCTCTATAAGGTTAATATAATAATTTTCAATAATTTCGTGTTTTGTTTCAGCTTCTTTCATAAATTTCAACTACTTCCATCAAATAATATGCACCCCTAAAAAGAGTGGCTATGCCACAATACGGATCTTTCCACCTCTAAAAGGAGCAGCTATGCTGCAATTCGGAACTTTCCACTTTTTAAAAGAGTAGCTATGCCACAATGCGGAACTTTTCAGTAAATAAGAACTTATTTACTTTACTAATGCTCACTTATTATCACCATAACTGTTGTACGCACTTGATAATTTGATTATATATCTATTCTTTGATTATATCAATAGTTTTATCTTTAAGCTAATATTTTTTAACTTTCCTCTTGTATGTACAAGATTATTGTACTATAATAATCTTGTACATACAACCATTATTGTTTGTACTTACGAAAATGTATTCTCAAATTACGTATTTAGCTATGTTTAGGAGGAATGTAAAAATGTTAAAATTAAAAAACTATGAATTTTGGTTTGTTACAGGAAGTCAACCTCTTTATGGTCCTGAAGTAATAGATCAAGTATCTGACAACACTAAAGTTATTGTTGATGGACTAAATGCTAAAAATTTACCTTATAAAATTGTATTTAAAACAGTTGCAACTGATTCTGAATCTATCAGAAAAGTATGTAACGATGCTAATAATGATGAAAACTGTGCTGGTATAATTACTTGGATGCACACATTCTCACCAGCAAAAATGTGGATTCATGGTTTAACTCAATTAAGAAAGCCATTACTTCACCTTCATACTCAATTTAACAAAGAAATTCCATGGGGAACAATTGATATGGACTTCATGAATTTAAACCAAGCTGCTCATGGAGATAGAGAATTTGGATATATCGGAGCTAGACTTGATATTCCTCGTAAAATAGTTGTTGGACACTGGACAGATGATTCCGTTGCAGCTGATATAGCTAAATGGATGGCTCCTGCTGTTGGTGTTACTGAAGGAAGAACAATCAAAGTTGCTCGTTTTGGAGATAACATGAGAGATGTTGCTGTTACAGATGGTGACAGAGTTGAAGCAGAAATTAAATTTGGTTGGACTATAGATTACTATGGTGTTGGTGATTTAGTTAAATCAATGGAAAAAGTTACTGAAGGTCAAATTGATGAACTTATGGCTGAATATGCTAAGTTATATGATATAGATCCAAAGGCTCCTGTAGATGCTATTCGTGAACAAGCTAAGATCGAAATTGGTATTAGAACTTTCTTAGATGCAAAAGGATATACTGCATTTACAACTAACTTCCAAGCACTTCATGGAATGAAGCAACTTCCAGGACTTGCAGCTCAACATTTAATGGCTGAAGGATATGGCTTTGGTGCTGAAGGAGATTGGAAAACAGCTGCCCTTCTCAGAGTTATGAAAATAATGGCTGAAGGAAAAGGTACTGGCTTAATGGAAGATTATACCTATAATCTTGATTCTGAAAACGGATTAATTCTTGGAGCTCATATGCTTGAAGTTTGTCCAACACTTGCTGGAACAAAACCAGTAATTGAAGTACATCCTTTAGGTATTGGTGATAAAGAAGATCCAGCTCGTTTAGTATTCAAAGGAGCTTCTGGTCCAGCTGTTGCTGCTTCATTAATAGATATGGGTAACAGATTTAGATTAATTGTTAACAGTGTTGATTGTGTTGAAATGACTCAAGATATGCCTAACCTACCAGTTGCAAGCGTACTTTGGAAACCACAACCATCATTAAAAGAAGGAGCTAAAGCATGGATAATGGCTGGTGGAGCTCACCATACAAGTTTCTCTTTTGTAGTAGATGAAGAACAATTAGTTGACTGGGCTGATATGGTTGGTGTTGAATGTGTATTAATCAACAATGATACTAAGCTTTCAACTTTCAAGAACGAATTAAAATTTTCTAGCAATGCTTGGAAATAATTGAAACTCTTAATACATTGAATAAATAATCCTCATAATCTCGTTATATAAATAGTAAGCTTTAGGAATTTAATAGTATAAACCTCATTTTATAATGATATACCTAATTAAAAATAAAAACTCCATAGAATTACTATAGTTTACTACTTTAATAATAAAAAAGGCAAAGTCCACTTCCAAGACTTTGCCTTTATTTATTTCTTTACTATCATTTAACCTTGAAAGTTTTTGGTGCAAATTTATATACTGAAAAAAGAGCCACAATTATATATACAATAGTAGTTGTAAGTACAATCCCTACAAAATACGTTGGCGGAGTTTTAATTTTTGAACTTAAATAGCAAATCCAAAATACAACACCATTAACTATTCCAAAATAAGGATTTTTAATATTCAATTCAGTGGTATATGGCTGCATTATATAATATAAAAATAAATCATGAACTGAAAAGAATAGTGATAAAATTAAAATCATAAATAACATTGGCAGTATTGAAACAAATTTATCTAGATTCACAATCACTACAATAATTCCAATTGAAGCACATATTGCTGCTGCAGGAATTAAATTTATGAAAGCAACTTTTAGTAATCTTACTTGGAAATTCTTAAGAATTACTTTTCTATCACGATAAAAACCATATCTTAATAAACTTATATCACAATTATAAAACATGGCCTTAGTTACTCTTCTAGAATTAGATATAAAATACATAATGAGCAAGAACCCTGGAATTGCTTTATACATATCATTAATAATTTCTTGCATAATACTTGGAAATATAAACACTGATGCAACACCTAAAAGAAAGATAATGCCTATAATAACAAGTTCAATATACATAGGCTTGTATAATAGTTTCTTGTGCCTATTAAAGAAAATTGCATTTAAATATTCATAGCCTTCCTTCTTATTAAATCTTTCAGAATTTAATTCTGAGTTATTAAATTCCTTTTCATTTATTTGTACATCTGCAAATTGAGCTTCATTTAAGGCATATTGATCCTTTAGCAAATCACCTAATTTATTTACTTGATTAAATGCCCTATAATATAATTTATAATTTAATATATATTTTATACTAGCAATACCAAGTATAATTATGATTAAAACCACAAAAGGATTAAATAAGACCCTATCCATTGGTATTACTAATTTAAAAAATACCGGAACATATGCTGCTATTAACATTAGTAAACAATATACTATTATAAAAATATATTTTTTAGCTAATATTAGGTTCTTTTTTTCAAAAACAAGCAATTGAAAGGCTTCCCCAAAGAACTTAAACATTATGATTAAGACTGCCATAAGAATTCCATGAAAAACTGTTTTTCCTAATAGCAGATTAACAACAATTAATGTTGGTAAAAAACACACAAAGCTCCAAAGGGTTTGGGAAAAAATCATTGAAAGCCCATAATCTCTTGCTTTCATTTTCAAAAGCTTAACACAAATGAATTTTTCTTTGCTTGATACCATAATATTGGTGTTCATTATTCCTCCAATGAGAAAACTCATTACAAATATCATAAATGAAAATACAGAGTATTTATCTTCTATATCAAATCCTTTATAAAAGAAAAATATTGGTAGATATATTGCAAGTCCTACATATGCTATAGGTCCTATAAACCCACGACCAGCCTTTATAATTAAAACAAGTATGGCAATTATCTTTTTTAATTTTACTTCTTTATAAGCTGTATCTTTTAATACTTTCCCTATTAATGGCAATCGCTTAAAATAATAAATCAAAAAATTTATCTTATTAGATATACTAATATATAGAATATTCTTTAGCGTATCAATCATTTTCATCATCCTTTAAAAGTTCTACTACTTTTTCTTCAAATTCGCTGCTCTTTAACATTTCATGTTCAATTTGCTCTAGTCTTCCATCACTTAGAACTACAATTTCATCACATAAATCAGCTGCAAGCTGAAGAATATGAGTTGAAAATATTATTATATGCTCATGCTTTATTTCCTTTAGTATTTTTTTAATCTCCAAAGCAACCACTACATCCAAAGAAGTTAAAGGTTCATCAAGCAAAATTACAGGCGGCCTTGCTATTATTACACATAACATTTGTAGTTTATTTTTCATTCCATGTGAATATCCTTTTATAAGTTTATGCCTATCTTCTTCTTGAATCTTCACCATATTGAAATAATCCTCAATAGTTTTTCCTTCAGTAATACTCTTTTTATTTATATCTATAAAAAATTTTACAAATTCATATCCTGTAAGAAATTCTGGAAGAATTGGAGTAGAAAAAACATAGCCTATACGGTCATTATTCAATTCACTTTCCTGACCATCAAACGTTAAAATAGCTGTACCCTGATCCTGATTAATCTCACCACTCAAACAATTAAAAAGAGTGGTTTTCCCTGCCCCATTTCTACCTAAAAGTCCATATATCTTTCCTTTTTCAAAAGTAAAATTAACATCCTTTAATACATGTTTACTTTCAAAAGATTTCTTAATATCTTTTAATTCTAACTGCATATTACTTTCCCCTTATAATTTTAGTGTAACAATATTAATTGTATTTTTTAAACTTTATTCTATATTATATAGTAAAACCTTAAGTATACTCTTAATTCAACCTTAATTTTAAATATTCTTAACCTTAATTTTATAACAAAAAACAAAGCTTTTATTAAACTTTGTTTTTCACCTCATTTTCTATTCAATTATTGGATGTCTTAATTCCACAATAGTACCTTCACCATAAACACTTTTGTATTTCAATCCATATTCATCTCCATATATCATACGAATCCTCTCGTTAACATTAAAAATTCCATAACCTATTTCATGCTTATTTTCCCCAACACCAGCAAGCATTTTATTTATTCTATTTAATACATCTTCTTCCATGCCTTTTCCATTATCCATTACTGTAAAACACAACAGATTTCCTTCAATTTTACCTGTTATTGATATCTTGCCATTTCCTCTTTTTTCTTTGATTCCGTGATAAATTGCATTTTCTACTAAAGGTTGTAATATTAGTTTTATCACTTCAAAATCAAGTATATTTTCATCAAATTCAATTTCATAATCTAGCTTGTCTTCATATCTAATTTTTTGTATTATTAGGTAGCTTTGTACATGATTTAATTCATCTTGCACACTTATCATTTCTTTTCCCTTACTTAAACTTATTCTGAGTAAATTAGTGAATGCTTCTATTATCTCTACTATATCCTCCTCATTATGTTCCTCTGCCATCCATCTTATTGTATCTAGAGTATTATACATAAAATGAGGTTTTATTTGTGCTTGAAGTACATTCATTTCTGCAATTCTCTTACTTTTTTCCTCTTTTTGCACTAAGTTTATTAAATTATTAATTTCCTTAACCATATTATTAAAGGAGCTTCCTAGTTCTCCTACTTCATCATTATATTTATAGGTTGTTGAATAAATAGAATCTGTAAAAAATAAATAAGCCATTCCTTTGTG
>NZ_JAABNP010000097.1 GCF_009928485.1 Clostridium sp. C2-6-12 | reverse complement strand
TGTATTATAATAAAAAACATCCCCATCTATCATTTAAAATCCCCAAACTCATAATAAAATTCGGGAAAAATAGATAGGGAATACGCCCCGCAGGGAGTTCTTATGAACAAAATGCGGGGCTTTTTAGCGTCAAAATCAAGCAAAAAATCAAATGAAATTTCCAGTTATAAAGCATGAAAAAGTTGCAGGATTTATGCCTGTATCTCTTCATGCTTTTGTTCGTTTGCCTCTTCATTTATTAGATTAAAGGGCGGGAGAGGAATGAGAGGAAACCGAAGCGAAGCCTCACGTTAGATGGAATTTAGCGAGAGAAGATGATAGAGCGGGGACAGAAGAAGATAGAAGAGGAAAGATAGGCTCAGCAAGAGAAAAAACGCAATAAATTGGACGGAGAGTTATGCGTTAGAACCATAATTTCGAGGTGAAATTGGAAAAAGAAAAGCGGAGTGGATGGAGAGGATTTATGCCTGATATTTTTGGGGAACTTTATTATGATTCTGGAATTTTATCTGAATTTTAACCTGTGAATAAGTCGGAAAAAA
>NZ_JAABNP010000075.1 GCF_009928485.1 Clostridium sp. C2-6-12 | reverse complement strand
TACGGTGGTGTGAGAGGACGCTAAATAAAATAATTATTTAGCTCCTACTCGATTTTATATAAGAATATTAAAATAAAGAGGGGGAATTTTAATGGAAGATTTAATAGTTGATTTAGGAGAAAGAAGCTATCCTATAATAATAAAAAAAGGATTAATTGATGAAATTAATTTGGAGATTAAAAAGATTTATAAAGGGAAAAAAATATTTGTGTTAACAGATAAAAATGTTGAAGCTCATTATGGTAATAGAGTTAATGCAAGTCTAGTTAATGCAGGATATGATGTTAAATTAATGGCTTTAGAGCCAGGTGAAGAGACTAAAGCCTTCTCTATTCTTCCTTCAATTTATAATGAACTTTTAGACTTTAAACTTACAAGAAGTGATTTGATTATAACCTTAGGGGGAGGAGTAATTGGGGATCTTGGAGGATTTGCTGCATCAACTTTTTTAAGAGGAGTAGATTTTGTGCAAATGCCAACATCATTACTTGCACAAGTTGACAGCAGTGTTGGGGGAAAAGTTGCAGTTGACTTAGAAAGAGGAAAAAATTTAGTTGGAAGCTTTTATCATCCTAAATTAGTTTTAATAGATCCAAATGTTTTAGAAACTTTAAGTGAAAGATTCTTTAGAGATGGAATGGCTGAAGTTATAAAATATGGTTGCATAAAAGATAAAGAGTTTTTTGATTTCTTAAAGAGCTTGAAGAATAAAACAGAAGTTATGAACAATATAGAACAAATAATCCACAAATGTTGTTTCATAAAAAAATGTGTTGTGGAAAATGATGAAAAAGATACTGGGGAAAGAATGTTATTAAATTTCGGTCATACACTAGGCCATGCTATAGAAACTTATTATAATTTTAAAAAGTTTACTCATGGAGAAGCAGTTGCAATAGGTATGTACGAAATAAGCAAAATTGCAGAAAATAAAGGACTTACTGAAAAAGGTGTAGCAGAGAAGATTAAAGAAATATTAATTCAATATGAGCTTCCATATGAAGTAGAAATTAAAGATAGTTCAGTAATTTTAGATACTATAGCTTTAGATAAGAAAAACATTGATAATGTTCTTAAAGTAGTATTATTAAAAAATATAGGAGAATCATATTTAGAAAAAACTGATGTAAAGTTTTTTTGTTAATATAAATCCTAATAAATTAATAAACTACAAGCGATAAAAATAAAAGTAATAAGTAATTAACAATTAATAACTTAACATTACAAGGAAAAGATTTTTAGGCGAATATAAATACAATATTAAATCTATTAGAAATTCTCCTTAACTGTTAACTGTTAACTGTTAGTTCTTAACTGAATTAGCGGGGTGTGTAATGGGAAACTATAAAATTTATCAAAAGAAATTAACAGGTGAAGTAAAAATACCTCCATCAAAAAGTATGGCACATAGAGCAGTAATTTGTGCAGCACTTGGAGATGGGATAAGCAAGGTTACAAATATAGATTATTCTGATGATATTATTGCTACTATTGAGGCTATGTCATCATTAGGTGCCAAAATCACAAGAAAAGAGGATTATCTTGAGGTTTGTGGAATCAAAAGTCCTGAAAATATTAAAGCTAATGAATTAAAAAGTGAAAGAACTATAGATTGTAATGAATCAGGTTCAACTTTAAGATTTTTGGTGCCAATAGCGGCGTTATTTGATGGTGTAAATAGATTTGTTGGAAGAGGTAATTTGGGAAAAAGACCATTAGATACTTTCTACAACATATTTGATGAACAAGGTATAAAATATTCTTATAAAGAAGGAATTTTAGATTTAAAAACTGAAGGTAAACTAAAAGCTGGTGATTTTAAAGTTAAAGGTAATATTAGCTCGCAATTTATAACAGGACTTTTATTTACGCTTCCTCTTGTAGATGGAGATTCTAAAATCATCATAACAACTGAATTAGAATCAAAGGGATATATTGATTTAACTTTAAGTGCTATGAAAGACTTTGGAATAGAAATTATAAATAACAATTATGAAGAATTTATAATAAAGGGAAATCAAATTTATAAGAGCAGAGATTATAGAGTTGAAGGTGATTACTCCCAATCAGCATTTTTCTTCTGTGCAGATGCTGTTGGCAATAGTGTAGTACTTAATGATTTAAAATTAGATTCACTTCAAGGAGATAAAGAAGTAATTGATATTTTAGAGAGAATGGGCTTAAAGATTATTAATAAAAATAATGGATTAATAGGAACTGTAGCTGGAAGCTTAAAAGCAACTGTTGTTGATGGTTCACAATGCCCTGACATAATTCCAGTAGTTTCTTTAGCAGCAGCTTTTTGTGAAGGTACAACAGAAGTAATAAATGCTGGAAGGCTTAGAATTAAAGAATGCGATAGACTGGCTGCAGTGACTTCTGAACTTAACAAATTAGGTGCAAAGATTACAGAAAAGGAAGATGGGCTAATAATTGAAGGTGTTAAAGAACTTAAGGGTGGAGTTGAGGTATGGAGCCATAAGGACCACAGAATTGCAATGACTTTGGCTATAGCTTCTACTGTATGTAAGGAACCTATTGTTCTTAAAGATTATGAATGTGTTTCGAAATCATATCCACAATTTTGGGAGGATTTTAAAAATCTAGGAGGTGTATTTGATGAGTGGAATGTGGGGGAATAAACTAAAGGTTTCTATATTTGGAGAATCTCATGGAGTAGGAATAGGAATTACAATTGATGGACTTCCTTCTGGTGTTGAAATAAATATAGAGGAAGTTATGAAGGAAATGGCCAGACGCGCGCCAGGAAAAAGTAATTTATCAACTGCAAGAAAAGAAGGGGATAAGCCAGAAATCTTAAGTGGTTTTTTTGAAGGAAGAACTACAGGAACTCCTCTTTGTGCAGTAATCAGAAATGCAGATATGCATTCTAAAGATTATGGAAAGCTAAAAGATTTAATGAGACCAGGTCATGCAGATTATCCAGGATTTATTAGATATAATGGCTTTAATGATTATAGAGGTGGCGGACATTTTTCGGGAAGAATAACAGCGCCATTAGTATTTGCAGGAGCAGTATGTAAGCAAGTTTTAGCTGAAAAAGGAATTGTTATTGGTGCTCATGTTAAGAGTATAGGAAATGTTGAAGATAAGAGCTTTTTCGATGTAGAATTAAGTAAGGAACTTTTAGAAGAATTAAAGACTAAAGAATTACCTCTTTTGCTTCCTGAAAAAGAAGAAGAAATGAGAAATACAATTCTTGCAGCAAAAAAAGAGCAGGATTCAACAGGTGGAACTATTGAATGTACTGTACTTGGAATTGATGCTGGAATAGGAAATCCATTTTTCGATTCAGTTGAATCTACTTTAGCTCACTTAATGTTTTCTGTTCCAGCAGTTAAAGGTATAGAATTTGGAAAAGGCTTTGAAATGACTAAGCTTAGGGGCTCAGAATGTAATGATGAATATTATTACGAGGGTGATAAGGTAAAGACTTATACAAATAATAATGGTGGGATTACAGGTGGAATAACAAATGGAATGCCAATACTTTTTAAAGTTGCAATGAAACCAACACCATCAATCATTAAAAAGCAAAGAACAATAGACATTGCTGAAAATAAAGAAGCAGAACTTATAATTGAAGGCAGACATGATCCATGTATAGTACAAAGAGCAGTACCAGTAATAGAAGCGGTAACTGCAATAGGAATACTTGATTTAATCAGTTAACAGTTAAGAGTGCAGAGTTAAGAAATAAGTTCCTTCGGAACTTGAATAAATTATATATAAAAAATCCCAAAGGGAAAAGTGAGTGTCCAAATTTTATTTTTGGTTAGAAGAACTTTCTCTTTAGAGCTTTTATATTTGGGAACATGAACTTTCTCTGTGAGTTTTATCCAAAACTCTTAACTTTGAACTGAAGTAATTTTGGGGGTGTAGAATGGCAGGTTTAGATGACTATAGAAGTAAAATTGATGAATTAGATAAAGAAATAACCAGACTTTTTGAAGAAAGAATGGATACAGTTATTAAAATTGCAAATTATAAAAAGGAAAATAATTTGCCTATATTTAATAGAGATAGAGAAGATGAAGTTATAGAAAAAAATATTGGATATTTAAAAAATGATGATTATGCTGAAGAGACAAGAAAATTTTTTATATCTTTAATGGAAGTATCAAGAGAGCTTCAAAGCAGAAAAATCATAGAAGCTGAAGAAACAGTTGAAAATAAAGCAGACTTGAAAGAAGAGAAAAAATCAAAAACAGGAAAAGTTGGTTATTACGGTGTTCCAGGTTCTTTTAGTGAAGAAGCAATGCTAAAATATTTTGGTGAAATGAAAGATTCTAGAGCATATGGTGAATTTGAAGAAGTATTTTTAGCTGTTAAAAATGGCGAAATTAAATATGGTGTTGTGCCAATAGAAAATTCTTCGACAGGTGCTATCTCTCAAGTTTATGATCTTATATATAAGTATGGATTTTATATAGTTGGAGAAGAGTGCATTAAGATAAATCAAAATTTAATTGGTGTTAAGGGAACAACTTTAGATACTATTAAAGAGGTATATTCTCATCCTCAGCCTATGGAGCAAAGTACTGAATTTTTGAAAAATCATAATGATTGGAAGCTTATTCCTTACCATAGTACGGCTGCAAGCGCGAAATTTATCAGTGATTTAAAGGATACGTCAAAAGCAGCTATTGCAAGTAATAGAGCAGCTGGAATGTATGGATTAGAGATTATTCAGGAGAAAATAAATAATAAGAGTGATAATTCAACAAGATTTATAATAATATCAAAAGAACTTGAAACAGATCCAAGTTGCAATAAGGTAAGTGTTGTATTTTCACTTGAACATAAAGCAGGTACTTTATATAAATTATTAAGACATTTCGCGGAAAATAATATTAACATGATGAAAATTGAATCAAGACCAATGGAAAAAGGAGCTTGGAAGTATTTCTTATATGTTGATTTTGAAGGAAACGTAGAAAACCAAGAAGTAAAAACAGCTTTAAAATTAATAGAACAAAGCAGTGCTTATTTCAAATTAATAGGAACATACGTGAAGACAGTTAACAGTTAACAATTTACAGTTAGCAGTTAATGAACAAAAGCTAAAGGATTTTTAATAAATGGAAATATTCTTAGAATGTTTCTGAAAGTAATGAAAATATAGTCAAAAGACCATTAAGTTAAATACAACTGATAACTGTGAAATGCTAACTGAATAGAAGGGTGGTGTATAGTAAGATGGAGTTTTACGGACTGATAGGAGAAAAATTGCCACATAGTCTTTCACCTAAAATTCATAATACCTTATTTCAAAGGTTAAATATTGAAGGAGCTTATAAGCTTTTTGAAGTTGAAAGGGAAGAATTAGGTGAGGCTATAGATTCATTGAAAGTACTAAAAATAAAAGGTGTTAATGTAACTATTCCCTATAAGCAGGAGGTAATGAAGTATTTAGACTTTGTTTCTGATGAAGCTAAAAAAATAGGAGCAGTAAATACTATTTATTTGAAAGATGGAAAGTTATATGGATATAATACAGATTATTTTGGATTTGGAACTATTATAAAAAATAATAGCGTTGAAGTTAAAGATAATATAGCTATGGTGCTTGGTAATGGTGGAGCAGCTAAAGCGGTAATTACATATCTACTAGATGAAGGAATTAAGAAGATTTACTTGGTATCAAGAAGAACATTAGCAATATCAGGATATGAGGATAATAGAATTGAATGTAAAACTTATGATGAAATAGCTCATATAAAAGGAGGTATATTAATAAATACAACTCCTTTAGGAATGTATCCTCATATGGAGAAAAGTCCTGTAGATGAAGAGGTAATAGATAACTTTAATGCGTTAATAGATATAATTTATAATCCGAAAGAAACTAAGTTTTTAAAATTGGGAAGATCTTTGAATAAAAACATAGCTGGTGGAATTGAAATGCTAGTAGGTCAAGCTATAAAAGCTGAAGAAATATGGCAGGAAACTTCACTTGATAATGAAGTAACGAAAGAACTTTATTCCATTTTCCAAGATGAATTCAAATAGGAGGCTTAAATGAAAAATAAAGTGGTGCTTATAGGTATGCCGGGATGTGGCAAAAGTACAATTGGGAAGTTGATAAGCAAAGAATTAAGTCTTAAATTTTTTGATATGGATAAGTATATTGAAAATATGACTTCTAGAACTATACCTGAGCTTTTTGAAAATGGAGAAGAATATTTCAGGGATTTTGAAAGTAAGGCTTGTATGGAGCTAGCTAAAATGAGTAATGTACTCATATCTTCTGGTGGAGGAGTAGTAAAGAGAAGAGAAAATATTGATATCTTAAAAAAAGAAGCAGCTTATATTATTTTTATAGATAGACCATTGGAAGAGCTTATAAATGATATTGATATTTCAAATAGACCTTTGCTAAAGGATGGCAGAGAAAAATTGATTAAATTATATGAAGAGCGCTATGAATTATATAAATCAGTGGCGGATAATATAGTTAAAAATGATAAAAGCCTTAAAGATATAGTAGATGAAGTGAAAAAAATTATTGATAATTAATTACATGAGATAAGATTTAAATTACAATATATTTAGTATCTAAAGATAGTAGTGATATTTTGTATTTGCTTTAAAATATAAATTAAAAATTCCATATTATAATTAATGAAAAGAGGAATAGTTAATGAAGATTATGGTGATTAATGGACCTAACTTAAATATGGTTGGAGTTAGAGAAAAAGGTATATATGGCACAAAATCTTTTGAAGATATATGTGAATATATTAAAGAAGAAGGTAAAAAAAGAGGTCATGACATAACGTTATTTCAAAGTAATTGTGAAGGAGCAATAATTGATCAGCTCCAAAAGGCATACTTTGAAAATTATGATGGGATAATAATAAATCCAGGTGCATATACACATTACAGTTATGCTATTCATGATGCCATAAAAGGAACTAATATCGATACAGTTGAAGTGCATTTATCAAATGTACATGCAAGAGAAGATTTCAGAAAGAAATCTGTAACAGCACCAGCCTGCATAGGTCAAATGTGCGGCTTTGGTGAAGATGGGTATATACTAGCTATGAAGGCATTAGAATTGAAAAATATGTCTAAATAGTTTATGATATAAACAATTAGCAATTAACAATCAACAATTAAGGAGGAAGCTCAAAGAGAAAGTTCGAGAAATCAAATACAAGATTTGGACTCTCACTTTTCCTTACAGGATTTCTTAAAAAATATATTTAATGAAATCCAGAATGCATTTCATCCTAAATTGTTCACAGACTACCCTAAAGGGCATGAATTGTACATTTTTAATTGTTAATTGATTCAAGTAGTATAGAAGTATAGTAGTGAAAACAAAAAAAAACTAAAATTTAAAGTAGGAGTACAGGAGGAAAGAAAAATGATAATTATTATGAACCCAAAAGCAAGCAATGAAGAAGTGATGAAGGTAAAGGCAGTAGTGGAATCGAAAGGCTTAGAAACTAATCTTTCTAAGGGAGATACATACTTCATAATAGGTGTTGTAGGAGATACATCTATAATAGATCCTAAAAAATTACAAGTACTTAAAGGTGTTGATAGAGTAATGAAGGTTCAAGAACCTTTTAAGAAGGCTAATAGAATATTCAAGCCTGAAGATACAGTAGTTAATGTTCAAGGATCAATAGTTGGTGGCGGAAGATTAGGAATAATGGCTGGTCCATGTTCCGTTGAAAGCGAAGAACAAATTGTTGAAATTGCTAAGAGAGTAAAGGCAGCAGGAGCTAACTTCTTAAGAGGAGGGGCTTTTAAGCCAAGAACTTCACCATATAGTTTCCAAGGATTAGAACTTGAAGGATTAAAGCTATTAAAAACAGCAAAGCAGGAAACAGGGCTTCCAATAGTAACAGAACTTATGTCTACAGATTACTTAGATGCCTTTGTAGAAGAAGTAGATATGATTCAAATTGGAACTAGAAATGCTCAAAATTTTGACTTGTTAAAGCAAGTTGGTAAGACTAAAATACCAGTTTTATTAAAGAGAGGTATGGCTTCAACTATAGAAGAATGGCTTATGTCAGCAGAATATATTATGGCTGGTGGAAATGAAAATGTAATTCTTTGTGAAAGAGGAATAAGAACTTATGAAACTATTACAAGAAATACATTAGATTTACAAGCAATTCCTGTAGTTAAGAGATTATCACACTTACCGATAATTGTTGACCCAAGTCATGCAGGAGGATACGCTTATTTAGTAGAACCAATGGCAAAGGCTGCAATAACAGCTGGTGCTGATGGACTTATGATAGAAGTTCATAATGACCCTGAAAATGCATTAAGTGATGGTCAACAATCACTTACTCCAGATCAATTTGATGCATTAATGGCTAAAGTTAAAGCTGTAGCTAAAATAGAAGATAAAGAAATATAATTCTTAAGAGGGGCTATGAATTATGAAAATAGTAGTTGTAGGTCTTGGAGTAATTGGAGGATCATTTACCATGGCTTTAAAGGACGCAGGGTATGATGATGTATATGGAATAGATATTAACGAAGAATCTTTAGAAAAGGCAAAAAAGCTTGGATTAATTAAAGATGGCTTTAAAGATGGGCAAGAAATAGTCAAAAGCGCTGATTTAATAATTATATCTTTGTATCCTAGATTAGTGAAACAATTTATAATTGATAACAGGGATAACTTTAAAGATGGAGCAATAATAACGGATGCTACTGGTATTAAGAAGCTATTTGTTGAGGATATAGTAAAAATTCTACCTGAAAATATCGACTTTGTTTTTGGGCATCCAATGGCAGGAAGAGAAAAGAAGGGAATAGACTTTGCAACAAGCCAGGTTTTCAAAGGAGCAAATTATATTATAACTCCAGTAGCTAGGAATAAAGAACAAAATTTAAAACTTATAGAAGATTTAGCTTACCAAATTGGCTTTAAAAGAGTTAAAAGAATAACTCCAGAATATCATGATGAAATGATAGGTTTTACAAGTCAATTGCCCCATTCATTAGCTGTAGCCTTAGTAAATAGCGATGAGGAAGGAAGAGATACTGGAAGCTTTATTGGAGATAGTTATAGAGACTTAACCAGAATAGCTAATATAAATGAAGATCTTTGGAGTGAGCTTTTTCTAGGAAATAAAGAAAATCTTTTACGTAGCATAGAAAGTTTTGAAATTGAATTAGATAAAATTAAAGATGCAATTAAAAATGATGATAAAGAATCTTTAAAAGAAATTTTTATTAAGTCTACTAAGAGACGGGAAAAATTATAATTGTAAGTTAATTAAGTTTAGTATTAAAGGCAGAAAATAATTTTGTGGATTAACAAAAGGATTTTCGAGCCTGTAAATATTTTTGTGTATTCTGATTTTCTTCTTAGAAATAATGAATAA
>NZ_JAABNP010000112.1 GCF_009928485.1 Clostridium sp. C2-6-12 | reverse complement strand
CATCTTTTAATTACGATTATTATGTAAAATTATTAAAGAAATATACAGGATATGTTTATAATAGACAGCTGAAAAGATATGAGCCACTATCAGATGAGTCTAATGCTTTCATAAGTATAGATGATTTATTAAGCAAAGGAAAAAATGATGCTACACCAATCGTAGCATCAATTCCTGAAAAGTTATATTGTAAAAATCCAATAGATTCATTAAATATTGATTTACTTCAAGATAGACTAATGGAATTATCAAAATATATTAA
>NZ_JAABNP010000074.1 GCF_009928485.1 Clostridium sp. C2-6-12 | reverse complement strand
CATTATTCAATTTTCAAAGAACATAATTTTTATTAATTACTACGTCAAATCTACAAATTCTGTAGTATCAGCACCACTCCATAGATTCATTATTATCAATGCAATCTTTCACCAGTTCTTTAAAATCCTTAAACATAGTGCAATCTTCTCTTCCTGTATAGCCATATGCAATATTATCATCATAATCTTTTATAACTTCATATATTTCTTTGCATACATCTACTTCCTTAGTTGCACCGCAATCACAAGCATATAAAAAATGTAATATCGAATTATATTTATAATCGTATTTCTTATCAAGTCTTTCTGTTTCTGCATCATATTTCTTAAAGAACTCTTTTCTTTTATCTTCTCCAAATAAAAATTGACCTTTTTCAAGTTCTTTGTAGTGTTCTGCAATTTCATTATTAACTAATTCTGATATTTTGTTTCTTAATCTATTAAATCCTCCATATCCTAAATCTATAGACTTGTTTTTACTATCAATTGTAACTCCCATCTTACTTCACCCTTTCTTAATTATTCGGTTATTCCGAATAATTTGCCTTATCTACATGTTATGTTGAGGGGAATAATCCCCTCATGTTTTGCAGTAACCTTAATTAGCCATTTGTAATCCCTGCTAACGCTTATAGTCTTGCAAGCTTATCTAATTAGCCTTATTGGTAATACTAAATCCTTTTTATTCTTTTCATCTGTTACTAAAATAGGGTTAATTGGATTATTTATATATAGGGTTGCATTTCCTGTATAATTTTTTAATGCTTCCAACAAGTACCTTGAGTTAATTCCAATCTCAAGTTCTTCTCCTTCAACTTCTGCTGAGAAATACCTTTTTATTTTAAGTTCTTGATTCTTTGCAGTCGCATATGAACTGTCTGTATTAAATTTAATTCTCAGTAAATTGCTATAGCCTTGATCTAATCTACCTATTTGTTTACATAAACTTACTAATTCCGAAGAGTTAACTATAACTTTAGTTTTATGCTCTTTGGGGATCAAACTGTCATAACTTATAAATTGCAAGTCTTTTTCTTTTGATGCAGTTATTGAAATCCAACCAAAACAAATCTTTATATAATTATCATTTTCATAGACTGTTGCAATATCACTTTTTTTAAAATTATTTAACATCTCAACAATGCTACCTGGAATAATAATTTGTTTATCTGTCATATCTTCTATACTGCTTCTAACACTCATTCTGTAGCCATCTAGTGCAACAAAATTGCATTTATCTATGAGAATACATCTTAAAACTGGTCTTATCTCCTCTTTAGTCCTTGCATAAACTACTTCAATTAATTCTGAAAAATTAGTTATATCAAAACATCTTCCTTCACTCATTTCAATTTCTTGTATTTGATTATCTTTATTCTCAAAATTTAATTCTTGCTTATCGGATTTAATCACTTTGTCCCTTACTATTAAGCTTGTCTTTCTTGGCAATAATGAAAAAACTTGTTCAGGTATTGATAAAACACCTTCTTCTTTATCAATATTATTCGGCTCAATAATTTCTACTTGGCATTTATGGTCTTTTGACTCTGCTAATAACTTAACCACGCCATTCTTAACTAATTTTTTTAGTAAAAATAATGATTCACTATTAACTATTGCTTTCATTTACTCGCCTCCAAAAATCCAATTTGTAATCCTTCTTTAAAATACTTTTTACACTTATCTGTCCTTTGCTTATAAGCTCCAGTTGCTTTACAATATCCACGACATAGCTTCATACCTTTTTTGCATTGTGGCTGATAATTTAAACAGAAATGGCAGCACCATCTATTAATTAAAACTTTTCTTGAAGTATCCATTTATAGATCCAGTTCCAAAATTTCATCTTCGGTGACCTTCTTATCAGCCATACATTTTAAAATTACATCTTCCCTCGCATATTTACCCTTATACATTGTTAAACTCTTTAAGAGCCTATCTAACGGCTTGTCCTTTATCTCTAAAACTGCTTTTATTTCTTCTCTAGTTAAATATTCACTTAATAAATGTGCTTCTAAATAGTTTTGAAATTGAAGCTTATACTTTAAATACAACTTTCTATTATGATGTACCCCTTTTTTATGATCCCTATGCTTCATCTGTATCTAAAATCTTTGCATGTCTTGCTGCTCCACGTTCTGTCCAAAGATATAAAACTGATACATATTTAAGGCTTTCATCATTTTGATGATATCCTTTAAACGCCTTTAATTCTGAACCTTCTAATTTATAATAATGTTTATCTTTAACAAATCTGTTTATATTTCTATTGAAATTATTGCTAATTATCTTATCTTCTGTTCCGAACTCTTCTGCTAGCACTTTAGTTGTCATAATTCTTTGATTTTCATATTCCATTGGAATTAATTTATCCATTTAGCTTGTCCTCCTTTTTTATCGTTTTGTTCAAAACTTTGAACTTCTTTCTCAAAAAATAGAATTGAATCTTATCTGATGTTATCTCTAATAATTCTGACATTCTGCTAATTTCATCTTGAGAAAAGAATATTTTATTGTTTAATTTTAATGACAAAGTTCTTTCAGAAACGCCTACAGCTTTGGAAAAACAACCTTGAGTACCAAATTTTTCTATTATTCTTCCTCTTAACTTACTATAATTAAAAGCCATATACCCACCTCCTATCATCAAGTTCAATCTTTTGAACAATTTAATATTATCATGTCGTAAAATCTGTGTCAATACATTTGTTCAACATTTTTAACTTTTTAGTTTTAAGTATTGAACTTTTATTCAAAATGTTATATTATAATATGTGAAAGGATTGATATTATGAATATTGAAAATACATCTGTAAGATTAAAACAACTAATGCAAGAACGAAAACTTAGACAGGTCGATTTATTAGATATGGTTAGACCATTTTGCGAAAAATATAATGTTAAAATGAATAAATCTGATATTAGTCAATATTTATCTGGAACAGTTAAGCCAGGCCAAGAAAAACTATCAATGTTAGGTATGGCATTAAATGTTAATGAAGCTTGGTTAATGGGATACGATGTACCAATGGAGAAAATACATTATATTGAAGCTTTGGAATCAATAAAAAATGACAAACTTTCAAAAGAAGAAATAATATTATTAGAAAATTACAATAAATTAAATTCCTTAGGTAAAAAAGAAGCAAACAAAAGAGTTGCTGAACTTACACTGATACCTACATATACAGAAATAAAAAATAATGTTACAGAATTAATTACTGCTACTACTAAAAAAGAGCCTCAAACATTAAACGATTTAGACATAACTACTTTAGCTGCACATGATGATAATTTAACAGAAGAAGAAAAAGTAGAAGTGGATAAACGAATATTAGAAGCGTTAAAGAAAAGACAGAAGTAATCGAAGGGTGGATTACATATGACAAGATACGAAAAACTATTAATTAAAGCTAAAAAAGAAGGTGTCGAGGTATTAGAGATTGACCTTGGCACCAATAAAAAATGTGGTAAATACATTAGCAAAGGAAAAGAAAGTATTATAATTATTAATTCTCGTAATTCCTCTAAAGAAAAGCTTGAGATATTAGCTGAAGAGCTTGGGCATCATATAAAAAACTATAGTGATATAACTGATCAAAGTATAATTGAAAATAAAAAACAAGAATTAATCGCTCGTAGACATGGATATAAATTTATATTAAATCCTTTAGACATAGTTCATGCAATAAAATGTGGTTTTAGTAGTATATATGAATTAGCTGATTTCTATGAATTAACTGTAGAAGAAATGATTAATATAATGGAAGACTTTAAAGCTCAATATGGAATAGGAAAAAGATTTAACGAATATTTTATTACTTTTGAACCTGCTTTTGCTTTTGTTAAAATGTTTGATGGTGAAATTGTTTCTTAAAATTGCTAATATCCAGTGTAAAACTGGTTTATTTTATAAATACAAATAGAACGTAAGTTCTAGAAAGGGATGGTTAAATGGAATATAATGTTACTTATAGGGATAAGGATAGTGGAATACAGGTAATAATATCATACAAAGATGAGCTGGGAAGATGGAAACAAAAAAGTAAGCAAGGCTTTCCTAATACTCGAGAATGTAAAAAATCTGCTAAAATAGCAGCTGATAAAATGTTGCAAGAATTAAAAGCTAAAATAAATCTTAATTCTGATAGTGAATATCAAAATTTGATATTCAAGAATTTTATAACTATTCATAAAGAGCATATGAAATTAAATTTAGAAACTAACACTTTAGTTGGTTATGAAACTGCCTTAAAACATTTTAAGGATATTGAAGATATGGATATCACCACAATAAAATCAATTCATATACAAAAATGCGTTGATTTGATGGTCTCCAAGGGATTGAAGTCTATTACGATAAAAACTTATTTACAAAAATTAAGTGCATTTTTTAAAGCTGCAATTTATCAATACAACTTAATACTAATCAATCCTGTAAATTATAATAACATAAAATTTAAAACTGATAAAAATGTAACTACCAAAAGAGTTCTTAATTCTCAAGAAGAAGAAGAACTCTTAAGTAAAATAAAAAATAAGAAATATCATTTAATTTCTATAATTGCAGCAAAATGTGGATTGAGATTAGGTGAAATTTTAGCCCTTACCTGGACTGATATTGATTTTGATAATCGAAAAATCTCAATAAATAAACAGTGGAAGCAAATCGATAAAAAGATATTTGATTTTGGATCTGTGAAATCAAAAAATTCTAATAGAATTGTACCCATTCCTAAAAGTGTTTTAGAAAATTTGAAAATATATAAAAAAAATTCCATCTTAAGAATTGATGGAAGAATATTTACCTATAAAAATACAATTTCTACTGGCAGCAATTTGCATAGAGAATATGTTAAATTAGGTTTTGATATTTCAATACATGAATTAAGGCATACTTATGCTACTAATTTAATTGCCAATGGAGTGGATTTTAAAACTGCTGCTAAATTCTTAGGTCATGATGTAGAAATGACAATGTCAATATATTCACATGTAAATGATGAAATGCTAAAAAGAGCTACTGATATAATTGACAAATATTTATAAATTTTTTGAATAAAACTTTTGACGTTTCTTCTAAAACTCCAATCATATCAAGCATTAAAAGGATTTTAATGTATCTTTCCTAAAAATAAACTCATATCATTTCCTCCTAATTTTAAAACAACTTAATCGTCAAATTAAGTATTTCTTATTTTTATATTTTTCTAACTATACGAAATATCTTATTTTTAATCATTTTTTTGACGTTTTTTTGACGAACAACTAAAATTTATTAATTCTTTATTAGTATTTCGCTTTCCTTAATAAAATAATACTATTTTTATTATTCTTTTTATGTAACCTATGTTACTTTGCCAAAAAAAAATTGCATTTCAAATAATAAATATACTTTCACTAAATAAAAATCAGTTAATTGTATAATATTCAAAATTATTGAACATAATTATAACTGAAACATAATTTTTCTTTATTTTATAATGATAGAGATAGTATTTTGCAAGTGCAAATACTATCTCTATTGTTATATATGATCTAATTAATTCACTTTACTTTAGCAAAAATGTACTCCACTCCAGTAAATACGATTTTTAATTATAGTTTTTTCTGGGAATTCAACACCTTCTAGTGCCCACTTCTTATATTCTTCAAAACCTACTCTATCAATAATATATCCTATATGCTCTTTTCCACCTGGAGCATCTTTATCTATATATTCTGTAACAAATTTATAAGTATTTAAAATAATTTTTGTAATACTTTGTTCATCAGCCCAAATCAAGAAATCTTCAGCTAAACGTGGATTCTTCTTTCCTGATCTTCCCATAAGAACTAGTTTGTAATATTTCTCTTTGCTTCTTGTCCATGCACCTGTAGGACATGCATTTACACATTCACCACAGCCAATGCATTTTTCAGCATTTCTAGCGACTTTATAATTAACTGTTTCTAATGCTCCTACAGATTTTTTCTTACAAGCTCTTACACAGGCTCCACAATCTACACATCTATCAGCATTATATTGTGGCTCTGTCATACCTATTATACCAAAGTCATGAGTTCTTGCTTTAATACAATCATTTGGACATCCTGTCAAAGCAATTTTAAAGTGTAAATCATTTGGAAATATTGCTTTTTCTATTCTTTTAGCAAAGTTTGTTGTATTATAATTGGCAAATGGACATACATTATTTCCAACACAGGCAGATACATTTCTAGTTCCTGCTGCTGTATATCCTTTTCCAGGGATCTCTTGATTTATATCTAACTTTTCAATAATAGGTTGTAACAGTTCATTTACTTTATCCATGTCTTCAAATCTTATACCAGGAATTTCAAAACCTTGACGAGTAGTAATATGAACAGTACCATCTCCGTATTTTTCTGAAATTTCTTGTATCTTTCCAAGTAGTTCTGCATCTAAATGACCACCAGGAACTCTAACTCTTGAAGCAGTTATTCCTCTTACCTTTGTAACTCTAAAAGCATTTTTTTTGATTTGTTTAGTATTTAAATCCACAGCTACTCCTCCTAATCTATTAAAGATTTGCCTATTGAATAATTGAAAACAGGTCCATCTAAACAAATGTATGTATCATCTATTTTACAATGTCCACATTTTCCAATTCCACAGCACATTTTTCTTTCTTGAGAAATCCAAACATTATCTTCTGGTATTCCACGCTTTAAAAATTCTGCTACAGTAAATTTCATCATTATAGGAGGACCTACTACAATAACTACAGCATTGTTAATATCTTTGATTTCAAGTTCAGGAATATACTTAGTAACCATTCCTACATTACCTTCATATCCTTCTTCAGCATTATCCACAGTTAATATTAAATTCATGTTGTTTGTCCACATTTTAATATCATCTTTGAATAAAACGTCACTTGGTGATTTAAATCCTGCAATTAAAGTAAAGCCTTCTGAATCCTTAGAATTTTTAGCAAAATAATCTACAACACCTCTTACTGGTGAAAGACCTGTTCCTCCAGCAACAACTATTAATTCTTTGCCTTTATAGTTTTCTATATCAAATCCATTTCCATAAGGTCCTCTTAAAAATAACTTATCTCCAACATAAGTATTGAAAATTTCATTTGTTACTTTACCAACTCTTCTTATTGTTAAATCAACTGTACCTTCGCCTATACCACTTACTGATATAGGAGCTTCCCCATATTTAGGTAATGAAACTTCAAAAAACTGACCTGGTTTTACGTCTCCTTCAAATTTCATTCTAAAAGTATATTCAATTTCTGTATGCTTAATTACCTCTTTAATTTCTGATAAAAAAGGGATATATTCATTTTTACTCATTTCCAGACACCTCTTCCATACCATCTTTTAATTTGTTTATACAATTTGAGAATGATATATATTCTGGGCAGATATCATCACATCTTCCACAACCAACACACATGTGATATCCCCATTTCTTTTTATAATCATAAACCTTATGCAGTACTTTAAAACGCATACGTTGTCCCTTATCTAATCTAAAGCTATGACCTCCAGCCATATTAGTAAATCCATCTACATGACATGATGCCCATACTCTGCGTCTTTCTCCTGCTTTACCATTATCAGTATAGAAAATATCCTGCATTGTAAAACAAGTACATGTTGGACATACAAAATTACATCTTCCACAAGCAATACAACGACTGCTATACTCTTTCCACATTTCTGATTTCATAACATCTAAAGAAAGATTTTCTGGTACTGAAACACTTACGCTATTACTATCTACAAAATCTGGTTTAACTTCAACTTCTTCATTAGCTCCAAATATTTTTTCAAACTCACTATCTTTGACATCTACATATACGCTGTCGCCAATTACTTTTAAATATGCATTGTATTCATCAGTTGTATTCGTTCCCATACTTACGCAGAAACAATTATCAAAGGAATTTTCACATCCCATTAAAATAAACTTAGTATTTTCTCTTATTCTTTTATAATAATGATCCTCTTGTCCATTTTTCAAGTAAATGTCATCTGTTCTCTTTACTGCATGCAAATCACAACTTCTTAAAAATATAATTGCACCTTTTTTGCGAGCATCAGCTTCCTTTATAGAATCTTCTGTAAAGAAGAAAAGAGTTTCAGAAATAGGAATTAATACTTCTTTATGCGAATACTCAGCTTTTTTATCAAAAACAATATCATCTATTGTTTTTATTTCGCCGTAACGCACTCTATCTGTATCAGAAAAAGAACCTTCACCTTCAAATAATTTTGGTGCATATATTACATATTCTTTTGATAAATCTTGAAATATATCGTTAATAGCTTTTTTATTTAATTTATATCCCATATGCTTACTCCTTTACTTCTTTTTTGCGATTATATAATAAGGCAACGCTAAAAATACTGCTCCACCAATCATGTTTCCAAGTGTTACTACTCCAATGTTATATACATATCCCATTACGCTTACGCTTGCTGCACCTGGATTAAGTAATCCAATTGTTAAAAGAGTCATATTAGCAACACTGTGTTCAAAACCTGATGTTATAAATGCAAATAAACACCAAAATATCATTATAAGTTTTCCAGATTCACTTTTTAATTTAAAGCTGCACCATGTAGCTAAACACACTAATATGTTGCAAAATATACCTCTCATTAATAATGGCATAAATGGAATACTCATTTTAGTTGCAGAAGTTTTAGCAATAAATTCCCCTATAGGTCCTGCTGAAAGTCCTGTTGCATAAAACATATATCCTGCAATAATAGAACCAACTAAATTTCCTAAAAAACAAACTATCCATACTTTAAGAGTATCACTCCACTTTACTTCTTTACTTAAAGAAGCTGCTGTCATTACAAAATTATTACCTGTAAATAATTCTGAGCCAGCCATAATAACCAAACTAAGCGCAATACCGAAGGATACTCCCATTACAATTTTCGTAGCTGGTGAACCGCTGCTGCTTAGCAATCCTCCAATTGTGAATATAAGCATAATTCCCATACCTACATAAAGACCTGCAAGCATTGAACTTATGAAATATCCTAATCCATTTTTCTTTAATAAATTTACTTTTGCTTTTGCTGCCATAACCACACTGTTAAATTCTTCACAAAACATACTATAATTACTCCTTTCATGTTTACGTTATCGAATACAATAATTATATGTCATTACAAATTAAAACACCGTGATTTTAATCACGGTGCTTTAAAAAATTCTGATAACTTCTCTTGATTAATCACTTTTATTTTTTTATCTTCGTAAATAATTAATTCTTCTTTTATCAATATTTTTATCGCTCTTGATATGGTTTCTCTTTTAGATCCAAGTAAATCAGCCAAATAGGTAACACTAATATTCATATTAATGATTACTCCATTTTCACTTTTAATTCCATAGTCCTTGCTTAATTTCCATAGCTTTGCTGCAAGCCTTTTTTCCATTCTTATTGTACCTGTTGTATTTTTCAACTGCCTATAAAGTCTTCTTACCTTCATAGCTAAAGAACTCATAATATTTTTAGAAAGAATAAAATCTCTTTCCATAATGTTTAAAAAAATATTTTTATCATAACTTAAAATTTGTGCTTGCTCAAAAATTTCACAATTAATTGATGAGGGTAAACCTTGTATTATTACATCATTAATCATTTTTCCTTTTCCTAAAATAAATATTACCCGCTTATGCCCATTTTCATTTAATTTATATAATGATACACTTCCACTAATAATAATATATAAAGTTGAAACCTCTTCCTTATCCCTAAAAATATGAGCTCCAGCATCATATTTTTTTACTTCTCCCAATTGAGCAAGTTTTTCATATGAAACTTTGGATATATTATTAAAAATCTCCAATTCCTCTAATTGCTCTGTTGTAATCTTGTTCATTAGCACTCCTATCAACCAACTCAATTAGTTGATTAAAATTACTTTATTATAACTTGTTGGGCTAGTTTTTTATGATGACATCGCATGACATTAATTTTTCTAACACAACATTTTATTCTATATTTTAATAGGTTGTTGAATAACTAATTTTTACAAATGGTTATTCAAGAAAATATTCTTAG
>NZ_JAABNP010000111.1 GCF_009928485.1 Clostridium sp. C2-6-12 | reverse complement strand
ATACATCACCAGACCATATTATATCTCTTTTAAAACAGTTTAAACTCTTAGATATACAATTGAATTTTGAATCAGAAATAGCATACGCTATCGAAAATAAGATTGGTCATCGAGAATTTTTAGCAAGATTACTCGAAATTGAAGCGAATGGTAAAAGAGAAAGAAACGCTATGAGAAATATTAAGGCAGCCAAGTTTGAAGGTATTAAGACATTAGATGGATTTGATTTTTCATTCCCTGATAATATAAATGAAGCTAAGATAC
>NZ_JAABNP010000073.1 GCF_009928485.1 Clostridium sp. C2-6-12 | reverse complement strand
ATTATACAATGAATGTGAGTTCCTCGGAATTCACATTTTTTTATTTCCATAAAAATGAGCTGCTACAAAACTAACTACGTTAGTTTTGCAACAGCCCCTTAAATTAGCCATTATAAGATGTTAGTAAATCATCTAATATAAAATGCTTTTTTATCATATAAAATTTTTAGGCAATATAATCGTAAATCTTGTAATAAATTCATCACTTTCCACAAATATATTACCATTATGACTTTTAATTAAGTCTTTAACTATACTTAATCCATATCCATGATTTTTATCAGTATTATTTTTAGTTGTAAAGCCAGGATTAAAAATTTTACTGATGTTTTCTTCTGGAATCTTTTCTCCATCATTTTCTATTGTAATTGTTATATTCTTCAAATCTTCAAATGATTTAGCAACTAATGTCCCTTTATTTTTCATAGCTTTTATAGCATTATTAACAATGTTAATTAGTATTCTATATAACTCCATTTCAGATATTGTTGTCATTTTATAATCTGCTTTATCATCCAATACTATATTTATATTATCACTTTTGATATGCTGCAGAGCAAGTGATAATATAGATGTACTATTTATACCGGTATAAATTATTTGCGGATTATTTTGTTTGTTTATAATACTCTTCAACAAATCAGTTACATTATCATACTTATCCATGTTAGCTAGTTCGAATAGACAATTCATTTGCAAACTATAATCATACTTTATATTTTTCAATTCTTTATTCTTAATAATTAAGCTACGATTTAATTTCTTTATTTTATTAGCTTTTTTTACTATTCTAATGAATGAATATATATTAAATACTATAAAACTGCTAAAAGCTATAATTATAATTTCTTTAAAAATAGAATTATCAATCTCATATGAAATAAAGTAAAAAAACAATAAAAAATCCGGAAGAAATCCCAATAAAATTGCATAATTGATTGAAATGCTCTCATGTGATAATAATTTATAAATTTTTTTAATTTTACTTCGAAATATGTAGCATAAAGAAAACAAGATTAACTGTGAACAATACATGATTAAATATATATTTTTTTTCATACTATAATTTGAAATTATCTGTTCTAATATTCCATATAACAAGTTTCCAAATATAAACAACCAAATAGCTACTATAGAATATATCAAACTATATGATACAATTATATTTTTATATTTTTCCTTAGTAAATATGCATATTGTCAATACTAAAGTTAAAATATGTGTTAATGATGAGCTCATTAAAATACTTTGAGATATTCCAGGTATTATTATAGTAAGTGTAGAAAATAAAGTTAAATATAGTATTATTTTTTTACTATTTACTATCTCATCATCTGCTAAATATTTTATCATGTAAAGAAATAAAACACTCTGCATTAATGAAATTATAATATCAATATAGTTCATTTCCAATTCACATCTCCACTATTTTTGTCAAATATCTGTTTTATTATCTCAATTTTTTCATTGACTCAGGCATTTCTTCAACACCATATCCACAAAGTGATGCGGTCGCCGTATATGATTTGCTCATTCTTTTTAAAAAAGTAGATAACATATATATAAAATTCTTTTTAATTTCCATAACTATCCCTCCTAATAATCGAACATTTAGATACTTAAATAAATTCACCAAATTAGTAATATAGGATTTAATAAATTGGAAATGATACTTTTTACTAAGAAACATTAAACACACTGAAATTATATTTCTAAATAAATCTTATTATATTAACAATTACATTTTACTCCCAAAATTATACTTATTCAACAAAATTTATACGATTTTTTTCATTATAATTTTACTAATAATCTCATTAATTCTATTAAAATTGCAAAAAGTGATTTTATAGTACTAATTATTCATTTTAATTCCTTTCTGTAAAGTAACATAAATCAATAATCATCTTATATTTCCAACCATTACCTTACTTCTAATTAACATAATTTCTTTTAGAATTTTATACCAAACACAGTAATAAAAAATACAGCCAACTTAATGACTGTACTAAAAGGGATAGTATTAATTTAATTCGCCAAATACTACCCCTATACCTTTACTTTCTTATATGTTAAAATAATATTGCAAAATGGACTGGTGGAGCTACGGCTCTGCCTTTTCTTTTTCAACAAAAAATGCAGCCAAATTAATGACTGCATTTTTACTGGGAAATTTTATGGGTGTTTGTTTGTAACTTTATAATAACATTTTTATACATAATATTCCATACATTTTCTTTAATATTAAATAAGTATTTATCGACAAAAATAAGCATTAGTTTAATTATTTACTAACTAATGCTTATTTTAGAAAAGTACTTTAATAGTAAAGTGCTTTTAGCGTAGAAATATTTTATTTCTCCAATCTACAAGTAATTTTATATAGTTACCTATTTGTCTTACTCACATGGATATATATAATTACTTATAGTACTAACATTTAATTTAGCAGGATCACTGTCATCGTCATCTGGAATAACAAATTTTATTTTACGTTCAATCGTTCCACATGAATCTTTACCACATTCATTGTTTCCAGATACCATTGTAACAAACCCCTTAAAGGCAAGTATTCTATTACATCGGTCATATACAATACATGCAACAGCTACCTTTTTGTTAGGGCATACATTATTTACTTCTACTCTTACTGTTAACAATCGTGCACCATGCTTTTCTATATCTACCGGATCTGCGCTAATACAACTACATAACTCACATGAACTTTTATTGCACTTAACGCAATTATCAAATCTACTCATTTAATACCGCTCCTTTGTATATAAAATTATAATCGTTTGGTTAATTATAATAATCTAGAGTTTATATTTTTAATATATTCTATAATAAACATTTAGTGAATACCAACGTCATTTATAATCTAAGTAACATTCTTATTGTGACTTCATACAATATTAGTGTAATGTATAATCTCATTTCCTCTTATTTTTAACATCAGAATATATTACCAATTTTCTCCTTAGTCAATACTTTTATAAAGCAGTAGTGGATTGCTCCTTGCTACTGCTTTAATTCTTCGCCCTATTTTCCCTATTGTGTAGAAAAAGACACCTACATTTCTGCAAGTGCCTTATACAAACGTTATATTATATTTTTCCTATATTGAATTCTAATGTATTGCTTTCTTTACATACTTTTTACCAGTGCCTTCAACACTTGTAATTGTAATTAGTGCTTCTTTATCAAAATCATGTATAATATTTTTTAATTTCGCTATTTCAAGCCTTGATAAAACTACATATATAACTTCTGTTTCAGCACCACTATATCCACCTTTTCCATCCAAAAAAGTAATTCCTCTACCAAGTCTATCAATTATCGCCTTAGAAATATCTTTATTTTTATCCGATACAATAATCACTGCCTTTGATTCTTCAAGACCTTCCACAGTTACATCTATAGCCTTAAATGCAATAAAATAAGCTATTAAAGAATACATGGCTCTATCCCATCCAAATAAAAATCCTGAAGTTCCTAATATGAAAAAATTGATAGTCATAACTATTTCTCCAATAGAGAACGCACTTCTTTTTTCTATAATGATAGCAACAATTTCAGTTCCATCCAAAGAACCACCATTTCTTATAACTATGCCTACCCCTACTCCTAATATAATTCCTCCAAATATAGTAGCCAGCAGTGTATCTTGTGTTACACCTAAAACAGGATGAAGTAAAGTTACACTAATTGAAAAACATATTACTGAAAATATAGTTGAAATAGCAAATGTCTTCCCTATATGCCTATATCCAATAATAACAAACGGCAAATTAAGCATAAATATAAATACACCTAATTTCACATTAGTTAAATAACTTGCCATAATTGATATTCCAGTTATTCCTCCATCAATTATGTTATTAGGTATTAAGAATATTTCAAGCCCAATTGCTGCTAAGATTGAACCTAATACCATAAATACTATTCTACTAAATTTGCTTAAAATGTTGTTAGTTTTTTTTGTCATGCAATTCCCCCTTTATTTGAATATCATTTTTATACACGATTTAGCATAGAATACTTATATTATAACATAGTTTTTAATACTATATTTTTATTATTTAAGAGTTTAGACTTTATTAACTTTTCCTCAAAATATATTTATACGCTTTAAATATCTTCTATTTTAAAGGTTATATTTTTTAAATGGCGCTAATAGTTTCCACATTCTGACGTAAAACACAATATGGTATAATCAGGGTCATCTACACCTAATGGATAATAAACTTCACAACTATCAGCCCACAACAGTTCTTTTGATGCTCTATCTTGTAATATTTCAATTGTACCGATGAGCATAAGTCCTGCAAAGTTATCATCGTCAACAAAATATAAACACATCTTATTATCATCTTTTAAACGTTCTACCATTTTTGTCGAGGTGTTTGTACTAAGCTAAAATTTCTTTAAACCATCATGTTTTAATCTCATCATTGCTTTTATATTAGGATAACCATTTTCTCCATTTGTCCCAACCATCACAATTTTCGAGTTCTCTACTAACTCGTTACTTTCAAGAATAACAATTTCATCTCTCATTCCTAAAACCTCCTTAAATAGTATTAGTAAATATTTATCTTTATCAATTAGACTAAATTTTCTTTTTGCTATGTTAATAAATAATGTTGATCATATAATATATTATCATGTAACTTATGAAAAATAGTTTCATTAGAGCATATCTGATAACCATTTATTACCATCGTCCATTAATTATAACATATTATGTAAATACTTTTCTCAATTTTAAACAAAAATAAGCAGTAGTGGATTGCTCCTGGCTACTGCTCCTGAAAGATTAATTTTCTATCTCATTTATTCTCTTTTTAAAATGTTTATATAAATTAGTTCCAATTAAAAATTCTAATTCATTATAGTGCCTAAAATATACAGAATCAATGCTATAGGTTTTAACATCAATAATAAAGTTTATAAATTTAATTAATAAAGTTTTTATCTTTGATATAAAATTCTTTAAAGTTTTATCATTCATTTCATCAGAATTAATAATATCTTGATAGAATAAATATACAGAAACATCAGATCTTAGATTACTATGTACATAATCACATGCTTTGGAATATTCGCCTTTTATAAAATATATAAATTCATTATTAGCTTCACTTGTACCATACTTGTCTTCAAACAATTTAAAAATAGCATTAATGCCAGTTTCATCGGTATCTTCCAACTCTAACATAACTCTTATTATATTTTCTATAAAGGAGCGGTATAGTTGATAAAAACTAATTACAGAATTACCCGTTAGCGAGTGCATCATTAGCAATAAATCGTATATCATATAATTTCTGTAATGTTTCCTATCAAAATCTTCTTGGGTAAAAAATTGTTTGGTAAATAAAATTAATTTAACAATATATATTAAATCATTCTCTTGTGGCAATTTTTTCTTTGAATTTAATAAAACAATATATTTTCTAACTTCTTCTTTTATTTTAATTATTTCTTCATATTTATTTAACATGTAATTATAATCCTTTTAACCAAATATTTAATTTATCATTTGCATTTTTCTTTTTTGATTTATTTTTATTAGTTTCGCTAGAATCATTCTTTATCTTTTTTAAATATTCTATTAAATTCTTCCTAATTTCTTTTATTCCTTCTTCTTCGAGATTTAAAACATGCTTAGCAACTCTAGCTGACATTAGGGTTCTAGAATTTAATATGTATTGTAAATATTTAAATCCAAATACTTCTTCTAAAAATGGATCTATATCTTTATTACGTTGGAAAATCTCTTTTGAATGAATAATACAATACACTATCCCTATAAATTCCGAATGTTCCAAGTTGCGATTTTCTAATTTTATTAATACTTCTTTTATATTTAAAGGATTTATTATGCTATTCATTTTATCCTATCCTTTCTAAAAATTCATCACAAATAATTTCAATGTCTTCTCTGGATTTTTTATATTTTGAAGCAATATTTCCTTGTAACCCTACTAATAAATCTCTTACCCATGTTGTTTTTCCATTAAAAAGACCAATTTTATTAACTATTTCGTCATCTTCAAAAGCGTCTTTTAACAAGGTAGTTTTTCGACTTTCATCACCAACCATAGTATAAATAATTCCTAGGGGTTTAATATCTAAATCATTATCACTTTCTAACCTATCAATTACTTGCTTTAAAAGTTTTATTCCTAAAATAGAATATCTATCTATTCTATTAGGAACAAGATAATAATCTGATGCTATTAAAGCAGAATCTGTATATAATGATATTGTTGGCGGACAATCAATAAAAATAAAGTCATATTTCTCTGTTAACTTATTATCTTTTATAAATTTTTTTAATCTTCTTACTTTACCACCATCTCTATTAGTATCTTCAAATATTAAATTAATTGTTCCTGGTATTATATCTATATTCTCATCTAATTCTACTATAACTTCTTCTGGCTGTGGTAATATTGGTTTCTCTGCAATTGTATTTGGGGTCTCAAAAATTTTCCTTACATTTTTTGTTTTATAAAATTCACTTAAATATACTTCTCCCAAATTATATTCATCCATTAAAGATTGTGTAGTATTAAATTGAGGATCCATATCTATATATAATATTTTTTTGTTATGTTTTTCCTGATGAGCTAAATACTCTCCAATCCCCAGGCACAAGGTTGTTTTAGCAACGCCACCTTTCATATTTATAAATGAAATTACTTTCCCAGATTTCGTACACATACGATTAACTCCTCACTCTTATTTTATTAGTTAAATTTAATTTTGAAAACCAATTTCTCTTATTAATTTTCCTTCTATAAATTACTAATTCTATCAATATATCATTTTTCCTCTAATTTTAGACATAAAAATAAAGGGCAACACGGAGAAATAAATCTCCATGCTGCCCTTAAAATTCTTTAATATTCAATTGAATAAAATAAATTACCTAACTTATTCTTTAATTCATCACACTTATCTATATTTAAGTATTCGGTTTCAATCCATACACCCTTATTATTACCTCTTACGTAGCATTTAACACCTTCAAAATATCCCAATTAATAACTTATATCTACTCCATCATATCCATCTGAATGAGGTAAATAACTAGTCACAATGTAACCTTTATCATGTTGAGTAGATGTATCATTAATTACTGGTGATTTAGGTATATTAGGGTCTATTGCATTACAGAAAGCATATGCTAATTGCTCCCATGAATACATATTGTAAATGTCAATATCCTCTTGAGAATCACAGAAACATATCTCTGAAATAATATTAGGTGCTGAAATATGATTCATTTCAAAAAGTTTTTGGAATTTAACACCTCTATTAAAGAAACCTAATTCGCTGAAGTTTTGTACTAATCTTTGTGCTACTGGATAAGCTCCACTAGTTTCACTAGAAACAAGTACCTCTGTTCCATGCGCTTGACCATTATAACAATTCATATGTAAACTTGCGAAAAAATCTACATTATTACTATTGGCTGCATTAGTTCCTTCACTTAGTTCTCCATTCTGAGTATTTGCATTGCTATTGCAATCAATAACAGTGTGTCCATATGTTTCAAATACTGCTTTAACTGCAGCATAATACTTTTTCATTTGTTCATGTTCGTCTACAATTCGAATAGCTCCTGTACAATTATCGCTATGCCCTGCTCTTAATCCTATTTTCATTATTCTTCACCTTCTTTATTTTCTATAGTGTCTGAGATTCCTTTTGTACTAGGATCTATAACAATCCCTAACATAACTAAAATACTTAGTACAGAATTAACTATATCTGCATAATTACTTGGAATTAAATCTTTAAATCCCAATTGTTGAATAAGTAATACTACAGCTCCTACAAGCGATACCCAAAAAGTTTTATTTCTTATTCTTGCTTTCCAATTAATATTCATTTTACATTCCACCTTATGTTAATTAGAATTACGTATTAAAAAAGCGTAATTACAATCTATTAAATTATATAATTTTACAATCTGAAATTTAATTTTATTGACTCATGATTTAAGAATCTTCCCCATTACTATCTATAATTTTTACAAAAGGCTACGTTCGATTAAACTGTTAATATAACCCTCAAAAAGTATGTTATATTTTATTATTTGTACTATTAGATTACTTTCCTTCAAAATATTTTAAGGATATTTTAAGATAAATTTTTTTAGAAAGTGTTATACTTTAAAAGTAATAAAATTCTAAATATACCAGTTTATGCAATTAATATATTAACTAAAATGAACTAATCTAGGAGTGATTTATATAATGAAGAAAAAATCTATTATTGGTATTTTAAGTGCAGCCCTACTAGTATCCTTTTTACAAATAGGTTGCAGTAATATTGCTGCAGCTGCAAGTACACCAAACAAAATACAAGAAACAGCAAATCAAACTAATCAATCAATCGGTTATACTAAAACAATAAGAAAAATATTGCAATATGAAAAAAATATGACAGATTACAACTCTGTAAGTCTACCATTTGTTGTTGGAGATATAAATGTGAATTTTACAGACACACAAAATCTAAAAGTCAACGCAGAAGCAATAATTAATGGAAATGATGAAAATTATGAAAATTCACTGTTAACTGAATTATCCTTAAACGCAAAAGAAGAATGTGGAGAAATTGAATTAGATCCATACAGAGGGGAACATATGCTCTACGAAAAAGCAGCTGATTACAATCGAAATAAATGTAATGTAAAAATAAATTATACCATCCAAATTCCTAAAAGCGTAAAGAATATTAATTTATCCTCAACCGATGGTACAATTAATTGTGATAACATTCAATGTGAAAAATTAAATATTAAGCATGTAGGTCCAGGTAATATTACTTTAGGAATTAATAGCTTAAAGGAAGGCTCAAATTTAAATGTTAAATCTTACACAGGAGATGTTAATTTAAAAGTAAATGAAAATGCTAAGTGTACAATAAATTCTAAAAAACTTGAAACAAATGAAACTGAAACAAAGACATTTAATGGTGGTGGTTCTACAATAAATGTAGAATTAGCTGGTGGTAAGTTAGTATTATAGTATATAATTGTAATAAACTGTTTATATAACCAATTTAAAACAAGTAGATCAAATTTATTTGATCTACTTGTTTACTACACATTTAGTTATTACTATAAATAAGTAATAACATAAATTGATAACGTATCACATTATTTTATTTTCAAAAAACATCTTTTTATCATTACTACGTCATATCTACAATCTATGAAATCTTATTCCATTGATCCCAATCAGCTATTTTTTTTATTAATCTCCATTTCTTTTTGTTTATCTGAGGTTGTGTTAAATGAAGTACATTTCCTATCTGTTGCTCTCCAAACCCTTTTTTATACAAAAGTTCTAAAAGTCGCCTTGCTTGTCCTTGTATAGGATCTATTGCATCCTTAATAAAATAATAATCTATTTCTATCTTGTCTATTTGCTCTAATGTCTTTTCTCTTTCTAACTGTTTTTCAGTCATTCTCTTAATTTTATATTCTGTAACTCTCATAATTTCTCTTTCTGCATAACTGATTCCATCACTAGATGTTTGAACTCTTTCCTCAAAACTTGGAGATTTACTTTCAGGCTCTATTGATATATTACACTTTCTTAATTCTTCATCTATAGAACATATCTGCTTATCCAAAAGAGATAATTTATCTTTTAATGATTTTATTATTTTATCTTTACTGAAATATCTAATTATTTGACTTTCTGTCTTTTTAAATAACTCTTTATCCATGCTTAATACTTACCTCCAGTTATGTCATCTTTCGCTTTGCTCCAAACCATCCTAGCGCTTACATAAGTATTATCTATCATTTTTAGTATCTGTGCTATTCTATCTTTTAATGCTGGATTCTTAGGTATGCCCTTCCTTTCATTAATACGAATCTGAAATAAAATGTAACTCCACCTGTCATATTGCCTTAACGCTGTCTTATGAATAGAATAAGCTTTCCCATAATCATTATCATTTAAAATATCTACTTCATCCATAAGCTTGTTAAAATTGTTTAGATCCTCTGTTAATATATACTTACAATTCAACTCATTCATTGTTATTGTTCACCTCACTATACTCACTTTCTTTATATATCTTCATCCAATACCTTTTAAATTTGTTATTCTTGCATATGGTGGGTCAATAACGCTATGATTAAATAAATTATCTTCATAAGGTAATTTCCTAAAATCTGTACCAGTTTTTAAGTCAGTTCCAACTACATCATATTTACTTAAGTCTATTTCTCTCCAAAAGGCACCTTTGCCATAAGTAACATCTGCAATTTTATCGCCTTCATTGAAATATAACTCCGCAACACTTTTTATTAATCCTGAATTTCTTCCTTGATGAACTGTATATATTGGCTTGTCCAATTGTTCCATATTTCCACCCCACTTACTACGCACTTTATTAGAATTATGCATTAAAAAAATCGCAAATTCAACTTCTCTTGAATAATGC
>NZ_JAABNP010000072.1 GCF_009928485.1 Clostridium sp. C2-6-12 | reverse complement strand
GTGTGGTTTACTTCTTTCATATTTTGCTTTTGCCATTGTAATTTTCCTCCCTTATTACATTGTGATAAACTTTGCCTAGTGTTTTTTATTTTTTATTATTTGGAGCTCACAATCGGGATTGAACCGACGACCTCCACCTTACCAAGGTGACGCTCTACCGACTGAGCTATGTGAGCGTTCAAAATTACCTATGTTCTTTGATATACCAATTATAAAGTTTACTATCATTTTTTTTATTTGTCAATATAATTTACTACTTTAAATCTAAGCATTTTTCTAATTTTCTTTTAACTCTTTGTAGTGCATTATCAATGGATTTCGAATGTCTTTCCAAATCACTTGCAATCTCTTGATAAGACTTTCCATCTAAGTATGATGTAAGCACTTCTAATTCCAATCCTGACAGCACTTTAGAAATTTTTTCTTCAATATAAGCCATCTGCTCTTTACTTATCATCAATTCTTCTGGATCAGTAATTTTCATCCCAGCTAATACATCTAAAAGAGTTCTTTCAGATTCTTCCTCATATATAGGTTTATTTAAAGATACATAAGTATTCAAAGGAATATGTTTTTGCCTAGTAGCCGTCTTTATTGCAGTTATAATCTGTCTAACAACACATATTTCTGCAAAAGCTTTAAATGATGTTGATCTTTCTGGATTAAAGTCTCTGATAGCCTTATACAAACCTATCATTCCTTCTTGATAAATATCTTCTTTATCTGCTCCAATCAAAAAGTATGATTTAGCTTTTGCCTTAACAAAATTCTCATATTTTGAAATTAAATATTCCTGAGCTCTATTTTCTCCATTTTTAGCTCTTGAAACTATTTCTTCGTCTGTCTTGTCTTTGAAATCTAAAAAACCTTTCAATGATTCACTCTCAACTCTCTTCTGCATTAAACTGACCACCCATTTAGACAATTATACTCTAGTAAAAATCAATTAGTCAACTGAATTTACTTGCCTCTTCTAATTTCTTCTAATATTCTAGCTGTCTTTTCGTCTATATTATCACTAACACTATTTCTATCTATAGTTTTATTTTTATCAGCCTTAACCTTTATAGATTTCTCTACCTTAACCATTTCACTATAAAACTCCAAAGATGACATTCTAACTGCTCCCCTTTGAAAAATTGTTTGTTGTTCTAAACTATCTGAAGTAACTACTACTATTTCATGTTTTCTCCCTAATGAGTTTACTTGTTTTTCAATATAACTATCAGCTGTTTCCCCATCCTTAGTAAAGATGACTAAAATATTTTTATTTATTTCCTCTTTTTTTTCAAGACTGCCCATAACCTTATGAGCGTCAAATACTAATACTATTTTGCAGGCTTTAAAAACACCGTAATTATGTAGCTTATCTATTAAAGTTTGCCTTGCAGCTTCAAAACTAAAATCTTTTCTCTGCTTCAGATTCGGCCAGCTATTTATTACATTATATCCATCTACAAAAATAGTTTTCACTGTATACCTCTTTCTATTTTAATCGTCCTTTTAATACTTCATACATCATTATACCACCAGCTACTGAAGCATTCAAAGAGTTAATCTTTCCGACCATAGGTATTTTTATTAGTTTGTCACACTTTTGCACCGTTAATTTAGATATGCCTCGCCCTTCATTTCCAATTATAATTGCACAAGGTCCACTAAAATCTACCTGATAACTATATTCTTCTGCTCTTATATCTGCACCATAAACCCATATACCTTTTTCTTTTAAATCTTCTATAGTCGCATTTAAATTTGTAACTTTAGCTATTTTTACATGTTCTATTGCCCCTACAGAAGATTTATATACTGTTGCACTTACTGATGCACTTCTTCTTTTAGGAATAATAATACCATGAACTCCAAATAATTCTGCTGTTCTTGCTATAGAGCCTAAATTATGAGGATCTTCAACTTCATCTAGAATAACAATGAATGGATCCTCTCCTTTTTCTTCAGCTAAATCTAATATATCTGACACTTCAGAGTATTTAAATGGCGTTACTTTAGCTATAACTCCCTGATGCACTGCCCCGTTGCACATTGAATCAAGCTTTTTTTTATCAACTTCTTTGATTATAATTCGTTTTTCCTTAGCCAAACTGACAATTGTATTTATAGAACCTTCTAATTTGCTATTAGATATATATAAAGTTTCAATTGTTCTTTCTCCCTTTAAAGCCTCAATTACAGCATTTCTCCCAATAACAATATCTTCTCTCTCTTCAACTTGATTGTTTTCTATATTTTTATTAAATTCAAGACTTTTTTCTTTTTTCCCTCCAGATATTGCTTCATTATTTTTTTTATCCTTCAATACAGATTTTCCTTCGCTATTTTGATTTTTTATAAATCTGCCCTTTGAATCAAAGTTATTCGATTTACCTTTCACCTAACTTCCTCCTTACTATATTTATAAATTTATTTGATAATTTCAATACTTTTACCCAATACGAATTCTAAACGTTCTTTATTTCCGGTTAAATACAAATAGCCCACTAATGCTTCAAATCCAGTAGCTGTTCTATAATCTCTTACATCTGCATTTTTAGGAACAGTAGGAGATTTAGCATTTCTACCTCTCTTATATATCGCCTCTTCTTCCTCAGTTAGAAGTGGCTCTATTTCATGCATTATACAAGCCTGACTTTTTGCTTTAACATATCCTATTGCTTTCACATGAATTTTATTTGCTGATAAAGATGTATTTTTCATTAAAATATAGTTTCTGATAAATACTTCAAACACTCCATCTCCTATTAATGCTAATTGAAGCGGATTTAACATTCTTGCTTCATCTTGTGAAAATTCCCTCATTCTAAAATCATCTAACATTACATTTCTCCTTTTAATAAAGCATGCTTAAAAAAATAACAAGTCATATTATTATTTTTTTTGACTCGTTATTTTTTCATATGCATAAGGGGTGCAAAATTGCAACCCCCCCTTTAATTAATCAATCTTTTTCCATCTAACCCCTTGAGGTGTATCTTCTAAAACTATATTTCTGTTCTTCAAATCATCTCTTATCTTGTCAGCCAAAGCAAAATCTTTATTTTTTCTTGCTTCCTGTCTTTTATCAATAAGCTCTTGAATTTCAGTTTCTAAATCCTTTTTGATTTGATTTTGAAGAATTCCAAGCGGCTTGCCAAGTTCTCTTATTAAAGTTTCCGCCTTTTCACATAATTCAGCTGAAGAATTAATATTAACATTATTATTAATATCCTTTGTCAAATCAAATAATACTGAAATTGCATCTGCTGTGTTGAAGTCATCATCCATCTTTTCTATAAATTTTTCTCTATATTTATCCAATGATTTTAGATAACTCTCTTCTTCCTCATTTATTTCTTTTCTACTAACTTCATTCTTTAAATTTTCAAGATTGTTTATACAATTATACAATCTTTCTATTGAAGACTTGGCTGAATCCAATAATTCTTTAGTAAAATTTATTTGAATTCTATAATGACCTGATAACATCAAAAATCTTATTGCATCTGAATCATATTCTTCAAGAATTTCCCTTGCAGTAAAAAAGTTGTTTAATGATTTTGACATCTTTTTATTATCTACATTTACAAATGCTGCATGCATCCAGTAATTTGCAAAAGGCTTACCTGTTAAAGCTTCACTTTGAGCTATTTCATTTTCATGATGTGGGAATTTTAAATCCATTCCTCCAGCATGAATATCAATTGTATCTCCTAATATTTTTTTCGCCATACAAGAGCACTCTATATGCCAACCGGGTCTTCCAACTCCCCAAGGACTTTCCCATCCAGGTTCATTAGCTTTTTGAGCTTTCCATACAGCAAAATCCATTGGATCTTTCTTTCTTTCATCCACAGATATTCTTGCTCCTGCTTGTAGGTCCTCTAAGTTTTGACCTATTAATTTCCCATAGCCTTCAAATTTCTTTGTACTATAGTATACATCCCCATCTACTTCGTAAGCAAAACCAGCATCAATTAATTCTTGCACAAATTGTATTATATCATCAATAAACTCCGTTGCTCTAGGATTTACAGTTGCTCTTTCTATTTTGAGTGCATCTGCATCTTGATAATATTCTTTTATATATTTATCTCCAAGTTCCTTTACTGTAATGCCTTCATCATTAGCTTTATTAATCATTTTATCATCTATATCTGTAAAATTTTGAATAAAATCAACCTTATATCCTCTATATTCAAAATATCTTCTAATAGTATCAAAAACAATGAATGTTCTTCCATTTCCTATATGAAAGAAATTATAAACAGTTGGCCCACAGACATACATTTTCACTTCACCCGGAGTAATAGGGTTAAACTCTTCTTTTTGTCTGGTTAAAGTATTATATACCTTCATTATTTTACCTCCAAAAGTTATTTTAATTTCATATTATTTTTTTCAAATTCATTTTTTACCACATTACAAACATCACCTATTTTGATTACTTCCATTTCGCTATCTCTAAGCTTAAATTCAACTTCTCCATCAGTAATTTTCTTACCTACAGTTACTCTCATAGGTATTCCCATTAATTCTGAATCCTTAAATTTTACTCCTGCTCTTTCGTTTCTATCATCTAAAATAGCTTCTACACCCATACTTATCAATTCTTCATAAAGTTCATTAGCAGCCTTAACTTGTTCTTCATCTTTAACATTTACAGGAATTACTGATATATGATATGGTGCAACTGATAATGGCCATACAATTCCATTTTCATCATGATGTTGTTCAATTATAGATGCCATTGTTCTAGTAACTCCAATACCATAACACCCCATTATAAATGGCTTTTCCTTACCATCTTCATCAATGAAATTAGCGTTCATCGCTTCCGAATATTTAGTTCCAAGCTTGAAGATATGACCAACTTCTGTTCCTCTAGCAATAGTAAGTTTTTCACCACATTCTGGACATGTATCACCTTCTGCTACATTTCTAAAATCACCAATTGTTCCCTCAAAGTCTCTTCCATAATTCACGTTTTGTATATGGTATCCAGTTTCATTTCCACCTACAACAAAATTATACATGTTTTTAACTTCTTCATCTACTAGCACTAAGTCAGCTTTTATTCCTATTGGTCCTGCAAATCCTATGTCACATCCAGCTGCATTAATATAATCTTCATGAGATGCCATTTCTAAATCTCCTGAAGCATTTGAAGCATTTGCTACCTTAACTTCATTAACTTCTCTATCTCCTCTTACAAATACAGCAACAATTTTGCCATCAACATTATATAACAAAGTCTTAACTGTCTTTTTAGGAGATATATTTAAAAATTCTGCCACCTCATTTATTCCTCTGCTATCAGGCGTAGCTATTCTTTTCGCATCTAACAATTCTTCTTTTTCTACTTCTTCTAATTTAGCAGTTGCTTTTTCAATGTTTGCTGCGTAATTACAATGAGTACAGAATACTACATCATCTTCTCCAACTTCCGATTTAACCATGAATTCTGCTGAATTAGACCCTCCAATGGCACCTGAATCTGCTGCAACACATTTAGCATCTAAACCACATCGGTTAAATATCTTTACATATGCATCATGCATTTTATCGTATGCTAAATCTAACCCCGCTTGATCTTTGTCAAAACTATATGCATCCTTCATAACAAATTCTCTAGATCTCATAACTCCAAATCTTGGTCTACGTTCATCTCTATATTTAGTTTGAATTTGATATAAATTAAGCGGCAACTGTTTATATGATTTTATTTCATTTCTTGCTATATCAGTAAATACTTCTTCATGAGTAGGTCCTAAACAAAAATCTCTTTCTCCCCTATCTTTTAATCTAAACATTTCCGCACCATATGCATCCCATCTGCCTGATTCCTGCCATAATTCTGCTGGAATCATAGCTGATGCTAAAAATTCTTGTGCCCCTGCAGCATTCATTTCTTCTCTTACTATATCTTCTACTTTTTTTAATACTTTTAATCCAAGAGGCATATAATTATATACTCCTGCCGCCATTTTTCTTATCATTCCAGCTCTTAACATAAGCTTATGGCTATCAATTTCAGCTTCTGCTGGAACTTCTCTTAATGTTGATATTAACATATTAGACATTTTCATTTTTCTATTTCCTCCTATAATTTTGTTTAATTTATACTGAATAATAAAAATTATTGATTAGCTACTTAAAAATATATTGTTATTCACATATATAATTTTATAAATAAAAAAACTCGCCCTAATCCACATTAGGGCGAGTAATATCGCGGTACCACCTAAATTTATTCTCTAGTAATGATAACGGTATTAAACCGATAGTTTTTACCTATACTCAGAAGCTGGTTCAAAGTCTGGTTAAAAGTCTTACAGCCTATGGACTTTTTCTCTTAATTATTCGACTTCTACTATTCTTCATCATCGCTTTGAAAACTTAATTTTGTTTTAGTTTATTATAACTTCTTGAAATTTACATGTCAACATCTTATAATAACGGCTGATTTTTTACTAAATACTCTGCTAAAATCAAATCTTCTGGTGTTGTTATTTTTATATTTGTATATTCACCATCATATACATACACCTTATTTCCAAACAACTCTGCAACCATAGTATCGTCAGTAACTGTAGTTCCACTTTCTTTAATCTTCTTATGACATTCATATATTAAATTAAAATCGAAAGCCTGGGGTGTTTGAATTGCAACTGCTCTACTTCTATCTATTGTACTTATTGAAAAATTATCTTCACCTTTTATTTTTATAGTATCTTTAGGCATCACTCCCGGTGCTGCTGCTTTATGCATTTTAGCGTATTTAACAGCATCATTTATTATTCTCTGAGACACAAATGGTCTTGCTCCATCATGAATTAATACTATATTAGAATCCTCTAATTCACTTAAGGCATTATAAACAGAATCTTGCCTTTCATTACCACCAAATACTACTTTATCTAATTTTAGTTGATACTTTTGCAAAACTTCTTTTTTACAATATTCAATCTCATCTTCTGGTATAACCAAAATAATTTTATCTATAAATTTATTCTTTATAAACTGTTTAAGAGTGTAATAAAGAATGGGCTTGCCATTCAAACTAATATACTGCTTACTTTGAATAGTGCCCATTCTTTTACCTCTTCCTCCAGCCAATACAATCGCACTAACCATTCAGAAAATCTCCTTAATTTTAATTGTCCTTTGGTTTAGCAAATATCATTCTTCCCGCTGCTGTTTGGAGAACTGATGTAACGATAACATCTGTCGTTTGTCCTATATATTTTCTTCCACCTTCAACAACGATCATAGTTCCATCCTCTAAATATGCTACACCTTGACTTGACTCTTTTCCATCCTTAACTATATCAATAGTCATTTCCTCCCCAGGTAATACCACTGGTTTTATTGCATTTGATAATTCATTTATATTTAATACAGGAACCCCTTGGAATTCTGCAACTTTGTTTAAATTATAATCATTAGTTATAACTTTTCCCTCCATTTTTTGAGCAAGTTTTAAAAGCTTAGCATCAACTTCTGCAATTTTAGGGAAATCATCATCTACAATTTGTGTTTCTATTGATAATTCTTTTTGAATCTTATTTAATATATCTAATCCTCTTCTTCCTCTATTTCTTTTTAATGCATCTGAAGAATCGGAGATATGTCTTAGTTCATCTAATACAAAATTAGGTATTACTAATGGCCCTTCAACAAATCCAGTTTCACAAATGTCAAATATTCTTCCATCAATTATAACTGATGTGTCTAATATTTTTGGAATTCCAACAACTGTTGTTTCTTTAACGGAATCTTTAACTTTTTTCTCTTTTATTACAGGTTTTTTAATATTAACAAGAAGAGTCGTTATGTCCTCTTTCTTTTTAATCATTATTTTTGCACCTATTACGGCAGCTAATACATTTAACAAAACTAATAAAATTGGTCCAAATAATCTATGCACATCATTTATTGGCTTTGCAATAAACGTCATAAGTATTAATGCAATAACAGCTCCTACAGTTCCATAAAGTATCTCTGTTATACTCATTTTCTGCATGCTCTTCTCAATATAATCAATTAAATTAGAAATACCGTTATATATAATAGGGGAAACAATATATAATATGAGTCCAAAAATTAAAGATATAATAATATAAAATGCAAACATAGCTATCGTCGTTGAAAGATAACTAGCAATTTGAGGAATTGTGATTAACACTTCTGATATAAAATAACCTATTATCATTCCAATAACAGAAAAAACCCCTCTTAATAATTTTTTTAACACATACTTCACCTCCTCTTAATTCTTTACATATTTATAATGATTTAATCATGTTTTCAATTTTTTGCTACATTCCCTTAATTATAACATAGAATAAGTTTATCTAAAATGAATAAATTATTAAGTTTAATTACAAACCTTATACTATTATTTAAAAACGTTTATTTATTAATGCATTAAGATAAACTATTCTTATTAATAATCACTTTATAAATAAGTTCTTTTTATATTTCTTTCTTTAATAGCACATGCTCTTTAATACGCTTCAACCCATCTTTGATAGCAGTTGCTCTAGCGTCGCCTATTCCTTCAACATTATCCAAATCTATTATATCTGCATCTATTACATTGCTAAGTTCTTTAAATTCTTTTATAAGATTATCAATTACGCTTGCTGGTATCCTTGGAACTTTACTTAATATTCTATATCCTTTTGGAGATATTAGTGTATCCATAAGTTGTGTTCCACCATGGCCCAAAGCTCTTGAAATAGAATCTAAATCTAGCAATTCTGTCGCATTAAGTTTTTGGATCACTTCATATACTTCAGTATATTTTAAACCATCTTTACAATAATCCTTTATTAATAATATTCCATCTCTTTCAATATGTTTTACTAGCTCATTTAGTTGCATAGATATTAGTCTACCTTCATTACCAAGCTCTAATATATACATATTTATTTCTTCCACAATCCTCATTACCATTTCAGTTCTTTGAACTGCAGTTACTACATCAAAAAGAGTAGTCAAATCTTGAAATTCAAGTATATTTAAATTATTAATAACACGTTCAAGAACTGCTACATACTTCTCTAAAGTCTGAATTGCCTGATTAGCTTTTCCTAAAATCACACTACTTTCTCTCAAAACATATTTTATATCACCCTTATACATGGTTATTATATTCCTTCTTTGAGATATGGCAATTACTATATTATTTGTTTGTTTAGCGACCCTATGAGCAGTCCTATGGCGAGTTCCTGTTTCATAGGTTGGAATAGATGAATCTGGTATTAGCTGAGCATTAGCACAAACTATCCTTTTCAAGTCTTCTGTTATTACTATCGCCCCATCCATCTTTGCCAGTTCATACACATACGATGGAGTATATTCAGAATTAATATAAAACCCTCCATCAACTAATTTCATAACCTCTTCATCATCACCAATTACTATTAATCCACCAGTTTTTGCCCTTAATATATTTTCAAGGCCTTCCCGTAGCTGAGTGCCTGGGCACATTATTTTTAATACATTTTTTATTCCTATTCCTTTTTCTATTCTCATACACTCACCCAATTTCTATATACTATTATTTATTGACCGTTATGAATCACTTACTCTTCAAAAACCTCCCACCTTGTATAATCTTATTGACCAATTAATCCCCAAAAAATCAAATTTTAAACTATAAAACTATAATACTATAATAAATATAATCTCTCAATGATATTTGTTAAATTTAAATATACTATACATTTTTGTTGAAAATTGTTTAAATTGCTTTACAATACAGTATTAAAACTATTTTAATATATATTTTCTGATAAAAATACGTATTAATCAGTAAATTATTTAAACATTTCATTTGAATTAATTTTATCTACTTTAATAAATATTCTTTAATCATTGTATACATGACTTATCACGTTCATTAAAGTCTTTAATTGGATTACTTCAATACCCTTAAACCCTATTTCTCTTACAAATGAATCTTTAGCAACATATACTTTTTTAAATCCCATTCTTTCAAGTTCTTTAACTCTACTTTCTATTGATGGTACTTTTTTTAGCTCTCCTGTCAATCCAACATCAGCTATAAACGCAACAGTTGATTCAATTCCTAGCTGTTTTACAGAGGATACTATACTCATAATAACAGCTAAATTAATACCTTGCTCCCTTATCTTCATACCACCTGTAGTTTTAATAATTACATTTTTATCGTATAGATTAATTCCACCACGCTGTTCCAATATAGATATCAATGTATTTAACTTATCTTTACCTAACGTCTCACCTATACGCGTTGGATAAGGTGTAAAACTTTTAGATACTAAACTTTCTATTTCTGTTATAATAGCTCGAGTCCCTTCTTTAATTACAGTTAATGCACTTCCAGAAACAATTTCACCAGCTTCACGTTTAGTCATAAAAAATTCTGAAGGATTATCAATTGAAATAACACCCTTCTCACACATTTGGAAAAATCCATTTTCAATACCTCCAAATCTATTTTTAGAACTTACAAGCACACGTAATTCTTCATCATTATCATCTTCTATTATAAGAACTGTATCTACCAAATGCTCCAATGCTCTTAAGCCTGCTAGTTCATCACTCTTAGTCATCTGCCCTACTACAATAACAGCTCTTGGTCTTTTTTCATTCTTTGCAATTTGAAGTAAAGCATTAGCACATTCCATAGTCTGAGTAGGAGATCCCGCTCTCGCTGGCAATGCACTTTCCATTGTGAAAGTTTGTATACTATCTACAATTAACATATCAGGATCAACTTCCTCTACTGCTTCTAAAACACTATCCAAACTATTCTCTTGTAACACCCATATATGTTCATGAATTTTGTCCAAGATTCTGTCTGCTCTATTTTTTATCTGACTATCACTTTCTTCACCTGATGCATATATAACCTTATGGCCCTTTTTAGCTACAGCATCTGATATCTGAAGTAATAAAGTTGATTTTCCAGCTCCAGGTCTTGCAGTTATTATAGAAATTGAATCTTTTACTATTCCACCACCCATAACTCTATCAAATTCATTTATTCCTGTAATAATTCTATCACTTTTATTCGAAACTACTTCTGATAGTTTTTTTATAGGCTTTTTCGATGCCTGCCGCACCTTTGTTTCCATACTCCTTGCTTCAACAACAACTTCCTCCAATGTATTCCAACTATTACAAGTTGGGCATTTTCCAAGCCATTTTATACTTTCAAATCCACAACCCGAGCATCTATATAATGTTTTCTTTTTCATAAATATCTCCTTTTACTTTTTATCGATCTGTTAAGTTATATGAACATTGCGCTTCTCAACCTTAGGAAATAC
>NZ_JAABNP010000071.1 GCF_009928485.1 Clostridium sp. C2-6-12 | reverse complement strand
TAAGAATATTTTCTTGAATAACCATTTGTAAAAATTAGTTATTCAACAACCTATATTTAGTATTAAAGGAAACAGTTAAATCTCCATCTTGAGCACTTTTCATAAGCTGTTTTAATTTATACATTGGCTTTACAATAGATTTTGTGAATATAACAACTAAAAATTCAGCTATTATTAGAGCTATAATAGCTGCAATAAATGAATAATACTTTATATCTTCAACTACTCTAAGGCTCTCACTTTCAGGAAATACACCAATTGTTTCCCAGCCAGTGTATTTTGATTTAAACTTGGTCAACTGATAATTTTCTCCATTAATATTTTTTATTATTATTTCATTATTAATTTCATCAATCCACTCATTTTTAACTCTATAAACTATATTATTAACAGGTGTATAAACAATTTCCTTATTATTATCCATAATATATACAAAGCCTGCTGTTCCCGGTTTTGAATTTTCAATTATTTCCTTTATTGCATCTAATTTTATGTCAATAAGAATTACTCCTTTTATTTCTTTAGTACTTGCATCCACAACTGCCTTAGACATAGAAAAAACTTCATCAGCAGAATAACGAAAAATATTATCAATATTCCTTCCTACTGGCTTCGTAAATATTTGTATATTTTCAGGATCATTATAAGCTTTAGAATACCACTCTTCTGTTATAAGTGAATCCCTTGATACTCTATTCATTACATCACTTATATATCCACCATTACGATTTACTATCATTATTCCAGCAATATCACGATTAAATTTTACAAAATTATATATTGATTTATATGCTTCATCTTCAAGATCATTATTATCCAACTTATTATCATTAAAAAATTTTAATATCCTTGGATCTATAGACATATAATTGATTATATTTTCAGTATTATTAACATAAGATTCAATATTATTATTTATCTGCTTTATTATTTGATTTGTGTTTTCATTTTGTGAAAAATTAATTGAGTTTTTATACAATAAGTTTCCCAAGGTTGTTATTGTAAGTGTAACTAATAAAATTACCCCAAAAAAATAAAATACAAGCTTATCTTTTATGCTCTTATTCATATAATAAATTTTTATCTTGTTCAACTTATTCCCTCCAAAAACTCAAATTCTATCAAACAAATTAAGCTTATACTCTAATACTTGTTGGTTTTTACTATCTAATTTTAACTCAATTATTAGTGTCAGTCACCAATAATAAGCAAAAATAGAATGATCATTTGCTTCTATGAAAAGAGTTTCTACAAATGTTCATTCTATTTTCAACTTATATATTAAATTCATTAGGGTAAATATGAATGAAAAAAGTAACTAAATTTAAGTTGCGGTAACCTTCCGCTTTTCATCTCTAATAACTATAATTCTTTGTAATACTATAAATACAAACAACAACATTCCTACTGCTATTTTGGTCCACCAAGAATTTAATGTTCCATCAAACATTATTAAACTTTGGATTATTCCTGTTGTAAGTACTCCAAATAGTGGTCCTATAATATTTCCATATCCTCCAGTTAATAAAATACCACCAATTACGCAAGCTGCTATTGCATCCATTTCCATTCCATTACAATGAAGTCCATATCCTGAAAGTGTATAAATTGTGAATAGCAAACCTCCTAATGATGAGCAAAAACCTGAGAATGTATATACAAGCACTTTTGTTCTTTCTACTGGTAACCCCATTAGCTTAGCTGAATTTTCATTACCACCAATTGCATAAACTGTTCTTCCAAATCTAGTGTATTTAAGCATATAAAATGCTGCTGCTACAACTATTAAACTAATAACAACATTAATTGAAATAAATGCTCCTGGTAATATTGATATTCTATATGATGAAATATTAGTGAAAAAAGGATTATCAATAATAATCGTATCAATACTTATAATGTAACTCGCACCTCTTGCAAAGAACATTCCAGCAAGTGTCACTATCCAAGGGTGTAATTTAAATTTTTGAATCAAAACTCCTTGAACTGTTCCAAAAACAATTCCTACTATAAGAACAATTAGTATTACTACTACTGGACTTACTCCCTTTTGTAATAAGCTTGCAGTAATCATACTCACAAAAGCTATCATCGAACCAACTGACAGATCTATTCCACCAGTTAATATTGTTACAGCTTCACCAACTGCTACAACTATTAAATATGCGTTATCAATAAATAAGTTAGTGAATACTTGAGTTGATAAAAATCCTCTAAACATGACTGAACCTATTAAAAATAATCCTATAAATAAAGCGATTGTAGCATAAATTGCAATATAGTCTTTATTTATTTTTAATGTTTTCTTTTTTTGTATTGATTTATTCATGCTCTAATCACCTCTTTTTCCTTTAAATTTGGTTTAGAAGATTTTTTTATTGTAAGCATTTTTCTAAATTCAGGTGATTGAATTATACATACAACAATGACAACTATAGCTTTAACAACTAATGTGATTTCTGGAGCAACTCCTAAGCTATAAATGGTTGTTGTTAAAGTTTGTATAAATAATGCACCTACAACTGTTCCAGAAAGATAAAATCTTCCTCCAGACATAGAAGTTCCGCCTATAACTGTTGCAAGGATTGCATCTAGTTCTAGCCACAAACCTACATTATTGGCATCTGCACTCTTTATGTTTGAACATAATATTATTCCAGCTATACCAGCAAGTATTCCGCAGATAACGTAAAGTGAAAATACAACTTTCTTAGATTGAATACCTGCAAATTTACATGAATTGCTATTAACTCCTATAGATTCTATAAATAATCCTAAAGCTGTTCTTCTTATTAAGAAATACATTATGAGTGCAACAGCAAGAGCAATAAATATAGCTACTGGAAGTAAAATATATCCTGTTCCAATAAAGATAAAATCCTTATTTGTGAAAGTTAAAATTTGCCCTCCTGTAATAAGCTGTGCAATACCTCTTCCAACTATATACAAAATCAATGTTCCAACCATTGGTTGAACTCCTATATACGAAACTAAAAATCCATTCCATACACCACAGATCATTCCACTTACTACACCTATAGCTATTGCTAAAGGAACAGATCCACCATCAACAATAACAGTTGCAGAAAGAGCTGCACTTATAGCTATTATTGAACCAACCGAAATATCTATGCCTTGAGTTGCAATAACAAGTGTCATTCCAAGTGATATTAATATTAACGGAGCTGCACGATTTAATATATCAATAGTATTTCCAAATAAATGTCCGTCTTTCATGGTTATGCTCAAAAAGCTTGGTGTCATAATAAAGTTAAATAAAAGCAATACAATTAAACTAGCTAAGGGCCAAAATATTTTTGCACTATAAATCTTTTTTAAGATATTTTCTTTTTCTCTAGTCTCCATCCTATCTTGCACCTCCTGCTATAGTTTTCATAATATTTGATTCTTCTATTTCTTCTCCAACCAATTCACCTATTATGTTTCTATCTCTAAGAACAATTACTCTATCACAGCATTTAACTACCTCTGGAAGCTCTGATGAAATAAATAAAATTGTCATCCCTTGTTGTGCCAAGGCTAAGATTAATTCTGTTATTTCACCCTTTGCACCAATATCTATTCCCCTTGTAGGTTCATCCAAAATCAATAACTGTGGTTCAGTAGCAAGCCATCTTGCTAAAATAACCTTTTGCTGATTCCCTCCACTTAAATTGCTAATTTTTTGTTCCATACTAGGAGTTTTAATCCTAAGTAAATCAATATATTTTTGTGAAATTTCTTGTTGCTTCTTCATTGGCAGATATTTAAATATGCCTTTATTTGCTTGTAAGGCCAAAATTATATTCTCTCTTATTGTTAAATCTCCAACTATACCTTCAACTTTTCTGTCTTCTGGACAGAACCCAAAACCTTCCTCAATTGCTTTTTGAGGATAAATATATGAATAAGACTTTCCATTAATAGTAATATTACCACTAGTTGATTTATCTACGCCAAATATTGTTCTTGCACATTCGCTTCTACCTGAACCAAGAAGTCCTGCAAAACCAAGGATTTCTCCTTTTTTAATTTCAATACTATATGGATTTATACTTCCAAGTCTTCCAAAATTATTTGTTGATAATAAATTTTCTCGTTTTACATTTAAGGTTTCTTTTTTAATTCGAGTACTTTTTTGAATTTCACCATAGTCCTTACCAATCATCTTAGAAACTAATTCAATTCTAGAAAGCTTGTCAGCATCATATGTTCCAACTAATTCACCATTTCTAAGTACTGTAAGTTTATCTGAAACTTCATATACTTGGTCTAAAAAGTGAGTAACAAATATTATGGACATTCCTTCTTCTTTAAACTTTTTCATAATTTTAAATAATTGCTTTACTTCCTTATCATCTAAACTAGATGTTGGTTCATCAAGAATTAATATTCCTTTAGAAATATCTACTGCACGAGCAATAGCAACCATTTGTTGAACTGCAACGGAATAATTATTTAATGCTTTCTTTACATCTACCTTTAAGTTTAATCTTTCTTCTAATAACTTTGCAGCATCAGAATTCATTTTCTTCCAATCAATACTTCCGTTTTTCTTAGGTTCACGCCCAATATATATATTTTCAGCAACTGTTAAATTAGTACATAAATTAACTTCTTGATAAACAGTACTAATTCCATGATTTTGTGCTTCTTGTGTAGATGAAATTTTAATTTTTTTCCCTCTTAATATTATTGTTCCTTCATCTATTTCATAAACACCAGTAAGCACTTTTATTAAAGTTGATTTTCCAGCTCCATTTTCTCCCATCAATGTATGAATCTCACCCTTTTTAAGAGTAAAGTCAACATTGGAAAGGGCTCTGACCCCTGGGAAAATTTTACTAATATTTTTCATTTCTAAAACTATACTAGAATCACCCATTTTCATCACTCCTCTTACTATTACACCTGTACGTACTCCTTTAATTTTAATATAAGAGCATGGACTAAAATCCAGCTCTTATACTTATTAAAGTCTAATATTTTCTGTTAGGTAATTCTTTTGCCGCATCCTTTTGTAAGAATTGACTTTCTTTTGAATTTATAACTTTTTCAACTTCTTTGCCTTCTAATATATTTTTAGAAACTTCTAATAATTGTGGTCCTAGTAATGGGTTACACTCAACAGTTGCATTAGCTTTTCCATCAACCATTGCTTGGAAAATATCTTTAATACCATCAACTGAAATTATATAAATATCTTTTCCTGGTTTTTTACCATATTCCTCTATAGCTTGGATAGCTCCCATTGCCATATCATCATTATGAGACCATAATACATTTATTTTATCTCCATCTGATTTTAAGAAAGCTTCCATAACTTCTTTACCTTTTGCACGAGTAAAGTCACCAGTTTGTGATTTTATTATTTTATAATTAGGGCAATCCTTTATTGTATCATTAAAGCCTTGTTGTCTGCCAACCATTGCTGTTGAACCAACTGTTCCTTGAAGTTCTGCTATATTAAGCTTTGCATCTTTTCCAAATTGATCTATTATTATTTTAGCTGCCTTTTTACCCTCTTCAACCATATCTGAACCTAAGAAACACTTATAAAGTGTATCATCTGAAACTGTAACTTTTCTATCAACAATAACTACTGGGATTTTAGCATCTTTAGCTTCTTTAAGTACTGTATCCCATCCTGTTTCAACAACTGGGTCTAATGCTATTAAATCTACTTTTTGAGCAATAAATGATCTTATAGCTTTAATTTGATTTTCTTGTTTTTGTTGACCATCAGAGAATTTCAAATCAAAATTAGGATCTAAAGTTGGAATTGACTTTATTGAATCTGTTTCGGCTGTTCTCCAGCCACTTTCTGCACCTACTTGAGCAAATCCAATTACCTTTTTAGCTGATGCACTTTTACTTGCTGTTTGTGCCGAGCCACCACTTGCATTTGAACCTCCACAACCTGCAAGCATCCCTATACATAGAACTGTACTTGCTACTAATGCCATCATTTTTTTTAACTTCATGATTAATTCCCCCTACAATTATGTTTTCGTTTTCATGAGTTAATTATATATCTTGAATTTTAAAATGTATTTATACTAATCAGCACTTTTGTGCACTTTTAAGATTTCAAACTATATTTTTTTATTTAAGTCTATATTTATTAATTTCCCATAGTTTCTTTAGTAATCTTACTACATTCCAACAATACTCTCTTAGGAATATCTTTTTCTTTATTTAATATCCTCATTCCATACTCTAGAGCTTCTTTTCCACCAGTTTTACAGGTAAAAGTTCCATATAACATTCCCTTCCTGACTAGCTCTATTCCACCTTCCGGCCCTTCCAAGCCATCAACTCCAATTATCTTAATATTTCTGCAATTTGTACTCAAGGCTGCATAATATGCTCCTAGAGCCATATAATCACTATGAGCAAAAATTATATTTATATTTTTATTATCTTTTAATATTTCTTCCAGCTTATCTTCTGCTTCATTCCTTTGCCAATTTCCTACTATAGTTCTATCTATGTTAACATTTTTATATTTGCTAATAGAATCTTTAAAGCCGCTAGTTATTTCCTTATCAGTACTTGAATTAAGCAATCCTTGAACTTCTATAACATTCACTTTGTTGTTCCCTGCTAATTGCCCCACTAAATCTCCAGCTTGAGCACCTATATATTTTGTATCTGAGCCTATATATAATGTATAATCGTATCCTTCAACAGCCTTATCTAATATAATAACAGGAATAGACTCATATGCTTTTCTTACTGTTGTTGTTAATTCTTTAGAATCATTAATAGATACTATTAATAAATCCGCACCAAAATTAATTAAATCTTTTATATCTTTTTTTTGCTTTTCTGTATCTCCACCTGCATCTTTATAAATAACTTTTACATTTTTATATTTCTTAGCAGCCTCTTCTATTTCTTTATTCATATATATTCTCCAGGGCTCATATAAATTAGCTTGAGACATTCCAATTATAAAAGTATCTTTCTTTTCAGAATTTGCCCTAATTTTATTAGATGTAAAAATTACTAATGAAACTATACATATAAAAATTACACCTAAAAAAATTTTATACCTTTTATTTTTCATTATTATTTACCTCTCTTATATTCCGTTGGAGATATTCCAACCACCTTTTTAAAAGCTCTGCAGAAATAATGCTGATTACTATACCCCACTAACTCTGCAACATCATATATCTTAACTGTTGGATCTTCTAAAATATACATTGCCTTTTTTATTCTTATATTTGTCAAATAATCAATAAACGATAATCCTGTTTCCTTTTTTAATAACTTGCTTAAATATGACGCACTAACTTCTAATTTTTCAGAAATATTATTAATATTAAGTTCATTTAAATAATAATTTTGCTCTATATATTTTATTGATAAAAGTACTATAGAACTACACTTCTTTTTTTCATTAACTTTATTTATCATATTTAAGTAAACTTCTTTGACTTTTAAAATTCCCCCAGCTACATTAGCTTGTTCTATTATTACATTACACTTCAAATACTTAAATATTTCAGCTTCTAAATGTTTGCCAATATTAATCCACTCCAGCATATCAACTATATTACTTACAACTATAATATTTTTCCTATCATCATCAAAAATAAATTCAACATTTGTTTCCTTTAACTCATCACTTAATAAATTAATAATTGCAAATCTTAATAATTCTGAGTTCCATTTCTTGTCTACTATATCAATATTCAATTTATCATATAACTTTAAAACTATAAGTCCTATGCTGTTTCCTAAATCAACATTAAAAAACCTCATTTCTTTTAATACATCTTCATCCGCCAATTTATTGTTCAACCATTTACCAAAAAAATTATTTTTCAATACATCCATATTTTGATTTAACTGCTTCTTAACCCATTCTAAATAATTATGTTCTTTTTCCTCAGCATTAAGTTTATTAACAGCTTTTATTACTATTTCTTCCATATTCTTTTTACTCACCGGTTTTAAAATATAATCAAATACATTAAGCTGCAAAGCTTTTTGTGCATAATGAAAATCATCATATCCACTTATTATAATTACAATACTTTTATTATTTATCTCTTTTAATTTTTCTAGAAGGTTTAGGCCATTTAAAAAGGGCATATTAATATCTAATAAAATAATATCAGGCTTTTTTTCACCTATTACCTCTAAAGCAATTTCACCATCTTCAGCTTCTCCTACTATTTCAATATTAAGCGCCTCCCAATTTAAAAGGTTTACAATTCCTCTTCTAATTTTAGGCTCATCATCAGCAACAACCAACTTCCACATAAACGCCTCCACTTTCCCTTGATTCTCAAAGATTTACAAATTTAAAGATTTTATTAATAAAATAATTGTTTGTACAATTTTCTTGTATTATAATATGCTTGTGCATACATCTATAATAATATATACTTTATGTAAATGTATACTAAATTTTATTTATTAACTTTGGAGGTGCTCATAATGTCAATAGAAAAAAAACTTTTTGGAACAATGCCTAATGGAGAAGAGGTTTATATTTATACTTTAAAAAATTCAAATAATATGACAGTAGAAATTTCTGCCTACGGTGGTACAATTGTTTCAATAAATGTTCAAGATAAAGACGGAAAATTCCATGATGTGACGCTTGGATATGAAACTTTAGATGGTTATTTAAAAGGAACTAAATTTTACGGAGCATTAATAGGACGTTTTGGAAATAGAATACAATATGGAAAATTCACTCTAAATGGCAAAGAATATCAATTAGCACAAAATGATGGACAAAATCATCTTCATGGAGGTCCAAAAGGTTTTGACAAAGTTGTATGGACTGGAAAAATAATCGAAGAGGAAGCTAACAATTTAGAACTTTCTTATTTAAGCCCTGATGGCGAAGAAGGATATCCTGGAAATCTTACAATTAAAGTTAATTATGTTCTTACTGAAGATAATGCTTTGGAAATAAATTATTCAGCAACTACTGATGCTGATACGATTTTAAATCTTACAAATCATGCTTACTTTAACTTATCTGGTCATTCTTCAGGTGATGTTCTTAAGCAAAAATTAATGATTAATGCAGACAAGTTTACTGTAAATGATAAATATTCAATTCCAACTGGAGAAATTAAAGAAGTTGCTGGAACACCTATGGACTTCAGAACATTAACTCCTATTGGTACAAATATAAATAGTGACTATGAACAAATTGTTTTTGGTAATGGCTTTGACCATAACTGGGTATTAAATACTAACGGTTCTATTTCTACAAAAGCAGCTCAAGCTATTGCTGAAGATACAGGAATTGTAATGGATGTTTATACAACAACTCCTGGAGTTCAATTCTATAGCGGAAACTTTATTGATGGAGCTGAAACTGGTAAAGAAAATACTGTTTACCAAATGAGAAATGGTTTCTGTTTAGAAACTCAATTCTTCCCTAATTCTATTAATTGCAGTAATTTCGCTTCACCAATACTTAAAGCCGGAGAAGAATACAAACATAAAACAGTATATAAATTCTCAACTCTATAATTAATAGCATATTCTTTAAGATTATTATAATGGATAATTAAGAAATATATGACTGGTTTCAAAAATAATAGTTTATATTATCTTTTGAAATCAGTCATATTTGCCCTCTTAATTGTCCAAATCATACCAATAGAATACTAACAACTCTAATTCTTTTCTAATCTCTTATATTAAAACATCCAACATTTAACCATATTTTTAACTTATAAATACATTTAAAACCAGCATTGAATATCATATAATTACAAAAGAAAACGATTTTATATGTTCAAATGTAGTTTTTCACAACTCGTATTCTAAAAATATAAGCTTATTAAATTGTTAAAGGGGATTTAAATATGTATACTAGCTTAAGAGAAATCATGAAAAATTATTCTATACGTACCAAATTAAAACGAACCTTTGAAACTATTTTAGGACTCACTTTTATTCTAATGATAATAACAATATCAATAGTTCTATTTATATCTTCTAGAACTACTTCATTATATAGCGGGCCATATAAAGTATCTCAAACTATTTCTGATATTAGAGTAAATCTTCAAACCATGAATATGAATATGTACAAATCTATTGCCGAGACAGATTCAAATAGTAGAAGTGTTTATCTGCAACAAGCTGATGAAGAATACAGCAAATTATCAGCAAATATTGATATTCTAAAAGAAATTTATAAAGACGATTCTTCATTGCTAGATGAATTTACATCAAGTGTAAAAAATACAGAGGATAAAAGAGCAAAATTAAGTGAATTACTTAAATCAAATGCTAATCCCTCTATAATGAAAATAAGTCAAGATACTTACTCCCTACAAGTTATAAATGCACAAAATTGTATACTTAAGATTTTTGAAACCTCACAGCAAAGTGCTAGTTTATTTGTAAGCAGCTCAAATATTTACAAGTATTTGTCTCTAGGAATTATAATTTTTATTATGATTATTTTAACAGCAATTTCGATTATATTAATTAAAGTGTTAGGCGATTCACTACTTGAGGGAATTAATCATATTAAAGACATTGCAAAAAATTTATCTTCTGGCAATCTAAAAATCACTTCAACATATGAATCGAAAGATGAAATGGGAGAAATGTCTAAAGATTTAACCTCTTCTATAGATATGCTTGTTTCCTACATTAATGATATAACCACTACACTTGAAAAATTAGGAGATGGTAATTTAAATATCAACTTAAATTCTTCAATAAATTATATAGGTGATTTTACTCCAATACAAAAATCAATTGAGAATATTATCAAATCACTCAATAATATATTTTTTAATATGCATCAATCAATAGCTTCAATTTCAACAAATTCAGACCAGTTGTCCTTAACTACTCAAGTGCTTTCAGAAGGTTCCTCAGATCAAGCTGGAGCTGTTGAAGAGCTTTTAGCTAGCTTTACTGAAATACTAGATCAAGTTAAAAAGAATACTGAAAATGCTGAAAAAGCTAATGATTTTTCTAACAATACTAAAGAAATTGTGAAAGTTGGAAATGAAAAGATGCAAGAATTAATGGATTCAATGCAGGAAATAACAGTTTCTTCGAAAAAAATTGCTGCAATTATAAGCACAATAGAAGATATTGCTTCCCAAACAAATCTTTTAGCACTTAATGCAGCAATTGAAGCTGCAAGAGCCGGTGAAGCTGGAAAAGGATTTGCAGTTGTAGCAGAAGAAGTAAGACAACTTGCAGAGCAGTCTGGTGAAGCAGTAAATAATACCACTAAAATTATAGAAACTTCTTTATCAATGGTTAGCATAGGTGAAAGACTAGCTAAGGAAACAGCTGCCTCTTTAAATAACATTGTAAAAAATGTTGATGACACAGCTACTCTTGTAAAAGAGATAACTATAGCCTCTGAAAACCAAACTGAAGCAATAACCCAAATGACTTCTGGAGTTGAACAAATTTCTCAAGTAGTTCAAACAAATTCAGCTACAGCACAAGAAATTGCAGCTTCAAGTGAAGAATTGGTTAGCCAAACTCAGCTTATGGAAAAGGAAATTTCAAGGTATACTCTAAGCAATTAATAAAATATTTGAAATAAACTTTAAGTGCATTTTAATATATTCACCTAAAAAATGTATTTAAAATCATGAATATAACCTATTTAAATTAGCTCAAAATCTCATTATCATATAATGGCTGTAGATAAATTTTGAAATAACAAATCTATCTACAGCCATTTTTAATAATTCCTAAAATTCTTGTCTTCTTGCTTATTAAACTTCTTCCCATAGCATTAGGTTTACTATTTTAATTTTTTAATTACTTCCCTAACTGAACTTTAGTCTTATCACTTATCTCCTTACTATTTCCTAAAACTCTAGATACTGTTGCTGGAGAAACATTAGCTTCTTTAGCTACATCTTTTATTGTAACTTTCATATTTTCCTCCTATTTATAATTCCCGATCTGTTAAGTTATATGAACATTGCGCTTCTCAACCTTAGGAAATACAATAGG
>NZ_JAABNP010000070.1 GCF_009928485.1 Clostridium sp. C2-6-12 | reverse complement strand
TCCAGCCTTCCAAGCTGGAAAGGTGGGTTCGATTCCCACTACCCGCTCCATTAAACAACTGAAATCAGTTGTTTTTATTTATATACAAACAATTTAATATATTATGCACCTATAGTTCAGTTGAATAGAGCGTTGGACTTCGAATCCAGAAGTCGTGGGTTTGAGTCCCACTGGGTGCACCAAAAGTTAGTGATGCCAACGGTTTATAGAAATCTAAACTGTTGGTATTTTTGTTACTACAACCATTACTATAACCAACAGGTGTAAATAATGAAAGTGAAATTTCTTTAATTACGGCAACAATTTAATGTTATTAATCGGTGTATGGGAAACCATGCACTTTTTTTATTGGTTCAAATTATAAGATCGTGAATATCAAATAGAATTAAAAGCATATGAGGACGGAATCAATTAGAGTGAGTTAATGGCTCACTCTAATTTTTTATATGAAAGTAGATTTGATATGAATCTATTGTCTTGATAAAGATTATATTCAATTTGTGATTCGTTTCTTTCTTTTGTGAATCTATTACCTATATGAGTTATTATAGCACCAGTGCTAGTTTTACTAGCATCAAGTACATATTTAATATTTTTACCATCATAGGTTAGCATTTTAATTATGGGTTCGCCTTCAATGGTAAATACTATAACATTGATATTATCTGGCTGACATTGTAAGACATTATTAAAAAAAATCAATACGGGAGCTTCATAATCAATGATTGTATCAGAGCTTATAATTGAACTTATTGTGTATTTAAACATAGGTTCTGACATAATAACTCCTTTTAAATTTAATCATGATTCAATATATAGTATTAATTCTTTTAATGTGCATAGTCCAACAAAGATTTTTTATATCCCTCCTATTTCGGGGGATTTTTTATTGAGGGAGCGGATACCACTAGCGCCCTACTAGATACGAAATTTTCCCTAAATGAATTTTTAAGAATACATAACTTACAAAATATGTTATGGTTTATACATATATAGTATTTAAATGCGTACTAACTACTGAATTTTAATTTACGAACAATGTTCGTTGATAATTAAACAATATGTCATTTGTATATTTTCACAAATTACAAATTTTTGTAAAGATTTAATAGGATTATCTAAAAACTATGCTATAATTATCCATAAATTAAGTCAGAATCAAAAATATTACAGCACTAATTGCAATTTTTACACCTGGAGGGATGTTTATTTGAGTACTTTATATAAAACAGTAGATTCAATCTTAAATAAATCTATATTACGAAAATATAAATTTGGATTTACTGGGGAGGCATATATTGATTCAAGTGAATTTGAAATAGAGTATAACATGTATTTGCCTATATTAAAAAAATATTTCAGCGTCAAAAAACCGTTTTATTGTAACAGAAATAATTCTTATTATTCAGAGGATTTAGATGAAACAATAGATTTATTAAGGGCAATACTTATAGATGCACCTAGTATTCTAAATTCTGAAATGCTATATAATAAGAAACAATTTGTTATTTTTTCGCTTACACAACATATGCTTTCATGTCTAGCAAAATTAATTGGTATAGTATTTTCTTATAATACTCTGAAAAATAGTTATTATGAATTACTAAAATGCTACCTTTCAAGATTTACTGACTATTTAGTGCAGATTATATTTGATGAGGACTTTTATGATTTTCCTAAATTATATTTTGGCTTTATTGATAATTTATTAATAGATATGAAGAAACTTAATATTACTAGTGTCCGGGAATATTCAGAAATGGATAACATTCTTGTTATGACTACTGCCTTTTTTGCGTTATGTGACTATATAGGAGTAAATGATATAATAATCTCTCCATTACAAGGAGCTGCTTTGATACCACCTTTTTATATTTCTATGCTAAACTATATGAATGCTACAAAAAAAGATTTTAGTAAAATATCCTATGACTATGTTAGATATTCTAGATATGATACTTCTCATTTTTGTCAAGAATCTTTATATGAACAAGTTTATCATTTAAGTACTAAGTACCACGCTGTTTCAAAAATTATATTGATAGATGATAATACAGGCACAGCAATTACTATTAAAACAATAAAGAATGAATTGCTAAGATACTTTACAAATATAACGACAGGTGTCTTAGAATATTATTGGGAAGCAAAATTATATAAAGCTGACACCTATCCTGCATTTCAACTAGATGATATTGATTTAATAACCCCTTTATGTTATAGACATTATGAAATACTTGGTGAGCAAATAGACTATATAAAAAATTTAAAAGAAATTCATACTAGATATAGTCAAGGTTCATTTAATAAATTGAGTATGATTTATAATGAGATAGATTATAGTCAATTTATATCAAAAAGTAGTATAGATGAACTGTGCAAATTAAGGATTTTAAACATATATGAAAGATTTAAGTATTTAGAGGATATAATGGCTGATTATCATTGTAGGAATATTTAAAATATATTTTGTAAATAGAGCTTACCATTTCTTTATTTATCGAATATACATTACAAACCGAATTATTGTCCAGAATGCTGTATTATTCAAAGTCAAATTTTCAGCATTTTTTAGTTCGGAATGTTCTATAAATGTGTAGCAGTAAAAATAAATACTATATCAAAAAATCACATTATTCAAAATGAATTATGTGATTTTTTGATATTGATGCTTCTCCTTATGAAGATTCATCTCATCCAAAACAGTCGTCTATCAATAAGATTTTGTATCTTCTATTATTCTTTGGTGATAAATACCACATTTTATATAGATTTATCGGATACTGTAAGTTTATTATTGGGAGGTTTTTTTATATATTTAATGTAAAATATTTAGATTTCTGCATGATAAGGGGATCTAAATACAATAAAATTAAATTTTATTGTATTTTTTAAAACTTAAATATAGAAATGTAATTATAGTTATAGTTAATATTCCTATTTCTATCAAGTTGCCTTCCGTCACTAAATATGCCACAACTAATAAAGGAATAAATACTATAATATAAGCAATTATATGTATTATTTTCCACATGCAATTTTCTTCATGTTTAAATTTTAATTTTATTAATCTATTTACATACATCATACTTAAAATAGTAATAATAAAAACTATTATAAATGGAATCATACTATCCCTCCAATAACTAATATTTACTTAATTATAACATTTAAGTTAACCTATGTAATAAAGTATACTATAATTAATACAGGGTATATATTTTGATATAACAATGAAAAGTTAATTTTAAGTGAAATTTTATAATAAGTATTATTTTGGCTATAATATAAATATCAAACAATGTGAAGTTTTATGTGAATAAGTATAAAAATGAGGACAAAGATTGTGAATAAAATTATTTTTAATGTTAAAATAGAAATTGAGATATTTAGATTTAATTAAATTAGTATGGATAGATTATTTAGAGGAATGGAGGGATGAGAAAGGTTATGGAATTTGATATATTTTCACTAGTTGAAAATGATGAAATTGAATGTAAGAAAGCTGGAGGGGGATTACCTAAGGATCTATGGGAAACTTATTCAGCTTTTGCTAATACAAATGGAGGAGCAATTCTTCTTGGAGTGAAGGAAGAAAAAGGGAAGTTCTATCCTATTGGAGTAGAGAATGCTGAAGATATTATTAAGGACTTATGGGACAATTTGAATAATTCTAAAAAAGTAAGTTCTAATATATTAAGTAATAATTCTGTTGAAACTAGAGTAGTAAATGATAAAACAATAGTATTAATAAATGTACCAAAGGCAGATAGAAGGCAAAGACCAGTATATATTGGAGAAAATCCATTTAATGAAGGCAAGAGTTCTGGAACATTTAGAAGAAATTATTCTGGAGATTATAAGTGCTCTAGTGAAGAGATAAAAAGAATGTTAGCAGATCAGGGTGAGATATCACAAGATAGTGTTATTTTAGATGGATTTGGCATAGAAGATTTAAACATTGATACTATAAATAGTTTTAGGAATAGATTAGGTACTCTAAAACCACAACATCCATGGCTATCGTTAGATAATACTACATTTTTATATAAACTAGGTGCTTATGGAAAAGATAGAAAATCACAAAAAGAAGGAATAACTGCAGCTGGACTTTTGATGTTTGGAGAGGAAAGATCAATTGTAGATGAATTTCCTAAGTATTTTTTAGATTATAGAGAAAAAGTTTCAGATGAAGTTAGATGGGATTATAGAGTTATTTCATCTGATGGAACATGGTCTGGGAATTTATTTGATTTTTATTTTAAGATTATAAATAAAATAACAGATAATTTAAATATTCCTTTTAGAACTATTGATGGAATAAGGCAAGAAGATACAAGGGTTCATAAGGCTGTTAGAGAAGCAGTTGCAAATGCAATTATACATGCAGACTATAGATTACCTAGAGGGATAGTTATTGAAAAGGGAAAAACTTATTTTAAATTTTTAAATCCAGGTAATTTACGTATAACAAGAGAAGAAGCACTTAAAGGTGGAGTTAGTGATCCGAGGAATGAAAACATATTTAAGATGTTTAATTTATTAGGTGTTGGTGAAAGAGCTGGTTCAGGTCTTGAAAATATTCATTTAGCGTGGAGAGAACAAAAGTGGATAGTTCCAGATTTAGAGGAAAGCTATGATCCAGATAGAATTACACTTACTTTAAAAACAACATCAATATTACCTAAAGAAAGTATTGAAAAGCTTAAATCAGTTCTTAAAGAAAAATATTCAAAATTAAGTAAAGATGAAGTTATGGCTTTAGTTGCAGCAGAGCAGGAAGAATGCGTAACTAATAATAGATTGCAGCAACTTCTAGATACCCACACAGTAAATAGTAATAAAATATTATCTTCATTAGTAGATAAGGGGTTTTTAGAAGCAGATGGTGTTGGAAGAGGAACTAAATATTTGCTTTCTAGTATGTTTAATATTGAAGGTTCAAATCCTAGAGATGATGGGGATAATATAGTTAATGATGCAAAACTTAAAGATAATGAAATTAAAATATTAAATTATGTAATACAAAATGGGTATATTACTAATTCAATCTGTAAATCTGAATTAGGCTTGGAAAAATATAAAAGTGTAAGATTATTTAATAGTTTGATTAAAAAAGAAAAAATAAAAAAAGAGGGTTCAGGCAATAAAATTAGATATGTTCTAAAATAGCTAAAGTGTAACGTAAGTAATGAAAATGTAACGAAAAGCAGTATGAGTGCAACGAAGTGACAGAAAAGTGCAACGAAGCAATAAAAAAGTGCAACGAGGTGGAATGAAGAAAAATAAAATGGAATTATAAATGTGGCGAATAACCGGCGAACATACGGCGAAGAATTAGTAAGTGACTATTATTATAATATGGTAAAGTTTTTGGAAGACTTTTATAATTAAAGATACTTGAAACAGAAAGGGGAGTGTAAGAATGCAAAATATAGATTATAAAAAATTTCTGCAAGTACTACAAGAAACTAAAGGAATTCATAATTCACTAAATGAAATACTAAAATATGATTTTATATATCATTCAAATAAAATAGAAGGAAGTACGTTTACAACAGAAGCTCTGCAACTTTTATTTGAAAAGAATATAGTTAAGGGAACTCATAAACTAGATGATGTTCAAGAAACAGTAAATTCATTTTATACATTTGATATGGTAATTGATACTTTAGATAAAAAGCTGACTTTAGACATGATAAAAGAATGGCATGGTAGTCTAATGTATAGAACTAGTTTATATGATATGGGTCTTGCTGGAATATTTAAAAAATATCAAAATAAAATACTTGGAGCTGATTTTGAAACAGCGAGTCCTTTAGAAGTTGAAGATAAGTTGAATATTTTAATCAATAATTTTAATTCACTGGAAAAAGTAACAATTGAGGATATAGCAAGATTTCATTTAGAATTTGAAGTTATTCATCCATTTCAAGATGGCAATGGTAGAATAGGACGATTCATATATTTAAAGCAGTTATTAGATAATAGACTAGAATTAAAGTATATGAATGGTGAATCAGCTGACAAATATAAGAGTGCATTAGGTGCGGCTTCAAAAGATGATATAAAACCATTAATTCAGTATATAGAAGATCAAAAAGATTTTATAGTAGAAAATAAAAATATGTTTTAATAATTGGTGCTATGCAGAAAAATTAAATGAAATATAAATATAGCGAATAACCGGCGAACATGGGGCGAAGAATTAAGCAGGTGATTATTTATAATATGGTAAAGGACCATCTACTAGATATATATTAGTGGATTAAAATAAATCGTTCGTTTATCGTTCGCCTATCGTTCACTTAATCGCCCGCTTAATTAATCGATTGATAGAACGATTGTTTTGAAATTTATTGCTATATATAGAAATTTATACTGATTTAGATAAAAACACACTGTTTAGTGTTAATAAAAATATAAAGGAGATAATTATGGTACCAATAAAAATTAAAGAATCTGCGAAAAAATATGTAGAAACAAATAAAGATGAAAAATTAGATGATGTAATAAAAAGGTTGGAAGAATCATTAGAGAGAAAAAATTCTGGTGTTAAATGCAGTTGTTGTAAATCAAGCCCAATTTGGGCTCTTGGAAGTGCATTAGGTGGATTTGAAGGTTGTTTTACATGTATAGCTTGTGAAACTGATGATTCAAGTGATTATGAAGTTATATAAATTTTAGGAATGCGAATATATAATAAAGTTTAATTAGGTTAACGGATAGACTGTTATTTTTAAATATACTTTAAGTAGTAGAGGATGTGGAACGGAAAGTATGGAGGAAAGAATTAAGGAGCTTACATTATTGTTATTATATCTAACCTCATGGGATGAGAAAATTATGGAATATAAGATTAAAAGAAGCTGGAAGGGATATGATTTTGATATTCTTAACGACTTAGAAGAAAATGGATTAATAGATGGAGGCAGAAGATCAAAATCAGTACATTTTACAGATGATGGTGTAAAGAAAGCTGAAGAATTGATTAAGAAGTATTTAGGTTCATTAGAAAACTAATTTTTACTGTACTTTATGAAAAATGTTAATCATGTACGCGTTCTATAAAATTATAGAATTCAATAAAAAAATCTGGAGAAAATTTTACTTTACAGAAATTGGAGTAAATAAGATTTTTAAATTTTACAGACACTGTCTGTAAAATTGACTTGGTCCAATTTGTTAGAAATTATAAGATTATGATAGTAGATTTAAAGAGAAAGAAGTAAAAGTTTACCCCATTTTTGCCCCTTATCCAATAACATTGGACAGTAATAGTTAACAATATGGAATATATTAGGAAACGTATTTGAGCCATTTAGGACTAATTAATAGTAATAAATACCAAGTTATATATTTCCGGAAGTCGTGAGTTCGAATCTCACCAAGTGCACCATTAAAGTAGTAATACCAACACTTTAGAATTAAGCTAAAGTGTTGGTATTTTTTGCGAACTTAACATCACTAGCCCAAAATAATTTGTAAGTTTTTTTAAATGAAATTTTTCAAATATTAATACATTGATTATCATAAATTTTATTCTTCAAAAAAGGTTATACTAGTTTCATCATATGAAAGTGAGGAATCAGAGATGACGATGATAAAGAAAATAGTGGTTATTTTAGAGTGCATAATTATTATGTTTTTTGTTATATCGCATTATAGCATTAAGAAAGTTAATGCAATAACAAATATGATGAGGCAAAAAAATGTAATAATAGATGTGGTATTATTTGATTTTGAAGATAAATATATTTCATTAGTTAAACAAAATTTAGAAGATATACAAAAACAAAATCCAGAAAAAGTTAGATTTAATTTTTATGATAGTAAAGGTAATCAAGCAATACAAAATGAAATTCTTGATAATATATCAAGGAGGAGTCAAGATATATTGCTTATAAATTTAGTTGATTCAAAAGCTACAGAACAAGTCATTGAACGGTTTAGGCAAACAAACATACCTATTATTTTTTTTAATCGAGAGCCTGTTCCTGTAGAGAGCATTAAATCGTATAGTAACTCATATTATGTTGGAACAAATGCAAAAGAGGCGGGTGAGTTACAAGCCGAGATTCTAATTAATTTATGGAATAATAATAAAGAAATCATAGATAAAAATAATAATGGAATTTTGCAATACGTTATATTACGGGGACAGCAAACCAATATAGAGGCACAGGAAAGAAGTGAATCAGTTATTTCAACTATTGAAAAAGCAGGAATAAAAACTGAACAAATTCACTCAGTGGTAGCAAACTGGAATAGAGATTTAGCGAGAGAAAATATTAGTTCATTATTTTTACGATTTGATACAAAAGTGGAAGTAATAATTGCAAATAATGATGAAATGGCAATAGGTGCTATTGAAGCATTGCAAAAGTATGGATATAATCTAGGCGATCCAAATAAAACAATTACGGTTGTTGGTATAGATGCAATTCCTGAGGCTCAAGAATTAATAAAAAAGGGCTTTATGGCCGGGTCCGTTCTTCAAGACCCTGCTGAGATGGCAAAAACTATCTATACATTAGGAACTAATGTGCTTCAAGGAAAAGAGCCGTTATCCGATATACCATACCAATTTGATGAAACAAAAATAGCAATTCGCTTGCCATATAGAAAATATATGTTTTGAAAACTAAGTATTTTGAGCAATCAGAACAATATTAAAACATTATATTATTAAATAAGTAATACCAATACTTTAGTTTGATGCTAAAATATTGGTATTTTAATTTTGCGCTTTTTTGCTCAAAATAATTTTACACACATTTACATATTAGATAATTAGAAAATTATTAAAACTAGGGAATTATTTTTGTAAGCATATAATGTCAATAAATTACATTAATGTGCAATCAATACATGTTAGAAATGCAAATTATGGGTTTTTATGTAAAAGTAATTTAATAAAAAGGAGGCTATTTATGGGTGAGGTCAATGACTTTAAATTTGTCAAAGTTGAGGATTTTTTTAAAGAAAGCATCGTATGGGAAAAATTAACTGGTGTAATATCACCTGATTATGACGATAAATTAAAAGCTCTATCTCTTAAGTTTGAGAATTCTACAAATGATAATTGTTTATTAGTTATTCAATTCCCGAGGAAGGATTCCTTTGTAAGTTTTGCAAAGTTACCAAGTGGAAGTGTTATAACATATACAACACCTGTATCAGAAATCTTTAGTGAAATGTATAAAAATATATTTATAGGCTTAGCAGTTATACTTATTGTTGTTTTGATATGTATATATTTTGTCATTGCAATGTTAAAGCATAAACTAACAGCACCTATAGACATTTTATCTGAATACTTTGAAAAAGTTTCTAATTTTGATTTAACTCAAAGCATAGACGAAAAACTTCTTAATAGAAAAGATGAAATGGGAGAGTTTTCCAATTGGCAAATGCAATAGTTGAGAATTTAAAGTCCTTCGTTAGTACAAGTTCAGATGTTTCAAATCAACTAATGATATCATCAGGTAACTTTACACAAATATCTGAGCAATCAACAAAGGCAGCCGAAGAAATAACTAAGACCATGCAATATTTTTCAGAAGCTAGTGTAGAACAAGCTAGAATGGCGGAGACGGGCTCAAATAAAATGAATGAATTAAGTTTATCTTTAGATAATGTGTATCAAACAAAGGATAAATTCCAAAATATATCTCATAATTTAGATAGCGTTAAAACATCTATGACACACTTTATAAATGAGTCTGAGGTAGTTGAAAAAGTTAAAGATGAATTTGTAACTATAATTCAGCATCTAATGCTTCATACTCAGAAAATATTTCAGCTGCTACTGAAGAGCAATTAGCATCTCTTGAAGAAGTAGCAAGTACAAGTGCATTATTATTAAGTTTATCTGGTGAATTAAAGACAATGATAGATAAGTTCAAACAATAAGAATGATGAATTTGGCAAATAGCAGTGATTATGAATAGATCACTGCTATTTTTAATAAAGAGAAATTCAAAAAAAATGGAACACCGATGCAAAATGTTCTATAATTATTTTAAAGGAGAGTTTTATATGTTATTAATAAATAAGATGGAGAATACAAAGCTAACAAGGATTGAAGAAGATATTGCTGAGTAAAGGAGAGTCACAATGATGTACAATGAGATATTAGAAAAAGCAAGGACATGTATAGGAGATTATTGTAAAGCTTGTCAGGAATGTAATGGAAAAGCTTGCAAAAACAAAATTCCAGGACCTGGTGCTAAAGGAATTGGTGATGTAGCCATAAGAAACTATGATAAATGGAAAGAAATCAGAATTAATATGGATACTTTAGTAGAAAATAAACCAGTTGATACAAGTGTTCATTTATTTAATCAAAAATTCAAATACCCAATTTTTGCTGGACCAGTAGGAGCAGTAAATCTTCATTATGGTGATAAATATGATGATATGTCATATAATGAGATTCTTGTTTCCTCTTGTGCAAAACATGGTATTCTAGCATTTACTGGTGATGGGACCAATCCAGAAGTGATGAAAGCAGCAACAGAAGCAATCAAGAAAGAAAATGGTTTGGGTATCCCAACAATTAAACCTTGGAACTATGAAACTATTTTAGAAAAAATGAAATATGTTAAAGAATCAAATGCCATTGCTATAGCCATGGATATTGATGCAGCAGGATTACCTTTCTTAAAAAATTTGACACCTCCTGCAGGAAGTAAATCTGTAAAAGAATTAAAAGAAATCATAGAAGCTTGCGATAAGCCATTTATTGTTAAGGGAATCATGACTGTTCAAGGAGCATTAAAAGCTAAACAAGCTGGTGCAAGTGCCATTGTTGTATCTAATCATGGAGGAAGAGTTTTAGATCAATGTTTATCAACGGCTGAAGTGTTAAAAGATATTGTTGATGCCGTAGGTAATGATATGAAAATCTTTGTTGATGGTGGTATTCGTAGTGGTGTAGATGTCTTTAAAGCACTTGCCATGGGAGCAGATGGCGTTTTAATTGCTAGGACATTTGTAACAGCGCTATATGGTGGTGAAGATGAAGGTGTTCAAACATATGTTGATAAAATTGGAAATGAATTAATAGAAACCATGACAATGTGCGGAGCGCATAGTTTAGATGAAATTACTCGTGATATGATTTCAATTCCTTGGTAGGGAACTGATGAAAAACTAATATTGCTGATTTGATATGAATATAACCATGCTAAATTGAGAAATAGTATCTTAATTTATGCATGGTTTTTTGTGTTAATTAGAGCTTTTATGCATTTATGCAATAGCTCATTTGTTTCACTTAAATTCTATATAGCAAAACTAAAATAGCGAAAATAAAGAAAATATGAAACGATGCTTTAATAATGCTTTATAAATAACATGAAAAAATAAAGATGGGCTTTCCAAAGAATTTTTTGTGGGATGGTGTACTTATTTTTTGTGTAATATATTTACAATTAAGTGATTTAATTGTATAATTTTAGTGAGTTGAATTTTGAGAAAAAGGTGAGATTTTAGTATGAAATTAACGGGGACGATTCTTAAAAGGTTAAGGGAGAAGAATAATAAAACTTTAGAGGAACTGGTTACAGAGATTAATGACAAATATAATATTGGTTTAAAGGTAAATGAGTTAAAAAAATCGGAAAGTGGAAAATCAGAGATAAGATATGATAAATTGAAGTGTTTGGCATTATATTATAATGTTACTACAGATTTTTTGTTAGGTTTTGACTTGGATGAGTTTGTAGATATTATTGATTTTAGACAAGACTTTGAAATTCTTCAAATGGTAAAGGAATCAAAAGAAAGAATAGCTAAGCGATTAAAAGATTGTAAAATAGTTATGAAAAATAAAGCATAATTAGAATTTGTTATGTACAATGTTAAGATACATAATAAATATACTAGGTTCTGATATCACCAAGTGCACCATAAAATAAATGATACAACATTTTAATTTAAGACTAATAATGTTGTATCATTTATTTCACAATCTTTTTAAGGAAGGAACAGAATTTTTTATAGTAGTTAGAAAAGAGTTATTCAAGATATTTGATTATAAAAGTTGAAGAGAACCAATCAGCTCTTGTTAGAGAAGAAGCTTAAAATACTATTAAATACTATTAGTGACTTGTATGATAATTAAATTATTCTAAAATATAAGTTAATATATGGATTATTTATACAACAACTACATCTAGTGTATCAATATGTGAAATAAATAGAAAAAATAAGTATTTAGAAGAAATATGAATATAATTTCATGTGGTTAATGAAATGAGAGTTTGTAGAGTGGATTAAAGATGGTAAGATGAAATACGTCGCTGAGAGCGGTAAACAACTTAAGAAAATATCTGAAAGGCTCTGAAATGAAGAGTTTAAAAGAAATTTAAAAAGTTGTTGACAAGCTTAAAACAACGTGATAAGATAATCAGGTCGCTTGTAAGTGACAACAAAAAAACAATAAGTTACAACGAAAGTTGTAGAAAGAAAATGGTCTTTGAAAATTGAACAGAATAA
>NZ_JAABNP010000006.1 GCF_009928485.1 Clostridium sp. C2-6-12 | reverse complement strand
TTTACTTAAATGTATTTATCTTATTCTGTTCAATTTTCAAAGACCATTTTCTTTCACAACTTTCGTTGTAACTTATTGTTTTTTTTGTCACCCTCAAGCGACTCACTTAGTTTATCACTTGGTTTGAATCTTGTCAACAACTTTTTTCAAATCTTTCAAAACTTTTTCAAAAAAGGTTTTTATTTGATTTCTTTCAGTTGTTTACGTCTCTTAGCGACGTGTTTTATCTTAACATATAAAATGATTGCAATTATCAGAGATTTGCTGAAATATGTAATTTATTCTTATATTCCTTTAAAATACTCTCTTTTTCTTAAATATTATATTATTGATACACTAGGATTAGTTATCTTTATGATTTTAATGCATAACTTAGAAACAATATATTATACACAGTAGAAAGAGCTAGATTAAAACCTAATTCAATCCAACTCTACTAATAAAGTCCGCTATATTTATGTCACTTATTTAATTGATTCTGCAACTTTTATAGCTTCATCTTTTCCAATATTTTTACCACCTAAATAATAAATAGTACCATCAGCTTCCCAATCAATATTCTTATTATCTGATAATATTGCATCTACACCATTAATATTAATCTTCTCAATATTACCTGCATCACCTACTGTCTTAGTTTCTTCACATGCAAACCTTTCTTGCAAATATATTTCTTTCCCCGTTGCTTTATTTTCAAAGTTTATACTTGCATATTTGCTATCTTTTACATTTCCAGATTCATCTTTAGTGAATTCTGCATTCTTAAATGTATATCCATCTGGCAGATAAGTAGGTAACTTAACCTTAAAACAAGTATATTCATTTAATTTACTACTATCTGTAACATATAAAATATTTTCTAATTTTCTATCTTTTGATTTTATATTAACTACTGTTCCGTCATTCATAGTAAGCTCTGTGACTTGCTTTCCGTCTTTATCATATATTTCATCTCTTTTAGTATCTTTTGTAAATCTTTCAATTGCTTTTCCATTCTTATCGAATATTTTACCTTTCATAGGATCAGGTACTGGTACTTCTTCTGGATCATTATTTTCCTCTTGTATCATTGTAACATGCCCCAATGATATACTTTTGATAATTTTATCCACTGCCTCTTGTGCAAAAGTAGTTTGCGATAGCAATGTTGATACTACTAAAAACGATGCAGCTATAATACCTGTTTTCTTTATTTTATTCATTTTATTAACTCCCTTATTATCAATATTTTTCGAAGTTTTATTAAATACATAACTCTTATTACTTCTTTTACTAAAATCCAAATCTTTTAATTGGCCAGCTAAATCTTGAAATTCGTCCTCTATGCCTTCTACAATATTACTTTTATTATTTCTCATTCTTTAGCCTCCTTTTCCATTTCATTTTTTAATTTCTTCATAATACGGTGGAGCTTTCCCCCTACATTGCTTTCACTAATATTTAAGATTTTAGCAATCTCTACATTTTTTAAATCTGCTCCAAATTTATAAGCAATGATATTTCTCTCATTATGATCTAGAATATTTAATGCATTTAGTAATTTATTATTTTGTTCTTTATTAATAATTATTTCTTCTGGGCCTTTATCTTTTGATACCAAATCTAAAATACTATCTATTGATATAATCTTGTGCTTTTTTTGTTTTCTGAAATGATCATTTATTGTATTTCTTGCAATTGTAAAAACCCAAACTTCAAATTTGGCTTTTTCATTTTTATATGTGTTAATTTTAGTCATAATCTTTTCAAATATATTGCTGGTCAAATCTTCTGCCATTTCCTGTGAATTAACTCTATAATAGGTATAGTTATATAGTCTTTTATAATAAAGCTCAAAAATATCAGCAAATTCATCTTCTTTAGTTGTGTCCTTATAACTTTTTTCTGCTTTATGTGAAAAGTCTACTGCAGTAACTGGTTCCACCTTATTAATCTCCTCCTTTTGAAAGCTTATTTACTTAGCTAAGTTACTCACATATGTTAATACGTTAATTTTCATTTTTCATTACAACCTTTTTTATAATTCTCATTTTTAGTTCATTTATGTTAATATTATACACTTTTATTTTTCAATAAACTTTCTGCTTACTGTCTATTAATTCTAAATATATATAATGATTACATAATAAATCCCTCACTTTTTCTATATAGTAAAAAATAAGCTATTTTAAAAAAGAATTAAATTCCTCTTTAAAACAGCTTATTTTTTTCGTAACTAAATATATATTTAATTTAAAATTCTCTATTTAGTGCTATGGCAGCTTATTTCCTGCTGCTAAATAAATTTCATACCACTCTTGTCTGGTCAATTCTACATCCGATGCTTTGCATATTTCTTTAAGTCGATTAGAATTCATAGTTCCTACAATTGTTTGAATTTTTGCCGGATGTCTTAGTATCCACGCAGTTGCTATTGCAGTATTAGTCACACCTTTTTTCTTAGCAATTTCATTAATTTTATCATTTAGTACAGGAAATTTATCATTATCCAAAAATGCACCTTCAAAAAATCCATATTGATACGGAGACCAAGCTTGAATAGTTATATCTTTAAGGCGACAATATTCTAGCACTCCCCCATCCCTATCTATTGAAGCATCATTTTTCATGTTCATATTTAATCCTGAATCTATCATTCCTGTGTGCATTATACCAAATTGCAATTGATTTATGATTATTTTGTTATTTAAATATTTATTCAATAATTCAATTTGCATTGGAGTATGATTACTCACTCCAAATTTTTTAACTTTCCCCTCACTATGTAATTTAGAAAAAGCTTCTGCAACTTCTTCAGGCTCTATAAGTGTATCTGGACGATGCAAGAGTAATGTATCCACATAATCTGTTTTTAATCTTTTTAAACTTTTTTCTACGGAATCTAAAATATGTTCTTTTGAAAAATCATACATCACTCCTGGAACTATAGAACACTTTGTTTGAATTATCATTTTTTCTCTTACTGTTGAATTCATATTAATTGCATCAGCAAAGACCTCTTCTGATTTTCCACCACCATATATGTCTGCATGATCGAAAAAGTTAATTCCTTCTTCTAATGATACTTTAATTATCTTTTCAGCTTCACTCTTTTCAATTCTAGCCATTCTCATGCAACCAAGTCCAATTTCTGAAGCATGAAGTCCACTTTTACCAATCTCCATGTTTTTCATTTTTCTCATCCTCTCCTTATATATAAATATTTATATACTCTTCATTAACAAAATTATTTACAACAACCCAAGATTGAATTGAATATTTATATAAATTTATTTACCTTAAAAAGTATAAAAGTTAATAACATAATCCGCTATCTTTTTTTCAGCTTCATATAAATTATTATAAACACATAAAATTTTATCTAATACGCTTTTTTCTATTTCTTTCATCCTTATTAATACGCATTACTTTATTCAAAAGAATATTTTAATCCCCATTGTTTTCTTACTTCATCCATTATCTTCATTACATCAATAGATAGATCTAATGTATCATTTGCATTTATCTTCATTATACAATTATTCATATCTTCAACTTCATAAACTAATGCTTTAGAAGTATCGCCTTCTTCTATAACCTCCACTTTTCCATCTGGATAAGTAATTGTTGCACTATCTGCTCTTGGGAAATTTCCAACTGTTAAATAACCATGTTCCCCACATACAATGCCTCTCTTAGGTTGCTTTGCTCTCATTGTTAATGAAATTACTGCCATTTCGTCATCAGAATTTTTAAGTATTATTCCTGATTGCTCATCTACTCCTGTTTCAAATTTTTTAACTGTAGTTAAAATTTCTTCTGGCTGACTAGATAGAAAATATCTTGTGAAGGATAATGCGTATGTTCCTATATCAAGTGAGGCTCCTCCTGCTAAATCAGGACTGAAAAATCTATTTGTAACATCATATTCTTTTAAGCTTCCAAAATTCACTTGAATCATTTTAATCTTTCCAATTTTTCCTTTATCAACAAGCTTACGCAAATTTTTATATAAAGGCATATGATATATAGTCATAGCTTCTGATACTATAAGATTTTTTTCTTTTGCTAATTTAACAATTTCATCTAGTTGAGTACCATTTACAGTAATTGCTTTTTCACAAAGTACATGCTTATTATTTTTTAAACTTTCCATAATATATTCATAATGATTAGAATGAGGAGTTGATATATAAACCACATCTATATTTTCATCTTTTAACATTTCATTATAGTTTCCATAAACCTTTTCTACAGTATAATTACTTGAAAAAGCCTCTGCCTTTTCCAAAGTTCTAGCTCCTACTGCATAAACACTTCCATTAACCTCCATGATTGCTTTTGCAAAATCTGCAGCAATTGTTCCTGGTCCTAATATTGCCCAATTTATTTTATCCATAATTCTCACCTCATATATATACAAATTCTTTTTAAATCATTACTCTCCAATGACAACACCTCTTTATATATTTTTACATATTACAATAATTTATTCTTTAATTATTATTTAAGTATATATTATTAGTAATACTCCTAACTTACTTTGCACTTTAACAATATTACGACTCATTTATTTCGTCAATATTATTTAACTCGAAATTTTTTTATGAATTAGTAAATTAGCTACTCATCCAACAAAATACTCTTTACATTATTTTATTTCTACAGCTAAAAGCAAAAGGATACACTAAAGTAACTCATCTTCTTTAGTGTATCCTTTCAATATACATTTATTTCTTCTATATATATTTCACATATTTTTTAAGAATCTTTGACATAGGTATACCTATTATTAAGGCCATAACAATTTGTGTTATGTCTCCAGGAATTGATGCTACTGGCGCTAACCAGTTTCCATATAAAATCACTTCTGTAGCATAATAACCCGCTATCATCCATGCTCCCGATAAAATCACTGCAAAAGTATTAACAATTATATTTTCACCATTTCTATTTCCACTGTATACAATTGCCCCTAAAATATATCCCATAATTCCTCTTATTACAAAAGTAAATGGTGCCCAAAGTGCCCAGCCAGATGATAAATCAAAGATGGCCATTCCAACAGCACCAGCTATAGCACCTTTTTCTTTTCCAAAAATTACTGCTGCAATAACAAGCATTACTGTTCCTAAATGTACTAATCCTCCATTTGCTGCTATTGGTAATCTAATATTAATAAACGAAGTTGCTATAAATACTAATGCTGTTAGTAATGCGGTTTCAACCATATCCTTAGTTTTAAATTTGCTTTTTCCTTTATTTAATTCCATTAATTTGCCCCACTTTCGTATATTTTCACTTCTTTTAATTTTCTTTTATAAACACTAACATTAAACTTATGCTTACACTTAACTACTCTTGCAAGTATTTATTAAATAACGAAACCAAGTCTTTATCTGATTTATACCCTAAATCCTTTAAGCCCCTATCAATTATATTCAATGCATGAGTTATCTTTTCTCTTCTTGCATTTTCACCCATATGTCCTATTCGCAAAATAGTATCATCATAAGGCTTTAATGAAGTAATAATTAAAGTATTGTATTTCTTTAGCATATGAGCTTTCAGTGTTAATGCTCCAATATTTTCTGGTATTATTACTGATGTTACTGTATTTGAATATCCATCTTCTAAGAATAACTCAAGCCCATACTCAACTACTGCATTTCTTGCTGCCACAGCTATTTTTTCATGTCTATTCAGGACATTTTCAATTCCTTCTTCAAGGATATTATCACAAGCTTTGCTTAATCCCATAATATCGCTTATAGGCATCGTATATGGAAACCACTTATCAACATAATAATTTTCCCAAATAGTTAAATTGCAATAAAATCCAACTACAGGAGTTTTTCTGTTTTTCATTTCAGCTTTTGCTTTTTCACTAACAGATACCATAGTTAACCCTGTTGCTACCGAAAATGCTTTTTGAGATCCACCTAAGGCTATATCGATTTTCCAATCATCAACTCTTATTTCTTCTCCACCCATTGCAGAAACTGAATCAACAACTGTTAAAATTCCATATTCATTTAATAATGGACATATCTTTGATAAATCATTTAATACACCTGTTGGTGTATCGCAGTGAACTATTGTAGCATACTTAAAATCATGATCTTTTTCTAAAAACATTCTTAATTTTTCTACATCTATAGTTTTGCTATAATCGTCTGAAAAATATACCCCTACTCCTCCATAGATCGTAGCAAATTCCTTAAAACCTCTTCCATAAATTCCATTATCTAAAACAAGCACTCGATCTCCTGGTTCAGTAAGAGATGCACATGCTGCTTCTAGTCCTAAAATCCCCTCACCACTTAATATATAAACTGGACTTTTAGTATTAATTATTTTACCTACTTTATCACAAGTGTTTTTATAAAATTCCACAAATTCTAAATCTACATCTGGATTAGTAGTTTCTTTAGCTCTTTCTAATCTTACATTTTCTCTTACACTCGTTGGCCCTGGAGCATAAACAAATTTGCGATTCATGGTGACCTCCCCTTCTTTTGCTATTACTTTAATACCTTTTGAAATAAGCTTTGCAAATACTTAATATGAATAAAATATCATAGAACAGAAAAACAGTAAATTGTACGGATACAATCCATTATTTATATTTAATTCTCTTTTTTTTCGGGATTTTCTGATATTTATTGCAAACTTGTACATTATTGTTGTAAAATATACATAGAATACAAAAGTATTCCAAATTAAGGAGGGTGTTGTTATGGTTCAAGAAATGTTTTGTTATCAATGTGAGCAAACTGCTGGTGGTAAGGGATGTACTAAAATGGGTGTCTGTAGTAAGACTCCTGAAATTGCAGCAATGCAGGACTTATTGATTTATCAATTAAAAGGAATCAGTCTTTATGCAAAAGAACTTTTGGATAGAAATGAAAAATCAGACGATTCAATAGCCGCTTTTGTTGAAGATGGTTTATTTATGACGTTAACTAATGTTAACTTTGATCCTGATGCACATATTAGTATGCTGAAAAAATCTCAAGAAATTAAGGAAGAGCTTCGAAAAAAAGTTGGTGAATCAAACATAGCTTCAGAATATGCACTTTATAATTTAAGTTCTTCTAAAGAAGAAATTCTTGAAGATGCAAAAAAAGCTGGAATAATGTATGATGAAAATTTAAATCCAGATATTCGTTCAGTTAGAGAAACAATAAAGTATGGATTAAAAGGAATTGCGGCTTATTCTCATCAAGCAAGATTTATAAAGTATACTAGTGAAGAAGTAAATAACTTTTATTTTAAAGGACTAGCTAGTCTTACTGATGACACTTTATCTCTTGAAGATTTAATTAAAATATTGATTGAAACTGGTGATATGAGCGTTAAAATCATGGAACTTTTAGATACTGCTAATAACACTGTTTACAATTCACCAACGCCTACAAAAGTTAATGTAAATATTAAAAAGGGACCTTTTATAGTAATTTCAGGACATGATTTAAGAGATTTACAAATGCTCTTAGAACAAACTGAAGGAAAAGGTATAAATATTTATACTCATGGTGAGATGCTTCCTTCGCATGGATATCCAGAGTTAAATAAATATCCGCATTTAGCAGGTAACTTTGGTAGCGCATGGCAAAATCAACAAAAGGAATTCGATAATTTACCTGGATGTATTTTAATGACAACAAACTGTCTCATGAAACCTAAAGATTCTTATACAGACAGAATCTTCTCAACAAGTGTTGTTGGTTATGAAGGAATTAAACATATAGAAAAAGACGAAAATGGTAATAAAGATTTTTCTGAAATAATAAATAAAGCATTAGAATTAGGTGGCTTTAAAGAAGATGAAGAAATAAAAGAAATCTTAGTAGGATTTGGTCATAAAGCAACCTTAAGCCATGCTGAAACAATAATAAATGCTGTTAAGGATGGAAAAGTTAAACACTTCTTCTTAATAGGTGGTTGTGATGGTGCAAAACCTGGCAGAAATTATTATACAGAATTTGCTGAAAAAGTTCCTAATGATTCTATTATCCTAACTTTAGCTTGTGGAAAATACCGCTTTAACAAGATAGATTTCGGTGAAGTTGCTGGTCTTCCAAGATTACTTGATGTTGGACAATGTAACGATGCTTATTCAGCTGTTAGAATTGCTTTAGCCTTAGCAGATGCTTTTAATTGCGGAGTTAATGATTTACCTTTATCAATTATTCTTTCTTGGTATGAACAAAAGGCTGTTGCAGATTTATTAGCATTATTAGCACTAGGTGTTAAAGGAATGTATCTTGGACCAACTTTACCTGCATTCTTAACTCCTAACGTATTACAATTTTTAATTGATAATTTTAATATTAAACCTATAAGTACTCCTGATGAGGATTTAAAGCAAATACTAGGATAAAATAGAATTAATTTTATTAAATAAAATATAGCATTAACCATGGTAAAATAAATCATAGTTAATGCTATTATTTTATATCTAATTATTAAATTTACTTTCTACTTTTCCTTATTGACCAATTGACTTTTTATTAATTCAATTTTTATTATCAATCTCGATTCAACTGCTTTTATTACAAATTTACCATTATATACTTTTAGATATTCACTCATAAATGTATTTATAAAATCTATTTTTTCTTGTTCCCTCTCTGTTATTACAGTGTTTAATTGTTCTTGCTTATATGTCAAATTTACTATATCAAATATAAATTGGATTATTTCCTTATCTGAATTATATTTAATATCTCCATGAATATTTATATTATATTTATCATTTGGATTTACAATAGATTTAAGAACATATTTCATAAAAGAATCAAATATTGCTTTATTAGTTTTAATTTTACACTCCTTTGGAAATTTAAAATTTTTTACTACTTTAAACTGATCGTTATTTTTCATAAGAAACCGTATAAAGTTGTCATATAAATTTTCTACATTTATTTCTTCCACATTTGAATTAATATTTTCACTGTAAATATCACAAAATTCTTTTTCAAAATCATAGTTAATATATTTTTTATCTTCTTGAATATTTTTATCCAATATTTTAAATAACTGCTTAAAGATGATATTACTTGTCATCTTAATAAGGTTACTTTCATTTCTTGTCATCACAATCTTTTCTTCCATTTCTTTAACCATGTCTTGATATGCTGCATTTCTTTTTTGTAATGTCCTTTTTAATTTCTCACTTTGTATTTTTAGATCATAATAATCAAGAGCTTGATTAATAACAGCTTTGAATTCTTCATCCATATTCCATGGCTTAGTTATGAATTTAAATACATCAACTTGATTTATAATCGAAAGTACTTGCTGCAATTGTGTATACCCTGACAATACTATCCTTACTGTGTTTGGAGAAAAAGCTTTTACCTCTTTTAATAAAGTAAGCCCATCCATTTTAGGCATCCTCATATCTGTAACAATTACACTTATTACATTATTTTGAATTATTTCAAGAGCAGCAATACCATTGTTAACAAAATAGCATTCATAATCTTCGTCAATAAGTCCACGCCTAATTGCATTTAAAATATTTTCTTCATCATCTACAAAAAGCACTTTTCCTCTACTCATCCTAATCACCTTCTTAGTTTCTTATTGGAAACTTAAATGTAAATACTGTTTTTTCTCCTGGTATACTTTTTACATCAAATTCTCCATTATACTTTTTTACAATTATGTCATAAGAAATACTTAACCCTATACCTGTTGCAGTTCCTATTTCTTTTGTTGTAAAAAACGGATCAAATATCTTGTTAATAATAGTCTCATCTATCCCCGGCCCATCATCTGAAATACTACAGCAAACCATTTCCTTTTCTTTAAAAGTTTCAATAATTATTTCACCATCAACTCTATTTTGACTTTTAATAGCCTGCAGTGAATTAGTGATAAGACTTAACATAACTTGACCCATTTGACTTCTATTGCATAAAATATTAGGTATAACGCCATACTTTCTTTCAATTTTGGCAATACTCTTTAGGTCATTATTTAATAGAAGTATTGCTTCATCTATAATCATATTTAAATCATTTAAAATCATTTCATCTTCAAAACCAGTTTTAGCAAAGTTTTGAAGGCTTTTTACTATTTTAGATACTCTATTAACCCCGTCTCTAGAATCATTGATTATTTCTTCAAGTTCTTTAATTACAAATCCAATCTTCAATTTATTTTCTAATTCTTTTATATTATCTATTTTTTCATTAAAGTCATTATTTATTTCTAGTTCTTTGATAAATTCTTTATACTTCTCAATCATTTTTTGAAGTCGTACAGTAAAATTCGAAAGCACCTCTAAATTACTTCCAATATACCCTAAAGGATTATTTATTTCATGTGCAACTCCAGCTGCTAGCTCTCCAATTGCTGCTAGTTTTTCCTTTTGTATCATATGAAATTGGGTATCATTTAGAGTTTTATTAAGTTCTTTTAAATCTTTATTTTGTTTCTTTATTCTTTCAAACATGTCTTTAAGCATTAATGCATTATTTCTTGTTTTAGCAGCTGCTTTAAACCTTGCAAAAAATTCAACATCTTTAATTGGTTTGTTGATGAAATCATCTGCACCATATTCAAAGCATTTCTTAAAACTATCACTATCTGTAAGTGATGTAAGCATAAGAATTTGAACATTATCATATTCTGGGTTAGACCTTATTTCTTTTAACACATGTATTCCATCAATTCCTGGCATTACAATATCAAGAAGAACTATATCAAAATTATTTTCCTTCATTAATTTTTTTACTTCTAAAGGATTGTTACAACTAGTAACTTCACATTCAATACTAGTTTCTCTAATAAAGTTATTTGCAACAGTAAGATTAAATCTATCATCATCAACAACCAGTACCCTCATAATCTCACACTCCTAAATTAATTATTATTTATTAATTCCTTTACCCTTTGTAATATCTATGGGTAATGAAATAATAAATGTAGTGCCACTACCTTCACTGCTTTTTACTTCTATTCTTCCAGAATGTTTATTTACTATTATGTCATGGGAAATACTCAACCCTAACCCTGTACCAATTCCAATTGGCTTCGTAGTAAAAAAAGGATTAAATATATTACCAATATTATTTTCTGATATTCCTATTCCATTATCACTTATTTCACATTTTACGTAATTATCATCATAATAAGTATGAATTTTAATGATTCCTTGTATTCCTTTAGCCTTTATTGCATGTGCAGCATTTACCAATATATTTAAAATCACTTGATTTATTTCTCCTTCAAGCGCTTTTATTTTGGGAACCTCTTCTAAATTTTCTTCAATCATTGCATAATATTTAATCTCATTATATGCAATAGTAATTGTCGATCTTATATTACTATTTATATCGTATTCATTAAACTCTGATGAAGATGCTTTTCTTGCAAAACCAAGAAGGCTCTTTACAATAGTCTCTATTCTTTTTATTCCATCTTGAGATTCAATAACTATATCATCAATATCATCAAATATGAACTTTATTTTATTTTTCTTTTTATATTCTTCAATTTCTTTAATTTTCTCTTTATATAGTTCTTCGTTTGAAAGTTTTAACACTTCCTCAAGATTAAAATATAACTTTGAAAGTTCTTTAATTTTATCCTTATATCCACCTAGTGTTGCTATATTACTTTTTACAAAACCCAATGGATTATTTATTTCATGGGCAATCCCTGCTGAAAGTTGTCCAATTCCAGCCATTTTTTCTTGAGTTATAATTTGGCTTTGTAATTTTTCTATCTTCTCCAAATTATCTTGGTATTCCCTAGAACTAATATTAAGACTTCTTTCTAACAAAACTTTATCTTTTTCAAATTCATTATATGCTGAATTTATAGCTTCCAAAAAGGGCTTGAAATTTTCTGGTATTTCTTCTTCTCCAATATACTTTGCCAATTGCCTTTTCAGTAGTTTATGATATTCATCCATAAATATCACTCCTCCCCGATAAGTGTAATAGTCATTGTTTGATTATGAAATGCAGTTACATCGTCTGTTATTGAAGGAGCTATTTCACCAAATGAATAAAATCCTGTAAAAATAACATCTTTTCCAAAAACACTTCTAACGGCTTCAATTTCTTCATCTACCATTTGTTTTAAAACAACTCTTCTGCCAATACAACTTATTAATATTGCAAGTTTGGAACTTTCTTTATCCATAGCTTCCAAAGATTTCTCAGCAGCCTCCATAGATCCACTTATAATATCGTTATTATTTGCTCTCATAAGACGTGCATAATATCCTTCTGGAATTTCACCTGCAAATCTAAGACTCCTATTTTCCTTATCAATATCCGCAACTGTTCTGACATATCTATATTTATTATCTGGAGACCTTACCTCTAATGGAAAAAATAATCCACTGCCAGGAAGGTCTTTTGCATATTCTCCTAAATATTCGTTATATAAATCTAATATTGAGTGCCTGTCTAATTCATAAACAATATTACCTTTTGATTTTGTAACAAGTCTCTCTATCCCAAAAGTATCCCAACCACCAATACAACCATATCCTATTTTAATTTTATCTCCATAAAAAGCTATAGCAGCAATCAAATTTCGCTCAGCATAATCATTAGCAATTACAAAAGTGTCTTTGAATATCTGCTTGCTTCCTGCTAATCCTCCAGTTTTTTTCACGTGCTTTGGAAGCGCTTCAGCTAATCCTTCTACAAATTTACTTCCATTTATATTTTCTCCTTCAGTTATCAAAAAAACATGCTTTAAATTTTCTCTAGGAATCATCATCCCAATTTCAGCACCTTTTTTATAACTATCCTCAATATTTTCTATTTTAGTAGAAAATAGTTTCAATTCAGTTTTTTCAAAGTTTATAGCTGTAATTGTTAACGTATCATCATCAACCTGATTTTCATATATTTCTCCAGCTGTTGTACATCCAACTATATAGGATTTTGAGTAAGTATTTTTAATAATATCAAATATTTTTTTGTTACAAATAAACTCTTTAGTACCAAAAGCTAAAACAAGATCAGCTTTCACCTTGCTCAGTTTAGTTATATCTTTCACTTCACTATAATTATTAAAAATAAACTGTTCTGCAATCATAAACCTCCCTACCTCTCATAGTATTAGGCTAATAATGCCCTTTTAATTAAAACCACTTAATTCTAAAGTGTTTTTAAGTTTCATCTCAAATTCTTCTTGATCTATTTTTAATTCTTCAAAAACTTTTTCTTCAAATTCAAAATAAAATTTTATCCCAAGTATATCCCATGCATATTTCTCAGCAATATGTGTTGCTAATACAATTTGCTTGTTGATTATATTGTCATTAAAAGGATCATGATGATAAAGCGCTGCTTCAACAATTGGTAATGGAATATCCCACCATTGCAATAAATATCCTCCTACTTCTTGATGATTTGCACCAAAAGCCTTATTCTCAAGTTCTATTATTTTTCCATCCTTCTTTTCTATTTCTTCTAATATCTCCATGTATTTATCTTTGAAAGAATGTATCATAAAAATAATCCCAACATTGCTCAACAATCCTGCATTCATTTCTGTTTCAGGAATCTTTTTATTTAAAAATTCAGAATATATTATACTTATAATTCTATTGGATATAAAAGCATGCTCCCATAATTGCTCTAATCTTTTATTTTCTTTATTACTAAAATTCAATCCATCTATAAATGCAGATGTTATTACTATATTTTTTATATTATCTAACCCAAGATAAGCAACCGCTCTTTTAATTGATCCAGTTTTTACAGAATAATATGATGAGTTTACTATATGGAGAAGTTTTATAACAATAGAATTATCAGACTCTATTGCTTCAACAATTTTATATATTTCCTGATCATTTTCTATTACATTAATTATTTTTTGATAAGACGTCTTAATAGTTGGTAGTTCCTCTGCATTGTTTAAAAGTTTATGAACTCTTTCATTATTTCTTAATGCATTTTCTATTTTAAATACTTTTTCAATAGTATTAATAAGAACAGTATTTTCCCATGGCTTTAAAATATATAATTTAGCTATATTTTTTTGCAAAGCATCAAATACAATTCTTTCATCTGAAAATCCACTTAAAATTATACGAACTATATTAGGAAATCTTTTTTTAACTTGACTAAGTAATTCATATCCAGTCATCTTAGGCATTTTCATATCACTAACGATTACATCGACTTGCTCAGCTTCAAGAATATCCAATGCATCTGCACCACTTTCTGCTGTAAGAACCTCATATTCTGTATCCATAAAAAGTCTTGTAATAGATCTTAATATCTGTGTTTCGTCATCGACAAAAAGGATTCTTTTTAACATACTATTCATCTCCTTATCTATGGTAATTGATCGTTATTGGCTTACTTCCTTATAATGACTATTTCTACATTTATTTATATATTCCTTTGTAAAATCCCTAAAAATTGCAGATAATTTTTTATTTTTTTAAAAAAGAAACTTACAGCTCTCACTTATAAAGAATCTGCAAGTTTCCATAATCCCTTAATAATTAGTTCTTTCTAAAATACTCTTATCATGTCAAAGGTTTTTAGTAGTGACAAATTACATAAGTACCTATATTAATGTTTTCATACACTGTTTTTGCCAAATAATATGGTGCATTTACACATCCATGCGATCCATCAGTTAAATAAATCTGTCCTCCAAATTCTGTTCTCCAATTTGCATCATGAAGCCCTATATTTTTGTTAAAAGGCATCCAAAAACTTACTGGAGATGCATAATCCTCACCTTTTAGTACAGTATCCTTTTGCTTTCCATACAATTTATATACACCTTCTGGTGTAGCTGCTCCATTTGCAACATTCCCTGTAACAACATCTCCTTCTATAATAAGATACCCGTCTTTGTAGTACCATAAATGTTGTTTTGTCATATCAATTTCTACAAAAGTATTTCCAACACTATCGAAATAGCTACTTGCAGCTGTTTGAATATAAATAGGATTTTTTGTTATTGATTGGCCGCTTTTAATATTTTCAATTAAAGCTTTAGCTTCTTCACTGCTATTGATCATCCAACTATGATTATTTCCGTAATATCCACCGCTAACTAATATACTACTTCCTAATGCTGAAGTATAGCTGTTAGCTAAATTATCAACAAAACTTCTCACCTTAGCTTCATCAATAATAACTTGAAGTTTTTCATCCACTCTAAGCCATTCTTTAATTTGATTTCCGTCCAAAACCTTTGTTAATCCTGCATAATTATATACAACTGTTGAAGAGACATATTTATTAAGCATGTTTTTTGCATTAACAACTTCTACTGAATCTGAAGTATATTTAGGTTTTTCATAGCAATTATTTTTTAATAAATCAATTTTTTCATCTTTATTTTTAATTGCAGTTATTATATTTTCATATAAAATGTTTCTATCAATACTATTACCATATACTTCTCTATATATTTTATAGCTGCCATTTTCATATGCAAATGTAGGACTCTGAGATTTAAATATACTATTTCCACTTATACAAGATAGCTTATTTATAGCAGAATTCAATAATGTCTCATCATAATAAACACCGTCTGAGGTATACTTTAAGCCTATTTGCATACCTCTTATCTCTTCTTTAACCCCACCCACTTCATATAATGTTAATGTATACTTATCTGCACCTTCTTTATCTATAGTTTCTGCCGAAACCCTAATCATGTGAGTAGATAAAACTAGATATAAACTAATCAATATAACAAAAATGCCTTTTATAATTCTAACCGAATTAATTCTTGCCCCCCTCATAAAAAACCACCCATTTCAACTTTTATTATTGTGACACGTATTTTAATAAATATTTTCTAAACAAATACCTCCCTCCTGAAACTATATAATATAAAATACTTTATATACGGGAAAATATATGTGCCTCAATTATTATACAATATTTTCCATACAATTATCAATTATTATAACCTTTAGAAAAACATAATATTTATTACATATAAAACAAAAAAATCGTACATCAATTATGCACGATTTTTTATTTTATCGGCAAATCACCTTATTCGCTTCTTATTTTTATCAAATAGCAAATTTACCTTATTGAACTAACTTAAATTCAATTACTATATTTTTAATAATTTATCAATAGTCTCTACAAGCTGACTTACTTCTGGTTTACTTAATTGTGCATCGGCCTTAACAGATTCTCCCTTATGTCTCAATTCTTGAGTAATTAATGACGAGAATATTACTACAGGTAACTTTCTTAAAATTTCATGTTCTTTTATTTTTCTTGTAAGTGTTAGACCATCTAATTGCGGCATTTCTATGTCTGTAATAAGTAGTTCTGCATATCTTTTAAAATTCTCTCCATGTTTCTCAGCTAACCCTGCTAAAAAATCTAAGGCTTGTTGTCCATCATCAAATATTTTCAAATTTGTGAAACCAGCTTTTATAAGAGTTTCTTTTAACAACTTTCTTATTAATGCAGAATCATCAGCTAAAACTAATTTTATCTCTGATCTATCCTTATAATCTACTTCAAAAAGTTGATCTTTACTTATTCCAACGCTTGGACAAATATCTGTAATTATTTTTTCGAAATCAAGCATTATTAATACTTTTCCATTTAAAAGAATATTACCTACTGCTAATGAATTTTCTGATAAATCATCTGGCTTTCTTATTTCACTCCATTTAATACGATGAACACCAACTATATCATCAATATTAAAAGAAACTTTAATTTTATTAAACTCACAAACAATAACTTTCTCTCCAAGATCCTTAGTTGTTTTTTTACTTAGTATATACTTCAAATCAATTAATGTAAGAATTTCATCTCTACATAGGATAAGACCTGCTATTTCTGGCTTAGGATCGGGTAATCTTGTTAACCCATCGTGAGGCATTGCTATTACTTCTTTAACCTTTACAACATTAATTACATAATGATTGCCATTGGCAATAAATTCAATTACTTCTAACTCACCAGTACCTGATTCTAATAATATATTATTCTTCATAAATATCGACCCCTTACTTAAACTTTATATTTTAATCTATAGCTTATCTATCTAGAAAAATGTAGCCCATTTATAATATAAATTTTAGTTATCATTACTTATTTGCAATTTATATTCTATTTTACTTCTCATACTACTATTTTTATATTACTTGCAAATATATTTTACTACTAAAACCTTTACTTATATTATCGATAATACACATTATTACTTTATTATATATATTATACCATCTATCTGCTTTTAATTAAAACTATTAATATTTAATTCTTCTTTAAATTTAAAAAAATCCTCCAAATTATTATTGGAGAATTTTGACGTTCAACACTTATTTAAACTGAAATTTTTAATTTTTCACTCTTTAGTTTGAAGATAATTTTCCTAATACTGTCATCTGATAAACTATATTTAACTGATAATTCATTAATTTTTATTCCACTTTCATAAAACCTATATATCTCCAAATTTCTATTTCTAATTGCTACTCGAGTTCCATTATTTTCACCCCAAGCTTTTCTCTCTTCTGTCCTAGGAATATATATGGTTTCTCCTTGAATATATTTTTGTAATTCTTTTAGAAGTTCATTTGGTAATATGTCCTTCCCGTTTTTGTAACACAATGTTAAATTCCTCCCTTTTACTTTCATCATTAACTAATAATCTTTCAGAATTTTCCACTGAATACACCCCCTTAACATATTTTTTATATTAAATTTAATCTTAATTGTCATATTAATTATAAAAAAAATCCCACAGATGTATAACCACCTGTGGAATTCATAAAAAAGGCAATAAAAAAAACACGATAACCTCGTGCATTCTGCCAAACATAAATTCATTTTATTTCTCAGATGACGGTTATTAAACTTCTCGAAAGCATCACAAATAAAAAGTAACCATATTTTACTTGATTCTTTTATATTAATAAAAAATACAACATAAAATCTTACACTGCTTTCGACTATATTAAATTATTGAACAAGTACCTCTAAAACACTTCTTAAATTAATCATTCTTAAAATCCTCCTTCATCTGAATTTAGATAACTTAATTAAATTATCTATCAAAATTTATTTTACTATAAATTTCATTATATGTCAATATAATCCCAATTATTTTGTGATTATAATTTTTTTACTAAATTATAAATAACTATTAACAACCTTTTTATTATTTTTTTCATTCCCACGCTTAAAATTTCCAGTAGCTTTTGCCATTACTAATTGTGCATCTATTTCACTTGCATTTTTTACTCTACTTAAAAATTTTTCGCTTTCTTTACCTTTTAATATACTAACCTGCTTTCCATTCCAGAATATAAATACCTTTTTATCTTTTGAGACTTTATATGAAAAAATTCCATCTTCAAGTCTATGATTTTTATCTATATTATCCATACTAATGTTAAGCCTTTCAATAAAAAATAATTTTCTTTTAAATATAACAGAAGGAGGTCAATCCCTCCTTCCTTTATTCGGGTCTACAAGCCTTCTTTAGGCTAATAGACACCCCCTAAAAATGATCAACATTACCATCTCCTTTCCCTTGGATTTACCGGCAAGTTAATTATCTCATATTATTTACCATTTTCTCAATGGAAAGAATTTTTATAATAAAAGTTTCCAAATAAAATAAAAATCTAAGCATAAGACAACCGCCATTATGCTTAGATTTTTTATACTTAAATCATTACTGTTAATAAATCTTCTCTGTAATTAATATTTTTCTTATCTGTTTCTATTACATCTAAATAATTATCTGAATTAGTAACTATTACAGGAGTTATTACTGAATATCCTTCTCCTTTTATAGCTTCAATATCAAATTCTAGTAACACATCTCCAGCTTTAACAGTATCACCTTGTTTTGCTTTAGGAGTAAAGTGTTTTCCTTCTAATTGAACAGTATCCATACCTACGTGAATTAATATTTCAGCTCCATTATCACTTGTAATTCCCAATGCATGAGCTGTTGGGAAGAATGTTGTTAATACTCCATCTACTGGAGCAATTACTTTACCTTCTATTGGTTCTATTGCTATCCCCTTTCCTAGTGCACCTGATGAAAACGCATCATCTTTTACTTCTGATAAAAGTTTTACTGCACCTTTTAATGGACTTGCTAATACTTCTTGTTTTACTAATGGATTTTCTTTAGATTTTTCAGTTGTTTCTACATCATCTTCTAATTTAGTAAACATCATTAATATAAATCCTATTGCAAAAGACGCTACCATTGATATAGCTATTCCATAGAATCCCATATCAAAACCGTTTGGTCCTATGTAACTTGGAAGAGCAAATATCCCCATTCCACCTATCATATATCCTTTTGATCCACAGAACCCTATTATAGCACCACCTATAGATGCACCTATACAACTTAAAATAAATGGTTTCTTTTTTGGTAATGTAACACCATATATTGCTGGTTCTGTAACACCAAAAATGCCTGAAATAAATGCTGGAATTGCTATAGATCTTAATTTAGTATTTTTAGTTTTTAATAATATAGCTCCAACTACACCTGTTTGTGCAAATGATGCTCCTATTGAAAGTGCTAATACAGGATCATATCCTAATGTAGCTAAGTTGTTGAACGCTATTGGTACTAAGCCCCAATGCAATCCAAATATAACAAACACTTGCCAGAATGCACCAATGAATAATCCTGCAATAACTGGACTAAAGTTATATATAGCTAATGTTATAGCTCCAAGTACTTTACCTGCCCATGTTGAAATAGGCCCAATAGCTAAAAATGTTAATGGAACAATTACTAATAACGTACAAAATGGTACTAAGAATGTTTTTACAACATCAGGAATAATCTTTTTAAAGAATCTTTCGATTTTTGAAGCAACAAATATTGCTATTACTATTGGAATAACAGTTGATGAATAATTCATTAATATAACTGGAATCCCTAAAAATGTAGTACTTACTGAAGATTCAAACATAGTACCTGTTAAAACCATAAACAGAGGCTTACCACCAGCTAATCCAACAATAGTAGGATATACCATAGCAGCACCTATTGCCATACCTGTAAACTCATTTAATTTAAACTTTTTAGCTCCTGTATATCCTAAGAATATTGGGAAGAAATAAAATAAACTATCGCCTATTGCATTTAGTATTTGATAAGTTCCATCAGTATTAGTTAGTATGTGTGCTGCTATAAGTAAAGCATTCATACCTTTTATCATACCTGTTGCAGCTAGAACTCCCAAAGTAGGTGCAAAAACTCCTGATATAATATCGATGAACTTATTAAAAGCATTCATATTTTCACTTGAATCATCTTCTGTAGCTGATGCAAAACCACCTACAGCTGTTACATCTGCAAATACATCTGGTACATGATTACCAATAACTACTTGATATTGCCCACCGCTTTGTACAACAGTAACAACTCCATCCATATTTTTCAATACATCTGTATTTGCTTTCTTTTCATCTTTTAGTTTAAAACGCAAACGTGTAACACAATGAGTTAAACTATTAACATTTTCTTTTCCGCCGACATTTTTTATAATGTCTTTTGCCAATTGTTCATATTTCATATATATCTCTCCTCATATATTATTTTTATATTTTATATTTATAAAAAAAGCGAGGCCAAACACTTTGATACGAATAAAATTTACCCTATAAAATAAATTTTATTCTATCTAATGTTGGTCTCGCCTGCTTTACCAGTAACAATCCATTAATATGTAATTATCATCTTTGAGTAACCCTTTGAATATGAATAGTTAAATATAACTTTTCTTCATCTGATAACTCTTTTTCTAAATATGATTCTATTTTCAGCATGCAATCATAAGCTTTTTTGTACTTTGTTTTTACTTGCTTTAATAAAAAATCATCCTCTTCTTCTGTTTGTAAATTCTTACTTAACCTTTGAAAGAAAAATCTTAAATGAGTAACAAATCTTTCATAATTTAATGATTTCTCATCAAGGGGAATATTATATGTATATTTTACTATATTTAAAATATCTTGTATCATTTTAGTCTGCTTGGCAATATCTTCGACTTTTCCACCTTTATTATTTACTTGTGCATTTATTAAGTGAAGAGCAATATTACCAGCTTCATCTTCAGGTAATTTCTTACCTGTTTCATCTTCAATAAATTCTAATGCTTTTAAACCTATTTCAAATTCTTTAGCATAAAACCTTTTAATTTCCCAAATTAAAGGATTTGGGCGATTAAGATCTTCATCAAATAATTTTAATGCATAGCTTATATGATCTGTTAAAGTAACATATATATAGTCACTCAGTTCAACACCTAATATATTTTTAGCATATTCAATAATATCGTAGCATAATGACACATATTGGGAAGGAATATCTTCTAATAGTAGTTTGAATTTTTCTGATGCATCCTTTTGCTTAAGAATAAAGGTTTTTTCGACTAAAGCTTCATCTACTTTTTCCCCTACACTTTTTTTAAAGCCTACACCGCTTCCCATAACAACAAATTCATGCTTTTCTGAATCATTAGCTAATATAGCATTATTATTAAATATCTTTTTTATTATCATGCCTATCCCCCTATCGATATTGCTATGCTAATTAAGAATATAAAAACCTTAATTAATCAAAAGAGACATACTTATTCTCTTCTCATTAATTAAGGTCTCGCCTGATCGAATCAGTAACAATCCCGTATATTTACTTGTAAGCGTTTAACTTATATAACAATAATATATTCTTTTATTTTATTTGTCAATACCATTTTCTTATTTTTCTAAAAATTTTTCTGCATAATCTAAAATTAAACAAAGTATTTATATTACCATTAATTACTACTTTAAGAATATATTCTCGAAGTAATATTTCATGTTATAATCAAACTATTATTAAAATATAACCAACTTTAGGAGGGCTTATGAAAGATTATAATGTCGAATTAACTAATTTAGAATTGAAAGATATCATAGACTTGCAATTTCTGCAAAAGTTCCAAGATGATTTTGCAAAAAGTATGAACATTGCTAGCGTTACAGTTGATAAAAACGGAACTCCGTTCACAAAACCAAGTAGTTATACTCACATTTGCTCTAATCTTACTCAATCTACAAAACTTGGTGAGAGTCGTTGTGCTGAATGTCATAGCAAAGCAGGTGAAGAAGCTTTTAAAACCGGGAGACCTTACATATATAAATGTCACTCTGGTCTTATAGACTTTGCTGCTCCTATAATTGTTCGCGGGCAACTTATAGGAACAATACTTGGTGGACAAATCTTATTTGATGAACCTAATGAAATTCAGTTTAAAAATACTGCCAATGACTTAGGCTTAGATGAAGAAAAATATTATGATGCAGCTAAGCAGGTAAAAGTAGTGGACGAAAATAATATTAAAGCTGCAGCTGAAGTATTGTTTTCAGTTGCAAACACATTATCTAATGAAGGCTATCAACGTTTGAAAATCAAACAATTAACTTCAACTCTTTCAGAAAGTTTTGAACAAATATCTTCTGCAACTCAGCAGCTTGCCTCTTCACAATGGAAGTTACTGAAACTCAAACCTTATTAAACAATGAAATCATAAATGTACAACAACTTTCTAATGAAATAAATGTTATTTTAGGATATATAAAAGATATATCAAATCAAACAAAAATGCTTGGGCTTAATGCATCAATAGAAGCAGCTAGGGTCGGCGACCTTGGTAAGGGGTTTGGAGTAGTTGCTTTAGAAATAAGAAAATTATCTGAAAGTTCAAAAGAAACAACTGCAAGCATTGCTAGTTTACTAGATAAAATACACTCTTCCGTAGAAAGAACCTTAGAAGCTTCAAATAATACTTTAAACATAACTGAACAGCAATCAGCTGCAATCGAAGAAACAAATGCTAGCGTTGAAGAAGTAACAACTTTTACTATGGAACTAAATAAATTAGCTAATGAACAATAAATTCCTTAGCGAAAGCCTATAGGTAACTTCTATAGGCTTTCATGCTTTTTTGTTTGTTTCATATATTTATTTAAATATACATATGAAAATCTCCCATTGGAGATTTTGTCCTCAACTCTTAACTCTGAACTCTTAACTGAAGGAAGGCTGCTCTTTTCATAAGTGCATATTTTGCAACAGCAACCCACTTTTTTCTGATGTGAAGGGTTCTCCTATACATTTAAATCCAGCTTTTTTATAGAAATCAATAGTATCTATTCTTGCATGAAGGCACAAACTCTTAATATTACGTTCTTGAGCTCTTTCTATGTGTCTTTTTAGCATTTTAGATCCAATTCCTTTATTAATGTATTTGGGACTAACTGCTACATTGGTAATTTCCCCTTTTCCATTGAAATTGGTCAATCTTGAGTACCCCGCAACTTCTCCATTATCTAAAGCTATTAAATGCTCACTTATAGGATCTAAATCATCATAATCATATTTTTCAATTTTTCCATATGGCTCAAATAATATTTTATATCTCAGTTCAATTACTTTCTTAAAAATTTCACTTTTATAATCTATGTATTCATATATAATTTCCTCCATATACATCTCCTATTCTTAATTTAAATCATATTTTTAGTTTTCTATATCTATTATATGCCGCCATTATTTCTTGTTTTCTAGGTATCGCTAAGCTTCCACTTCCGCCTTTTATTCTTTCTATAGATATTAATCCATTTTTCTCTATTTCGCAAACAATATAATCTACCATTTCTTTTAAACTTAAACCTTTATCCATAATATTAGCTTCTGCCCATTTCATAATGGCACCTATGGTATTTAGCTGCTCATTATCTACTATTTGTTCTACTGAGCTTAAGTTTATCTCTTCCTTATTTATTATTATTGTATCCAATCCTATAGTTTTTATTTTTATTCCTTTTTCTCCTTCCTTAATATTTCCGGCTTTAACCACTCTGTTAAAGGATATACTTATCTTTAAATTATTTTCTCTAACTCTTTTAATAATATTACCTTTTCTTAAATCTACAGCTTGTTTTGTAACATCCTTAGTATTATAATTATCCATTTGAATTACACAATCTGCTACATCAAAAAAGTCTCCACAGCTTCCAACTACGATTATTGTAGAAATCCCTTTTTGTTCATATAAAGGTCTTACAACTTCAATAAACGGAGTTATTGGTTCCTTATCTTTAGAAACAAGTTTTTGCATTAAATCATCTCTCATCATAAAGTTAGTAGCCGAAGTATCTTCATCAATTAAAAATACCTTTGTGTTACTTTCTATTCCTTCAATGATATTAGCTGCCTGTGATGTACTGCCACTTGCATTTTCAGTCTTAAATTCTACAGTATTCTTACCATTAGGCAGATTATCTATAAATAGTGATATATCAGTCTTAGTTACATTCCTACCATCTTCTGCTCTAACCTTTAAAGCTGATTGATCTGTAATTACAAACTCTCTACCATCACCTTCAATATGGTTGTAAACACCAAGTTCTAAGGCTTTTAATAAAGTTGATTTTCCGTGATATCCCCCACCAACTATTAGAGTTATACCTTTTTTAATACCCATCCCTTTAATTGTTCCTCTTGTTTGTGTATTAAATTCCACTTCTAACTCTTTTGGTGCAACAAAAGTCTTACCTTCTTTTAATGGTCTTATTGATATACCGCTTTCTCTTGGAAGCATGGAACCATTAGCTATAAATGCAACTAATCCTCTTTTCCCTAATTCACTTCTTATATACTCTTGATCTTCAACAAGCTTTACTCTAGATTTTAGCTTTTCCTTATTGATATTTTCATATATTAAAGTTTTCTCAACAATGTTTGGTATAACACTATATAAAATCTTTTCTAACTCCTTTGATAAAACACTTCTACCTCTAGCTGGAAATCCAACATAAAACCTTGCTTCAATTTTATCTTCATCTATAATTATTGATGTTCTTTCTAATATTTCCTGTGGACATTTACTTATAGCTATAAGACCACTTTTCCCTGAGCCAAAAACTCTTTCGCTACATCTATTTATATTAAAATAAAATTCTCTCGTCAAATAATCTGCTACTGCAATATTTCTGTTTTTATTATTAAAAAGTTCCTTTGGAAACTTTGCTGTTTTCTGATTTACTATTACCCTAATTCTTGAAGGAGCTGCAAAAGGATCACCTTGAACATGATCTATACTAAGAACATAATTTTCAAAATCATATGTTCCTTCTAAATCTTTGTATAATCTATAACTTTTTCCATCAATTCTATCTAAATCTTTCTTTAATTCTTGTGATTTTTTCATATAATCTCCTATCTCATATTTTATTTTCTATAATGAAATCAATCTTTAATCATAATAACCAATTCTAAGTATTCCAACAAGCTTATCTATATAAAAAAACTAGATAATACTTACTATAAAATATTATCTAGAATTATTTCACTTATTATTGATTTTGTGTGCTCATTTGTAAAAGTCTATTCTTTAATTTTTCTTCTATACTTTGTAACTCAACTTCAGCTTCTCTACGCTTTTGACGTCCTTCTGTTTGTATTCTAAGAACCTCATCAAGAGTTGAAATCAATGATTCATTTGTATTACGAAGAGTATCTATATCTACAATTCCACGTTCAGATACCTTAGCTGTTTCAATAGTTGACATTTTTAAGGTTTCAGCATTTTTACGTAAAAGCTGATTAGTCATATCTGTCACTTCATTTTGAACCTTTGCTGCATTTGTAGAATGTGCCACTCCAAGAGCTAATACAATTTGACTTTTCCAAAGTGGAATAGTATTTACAATTGTTGATTGTATTTTTTCTGACATTAAAGAATCATTATTTTGAACCAAACGAATTTGTGGTGCCATTTGAAGAGAAATCATTCTAGTTAATTCTAAATCATGAATCTTCTTTTCAAAGCGATTGCAAAGTGCCATAAAATCATTTGTTGCTTGAGCATCTTCTGGAAGTCCACTTATTTTTGCTCTTTCAACTAAAGCAGGAAGTTCTTCCTTTTCTAATTTTGCAAGCTTCTTCTTTCCTGCTAATATGTACATTGAAAGTTCTTTGAAATAAACCTTATTTATTTCGTACATTTTATCAAGCATTGCTATATCTTTTAAAAGCTGAATTTGATGAGTTTGAAGCATATTAGTGATTTTGTTTATATTTCCTTCAACCTTATCATATTTTACTCTTAAAGTTGATATCTTTTCTGAAGTCTTTTTAAATAAACCTAAGATCCCCTTTTTTTCTTCTTGAGCATCAAAGCTCTTTAATTCGCATACCACGCTGGTAAGCATATCTCCTACTTCACCTAAATCTTTTGTCTTTACGTTATTTAAAGCTGTTTCTGAGAAATCTGCAATTTTCTTTTGGGCACCCACGCCATATTGTAAAATTGAATTTGTATTAGTTATATCAATTTTTTCTACAAATTGATCTACCATCTTTTTTTCTTCTTCTGTTAAGCTACTGTCATCAATTACTTCTGGTTCTTTTTTTTCTTCGGCTGCTTTAGTAAGAGAAACTTCTTCCTCCATTGGTTCAAAGCTCAAGCTTGGTGTTACATCAATAACATCCTTAAATTCATTATCCACTTTAAAATCCTCCTCTTTTATCCCAACTTATTTTTCAAAATCCTTTTTAGTTAATCCTTCTTGTGTAAAAAGTGTTTCAAGAACAGAAATATCTGTTGAGATATCTAATGCTACCTCTTCAAATAAATCATCTAATAATTTTTCAAAAGCAGTGTTTATAAAATCAATACTCTTTTCAATTTCATTTTTAGCATTTGTTATATTTTCTCCCTGTACTGGTTGATCGTTTAACTCTTTATAAGATGTAACCAGTTTTAAAGTAATAGGAAGATAGTGATTAGTAAATTTATTGACCTCTGGCAATTTCTTAGGGTTGTTTTCTATATGTTCTAATATTTGACTTACTATATTTTCAAGCCTATATAATTTATTTGAAATTTCTTCTTCTGGGAGCGCATCATTTATATCTCTTATTTGTTTAATATAATTTTGCCCCATATCTATTGTAAATCTCAATTCTCTCTTTTGAGGATCATTCATTTCAGCATTTGATTTCTCTTGCTTTCTTAGTTCTTCTTCAGTTCGTTTTTTTAATGCTTCCTGCGATTCTAAATAATTGTTGTAAACTTCATTACTTAACATAAAATATGTTTTTTCTTCATCTATATGAGCTTCTTTAAACATATTTAATTCAATCATTTTTTTTAAATCTTTTATAACATATTTATCCTTCTTTTGTACTGCTTCGGCTAAACTTTCTATTAAAACATAATTTTGCCCATCGAGAGTTTTTACATATTCTTTGAAACGCTTTATTCTATTTCTTAAATACACTCCTCTAAATGATAATCCTAAATTAAATAGAAAAAATGAACCAAAAATCCCTAATGTAGGATATATATACCCTGTAAAATTAGATGTTACTGGATTGGGAATAAGAGTAGATATGGAACTAATCCCTAGTAAAAGAGCAAATACTGCACTTCCACTATAACCAAATATCTTGTAAAATACTCCTGCTACACTTCCTACAGGCCTTTTAGTAATATATGGAGAGTATTTATTTTTTTCTCTTTTAGTGATATTCAATAATTTTTCATTTTGCTTTTGAAGCTTAGATTCCATCTTTTCGCTAAATTTTTGCGACTTATTTTTCATCTTTTCTACTACATCGTCTGATTTATATTTCATTTTTGATTTTACTTCATTTAAAGTATCATCCGCCCTATTATTAAATTCTTCTTTTATACCTGCAAAATCTATAGCATTAAATGCATTTTTTACTGTATCTCTAATTTGATCCTCTAAATCTGAAAAATCCTTCTTGCCCATGCTAATGCCTCCAAATTATTTTTGTATAATTCACTTTAAGCTTAGGAATATTAAAGTATATTGCCTATAAATTTGTAATAATATTTTCGCTTTATTATATCTCATTATTGCATAAATTACAATTTGTAACATCTTAATTATTTCTGAAATCTCAAATATGAATTATTAACTTATAACGACAAGTAAAACCATGTACAAAGTAAATATCCTTTCACTTTAAATACATGGTTTTACACTTTAATAAAATATTGTTAGATTAGTAATTTTTAGCTTAAACTCAAATTACTATTGCTAACTATTTAAAATTCTATATAATATAGTTTAATTATATTTTAGTTATTTGTTACTTTAGTTAATTTGTAATTTCTAGGGACTTCTTTTGATTTAGTACCATTAATAGTAGTACCTTCAAATCCAAAGGATACTTTATTTCCTGCTTTAATAATACTAGTATAATCTTTGTATTTAATTACATAATGATTGCCTTCATGACTTACTATTTCAGCATTCCATATAGATTTAATTGTATCTTTATAATCGAATTCTAAAGTCCAATCTTCTATTGATTTACTTCCTGTATTATTAATTACAAATATGCCATTAAATCCATTGCCCCAGTCATTAGCCTTTGAAAAATCTATCTTGTATTGATCTTCTTTGACTTCTTCTAAAGATGATGAAATACTATAATCTGTAATTGTAGGTGGATTTTCATCTTTATATGAAGCAATAAATCCAAATTTCACTGCTGCTCCTGTTGTAATATCTTGTGGCCATCCTGAATTTTTAACTACATAAGTATTACCTTCATGAGATTCTATTGAAGCATTCCAAATTTGATCTATTTCTCCATTAAAATTAAATTTTAATGCCCAATTATTAATCAGCTTTCCACTTATATTAGTCAATTCAACTGTTGATTTAACTTTATTGCCCCATTTTTCATTTAATTTATAATCAACTGAAACATCTTTATTTTCAGTTGGATTTGTTGGTTTATCATTTTTAGCTGAAGTTTCTTCATTATAAAGTGCTTCTACTTGTTGATCTGTTAATGCAGTATCATATATAGCCACATTATCAAATTTTGCTGATGCTATATCTGCATCTCCCCAAATATTACCACTTCCTATTCTTACGTCTGTCATATTTGCAAGGAAATTATTTTCAAAACATGCTGCTATATCTTTTTCAGCTCTGCCCACTTCTGTTCCATTAACATATACGTGAATTCCTTTTGCATCAACTGTATAAGTTACATATTCCCATGTATTTGCTGATAATGGCTTTGAAATTTCTGTTGCATCCGCCCATGCTCCATTTGCATTAATTCTTGAAAATAAGTTAGCACTTATTCTTGTAACAGGATACTTAACTCCGCCATTAGCTTCAAATAATGCACTATGCTCGAAGTAGTTAGGATTTGTGTTATCTACATTTACCCACATGCTTACTGTATAGCCTTTATCAGTAATTCCATTAAAAGTATCACTTGGCAATGCTAAATAATTAACCTTTACTGCTCCTTTATCATTATTAATATTTAAAACTTTACCTCTAGTTGGGTCCTCTGAAACAGATGCAGTTCCTACTAAAGTTGCTTTTCCGCCTTTGCTTCCCCTATTTACAATATCAGACGATGTATTAAAATCATATTTGTAAATAGGTGTAGCACCTACATTTTCTAACTTTCCTTTAACTAATATATTAAAAGTTTTATTAATGATTTCCTTACCCTTCATTATTTGAGCTGTAAGTTTCACATTAACATCCTCTTTAGTACGGTTTACTACTCCTTGGCTACTTAAAACACTAGGATTACTTGAAGACCAAGTTATTGCTGTATTATAAGCTCCTGTTATAGGTAATGTTATATTTGAAGTTGTACTAGCTGGAATCTTGCTTTCTAAAACTTCAGAAGCATAGTTAACAGCCTCACCATCTTTTAATTCAAGCTTACTTCCCCAAATACATTCATTATTATTTCCAACTGCAGTGAAGGTCATAACTTTTGATGTCTTTTTAGATTCATCTTGTTGTCTAAAGAATACTCCCTTATACGTTACCCCATCAATTGTTGCATTCATATAATATGAACCATCCTTCATAGTCCAAGTTCCAGTTATATCTCCTGTTATTGTATTGTCAGCATTTAATTTAATATTTAATGTATTTATCATAGCAGAACTGCTATTGTTACCATGATTAATAAATTGATAATCACCTACAATTTCATTTTTTGAATAGCCATTATTTGAAATTTTATCTCCATTATCTTCATATGGTGCAACTACTGGCCATCCTTCTTCATTTAAGAACATTTGATGAACTCTAACTTGATGTTCTTCTGTACCACTATTAAATCTAGTATGATAAACAAGGTACATTTGTCCATCAGAATCAATAAAGGATGAATTATGTCCTGCTGCCTTATAACCTACATCTAAGCAGTCAAATTTATAGTTGCCAATTAGTTTAATTCCATAAGCATTGTTATCAACATTTCCTGGCAATGCTGCATTTTTACCTGATGCATCTGTATATGGACCTGTTGGATTTGTTGCTCTAAATAATCTGATATTATATCCGCCGTTTGCAGCTAATCCAGCATAAGACATATATAAGTAATAGTATCCTGTGTCCTTATCATATACAATTTCTCCGCCTTCACCTGATTTAGTATATCCACCAGCTATTCTAGTACCAAAATATCTGTCTGTAGGATTTAAATCATTTGTATTTTCATCTTTTCCAGGATATATTGCTTTACCTGTTGCTTTATCAATTTTAAGCATATATATTCCACCAGACCAAGAACCATAACTCATCCAAAGCGTTCCATCTTTATCATAGAACAATTCTGGATCTATAGCATTTGGTGCATAGCTTGTATTATAATTTCCATCATTTGAAAACCATTTCGAATTTACTGATGATAAGGTACCGTTTTCAAGAAGCTTCTTAATATTTGTATTTACATAATTTGTGTTTTTGATACTGTTAGCATCCTTTGCATCTCCTTTGGTAAACCCTGAATAAACAATAGTATCAACATAAGTATATGGCCCTTCAATATTTTGAGAAACAGCAAGTCCTATTGCTGAACGCTTATAAGTAGAGGATGTGCAGTAATACATAGTATAAGCACCTTTTGTTCCATCACTGTTTACATAATCACTATTCCAAATAACACAAGGAGCCCATACAGAATATCCACCTTTGCAATCTGAATCGTTTTCACCAGCCCAAGCAAAAGAACCCGATAAATTCTTTGATAAATCTCCAAACAAAGTATTATTAGGAGTAGTATAACCATTTGTGAATCTAGTCCAATTTTTTAAATCTTTAGATTTTGCTGCTTCTATGTGAGAGCCAAATACATAATATGTATCCTTATCTTTTACAATAGATGGATCATGAACTGACACACGTTGTATAGAGTTTCTTGTCCCATTTTCATCACTTGCTGTTGTAGCTTGGGATGCTTTGCCTGCCTCTTCAGCCGCTAATACTGCATACTTCGGAGTAATCAATGTACCTGCTACTATTCCAGCTACAAAAATTGATATGAGCCTTTTAAAGTTTCTTTTAATCATAAAGACCTGTCCTCTTTTCTTTTAAATTTGCTTTTATAAATTCGAATTCATTATTTTAATATTTATTAAAACGTTTTAATATTTTATAATATAAATTATATTATCCATAATATATAAAATTAATATATACTATGCGATTATATCCGACTTTTATCTACAAACCACTATTTAACTGTATCTTATCAATATAAATAGTAAAAACCATCAATCCAGCTATATATTTTAGCACTTTTTTAATTTTATATATATTTAAAACAATTATAATACCCTGTATAATTTAAAAATTTATTATATCTGATTAAACTAGCTTTAAATTTTTACAATATAATATATAATGTTAATATAATACACTTTACTTGGAGGTTATATTTATATGAATAATGTGCTAACAGAAGAAAATATAAGAAAGCTCAGAGAAGAATTAGATTATAGGATGACTGTTAAAAGAGCTGAAATTGCAAAAGAAAAATTAGTAGCTGCTGCTCATGGAGATAGATCTGAAAATGCTGAATATAAAGAAGCCTGCAGAAATTACAGGGAAAACGATAATAGAATTCAATACTTATTAACCATGATTTCAACTGCAACTGTAATAGCTGATGAAGATTTAGATAAATCCGTTTTAGGAATTAATAGTAAAGCTAGAATTAGATTTGTTGAAGATGATGACGAAGTAGTTATAACACTTGTAACAACTATGGACTTAGACCCTGAAAATATGCTAATAAGCATAGAATCAGATTTAGGAAAAGCTCTATCAGGCAAAAAAGTTCATGATATAGTAGAAGTTGATGCACCTGGTGAAAAATATAATGTAGAAGTATTAGAAATACTATAAATTAATCAATTTCTGATGATTAATGCTAGAATTCCAAAAGAATTCTAGCATTAATATATTATTTAAGAAAAGCCTTAACATAACTAATTTTAAGTTCCCCATTGTGGCATAGCCACTCCTTTCAGAAGTGCATGACTGCTCTTTTTATAGGTGTAACTCTTATCTATTAACTGTAAGAACCATAGTTACCCATTCATTAGTTTTTGTCTTTTTTACTAAATTATAGCCTTGAGATTTTAGCTCTTCATAGATTTTATCGCTGCTCCATTCAACTAATCCTGAAACAAATAATCTTCCATTATCTTTTAAAACTTTATTAATGAATTCCATTGAAGATAAAGTTTCCTCTCCTCCTATGTTAATAAAAACTACATCAAATTCTTTATTCACCCCTAACTCCTTAGACGTGACATCTGCGACAACAACTTCTATATTATTAATGTTATTAAGTTTAGAATTATAAAGAACTTCACTCGTAACATCTCTTATATCAAGAGCTACTATAGATTTAGCATTCTTTAGTGCTGCCGCTATACTCAATATTCCTGAACCCGTTCCTAAATCCAAAATAGTTAAACCTGAAAAATCTTCATCTAATATATATCTAAGAAAATCCTGAGTAGTTTCATGTAATCCAGTCCCAAAGGAACCTTGAGATTCAAAATTTATTTTTTTAAGATTTTCAAAAGTAGCACTAGGTTCTGCAATTATCCATCCATTATTTAAATCTACAGGTTCAAAAGGCTGCTGCCAATTCTCATCTTTAATTTCTGATAATTTCACTTCCTCCTTTAACTCCAAAATCTCTTTAATTTTATCTATATATTCATTACACACTTCTGCGTTGCTACTTTCAGGATAAACCTTTAAATTTACAAATTCATTTTCTTTTTCAAAAAATCCATAACCATTCGAATCAACAGTAACCTCATAAGGAGCATCATAATAAGTACAAGAGATACCTACACTAATTAATTTATCTAATACTGTTTCGATTTCAGAATGTTTTACTTGGAATGATATTTCAAACATAAATTACACCTCATAAAAAATATATTTTCCTAAATTAAAATTTCATGCTTCTTATTATAACTCAAATAATAAAACTATGAAAATTATAATTAAATAAAACAAGTTTAGCACTTAACATTTTTTGACTGTTAAGTGCTAATTTCAAAATTAATCCATCGCTTGTCTATTTTATTCTAAATAGTTATTAATTCATATTCCTTATTTCCAAGGCCTAATTTCACAGCATGATCAATTGCAGTTTTCCAATCTGTTTCAGGACTTACATTAGTGAAGTGATCATGATGCTTACATCCACTTTCTTCAAGGAGACTTCCTTTCATAACTGGTTGATTATTTACTGCATCCGCACATGCTACATCTAATGCAACTGGATCAAAAGATGCAAACATACCAACATCAGGTACTATAGGCACATCATTTTTATTATGACAGTCACAGAATGGAGATACATCTATTACTAAACTAATGTGGAAGTTTGGACGTCCATTTAACACCGCCCATGAGTATTCTGCTATCTTCTTATTTAATATTTCATTAGATTCACCTGAACCAGGCATAACTGCATCCATCGGACATATACCTATACATCTTCCACAGCCTGTACATATATTATGATCTATGAATGCCTTTTTATCAGTTATTGTAATTGCATTATGAGCACAATTTTTAGCACATAAGCTACACCCAACACAGTTATCTTTATGAACATTAGGTTTTCCACTGCTGTGCATTTCCATTTTACCTGCACGTGATCCACAACCCATACCAATATTCTTTAAAGCACCACCAAATCCTGTCATCTCATGCCCTTTAAAATGACTTAAAGAAATAAATATATCAGCATCCATAATTGCATGTCCTATTTTAGCTTCTTTTACATATTCCCCACAGGTAACAGGAACTAGAGCTTCATCAGTACCTTTTAATCCATCTCCTATTAATACATGACAGCCTGTTGTAAAAGGAGTAAAGCCATTTCCATAAGCTGAATCAATATGATCTAAAGCATTCTTTCTTCCACCTACATATAAAGTATTGCAATCTGTTAAAAATGGCTTTCCGCCTAATTCTTTAACTACATCTGCTACTACTTTTGCATAATTAGGGCGCAAAAATGCCATATTGCCCGGTTCACCAAAATGAATTTTAATTGCAGCATATTTCTTTTCAAAATCAATTTCTCCAATACCAGCAGATTTAATTAAACGTTTTAATTTTTCAAGCAAATTTTCATTTCCGCTTACCTTCATATTGGTAAAATAAACTTTTGATCTTTCCATATTATAATTCCTCCAAACTATATATAATTAATCTAATTTTATTATAAGACTTCAAGTTAACTCTAAGTCAATAAGTTTTTTAATGCTTTAATGTTTTTGGAGTAATATACCAGCTCAGAATCTATTATAAAACAAGTCATAAATAATAAACATACAAACAGCCATCAATAACTCTTGGATGCTGTAATATCATTCGGCCACTATAGTGAGTACAAAACATATTGTTTTTCATACGATTCTTACCATATATTAGCCCTTGCAACTAATAGTAGCGAAAATTCAAGGTTAGTTTGGTAGAATAATATTACACCTATTACTATAATAAGATTACAAAACAAAGGGAGGTCTTAATGTGAATATAGGGAAAAAAATACAAACCTTAAGAAAACAAATGAATTTATCTCAAGAACAATTGGCAGAAAAACTTTCTGTTTCAAGACAAGCAGTTTCAAAATGGGAATTAGATCAATCAATTCCTGATACGGATAAAATCTTAGAAATAAGTAAGCTTTTTAATGTCTCAACAGATTATATTCTCAATGATGAAATTACTAATTCTAATTCTACTTTGACAACTCAAAATATAGATTATACTTCTTCTATTGATAATATTACTTATAATACTTACAAAGATTTTATCGGACGATGGGTTAAAATATTATTAGATGATAGAGCATATGGAGGACTTTATCAAGTAGCAATACATGCTGTTAAGAAAGACTTTATTATTTTTGAGGATACAAAAGGTAAGATTGGAATTGTACGTATAGATAAGATAGCTTCCATTTCTGATTCATATATATATGATAAAGCAAATAAAAAAATTCCACCAATAACTTTAAATGATAAATCAGTTCAGCAATCATTGAAATATTTCGAAGGTAAGCATTGTCAACTACACCTTGTTTGCAAATCGCTTTTATCTCATCCCCAGGGATATTTCGATGCACTGGTTGAAAAGCTGTCAGATGATGAAATATTAATAAATATTAATCAAAAGAAAAGCATGATAAGGTTAGAAAAACTTCTTGTAATGGTTGAACGTTAAATTTAATTTATTCAATATGAATAAATATTCCATAAAACAAAAAATCCCTATGAAAATCCACTCACATTTAGATTTTCATAGGGGTATAAATACATATGCGTTAATCTTTTCTCTTATTTCTAATCTTCTAACTCATCTGAAATTACTCTTTCAATATGCATAGCAAGATAACCAATTTCCACATCTTTGATACCTTTTTTTAACTCTCGGCCTAGTTTTCTGCATATTCCTTCTGCAATTTCAAAAGACTTAGGAAATCTTTCACTAATATAATCATTCATATCAAGCTTTATAGTTTCACCCTTTAATATTCTTGCCGCCATATATTTAATATGACTCATAAGACGATTATATGACAATGATTCAATATCAATTTGCTTTCCAATACTGTCTTCAATAGAAGTAATACAATTTCTTACAAGCATTGCTATTTCCATCGCCTGTGATACCTTTTCATCTCCCAAGCTTGAATGAATATGAAGTGCTATATATCCAATTTCATCTTCATTTATTTCAACACCTTCTATTTCCTTTATAATATCCTTACCCTTTCTGGCAACTTCGTATTCTTCAGGAAATAGAGCTTTAATATCTTGTGTAAGGGGATTACTTATTTGTTCATTATTTTTTATTCTTTTAATAGCATATGCTATATGATCTGCAAGAGGGCATAAAATGTTCTGATCAACTTTTTTAAATATCTTTTCTGCTTCAACAATGATGTAATTGGTAATTTCTAAAATCTCTGGTTCTATCTCATTTATTAACTCTCTAGATGGACCTCTTTCTGTTTCCTTTTGTAAAAGATATATGTGTGCATTTTCTGGGGCTTCCATACGTTCATTTACTTTTTTTCCAAAACCAATACCTTTTCCAAGCAGAATATATTCTTTATAAGTATCCATATCTACAGCGAGTACACCATTATGATTTAGTGCCTTTATCACTCTGAACATTTTATGCCTCCTCTTTACATGTTATTCTAAAACATCAATCGCTATAAATGCTTCTCCAGCTTTTATATCTCCTGTCTTTAATAAACGTACCTTTTGCTTATCATTTAATGATGTGCAAATACATGGTGATGTGAGAGATGGTGCATTTTCTTTTACAAAGTTTAAATCAAAACTTAATAATTTATCACCCTTCTTTACTTTATCTCCATCCTTTACAAATGTTTCAAATCCTTTTCCGTCAAGCTTTACTGTATCTATTCCAATGTGAATAAGTAATTCAAGTCCATCATTTGTTGTTAATCCTACTGCATGTTTTGATGGGAATACAAAGCTTATGAAACCATCTGCTGGTGCAACAACAGTTCCATCTATTGGAGTAACTACTGCTCCATCACCCATCATCTTACTTGCAAATGCTTCATCTGGTGCTTTTGATAAATCTTCAGCTTTACCAGTCAATGGACTGTCTAAAACTATAGTATTCACAACATTACCTTGAACTTCGTTTGAAGCTGCTTTTTCTTCACTAACATTTTCTTCTACTGAAGACATTGCAACTTCTTCATTTGGTGCTGTAAGTAAATAATCTTCTAAGTTTGATTTTATAACAGTAACTCTTGGTCCATATATAATTTGAACTCCAACACCTTTTTTAACAACTCCTGATGCTCCTGTTTTCTTTAATAAAGCTTCACTAACTAAATCAGCTTTATGAACTGTACAACGTAATCTTGTTGCGCAACAGTCAATATCTGAAATATTTTTCTTTCCACCAAGCCCTTGACATATCATAGCTGAAAGTTCATCAATTTCTCCATTTTGAGCATTTTTCTTTGCTTCTAAATCACTTCTACGATATAACTTAACTTCTTCAGAATCATCACGACCTGGAGTCTTTAAATCAAATTTCTTAATTAAGAATGTAAATAATAAATAGTATACCACAAAATATCCTATACCAACAATAACTATCCACGTCCAACTTGTTTTAGCATTTCCTTGTAAAATACCAAATAAGAATAAATCTATTAATCCACCTGAAAATGTCATGCCTACACCAACGCCTAGCATATGCATTAACATATATGCAGCTCCTGCAAATATACAGTGTATACCATATAATGCTGGTGCAACAAATAAGAATGTAAATTCTATTGGTTCAGTAATACCTGTAAGCATTGAAGTTAATGCTGCTGATATTAATAATCCACCTACAACTTTTCTCTTTTCCGGCTTAGCACATTGATACATTGCAAGTGCTGCTCCTGGTAAACCAAATATCATAAGTGGGAATTTACCAGACATAAATCTTGTAGCAGAAACACTGAAGTGTTCTATTCCCTTAGTTCCAAGTTCAGCGAAGAAGATGTTTTGAGCTCCTTCAATAAGCTTTCCACCTACTTCTGCTGTACCACCAACTGCTGTTTGCCAGAATGGTAAGTAGAATACATGGTGAAGACCAAATGGTATTAATAAACGTTCCATTAAACCATAAACCCATGTTCCTGCATAACCTGATTTTAAAACTATATCTCCAACTTTATAAATACCAATTTGAACTGGAGGCCAAACATAAAACATTAAAATTCCAACAATTAAATATGTTATCGCACTTATAATCGGAACAAATCTAGTTCCGCCAAAGAATGATAATACTTGTGGTAATTCTATTTTATAGAATCTGTTGTGAAGTGCTGCTACTCCAAGACCTACAATAATACCACCGAAAACACCCATTTGTAATGAAGTAATACCTAATACTGACGTAGCCGCTCCGCTTAAAAGTGCATCAGTTCCACCATGAATGTTAATCATAGCACCTATTGATGCATGCATAATAAAGAAAGCAATTGCTGCTGCTAATGCTGCAACTTCCTTTTCTTTTCTAGCCATACCTATTGCAACACCCATTGCAAATATTAGTGGTAAGTTACCGAATACTACATTTCCTGCTGCACTCATTACAGATAAAATTGAGTAAGCAAATGTCCCTGGTCCAAGTAAACCAGTAAGCCCATAAGTTGCAAGCATTGTTTCATTAGTGAATGATCCACCAATTCCTAAAAACAAACCTGCTACTGGTAAAATAGCAATTGGAAGCATAAAGGATCTTCCTACACGTTGTAAAACGCCAAAAATTTCGTCTTTCATAACTTTTCTCCTTTTTTGTGTATTTGTATTTATTATTATACATTTGAGGAGTTTTTAAACGCTTTTGCGCGCAAAAAAAAACATCAACTAACATAAACATCCTCAAATATCTATGACTAGTTAATGCCTGCTTCCCAGTAACATACTATATCAATGCTATCATTCTAACCTATTCAAAATCCTGTGTCAATATTTTTATTAAATATTAATTTATCTCTATAGAAAACCTACCCCAAAAGAAGTTCCCAAAGATATACAAACTGCTTTTTCGTATTTAGAAAAAGCTGCTGCCATAGCAGTACCATCATGAATTAATGATATTTTAAATCTTATACCCAGTTTTTCATATAACACATTAGATAGATATTCTTCATAATTATTTGCTATTAATCTTAATTTACCATATCCCCCTCTATCAGTAAATAATCCCTTTTTTACATAATTAGCAACGCTGATTACTATATGATTACCAATATTTAAAGGTTGATCGCTAGCATATTTTATAGTATTTATAATTAAATCTGCTAAATACTCATGTAATTCTTCTGCCTTAATTTTTTCTTTTTCAAAATTTTCAAACTCACACTCTATATACTTAGCTAAAACCTTATCTAATTTTATAATTTCCTTAACCTCTTTTTCCTGTATCCTCACTAAGCTTCTTTTGATAAAAGTATGTCCACAGTCAAAGATTAAATATAACTGTTGTTCTTTCTCCCCTTGAATATAGGAAGCACAGCCCTTTATTCCACAATTGGAAGAGTCTTCGGCTAATATAATTTTATATCCCTCTTCATTTGAATCTTTAAAAACCTTTTCCACATAAAATTTTAAGTTTTCTCCTATTTTTGAACTTGAAAGCCCACCTACTAGGATTATATTTCTTATGTTTCTCCAATAATCCCAATGATTATCCTCCCAATCTTTTCTTTTTAATCTGTTAATCTTTTCACCTTTCTTTAGAGTTAATAAAATAACAGCTAATCTTTCACCAAACAATTTAACAATCTCTTCTGCTTTTGACTTAACTTGAAAATTATTATCTTGTAAGCATTCATTCAAATACTGTGGCAGCATCTTCTCTTCTATACTTTCTAATTCTATATTCAAAGCTTGGCTATTTTTCTTAATTTCTTCTATAAATAGTCCAGTTGAAAATATATCCAATGCGGCCTTTCCTCGTAAATCTTGTTTCACTTTATCGGTTGGCATTATATCTATTGTCAATTTATTTATTGATGCATTAGGAGTTAAAAAACCCTCTTGAAGAAATGGATTATTCACAACGCATCCCCCTCTTTTCACTATTAGAATATCATAATTATATCATACAATATTATATTCCCAATACCTTCCACCACTCATTGACCTTTTACACCTTCCCTCATTCTATGTTTCCAAATTCAAAGTAATTTAAAATGCCCTATGATAATATTAAGGGAATATTATCATAGGGCAAATCAAAACTTACAATTAATATTTCTATAATTTGAATTTATTAAGTGTATAGTCTTTTAACTAATCATATAAATATCTTTTATTCTGATAAAACTTTTATTTCTTTATACTTATTTAAATCTGTATAAAGTTCTCCAAGATAAGGATTTCTCTTGGTTTTAAGTGTTTTCCAAATCATATATGCAAATACTGCTATATTTGAAAGTATTGATGCTAAACTAAATATCCAAAGTGGAGTTGTGCTATAAGTAGATGCTACTGCAAAAGCTCCCTTATCTATGAAAGCTGGGAAAGTTTGTGCAAACATACACCATAATGCTAAGGTTTGAGCACGATGCTGTAACCACGCTCCTTTTCCTATAGTAAATGCACATACAGTTGGAGCTAACAATAAAGCAAATCCACAATACCATGCATGACCTGGAAGACAGTTATAAGTATAATCAAAGTTCCATAAATCATATGCAATTATCCAGAACCATAACATATCTGGCCATAGCATATCCATACTTCCATCTTTAGCGGTCTTTTTCCTTAAACAGATTCCAAACCATCCAGTAATTGTTATGATATTTAAAATACCAGCAATACCATTTAAGAAATTCCAAGGACCTCCAAGAACAAACATAGCTTCATCAGCTAAATTTCCTCCTCCGAAGTAATTCAAACCAACTTCGAAATCACGACTTACTGCTTCAGCTATATTAATAGCTAAAATTAAAGGCGGAAAGCATAGTATCCATTTCTTATCAGCCAGTCTCCATTCCTTACCAGTTTTTTTGTCGATTCCTTTAACATATTTTATGCACCAGAAACCAATGCATCCAGCTGTAGAAGAATATACTTTAGCAAGATGGAACCAATCAGTATAAGTTGTATCTTTTAATACAGTAAACCATATTCCTGAAAGTATTATTGGTAAAACAACAAAGCAGAATAAACCAATATATTTAAATCTACGTGTTATTTCATTTAATCCAAAAAGTGCAATGAAAACCAATATCCATATTCCCCACACACTTAATATTGATGCTCCTTCAGCATAATTGAAAGTAAACATTTTTAATTCCCCCTAAATATTAACAATTTATAATTATCACATATTTAGTATATATCGTTTACAGATTTTTCTTCAATAGACAGATATCTGAATGTGTCAGGACTATAAGTTCAATATTTATTTTTCTATTTTATTGCTTCTTCTGCAAAGGCTGAAACTGAACGAGAAATACTCCCCCTTACCATTATTAATAATTTTTTTAGAATTACTTCTGGATCTGTAAGCATTCCTTGACTTATCCAATCTATTATTAATCCATTAAAAACATGTCTATAAAAATTAACTATAAACATCTGATCTGTATCAGATAACTTTACTCCTAATTTTTCTTCACATTCCATAACCACATCATCTAACAATTTATTTGAAAAATTGGTAAAGTACATATTAGCCTCTGACCAGTATGAAGAGCTATATACATGAAGAATCATTTTAGAATTTCTTTTCATATAATTCATAGTTGCCAAAAAACCACTAGTCCAATTTTCAAAGTTTCTGTCTTGTGCAATTTCTCCAGTCAATTCTTCGTATATTATAGATTTAAAAATATCCATAATATCTGTAAAGTAGTAATAAAAAGTTTGTCTGTTTACACCACAGTGTTCACAAATCTGTTTAATTGTAATTTTGTGTATACATTGCTTGTTTAATAATTCCTTAAATGAATTAATTATTGCAACTTTAGCATTTTGCCGCATTATTATTTCCCCCATTATTTTTAGTGCAAATTATTTCCTTTTTTATTATAGATTAATTTAGATAACTTTCAATATTTTTTTAATTTACTCTATCAAAAAAATATAATTTCCTATGAATTTTATTATTATGAATTAATACAATTATATGAAATATCATAAAGATAAATACCCTTCTATAATTATGCATTAAACTCATTTTCTATTTTCGATATACAATCTTTCTAATTGTTTCTAAAGATAAATATTAATTCTTTAACTATACTACTCATGACTTTCTCCTTATAAACTAAATATTTAGAATTAACAGCTGTTTTCTATAATCTAATTTTATATAAAAAAGACAGCAAACAATGCCGTCTTTTTTTCTTACCTATTCTTTACCATCTACCTTCTACACTTTAATAAAAGCAGTACCATTTCCCCATTGCCACTTTCCACCTCTAGCCCCTATTTCAAAATGTAATTTTGCAATACCAAGATCTATTTCCTGATAATCTTTACCACCATGTACTACGGCTGTTACAATTGAATTTTTATAATAAAATTTTACAGGTTGTTTATTCATAGCTGATGGTGCTTTCTGTACAGCTTTCATTCCGTCTTCAAACCAGCTAGGAACCTCTTCATCAGCTTCATACATTTCTGTAACTTTCTTTGATTTCCCACGGACTGCTTTTAATATAATTTTTTCTTTTAAGGTATGTTCCCCTGGTATATTTCCTATGGCAATAACTGCAATAAGAACTTCTCCATCTTCAACAATGCAGTTACAAGATTTTTTATCAAAACTTCCACCCACCCAACAAGTTCCAAGACCTAATCTAGTTGCTTCTAAAACTACTCTTTCACCATAATAACCAATTTTTTCTCTTAAACTCTTATCCTCTTTCCCAACTAATGCTATATAATTTCGCACGCCTTTGAAAAGTCCGTAACTTTTTCTTATTCCTTGAAATGCTTTCCCATCATTTAAGACAAGTTGTAAATGCAAATTTCCTTCTTTATTCACTTCTTTTATCATTTTTTCTAATTTTCTTATCTTTTCATCATCTATAGGCTTATCAATATATGTTCTTCTAGAACATCTCATTTCAATCGCATCATTTAACTCCATTACTACTCCTCCAAAATTTTTTATATTATTTTTCTTTTTCTGATATTAACAATTTTTCTATATCACTCATGAGCTTATTAATTAACATCAATTTACTTTGAAGATCTAAATAATAATAATTTTTTGTCCCAATTCTATTAACATTAACTATCCCTGATTCTTTAAGTATTTTTAAGTGATGAGATACTGCTGGCCTTGAAAGGTGTGTTTTTTCTTTAATTTCTCCTACACGAATTCCAGAACAGCCTGCATCAATTAAAGCAACAATTATATGTTGTCTTGTTTCATCTCCTATAGCCGTTAAGACATCAGTGCATTTTTTAAATTGTTCTTTTATAATTGCTAATTCATTAGATTCACACATCTTCTTATTACCTACTTACATAATAATGGTTTAAATATTTAAACTAATATTAGAATATCATATATTAATTATACTAGCTATATTGGGAAAGAAATTGTAGACCATTGATTTTAAAAACATTTAACTAGTGTTACTTTTATCTTGCTATGAATAAAAATTAAATACATAATAATAGACACATGATGCGAAACAATTCATGTGTCCAAATTATTTTTGTATTAAAACTAATCATCTGCTAATCTATATCCCACACCAACTTCTGTATATATGTACTGTGGCTGTGCTGGATTTTTTTCTATTTTTCTTCTAAGACTTGCCATAAACACTCTAAGTGACTTAGTTTCATTACCTATAGGTGAACCCCAAATTTCTTTAATTATAAAATTATGAGTTAATACCTTTCCTGGATATCTACAAAGAAGTGCCATTATTTTATATTCTATAGGAGTCAAATGTATTTCCTCATTATCAATGATTACTTTTCTTTTATCAAAATCTACATTTAAGTCTTTTACGTTAAAACTTCCTATATTATCAGACTCATTATCGTTTGATATACTATGCCTTAAGGATACTCTTATTCTTGCTAGTAGTTCTCCAATTCCAAAAGGTTTTGTTAGATAATCATCAGCTCCTTTATCTAAAGCTTCTATTTTCTGTCTTTCATTTTCTCTAGCTGAAACAATTATTATCGGAATATTAGATAATTCTCTTACTCTTTCAACCACTTCAATTCCATCCATGTCCGGAAGTCCTAAATCCAATATTATTAAATCTGGCTTATTGGATATTGAAAGTGCAATTGCCTCTCCACCTTTTTCCGTTTCAATATAATTAAATCCTTGTGCCTTTAAGGATGCTGTTATGAAGCTTCTTATTGGCTTATCATCTTCAACCACAAGAATATATGGCTTATTGTCCATCACTACCATCCTCCTTTGGAATATTAAATCTAAATATTGCTCCTTTTCCATTCTCTCTATTATAGGCAGCAATCCTTCCTCCATGTGCCTCTACTATTGACTTGCAAATTGCAAGTCCTAATCCTACCCCTCTTCTTGAATCAGATATTTTATCTCCATTAGTAAAAAATCTATCAAATATATGCTCTATTATATCTTCTGAAATTCCCATACCCCTATCAATTACTTCAAAATAAACATTTTTTTCATCTTCATATACTTTAACTTCAATTATAGAGTCTTTAGGTGTAAATTTAATAGCATTATCAATTAAATTTATAATTACCTGTTCAATTAAACTACCATCCATTGCTGCCATTATTACTTCTTCTGGAACTGTTACTTTTATCTCATGCTCCATAAACCTTTTTGAAATTCTTTGAATCGCCTCATATACTACTTCTTCAATAAGCTCCATTTCCTTCTTTATTTTCATGTTACCGCCCTCAAATCTCGTTATACTAAGCAGGTTTTCAACCAGTCTTATAAGCCATTCAGTGTCATCGTAAACACTTTGAAGTAACTCTCCTCTGGTTTCTTCTGAGATCAGATTGCCTGTTTCAATAATAGTACTCACTGAGCCTTTAATACTTGCGAGTGGGCTTCTTAAATCATGAGATATTGACCTTAAAAGATTACTTCTAAGCCTTTCACTTTCAATCTCCAGATTAGATTTCTTTTGAGTTTCTGCTAAGATTTCTCTATCTAAAGCAATATAAATTTGACTTGCAACTGTTTCAAAAATAAATTTTTGCTCTGGTTTTAGAGGACCGTTTATACATGAAATTCCTAACACTCCTAGTACTTTTCCATTACTTTTTAATGGCATATAATAACCTTTTGCACCATGAAAGGTATTAGTTCCAGTTCCACATTCTTTCTCATTAATAAATGTCCACTGTGCAACAGCTTCTTCATCTTTATTTAATAAAGCCCTATCTTTTTCTCCTATAGTTGCAGTATATATAAAAGGTGTTGAAAGTTTATTATCCTGAACTATATAACAAATAACAGTTCTTTCTAACAATCTAGATAAATATTTTATTCCTATACTAACAACATCTGCTGTTCCAGTTGCACTTAATAATTTCTTGCTTATTCTATATAAAATTTGAGTCCTTTTTTCTCTTTTAGAAGAATTAATGGCTTCTCTTTGAATTTTATTTGTAAGAGTTCCTATTACAAAAGTTACAATTAGCATTATAGGAAAAGTTGCTAAATAAGTTTTATCGTAAACTTCAAGAGAATATCTTGGTTCTGTAAACAAAAAATTAAACAAAAATATACTAACTATTGAACAAATAAAACCTAAAACATATCCTCTAGTTTTAATATTTACAATAATTACTCCTAAAATAAAAACCATAATAATGTTAGCTTCTCTAAATCCTGCCAAATCAATAAATAATGATACTATTGTAGCTATTATCATTATAATAGTTGAAACTAAAACTTCTTTAAAAGATATGTTCAATTTGAATTTATTTATACTAATACTATTTTCTTTTCCTATATCAAAAGTTGAATTAGGGATTACATATACATCTATATATGAGTTAGACTCCATAAGTTTATCCACTACATCTTTTGCATAGAAATGAAATAAATTATTAGGTTTTTTATGATTTTTACCTATTATAATTTTTGTTACATTTCTAAACTTTGCATATTGAATTATTTGTTCAGTAATATTATCTCCATATACTGTAACAACCTCTCCCCCTAATTGCTCAACTAAACTAAAATGAGAATTTAATCTTTCTTTATCTTCTTTATTGAGTTTCTGCATTTTTGTAGTTTCAACATATAATGCAATCCATTTAGAATGATGGGCTTCAGCCATTCTTGTTGCGGTTCTTATAACTCTTGAAGAAGATGGAGATGGTGAAATGCAAGCAAGAACTACATCTGAAGTTGGCATTACAGTTATCTGGCCTCTTGATAATCTTACACTTTCTACCTCGTAATTTACTCTATCTGCTGTTCTTCTTAGTGCAATTTCCCTAAGAGCAAATAAATTATTTTTAGTAAAAAAATTATTAAAAGCTTTTCTTGTTTGTTCTTTGTTATATACTTTTCCTTCACTGAATCTATTTAAAAGCTCATCTGGCTCAATATCTATTAACTCTACCTTATCTGCTTCATCAAATACTCTATCAGGAATCGTTTCTCTTACTGAAATATGGGTTATACTTTCAACTATATCATTTAAGCTCTCAATATGTTGAACATTTAAAGTGGTATAAACATCTATTCCAGCCTCTAAAAGTTCTTCTATATCCTGCCACCTTTTTTTATTCCTTTGGGTATTAACATTAGTATGAGCAAATTCATCAACTAAAATAATCTCAGGTTTTCTAATAAGAGCTTTATCCAAATCAAACTCTCTTAGAATTATCCCCTTATAATCTATTATCTTAATTGGAATACTTTCAAGTCCATATAAAAGTCCCATAGTTTCTGGCCTAACATGAGGTTCAATATATCCAACCACAACATCCTTACCCATTTTTTTCATGTCATGGGCCTCCATAAGCATTGCATAACTCTTTCCTACCCCTGCTGCATATCCAAAAAATATTTTTAACTTCCCTCTAGAAGACTCATTTTCTTCTCTTTTTATCTGATTTAAAAGATACTCTGGATTTGGTCTTTCTTGTATATCTATTTTACTCACCTCCGCAGTTCAGTTTACAATTCGTAGTTAGCAGTTTACAGTTGCTTAAATGAATTCTTTGTCTTTTCATAATACCCCCTTATTTCAGAAAAGTAAAATGAGATCAAAGCCCATTTTACTTTTTATTTAATTTGGATGCTATTTCAATATTAACCTTTAAAACATTAACTCTTTGTTCTCCAAAAATTCCAAAGCTTCTTCCTTCTGTGTATTGGTCTACAATTTTCTTTAACTCAGTTTCACTTATTCCTGACGCTTTTGAAACTGCTGGTATTTGAATTTCCGCTGCCTTTAGACTTATGTCTGGATCAAGCCCAGAACCTGAACTTGTAAGTAAGTCTGTTGGTATATCCTCTTTCTTAACGCTAGGATTAGCCGCTAGAAAAACGTCAATATCCTTTTGAACTCTTTCTTTTAGAGCTTCATTTGATGGTGCTAAATTTTGAGAACCTGAGCTAACTCCACTGTAAGCCGTCTTTCCACTTTCATCAGCTCTTAAATCCTCTTCTGTATATGTGTTGTAATTTATAGATGAAATTCTTCCTTTAAAAAATCTGCTATCTGTAAATTTTTGACCTATTAGCTCGGATCCAACTTCTCTGCCGTCCACTGTAATCATACTTCCATTAGCTTTTTTGCTAAAGATTAATTGGCTTATCCCTGTCATGAAAAGAGGATATATAAGCCCACAAAGTATCATTAAAGTAATACTTATATAAATAGATTTTTTAATTATCTTCATATAAAAATCTCCTTTTAATTTACTACATTCTTTTAATTATTCTAAACTATATAATCAATCCAACTAATATAGCTTTTGCAAGCCATAAGGCTTTAAACAAAAAATATATATTCGGAAGAAAGCCATTAGGTTCCTTCCTTAACTCTTAACTCATAATTCATAACTTCTTTTTATCCTATATTAAGAATCCTAACAAGAGGAGTAATAATAACATCTATAACCTTGATTCCTATAAACGGTGCAAGTATTCCTCCACCTCCAAAAACAAACATGTTTCTAAGGAGCATCATTTCTGCTTTCATAGGCTTGTACTTTACCCCCTTCATTGCTATTGGTATAAGTAATGGTATTATTATTGCATTAAATATAAGGGCTGAGAGTATTGCACTATAAGGTGTTGAAAGGCCCATTATATTCATAAGCTGCATCTCAGGTATAGCCACTGTAAAAATAGCAGGAATAATAGCAAAATATTTAGCTACATCATTGGCTATACTAAAAGTTGTCAAAGCTCCTCTTGTTATTAACAGCTGTTTTCCTATTTCTACAACTTCAAGAATTTTGGTTGGGTCTGAATCCAAATCAACCATGTTAGCTGCTTCTTTAGCTGCTGTTGTACCACTATTCATAGCAAGTCCAACATCTGCTTGTGCAAGAGCTGGAGCATCATTAGTTCCGTCACCTGTCATTGCTACTATTTTTCCTTGTTCCTGCTCTCTTTTAATTGCATTAATTTTATCTTCCGGCTTACATTCAGCTATAAATTCATCAACACCAGCTTCTTTTGCAATTGTTGCAGCCGTTAAAGGATTATCTCCAGTACACATAACGGTTTTGATTCCAATTTCTCTAAGCCTCTCAAATCTTTCTACAAGACCAGGCTTAACAGTATCTTTTAGGTATATGACACCATATACTTTTTCATTAACACAAACTACAAGTGGTGTTCCTCCTAATTTAGATACACTATTTACAGCCTCATCTAGGTCCTTGGGAATATTCCCTCCAAGCTCCTTTATTCTATTTTTTATAGAATCCGAAGCCCCTTTTCTTGCTTTTAAACCATTTGGTAAATCTATTCCACTCATTCTTGTTTGAGCTGTAAATTCAATAAATTCTAAATTTATATATTCTTCTTCCTTAATATCTGATCCCAATTTTCTTCCAAGATCCACTATTGATTTTCCTTCTGGAGTATCATCCTTTAAGGAACAAATTACTGAGTAATTTATAAGCTCTGCTTTATCTGTATTACCAACTGGAAGAAATTCAGCAGCAAGTCTATTTCCAAAAGTTATAGTTCCAGTCTTATCAAGAAGCATAGTATCAACATCCCCACAAGCTTCAACTGCCTTTCCTGACATTGCAATAACGTTAAATTTTGTAACTCTATCCATTCCTGCAATCCCTATTGCAGATAATAATCCTCCAATGGTTGTTGGTATTAAGCATACAAGAAGCGCAATTAAAGTAGAAATATAAATCGAAACTCCTGAATAATTGGCCATTGGGTAAAGTGCAACTATTACTATAAGAAATATAATCGTTAAACTTACAAGTATTGTATTAAGAGCAATTTCATTGGGAGTCTTTTGCCTAGATGCACCTTCAACAAGAGAAATCATTTTATCCAAGAAAGATTCGCCTGGAGTTGCAGTTATCTCTATTTTTAACCAGTCACTTACCACCTTTGTTCCCCCAGTAACTGATGCAAAATCTCCCCCTCTCTCCTTCATAACTGGTGCTGATTCACCTGTTATTGCTGATTCATCTACAGACGCAATCCCATCTATAACTTCGCCGTCATTTGGAATTATATCTCCATTTTCAACTAAAACTATATCTCCTCTTTTTAATTCATTAGCATTAATAATTTTAGTTGTTCCATCTTGATTTAAAATTTTTGCAACTGTATCTTTACGCATCTTCTTTAAATTTTCAGCTTGAGCTTTTCCTCTTCCTTCCGCAACGGCCTCTGCAAAATTGGCAAATAATACTGTTATAAAGAGTATTATTGATACAATTAAATTATATATTCTCAAATTGTTACCCTTATCTCCAAATAAGCTTGGTATAAATATAAGCAAGAAAGTTATAACAAAACCTACCTCAACAACAAACATAACTGGATTCTTAATCATATATTTGGGATTTAACTTCTTAAAAGATTCTATAATAGATTCCTTTAATATTTCTTTTGTAATAAATTTAGATTCTCTTTTTTTATTACTCATATTAATATTTCTCCTTAATCTTTAATTTAATACCAACCTTAAACTATAACTAATTTAATTACTTCCATAATGTTAAATGCTCTGCTACAGGACCAAGAGCTATAGCTGGCAAAAAGGTTAAAGCTCCGATTATTAAAACAATAGCCATTAATGTTACTGCAAACATTGCATTATCAGTTCTAAAAGTTCCTGATGTAGTTGGTATACTTCTTTTAGCTGCTAAGGATCCTGCAACTGAAAGAAGAATTATCATAGATAAATATCTTCCATAAAACATAACTATCCCAGCTACACTATTCCAAAACATAGTATTATCTCCTAAGCCCTCAAAGCCAGATCCATTATTTGCTGCAGAACTTGTAAATTGATAAACTACTTGAGTTAATCCATGAAAGCCAGAATTTGATATTCCTGCAAGTCCCTGTGGAATAACTAAAGCCAAAGCTGAAAACATCAAAATTAAAAATGGATGAATTATTATAGCTAAAGCTACTAATTTTATTTCTCTGCCTTCAAGTTTCTTTGATAAAAATTCTGGTGTTCTTCCTACCATTAGTCCACATAAGAAAACAGTAAGAATTGCATACATTATCATGTTCATAAACCCTACACCTTTTCCACCAAATATGACGTTAAGCATCATATTCATAAGAGCCACTGCTCCTCCTAGAGGCGTCAAAGAGTCATGCATGTTATTTACAGTTCCTGTGGTAAAAGCTGTAGTTACTGTAGTAAATAACGATGATTCAGCTATTCCAAATCTCACTTCTTTACCTTCCATATTTCCCATGGCTTGGCTTAAACCTATATGTGCTAACACTGGGTTTCCTGCTTTTTCTGCTAAGTAACATATAGGAAGTGCTATAATAAATAGCCCTGCCATTGCAGCAAAAATTGCCCAGCCTTGTTTTTTATTTTTAATCATTAAACCAAAGGTATAAACTAAAGCTCCTGGAAGCATCATCATAGATAATAGCTCTATTAAATTTGTTATTGGATTAGGATTCTCAAATGGATGTGCTGAATTTGCTCCAAAGAATCCACCACCGTTTGTCCCTATATGCTTTATTGATTCAAGCGCTGCTACAGGTCCCATTGCTATATCTTGCACTTTTCCTTCTATTGTAGTAACAGTTTTAATTCCTGCTAGAGTTTGAGGCACTCCTTGAGATACTAAAAGAAGTCCTATTATTATTGAAAATGGTAATAACACTCTTGTTGTTATTCTTGTTATATCAACAAAAAAGTTTCCCATTGATTTTTTTGAAGATATTCCTCTCATAAAAGCCAAAGCCGCTGCAAAACCTGTTGCTGCCGAAGTGAACATCATGAATATAATTACAATCATTTGACTTAAATGAGATAGTCCAGATTCTCCACTATAATCTTGAAGATTTGTGTTTGTCATAAAGCTTATTATTGTATTAAATGATAAGCTCTGCTCCATTCCTTCTATTTTATTTGGATTTATAAATAAAAATCCTTGAATCCTTAGAATTATATATCCTATAAATACCATGACAGCATTTACAGCTATAATAGAAATAACATATTCTTTCCAATTCATTTCTTCATCTTTATTTATCTTGCAAATTTTATAGATGAAGTTATCAATAATATTAAAAAACTTATCTCCAAATGCTTTTTGGTTAGCACTAACTTTGAATATATATTTCCCAAGCGGCACTACGATTACCATAAAAAGCAGTAAAGTTATTATTATTTGTAACCATTCCATAGATATTTCCTCCTTAATTTCCTAGCACATATTCTAAAATTTTTCTGGATTAAATAAGGCATAACTTAAATATCCAAAGAGTAAAATTATTATTCCAACCAAAATCCACATATAAGTTCCTCCATGTATTCTTTCTATTTGTTTAGCTGTTTCTCACACCAATTGGCAAAAAATATAATAGAGCCAAATCCTAAAATTAATAATGAAAAAAATACGGCATCTAGCATTATTCTTCTCCCTTCAATATTTATTTTCTATCTTGATATTACTCTTTCTTGTATAAAGATTGGGTTAAACTATTTATATTGGTATAAAGATTGTATAAAGATTTTCATCAAAATCTGAAAAACTATATAAAACTAAAATAAGCTGTTGCAAAAAGCAACAGCTTGACCAAATATCATATATAAAAATACCATTAAAAATATATTAATTATAATTCCCTTCATAAAATTTAGCGTTTCTAAAAACATAAATTTATACGAACTATAAAAGTATTTCAGCAAATCTCTTATTATCCAATTCATATTCTTTTATATATAATAAAATATTTTTCAAATACTCATCATTATGTTCAATTTCTTTTGATAAAGCTTGAATTAATCTCACTATCTTTTCTATAGAAATTTCTCCATTATAAATATATTGTCCAACTAAAATGAATTTTATATACGAGAATCTTATTAGCATCATAATATACCCATCAAAAACTATATCGTTTTCTGAAAATGGAAAAAATTCTTTAAACATATGGTTAACTAAATAGTTCTCAAAAATATAACTGTATTTTTCAAAAATATTCTCTTCACAATAATCCCAAGCTTTGATAAATAATTCTGAGTTTTCTATTAAACTTTCTCCTTTATAAAATCTAAACCCAGAAAAAACTTCTTTCATTTTCGTTTTAAAATAATCGCTATAATATTCACCATATTCATTAAATTTTTCTAATACTTGTCTATAAAACGATAATTGAAGCATATAATTTTCTTTATTCCTTTTAAAATCATTGCTAAAAGAATTCATATCATATTTATGTATAAATTCTTTTACATTATAATAGCCATAGCATAATTCCCTACGTAAATTTTCTAAAAAAGAGCCAAGCACATATAATCTTTCACTTAAACTATAATTTTTATTTTTTATGATTTCAATGCTTTTTCCCCTTATTTCTCGCATATATTTATAATTAGTATCCTTAACCTCTTTAGAATAAGTGTCTATCTCTAAAGTTACAAAGTGCTTTCCAATACTAATTTCCTCTTCACTAAAATTTATTCCTTCGGCCTTTAAAAGTATTAATCTTGCTGCTTCAATACAAGATACATCTAAAGACATTTCATAAAAATCATCAATTTTATTTATAACTCTTGGGAAAACAGTACATACATTTGATAGATATTCTTCTCCAAGCTTTGTTTGAAGGCTGCAGTAGTTCTCATTATTCAAAAAAGGACATATTTTATCACTGTCTAATTTAATTTGTCCATAATCGGTTTTGAGAGTATTACATTTCTCTCTCACAAAGATATTATCATTAACAAATTTTTTCGTTTCCTCATCTTGAATATTTTTATATTTTTCAAAAGTCTCCTTATCAATATATATATGCCAATATCCACAACAGTTATCTTCACAGCTTCCCCCAATACACTTAAATTCATTAAGATATGAAGGATAACGCATTTTAATATTTTCTTTCACTTTTTTCTCCTATTATTCTAATATCAAATGAAATATTCCAATAATGTCTCTTTAATAATTCTACCATAATATTTGCCTTATAGTTTTCCATTTTAATTTGTAAATTTCAAAAAAGCCGACTTTCCCCACTGTAAGTTTTTAATATCTATAAGCTGTATATGTTTGATTTTAGGAAAAAAATTACTTGCTATATAAAAAGTTTTGCTTAAACCTTTCATATAGCAAGCATTTAATTAAAAAAATATATAATTATATATTTGATTCATGTTCTTAGTAATCCTACATTTTAAATTTCACATTTTCCATCAACACATTTTCCTGAATTAGGCTCTTTTTCATCTTGAACATTTTCTAAAGGCTTTATTGAAGCTGATATTTCTTCATTTTTTACTTTTTTAAGAGTCCTTAAAAACAACTCTATAGGTTGTGCTCCTGAAATAGCATATTTGCTATTAAATACAAAGTAAGGTACTCCAGTTATATTAAGCTTTGAAGCTTCTTCTTCATCTTTTCTTACTTCTGCTGCATATTTTCCTGTTTCCAAAACCTCTAAAGCTTTAACTCTATCAAGCCCTACTTCATCAGCAAGCTTAGTTAACACCCCATAATCGGATATATCCATTGCCTCAACAAAATAAGCTTTTAAAATTCTTTCTGATAGCTCATTCATCTTTCCTTCTGTTTTAGCATAATGAGATAATCTATGAGCATCAAAAGTATTTGTTGGTTTTATATCATCAAAATTATAGTTAAGACCAATTTCCTTAGCTTGTGCTGATATTTGATCGTTAGAAGCTTTAGCTTGTTCTACTGATATTCCATATTTTTTAGCTATAATTTCATGTATACTTTCATCAAATTTCTTTTTTGATTTTGGATCAAGTTCAAAGCTTTTAACTACCAATTCGACTTCTTCTTTATGTTCAAAGTCATTTAAAGCCATCTCTAATCTTCTTTTTCCTATATAACAAAATGGGCATACAAAATCTGACCATACCTCTATTTTCATGTTAATTCCTCCTCATTTTTATAATCTCATCTCATGTATTGTACTGTATTGGCTTTTCTTTCTGGAGCTTTGCTTATTTTTACATCTTTATATCCAAGCAACACTGCATAATATGGTGTATATCCTTCTGGAATACTTAATTTACTTTTATATTGTGCTCCTTTTTCACTATTAAATAATATGCTTACAAAACCATTCCAACAAGACCCTATATCTAAAGATTCTGCTGCAATAAGCATATTTTCTGTTGCCGCTGCACAATCCACTTGAGGCATCATTCCATTATCATTCCCTGAAACTATAATAACTGTGGGTGCTCCATAAAAACTATCAAACTTATCATTATTAGCCATTTTCCTAAGTAATTCATCTGAAAAATCCTTAGCTGCTTCTTTTGCTTCAATATTTAACTCTTTAATTAACTCTGAATTTTGTATAACTGTAAAATTCCAAGATTGCATGTTATGAGCACTTGGTGCATATATTCCTGCTTCAATTATAGCTTGTAATTCTTCTTCCTTTATTTGCTCTGCTTTGAATTTCCTTGTAGTTCTTCTTTCTTTTATAACCTTTAATATTTCATTCATTTTAATTTCTCCTCATATCTTTTTCGTACGTGAACGAACTAATTCTTTAAAAAAATACTCATAGTATTTTTTTTATACTTTTTAAAGCTTTATCAATGTTTTCTTCAAAGGTTTGCTTTTCATCATTATTAAAATTATTCAGCAAAAAGTTTAAAAATTCAGCTTCTATATTTCTAAGTATTTTTACTATATATAAAGCTTCTGGTTTTAAGCTTATATATACACTTCTTTTATCTTCAGAACAATCACATTTTTTTATTAATCCTTGACTTTCATATTTATTAATAATGTCTGATAAAGAAGATTTGGATATTTCCCATGTGCTTGATATTTCGTTAAAAATCATCGCGCTGCCATCTTCAGGAAGTATATAAAATAATGGTATATGATTTAGTAATATGGGTAAATTCTCTTCTTTTATTTTTTTTGCAATAAATTTATTTGAAATAGAATTAATTTCATTTATTTTACCCAATATACATCCTTTTTTCATTTCCTCACCTCATTCGTTCGAGTACGAACTAATTTTAACTCAATTAAATTCTTTTGTCAATACGGTATAATAAATCTTAACTCTCCTAACTTAACTCCAGTAAAGTCTGCATTAATACACTTTCTCTTTCAAAATATCAATGCTATTTTTGCTTTAAAAACTGTCATTTTTGCTACAATAAGCAAATCCCCAAAAAATTATGTTAAACTTTAAATATAATAGAGTATTTTAATGTTATTTATCTTTATATTAATTTTAATATTTTTGTAAAGGGAGGTGCAGGCGACTATGTCTATAGCTCTAAGCGGAACTTCAAATCAATATAATGTGAATAATTTACAAGCTAAGTTATCTTCACAGCAAATGAAAATTCAAAGTCAACAATCCAAAATTCAAGATCAAGAATCAGAATTACAAAACCAACAACAACAAATACAAAAATATCAAACAAAAGTTCAAGATCAACAGCAACAAATACAAAAACAAGATTCAATAATACAAAGCCAGAATCAAAAGCTTCAAGCATCTAGGTCAAATGCACAAAAAAGTGCACCTCAAGCTTCCATGATTAAATCGAATTTTTTAGATGCTTATGCTTAAATTTAACCTTCTTAATTTAGAAATATGACTAAATTAATAGATAACCTTTCCTAATTATAAAGCAGAGTGTTCCCCCACTCTGCTAATTATTTTTGTACTTATATATAAAATGTCCTTATATTTGATAAATTTTCTTTCAATATATATATGCATAAATCTATTTATAACAATAAGAATAATAACTTTCTTTAATATTTGAAAATTCTCTCTGCTTAATAGGCACTTCACTATTATCTAACAACCTAAATGAATAATCCTCAATACCTGAAATATAATCCATATTAACAAGAAAACTCTTGTGACAACGCAGAAATCTTTTATCATTTATTTTTGCTTCCACTTGATCTAGCTTAGAATTAAAGCTAAGTATGCCCTTTTTAGTATATATATTGATTTTCTTCCCAAAGCTTTCAATATATTTAATATCTTTAAAAAATATAGTGTGCATTTCATTATCAAACTTGATCACTATACTTTTTTGCTTTTCTTTATCAATTAATAAAATTGCATGTTTAAGCACTTTAAACAACCTATCTTTATCAATAGGTTTTATTAAGTAGTTGAATGGAAAGACACAAAAACTTTCTAATGCATATTCTGTACTAGTAGTTGTAAAAACAAACTTCACCACTTCATCAAATTCTCTTATCTTTTTTGCTACTTCTATTCCATTATCTTGTCCTAAATAAACATCAAGAAATATAATATCTATTTCTGACTTTTCACAAATATAATAATTAATTAACTGCTCCCCAGATGTAAAATTAATAATATGAATGTCATAAGTTAATGTTACAAAATATTCTCTGATTAAACCTTCAAGATACTTTCTATGTTTCTCCATCTCATCACAAATAGCAACATTAATCATAAGCACACCTCTATCTCAATTTATATTAAATATGCTTCTTATATTATTTCCTTATAAAAATTTTACTTTAAATTGTAATTAACTTCAATAAAACTATTATTTATATTTAAATGTTGCTCCATTATGATGATCTGCTTAAAACAAACTTATGAAACACAAATATCCAATTTCTAAAACTGGGTCTTCAAAACCATCTCTTAAAAACTCTATAACAGCGTCAGTATTATTACCTATAATTCTAGAAAAAACTACTATATAATCTTTTATATCCTGAAGCTCTATTTCCTTATTTTTATTTATACAATATTTTAAAAATACAGCATACCTTACTAGTAAATACTCTAACATAATCATTTGAAAGGAAATTATAAGTTCTTCAGCATCACTACTTATGCAACTGCTTAAAATATCAGATACAAGCCAATTTTCAACAAACTCATCATATTGTTTAAATAGATTTTTATAATCTTGCCACTTAGCTGAAAGCTTTTCAATTTTTGCAGTTTCTCCAAAATCAGAAATATCTTTTAAAAGAAGCTCAAAACTAGATACTTCTTTATAATTCTTTATAATATCTAACAATAGATAGTTAATTTCTTCAACTGACTCATTTATGTTTGAATCTATTTCCTTGTAAACTTCTATATGTTTTTGTATAAACTCTCTGTTCTTAAATTTTCCTAGTTCTTCTAATACCACATTTTCATCAAAGTCTTCTTCTAAAATATTTGATAACATTTGAAAACTAACAAGTAATTTCTCTTCTAATAAAAAATCCTCCTGCTGCATAATATTAATCACATTTTCTCTAATTTTAAGTTCTAATAAAGTATTTTTTATCTCCTTATGATTTTCTGGAAGCATACTTATTTTTCCTGATATACTGCTTATTATTTCTACTACTTCTGGACATGCACAGGATAATGAAAATTCACTTCTAACTTCAAATTTATTTTCTATTCTAGGAAACTTATGACATGTTGATGATATATATTCTTCTCCATGATTTTTTACTATCTGGCATAATCCTTGTGTATCTAAAAATGGGCATGGTTCATGATTTTCCTTATTAATAAAATAACCCGCAACACTTTCTGATTTCTCCATTTTTATCTTACTTAGAATTTGAGTGCAATTGTCTTTTTTCCATTTGTTATAGGTATCAGCATCTATGCTTACATCCCATCCATCACAACAGGTAAATTTACATTTATCTGCTATACATTTAAATTTATCATAATTTGTAATCTTTAAAACCTCTATTGATTTATCCATAAAAATATCTCCAATTTTCTATAATATCAAGTTACATAAATATTATTATAATAGAGTTCTTCTGCTTTCGTATACTCTTAATTTCAAAATGTTAGATAAATAATCTTTAATTATAGAAATAATTTTTAATTAAAGTTTTAAAACAAAATAATCCATTATGAATTTAATGTTATCTTTTTTATTCTCAATTTTTATACCTCCAGCTTGATTTTCTTTATTATCACATATTTGCTTTTCTAAGCTTTCAATCACATTAATTTCTTGCTTATTTGTACTCATCCCTTCTTCTGATTCTTCATTTTTGTTTTTGGTTTTAATATTTTGATGCTTAGCAAAATTTTTTACTCTATAAATATTATGTTCAGTAATTTCAATCATTTGTAATTCAATTAATACATCTAAAGCTAACTTAACTAGATTTACATCTCTATTAAATTCTATTGCCAAAGTTTCTAATGTATATGGAATATTTTTTCAGAGATATAACTCCCCTTCTAAATTAACCTTACCAGCTAAAATCACAATTGCCACCCAAACGTAATGAATTAAATCTCTTTCTGGCTTGGTATCTATTATTTAAAATTTTGTGTCCGCATACATGTCTGTTTTGAATTGTTATTTTTTATAAAAACACCACTTCATTTATTGCAAATATAATTGACAACTTTATATTAATTTACTAACATTGATTATATTATCCTAATATCTGTTTGACAATGTGCCAAATATAGCTGAAGCGTTATTTATTCAACAGTTTTGACTTATTTGCAAATTAAATAGGGAGGGAATCAAAAATGATCCATGAAAAAAAAGATAGACGTTTCCGACGCACTCAAAAACAACTAATAAATGCATTAATTGAATTATTAAAATCAAAAAATATAAATCAGATTTCAGTTCGTGAAATTTCGGAACTTGCTGATATTAATAGAGCAACTTTTTATCTTCATTATAAAACGGTTAATGACTTGCTTTTTCATTTAGAAAATGAAGTTTTTGATGAAATTATAAGTTCCTATAAAGATCATGATATTTTAAATCAATGCGACTTTTTACTTAACCTTTATAGATGTGTTATTCAATATAATGAATTATTAGTAGTACTTTTAAATTCAAATACAGGAAGCACCTTATGGGACAAGTTGAGCCATTCTATAAAGACTCAATACAATTTACTCTGGTCTTCTCACTTAAAATATCTGAGTACTAGAGAACTTGAATATTATAGTGCATTTATTATAGACGGTTATATTTCAACCATAAAGGTTTGGTTATTAAATGGAATGAAAGAATCTCCTGAAGAAATGGTTGAATTGTCTAGACGCTTTCAATATAAAATACTTCCAAAAACTTAGGAATTAAAATAGACGGCTGTATTCTATAAATTTAAGCCTTCTATTTTAATTTCTCTTTTCTAAAAAACACCATATGATTGTTTTTCTACTTTCCCTAAAACTTCTACTGGTGTTTTATCAATTTCTAAAATTGCTTTTAAAAAAGTTATTATTTGTTCATACATAAGATCAATATCAAGCTTTTCAATTTCTCCTGTTTTCGAACATTTACATAAATAGTCTGGTGCAGTGACTAGTGAAATTGTTGGTATTCCAACTTGAAAAAGAGGTTGTCCTTCACCAAAATAAATATTATTCCTTGGTCTTAATGTAACAGTTCGTATTTTCTTCCTTCCTTCTAAGGCCTTCAAATATATTTGGTCCATAATCTTATTACCTGTATATACCAACTCAAGATCTATTGAATTTGTTTGATTATAAGCCGAATATTTTTCATCGTCCTTCCACTCCATGCATCCCAAATGCTCAATTGTAACAGCTGCTACTGCTTTTTTATTAGAATTTCTTCCATCCCAAAGCTCAGTATGCTCCTCTAACCATCTAGATGTTGCTTGACGATTTTTTACTCCAAATTGAGGCAACTGAAAATGACCTGTAACAAATACAAATACTATTGTACGATTTCTCTCACTTAATGGAATTTTAGAGAAATATTTAGCTAAAGCAAGTAAAGCTATTCCCCCGTTTTCTTCACAAGCATTAGGTCCATCTGTATGTGTATTTATAATTATAGTTTCCTTTGAATTTTTTCCTGGCAATACTGAATAAATTGTATTAGTTTCCGCTTCCTTTTCTATAACTGCTTCTAATATCATATTAGCCTTTACCTTTTTCTTAGCTAATTTCTTTAATTTATCTCCAGTTTTTTCATCTACCCAAAGACTTGGACACCCTTTGTATCCACTTGTAAATGGCAAATATTGATTTAGGGAATTTTCATAAGATAACTTCTTCCAAATACAAATAACACCTAATACGCCTTCCTTTACTGCCTTTTCTAAATTTGGACCTTTTAATACAGAACCTACAACAGAGTTAGTAATTATCCTTGGTAAATTAGCAGTCTTTGGAATAGAACTCCTCTTTTTTAAAATCAAAGAACTAGGAAGTAATGGAATACTAACCTCTACAATTGCAATTTTTCCTTTTGCCTTTTTAAAGCCTCTTCCACTACCACAGTATATAAGCTCACCACTTACTCCTTTTTTATCTGTTTCACCTGAATAAGGATAATAAAAGGTGGTAGGAATTTCTTCTATTTCTCCTGTATTATTTTCTATAGTTAATCTCCAACTTTTTGCCTCCCACTTATTAAAGGTATATTTATCCTCAAAAACCTTCAAGCCATAACTATCCAATTCAGCTTTAATTAAATCATTATATTTTTTATGAGAAGCACTTCCAGTTAAACGAGGTCCAAAATCATTTATAAGCTTTTGAAAATCCCAAACTTCTTCTTTATTAAAAAGCAACTTAAAATTTATGCTAGACATTTCATTTTTTATCATATTGCTTATATTCTCCTTTAACTTATATACATCTTTAATTCAAATGATATTTCTTCTTTATTCATATGAATTGTATTCCTATATTTATAAACTGACAATATTCCAAATAATCAAAAAATGTTATTTAAGCAACACAACTTATCAACTTGTAGATTTATAGGTAAAATAATTGTTATTGTACTTAGAAAAACTAAGTTTGTAGTACTATGAAAAATAAAGCCTCAAACTTCTTTTTCTAATCTTAAAGAAAAAATCAATTTGAGACTTTAAATTATTTGAAAATATATGAAAATTTTATTAATTTATTTAACTCTAATATAGAATTACTATATATCAAGCCCAGCATGATATCCTTGATATACAGCTGTTGTTATAGTAGATGGACGTACACAGTCTCCAATTTCTCTAACCCAAAGTGCACTATCAACTAATTCATCTACTTCATTTCTTCTAGCTCTTTGTCCAAGTGCACAAATTACAGAAGTCCCTGGTACAAGATGTTCAGTTCCAGAAACATCAGCACATAAAACGCCTTCTCCTGTTACCTTCAATCCTTTGTATTCAGTGTGAACTTGAATTCCATTCTTTTCAATTTCAGCTAACAGAATTGGGCGATGTCTGATATTTGCATCTGGAGCAAGTTCAGGTCTCATTTCTACTAAATGTACAGTTTTTCCTTCTTGTGCAAGATGTATTGCTGCTTCACAACCAGCAAGACCTCCGCCAAGAACTACAACTTCATTACTAACCTTGTCCTTTTCTAAATAGTAATCATTAACAACTACTACGTTATCTCCATCTAATCCTGGGATTGGTGGAACTAGTGGTTCTGAACCAACTGCTATAATTAATGCATCAACATTTTCTTTTTCAACATATTCCTTAGTAACAGTTGTATTTAATCTTATTTCAACACCAGCATCTTCTGCTAATTTTCCAAGAGTCACTCCTAGTTCATACATTTCATATTTAAAAGGAAGTGCTTGTTCTCCCTTAAGTATTCCACCTAATTCATTAGATTTTTCACAAAGTACTACTTTGTGTCCACGTTTTGCAGCAGTAATAGCAGCTTCAAGTCCTCCTGGACCACCACCAGCAACTAAAACTTTACGAGAAGTTGCTGCAGGTATAACTTCCATTCCACCTAGTTCTCGTCCAATTAATGGGTTAACTGTACAACGTCTTGTAGAAGTCATAGCACGTTCGGCCATACAAGTGAAACATCTTAAACATTTTACAATGTCTTTATCTCTGTTACTCATAACCTTTTGAGGCAGCTCATGGTCAGCTAAAAGAGCACGAGCCATTTCAACAACATCAGCTTTACCGCTAGCTATAATTTCTTCCATCATTTCTGGATCATTTAAACCACCAAGAGTTGCAACTGGAACACTAACATGTTTCTTAATTTCTGCTGCAAGATAAACATTTGATCCATGAGGTAAGAACATAGAAGGATGTGTTAATCCAAATCCCCTTTGGTAAGTTCCTGCAGATACATGAAGCAAGTCCACTCTTGATTCAATTAATTTAGCAATTTCAACCCCTTCTGCAAGATCATATCCACCATCAAATAATTCAGAACCACTAAATCTAAATTCTATTGGGAATCCAGGTCCAACAGCAGTTCTAACACTATCAAGAACTTCTTGTGCAAAACGTACTCTATTTTCTAAAGATCCACCGTATTTATCTGTTCTTTTATTAAAATAAGGTGATAAGAATTGATTAATTAACCATCCATGTCCACCATGAATCATAACCATTTCAAAACCTGCCCTTTTAGCAAGTGCAGCAGTATCTCCATAAGCTTTTACTATATCATCAATCACTTCTTGAGTAAGTTCTTTTACTTCACGACCATCTGGACGAACTCCAGCACTTGGTCCCCATTGAGCCATTCCTTCTTTTTTATCCTTATCAGTTAAATAAGTTCCAGCATATTGTCCTGAATGTGATAATTCTACACTAGCAATAGCGCCGTGACGACGTATAGCATCAGCTGTGTATGTGAAGCTTGATAATGAACCAACTGTTTGTAAATCTAAATGATACATATGTGAAGCTTCAGTCTTTGGATGAACAACAACTTCACTTACAGTAACTGAAGCAGCTCCTCCTTTAGCTCTTAATTCATAAAAAGCTGTAGATGCTGGTCCAATTGTACAGTCAGCTGTAATATCTGTTCCTCCCATAGGAGCAGAAAACATTCTGTTTCTGAAAGTTACATTACCAATTTTAATTGGTTTGCTTAAGTTTGGATATTTTCTTTCCATATTTCTTTTCTCCTTATAATTATGAAATTATATCTTTTGTTATTCAATTAACTCATTAGATTAGAATTTATTGTTTAACAATTAACAGGCAACTGTTTACATATTCACCTATATTGACTTATTGACTGCAATTTCCTTTTTGTGCATATGACGATAAACAAAAGTAAATCCAAATCCTATAACACAAAGAACTGCTGCTATTAAAAATGCTCTTTGATAGCTTTGATCTGCAGCATATACATTTTTCATTACTGTTGGCCCAAAATAACCTGATATTGCAAAACCAATAAACATAATTCCGTAGTTAACACTGTTATTTGTAGTACCAAATTGATCAGCAGTAAACCCTGGGAAAACGCCCATGAATGCTCCAAAAGATACACCAACACTTATAATTCCAACATAAAATTTAGTAACATCTCCTTGGCCTGAAAAATATAAACACATAAGACCAAAAATGGCAATAACAAACGCGCCAGAAAGAGTATTATTTCTACCAATTTTATCTGAAACATAACCTGCAATAATACGTCCACCAGTATTAAATAATGCTAAGACAGATACTACAGTAGTTGCAGCAGCAACTGACATTCCAATCATACCTTGTGCTATAGGTGATGCTAATGCAGAACACATTAATCCATAGAATGCTCCACATAATAGGACTAAAATCATTGGGTAGAAAATAGGACTTGATAACATTCCCTTCCAATCTTTATCATTTTGATTTAACTTATTTCCTTGAGAAGCTGGTGGTGTCCAACCTTCTGGAATAAATCCTACTGGACATTTATCAATAAAGAATGAGCATACGCATACAATAATTAAGAAAGTAACTCCTATTATCTTAAACGCCGCGGTTACTCCCAAATTGCTAATTAGTATATTGGCAACTGGTGGCACTATTACTGAACTGAAACCATAGCATGCAGTTGTAATCCCCCCAACAAATCCACGTTTATCTGGGAAAAATTTAATTGAATTACTTATTGTACATCCATAAACCATTCCGATTCCAAGACCAGTTACAATACCATATGCAAGTACTAACATACCCAAGCCATTTGCAAATCCTGATAGAATCATCCCTCCACCAAAAAGTATTCCTCCAACGAAGATTACTTTTTTAGGCCCAAAAGTATCATTTATTCTTCCACCAGTAATCATAGTAATAGGTCCAACTGAATTAGTAACAGTGAAAACGATTGCTAGCGTACCAGCAGTCAACGTTGCACCTGTAACTTGGCTCAAGTACTTTGCCATAGGAGCTGCAAAAACACTCCAAGCATACATTGAACCAATACATAAGTTAATAAAGCAGCTTGCAATTAAAATAATCCATCTTTTTTTTGTTAGTTCCATAAAAATCCCCCTTATTTCGTTAATATTATCACAATTTCATGTTAATAATATCACAACCAAACAATCATGTAAATATAAATATATAAATATTTATATGTTTGTCGAAATATAATTTAAAAAATATATTCTTTGCTATATAATTATTAATATAATTCGTTGCCCTAATTTCTAATAAGCAGAATTATTGTTTAATCTATCTTAAATCCATGGAATTTCTAGTGTTCCTTATAATTGTAATTTTTATAAAAGCTGTTATAATTAATAAAGTTAAGAAAGAGGTGTGATCATGAGAACACTTAAATATGCAATTTTAGGCTTGTTAAATAGAAGGCCTATGACTGGTTATGATATAGGAAAAGAATTCAATTTCCAATTAGCTGAATTTTGGAGTGCAAAGCATAGTCAGATATATCCAGAATTAAAAAAATTAGTAGATGAACAACTTATTGTATTTGATATTGAGATAAGTGGAGATGTTTTAGAAAAAAAAGTTTATAAAATTACTGAAAAAGGTAAAAAAGATTTTTTGAAATGGTTAAAAAAAGATGAACCTATGGAGCAAACCCCTAAGAATATTTTCAGACTTAGAATGTATTTTTCAAATAATTTAGATTTAGATACTAGAATTCATTTATTAAACCAACAACTAGAACAACATCAAGATAGACTTACTTTCTTGCACTCTCAACTTGAACCTTATGATGGGATTCCACCTGTTGATAGTGATGCTTTTGGTGATTATCTTGTTTTAAATGGTGCTATTATACGTGAAGAATCATCAATAAAATGGTTAAAATTATGTCTTGATTTTTGTAAAAATGGACCTAAATCATAAAATTAAATGGATCCAGTTATTAGATTTATATTTCTAGTAGATGGGTCCATTTCATGTTTTTCCATTAATAATAAAATTTACGTAAATTAAATATAAAGAGATTCACCAACAAATGCTAGAAAAAACTTTCTAACTCTTTATTGATAAATCTCTTTTATTTAAAATTAAGCTATATTCATTTCTTTATCTTCTTCACTTTTTCTTTTTGATTTAGCTATTTTATATATAACTGCTAACATTATAAACCAAACAGGTGTTACAAATAGTGCCACACGCGTTTCACTATTAAATGCTAATGTAATTATAACAAAAGCCATAAATGCTAAAATTATATAATTAGCAATTGGATAAAGCGGCATTTTAAATTTGTTCTTTTCTGCAAGTTTAGGATTTGTTTTACGATATTTTAAGTGACAGATTACTATAATCGCCCAAATGAAAATAAAGCAAAATGTTGATATACTTGTAATAAGTACGAATACGCCTTCTGGCATAACATAATTTAAAATTACTGCAATCAAAATTACTCCTGCTGAAAATAAACTTGCATTAGCTGGTACCTGGTTAGAAGTTAATTTTTTCATTGATGCAGGTGCATTATCTTCTTTAGCAAGAGAAAATACCATACGACTTGTACTGAAAATACCACTGTTACATGCTGATGCTGCTGATGTTAGTACAACAAAATTTACAATACTTGCTGCTGCTGCAATACCTACTGCTGCAAAAACTTGTACAAATGGGCTTTTATCTGGACTGATTGAAGTCCATGGATATATACTCATTATAACTAAAAGTGCTCCAATATAGAAAATAATTATTCTTATTGGAATATTATTAATAGCTTTTGGAATAACACGTTCAGGATCTTCAGTTTCACCAGCTGTTAATCCAACTAATTCAATTCCAGTAAATGCAAACACAACCATTTGGAATGAAAGAATAAAACCACTAATTCCATTTGGAAACCAGCCACCATGATTCCACAGATTAGCAAATGTAGATGCCCCTGCATCTGTAGAAAAACCTTTGATTATCATAAATGTCCCAATTACAATTAAAGCTAGAATTGCTACAACTTTGATTAATGCAAACCAGAATTCCATTTCACCAAAATGTTTTACTGCAGTAAGATTCATAATTAATAAAACAACGAGAATTATAAGACTTGGAACCCATTGAGCCACATTCGGGAACCAATATTGAATATAAAGTCCTGCAGCTGTTACATCTGCCATAGCAAGTGAAATCCAGCAGAACCAATAAGTCCAACCCGTAATAAATGCTGCTCTTTCTCCTAAATAATCATACACAAAGTCTACAAATGAATGGTAATTTAAATTAGAAAGCAGTAATTCCCCTAGGGCACGCATAATAAAAAAGCAAATTATTCCTGTTATCATATACGCAAATAAAATAGACGGCCCAGCTAAGTGAATTGATCTACCTGATCCAAGGAATAAACCAGTACCAATTGCTCCTCCAATTGCAAGGAGCTGAACATGACGATTCTTTAGTCCTCTTGATAAATTTTGATTTTTTTCTGTTGATTTTTCCATTTTTATCCCTCCATCTTAGTTAAAAGACACATTTAAAAATGTCTTTTTCCATATAAGTATTTGTGACTGGAGATACAAATGGGAATAGATAAGATCTAAATGAAGTAATTAAAAATATATTACTTTTGTAAGATGTGTTACCTGCTCCCTGTCCTTTTACCTGAGAGTTTCGCCTTGTGGGGCTTTCTCCTTCGGTGCTCATTTCGAGTCTCTCCAAGGCTTCATCCAATAGCGGTCATCTCTAATTTAATAGGTACCTGAAAGATTTACTTCTTCGGTGAACAGCATAGCCATTACTCTCCCGCTATCTTCCTCTGAATTTTTTTTAATTTTATATATAGAATATTAATTTTTACTGTTTAATAGTAATATATTTTCAATAAAGTTGCAATATTTTTTTCATTTTTACTATAATTTATAGTTATTTTTATCATACTTATCAAAAGCATTTGTATCAAAAAAGCAATATGAATTTGAAATATAATTAACACATTATATATTTTATACTCATCATTCTTAAATTTAGTCATACTTATATTCTTCATAACTTTACCTAATTACTTATGTAAAAATACTAAAAATTTTTATGTATTATAAAATGTTACTTTTTTATATAATCATCTAAAAGCATTAAATAATTGATTTTTTATAATTATTCAATAATATCTAATAAAAATATCCTTATAATTTTCATTTTCATATGTGAATATATTTTAATTTTAAAGCTAAAGGAGTTTAACTATATGACAAATTTATATCAAAACTCAGTTTACCCATACTTAAATACTAATATTCCTCTTAAAGAAAGAATTAATGATTTAATTTCAAGAATGACTCTTGAAGAAAAACTATTGCTTTTACCAACTCATCAAGAAGCTGTTCCTAGGCTTAATATTCCTGAATATAATGTTGGCGGTGAAGCTGCTCATGGAGTAGTAACAAAACTAGGCAATGCTACAGTCTTTCCACAGCCTATTGGTCTCTCTTCAACTTGGAATGAAGATTTGTTAAAAGAAATTGGAAACGTTATAGGTGATGAAGCAAGAATATATTATGAAATTGCAAATGAGAAAGGCGGTCTTACTTTATGGGCGCCAACCATTGACATGGAAAGAGATCCTAGATGGGGACGAACAGAAGAAGCTTATGGAGAAGATCCTTATCTCACTGGAAAACTATCTTCTAACTTAGTAAAAGGAATGCAAGGAAATGATCCTTTTTATTTAAAACTTGTTCCTGCACCAAAACATTTTTATGCTAATAATCATGAAGATGGACGTGTAATGGATTCCTCTAGTGTAGATCCGCGAAATAAAAATGAATATTACTTAAAAGCTTTCAAACCGGCTTTTACAGAAGGAAAAGCCTATTCTATGATGACTGCATATAATGAAATAAATGGTACTCCATGTATATTGAATAAGGAAGTTAATGATATTGTAAAAGGTCAATGGGGCTGTGATGGCTTTGTTGTATGCGATGGTGGTGATATGAGTCAAACTGTTGAATTCCATAAGTACTATAAAACTCATGTCGAAACTATTGCTGAAGGATTGAAAAGTGGTGTTGACTGCTTTACTGACGATGCTAAACTTGTGATAAATTCTGCAATAGAAGCACTTGGAAGAGGACTTCTAACAGAAAATGATATAGATAACGCTTTAAGAAACATATTTAAAGTTCGTTTTAGATTAGGTCAATTTGACCCAAAAGAATCAAACCCTTATGCGAATATTCCCAAAGCTAAACTATTCTCTAAGGAACATAACGCTCTTGCACTTAAAGCTGCTAAAGAAGCCCTCGTTCTTCTAAAAAATGAAAATAATTTTCTTCCTTTAAATAAAGATAAAATTAAGAAAGCTGCTGTAATAGGACCATTATCAGACGTCGTTTATAAAGATTGGTATACTGGTAATGCTCCATACAAAATAACTCCTTTAGATGGTATTATTGAAATACTAAAAGATAAAGAGGTTATTCATATACCTGCTTATGATGAGGTTATCATTTCTTCAAAGGATAATAACAACACCTTACAAGTAAGCAATGATGCTGTAAACATCGTTAGTATTAATGATTCCTGCTCTAACAAAGATAATATATTTGAACTTACAGACTGGGGGTTTGGAAGCTATACCTTAAGATCAAAGAAAAATGGCAAATATCTTACAACTGATGACGAAAAGATATATTGCTCTTCTCCAGAAGTCTTTGGTTGGTTTGTTAGAGAAATATTTGACTTAGATCCCTATTCTGATGGAAGTATTAATTTAAAAACTTGGAATGGAAAGCATGTTATTCCTTCTGAAGATGGATCAAATTCTTTAGAGGTAGTTGAGAAAGCTGATGATAATGATAATTCTAAATTCGTGGTTAATACTGTCTCTTCAGGGATTGAAGCTGCAGTTAAAGCTGCACAAGAATCAGACATTGCTATAGTTTTTGTTGTCAATAATCCTTTAATAAATGCTAAAGAAGAAATAGACAGAAAAGATTTAATTCTTCCACCTTCACAACAAGAGCTTATAAAGGCGGTTTATGAAGTTAATCCTAATACTGTAGTTGTGATTATAGGAAGTTATCCCTTTGCAGTTAATTGGGAAGATGAAAATATCCCTGCTATACTTTATTCTGCCCATGGCTGCCAAGAAATTGGTTCAGCTATTTCTGCAGCATTATTTGGTAATTACAGCCCTGCAGGCAGGTTAAGCATGACTTGGTATAAATCCGTTAATGATCTTCCTCCAATTAAAGATTACGATATTATCAAAGGTAAAAGAACTTACATGTACTTTGATAAAGAACCCCTTTACCCTTTTGGACATGGATTATCCTACACTAATTTTCATTATGATAATCTAAAATTAAGTGCAAAAACAGCCACACCTAATGATAAAGTGGAAATAACCTTTACCGTAAAAAATATAGGAAATATGGTTAGTGATGAAGTAGTACAACTATATGTTCACAGTGAAAATTCTAGAGTTATCAGACCTCTTAAAGAATTAAAAGGCTTTAAAAGAATCAATTTAAATCCAAATGAAGTTAAAGAAATCTCCTTAACTCTAAATGTAAATGAATTATCTTTTTGGGATGTAACTCAAAATAAATTTACTTTAGAAAAAGGTAGTTATAATATTATGATTGGTTCTTCATCAGAAGATATAAGGGTAAAAGATACTTTATTTATAGATGGAGAGGTCATTCCTCCAAGAGATTTAACTAAAATAACAAGAGCTGAAGATTATGATGATTACAATAATGTAATACTTCATGAATGTAAGGCTGGAGGTACTTGTGTTTGTCCTACTGCTGAAAATAGTTGGATTTGCTTTAGAGATGTTAACTTGAAACAATCTACAGCTTTTGAATTTAATACTGCTTGTGTAAATGATAATAGCGAAATAGAAATTTTCCTTGATGACTTGAATAAGTCACGCCTTGCTAAGTTTTCTGTTACAAATACTAGAGATAATCAAAAATGGATTTCTCAAACAGTACCGATTGTTTCTCTATCTGGTATTCATGATATTTACCTTAAATTCTCTGGAAACTTTAAGCTTAGCTGGTTTAAGTTTATATAAATATTATATCTAACCGTTAAATATTTTATAAAACATAAATAATAAAACCATGAGCATATAGAAATATCTTTATCCTATATATTCATGGTTTTCTATTATAATCAATTTTTTATTTATCCATTTTATAGAAACTAATTTTATTAAAATAAAAATAACTTATAAAGTTTTATATCCAATAAATTATTTTTTAACTGTTGGAGCACGTCCACTCTTCACAATTCCAGATATCTGTCGCAATATCACAATAAAATTCTGGTTCATGACATACTAAAATTATACTGCCATCATATTCTATCAAAGCACGCTTTAATTCCTCTTTAGCATATATATCTAAGTGATTTGTTGGTTCATCCAAAACTAATATATTTGTTTGTTTATTTATTAGCTTACATAACTTTACCTTAGCTTGCTCACCTCCACTTAATATATTAATTGGACTGTCTATATGCTGCCTTTTTAATCCACATTTAGCAAGACAGCTTCTTACTTCTGTTTGAGTCATATCTGGAAAAGAGCCCCAAACATCATACAACACTGAATCTTTATTATCTTCTGCAACTTCCTGCTCAAAATATCCTACTTTCCTATAATCACTTAAAATTATTCCACCATCTATGGGTTTTAGTTGCCCAAGCAAGCTTTTTAAAAGAGTTGTCTTACCTAATCCGTTAGCTCCAATTAATGCGATTTTCTGGCCTCTTTTCATTTTTAAATTCAAAGGCCTGCTTAAGGGTTTGTTGTATCCAATTATTAAATTACTTGTACTAAAAATTATATTTTCAATCATTTTTACACTTTTAAAATTAAAATACGGTTTTATTATGTCTTTTTTTATTTCTATTTTTTCAATCTTATTAAGCTTTTTTTCTCTTGATTTAGCTTGCTTTGCGGTTGCAGTTCTCACTTTGTTTTTCCTAATATAATCTTCAAGCTTTGCGATTTCATTTTGCTGTTCTTTATATTCAATCAATCTTTGTTGTTTGCGTATTTCATAAAGCTTAACAAAATAATCATAATTTCCATCATATCTAGCTAGTTCTTTATGCTCAAGATGGTAAACCACATTTACTACACTATTTAAGAAACTATTATCATGAGATATTAATATAAATGCATTTTCATAGTTTATTAAATAATTTTTCAGCCATTCTATATGCTCTTCATCTAAATGATTCGTTGGTTCATCTAACAATAAAATATCTGGCTTTTCTAAAAGTAGCTTTGCTAGTAAGACTTTAGTTCTTTGCCCTCCGCTTAAGGCTGAAACCTCTTTATCTAAAAAGTCACTAATTCCAAGGCCTGCTGCAGCTGCTTGTATCTTTGAATTGATACTATAAAAATCATTTTTTTCTAAAGTTTCCTGCATAACTGCAACCTTCTTTAATGCCTTATCCATTTCCTTCTCATTCATATTTCCCAGTTTAATATATAAATCATTTATTTTATTTTCTATATTAAATAAATTCGAAAATGCTTCCTTTAAAAAATTCAGTGTAGTAATTCCTTCTTGTAAGTCAACTAATTGATCCATATATCCAATAGTAAACTTGCTATTCCACTCAATATTACCAGCATCAGGTAATATCTTATTTGTAATAATTTTCATAAAGGTTGATTTTCCCTCACCATTGGCTCCAATAAGCCCAATATGCTCTCCCTTTAATAATCTGAAAGATACGTTGTTAAATATTATTCTATCACCAAATGAATGACTCATGTTTTCAATAGATAAAATACTCATAATATATCCACCTCCTTGTACCTTCACCACAAATAATATCATCCTATATAGTAAAGACCAAGTTCATAGATAATTCTGTAATATTTATAATCACCATACGTATAAATTAATAAACTGTTGTTTAATAAAAAAATTATTTCATAAATAAATGGTTACTACCACTAAATTTAAATTTTCAATTCACCATTTCAAAAAATTCAAGGCATATTTCTCATAGCAGTAGCTGTGAAAAATATGCCTTTTATAATTAATCATAATTTTTTTGATTTCTAAGTATTCTTCTAATACTTCCCTCTGTTAAAAAATACTGTTCTGATAATATTTTAACTGATACTCCTGATGAATATTTATTAAAAATTTCTTTATCTCTTTTACTAAGATATACTTTAGTTTCAGTATTTTCTCCCCAAGATTTTTTATTTTCATTTTTTCTAGGAATATAGATATATCCACCATCCGTATAATTTTGAATAATTTCAATTATACTATTAGGTAATATATTTTCCGCTTTCTCATATTTCATTTTTTCTCGCTCCAATCAACATTTATTTAATAAATGAAGATGCAAAGTTTGATTAAAATATGAAAAACCTAAATTTAGATTTATGCTCCAAGCAAAAGTTTTTCATATATTACAATCTTTGCATGGAGCTGATTACTATTGCTAAAAACATAATAAATTCACTTCCTTTTATTCTATATTATACTGTATTAACATCTTGTGTCAATTGTGAGTAACCCCACATCTTCAATAATGTATTTATAAAATTTATTTTTTGTCACTTGCAGAGCTTTTAAATGAACTTTATACTATATTAAGTAGCATATTCTTTATTATGTACTAAGGCACATTTAAAATAACAAATCCAGTTTGCAATCATATTTTTATAGCAAATTAGGACATGTTAATATCATTCATGTGCCGAGTAAAACTCATGGAATGAGAGGGCGATATATGAAAAAGAAAGATATATTGGAATTAAAAAGACGTTTAAAAAAGGACGATTGTACATTCACCAGAATGTGTGGCTGTTATGTAGATGGTCAAAAAAATATTGTATTAAAACTTAATGAAACTTTTTTAAATTTAAAAGAAGAAGAATTTTTTAAATATTTAGAAATTGCAAAAAAGACCTTATCTGGAACTGTAGGAAACAATCTTCTAGAACTTAATTTTCCGCTTGAGGAAGAAGGTATAGGAAGCAGGCAGCTTTCTTTGATGGAACTAAAAAAGAGCAGGTTAAAAAACGATACTTTGCTTGATGGCTTATATAAACTGATTATAGATAGTTATGACTACACAGGTAATTTTCTAATCCTCCTTTTTCACGATGCTTATGATATTATGACAAGAACGAGTGATAATAATAAATTAGATGAATCTGAAGAAGTATATGAATACCTATTATGTGCAATCTGCCCAGTATCACTTTCAAAACCAGGTCTTGGATATATTGAAGATGAAAATAGAATTGGCGCTCGTATAAGAGATTGGGTTGTTGGTCAACCTGATTTAGGCTTTGTATTTCCAGCATTTATAGACCGTAGCACTGATATTCATTCTATTATTTATTATACAAAAGATGCAAAAGATCCTCATCCTGAATTTATGGAAGAAGTTTTAGGCTGTAGTTCAAAAACAACTGCAACTATACAAAAGGAGGCATTCCAAACTATTATACGCAAAGCTGTTGGAAATGATGAAGAAAAATCTGAGCATTTATTAATGGAAATTCAAGAAACTCTTAATAACATGGTAGATGAGCATACAACTGTTAATGGTAAAAATGCTGATCCTATAATTTTATCTAATGATAATATTCAAGATGTTTTAATTCAAAGTGGGATTCCTGAAGAAATTACTACAAAGATTGAAAAATCCTATGAGAGAGAATTTGGTGATACTCCTCCTGTAGTAGAAAATTTAATAGATAAAAAAGTCCTGGCGGCAAATGAACAAAGAAAAAAGGAAGAAAGACTTGAAAAAAAAGTTCAAATACTTGAAGAAAGGCTTGAAAGGACTAAACAAAATTCTGAATTAGATTCTGAAGCCGAAGCTGCTTTTGAACCAGAAACTGCTTCAACTTTTGATCACGAAAAAGAAGTAGCTTTAGAAACAAATGCAGATCCAATATTAGAAATTAAAACTGATATTGATTCAGAAACAGAATCAGAAGCTAATTTAGATACTACTTCTGAAACTGAAGCAGAAGCTGAAGCTGAAGAACATACTAAACCAAACTATGATATTGTTCTTCATGTAAAACCTCAAAAAGTTCCTCAAATAAAATCACAAATAATTGATGGAAAGAAATGTATTGTTATTCCTTTAGAAGAAAACGAACAAGCTAATGTAAATGGTGTTAACGCTTTACTTTAAACCTATTGAAGCTTGTTTCTTTATAAATTTTAATAGTAGTAAAAATTTAAATGCTAATATCATTATTCATATTAAATGTTGATATTAGCATTTTATATTGTGAATTTATTGGCATTTATTTTATATTTAACGAAACTACTATGAAAACAATATTTAATAATAGCATTGTCCACTACATTTCCCATTAAACAATCTATTCTTTACGCTTATCTCATAAGTATTGCTATCTCCAATATCTTCTAACATACCTATAGCTTTTCTTAAATTTTCCACATCTCTTTTCATATTATCAACAGAATTTCCTCTTCCAACTACTTTTAAATGGGTGACCCCAGCCATTTTCAGCTTTTTTAAAGCACATAATCCACAGCCTGTCTCACCAAGAATATATGAACTTCCTGTTTCCCATTCACTTTCTTTATCACGTTCATTTTGTATATCATATTGGTTTTCTTCACAAGTTTCTTCATCTTCATCAAATTGATTATAGTATTGTTCAATTCTCTTATTAACTTCTTCAAAGCTATTTGCCTGTTCACTTATTTTTGCTATCTCATATGGCATTTTGCACAAGTGTATCATTTCATCACAATGAAGAGAACTGCAAAAAGCACCTGTATAATGGCATTTCTCATTTAAAATAAAGGCTTCATATTCAAGATTTTTAACTTTATTATTGTTTATGCAAGCTTCCATATCTTCAATTGTATTTTTTCTGTGAAATATGTAACGTGAAATATTAAATTTATTAAAAAACTCAATAGACAAACGATTCAATTCAGCACATTCTCCACTTAAATGTATAGAACAATTTATATCTTTTTCTTTCAAATATAACAATAATGCAAGGTCTGCTATAATAAAATCCTTAAAGCCAATGCTAATTAAATCTTTTATCATATGATCTATCATTTCATATTGTTCTTCAACATAATATAAATAATTAAAGGTTATATTTACAGGTACCTTATGTACTTCAACCATTTTACTTAATATCTTCATATCTTCAAAAGAATTTATTTGAATATTATAATAAAGCACTTCTCTTCTATTTAAGGGAAATAAACTCCCATATTTTTTATTCCATTCATAAGGAACATATCCGCAAAACACCTCATCTGCTCCTGCTTCTACCAATGATATATAATCATCAATACATCCTAAGCCTGCTACTATCTTCATTATATTTCCTCCTAAGTGCAGTAAATAATAAATCTAAAATTCATATTATTATTTAAATATATAAAGGTACAGTTATGCTCACATAAACAATTTTTAGGACTTGTCACACATAGTATGATTCAAAATAGATTAAATTTCTATAAAATATAGCTCACACTATATAAAATTTAAAACTATTCTATCTATCCCATTACTTATATACTCACCTAACTCTCTTTGATCTTTAAGTAAAGTATCATCAAATGCAAATAAAGAATTATACTTTCCTACCATTTTCAAATGCTTAGGATATAAAAACACATATTCTTCGCAATGCTTGTGACAGCCATTAACAAGCTTCTGCTTCCCTCTATCTAAGTTAGTACACATTGCATATAACGGACAGTATTGTGATGTGTTAGTTTGATAAAAGGGAATATGCAAGCTATGTTTTCCTTCTGCAATAGTCATTTTATAACCGCAATTTTCATATTCAAATCGAGTTATTTTATTCTCTTTTAAAAACTTATTAAATATAGCACTATTAAGACTGTTTTCTGCTATAAGTTTCTTATTCTCGTTGTACCCTTTTTTATAAATATATCTTGGATCCTTTTTTCTTTTATTTAATAATACACCTAAGGATAAATTAAAATAATCATTTTTATCTTCAACTAATTTAAGCATTCCAAAATCATTTATTATAATCTCTATTACAGTATTATTTTTCTCACACCAACTATAAACTTTATCTATAATATCTTTTGTCTTTTTTATGTATAAATCTCTCATATATGTAAACGCGAGCGTTATTTGAAGTTTTTCTCTTTTTGCTTTTTCTAGCATACTCATTAATAATTTCACTTCTGGAAATAAATTATGGCAAAATTCATTTCCGATGTAAAGCCTGTTAATATCTTTTTGAAACAAGTTATGGTTCTCTGCAAAATTTGCTTTTAAATACTCCTTTTTAAAAGCATTAATGTCTTTCTCTATATACTTTTTATATAAAATGTCATTATCTAAAGTAATAGCTAATTCTACTGCTTCTAAAGCATTAACCTTCTCTTCTGAATAATCTAACTCTTCCATCCAGTCTTTTTTCTGCTCTAAATAATAATTATAAAACTCATAATCTGCTTCTGCTGGGTAACCTACCATTTCCTTTGAAAATTCATTGTCCTCTCCAAAAGCTTTTAACGTAACATATTTTGAATAATCTTTAAAAATCCTTCTTACACTATGAAGATATTCTTGGGAATCAATAGAAAAAGCATAAACAAAATAAAAATCATTTTTATTTTTATCAACAATCTCATAATCTTTTATGAACACTTCTTCATATCTATTTTCCTCAAATATATAAAATGCTACTCTTACACTCTTTATCTCGTTTATCTCTTCAGCGACACGAACAGTTAACTTTTTAGGAGATATCTTTAATATGCGTACTTCTCTGCCATCTAATAGACAAGTTACAAGTCCAGACGGCAATAATTCAATTTCTTCTTTTTCCAATAATAAATACCTCCTTTTGCATTAATATGTGTCAACTAGATTATTCTTTCTATTTATAACATCTTCCTGCATAATTTGCATCATTTTTTTAGGTTCTTCAAATATTGGACTGTGAGCTGATTCTTTAAAAAGATAAAAACCTTTTATTGGTGCATCAATTTTTTTCAAATAATCTTCTGTCATAGAATGATTCACAGTATAATCATAAATTCCAGAAAAGAAATACACAGGAACTTTTAGTTTTGTTATCTTATTTCTCAAATCAGAATTGTAAAGTTCCTCATTCAAATTAGTAGACTTTGAAAATGCTTTGCCTTTCCATATATTTATCTTTTCCCCTAAAGTATATTCTGTATTCTCCATGACAGTCATAAATATGCCACTAATTACAGACTTCATTTCATTCATTGTCCCAATACCTGCCTTATGCATTACATCGTCTCTAATCTTATCATACTCTTTAGGCATATAATCCATGTTTTTAAATGATAATCCTTGAAGTTTATTTACAACTTTTTCATTACCTGCATCCTTATAGTAATTAATCATATAGTCATATGCAGCTTTTTCCGATTCAATTTGATTTGTTATTTGTCCAATTCCAATGTATGCATAAAATAATTCTGGAGTTTTTTCTGCTGCTTGTATCCCTATATATGATCCCCATGAATGTGCCATTAGATATATTTTATCTTTGCCAAAACGCTCACAAAGATACTTTGATACTTCTATTGTATCAAGTACAAACTGTTCTGTTGTCATTTTTTCTTTTATAGCATCACTATTATAAGACAATCCTGAACCTCTTTGATCCCACCATACTACTGTAAAATTTTCTTCAAGCCCTGTTGGATATTTTTCAGTAAATTCATATTCAGGCATACCAGGCCCTCCATGGACAAAAAGCAATACTGGATTTGATAAATCCTTGCTTTTTATTATCATCCCCATATTTGCTCCGTTAATATTAGCATAAACCTTTTCTGAAATACTTCCTTTAATTATATCTCCATTTTCATTTAACAATGGTTTTACTTTTCCTGGGCTTTGTATTAATAAAATAATAAAAAGTGCAACTATACACAAAATAATAAAAGATGATAAAATTAACATAACTTTCCTAACCTTTCTTATTAATATTGAAATAAGAGAATTGCTTTCCTTAAGCATTATCATCATATACATCCTTCCATTTTTGTTGTTTAGTTACATGTTAGCCTTCTCTTATTCCTTATTCAATATTACTTGTCATGTCTTACAAATACCTTGTCATCTCTTACAAAAAACTTAGAACTACAACTTTTTAATTTCAATTTTTTCTGTCTTTCTTTTTTTTCGTTCTGATAATCTAATATTAATATAATCAGCATCTTTTCTTACTCCAACTAATCGAAGTAAATATCCAGCACCATAAACCGGAATTGTATAAATAAATACTAACCATTCTGATCCAGCTGGATACCATTTAAATTTTATTCCAAAGACAAAAAACATTATTACTACAATTGCATATTCTAGAATTATTGAAATTATAGGTTTATTATCTAGTAAAAAATTCACAGCAGTATGAATAAGACATAATAAAAAAGCAAAGCTTACTATAGAAATAATAATTCTAAAGTTTGACCACATATTATAGAAAAATGCATCAATAAAAAACATCCAAAATACAATAAGCATACTTACTGCAAGACTTGTAATAATATACTCTCTAAATATCTTCATTTTCATATAAACTCGCCTCCCCATCTAGCCATTTTTTTATTTCTGGAATATAGGTCCTTGTAACAATTACATGTTCTCCATTAATAAGGGTAGCTTTCAACCTGCTATTAAAAATAGTTTTTACACTTTCTAATACATCAATATTCAAAATACATGCTTTGTTTATTTGAACAAAACCAAACTCTTTTAATTCATCAAATAGCTGATATAACTTCTTGCTACTTCTAAAAATTTGATCTTTTGTATAAATAAATGTTTTTCTTTCAACACTTTCTATATAGAAAATATCATAAATATTAAGGACTGTGTCCTCACCACTATCACTTCCAACTATTTTCATTTCAGTACTCTTAATCTTTTGTATAAGCTGCTTTACATGGGCATTCATAATTGGATATTTAATTTGAACTTCCAATTTACTATCTTTATCTTCTACAAGTTTAATATCCATTACATAAATCCTTTCTCATAATTCTTCTTTAAAGTTTTATTAGGTAATGTCTTTATTTAAAAAATATCTATTTAATTTGATGATAGCTTTGTATTATTATACCAAAATAATAATACTTCACATCTAGTCTCAGATTCAATAACTTATTCACATATAAATAAAACACCCAAGAAAATTTAAATTAGATTTTCCTTGGGCATTTTATTTATTTACCTATCATTTATAAATAATTAATTATTTAAATTCTATATAATATACAAATATAAACTAAAATAGTTTTTTATGACTATCTCAATCTAAAGGACTGGTTAATTTTTATTTCATAACTCCTGCTGACTTCTCTATTATTATTTACCTACATAGTAACTCTCTTCAGGTCCAAAATATGAATAAGGAAGTTTTCCTTTTGATAAAACTAGTTTTTGCAATACTAAACCTGCATCTAAACCATAAAATCTAAGAGTATGAATTCCCTTACTTAATTTATGCACAGTGGTAGTTATATGAATATTTTCAAGCACTGCATCACACCAAATATTATTAATATAGCTTCCAGCAAAAAAATCCTTTGGCAGAGCATCTGCTATAGTTGAAGCTTCACCATCAAAAGCTACAGCATATTTTAAACGGCTCTTTTCAGAAAGATTATTTGTTGGTGCAACATAGGTTGTTAGAGTATACTCTGCTTCTTCATTTACTCTTAATGAGTATTCTAAATATGGTGCTTCATCTATTTTTTCAAAAGAAACAGTTGTTGGGAACATCTTTACAGAAGATAAAGTTCGTCCATAGTTTTCAAGAACCTTCCATTCAACATTTGATTTTGAAACTTTACTTACTGCATGTTCTGCTTCAATAGAAATTACGTCATGAGTTTCTACAAAGGTCATGTTAGGCAAACTATCAACTTCTATAACTTCAGCGGTAACATCTACTTTGACTTTTTCTCCTGCACCTAAAATAGTTATAAATCCATTTGAAGTTTTAGATACTTTATTCCAATCTACTGAAACCATAATAGTCTTTCCATCAGAAATAGTACCTTGAATATCCTCTACCTTTATCCAAGCTTCGCTAGCCTCCAGTTTATAAGCAAACTCTGTGTTTCCTCCATTACTGATTGTAATGGAATAGCTTTCTTTACACAGATTTGTAAATGCTGGCAATATTGCTGTACCAGAGCAATATTCTTTTTCTGTTCCTTGCACATCTACAATCATAATACTTCCCTCTTTAGGAGAAACACTATAAACTTCTGGATATGTCCATCCATCTGGACTCCATTCCATATATCCTATATGTGGAGAACTCATCATTCCCTTCCACTTACCATTAGACATCTCATTATTGTAGTAATTCTGCATTTCAATATCTTTCTTTTTGCATTCTTCAACTAATGCAGCATAGGAATTTGCAAGAACACTATTACGTTTATTATATAAATTATTTAATCCAGCATATATCTGCATTTTAACAACATTGGCTGATGCTGCAGCTGGATAATATACAAGTTGATAGTACGCATCTTTACATACTTCTGGAATTTCATCATAATATTTCTTAGCTATATCTTCTAAATTACTTGCTTGTTTTAGCACTCTTTGTGCTTCGTTATAATTTGTATAGCTGTATGTAGAAGTATAAGTAACCTCTGGTTTTCTAAATCCACTCATTTTAGTATAGCCTGTTAATATAGTTTCAATTCCATCTATTATTTCTTCTTTTGCAACAGTTCCAAATTGCTGCATTGCCCATTTCTTTGTGTATTCCTTGGTTTTGTTCATTCCATTAACTCCCCAAGTTTCAAAGTCATAGGCTAAATCTAAGAAGTATGAAACAGGAAATTCCATTGGTTTTAAGTCTCCAATATTCACAATCCATATATCACGTATACCATAATCATAAGCCATCGACATTTGTTCCCATACTTTTTCAAGAGGAGTTGTATTTACCCACTCATAAGAACGTGGACCTCCATGATAATCAAAATGATAATACATTCCCCAGCCAGCTTTTCTATTTCTTTCTTCTTCTGTTGGAAGTGTACGTAAATTTGCAAAATTATCATCTGCTAACATGATTGTTACATCATCCAATTCATCCCAAGTTCTTAAACCTTCTGCTTTATCTGTTCCATACCAATATTTCTCTACTTCTTTATATATAGTAAGAACTTGAGGTGCCTTTTCTAAACCTTGTTCTTTTAATAAACGTTTTTGTGTTAAAATAATATCCTTTAAAAGTTGGATATTTTCTTCTTCTGAACCTTTTAATGCAGAGTCTTGTTCACCTCTCATACCCATGGTAATTAAACTTTCAAGATTCTTGTTTCGCTTTAATCCATCCTCCCAGAACTTTGTTATAGCTTCTGAATTGCTAGAAAAATCCCATGCTGGGTTTGTACCATATTGCTGGTTAATTTGTTTCCATTCTTCCCCTGCACGGAACATAGGCTCATGATGTGATGTCCCCATTACAATACCATATGCATCCGCAAGCTCTGCATTAGCTAAAGAATGGCTTTTCCCATTTTCACTAAATACAGCACTCCACATGGCTGGCCACATAAAATTACCTTTTAATCTTAAAATTAACTGGAATACTTTATCATAAAATTCTTCATTAAAATCTCCAAAGGTATTAGTTACCCATGAGCCCAAAGCTGGCCATTCATCATTTAAGAAAAATCCTCTATACTTAACAGATGGTTCCTTTGAAGTTATATTTAATTCCTCTTCAGAAAGAATAATTTCAGACTTCTTTGCTGGCATAACGTCTGCAAAGTAAACCCAAGGACTTACTCCAATTAATTCTGAAATACGATAAATTCCATAAATTGTTCCTCTCTTGTCACTTCCCATAATAACAATAGCGTTATCCACACCTTCAACTGGCTTTTCAACAACCTGAATCTTATAACATTCACGCTTATCCTTTATACCAGTTACATCTATTGTTCCTTTTGAGATTAATGTATCAATTATATCGTTATTGCCTATAGAGCCTGCAATTATTACTGTTTCTTTTAATTCATTCACTGTTGTCTTTACTTCTGGAATCACTCCAGCAACTAAATTAATATCTTCAACAAAAGAATTTGCTACAAGCCTTAAACCATTATAATCTTGCCCTTTTTGATCTATATACATGGCCGCTGCTTTACCCGCTGCTGCAATTGTTACTTTTTTCATTACTTTTCTTTCCTCCTAAAGTTCACAATATAAGAATTATTCTTTTTTTTTCATATGATTGGAACTTATCTATTATTATTTATATGCCTTATAATGTGGTTTTTCAGAATTCTTTTTCCAAAAACCTTCTATTCCTAAGCTTTTAATTTCTTGATTACCTTTAAGCCATTGCTTATATACTTCTTTTTCAAAAATTTTCTGTGTTTTATCACATGGAAATTCAGCACATTCACCACAATAATCAATATTACGTTCTTTTGTGCAATCAAGAATAAAGCAGTCCTTTATACTACATCCATGATGTTCTCTGTTGCGACATCCTGAACAATTACCTGCACTATACTTTACCAACTCTTCTTGAAAGACATTAAATCGTTCAAGCTCACATGGAGCATGTTTTTCATAAAATTCATAAACACCTTCCATATATTTTGATAATTGTTTTGCTGCTTCTGAAATCACTCCATGTTCATAAGCACTACAGGTATGGCACATCAAAGAACATGGAGCTATTTTTTCTAACAATTCTTCTTTCTTCACACGTTCCGTCTCCTTTTACATCCAATTAAACAAACACATTTTGATTTGTTCATTTCACATATATTTACTAGACCTCACCAACGAAACTTCGAGTATATAAAATAATATTTATATTCTCATTTTCTTTGTGATTATCAAATAGACTCGAAAGTTCACTAATATATTTTTTATCTGTTAATTTGTCAAATGTTGATAAAGCTCGTCCAATAAAAATATCTTTAGTATATGAAGAGGCTTCTTGAAATATCTTATACTCAAAATCATTGTTTTTAAAAAAAGGTGCTATCAATTCAGGGTTTTCTTCTTTTCCACCACTTAAGCCATTAAAATTAATTTCAAAGTTCTTGTTTCTATTTACTGGTCTACTCAACCAAACTAAAATTACCTTTCCGTTTGGTTTTAATATTCTTTTACATTCTTTTTTAAATTGCTCCATATCAAACCAATGGAAAGCAGTTCCAACTGTTATGAAATCTACACTTGAATTTTGTAAAGTTGTATTTTCTGCTGTTCCATTTATAGAAATAAATTTTGAGAACCTAGACAAATCATTTTGTGCAACTCTTCTCATATCATCATTCGGTTCAACAGAATACACCTGACTACCTTTTAATAATAGTTTGCCACTCAGTTTTCCCGTACCAGAGCCAATATCTGCAATAATTGAATCATTACTCAATCCAACATTTTCGTACAAATAATCTATAAATTCTTTTGTATATTCAGTACGATATTTTGAATATTTTTCAGCATTAGATGTGTATTTTTCATAATCCATAATATCTTCCTCATTCTTACATGGTAATCATTAATTTAAGCTATAATACAATCCTTTCAAATTCATGAGTTCCTCATGAGTTCCTTCTTCTGCAATTCCCTTATTATCAATATACAAAATTCTATCTGCATCTCTTATAGTGGATAATCTATGTGCAACTATAAATGCAGTTTTATCTTTAAGAATTATATCCATTGCTTCTTTAATTAAATTTTCTGTCTCTGTATCTATGGAACTTGTTGCTTCATCTAATATTATTACTGAAGGATTTTTAAGAATAATACGAGCAAAGCTTATAAGCTGTTTTTCACCTGCTGAAAGTCCATTACCACGTTCCTCTAGTTCTTGATAAAATCCATTCTTCATTTTATTTATGCATTTATCTGCAAAAATGGTTTTAGCAGCCTTAATACATTCTTCGTCTGTTGCATCTGTTCTTCCATATCGTATATTATCAATAACAGTTCCTTTAAATATGAATGGATCCTGCATTAATACTCCAACTTCTTTTCTAAGTGAAGCAAGAGTAGCTTCTCTTACATCTATACCATCTATTTTCACACTACCCTTATTTACATCATAGAATCTTGTAATAGTATTGATTACAGTAGTTTTACCTGCACCTGTAGGACCTACTAAAGCAATAGTTTCTCCTGGTTTCACATAAAGATTAAAATTTTCTAGAACATTAATGTCATCTTCATATGCAAAACTTACATTTTCAAAATCCACCTGTCCTTTAACATTCTTAAGTTCCACTCCACTATTTTTGCTTTCAATATCAACAGGGGCATCAATTGTATCGAATACTTGCTCTAGATTAGAACTTACCTGCGCCAGTTGTTGAATAATCATGGCAACCTGGGTAAGAGGTCCACTAAAAAGACTCATATAACTTATGAAGGCAACAACTGTACCTGCATCAATACCACTATTACCTTGAAGAATCAAATATAATGAGGTTCCAAATAAACAAAGAGTTCCCATATTCCAGAATATCTCAACAATTGGAGTGTTAAGCTCATTTCTCATAAATATCTTGAACCATGTTTTAACACAAATATCTTGAATCTGCATATATATTTTTTCGTTCATTCCACCTCTATTATAGTTCTTGACAATCTTTTCACCCATAAGTGATTCTACAATAAATGCAGTCCTGTTTGAATTTCTCGCTCTAAGGCTTGCAAATAACTTCCTTATTGAATACCTAAGAACAAATACACATATCATCATTGGAATAACGGCTGCAAAAACAATAGCAGTAAGCTCAACACTTATAGCAAGCATAAATACAGTAACAACTGCAATTTTTACTACATAAACAATAAATAGTAGCAAACTATTAGTAAAAAAATTCGCTAATTCATTAATATAATCAGTAACACGTACAACTATCTTCCCATCGGGTCTTGAATCAAAGTAATCAAATGGAAGTTCCTGAAGCTTATAAAATATATCTTGTCTTATTTGAGCAATTATCTTATGCCCTGTTTTACCCATAAGTCTTTGATGCGCAAAGGTAATTCCTATCTCAATAGCTGCAAGAATAATAAAGCCAGCAATTATCAAAGATAATTCACTATAATCCTTTGATATAACAGTATGATTAATTATATATCTTAATAATAATGGTGCTATCATAGAAACTGCTGCACCAATAAGCATCAAAAAACCTATGAGTACAAAGATTTTTTTATAAGGAAATATATATCTTATGGTTCTACCAAGCTGTTTAATATCTATTTTCTTCTCTATAATTTCATCCTGAAAATATGTATTTCTCTGTGCCATATTATCTTCCCGCCTCCCCTGCTGCTAAAGAATCAAAGTCGACAACTGCCTTTCTCTGTGCTTCTTGAATTTTATATACTTTTGCAAAATGACCATTAAGCTTCATAAGCTCATCAAAGGTTCCTCTCTCAGCAATTCCTCCATCTTGCATATAAATTATTTCATCACAATCAACAACAGAGGACATTCTGTGAGCAGAAATAAAAATAGTTTTATTAGGATAATACTTTTTAATGTCTGCTAAAAGTCTTTTTTCTGTTTCAACATCTAATGCACTAGTTGAATCATCAAGTATAAGCACAGGTGCATCTTTTAGTAGTGCTCTAGCTATAGAAACCCTCTGTTTTTGTCCCCCTGAAATACCTATTCCCTTTTCTCCAACTATAGTCTCATATCCTACTGGAAGCTTTTTCACAAAGTCATGTGCTTGAGCATGTTTTGAGGCTTTTATTACTTTGTCGTTATCAATATCAGGTTTAGCATATGCTATATTAGAATCAATGGTATTCGAAAAAAGAAATACCTCTTGAAATACATATGAAAAGTTATCTCTAAGTGACCTAAGGGAGTAGTTTCTTATATCTTTACCATTTATCTCAATTATTCCACTAGTCATGTCATGAATACGCATTAGTGATTCTAACAATACACTTTTACCACTACCTGTCCCTCCTACAATACCAACCTTTTTCCCATATGGAATTTCAATACTTACATCCTTAAGCACTTGATTCTCTTCCATAGTAAGGTATGCATTCTTAATACTGATATTAGGTACATCATTTATTTCTATGCCTTCTTTTCTATCAATTATTTTGGATTTGCAATTCATGAAATACATCATTTTTTGCCCTGAAACAAATTGCTGCTGCATTTGAAATAAGTTATTATTAATTTGTGATATATGATCCATTATCTTAAGAACATAATTTGAACAAGCGACTAAGTATCCTATAAGCATATAACCTTTTATAACAAGAATTGCACTAACTGCAATGGTTCCAATATATGCAAGCTGCTTAATTGAACTAAAGATTACTTCAAACTTAGATGACAGATTAATTTGTTTGATATAAGAATCTTTTAGTTTTTCATTTGACTTATCAAATTTTCTCTTTTCAAGTTCCTCATTAGTAAAGGAACGAACCAAACGTACAGCTTCAATATTCTCTTGAACATTTAAACTCATTTTACTATTGCTTTTCCTTATATTTTTATAATTACTCCTTGCTGCCTTTTTAAATCTCATCAAAGCAATAAGGAAAAATGGCATCGTAATTATTGGAATAGCTAGGAAACTTATGCTAATACTTGATAATAAAATAGTACATATAATTAGCACAAATATACTATCCAATATATTAGGAATCATTCTAGAAAAAAGTTCCTTATACATAATGGTATCTGAATTAATTGTAGTCAACAATTCTCCAGTGTTAAACTCAGATATTGTCTCACTATCCAGCTCCATTAACTTACGAAAAGTAGCCAACCTTAAATCTGTCTCTAAATTCAAACCTAAATGCTGATTTGTAAGATTTTTAATATAAATAAGAATTATTCTTGTAAGCAAAAAAAGCATAAATACTGCTGCCAAGCTGAAAAATAGCTGCTTCGAATGAATCTGCCCATATTTTCCACTGAGCATAAATGAAAATACGCCTTCATTTGTAGGTTTATTATCACCTATAACATAATCAATAAAAAGTTCTGAAAATAGTGGAATCATCAAATCTGCAATTATAGCAAAATAGCCCACAAGCTGTGCAATTACTGCCCATTTCAAATTCCTTTTCCAATATTTAAAACCAAACTTTAAAACATCCATACACTCACTCCTTTTTGGGGGTCTGACCCCTGGGTGGATTTACCAGTTATATCCGAATCCAAGGATAGTAAAATATTTATCCTTGCTATCTTCTGTCATCTTAATTTCTATCTTATGTTCCCTGCTAATTTCTTCTTGATACAAAATTACTGCATTGCAATGTGTCCAGCCTACTGCTCGTGGATCTGCTGTTAAAACTAGTTTTCCGTCTACATAAACCTCTGCTTTACCAAAATCCATTCTTCCTGAATCTTTAAATACCAATAGTAAACTCTTACTGCTAACTGTCATATGAAAGCTTTCTTCTCCTGATTCAGGTGTATGCATCCAATTATGTGGGAATTGTGCTGTTCCAAGAGGATTAACATCCATCTCAACAAGTTGAAGTTCTTCATCTGTTTCTTTAAAACTTCCTTGTTCGATTACTGCCCCACATGCATTATCCTTCTTATCAATTAGATGTACTCCTACAAAGGAATTTCCTATAGCAGGTTCTTTATCTAAGGATATGTCCTTTTCATCCAAAGGATTTTTTGCTGTTTCTTCAAATAAATACCCAATACAGTCTCCCATTATTATATGTCCATCATTTGTAGGATGGTAAATATCATAGAAAAACTGTCTTTTAGTTATAACATTTCCTTCTTCTCTTGTTAATTTAAATTGATCGACTACAGCATCTGATACACTTACCATAGGTAAATCATAAAGTCTTCCAACTGGTGAAAGTCTTTCTTGTAGATTCCAATCATTTAAAAATACGCTGAATAATAAAATTACTGCAGGTTTATTTTCTGCCGAAAGTATATTTAAAATTAAGCTTTCGTAACATACACCTTTTGTTTCATCGCCTTCATCATTTACTGCAAATTCAACAACTACGACATCAGGTTTTACCGCTCCATCTCTAAGTACATCTCTGTCATATCGAATCATACCAAGTTCTGAAGGTGTTCCTCCCACTCCAGCTTTAATATAATGAACATTATCTCCACCATCTTTTCCAAATAGTTCTTTAAATTTCAAGTAAGATTTATATGCATAGCATCCTGTATTAATAGGTTTAGCTCCAGCTCCTTGAGTGATAGAACCTCCAATATAAGCAATAGTAACATCTTCTCCTCTTTGAGCCTTCTCCATAGCAGCTTTAAGCCTTCTGTTATTACCTTTATTTAAAAGAGATTTTGAAATTATAGACTTATACTGATCACTCTCAAATTCTACTGGAGGATCTATTGCAATTTCTGGCACCTCATATCCATCATTAAGATAAACCTTAACTGTTACCTCTGCTGTTAACGCTGGCTTTTCAAATTCAAAAGCCATTTTGCCAACAACATCATCATCTTTTGACCACTCATAATCCTCAAGCTTAAGAATTAATTCTGCTCCATCATTAGTGCAAGGTACCTTAATTTGTGTCCCGCCTCCATATCTATCTACTTTCCCGTAGTTATGAAATACAAAGTCAATTGCTCCTACATCATCAGATGCTTTTACAGAAACTCCAATACTATGAACTAATTTGTGAACACTTTCACAGTCCTTTAATAAATTCAGAATGTTTTCATCTTCAACGCCGCCTACAAATTGGGCATTAAAAGCTAATCTACCTTCATCTAAATATACTTCTTGAGAAGGTTTTCCTTCCAATCGTGCAGTTGCCTCTATAATTTTATCCACCATTATATAAAAGCCACTACGCTTTTTTTGTGGATCTTTAGGTGCTTTAGGTCCTGATTGTGCATTATTAATCATCTTTTTTTCCTCCTAGTTATGTATTATTAATTTAAATTTCATTCATACAAATTTTCTAAGCTTTATACCTATTAGTATTTTTGTAATTTATGATTTTCCTATTATATATTACCTCTCTTTAATGAATTAAACTGGCAATAAATTGATACAATATAGACATAAATTGTAGTTGCGCTAATTTTTATCCCTACCTTATATTTTTTTACATGCCTATAATAAATAAAAATAGCCTGCTAAAATCATATTATTAGATTTTAACACGCTTTATTTTTAATAGTCATATTTATTTATATAATTTTTTTGATACTTAATGCTTCTTGAAGAATATTAAGTTCTTCGCAAAATTCAGATATTTCGTTTATAACATGAATCTTTCTTGGCAGTATTTCATTTTTTTGTTCAATATCATTAGCCATTTTTTCAAAAACAAGTATCATTTGTGATAGTTCCTCGTCTGATAAGTTCAAATGCCCTTTTTCTGTACAATATTGAGTAAGTAAATAACTACCATGTTCTAGTGAGTAAAATGCTGGCCACATATTTTCAAGCATTTCTTCATTATTAGGAATTTCTCCTAATGCTGTGTTATAAGCCATTTTAAAATTCATAAAATCTATTTCCATTTTTTCTTTTATAAGGCTTGTATCATTTTCATTATTATTTGAAGAAAGAAATACTAACACTCTAGAATGACTTCTTAACAATTTAGCCATTAAATCTGGTAATTTACTTGAAGCTGATTTACGCCCAATAATATATGTACCAATTAATCCTATTGCTGATCCAACAATTATATCTGTAATACGAGCTGTTGCAAAATATCCCACATTATAAATTTTAGTTGAATTTTCTGCTATAAGTATAGAATTGGGAGTAATGAATATGGCTGCAAGAGCATAATTTTTAGAAATGGCAAGTTCAATCAAAGCTGTTAAACACATATTGATTACAACTACCATAAATCCCTTAGGCTCAAAACTCAAAATAATTATAGCTAAACCTATCCCAATAATTGTTCCAACTGAACGTTGAATTGCTCTATGAAAAGTTGCCATAATCGTTGCTCCACACATTACAGCAGCACAGGATAAAGTAATCCAATATGGTCTTGTAAAAGGAAAGTTAAATGCTACTAATGCTGATATTGAAAGTACTATTCCAGATCTAATTGAATTAGAAAATACTATTGAATCTTTATTAATTCCCCTAATAAGCTTTGTGCTTAATGATGGTTTTGAAATTTCTATACCACGACCAATATATTCTAAGGGTAAATTCATTATTGCTTCTATATCAAATATTATCTCTAAAAGTTTTTTATACTTTTCGTCGAATTCTTTGTTTGATTTTTTTATTGTTATTCTCTCGCCATTCTTTAAATCAATACCTTTAGATAATATTTTAATAATCTCAAGTAATTCCTCAGGCAATTTGTTACTACTATTTGAATGAAGCTCAAGCATTTCTAAAAACATTTTATTAGCATGTTTATTCAAAAGAACTAATCGATTAAAGAAAAATGAAACTTTCCAAGGGATATAACCTATTGTAAGAATTTCTTCTGATTCTTTTAAAGAATTAACAGTATGATTTCTAATACTACTAATATCTTCATTACCCACAGCTTCTGCAAATTCAGCCAAAGCTAAATATAAACCTTTTATTTTTTTCAATTCAGGTCCATGAGGGTTAAAGAAATATCCAACCATGCTGACTATCCATGAAAACATACTGGCAGCAAAAACTACTCCAATAAATATTGGTATTTCTGATTGTTCAATCTTAATCCCAGTTGTCATTGTAAAGCTTAATACAAAAAATACTGCTGCTGGTCCTGGTATCTTAAACATACCAAATATAAAAGTTACAATTATCCCCATTAAACCAACTATTAAAATTATAAGTGCTGGATATGGTGCTGCCAAAATTCCAAGTGTAACTGAAAAAGTAATGCCAATGGCAATAAAAAATATTTTCTTTACACGTTGTGCATAAGGCTCATTAAATACATATAAATAAGTAAATCCTCCTATGGCACCTAACAACCCAAAACGTACTTGATTTAATAAAAGTCCAAGAAGGACTGGAAATCCTCCACATATAGCTGCACTTATTGCCTTATCCCAAGGGAAAGGATTTTTATTTAATTTGAATGCTTGTTTAATCATAGATATATTCATATTATTTCTTCCTTCTATCTTGTGTCTAATTTAAATTCATCATCATTTTTTCTAGTACCTTATTGAAAATTTTCACTTCTTCTTCACTAATGTTAGATATAGATTCCAATTCTACACTTATAGCCGCTTCATACCATTTAGGAAACTCTTCATTAGCCTTTTCAGTTAACTTTATATTTTTTTCACGTTTATCTTTTCCCTCTGTTCTAATTACAAGATCCATTTCTTCCATTCTAGCTAAGGTTCTAGTTATAGTTGGTGCTTCTACTCCAAGATATTTACATAATTCAATCTGTGTACATTGTCCTTTTTTATGTAAATATAAAACTATTCCCCACTGTGATGAATACAAACCAAGAGGAGAAATCTTTTCATTTAATTTCTTTGTAAAACTCCTTGCTAATTGATTTACATTATGACCGTATAAAATCATTTTTCTACCTCCAATTACTTACTTAAGTAATAATTACTTAGGTAAGTATATCATTTATTATAATAATAATCAAATAGTGACTGCCGTCACAAAAAAATCTCTAAAAAAACAACCTACAAAAATCCAACTTTTAGATTTTTGTAGGTTTCTAAATTAAATTTTATGATTAATTTTCAATTTCTTCTGTAAGCTTAACTATCTCATCAATTATTCCACCAATATAATCAATAGTATCAAGAAGCGGTTTATCTGTAGTTATATCTACACCTGCCATTTTAGCAAGCTCTACTGGTGTTTTAGTTGAACCTGCTGAAAGTACTGCTCTCCAGTCCTCTATTGCTGGTTTTCCTTCTTCTAATATTCTCTTGCTGACTTCAGTTGCTATAGTAAGTCCTGCACTATAAGTGTAAGAATAAAGACCCATATAATAATGAGGCTGTCTCATCCAGGTTAATTCAGCACCTTCAATTATCTTTACACTATCGCCCCAGAATTTTTCAAGTACATCTTTCTTTATTTGGCTTAGAGTTGAAGCTTGAACACTTCCCCCTTCATCAATTATTTTGTATACTTCTCTTTGATATGCTGCTTCTAAAAGGTGAGTAACAAAATTATGATAATAAGTATGGCCAATCATTGAAGATAAAACCCATCTTCTAAATCTTTTATCCTCATTTGTCTTTAAAAGATAATTTGCCATAAGCAATTCATTTATGGTAGATGGTGCTTCAACAAAGTATCCAGATACATTTACATCAAATATATTTTGACTTTCATTACATAATTTAAAGTGACCTGCATGGCCAAGCTCATGAGCTAAAGTAAACACCTCTGCCATCTTTTCACTCCAAGATAACAATATGAAGGAATGATTTCTATAAGGACTTGCGCAGAAACCTCCTGTAGATTTGCCTTTATTTTGTGCAAAATCAATCCATCTCTCATCATAAGCTGCCTTAACCATTTCTAAGTAATCATCACCTAATATAGCCAAAGCTCCTTCAATATACTTTTTAGATTCTTCTATAGTTACATTAGGATCATACTCTGGGTCAACTGCTATTTTTAAGTCTGCAAAAGTCATTTCATCAAGTTTGTGTATTTTCTTAAGAAGTTTAGCATACTTTCTCATATGAGGTGCTAATTTTTCCATTATAAGATCTATTTGTCTATTATATAACTCCCTATCTACCTTTTGAGGAAACAATAAACTATCTATAACTGAGTCAAAACCTCTTAATGTTGCCAAACTTTTTTCCTTTTGAACCTGAAGCTGATACGCTGCAGCTGTAGTATATTCATATTCTTTTAATTTATTAGAAAATGTTTTAAATGCTGCTCTACGAACATTTGTATCACATTCATATTCGTATTCATTTTCAAAAAGTGCATAACCAAGAGGATATTCCTTTCCATCTACAGTAAAGCTCTTGAAATTCATATCTGCATGCTTAGCTTGCTCATAAATTTTATATGGTCCTTCCAATGTTCCAGATAAAGCTGCTAATACTCTTTCCACTTCTGGATGAAGTGCATGCTTCTTTTCTCTTTTTTTATCCTTTAAATAATTACTGTTTTCTTTCGACTCACTTATTGCTGCACCTAAAACTTCCTCATCAGCTTGAATAATTTCACTTTCTATAAAACTTAATCTGCTCTCCATTTCAGATATTATATTAGCCATTTTAGAATATTTATCTTGATTTTCATTATTTGCATAATCTACTGAAACTGCAAGTTCTACATAATAGCTAGTAAGATCTCTAATCTCATATAATTTTCTTAGTTCATCTAAGCATTCATTAATCTTATTTGCAGTATTTAATTTATCCTTATAATCTTTTTCTATTTTTATTGATAGTTCTATCATTTCTTTTACATCTCTTTGAAATTCTTCGTCTGTAGCATAAATTGCAGATAAATCCCAAGTAAGGGCTTCATCTACATCTTTTCTCTCCTTTAAAACCTTTTCCATTCATCAAGCCTCCTATTTTACATATATATACTATAACTTGTATTTTATATCTTTTTGTTTCTTTAGTCCACTTGATTTATACGCATATTATTACCTTGAAATAAATATCACTTATGGTAAAAACATACCTCCCTAATGAAAATTTCATTAAGGAGGCCTATAAACTTAATTTATTTTAATTCACATTTTAAATTGTATTATATACCGATATGATGTCTTCCTCTTGGAACTATAAATGGTGAATATGATATTGGATCCTCTATTACTACACAATCTAGTCCAAATACTTCTTCTATTAACTCCGGTGTTATGACCTCTGCTGGTGTACCTTCATTAATTAATTCCCCACTGCGAAGTGCAAATATATAATCGGCATATCTAGCAGATAAATTAATATCATGAAGTACCATTACAATAGTAGTTCCTCTTTTTCGGTTTAAATCTGTTAATAAATCAAGAATTTCTACCTGATACGCTATATCAAGATAGGTTGTTGGTTCATCTAAAAGAAGTATGTCTGTTTGTTGAGCTAGTGCCATAGCAATCCAAACTCTTTGACGCTGACCTCCAGAGAGCTCATCTACACTACGATTTGCAAGTTCTGTTATCCCCATTATTTCAAGTGCTTCTTCTATAGCATCAAAATCAGTTTGATTCATGTTTTTTAGAAATGATTGATAAGGAAATCTACCTCTTGAAACTAAATCCCAAACAGTTATACCTTCTGGAACTATTGGTGATTGAGGAAGCAAGCCTAAAATTTGTGCTAGCTGTTTAGATGGCATTGAGGTGATTTTTTTACCATCAATTACAACTTCTCCCGAATTTGGCTTAATAAGCCTAGCTAAAGTTTTCAGCAAAGTTGATTTTCCACATGCATTGGCTCCTATAATTACACTGATTTTATTACTTGGAATAGTTATATCTATTCCATCAATAATAATTTTTTTATCATATCCAGTTACTATGCTTTTTCCTTCAAATAATTGTTGTTTTTTTTCCATTATGCCTGCCCCCTCCTGTTAATAAATATTAGTAAAAATATCATATAAGGTGCTCCTAAAATTCCTGTAACTACTCCTACTGGAAATCTTGTTCCAAATACAAATTGTCCAATAAGATCTCCTCCGACTACTAATAATGCTCCAACTAAACCTGCTGCAAACATATTTTGAGTTCCATTTCCAACAAGTCTAGATGCTATTGGTCCAGATAAGAATGCAACAAAAGCAATTGGTCCTGTAACAGCGGTTGCAAATGCGATCAAAAATACTGAACTTAAAATTAATATAATTCGTATTAATTTTATTTTAAAACCAAGCGTTGTAGCAAACTCATCTCCTAGCTCTAATACCTGAAGCTGCTGTGTTAAACCTAGAATAATAGCCCCAAATATGGCTACAACAATAAGTAACTTCGGCACAGCGTCTATACTCATACCATTTAAACTACCACTTAACCATCTAAGTGCATTTGAAGCATCATTTTGTGATGCTTTAACTAGAAAAAATGATATTAATGCATTTGTCATCGCCTGTATACCAATTCCTATAAGTATTAATCTACCACCTGAAAATCCTGAACCTTTAGATAGTGCATATATAAGTATTGAAATCAAAATTCCAGAAATGACTGCTGCTATAGAAACACTGCTACCACTCATATGAAGAACTAATATACAAAATACCGCAGCCACACTTGCTCCTGAATTGATCCCTATAATATCAGGGCTTGCTAATGGATTTCTAAGCATATTTTGGAATGTATTCCCAGCCATTCCAAAAGCTAATCCTACTAATAATGCACATAACATTCTCGGGAGACGGAGAGTTGATATAGCAAATGAAGCTCCTTGTATTTCTTCACCACTCAAAACTCTTATAACTGTATCTAATGAATAATTTGTTTTCCCATATAATAACATTATTCCACAAAGGAATACCGTTAATATAGTTAATATTATATTTACACTAAACAAACGAACTTTTCTTCTTTTATAACCTTGCCTAATAATTCTATGAGAAGTTTGCATCATATAGCCCTCACCTTCGCTTTCCTAGCTATGACAATAAGAATAGGTGCTCCTATAAATGCAGTAATAATTCCTACTTGAAGTTCGCCTGGACTTCCGATTACTCTTCCCAAAACATCTGAAATTGTTAGAAGTACTGCTCCTCCTATTGCAGACAGCGGAACCATCCCTCTCAAATTTGAGCCAAAAATAAGACGCATACTATGAGGTATCATTAACCCTACAAAACCTATAGGCCCTGCAATTGCAGTAATTGCACCACATAATACAACTCCAGCAATTGCACATATAATCCTAATAACTCCTATATTAACGCCTAAGCCAGTTGCAACTTCATCTCCTAATGCTAAAGCATCCAATGCAGGTGCTACAACTACACTAATTACTAATCCAACTATAATAAATGGAAGTATCAACTTAATACTTTCCCAAGTTGCACCGCTTACACTTCCAACTTGCCAAAATCTATATGCATCCATAACCTCACTTCTTGGAAGTATAATTGCACTTACTAACGAGGATAAAACTGCACTTGTGGCAGAACCTGCTAATGCAAGCTTTATTGGAGTTATACCACCATTTCCAATTGAGGCCATTCCATATACAAATATAGATGTTAAGGCGGCTCCAGCTAAAGCAACCCAAATATACTGATTAGCTGAATTTATATTAAAAAATGCTATTCCAATTACAACAAATAAAGAAGCACCCGTATTAACTCCTAATATGCTTGGATCTGCTATAGGGTTTCTAGTAATAGATTGCATAAGGGCTCCCGATATTCCAAGAGAGGCTCCTGCCATAATGCTAAAAATAGTTCTTGGAATACGTTCACGTACCACTAATGCAGAGAAAGACATATCTCCTTTATTTAATAAAGCACTTACAACTTGACTAACTTCTAAATTTTTAGATCCCCATGCAAATGATGCCATTACACAAATACCAAGAAAACACATACTTACTAAATATATTAATATTGTTCTTTTTAATCTCATTATATTTTGTCTGCTGCCTCTCCAATTATCTTTAAATATTCATCTATTGTTGCAGGAATTGATAAGGCACTTGGAGTACAAGAGGCTGCAAGTGCTGAACCTTCTTCTATAATTCCAACTGATCCTCTTTTTATTGCTGGAACAGTTCCTAATAAAGGATCTGACTGCAATTGTTTTAGTAATTTATCATTTCCATAAGTAACAATAACATCAATATCAGATAATTTATCAATATTTTCTGAACTAATTTCAAGAGCAAAGCTATCTGAAGTTTGTGCAAGTTTATTAACACTTTCAGGTAATTCTAATCCTAAATCAGTAAGATATGCTGCGCGAGGATCTGTTGGAAGGTATATGTAAAATTTCCCAAAATCAGCTGGATTAAAGTAACAAAACGCAGCTTTTTTCCCTTTAAGCTTAGGATATTCATTAGCTTTTTCTGCTATTAACTTTTCTAAATCTGAAACTAATTTATTTCCTTCATCTCTTTTACCAATCGCATTGGCATTAATTGTAATCTGATCTCTCCAATATGTTTGCCATGGAAGTTTAGGATATGCTACTACAGGAGCAATTTTACTTAATAAATTATATTCCTCTTGAGTGATTCCTGAATATGCAGCCAATATAATATCTGGTTTAGAATTACTAATAGCTTCATAATCTAAACCATCTATATCATTAAAAGTAACAGGTTTTTCAACTTTTAATTCCTTATATTTTTCTGCTGTCCACGGTAATAAACCATTTTCATCTGATTTTCCATAATTTGCTTTAGATACACCTGCAGGTATAATTCCCAACGCTAACGGTACATCTTGATTTCCCCAAGAAATTGTAGCAATCTTTTGTGGTTGCTTTTCGATTACAGTTTCTCCATAGGCGTGTTTAATTTTCATTGGATAAGTTACTGATGCACTTTGCTCCACAGTCGTTGATTTATCTTGATTTTTTCCGGCTTGACTAGTGCATCCTGTGATTAATAAAGCGCAAGCAATAATAATCGTACTTATTCTCTTTAATTTCATAATTTTCCTCCTAGTTGTTATTGAATTTAATTATTTCTTTCAATTTTTCAAATTGATAATGAAAACAATTATCAATTACGCAATATTATTTTATAGTTATCAATAATATTTGTCAACCACAACAAAGAAGAAAATAATCTTGAAATTCTATATATTGCATACTATAAAACAGACTTATTTCACAAATATGTAATAAAATCTCAAAAAATTTTATTATAATAAATATTATTTCCTGTATTTTTATAAAGTAAAAACCCGCTTAAAATATATACTTTCGACTTTTGCGGGTTATACTCTGAATATAAATTATAGCATACTTATTTAATTTTTAGATTTATTTTCTCTCTATGCATTTGTTATTTTTAATATATACATACCAGTAAACTGCACCAACAAAAATACCGCCTCCAATTATATTTCCAAGGGTCACAGGAATTAAATTTCCAGTAAAAAAAGTCTCCCAATTCAAATGGTTCAATTTTTCCGGTGTTACGCCTAGCACGACGGCTACATCTGTTAACTCCTTATTACTTTTAGCCATGATACCTGCTGGAATATAATACATATTTGCCACACAATGCTCAAAACCTGAAGTTATAAAAAGCCATATAGGAAAAAATATTGCAAATATTTTCCCAGTCATATCCTTAGCACCATATGCCATCCATACAGCTAAACATACAAGCCAATTACACATAATACCAAGAAAAAATGCTTGAGTAAATGTCAGTCCAACTTTATATGCTGCAATTTTTATTGTTACTGCACCAAGCATGCTATCTCCACTGTGAAAAAGACCTGATTGATTCATCATATATGCAATAAATATTGAACCTATAAAATTTCCAACATAGACATAAAACCAATTTCTTAACATTGATTTTATACTTACTTTTTTATCTAATACACCTGCAATTATCATTGTATTCCCAGTAAACAGTTCTCCTCCAGCAATTAAAACCAGCATAAGGCCTGTCCCAAAAACTGCACCTGCAAGGACTTTCCCTAATCCATAAGTATCTGCCTTCGCAAGTAAATTAAAAGCTGCCATATTGGAACCCTCAGCTGCAAAAGCAATAAATACACCTGCTAAAATTCCAAGTATAAGCATATTTACTCTAGTCATTTTAGATTTCTTAATTCCATTTTGTATTGTAACTTCAGTAATTTCTGGCGGTGTCAGATAATTTTGCTTATTCATTAGTAATTCTCCTTAGTTATATTTTTTTATTTAGTTAAATATAATGTTCATGAATAGTCTTCCATTATATTAAAATACTAACCCTAGAAATTAATTTTACCTATTTTTCCAATGATAACAATTATCATTTTCTCTTTATTTAGTATACTTTATTTTTCATATCTAATCAAGAAGGTTTATTAAAACTTCATGATTATAAGTCTAACTTTTGATTTTTTTCTCCTTCAAAGAAATATAAAAAACTCATGAAATCTAAGTTTTAGACTTTCATGAGCTTCATATTTTATTTCCATACTTCTTTTACAATTTCCCTTATCAATCTTAGTTTTGCCCATTGCTCTTCTTCTGTAAGCTTATTTCCTTCTTCTGTAGATGCAAAGCCACACTGAGGACTAAGACATAAACGGTCTAGTGGAACATATTTTTCTGCTTCGTGAATACGTTCTATTATAGAATTTTTGTCTTCTAGCATTGGTGATTTGGTTGTTATAAGCCCTAATACAACTTTCTTATCCTCACTTACATATTCAAGTGATTTAAAATCTCCTGAACGTTCATCATCAAATTCCAAATAAAATGCATTTACATTTTCATTTGTAAAAAGATCTTTTGCTACTCTGTCATAGCCACCTTGACAAGCCCATGTGGAATGAAAATTCCCACGACAAATATGAGTAGTGATTATTAAATCTTCTGGCTTATTTTCAATTGCAAGATTATTAATCCTAATTAATTTTTCAATAATTTTTTGTAGCCCTTCTTCATCTGTACCAAAGATAAAACAAGCATTTGGATCAACACAAACTCCCCATGTACAATCATCAAATTGAATATTTCTACAACCTACTGAATATAAATCTTCTATCACCTTTTTATACCCAGTAACAATATCTTGAATCAACTCTTCTTCATTTGGATAAATTGATTTCGTTCCTTCCTGATTATCTGGTGTAATCATCTGAAATAAAAATTGTGCTGGCGCTGGTATGGTCTGACGAGCAACTGTATTCTCATCTTCAAATTGCTTTACAAACTTAAAATGTTCAACAAATGGATGATTATCAACAGACACTTTTCCAGTAAGGAAAGTATCATCAATTAAAGCAGGTTCTCCATGAAAGGGAATTCCCTTTTTTGTCTTTTCATGCCCAATTCCCTTAAACGCCCACATAAAATCAAGATGCCATGAACTTCTTCTAAATTCTCCATCTGTTATGACCTGAAGTCCAACAGCTTTCTGCTTTACTATTAAATCTGTAATTGCTTTATCTTCAACTTTTTTTAATTCTTCTGCTGAAATTTTTCCACTTGCATATTGCTCTCTTGCTTGTTTTAAATGTTCAGGTCTTAAAAAACTTCCTACTATATCATATTTAAAAGGTGCATTATATTTCATATTCTTTATCTCCCCCATCTATATTATTTGTAATAAACTTCTATTATGATGATAGTATAAACCACTTTTTGTATCTTGAAAAATACAAAAAAATATGGATTAGATATAGTTTTTAACTATATCCAATCCATATTTCCATCTTTATATTATATCAAATTCCGGTGACTGTTACCGCTTTCTAAACATATTCAAGAACATGCTTCTTTAATGCTTCCATATAAGCATTTCCATATCTGCTAAGGGGCATATCCCTTTGTATGATTGTTCCCACGCGCATATATTCTTCTACCATAAGTGGTTTTGCTATAATATTTTCTCCATTCAATTCCTTGCTAATTACTCCCGTACTAACAGTATACCCATTTAACCCAACTGCAAGATTAAATAAAGTGGCTCTATCCCTTACCTTAATATTTTTATTACGATCAAGAGTACTAAGAATTTCCTCTGAAAAATAAAAGGAATTATACTCCCCTTGTTCAAATGAAAGATATGGATAATCCTCTAACTCTTCTAATTCTATTTTATCTTTCTTAGCTAATGGATGCTTTGAGCTAATAAACACGTGAGGTTTAGCCACAAATAGCTCTTCAAATTCCAGATTATTTTGCTTTATAAATTTTTTAATTACTTCTTCATTTTTTGATGAAGTATATAAAATTCCTATTTCACTTTTCAGCCTGCTTACATCTTCAATAATCTCATATGTCTGAGTTTCTCTAAGCGTAAAATCATATTGATTTCCACCAAATTCACGAATAACATCCACAAAAGCATTTACAGCAAAAGAATAGTGTTGTGTAGACACAGAAAATCTAGGACTTTGTTTCTTCACATTCAAAAATTTCTCTTCTAATAAATTTGCCTGTTCAAGCACTTGCCTTGCATAAGCTAAAAATTCATTTCCTATATTTGAAACTATAATTCCTTTATTAGTTCTATTGAATATAGTAATCTGCATTTCCTTTTCCAAATCTTTAATGGCATTAGTAATTGTTGGTTGGGAAATGAATAATTCTTTCGCTGCCTCACTAATGGTTCCTTTATCAGCAACTGTCACTACATATTTTAACTGTTGTAATGTCATTGTTATTTATCTCCTTATTATTTAATACAATACTGCTATTCTAGCACAATGGCACATTTTTTACTTTTTACTATGCGTTTATACTCATACATACGTTCATCAGCAATCTTTAATAATTTATTGAAATTGATTCCTTCTTTTGGAAAGCTAACTATTCCGTAACTATAACTGCAAACAATTTCTTTATTCTCAAAGATTATTGGATTATTCTTAAAATGTTCAATCAATTCCTCAAACTTGTTAGTTAAATTTTGAAAGTCAACATCATAAAAAACACCTACAAACTCATCTCCTCCAAATCTTCCTATGATATCAGCATTTCTAGTTAAGCTACTTAAACCTTTAGCAAATGTTTTAATTAATTTATCACCATATAAATGGCCATAATTATCATTAAGAAATTTCAGATCATTCAAATCAAATGCTGCTACAAAAAATTCTTTTTTATTAACATTTGCATTATGAATATTATCATGAATCAATTGTTCAAAATAACTTCTATTATATACTTTTGTTAATTTGTCGTATCTAGACAAATATAACGTTTCTTCATAAAGTTTATGTTTAGTGATAGCAATCGAAACTTGATTTCTCATATATTCCATTAATTCTATATCTCTTTCATTAAAGATATTATTATAAATACTATCAATATTCAAAAAACCATATAATTGACCATCAATAATTATAGGTGAACTAATTGCCGATTTTATTTTTTTTCCTTCTATTGTATCTAACATTTTTATATCTTGTATTTTATGAATATTGTTAAAAATAACTGTTTCATTTATTTTCTCACCATTATTAAACCTAAACTGATGTTCCTTCAGTTTAATTGAAAATCCTTTAGATTCATTTAAATGATATCCTTTAGCTGCAGCTATTTTTAAAGTTTTATCTTCATCCAAAAGTAATACTGAACCACAACTTCTCTCATCAACGCAATTAATAACTTCATCTAATATCAATTGAAGCAAATCATTAATATTAGTTAATTCATTAATAGAATATCCAATTCTAACCATTGATTCCTTTAACTTAAGTAGCTTATTTATTCTTTCTCTATTTTCTTTCTCTTCTGTAATATCTGTTATTACACCAACTAAGCCTTTATTATTTTCATAATTATCTACAACAACTGATTTACTAAAACTCAAATGATAATATGCACTATCATTGTTCATAATCTTTGCTTCATAAACTTGAGTTCCTTTTTTCTCAATTAAGCTTTTGTCATATTCATTGTGGATTTTTGCAAAATCCTCACCAAACACTTCATTAGCATCTTTACCTATAATGTCCATTTTATTTATATTAAAAAATTCAGTAAATGCATTATTACAATGATTATATATTCCTTTTTCATCCTTTGAATAAATAGGATTAGGAATAGTGTCCATCAGTGTTTTTAGGAATTTCAAATTATCTGATAATTTTTTTCTCTGCATTTCAATTTCAGTTACATCATTTAAAATTACTATTTTTCCAATAACATCATTTTTATTTCTATATATATTGTTTATATTTATTTTAAAATATCTCAATTGTTCATTGTTTTTTATTGTTATCAAACTCTCATTATACAAATCATCATTTATAGCTTTTAATACTTCTTTATAATCCTCTAATACTTCGTCTATTTTTTTCTCACCTGCTTTTATATTTTTCAATTTAGAAATAATATTTTGGGAGGAATTATTAAAATTAACTATATTATTTTCAGAATCAAGTATTATAACTCCATCTGACATATTATAAAAAACTTTTTCTATTGCAATTGGCGTTAATTTTAACAGCTTATAATTAAATATAGCAAAACTGGATATTATTCCAGAAAACGAAAATGCAAGTGGACATAAATCTAAATTAAAGGGTGTCAATTTCAACATATAAATAATATCTGAAATCCACGGAATTACCCAAGCTACTATTAATATCAATATCTGTTTTCTAACAATTGATACTGATTTAAAGTAAGCAAAAATAAAAATTATTAATCCTACAAACATAAGAGTATAGGTGTAAACAACATTGAGCCAATAAAATGGTCCTTTTATCATTTCTACAATTGGAAAAATACCATCATTATTCATGTATAAATCCTTATAAAACAAATGATGAAAATCATTTGTGTAATTCATTATTAATGTAATAACAGGTACAATATAAAGCAGCCTTAACATATTCTTTTTCATTTTTTCTTCGTATCCATTAAAATTAAGTACAAACATTAACCAAACCACAGGCAAAAATGCTATTCCAATATACTCTATTTTTATCCAAATCTTCACCTTTTCAAGGCTTGTACTTAATATTTCAAATGCATATCCGAATTCATAAATTGCTACTGGAAGCAGTGACATACACGCATATAATTTATTTCTTTTCCATGAAAAATATCCTATAAAAATCAGCACCATTGCTGATACTAAAAGTGCAATACTAAAATAATAATTTACGTTCAAAACATCCCCTCCCTCTGTATATTATACTAAATATTATTTGTAAATCTATATAGCATAATTTATATACAAGTTCTTTATGAATCTATTACTAATAAATAAAGTACATTATTTTATGTAAAATCCTTCACATAAAATAATGTACTTTATTTTTTTTATAATAGGTATACACTATCAGGCGTTATTTGATTATCAGGAGTATATAATATCCAATCTGTTAAATCTTCAATAGCTAACTCCATTTCACTATTAACTTCTAAATTCTTAATATAATAAGGTTCTTGTGTAAGGATTCCTCTTATTTTTGTATCATTAATTTCAATAACCTCAAACCAAATATGCTCCCTATTGTCTTTTTCTTCATTTTGGTATTCTTCATCAACTAATAATCCCATTTTCATCAATCCGTGAATTTCATTTTCAGCATTATTTATTGCATCTCTAAAATATTTAATTCGTTCTTTTGCAAGACTGCTCATATGAATTGTTTCTTCTGTTGTAAACATCATCAATAAGTTATCTGAAATTTCCTCATCAACAGCTGATACATGAGTATATTTTCTCTTCTTATAATCTTCTTCTGATAAATATATATATACAACACCTGTATTAAATTTATGGCCTTCTACTCTATCTTTAATTCCACCAAGAATATCTTTATTTTTATATAAACTTGTAGCAATGGTCCAACTAATCCAAGTTGCAACTAAAGACTCTCCGTTATTCATTCGTCCTATCCAAAAGGCCTCTTCTTCATCAACAAATCCACCATCTGAAATTACTCTTTTAGCGATTGTTTGCAAAATATAATAGTGATTTTTATAAGTGTCCTTATTTGATTGTAAAATTTCAACCTCAATTGAACCACATCTATTAAGTCCATGAGTATGAAGCCATACCCCTCCATCTTCATCACTTATAGCTTGTATAGAATATATATAGTCGTAAGAAGGAGGTATTTTTGATTCTGCAGTTATTTTAGCCCACACACCAGATAAAACTCTTTCTGTACAAAAATCAACTATTGCAACCATATTAGGAACTGTAACATATAATATTTTAAGTTGTAAATGATATGAATCTATTGACGATTCTCCAAATACCATAGCTGTAGTTAAACCGCATTCTGCATTCATCATAGCATTATAATTTTCTTCTGTAAGCTGATGATTTATTGTATACATTTGGTTTATCACAACATCCTCTGGAATTAATTCTACTTCATACTCCTCTCCTTTGTATTCTACTTTTATAATTAGGTTCTCTTTCATTTCAGCGCCTTTAAAATTGAATAAAGTAGTTTCCTTTAAACGATCAATAACATCCTTAGGATTTTTAATTTCATCTTCACTCTTAGGAACTGCCATCATATATGAAGTTTCCTTATTTATAGTCCCACTTTTAAGTTCTCTTTTTTTCTTAAATCCAAACATTTTCTCTCCCCCTGTTATGATTTAAATTATAATTTAACATAATATAATTCAATAAAATGTTATTTTATACTATATTGATATAATTAAGAGTTTTTTATTAATTCACTAGATTGATTATATTATCATATCCTAACTTTTACAATATACCATATATTTTGAAAGTGTTATTTATTCAACAGCTTTAGCATTTTTGTAAAATTAAATAAAATGCCTATATTCAATTAAATACTATAGAAAAACATGTGTTTTCAATGTATTTAAAACAACTTACAAATGGATTAATAAGTAAACTTTCTTATTTTCTAAATATAAATTATAATTATTACAGTTTATAAGAAAGGACGAGAAAACTTTGAGAGTCTATATTGCCATTGATTTTGAAGATGACATTAAAAATTATTTTTCCCAAATAACCTCATATATTAAACCTTATTGCATAGAAGGTAGCTTTACAGAAAAGAAAAATTTTCATTTAACAATTCGTTTTATAGGCGAAGCTGATGATATGCAAATTTCTCAGCTAAAAGAAGTGATGAATAAAGTGATTTCAGAAACTAGTCCTTTTAAATTATTTGTAAATGACTTAGGTATTTTTAAAAGGAAAAAAACAAATATTTTATGGATTGGAATAGAAAAAAGCCACGTTCTTTCAGAACTTCATAAAGAAATCTCCAATCAGTTAAAAGAATCAAAGATACCATTTTACGATAAACTATTTATGCCTCACATAACTTTAGGTAGAAGAATATTACTTCATGAAGATTCTCAAGACATAAACAACTTAATTCAATTTGAGAGAATTTCAATTCCAGTAAAGTCAATAAGCTTAATGGCTAGTAGAGAAGAAAATGGGAAATTAAATGGTGTACCGATTTATAAGGTTAATTTAAACTAATTGCCACTATAAAATAAACCAATTCTCCAATATTCAGTATTCTTTTGCATTACTTAATAAAGATATAAAGCATGAATATTATGCAGAAATTTATTTTTCTTATTAATTTTAAATCGTCACAAACTGAAAAGCTCACCCGAATCCAAATTTTAGGATTCGGGTGAACTTATGGTAAAATATAAGTATTAATTACTAAACCTTATATAGATTAACAATCACCACTACCATCAATAGAGCAGCTATTTACAACCTTCTTAGGCTTTTCTATATCCAAATAATCAAATATGTCTAATGTTTTTGTTCCATCTTCTAAAATAAAAAATGGAATTCCTATTCTGCCCTCTTTAATAACATTAACAAACATTTCATCATTATCACGATAAGATAAAAATTCCTTTAACATTGTAGTACTCTCGATAATATTTTTATAATCTAATTCTATATCTTTATGTTCTTCTAAAATAGCCTTTGCTTCAACACAACTTGGGCAAATTGCTGCTCCATACATTTTTATTTTCATTTAATTATCCTCCTTTTTAACCTACTTATATCTTAATATTATATCAAATTAGAATTAATTCAATAGTTATTAATAATTCTTTATATTATACTGGAGAATCAAATATCTTTTAAATGAATTAAAACATAAATAACCCGCAAAATCTAGATTTTCGCGAATTTGCTTATTATATTTTAAATTTTTGCACTAATTCATCAAGGTCTTGAGCTAATTGAGCTTGACTTTGGGTAGAATTAGCAACATCAGTTACTGCTTTTGTAATTTCACTAATACTAGCTAATACTTCTTCTGAACTAGCAGCTGAATCTGCTGCTGTAGCTGAAACAGCTTCAAAAGCTTTATTCACTTGCATTACTGTATCATTCATTTGTTTAGCAGTATCAAATATATCAATAGCCATATTACTTACAAACTTAGCATCTTTTTCATATTGTATACCAGTATCTAATAACAAATTATAACTTGGCTTAACGTTATTTACCATGTAGTCTAATATATCTTCTCCGCTAGAAGATAAATCATCAAAAGCGCTTCTTACTTGAGTAACCATATTTTGAATTTGAGTTACAGCTTCAGAAGATTGTTCAGCTAATTGTCTAACCTCTTCAGCAACTACAGCAAAACCTTTTCCTTGCTCTCCTGCTCTTGCAGCCTCTATAGCAGCATTTAATGCAAGAAGATTGGTTTGTTCAGATATACTGCCTATAGATTCAGCCATTAATTTAACTTCTTCAACAACCTTCCCAGCTTCAATAGCTTTTATAATATTAAGTCTTTTTTCTTCATATATTTCATTATTTTGTTTTATGTTCGCTGTAGCTTTTTCTTTTATTTCAATAGCTCTTTTATTTATATCATTACCAGATATTTTAGATTCTTCAGCCTTACGCTCTAAGTTACTTGTATTCATTGCTATTTCATCCATGGATGCTTGAACTTCTTGTGTTGTAGCACTCAAGTCTTGAGCTCCTTTAGCAATTGTTTCTGTAGCTTCACTAGAAGAATGCATCATTGATGATATTTCTTCTGTAGTTGCTGACAAGTCTCCACTAGCAGAATTTATCTTTTCTGCACCGTTAAATATTTGTGATATAAGTTCTTTTATATTTTCAGCAGCTTTATTTAGCGCATTAGAAAGCCTTCCTATTTCATCTTTGCTGTCTAAATCTATTTCTTGAGTTAAATCTCCTTCTCCAATAGCTTCAGCAAAGTTTAAAACTTTATTTAATTGTTTAGCTATAATAATTGAAATAAATGTTCCAAGTGCTATAGCTAGTACCAATCCTAAAACTATAACAAATATTATTATGTACAATGAAGAAGTATACATATTTGCACCCTGTTTATATGAACTAGATGCTTTCTCATCATTAGCTTGAATTAAAGTATCTAAGCCTTTAAATAAATTAGCTCTTGATGTGGCTATTTCAGTAAATCTTTTTTTAGATTTTTCAAAATCCTGTTCATCTGCTAACTTTATAACATCACCATAAACAGATCTAAATTCATTTAAATTACTTTTTATATCTTTAAAAGTATCTTTTTGATCTTCTGTTAATAAATTTTTTTCATAATCATTAAGTATAGCATCTGTATCTGCAGCAAAATCTTGAATTTCTTTTACTAATCCAGGATTTTGATTTTCCTTATTTCCTTGATTTGAAATTTTCAACAAATCATATCTTATTTCTAAAGTATCCTGCTTAACTTTATTGATTTTCTGAATTGATACTAAATTTTCATTGTAAATCTCCTTCGTATTATTCTTGAGAATCTGCATATTTCTTATTCCAATCGCTCCAACCAATAATATTAATAATGCTATAATAACAAACGCTGGTATTAATTTTTTAGACATTTTTAAGTTATTAAACCACTTCAAAGTAACCCCTCCTAAAATTTCAATAATACTAAATTAAATTTTTATACCATAATTTTATTTTAGCAAAAAAATCAGCAATTATCCAGTTTTTCACTGTTTTCCAACAAAATCAGCAATTCTTTCATATATATATTTTTTTATTTTCTATAAGGATTTTTTTATGTTTATTAAAATATTTCATTTAAAATTTTTTACAATATAAATAAACCCATGAAAATCCAAACTTTAGATTCTCATAGGTTTCATTGTAGATTTTATTTACTTTCTCACTGGTCTGATATATTTAAAAAAACGTTCTGGATTATGATAAAAGTATATTATTCTACCTGGGGTAGTATCAAAGCAGTAACCAGTGCCTTCAAAATCAAAAGTTGCCATTGCCTTTTCAACCTTTTCCTCTACACTACGATTTTCCTGCTCATAATCAAATGGTCCATGTTCAAAAACAATATACTCTGCTTCAGGAACATCAATTAAAAGCATTTGTGGTGGCACTTCGCCTTTATAATCAATAGGAAGACGTACACCATAACACTCTGTACGTGGAATACCCCAATCGCAGAGTCTGCCGTCTGGGTCACTAATGTATCCCATAATCTGGCCACTACCGCTGTTAACTTCGCTTCCACCATCGTCATCCAATTTGCCCTTTATGCTATCAAGTAAGCCGCAAATTGTTTCACAATCCTGTCCTGGAATAAGACTTTGTTTTTGCCAAAAATCCCAATACCCATTACTCTCATAGTTTTTAATGTGTAAAAACTTATGTGCTGGAATAGTTACAAAATAAATTTTAACATCATCTGTAGATTTAATCATACCAATCTCTCCCAATCCTAAAATGTAGCGGTCGAAAGGAGTTATTTTTGTACGAAGAACGACAGGCTTAGGCTTTTTTCTGTATTCACTTGGAGTTACACCATATGTTCCTTTAAAGGCTCTAGTAAAAGCTTCATGTGATGAAAATCCATAGTCAAAAGCAATATCCAAAAGACTTTTTTCACTATCCCTAACCTCTTTTAGAGCAAAGGCTAATTTTCTATGCCGCAGATAATCCCTAAATTGCATACCCGATATTTCTTTGAATTTTCTCGTTGTATAAAATTCGGAATATCCTAACCTGCGAGAAAGAAAACAAAGTGTCAAAGCTTCATCATTATAATTTTTAATACATTTATCAATTTCATCAACAATTTTTTGAATTTGCTGCTGCCACTCGTACATTTGTCTATTCACCTCGTTTCAATCACCCTACATTTATTATAAATACATAGAGACGTGGTTGCTTGATTTTACTTGCTATTAGAAAAAATATCCTTTAATTAATTATTTGCTTTATTTTTTCTAGCTTCTACGTTGCATAAATAATCATAAATAGGTTTGAGCATAGTAAAATCTGCTATTAAGTCTTTTAATATACCATTTGTAAAAAGTCTCTCAACTTCAACGCTGTTATGAATCAAATGGATGCTTTTCCTGTTATACCATTTGTTTATATTAGATGGTTTAGTAGGATCTAAAGTTCTTTTATATTCTTCTCCCTCAATTGTAAATACATTTTGTTTATCAAAAAATGAGATAGTTTTTTCAAAAGATTTCTGATTGTCATCTATCATTTTACGAAATACATCCATAGACTCTTTAGATGCACTATAATATCCCATCCCATATCGATAAGATTGTGGAGAAATTTCAAAGAAAAATGCCGGAGCATCTCTCCACTCTTTTTTTGCTCTTTTAAATGTTAAGAACATGGTGTTCCTATATAAAGACTTATCCTTTGAAAATCTTATATCTCTAAAAATTCTTGATATTGTTTTATTAATCACAGGAGTAACATCAATATGACTATCAATACTAAGCATTTGCTCACTTAAATCTATCACTAAATTTTGAAATGGTTCTAATAAATATTTGTTATATTCATTTCTATGGCTTTCAAACCACTCCTTACTGTTATTTACTCTTACATCATTAAGAAAAGCTAAAGCTTCAGGTGAAAATCCTTCAAATTTACTGATATTATTTTTGCTCATGTTAATGTCCTCCATTCTTAAAATCCCTCTAACTCTAAAATAAAATGAATTAATAAACTCTGAAATATATAGTTAATTCTTATTACCAATAATTTTTCCTTATTAAATTTAACTATAATTATTATATTTTTAATTTGATAAATTTAACTTATAAGGAAATCTTAATTAAATTAATTCAAGTTTATCATATAGTGACTTTATGCTCAATTAGATTTATCTTAATTGAAAGTATTAATTCTATTTTTCTTAATTACAATTGAAGCTATTAACAAAATAATTCCAACGGCAAAGAATATAATTGGAGTATGAGCACTTAAAGCTGTTTTTGTAAGACCGAGAAAATCTAAGCTTGTAAAACCATTTAATATACCTACATACCATAAAATCATATAAGTTATCTCAAAAGCAGTAGCGTTTTTAGAAACAGTCCCAATAAACAGTCCCAATGTATTTACAAATACACTTCCCATTAAAATATATACAATTCCTAAATAATCATTTGATATGATAAATTTTATTATTATACTAATGTTCATAAGCATAGTAAATAAAATTCCTGCTATAACCGAATCAAAAAGCTGAGACTTTCTATAATTATTATATGTGACAAGATAGTCGTCCATATTAAAATTAATTTGAATAGTACCTAATTTAGACCATATAAAAATAGGCAAAATCCATATTACAGGAATTAATAACTTATATAAAATTTCACCTTTTGCAAAAAATATTACTATAGTACAAATAATCATAGATAAGTACCACCACAAATTACATGTTGCAAACATAAGCTTAAGCTCACTACATATTATTCTTAATTTATTAGAATAAGTTTTACTTTCAAAAATCTTACTTAATATTATTCTTTTGGGTGAATTGTATTCCTTTAGTTTAGTATCAATCACCTTGCCCCTCTTTAAACTCACTTTTGTTCTAATGAGAGAAGTTCTTCTAAAAAATATAGAAGCCAAAAAAAGTATTAAAATGCCTATAACAATCCAAAAGAATCTTCCTATAAATATATACATATCAATATTAACTTTATCCATTACAAAAGTTTTAATATTATCATGAAGTGCCCCATTTGTTCCAAGGCTGAAGTCATTAATGTCTTTAAATTCATCAAAGTTATTCTTAATTTGTTCTAAAATCACTTTAGAAGTAGTATTCATTCCAAAAACATCTGATAAATAGGATTTTTCTCCTCTAAGGGATGCTACACATATACCAGACCACACAAAGAAATATTCTACATTTCCAAAAGAATTTCTAAGTATAGGTATAACCTCAAAGATTATAGCTATAACTGATACAATAAAACAAACTGGTACTGCTAATATTACAAATGGTGTTAAAAGATTAATTAACTCAAGAGAATAGCTTTCTCCTCTCACAAACTGCATTATAATTGTAATAAAAATAACTATAAGCATTTGCAATAACAGAAATAATAAATTACCAAAGGCTTTTCCAAATATAAAAATCCAAGACTTTGTCCCTATAGAAGCAGTTATTTCCCCTATTAAGAGCTCCCTTTCTCTCTTTATGGAATTCCTGACAAAATAAAAACCAATTAAAGTTACAACACTGATAAAGGCTATTGTAGCAACCCAGCCCATCCATATAGAATTATAAATCCCCCTATAAAAAAATCCTTTAAAATTATAATTTAATGTATAATATACACTGCTATTATTTTGTGGAAAAAATAAATAGGATATATACATCATTAAAAGAGTTATCATGAATATACTTTTACTTCTTATTCTGTCTAAAAAATCAGATCTTCCTATATAATAAATTTCATATAACTTATTCAAGCTTCTCCCCTCTCTTTCCAGAAGTATAATAAATATAAACATCTTCAAGTGTAGGCTGCATATTAATAGCATCTGATACTGGTTTTGTTTCTGATATTACTCGAACTGCCATTCCATCATTTCTCCTTATAATGTTTCCTGTTATATATTTATTTTTTATGTCTTCAAGTTTGCTTTCCTCAATTAAACATTCCCACACATTTCCTTCTAGGGAACTTAAAAGTTCTTCATTTTTACAAAAACACATAAGCTTGCCTTTATTCATAAGAACAATTTTTTCTGCTGAAGATTCAACATCAGATACTATATGTGTAGACAATATAATTATTTTATCTTTTGATAAACTATTTATTAAATTTCTAAAATTCATTCTTTCATTTGGATCTAATCCAACGGTAGGTTCATCCACTATAAGAATTTTAGGATCATTTAAAAGTGCTTGAGCAATACCTATTCTCTGCTTCATGCCACCTGAATAATTTCCAATACTTCTATTAGCTGCATCACTAAGATTTAATAAGTCAATAAGCTCATTTATTCTACCTTTTGCCTTCTTCATATTAAGTCCCTTTAAAGCTGCCATATACTTTAAAAATTCAACAGCTGTCAAATTAGGAAATACACCAAAACTCTGAGGCAAGTATCCCAAATCATGTCTAAGTTCATCTCCATTTTTATGAATATCTTGTCCTTTCCAAGTAATAATTCCTTCGCTTGGTTTTGAAACTGTTGCTATCAGTTTCATCAATGTTGATTTACCAGCACCATTTGCACCTAAAAGTCCTATTACTCCTCCCTCCAGTTCAAGATTAAAATTTGAAATAGCCATAAAATCACTTGAATATTTTTTTGAAACATTTTTTATTGAAAGCATAATTTTCCTCCTAACTCTAATATAATAAATTTCCTAATACTTATTTTCCACTTATAGTTATATCCCCATCTGAGGATGATAAATTAATATTTTTTTCCCTTATGGAGGAATCTACATTTGAATCAAGATTATTAGTAACTTTGCCTAAGTGAGATTTAGCTGATAGATTGAATTTTTGGTCTTTAGGTAATTTTAAATCTATATCTCCTAGATTGGCATTTACATTAATATTGCCACATATATCATCTAGAGAAATTTTTATATTACTATCATCAACATTGCACTGTATATCTTTTGATTTTGAATTTAGTATACTTATTTTACTTAACTCAGATTTTATAGATAATTTATTTTCATAACTCTTTGGAATATCAATATTTAAAATTAAAGCCTCACTACCAATAACAACTCCTGAAGCTTTTTCACTGTTTGTTTTTACATACAAAACATTATTTTCAATTTTACTTTCTAATTCATATTCATTTGATATATAGCCCCTTTTAACTTTAGAAAAACTGCATTTTACCTCCTTTGAATCAGATGAAGTAACATTAACATCAAAATTTCCCTCTAATGATATTTCTTGCAAATTGGATATTTCCTCTGAAGTAAAAATTCTTTGCTCATTAGTTGTTTTAGCTGATAAAAATAATATAATCCCCATTACTAAAGAAACTAATGCTAAAACAACTAATATAAATTGTAATATTCTTTTTGTCACGCCCCTACCTCCTTAATTTCATTTTCATCCTAAACCTGATATATAGATCTCTTTTTTGTTAAATTTCCTTACAGACCAAAGTATATGCCTCTAAAATTAATGTTTTATTAATCTAAGCTTAATGAAACATAAAATTAACATATTAACTTGTAAATCAAAACATTACTACTTTATAATTAAGTTAATATTGATATTAAATATGGCACTAAATCCATTAATTGTAATTGACATAAAATATAAACCTAACAAATAAGAGGTGAAGAAATTGAATTCAGTTTTAGTCGTAGACGATGAAAAAGAAATTGTAGAACTAATAGATTTTTATTTAAGAAATAATGGATATAACACCTTCAGAGCTCTGAATGGAATAGAAGCACTAGAGATTTTTGAAAAAGAACAAATTGATATAATAATATTAGATATAATGATGCCTGAACTTGATGGCAAAGAAGTTTTAAGAAAGATCAGAGAAAAAAGTAATACACCTATAATCTTTTTATCTGCTAAAGGTGAAGATATAGATAAAATTGATGGTTTATTTCTTGGTGCAGATGACTATCTTTCAAAGCCCTTTAACCCTATAGAACTAATTGCAAGGGTTAAAGCACTTTTAAGAAGGAGTATAGTATTCAACAAACAGTCTGAAGAAAGCACATTTATTATAGTAAATGAACATTTGAAATTAGATGAAAAAGCTTGCAAAATATATAAAGATAATGATGAACTTCACCTAACATCATTTGAATATAAGCTTATGTGCTTTCTTATGAACAACAAAAATAAAGTTTTTACTAAAGGTCAATTGTATGAACACGTATGGGATCAATTCTATCTTGGAGATGAAAAAATTATAATGGTTTATATGAGTAAGTTAAGAGAGAAAATAGAAGACAACCCTAAAGAACCTAAATATATTAAGACCATAAGAGGTCTTGGTTATATGTTTGAAGGTAAATAAAGTTATGAAGATAAATTTTAAGCACATCAACGAAAAATTAAATGTAAAAGGCTTTCTTATTATAAATTATCTAATAACTTTCTTAATATTATATATAATAGTTCAATTATCATATAAATCTTCAACCTTTATAGTAGAAAAGTTTATTTTAAATAATGAAAAAATTCATGTCACTTCGTTTGCTTCCTATTATAATAAAGATTTTGATAAAATCAAACTTGGTTTTCTCTCAGAAATGGGTGCTTGGGAAGAAGTTCTAGATGAAAACAAAAAAGTAATTTATATAAAAGGTGATAAAAAAGATACCTTAATGCAGTACACTGAAAATCAGCTATTTGAATTAAATTCTTCAAACGAAGATTCTACTGAAAATTCTTACTTTGGACAAGTATTTCCTGTGGAAGGTAGAAATGGAGAGCACTATCTTTTTCTGTATAAAATTGAAAAAAGTAAAATTGAACATTCATTTATTTACAAACCTAATTTTTCTAGTAAATCAGATATTACTCTTTCTTTAAAAACCTATGGCACTTTATATTTTATTCAGGCAGTTTTATTATTAATAGGTCTTTACATTTATAGCATTATTAGTTCAACCTTTATAACAACTCCTCTAAAAAACTTTGTATCTAATATTAAAAATATCAAAAAACTTGATTATGGTACTAGAGCTAATATAAAAGGCTTAAAGGAACTTCAAGAAGTACAAAATGAATTTAATGAAATGATAATAGAACTTGAAAAAGTTAAGGAAGAAAATTTAAGAATAGACGAAAGTAAAAAAAGATTATTAGTAGATATATCCCATGATTTAAAAACTCCAATAACTTCTATTCAAGGTTTTTCGAAACTTTTATTAGAAGAAAATATAACCTCTGAAGAAAGAGAAAAGTTTTTAAAAATAATCTATAATAAATCAGTATATTCAGCAGTACTTATTGAAGATTTATTTGCACTATCAAAGCTTGAGGATTCTGAATATAACCTATCCTTAATTAAACTTGACTTTAACGAATGGCTTAAACGCCTCATTGTTGAATATTATGAAGAGTTCCAAAATAAACATTTTAACTTAGAAATTAATATTAGTGATTATTCTGTTGTATTTGAATTTGATGAAAAATTAATGAAAAGGGCAATCTCAAATATCTTTAATAACGCACTAAGTCATAATCAAAATAATACAAGTTTAAAAGTTGAATCATATGAGAAAGAAAATAATGTAATCTTAAAAATTGGCAGTGATGAGGCTAGTATTGATACATCAATAAGTGATAAAATATTTGAACCATTTGTAAAATCAGATAATAATAATTCTAATGGAAGCGGTCTAGGACTAGCTATAACCAAAAAAATCATAGAAAAACATTGTGGAACTATAAAATTAACTTCTACTGAATTTGAGAAAATTTTATTTGTGATTTCTATACCAATTAAAATTTAAATTTAATTTAGGTTTAGGTCTCTAACATGAAAATCCACGACATTTCTGTCGTGGATATGTATATATAATGGCTATACTTTTAATACACTTTAGCGATTTTTTTAATTTTTTCTATTGCAATATTTTTTTCTTTAAAACAATAATATCAAATAAATCTCCAAAATCATTTTGAAATCTCAATTCATTTTGTTCAAAATGAGAATCTATGTATGCCTTGAATTTACTATTCCTTTTCTTGTTTCTATTTAGTAGAAATCCAGTCGAAGTTTCAACATGCCATGAAACATGTCCAAATAAATAATAAATACAAAATGAAAGAAAACTCTTTTTTGAATTATCTATAATTATTAGTCCATCATCACTCAACACTCTATAGAATTTTTCGAAAAGTATATTTTGTTCATTATCACTTCTTAGAGAATACCATATGCTTCCTTTTATATCAAAAATCACATCAGCTTTTGTTTCTCCTGCTTCTAGCAAATACTCTTCTATTTTTAATGCCTCTTTTCCCTCGAAAAATCTCAGATTTTCATCATTAGTACCTTTTACAGCATGATTTTGAATTTCATCTATGTCCGCAATGATAAATTTTATTGAAATTCCCTTTTGTTTTAAGTCATCGTATAGGAATTTTTCATAGATTCCTTTATTGGCAGCTGGACTCACAAAAGTTAGTGCTGATTTTTTAGGGACAAAATCCCCTTTTTCAATTGCACCATACATATGTACAAACCAATCATTTCCTAAAAACCTTCGTGTCATATCATACCACTTGTCCAATTGAAAATTCTTTTTAGAATTTGGATTCACCTGATTTCTTTTAAAAAGTAATCTCTCACCGATATTGAAATTTCCTAAGAAAAAAATATATAGTAGCGATATAGGAAATAGGACTATAAGTAAGGAATTAAATATCAGTAATTTATTTATAGCAATATTCTGTATTACGACTTCTGACACACACTTTGATTCCACTAAATAAGGTAATACTTCCATCAAAGAATTACGAACATAAAAAGGATAAAAAAGCAAAAAAAACATTGCAATCGCAAATATAAATAAACGTAAATACCTAGCTCTATTCATTTAATATACCTCCAAATTAATATAAACATTTAACTTTTCCATTGGTTATATTATATCTTATTTTATTAATACGCACTAATTTAAATAAGAATAAATATGATTTTTATACTATTGCATTATATTTAAATATGTTTTATAATTTCATTGAACAGGCGGTGAATAAATTGAATAATAATAACATTAAACTTACGAATCGAGATCTCCAAGCAATAGAAAGACGTAGTCAGCTTTTAGATTCAGCAAAGGAACTATTTGCCTCGAATGGTTACCATGCAACAACAACTAGACAGATAACAAATAATATTGGCATGGCTGACGGACTTATTTATCACTATTTTCCAGATGGAAAAAAACAAATTTTAGATATAATTATTAAAGAATTTATTGATGAAAAATGGATTAAATTTGAAGAAGATATATCTGAAGTTACTTGTGACACACCACTTAAAGAGATTCTTTTAAAATTGGGAAATATAATATTTAAGTATATTGGCAATGATAAAAATATAGTAATTATATTATTAAGGGAGCAAAATATATTATCTAATGAATATATTAACACTTTTAATAACCATATAAAGAAGGTAATTCATAAAACAGAACTTATTTTAAAAGAGAAAGCTGAAAAAAATGAAATAAAAGCTTTTGATTTTTTCATGATGGCAAATCAGTTTTGGAGTTCTATCTATACGTATATATTACAAAATATACTTTTTGGAGAAAGAAATATATATTCAATTAGTAAAGATGAGTATTTAGAACAAATTATAAATTATACTCAAATGACTTGGAAAAAATAAAAATTCCTTTATGGAATTTTACACTTTTCATTCATTGAATGTTCAATTAAAAAATCAAATAAATCTATTAAATGCAAAACTGAAAATTTATTATATAAAGGAGGATTTAACTATGAAACTACATTTTCAAGATCAAGCATTTTCATTTGAATTATTAAGAGCTGCAACTTATGCAGGATATCAAGGAGCAGAAATAGGTGAAACCTTAGCAACAGCTGCAAAAATTAAAGAAGGTGACTTTGACAGCTGGTATGAAGAATGGAATAATACAGCTGAAAGAGTTGAACAAACAGGTATTGACTGCTTAAATAAGAGACATAAAATAAGTGCTAGAGAAGCTTTCCTTAGAGCACATAATTATTATAGAACCGCAGAATTATTTTTACAAGGAACTGATCCCAGACGTAGTGAAAACTTTGAAAAAAGTGTTGAAACTTTCGAAAAAGCAATGAAGCTTATAGATTCACATTTTGAAATAGTAGAAATACCATATGAAGGTACATATTTAAAAGGATATTTCTATGGAGCATTAAACTATGATAAAGCCAATACTTCAACAATACCAACTTTATTATTTATCGGTGGATATGACTCCACTCTTCAAGAGCTTTATTTCTGTGGTGCTGCTCCAGCTATAAAACGTGGTTATAACTGTTTGATCTTTGAATGCCCAGGACAAGGAGAAGCTTTAAGAAAGAATAACCTTTATATGCGTCATGATGCAGAAGTTCCAGTAGGTGCTGCAATAGATTACCTTGAAACAAGAAAAGATATCGATATTAATAAAATATCCTTGCTTGGTATGAGCTTAGGTGGTTATTTTGCACCAAGGGCAGCAGCTTTTGATGAACGTATAAAAGCATGTATTGCTTTCAACGTATTCTATGATACTTATGAATCTACTATAAATCAAAATCCTCACCTTGAAAAAGTATTAAGCTTACCAACAGAACAAAAAGAAGCAATGCTTGCAAAAGCTGAAGAAAATAATTCAAATCTTCGTTGGATGCTAAACAATGGTAAGTGGGTATTTGGCTTGAAACACAGATATGAAGTTTTTGATGAAATGAAGAAAGCTTCTTTAAAAGGAGTTGCTGAAAAGATTAAATGCCCTATATTGCTCACTATGGGAGAAACAGATCACTTTGTTTCTAATGACCAATTAAATGCCCTTTTAGATTCAATAAAGGCACCAAAAACAGTTCGTATCTTTACTATAGATGAAGGCGCAGAAGAACATTGTCAAGAAGGTAATCATGCACTATTTCATCAAGTTATGTTTGATTGGTTAGATGATATATTTGAAAATTATTTTTACTAAAACTTAAATTAATTCTAGTTACTTTTTAATAGAGCTTTCTATGCTTAATTTAATTTTTCATAGAAAGCTCTATAATATTAAATTTAATGGAAGCTATACTATGACATTCCTATATTATTTACTCTCATTATTATCTGGCTTTGCTCTGACTTTGCAAGTTGATATAAATGGAGCTTTTCGCTATAAAATAGTAAATCCTATACTTTCATTTCTTGTCAGCTTTGCTGTTGGAACTTTAGGACTTGGATTGATATTTTTTATCACTTTATTAAATGGATCTAATACTTTACCGACTATAGGAAACATCAAAATACTAGTTGGTGGGTGTTAACTGGAGGATTATTGGGAAATCAAATTCATCTATTAACTATTTTTAATTTTATCCCACTTATCAATCTGATAAAAATAAAGCAATACATTAGAAATTTCATTACATATAATATTCAAAGCAATCCGCTTCTATATTTTGAATCTCCTTTAAATACATTAGTTGCAAAAGTAGTATACTATATTGTGCTTCACCCCTGCCCGGTCCATGATTTAAATTCATTGTTTCTTCATTACCAATGCCATATGCTTCAATTTGATATGTTCTTTCAGTCCATATCCATATAATCTTGTTATAATACATTTTTGCTAAGTTATCAAAACCCTCGTTAGATAATTTATTTTCAATTTCTCTCTTAGTGAATGTAAATACTCTAACATATTAAAACTCCTTTATTTCACTCTGCCCTTGCGACTTATCACACTTAACAGTAATATCAAATAAAACTTTTACCAAATAACCAACCAATAGTACATTTAAAGCTGAAGTCATCATAAGTAAAATATTAAAATTTAGATTAAACAGAACAGTCGAAATATTAATATAACTCGTTAAACTAAATCCTATAGCTAATAAAATAAATCTTCTATCCTTTAAGTATATAAATGCTAAAATTGCTAATGCTACAGCAGGAAATAGATATCTCTCATGCATTCCAGCTGAAAAAGTGAATACTCCTGCGATTTGAAGTAATGCTATTGCTGGAACAAAAGCTCTATTATTATTTTTGATATAAATTAACCATGAAAATAATGTTGTTAATACAATAAAAATCATTCCCCAAGTATGATAATTAAATAGTAATAAAGTATCTGTATTGTTTTTATAGTTTGCTCCTATCAAACTGAAAAAGTTAAATGCATTGACAGATGCATATGGATATTCTGATATTGTATTGGAATAAAGCTTAAAAATCCATAATGGACTTTGCTGATTTAAGGAAAATGGAAGTATAATTATAAATGCAGTAACTATTGCTGACAACGCTGCACATATAATTTTTTTTACTTTTCTTTCTCTTACTAATTCAAAGAAAAGTATAGGAAGGAATATAATTCCTTGAGGTTTCATGAGTACAGCTATTGCAAACATTGCAGATGAGACTGCAATTTTCTTTTCTGCTAATAAAAATAATGCAATAACAATAAACAGTGTAAAAAATGAATCAACCTGTCCCCAAAAAACTGAATCTATAAAAATAGCTGGATTGAAAATATAAGATGTAGCTATTAAAATACTAATTACTGAACTAAAATGTTTTTTCCCTAGCTTGTATATAAAATAAGATGTAATAATATCAGCGATTATTGATGGTATCTTGAGCATCAAAATAAAATATGCACTAAAATCAGGCACACTTGCAATCTTACCGATTAAAGCTAAAATGTATATATACAAAGGCGGGTAGTCTGCTGATCTAGCGTTTGAATAAAATTGTGAAAGACCATTTGCGGCAGTCGATGCCCAATTTTTAAATAAGTTAATATCATTGTGTCCATCCATCAGTGTTGATCCAGCAATTCTTAAAAGAAGTCCTGCAGCTAATAGTGCAAACATTATTGTTTTTTCATCAGCAAAATTAATCTTTATATTCTTGCGTCTAAATAAGTAATACGTTCCCATACATAAAATTAAAAATATTCCTGAGTATATAGTAAGTGCAGGAACATATTTAGTATTTGTATTACCTCTTTGCATATTTCCATTTTGTCCAGGCAGTCTGTTTTTATTTGAATAAGATTGTTTACCTCCACTTGGCGGAGCAATGCCTTCATTTTGATTTGGCTTCGTATCACCATTTTGTAGTGCCATACCTCCATTTTTATCCGGTTTCATATTTTGATTTGATTGATCATTTCCACTAGAAGCTCTTGAATCTTCGCTGGAGCTTGTTTGAGCTTTATTTGAAGGAGATGTATTCTGACCATTATTAGACTGAGCTCCTTCTGCCATAAATTGATTGTTTTTTATCATATCATTATTTCCATTATAATTCCATACTGTATATATGCATAAAAATGCTGATATCAATAAAATAAAAATTAAACTTATTTTGAGTGTATGTTTTTTTAAATTAGCTTTTTCCATTTCTTATTCTCCCTTCACCAAACTTCACTATATTTTCAATTTAGAATTTAAAATGAAAATATAGGAGGAAATCTACTGGCTTTCTTTAATTAAATGTTTTTCAGAAAAGCCTCAGGTCTTTTCATCCTTAATTGACCATTTAAATTTTTCAATTATAACTCCTTAGCCCTTGATTTTATAAACTTTTAAAATGCTAATAATTTCAAACTAGTTTATACATTGAAAAATGAGCAAAATATTTTATTTATTGAATATAATATTTTACTCATTTAATATAGTTACATAATTTAATTTTTTAATTTAAAGTATCAGCGGCTCCTTTTAAATCATATAACTGTTCAGAATTGTTTCCTCCTCCGAATCCACCAGGATTTTGTGATGTATTAGAATCTTTATATTCACTTCCTGGAATAACTTCACCATTTTGAGCAACCCAGTTCATGATTTCGTTGCCTCCATTACCTCTACCTCCCATACCTCCTGAAAGTACATATCTTACCTCTCCATTTTTAACCAATTCCTTAAACTGATCCAAAGTAAGTATGTTATCAGAGCCTGAGAAACCTCCAAGAGCCATCACAGATTCACCTGTTTGAATTATTATATTTTGTGCGCTTTGTGAAGAAGATACAACTAGTAAATATTTTTCAATTGTTTTGTTACTCTTTAGAAACTCAATTAACTTTGTATTGCCGCTATTAATCTTATCTCCCATTCCTCCACCAAAACCACCTTTTTCGCTATTCGAAAGAAGTTCTAATCCAGCACAAGGAATTGTACTATTTACACTATGAGTTATTGCTGCACTTGCACCAATAAATGGTGTTACCAGAATACCAATTAAAGCAATTCCTACTAATCCTTTCTTTAATTTTGTATTTTTGTTATCTTTAACGTCATCATTATTTTTACTTTTTGTAACATTTAATATAGAAAGTATCACGGAAGCTCCAAAACATAATGCTAGCGAGGCAATAATTATATTTCTTATAACAACTGATAGGCTGCTATAGAAATAAGATAACATTAACGTATGAGTTAAACCTTCTGCTACAAAAGCTATCGGTAATAACCATGACTTCCAACCACCTTCTTTATAGAATTGCCACATTGTTACCACCCCAATTCCTGCTAAAGCTGCAATTGGTGGTGCCATCATACTTAAATAATATGGATGGAACAATCCTGTTGTAAAGCTGAAGTATATAAATTCAGGAACCAGCCATACAATCCATAATGATAGTGATATTTTTTTTCTATTGTCTAACTTGAATCTTAATTTTTCTTTTATTGCACCTGCTAAAAATCCAAATAAAGCAAGTGGAATAAACCAAACTATTTGATCTGATAAAACATTTTTAGAGAATAATCTTGTAATTCCTGCTGGAGTTTGACCTCCGAAGGTTCCTTGAAGACCGCTGCCTTGACCTCCTGGTCCTCCACCATTTTGACCTCTTTGACCAGCACCACTTGGTGGCTGAATCTCTCCACCTTTTTGACCATTACCATCTGAAGGCCCCCCACGCATTTCTTGACTATTTCCATCTGTAGGACCATCAGGCATTCCTTGACCATTTCCGCTTGGAGCACCTGCCATTTCTTGCCCTTTACTATTGTCGTTAGAATTTTCTGGTGCTGCATTAGAAGTAGAATTCCCAATATTTTTAGATTGTCTTTGTCCATCATCTTTATTACCATTACCAGGACCACCGGCCCCTGGACCTGATTGGCTGCTAAGACCAAGTCTCTCCAAACCATTATGCCCAAATATCAGTTCAATAACGCTATTGTTTGTACTACTACCTACAAAAGGTCTATTTTGTGCTGGTACTAAGTCTACAATTACAGCCCAGGATAAAGATACCGTAAAAAGAATAACTGAACCCACAACAAGGTGTGTTATCTTCTTCTTAAAAGATATCGCTGAAGAAAGAAGATATGTTATATATAAAGCAGGTCCAATCATATATGCTTCTAACATCTTAATGTTAAATCCAATACCTACAAGCACTAAACTTATTATAAGATATTTAACTTTTCCTTGTTCTGCCGCTTTAGAAAGAGCTAAGCAGGCAAAGAGCAGTGTAACAATAAGTAAATTATCTATTGTATTATTCCTGCTTGTAGCTATAAAAACTGGAGTTACTGCAAGACATAATGATGATATAAGTCCAGCTGGAGCTCCAAAAGATCTTTTTACAAGATAATATATAAGGTAAACTGAAATTACACCTGCAATAGCTTGAGGTAAAAGTATACTCCATCCACTAAACCCAAATACTTTTGCTGATATAGTTTGTATCCAAAATCCCATTGGCGGTTTATCAATTGTTACAAAGCCTGCTGGATCAAAAGATACAAAGAAAAAATTCTTAAGACTCATAGTCATGCTCTTTACACCTGAAGCATAATATCCATTTCCATATCCCTCTATACCTATATTTGCAAAGTTTAGTATTGCAGATAATATTAAAATTAGTGATAAAACTAAAGTTTCTTTTGTAAATTTAAGTTTTTTCATTTTTTTGCCTCCATATAAAGTTCTTTCCCTTTATTATTTTTTAATTTCACATAAACTCTCTTAAACTTAGTTAAACACCCATAGTTTATATCCAATGAAATTAGTTATTTGAGCTATTAACGTTACAATTATTTTTGCTATATATACATTAACCTCAAAGTCGTTTATTAAACATTCCATAAATATTATTGTAATTGTAAGCGAAATTAAATTAATAATAATAAATTGCAAAAATTCATGAACTGTCTTTTTATTAGTATCTCTATGTTCAAAGGTCCAATTCTTATTAAATACAAAACTATTTACAACCCCAAGACTATATCCTGCTACCTGACTTATTGTATAATTTACGCCAAACAAACTATGAAATATTGTAAATGTAGCCAAATCAATAAGTGTGTTTAATACTCCTATAATAGAAAATCGACTTAATAGTTTAAGTTTTCCATAAGCAGATAGCCAAAATCTATGATTTTCTGTAAATCCCTTACTCAGCGAATGATTATAAGATGTGTTTCCTTTTAAAATATGCTTCCTCATTTTAATTGGAACCTTGCACTTTTTTTAAATGAGGTATGCTTACGGTTTTGCTTTGTGCTTTTGGTGGTTGTGATAAGTTCTTGGCTGTGCTTCTCACCTCTTTTAAATGTGATAAGTTCTCGCTTGTTCTTCCGACTTTTTTTAAAGGTGAACTGTTCTTGGTTGCGCTTCGCGCTTTTTTTATAGGTGTATAATTTGTTGTGGTATCAATTATATACATAGGCCTTCCTTTACTTTCATCAAAAATTCGTCCGATATATTCACCAATCATACCTATACAGCCTAAAATTACACCAAACATGATTAAATTAATTGACATTATCATTCCAAAGTTTATATTTAAATTGTGTATATTTTTTACAATAGTTACAATCATTAAAATTATTCCTATAAGAAAAAACAAAACTCCAAAATACCCCGGAATAACAAGTGGTTTATATGAGAAAGAGGTTATACCATCAAAAGCAAGCTTTATCATCTTTTTCAAAGGATATTTGGTTTCTCCAGCAAATCTTTCCTGTCTTTCAAACTCTACATAAGTTTGCTTATAGCCAACCCAGCTAACGAGTCCTCTTACATATCTATTTTTTTCAGGAAGTGAAATCATAGAATCACATACTTTTCGATCTATAAGTCTAAAATCTCCCACATCTACAGGAATGTTAATAGTCGTTATACTTTTTAATATTCTATAAAATATCTTTGCGGTAAATTTTTTAAAGAAAGTTTCTCCCTCTCTTTTTAATCTCTTTCCATAAACAACTTCATAGCCTTCCTTCCATTTTTCAATCATTTTCAAAATGACTTCTGGAGGATCTTGAAGATCTGCATCTATTACAACAACAGCATTTCCGAGTGCTAAATCCATTCCTGCTGTTATAGCTGCTTGATGACCAAAATTTCGTGAAAAGTTAATAAGTTTTATTTTTTCATCATTTTTGCATATCTCCAGAGCCTTTTCTCTTGTAGTATCTCTACTTCCATCATTTACAAATACAATTTCATAATTTTCTTTAGTAGAGTCCATAACCTTTTTTAATCTTCTATAACTTTCATCTATCACAAGTTCTTCATTATATAAGGGTACTATTATAGAATATATTACGTCATTACTCATTACCTTCACCTCAACTATTTATATTATTTAACCTTTGAATACAATTTATCATTCCAACCTTAACGTTTCCTTAACAGTTAATTATCTGAATTAATTACACAAAGAGTAAGTTGGATTGTAAATTCATAAATAAATCTAGCTTCTAGTCTCAGGTAATATTCTAAATAAAGGTACATGAAAACAAATAATTTAAGACTAATTAAAGGTTCACTAGTTAAAATAAACTAAAAACACATAATATTTATAAAACACAAGGAGGATATTAATGAAATCACAAAAAATAATATTAACACTTCTTCTAACCTTATCAATAACAACAAGCTGTTTTTCTTTAAGTGCTATGGCAGCAGATCAACCAGCTCAACCACCTGCTGGTGGTATGGGAGCTCCTCCAGAAGGTGGTGCACCAGGAGCTGGCAGCACTACATCTACAACAAAAGTTTCTACTGTGGAGGGGAACTGGTCCTTTGATGTTATAACAACAACTTCTGGTAACACTAAAACTGTAACTAGCACGATTACATATTATGCTGGAAAAACAGATGCCGTAGTTATTGTTCCTAGCGTTCTAGGCGGAGCTCCTGTTACAAAAATTTCAGCACAAGCTTTTGGTCATCATAGTGAAATCATGGCTGTTTATGTTCCTGATAGTGTAACTGAAATTGAAGATTGGGCCTTTTACGATTTGAATACTGCTGTCATTCTTTCCTTTGCAAATCCTAATGTAGCAATTAAAGAAGGTGCTTTCCAAAGTAGTGGTAACGCAGCTTTATATCTACCATCAGGTACGTCTCAATCTTCTGCAGGTGGAAAAACTGTTGTAACTGGAAATACAGAAAGCCTAAATGTTTCTATGACTAACTCCAGCGCTGCTGCTATTGGTGGTGGAAATTATTTAAATGTAACAAATTCTTCAAGCTACGGAGTCACAGCAGAATCCATAGCAAAAATTTGCAAAAGTGCTAGTGATAAAGCTTCCGATGTGACTTTTTCCAATAACACTGTTACTTTTAGTGGTGATAATTATACCCCCAAAGCACAAACAATTGAAATTTATAAAGACTTTGCAAAGGATATAAGTGCTGCTGAACTCAATAAAACTTTTCGTGCTTTGACAGCTGATGAAGCTGCTACTCTCAATACTAAAATTGCAAGCGACAGCTCCTATAGTAAGGTTAAAACACTCTTAAATTATCAAGAAGGCTATTATATAAATGGAAATAAAGTTAATTTAGATAAAAAAGCTATTGCTTATGATGTAAAAACTGGTGAAAGTATTTCCATTGATGAAAAGACTAAAAAGTTTCCTTCAACAAGCAACCACTATAAATATGTAACTTACAGGGATACAGATGATGATAGTGATATAGATATTCTTTACTATTCACCTTATAACTCAACTTATTCTTATAACCCTGTTACAATTTCTAGCGGTAACAAGAATCTTAATGGATTAAGCGCTAGAGATGTTTTAAGTAATATATATCTTGCCTTTGCAAATTCAGTTGTAAAGACAAGCGGAGAAGGTAATGAATACTATAAAAGTAAATTAACCGCTGATACTTCTAAGGATGGAGATGCTATTGGTGCAAATGCAAATGAAAATCGTAGCATTTTATGGGCTAATGACTATGGAACAATTGATGTTGGCATGCTTGATGCTGTATCAACTTCTTCTGGTAATTGGGGCAAAATGTCTTATGAAACAGGACTTAGTTCATATAATGTTGAAATCATGATGGAATGGGGAATGAATGCTCTTCTTTATGCCACAAATGGAGGTAAAATTACTGTTGGAAGTCTTAAAGGCGGAGTAAGTACTTTTTCTGCAAATGGCGATGGTGCTAATGGTATTATCGCTGGTGGAGCTGGAACTAAAGCAGGTACAACCTCTGCACCACAAGATACTGCAAGTGTTTATGTGTATAATGCTGACTTTAACTTAACGGGTTGGAACAATCATGTTGCTGATGTAGTATATGGTGGATATGCATATTTAAATAAAGTCTCATCAGTTACAGGTATTCCTGGAAGTTACTCTGTCGGACAAGCTTCTGCATTGGCAAATGATTTTGGTAATGGTGTTGTTGACGTAGAAGATTTCCATACAACTGTTTATGGTAACCGTTCAGCTGGTGCTTATGTTATAGGCGGCGGTGTAATTACTGCTGAAGATTCCTCTTTCACTTCAAAAATGGATGCTGGACTTGTCTCTGCTTCAGGAGGAACTTTTAAATTTAATAACAGTACTGCAACAGGTCAAATTGGCTTCAGAAATCGTGGAGGTATAAACACAAATTCCACTTCAACTTTTAACAATATTACTTTAATAGCTGATAAGGATATTAAAGGTTATGTTACTGGTGACAAAGCAGCTCAAGCAGTTGCAGCATGGAAAGAGGCCAGTGGCAGCACTGATTTAATTCACTATATGATGAGCGGTTCTACTATGACAATTGGTACTCTTTGCAAAAACTATAACATTTCTGATGATGCATCAAAAGTACTTCTTACAAAGCTAAGTACAATTGCTGGAGAAACATATACAAGCGACACAAGGCTAAGAAATAGTGTTTTAGATAACACATATTATAATTATTCAGCTGGTAAATATACTGGTGATACTGATTTTTCAAACGTTCCTTATCTAACAAGCGGAAGTGCTTTTGGTGGACTTACAAGCTCTGTTATGGAATTTGAAGCCTCTGGAATAAATCTTGTTTTCAATCAAAGTAAATTTAAAAATACTAACACAAAAGATTTTAAATACCTTGTAGCTTCTGAAGCAGGTTCTGAACCTATAATTAATTTTAATAAATCTGATGCTGAAGGTATAATTTGGAATGAGGGAGATGTAAGCAGAAGTGTTGAAGGCAGAAATGGTAGCAGATCTTCAAAGCTTACAGTAAATTTTGCTGATTCTAATTTCAATGGTTCTTTTGCTGATGGTTCAAATGGTTTATGGAATGTTGACAAGCTTTCTTATACAGATGGCACAGGCAAAATTTCAAGTCTAAACGGAAATTATTATGGTGCTGAAGGTAACTTCGGAATTATTGCAAGCTTTAATAATAATTCTACATGGACAATTACAAATGATTCATACCTTGGAAGTTTAACTATTGCAGATCCTTCAAATATTAAAGCACCTGAAGGATATAAGGTTGCAATGACTGTAAATGGAGAAAAAACAGAAATTGCAGCTGGAACATATACAGGAAAGGTTATATTGAAACTTGTAAAAGCTTAGTAGTAATTATAAAAAATATAGATATATAGCTTTAAGGAGTTATATAAATCAATGGTTTCAGTATTCTGCAACCGACTAAAAAATAAATTCAAAATTAAGGAGTGAAAAGCTTGGACAAAATGAAAAAATTAATTTTACTACTATTGATATTTTCAGTTAGCCTACTTGTAATTGGCTGTAATAAAAAATCTGAATCTGAGACGGCATCCAATTTGCAAGACGGCAACTGGTCATATACCTTAGACAGTGATGGCAAAGCTACAATTATAAATGCAGCTGGAGCAGAAAAGAGCGCTAAAGTTGTTATGTTCCCAGCCACAGTTAATGGCCATACAGTTACCTCCATTGGAAATGGCTCAAGTGCAGTATCTTCCAATAATAAGGTAGATGGAAATTATGTCTTATTTCCAAATAGTGTGACTAAAATTAATGATAATGCCATTTATGACTACAATGCCACAAAAGGATGGGCATTTGGCAAAGATACCGTTCTTACTGCTGCTGGCTTTATGAGCTGTGCAGGTATATTTTATAGTACAGAAGACTTTGTATCTAAAACTGTTGCAGAAGAAAGAACAAGTGGTTTTAGCAGTAAAGTTTCTACATTTTCTGTTACTTCAGAAGACAATGGTGAAATTCTTCCAGAAGGAACTTATAATGTTCCAAAAGATATGCTTACAGGTGGATATTCTGGAACTTTTACAATCACAGCAGACATTGGTTACAAAATAAAATCCTTGACTGCTGATGGAAAATCAGTGGATGCTGCAATTGGTAAAAATGAATATTCCTATGAATACACATTTTCAAGTGCATCTGCAAGTATTACTGCTACCTTTGAAGCTGATCCAAACGATACGCGTAAATCATCAAAGGATTCAACCTATACTGCTCCATCTATAACAAAAGGTGCCGTATCATGGTTTACATCTCTTCCTGATGATGTTAATACCGAAGTTAAATCATGTGGTGCTGAAACAAATGATTATTATGAATCTACTGGTATATCTACAGGTGTATATTATGCAGCAGATAGTAAAAATTATAAGCAAGTTAAATCATATCAAAGTAAATCAGAGATTATGTTCAAAAGTAAGGCAGAAGTTATCAATTATGCTTATGAAAATGATAAGCTTGTATATGGTAAAGACTATGATTTGATTCGTTTATTTAACTATAATGAGAATATACAAAATGGTCCTTCAAAAGGTGAGGTAGGAGTATATACTGCTTATCTATATAAAAAGACAACAAAAGTTGCTGATAGTTCAGAAACTCTTTTAGGCAGCTATGATACTACTGAAAAATATTCAAGTGACTTAAATACAGCTGGTATTTTAGTACAAGCTTCAAGCAGCACTTCTGCTAACAGATCTGAAGTAACTTCTTCAACTAAAGAAACAAATGTTACAGTTAATTCATATCATGTTAAAAGTGATGCAAGTTCAATAGGTCCAGCAGAAGCAGGAAATTTCTATGGACTTGGTTCAGCTATTATAGTTGATGGTGGAACTACTGATGCAACAGCTGTTGGAAAAGCTTCTTTGACATTGAAAAACCCACTAATTGATGGTACTGTAAACACCGCTTACGCTACCTATGGTGGACGCCTTAATATACAAGGTGGTCTTTTATTTGGATGCTCTTCTGGTGCACATGGACCATATGATTCATATCGTGGAGAAATATATATAAATGCACAAAATGGAGAAAAATATAACACTAAATTTGTCACAACAGGTACACGTAGTGATGATGCTACAATCAATGTTGGAAAAGAATACTCTGGAGGTGATGGAACAGCTTTAGAAACAAGACCTTCAGGTATTAATGCTTACATGACAAAAGATGAATCAGGAGCACATGTTCCAGAATATGAAAATCAAAAGGATTATAGCAACAGTACAGTAGTTATTACTGGTGACGAAGCTGGTACAGCACTTGCAACTGATACAGGTGGCGGTACTATTATAGCAAATCAGGCTTACACAAAAACTTATGGTCTTCGTTGTGCAGGTGTATATTCAATAGGTAGTGATAAGGGGCTAGTTTCATTGTACAACAGTAATCTGACCTCATATCTTGATGCAGGCCTTGTATCTGCTTCAGGTGGATATAGCTATGCTTACAACTGCGAAATCCAAGGTGTTATGGGAATAAAAACACGTAATGGAAATGAAGGTGGAAATTATTCTAAGGTACAAGTTTCAAACTCTAAGGTTTCAGCTTATTACGATGACGAAGAGATGAGAAATTCCTATGACATAGCTGATCCATCAGCATTCCTTAATAAAAAAGATGAAATTGATAGTGCAATTAATGGAAAATCTGCAACTTCTATTTCTCAACTTAACATGTTTTTAGATAAGGCAAATTCACCAGCTTACACATTAGATTCACTTAACTGGTGGTTCCTTGATAAATCTGCAACTCCAGGATATTCTGGCGGAAACAGATTTGCCGTTATATATACTGAGGCATCTAGTACACCTGTATATGTAGATAGTTCATTGTTAATAAATGAAAACTATAAAAAATATGGTGACAGCAAATATAATTCTCCAGATGCTTACAAAGGAACATATCTTGAAAGCTATGCAGCAGCAAACCCTGATAAATGTAAGGCTGCAAATAATTATATAATTTCTGCTGAAGGTGGCGGAACAGGAAATGTATACTTTAAGAATGAAAACAGTAAGACTCATTGGGATCTATCAAATTCTGAAAGTGAGACTACAGAGATAAATGGTGATTTTTATGTAGCAAAAACTGTAGATAGTACTGCTCCTGGAATGGGAAGTGGTCCAAGTACACTAAATGCACACTTTGAAAATTCTGAGTGGACAGGAACTACAGATGGTTATGCATATAATGCAAATCTTTATTTTGATAGCGATTCATCATGGAAGGTAACAAAGGATACAACCGTAGGAACTATAGAATCATCAGATATTTCAAAAATTACTGCTGATACTCCTGTAACTGTTAAGTATCAAAAAAGTGATACAATCACTCCAGGTCAATACGGAAATGTTACATTTGTAAAGTACTATTCAAAATACTTTAACGATATGGAAAATTACTCTTGGGCTTCTGATGCTGTAGATACCCTTGCACAAAACGACATAGTTACAGGAAATGGTGATACAGCATTTAACCCTGGTTCTAGTATTTTGAGTAAAGATTATATAACTATGCTATATAAAGCAGCTGGATCTCCTGAAACACAAATAACTTCTTCATTTGAAGATGTATCATCAAATAGCAGTTATGCCAAGGCTGTTTCATGGGCAGTATCCAAAGGTATACTTGATACTGACAATAATTATTTTAAACCTGAAAATACCCTAACCAGAGATAAGGCATTCCTTTATACCTATCGTGCATTGTCTTCTTTAGGTGTTACAACAAGCGATGGATCTGAATCAGATCTTACCAAATATACAGATGCAAGTTCACTTTCTTCTGATTCATTAGTTGGAGCAACTACAATTGTAGATTTAGGAGCTCTTGAAGCTGAAGACAGTAGTACGCTTCGTCCATCTGAAGCAATGTCAAGAGCTGAAGCAGCTTCAATGCTTGCAAAGATCTATGAAAAGAAATCCAAATCTGGCAGAGCACCAGGTGGAGGAAATCAAGGCGGAGCACCAGGAGTCGCGCCTCCAGATGGTGGTCAAGGTGGTGCACCTCCAAATGGAGGCAGCCCAGGTGGAACACCTCCAGGAGTGGAAACTACACAATAGAATTTTTAAATTAAATATTTACAAAATAAAATACCCACGAAAATCCAAAAATTAGATTTTCGTGGGTTTTATGGTGGAGGCGAAGCGTGACCTTTGAAATCCACCAAAAAATCTTATCTTAGTTTTAATCAAAAATATTACATATATATAATCCAATTAACAGGTAACAATTAATGATGAAATTACTTTGGACTTTTAAAATAATCTTTAATTAAAATGTACAGTCTTAATTAAAACTTATATATTAACAACTTTACTTATAAAATCAACCTCATTATTTATCAATATATATATTTCATTTTTCTATTATTTTTTATATATGATACTCCTTAATCTTACAGCTGTTATCACTACTCCTATAAAACAAATTAAAGCGGCAACTACATAGACATGTCTCATTCCAAATATAAATATATCATCTCTGCCTTCCACATATCCAAGTACTTTTCTTCCCATTTTTATACTCATGAAAGAATATGAAATCAAGTTAGCCATAGCTACACCTATAGATTGTCCTAAATTTCTTACAAAAGCATTTATACTCCCTGCAATTCCTAACTTATCGTCAGGTACAGAAGACATGATGAGAGAATTATTAGGTGATAAAAAAAGTGCATTTCCTATAGCTATTAAGGATGTATATATAATTAATCTCTGGATAGTCGAGCTATCATTTAAGGTTGCCATTAAACCCATTCCAATTCCCATAACCATTAGACCAAGGAAAGTTAAATACTCAGAGCCAATTTTATCAGACAAATGTCCACTATAAGGCGCAATTACTGTAATTATAGCTGGTGAAATCATCATAATTATTCCAGCATAATCAGGTGTCATTTTTAATACATTCTCAAGATAAAATGGTTGAACAATATTATTACTATTAAATGACATATAACATATAAAAGTACACGATATGCCTACAGAAAAAAGTGAATTCTTAAATAAAGAAAAATCCAAAAGTGGATGTTTTTTTCTTTTTTCTACAAATATAAATATAACAAAAAGTAATGCTGCTATAAAAAAGCAACCTATTATTAGATCATTCTCATATCCGCTGATTTCTCCAGTTATAAGAGAATAAAATAAAAAAATAACGCTAGCTCCAAAAACTATAGCTCCAATAAAATCAATATCTTTTTTATTTTTACTCAACTTGCCGGGTAATACATTAACTCCAACTATCGAAGCAATTATTCCAATGGGAATATTCACATAAAATATATACCTCCAATTTAAATACGAAACTATGAAACCACCTAAAGGTGGACCTATCATAGTTCCTAACGCTAAAAAAGTTGCAGATATTCCAAGGGCTTTTCCCCTTTCATCGTCAGGAAATACTTGAGTTATTATTCCCTGATTATTTGCCATAGCAGCAGATGCGCCTATGGCTTGAATGACTCGAAAAAATACTAGGGATGTAAAATTCTTCGATAAACCACAAAATAAGGAACCGATAGTAAATACAAATAACCCCAAATTAAATATTATGGATTTTCCTTTTATATCACCTAATCTTCCAAAAAATAATATCGTACTAACTATTGTAATGAGATAACAAATTATTATTAATTGAATAGAGGATAAGGGCACAGAAAATATATTTACCATTACTGGTAGTACTACATTTACTATGGTACTATCTAATGTTGCCATGAATGGAAGTAGTACTACAACCACCAATATTATCCATCTATTCTTATATTCATTTCTATTCTGTATCTCCATAATTAGAAATCATCTTCTTTCATTAATTCTCTTGTATAATAATATTAAAAAGTATTATTTCACAGATAAAATAACATCTAAACTTTACTTAGACAAGATATTAAGTTAGTTTCTCTATAATATATATAAATATTTTTAAAGAGAAATCTTTGTTCCTAATTAATTAAAGAACGTCTATATTGAACTATGATCATAACCTCTATATAACACCTAAGATAGTTGTCTATTAACGCTTATCTGATTTATTTATCTCAATACTTATTAATACAATTCTGTATTTGCCCTAAAGTTATTAAAAATTCCTTAAATCTTTCAGCACCAATCTCCTTTTCTATTGAAGACTGGACATTATTCCATACTGGAATAGCTTCATTTAATTTTTCTTCACCAATATCACTAATTGAAATACATCTTTTTCTCGAATCATTATCGTCTGCTCTCACATTAACATATTCTTTTTTTCTTAATATTTCTATGTTACGTGTTACTGTAGTTTGATCCATTAGCATTTTTTCAGCTAATCCACTTACTGCAATATTTTCATTTTCAGCTATTTCTACTAAAAGTGAAAATTGAGGCGCTGTTAGTCCAACGGTCTGAAAAATTTTATCGAAATGCTGGGTAGTAATTCTTGTTGTCATACGCAAATTTCTACAAACACAACTTTTTAATAGTTTTATATGCTTCAAATGAGCCATGAATAATACACCTCCAATAAACCTTGAATATACATATATTAATTCACAGTAATTCTCATTGTCAAGGTTCTTATAATCAGCTTATTAAGTTGATTATCACTATTTCTCATCATTATTTATTAAAAATACATATTGTTTTACCAAAACCTGAACATTTACCACAGGATATACATTTTGCCACTTCCATATTTCCCTCTTGCCAACGATTAATCAAATTACTTTCGCATATCAACGGTCTGCTTAATGCAAAGTAATCTATTGAATTCTCATTCAAACTTTTTGTCAATGCAGTAAAGTCTCGAATACCACCTACAGAAATAACTGGAATGCTCACTTCTTGTTTTATCTTTTCAGCATAATGCAAATAATAAGGTGTCTGACCTTTTGATATCTTTCTCGAATAACTTTCATTTGGTCGTGAGGATAAACTACCTCCACTAATCTCAATAGCATCTATTCCTGCTTCTTCAAGTCTTTTACATAAGTATTGACATTCTTCAAAACTCATCCCTTGATCCATAAAATCTTCACTATTAATCTTAATTAGGATTGGATATTCATCCCCAACCTTATGACGGATTTTTTGGTATGTTTCTAAAAGCATTCTAGATCTATTTTCTATACTACCACCATATTCATCAGTTCTGTGATTGTAATAAGGGGTTAAAAACTTACTCAATAAATATCCGTGTGCTGAATGTATTTGAATCCCATCAAAGTCTGCTTCCTTAGCTCTAAATGCAGCACTAGCAAAAGCTTCCTGTAACGAAATAATTTCTTCTCGAGTCATTTCTTGAGGAGTATTTTTATATCCCAAGTCTACTATATCACTTGGTCCCCACATTACTTTTTCTTCATTTTTAATGGTTTGTGTACCAGCTGCTCCAACTTGAAGTATTATATTAGCATTATATTTATGAGCTACTTCAGAAATTCTTTTATACTCATTAATAAAGGAATCATCATAAATGCCCATTTGCCCAGGGATGAATTCTTCTAAATCAGTTACAGCTGTTAATCCTGTAATTATAGTTCCGACTCCCCCCTTAGCTAAATCTTCATAAACTTTAAATAACTCCTCTGTCATGTGACCTTTTTCATCTGCCATACCTTCATATGTTGCAGATCTAACAAATCTATTTTTCATTTTAAGAGAACCTAATTGAGTTTTATCGAATAATGATTTCACTAATAAACCGCCTTTCACTTTACATGTATATACATGTATATCTTTAAAATTTTTTATTCATTAGAAATTGTTAATATTTTATATGCATATACATATATTATCCCACTTAATATTTATTTGTCAATCGTAATTATCCAGATGAGGCTATAGAACAAATAAAACTGATAAAGAAATTTCAAGGCGTTGGTTGTTCGCTAATTGAAATAATGGAAGTCTTACAATATCATGATACAAATTCCCGTACCAATCAAGAAGTTATTGAATGGATTCGTCAGAAGATAAGTGGGATTGAACGTAAGAAGTATGAGTATGACCAAATTATTGATACTCTAAACTGGCTGCTTAAATACAGGATGGCATTGGAGGATGAGCAGTAAAAGGCTCATTCTTTATTAATGATTCTCTCTAATGCTATTTCATCGTACCAAGCTTAAATTTTATGCTGGGCGTTACTGTTATTGGTATAGCTGAGAATACTGCGATTTGTACCAATAAAATGCACTTTGTTCTTTAGAGCTCTAACGCTTCTTTTTTCTAATATCTTCTAATGAATCAAGTAATTTATTTTGCCTTTACAAGCAGCCACCCTTAGTAAATATACATATATATATATATTTACTATTTTTATCATTACAAAAAAGTCTACGTCACTTATGATACGGTTCACCTCTATATATCCTAAATTTTTTGCCTACAAAGATACACGCTTATTTTCTAAACCTCTAATAACTAAAAAAAGACCCAAGAAAATCCAAAAATTAGATTTTCTTGGGTTTCATGGTGGAGGCGAGGGGTCAGTAGCTTCCATACTTTCATATGGCCCTGACTATATCTTATTCTGCAAATTAATCATTTTACAGAACCCTGGCATATTATAGAAGCTTAGTATAGTTAATATCTTCTATCCTAGTATTCCTTGATATTATTAAAGTAATATTTTAGGAACCTATAAGTCGATACGAGGCTGTTAAGTTTCCTTACATACCTCTCGGTATTGCCGTCAGCATTATATCTGTTACGGTTTCACCGATAAAGCCAAGTTTTCATTTAAGGATCACTCCTTAATGCGACTCTGTCTATGAATCGAACCCCTGTCCGAAAGCAGCTGAATTTGTCTTTCTCCGAGTGCAGTCTAAGTTTTAAGATTCCCCAGAAGCATCGCCCTTAGACAGGCTATACTTCCCGGTAGCTTCATAAATACCCCCCTAGCTCAAAGCTTTGCTAGGCTTCGTTCCCTACTTAATGACACCAGTGATCCAAGCCGTAGGAAGCCTGGGCTGATGAGCAACTATTAAACTAAGCTGCTATTGCAAAATTATCTTCTGCGTTTACATTTAATGCATACTTTATTAACGAGGCTCCATGCGTCCCTCGACTCGCTTAACAAATCCTATCCCACCCCCGTCGAAGCCAAAACGCCCCCAGGTTTAAGATGGTTTAATAACATATTCAATTTTCAAAGAATGTTCACCTTGCATTATTTATTCTATCTCAATCACGCATTACTGTCAACTGGAACATTGTACTTAGTCAGCCAATTGGAAAAAAAATATATAATATATTTGTTGCAATAATAATTCAACAATATTAATTCAAAAAATCCTGTAAGGAAAAGTGATAATCGAAAAGTGAATGTCCAAATTTTATATTTGGAAACATGAACTTTCCCTGTGGGCATTTTATATTTCGTTCTTCTAACTTTCTCTGTGAGCTTCAACCGTAATTGTTAATTGCAATATATTGCTATAAATTTTTAAGTATCCATATTTTTATCTATATTTCCATTGTTTTAATCTTATACTTAGATAATTAAAAAGTCATTTCAAACAAAATCCGTTCTCCTTCCCCTAGTTGTCTTTCGCCATCAGTAAATGAAATTATTTCATCACCATTATCCTCATCCGTCACATTAATTACATCCTTCCGCTTTTTCTTTCCTCTTTTCTTATTATTTTTCTCACTTTCAATAGGAATCGGTATACTCTCTTTTAATTTAGGCTCAACAATTTCACTATTAATAATATCCTCTTCATTAATTCCACTATAGTAAATTACTTGATACTCTCCATAGTCCTTTTTTATGCTTGACACTCCGTCTTCATCTACTTCAATTTCGGATTTTCTATCTTCATTATCCACCTTTTCCGCTTCATTAATATAATTATCTCTTTTAGAAGCCTCTTTCTCAATTTTTTCTCTATCTTCAATATTAGTCTTCAATAAAGTTGTTTCTTGATTAGTTACCTCTTTTACAATTTCTTCTTTATTTTTAGGCTCTACAATCACATTATCTTTTGAATTTGTTTTTTCCTTCACCTTAATATTTTGATGCTTTGCAAAATTTTTAACTCTATAAATCTTTCCATCAATTAATTCCATCATTTCTAATTCAATAAATACATCTAAAGCTAATTTAATTTGCTCTTCACTTCTATTAAACTCTAATGCTAAAGTTTCTATTGTATATGGAAGATTTCTTGACATATATAAATCTCCCTCCATATTAACCTTACCAGCTAAAGTAACAAATCTAGTCCAAACATAATGAATCATATCTCTTTCAGGCTTTATGTCTATTATTTTAAATTTTGTATCTGCATACATGTCTGTTCTTAATTTAATGTATTTTCTTTCTTTCATATTTACCATACCCCTTCATATCTATATTAATAAGTTAATCCTTTAAAATAATTTTCTATCTATATGTTATATATAGAAGATATATGTTTTTATAAACTATTTTACATAAAAAACAATAAATTTTTTTCCATTAAATTATTACAAATTTTTTATACTAATCAGATTTTTGAATAAAATAAAAAGATATTACCTCTAAAATTAGGTAATACCTTTTTGTTTTATAAAAAAATATGGCTCTAACAATCTTTTCTTCTGCTTGATTTATCTATTGTTTTGTTCTTTATTTCCCAATAATAAATTTACGAACTTTTCTCCATACGGCAGACAGAATTGTATTACTGGACCTGGTAGAAATGCAGCTATTATAGTTCCTACACCAACTACGCCTCCCAAGAAATATCCAGCAATTAAATAACAAATATCTGTAGTCATACGAACCCATCTATATTGAAATTTAGTTTTATCCTTTATAATAAAATACACACTGTCATTTGGAGCCATCCCCAGACTTGTTGCTGAAAGTATTGAAAATCCCACACCAACTATCATACATCCAAAAACCATCAAAGATCCTTTAACAAATATATTGTATGATTCAATTGAAAAAAAAGAAACTATATTTAATGCAAAATCAATAGCAGGACCTACTCCAAAAACGCAAATCAAAGTCCCTATATTTATATAACTTTTCCCAAAAACAAAAATCAAACAAGTTAAAACAACTAAAATTATTATATTTGCTTTTCCTGGTGTTGTATGTAGAGCAAAAGCTAAACCCTGATTAAATACTGTAAATGGGTCTGAGCCAATATCACTTTTTAAAAATAACGCCACTCCAAATTGAATTATTGTCATTCCTATAAAAAATAGAATTAATCTTTTTATTAAATTAAAACTCTTATTCATATTTTATTATTTCTTCCTTTACTAAAATTCCAAACCTTAAATATCATAATATATTAAATGAGTAAAAAATACTACCATAGTAATTATAGTATAAATACTAAAATCATTATGACTTCATCAAAAATTTCTAACAATATAAAAAAGCCATACATATAAAGATAATAATAAAAGCCTATTCTATAACCAATTCTAATTTATTCTTTATATGTATGGTTTTATTGATAAATTTTAAGTTATTTTATTTCCATAGCAAGCATAGTAGAATCATCATCTAATTTCCCAACTTCCAATCTAGTATCATCTAAAAATTCATCTATGTAAGCTTTAAATTGAGACACACTAACTTTTCCCATATATCTTTGTATTATTTTATCTTCATCAAAAATAAAATCCAACCCATCTGATACAAAAAATACTTTGTCACCAGAATCAAAACTAATAATTTCTTCAGAGAAATCGCTATCTTCAAACATTCCTAAAAATGGACCCCTGACAATCTTTTCTTCTACTTTTTGTCCTTTTTTTTGAAAAATAAATCTATTGATTCCTGCTCCAACTACTTTAAGTTCCTTCTTTATAAAGTCCATACTAAAACAGCACACAGCTATATAATTTTCTTCATAATAACTTACTAATTTTGCATTTAAACTCTTAACTATATCAATTGGTTCATGTGAAGTTGAAATTTCTTGAAGAAATAAAACATCTAGCGCAGATATATTAAGTGCAGCTGAAATACCTTTTCCTCTAACATCTATAACTATTCCTAAAATTGAAGCTTCGTTTATTTTTTGTATCCTATAAGAATCACCACTAATCATATGAGCTGGTGTATATACGCTTACTGTATTTACATGCTCTTCACATGGAAAATTACTCTGCAAAGTATTCCTTTGAAGTTTTGCTGCACTAGTTAATTCTTGTTTCATTTCAGTAATATCTCTTAAGATTGCTAATATAGCTGGACTTCCATCATATACTATATAAGTAAATGATACTTCTAAATTTGTTTTTTTATTATTCCCAAATTCAAACTCATAATCATCTATATCTTTTACTCTTTTTTGTGCAATTACATTTCTAAAACGCTTATGTAATACTTTTTTATACTTATTCGGAAAATGTTTGTAGACATTACTATCAATAATTTTACTATATTCCGATTTAAGTAAATTGCAGGCTTCATAATTTACTAGAACAATTTTATTGTCCACTATAATAAGTATAGCATCAGGAGAATTATTTAGAATTTGCTTGTACTTTTCTTTGCTGTCTTTAAGTATTTTGTCTAAGAATTTCTTTTCTGTAATATCCCTAAGTCTTTCTACAATAAATAATATATTTCCATCATCATCTAATACAGGATTATAGCAAACATCCATAAAGGTATTTAATTCAGGAATATATCTTTCCCTTGAAAGCATTTGTTTATTTTCTACTACCTGTTCAAATGGACAGTCTAAACATTTTTCTTTTCTGTTTAAAACTTCATAACACATTTTCCCCTTTATATCCATTAAACTCCTATTATAAAAATTGTATCCTGCTTCATTGAAAAAAGCTATTGTATAATCTGGATTATATACTTTTATTATATCTGGAATACCATTGAGTATTCCATTTAACTCTTTTTCTAATACTGCTGCGTTCTCTTCTCTTTTATACATAATTCTAAATGTCCTTTCAACTGAATTCCGCTGCCTTTAAAATTACAGTTACCTGCTATTTCTTTATGGACATATATCAAAAATTTTATCTAATCTTGTTAATTGAAATAATTTTAGCACCTCTGGATTTAGAGATTTTAATTTTATACTTCCGCCTTTTTCAGCACATTTTTTATAAATTGATACTAATGCACCAAGTCCAGTACTATCTATAAATATACATTCACTAAAATTAATAATAAAATCTTTATTTCCTTCTTCTATAAGTTTATTTATTTTTGTTCTGAATTCAGCCACTTCATCCACAACAAAATTTTTAGCTATATTTATTGATACGTTATTTCCCACTATATTCACCTCATATTTCAAATTTTTCTACAAGTCTAGTTAATTCCTCTGCCATAGCACTTGTTTCCTCTGCAGTAGAAGTTAAGTTATTTATTGCACTTGCTTGCTCTTCTGCTGCTAAAGATACATTTTCACTATTAGCTGCATTACTTTCTGTTACTGTAGCTATATCATTAATAAGCTTTACTACCTTATCCGAAGATGCAACCTCATCCCCTGTAATATCGAGTATTTGATTAACATGATTACTTATATTTTCTATTGCTTCTCTTATATTTACAAAAGCTTTATCTGTTTCTGATACAATTACAACTCCATTATTTACTTCAGTTTTAGCTCTTTCCATTGCAGCTACTGCATTTTTTATTTCCTTCATCATTTCACTAACTAATGAAGTAATTTCTTTTGCTCTATCATCTGATTCCTCTGATAATTTACGAACTTCATCAGCAACTACACTAAAGCCTTTACCATGTTCTCCAGCTCTTGCTGCTTCTATTGCTGCATTTAAAGCTAAAAGATTTGTTTGTTCTGCAATTGCATTTATAGTAGTTATTATACCACCAACTTTAACTGATAAATTATTAACTGCTTCAAGGGCTTTTGCAGTTTCTTCACTTCCTGCACTAATATTATTCATTGCCTTTACAGTTTCTTCTACCTTCTCACGCCCTCTATCTGCTACTGCTATAGTTTCAGCTGCATTTGAGCTTGTAGATTTAGCTCTATTTTGCGCTAACTGTACAAGACTTGCTAACTGCACTAATACGCCAGATACATCTACAATAGATTCATTTTGTTTTTCTGCATCTTGAGCTACTTGATTTATAGTTGCAGATACTTCCTCTGTTGTAGCGCTAATTTCTTCTGACGAAGCAGCCATTTCTTCCGAGGCAGCATTTAATTGCTCTGCAGCACTTCTTACATTTCTAACTATTTCATCTTGATGCTTTATCATTTCATTGAAGGAATTACCAAGCTCCTCTATTTCATCTTTGCTTTTTATACTTATCTTAACAGTTAAATCTCCATCGCCTGCACGCTTCATTAATTTTTCTAATTCCTTAATAGGATTAATTATTCCCTTTGTTGAATATAAGTAAGCTCCTATCATAGCCACAATAATTGCTATAATAATTATTATAAATGTATTATTTCTAATGGCAATTGCAGGTGCCATATACTCATTATAATTTGCAGTTACTGCTATAACCCAATTTCCAGCTGGTTGAAATACAGTATATTTGTATACATTATTATAAGTATAAAAAGCTTCTGAAGCCTTTCCAGCCTTCATTTCTTCAATTATTGCCTTAAACTCATCATTTGCTTTGTCACTTGCATTTTCTTTTAATATCTTGCTGACGTCTGGATGAGATAAAATTAATCCATTTCTATCAATCATATAAGCATATCCATTTTCGCCAACTTTAACTTTTGCTGCATAAGCTGAAATACTTTCAAATTTTATGCTTCCAACTAAAGTTCCAATAATCTTGTCCCCTTCCTTAAGTGGATAAGCTATTGTTACTACAGGCTTATTGCTAACTTTTGAAGTCACTACTTCACTAACTGTTTCTTTTCCTGTACTAAGTGCTTTTTTCATATAGTCACGATCACTTAGATCAGTATTAGGGTTTTTGCTCTGACTATCAATAATAACTTTTCCTTTATCATTTGTAATAACTAATGCTTCAATATAATCTTGATTTTCTTTTTGAATATCTTGAATATACTCAAATGCATTATCAATTTCTCCTGAGCTTTCCTGTTTTGCAACATCAACTAGAGAATGATTTAAACTTGCAGTTTTTATTGTAAGTTTTACTGAATCTATGGTTTTTTGAATTAAAAGAGATGTATCATACGTCTGTTCCTTTAGTTGCTGCTGTACTGATGCTTGCAAAGCTTTTGAAGACATAGTATATGAACTATATCCTAAAACCCACATCGGTACAGAAATGAGAATAAGAAATGCAGCCATAAGCTTGGCTTTTAAAGATATTTTCAATTTAATTTCCCCCTTGTTGTATAATACCTAAAAATATATTTATTATCTAATTATGTAAATTTATTTTCACTTATGTTAAATGTATTTTTTTATAATTATTGAATTCCCCTTAAATTCCACTGAATCACTATATGAATTTATTATAAGAAGACCTCTTCCAGATTCAGAAAGTATGTCATTATCATAATTATAATTAGATAAATATTCAATCCCTTCTCCACAATCTGTTATAGAAATTTCCAGTAAGTCCTCTGCTAACTTCCATTCAATACATATTGGTTTTTCTATGTCCTTTTTATTTCCATGGATATAAGCATTATTAACAGCTTCAATTAAAATTAATTTTATTTCAAAACTTTGTCTTTTTATATTTAGTGATTGAATAATATTATCTAGCTTTTCATTAATATTATCTATCCCATAAAATAATACTTTTCCATCGATTTCCGGCATATTTCTTTTCCTCCTTTTCCAATAATATTAATTCTAAAATAGTTATTATGAAAAGATTTAACTTTTCTTTTGTTGATTAAAAATCAATCTCAGCATTACTCTTTATTATTACACTAATTTCTTTGTTTTTCAACATATACCAATATATTTATATAACCTAACAAAGCACAAACATTTTATCCTATATTTTATGAGCTTTAAAAACTTACAAAGTCCTAAACTTATCTATACATAAAAATAACGACTCAAAATCATTTCACAATAATCTTAAGTCGTTATTTTATACATATCTTTTATATCTATACTTAAATTAATTTATTTTAATGTGAGGAAAAATAAATTAATTATGCAATAGCAGTAGCAGTATTTTCTTCTGTCTCTTCAACTTTTGAGTTTACAATTAAATTAACAAACTTTTCTCCATATGGAAGGCAGATTTGTATAAATGGTCCAGTTGATAACATAGCTATTACTGTACCTATACCAACAGTTCCACCTAATATAAATCCTATAATTAAAAATCCTCCATCTAAAGCAATTCTTATCCAACGATATTCAACTTTAGTTTTATCTTGTATTATAAATGGAACTATATCATTGGGCGCTACCCCTACATTAGCTGCTGATAAAACAGAAAATCCTATTGCAATTATAAAGCAACCAAAAGCAACTAATAATGACCTTACAACATAATTATAAGATTCAACTGGTAAGTAAGATACTACTCTTACACCTAAATCTATTATTGGACCTACTCCAATAACACATATTAACGTTCCTATTTTAATACGACTTTTCTCAACTAAGATTATTACAGCAAACAACACTGTTAATATTATTATCATAGCAAATCCTGTAGTTACTTCATTTGTTCCACTTATTAACTTAACTATAGATAATTCTTTTAACCCTGTTTTGTTTAGTGTAAATGCTAAACCTTGAGTAAATATAGTAAATGGATCTGAACCAATATTAGTTTTTAAAAATAGAGCTACACCAAATTGAATTATACTCATTCCAACAAAAAATAAAATTACTCTTTTAAATAAATTAATTGCTTTATTCATTTTTACCATCCTTTTTTATTATGATTATTGCTGCTTATAAATTGTATAAAAATAGTAATCAATTTAAACAACGTTGATTTTTATATGGAATTTGTTATCTTACTAAGCAAAAAATATTCTACTATACGCATTTTCATTTGTCAAAAGAAAATCAATCATTTTCATTCACTTTCATTCATTTTCAATCATAACGTTTAACTTTTGTTAAGTTAACTATTATTTACTCCTTCTAATAACAATTTAAAAATACAAAAAAGCATTTATTAAAGACTTAGAATTCTATATATCTTTCTATAGATTCTAACCTCTTGTAATAAATGCTTTTTAATAATCGTTATGAAAAATAATTTCTTCATAAATTGGTGACTGCCACCATATACAAATTTCCTGTTACTATATATATTTCTTAATTAATTATTTTATTATTTTGCTTGTAAGTATTCATCTATAGCTTTAGCAGCTTTTTTCCCTGCTCCCATAGCTAAAATTACTGTAGCAGCTCCTGTAACTGCATCTCCACCAGCATAAACACCTTCTTTTGTAGTAAGACCAGTTTCTTCTTCCGCAACTATACATCTTCTCTTATTTATATCTAATCCTGCAGTAGTTGAAGAAATTAATGGATTTGGTGATGTTCCAAGAGACATTATTACAGTATCTACATCCATAACAAATTCTGAACCAGGAACTTCAACAGGACTTCTTCTTCCAGATGCATCTGGTTCTCCAAGTTCCATTCTTACACATTTCATTCCTTTAACCCACCCATTTTCATCTACTAGGATTTCTGTTGGATTAGTTAATACATCGAAGATTACTCCTTCTTCCTTAGCATGATGTACTTCTTCTGCTCTCGCTGGAAGTTCAGATTCTCCTCTTCTATATACAATATGACTTTCTGATCCAAGTCTTAAGGCAGTTCTTGCTGCATCCATAGCAACATTTCCTCCACCGACTACAGCAACTTTATTTCCTGCTCTTACTGGAGTTTCATAACCTTCTACAGCTGCTTTCATTAAATTTACTCTTGTTAAGAATTCATTAGCAGAACATACTCCATTTGCATTTTCTCCTGGAATTCCCATAAATCTTGGAAGACCTGCTCCTGATCCTATAAATACTGCTTTAAAACCTTCCTTTTCAAATAATTCATCTATAGTTATAGTTCTACCTATAATTACGTTTGTTTCTATTTTTACACCAAGCTTTTTGATGTTTTCAACTTCATTTTTAACTACTTTTTCTTTTGGAAGTCTGAATTCTGGAATACCATATTCTAAAACTCCACCAGCTTTATGAAGTGCTTCAAAGATAGTAACTTCGTATCCTTTTTTAGCTAAATCTCCAGCACAAGTTAATCCTGCAGGACCACTTCCTATAACTGCAACCTTGATTCCATTTTTAGGTTCTGTTGCGCTTAAATCGACCTTATGTTCTGCTGACCAATCTGCTGTAAATCTTTCAAGCTTACCTATTGATACAGCATCACCTTTTATTCCTAAAACACATCTTTGCTCACATTGTTTTTCTTGCGGACATACTCTTCCACAAACTGCTGGAAGTGCACTGTATTTAGCAATTTCTTTTGCTGCATCTTCGAATTTTTCATCTTTAAGATGGGCTATAAAACCTGGAATGTTAATTGATACAGGACATCCATCAACACATTTTGGATTTTTACAATTTAAACATCTTGAAGCTTCTTTTACAGCTTCTTCTTCATTATATCCCAAACAAACTTCTTCAAAATTTGTAGCTCTAACTTTAGGATCTTGTTCTCTTACTGGTATTCTTATTAATCTTTCATTCATATCCATATTATTTATCTCCTTCGCAACCGCAGCCACCATGGCTATGAGTATTTCCTTCTTCTACTTTTAATTGTGCTTTTCCTTCTTCAGTCTTATACATAGCTTGTCTTCTCATTGATTCGTCATAATTTACTAAATGCCCATCAAATTCTGGTCCATCAACGCAAGCAAATTTAACTTCTCCACCAACAGTTACTCTGCAAGCACCACACATTCCTGTACCATCAACCATTATTGGATTTAAACTTACTACAGTTGGAATTCCTAATTCCTTAGTCAACATTGAAGTAAATTTCATCATTATCATTGGCCCTATAATAACTGCATGATCATATTTCTTTCCTTGATTGTTAACTAAGTCTTTTAACATATCTGAACCAGTCCCTTTAAATCCATAGCTACCATCATCAGTTGTAACATAAAAATTAGCTGAAACTGCTTTAAGTTCTTCTTCATATATTAATAAGTCTTTATTTCTACTTCCTAGTATAACGTCTACAGCAACTCCATGTTCATGCATCCATTTTACTTGTGGATAAACTGGTGCTGCACCAACTCCACCTGCAATAAATATAAATTTCTTTTTCTTTAACTCTTCTACATCTTCATGAATAAACTCACTTGGGACCCCTAATGGTCCAACAAAATCAGAAACCGAATCACCCTCATTAAATGCTGCCAATTGTTTAGTTCCTTTTCCTATAGCTGCAAAAACTATGGTTACAGTCCCTTTTTCTGAATCATAATCTGCAATTGTTAAAGGTATTCTTTCACCTTTTTCATCATTTTTAATAATGATAAATTGACCTGGCTTTGCAGATTTTGCTACTCTTGGAGCTTCTATATCCATTAAGAATATATTATTTGTAAGTTCCCTTTTGCTCATTATTTTATACATGTATTGCACCCCTTTTGCTCTCTTAAGTTTTTTTCCTCTACTATATAGTTTACACTATTATTCAGAATTTTTAAAATAATTTTTCTTATTTTTTATGTTTTTATCTTCCAGCTTTAATATATTTTAATATTACACGCACTAAAATAAAACATATCTTCTAAAAATACCAATTTAAATATTTTTCAATGCCCCAACTATTTCAACTATATAAAAAAGCAGTAAATCAATTTATTTTAAATATAAATATCTTTACTGCTTTTAATTTTATTTTTTATTAAATTTCAAACAATTTTATATTCCATAAGACCATTTTTAATTAATATTTCTTTAATTAATATACTTATATTAATTTCCCTCTACCTAAGCATTTTTATCAATAGGTAAAATAATTTTAAATTCAGTAGCCGCATCAGTACTTTTAACTAACACTTTACCCTTACGACTTTCAACCAATTCTTTAACAATACTTAATCCAAATCCGTGATTCTTTTCAGCATTATCTTTTGTTGTGAATCCCTCTTTGAAAATATCTTTTATATGACGGTCCTCTATTTTAGGCCCATTATTTTCTATCTTAATTATAGCATTGCCTAAATACTCATAACTTTTTGCAATAATTATTCCTTCTCCATTCATGGCTTTAATTGCATTATTTACAATATTAGATACTACTCTAAAAAATTCCATTTCACTCATATTAATCAAACTAAAATCACATTTTTCTTCTATTATTACGTGTATTCCTTGTTCTATAGCTGGCTTTAATGCTACCGCCAGTAAAGACTCTTGATTTCCAGTGACCTCTACAGCTGTGGGTACTGAATCGTTATTGTTAATAATATCCTTTAAGGCTTTTTTTAAATCATCAAACCTTTCCATAAGGCATAATCCATATAAATACGAAATTTGAGCACCATAGTCATGTTTAATTTTTCTAAGATCACCATTTTTAACTTCCAAAGCTTCATTTAACTTATATATTTGTTGTGATTTTTGATGAATTTTCCAAAAATACACTAAAAGTATTACTAAAAATATAAAAAATACTATATAAATAATATTCTTAAGCAACTGGCTTTTTTGCCCTAATGTTACTAAATAAAAAGTTAAAATAAAATCGAGAAAAAAACTTACAATTATTGATATGGCTGAAAATCCTTCATTTATTATTAATTGATGTACTTCTCTTATCTTGCTAATATACATAAAACATAATAATAAAAGTATGCATTGTGGAACGTATACAATAAAAATAGTTTCATAAAAAATATATTCTTTAGGAAATATTCCTCTAACATATTCAAAAATCAAACTACCAAATATAATGCTCATTAACATCATAATAGAATACATTATTGTATATGATACTATTGCCGTCAAAATATTTTTTCTATAAAATATTGCCGTTATAAATATTCCCACTATATGAGTCGAAAAAACTGCCATTCCCCAACTATTGCCAAAAGCACTTGTAAAAATTTGCCCTTCTAATGAATATATTATTACAATAAATAAGTTCATTATTGGGGATCTTTTATCATGATTATGTGCACAATAATTTATTGCATAAACGATTAATATTGCTTGCAATATTGAGGCAGCCATATCTAAAAAATTTAATGCCAAATTACGCCCTCCCCTCAGTTATTAGTAACTTATCTTAAGTTTTTCATAGATTCAGGCATTTCTTCAATACCCCAATCACCTATTGATGCTGGAGCTAATGTAATCATAGAATCTGCAACTTTCTTTAAAAATTCACCTAATAATCTTTTTAACATAAAACACATCTCCTTTTAATTTTCTCTTTTATTGAACATTTCCAAAGCTAATAATAAAATTGTCCAAGTTATTATCAAATAATAATTTGAGTAATTATATGTAACTATTGATACGAAACCAATTATTGTTACATTTCTTAATCCTGTTCTTCTGTTTTTATTTATAATTTCGGGGCGCGTAATTGGCATTTTTGAATTTATTACTGGAGCTTGATTCCATATGCAAAATATGCTCAAAAAAATTAATATGAAGTTAGCTATAAAACTAAGTGTACATTGCATACTTAAAATCAATATTCCAGTTACAGATAACAATGTTGTTAAAAAACATTTAATTTGAGTTTCTTCATGATAGCCACCTATAAATGGCTTAACCGAACACAATATTATTTGAATAATTATTATTTCTTTAAAGTATCCAAATAGTGAAAAAATAACTATTGTAGAAATAATCTTTATTGATTCAAATAAAATTGTTACCAAAGCATACTCCATTTGCTCAAGTTCATCCTCATTATATTTATCTCTTGTTGATTTTGCTATGCTATTAATAATTTTTTTAGAAATAGTCTTTACCATTTTTATCACTCTTTTGTTTTTCTAATTACATTAAAATTATAAACCTTATTTTGTTAATTTTCAACATTTTTATCATTCAGCCCCCATATTTACATAAGATATAGTTATTTTTTTATGCAATTTAAGAAAAATGATAATTTAATTCATCGGACATAGACTTAAAACAAAGAGGTCTTATTTCACTCTAAAACTGAAATAAGACCTCCCTATTAATAAACTTAAACTACATTTTCATTTTTTATGGGCAATACTATCTTAAATTCCGTTGCTGTATCTGTACTTTTAACATATACCCTTCCATTATAATTTTCTACAAGTTCTTTTACTATACTCAATCCATATCCATGATTTTTATCGCTATTATCTTTAGTTGTAAACCCAACTGTAAAGATTTCTTTTAAAAGATTTTCTTCGATTTTAGGACCATTATTTTCAATTTTCACAACTATGCTACCTAGATATTCATAACTTTTAGCTATTATTATTCCCTGACCATTCATGGCACTTATAGCATTATTTACTATATTTGATACAACTCTATAAAATTCCATTTCAGACATATCTATTGCTCTTAAATCACATTTTTCTTCAATAATAACATGAATACCTCTGTCAATAGCTGGTTTCAATGCAAGTGATAATAATGATTTTTCATTCCTACATACTTCTGCCGCAGTTGGTATCGCCTCGTTATTATCAATAATTTTCTTTAAAGCTCCTTTTAAATCATCAAACCTCACCATGAGACAAAGCCCATATAAATATGAAATTTGTGCTCCGTAATCATGCTTGATTTTTCTAAGCTCATTATTTTTTATTTCTAAAGCTTCATTTAATTTATATATCTGCTCAGATTTTTGTTTAACCTTCCAAAAATATATTAAAATTACTAAAAAGAATATAAAAAATATTAAATATACTATGTTTTTTAGTAACTGGGTTTCCTTGCCTAAGGTTATTACATAAAAAGTTATTATAAAATCTAATACAAAACTTATTATTAAAGCACTTATAAAAAAGCCCTCATTTATTATTAGTTTATAAATCTGTTTTATCTTTTCTTTATGTATAAAACACATGCTTATTAATAGTAATTCTGGAAAATAAATTATAGAAATGATTTCTTGATTAATGTATTGTACCGGTAATTTTTTACTGACATACTCAAAAATTATATTTCCAAATACAATTGTATATATACATAACATGGAATAAATTATTGTATATGATGTTAAGGCGTTAATAATACTTTTTCTATAAAATGCCGCGACTACTCCCATTGCTAATATGTGCGTCATAAATATAGACAAGGCTTTGTTATTCCCAAAAGAATTTGTAAACAATGTCCCAACAAGTACCAGGGATATTGTTAGTAATGAAATCTTAGCTATATTTTTTTCTCTGCTTATGCAGTAATTCGTCAAATATGCACATAAGACTGATTGAAATATGGTAGCTATAATATCAATAATTATCAATTTAATTTAGCGCCCCTTTCAATTAATTTAAAAAATTCTTTTTTAAACTTTATTTATATTACATGATTTTCTATGTGTACCCAAATTATACCTTCTTTCTTCTTACTTTTCAACATTTTTCAACGTATTTTTTTATGAAATTAATCGAAAATTGAAGAATACAAAAACATAGCACTTAAATTTATTAAATATTTTTCTAACAAAAATTTATTTTTTTTCTATAATCAAGAAAATTTTATTCAATGAACTTATTGTTCTGAACATTGAACCATGTTATCATAAGCATGTTCATTAATTGAACCTAACCGTTAAATTTTATAAAACATTATTTTATTTAAATAAAATGCTACTTTAAATGTATTAAAATCAGGAGGAGAAAGAATTATGGAAGATATGTCTTATTGGAAAGAAGTTTGGGAAAGAAAAGGTAATGGAAATACTGACTGCTTAGAAGAATTAGATGGTTATGAAGACACTACAGCTAATGTAAAAGAAATAGCTAGACAAATTGTTGAAGAACTAGATATTAAAGAAACTGATAGTGTTTTAGAAGTGGCATGTGGTGCTGGTGGCTTAGCTCAATATATAAAATGTGGAAGCTATGTTGGAGTTGACTATTCAACTTCTCTTGTAAAGCGACACATACAAATACTTAATAATTCAGTTTTACATGGCGAAGCAAATAACTTAATTTTTAAAGATAAAACTTTTGATAAAGTAATTTGTTTTGGTGCATTTCATTATTTTCCAAATGAAGAATATGCAAACCAAGCAATTGCTGAATTAAAAAGAGTTGCAAAAAAAGCAATTTTTATTGGCGATTTACCTGTTACCTCTCACAGAAAGGAGCATTTACTTTATAAAAAGGAAGACTTTAAAGATTGGAATATAATGGATGGCTTTTACAATCCATGCAGATTTAATGTCTCTTTGAAATTAGTTTAGTTGTATATTGTTAATTTTTCAAAACAATTTATAACTAAATTATGCATTTTTAATAAACATAATCTCTTTAAGTTAAAAAGCTTCAGAAATAATTTGCTATAAATTTCTGAAGCTCTAATTATTTTTATAATTATTTTATACATTTTGCAAAAATTCACATCTGTACACTAGAAATTTATTTAATTCCTGTAGTACCAAATCCACCTCGATCTACATTTCCAAAAGACTCTACTTCCTCAAATTCTATTTCTGGCATAACTTCCATTATTCTAAACTGCCCTATTTTATCTCCCTTTTTTATCCATGTTCCATGACATTCTATTCCACCAGATTTACTTTCATCTTCCAATTTATTATGTTTTCCTTGAAGACAATATATAGGCATATGCCATTGATCATTATCTCCTATGTATGTATCATCAACAACTCCTACTGAATTTGTCTGAATAATTCCCCATGTTTTAAATGTAGAACTTCTAGGTGCTATATGTGCTTCCCAACCTTTAGGTAATTCCAATGCAAATCCTAAAGGAACCATGCCTCTTTCTCCCTCTTTTATAAATAGATCTGTATTAGCATATACATCAATCCAATTTCCTTTAATTATTTTTTTTAACTTAGTTGCACCTTCAAAATATTTAATTCTAATCTTCATATTTAACAGCTTCCATCCCTTATTGATAAAATATATTTATAATTTTATATTAATTATGATTATAGCTCAATTGAAATTAAAGCACAATGATTGAAACACTGTGCTTTAAATTTAATTGCTATGTTTATTTTCCATTGTAGGTAGTTTATTTTTATTAATAATAACTACCTTTTGCTCTTTGTTTGTATCATCTATTGTAAACTCATTCCACTTAATATATTTAGGTTTTTCAAAATAACGCTTATCTACAATGGCTATTATTCTGTAACAGCCATTTTCAATTCCTTCAAAAATAACTTTTCCTTCTATATCTGTTATTTTAGATTCTACAAGAATTGGCGATAACCCACTTATTTTATATAAATTAATTTTCATTCCTTCCAATAATTCATTTTTTTCACATTCCAATATTGAGGTAACAACAATCTTTCCATTACCTCCATATGAATCGCGAAATTTCAAAAGTGTGTCCTTCATAAAACTATCCTTAATATTGTTTTTCATTAATATATTATGAATACAAACCTTTAACGTGATTATAATTTAAAGTCCTTCAAAAATTGAAACCCCAATTTCTGCAAAACAATTTAACAGGTTATAATCATTTAAAATAAATTCTCGCTTATTTACTGAAACCGAAAGGTATATAACAGCTAGAATTTTGCCATTACATATTACTGGAGTGATACAAACAGATTTCCAATCTGGAATGCCATAATGATTATAATTGTCCATACTTTCCCAATCAATTAAATACCTTCCTTTCTCTTCCTCAATAGTCTCATAAATAAGCTTAAAATTAAACTTTTCAACTACATACCATCCATCCTTCGTTCTTGATTTGCTATACATATTCACTATTTTGTTCTCTTTTACTATAAATGCTGTAGCCGTTTCAGCCTCAATAACCTGCATAATTTTTAGTATAAGCTGATATATTTTATCTTCTTTTTCGCCTTTGCATTTTACTATATTGGCAACTTCCTTAAGTATAATTGCAATATTATAATCTTTTGTTGCATTTCCAGATAACACTCCTGTAAGTTCATTATTAGCATTAATACTTATGCCGTAATCTTTTTCCCAAAGAACAAATCTGTTTTTCCCTTCATTTTTTGCTTTATATAAAGCTTGGTCTGCTCTTTCTATTATTTCCTGGCTGCTTAGGGCTTCGTAAGCACTCATAGCTATTCCAATACTAATAGTAATCTTTCTTTTATCTCCTAAAATTTTTGCTGCTTCAACATTACTTCTTATTTTTTCAGCCATATTTATAGCTTTTTCTTTATTTGCATTAGGAAGTAATAATATAAATTCTTCACCACCATACCTTCCAATAATATCGCTCTTTCCTATACACTTATTAACTTCCGTAGTTAGTTTAACTAAAACTTCATCCCCTGTTTGATGTCCATATTTATCATTTACACCTTTAAAGTCATCAATATCAAACATTATTACAGCAAATTCAGTTTTATCCAACCTTGCACTATCTAATAAAAAAAGTAATGCTTCTTCAAAATGCCTTCTATTATAAACGCCAGTTAATTTATCTAAAGTTGAACTTATTGTAAGATTATATTTTTCTAATAAAAATGTTAAAAATGGCTTAAACTTTTTCATAGTTTTCTTAGATTCAGAATTAATATAATTCAAAGCATTATTAGTAATTAAAATCAATCTTGCATTTATTCCAACACTACTATTAATCTGTTTTTCTCTATTTATGATTTTCATGTACATGCAAGCCTTTATTCCATCTTTAAGTATCTTATTATTATCTAATTGATTAATTTTTTCATCACTATTACTTATAATAAATATATCTTCTTCTGAATCAACTTTAAGTGAAAAATATCTGTTTATTTCATTTTTATCACTAATCCTATAAGTACATATAACCTCATTTTCACCCTCGTTATTTTCCATAACTATCATAGCTTTATCTGCCAAAGTGAGCCTTGCCATAAACTTCATAATATTTTCTAAATTACTAATATTATCACTAGAAAATCTATCAAATACGGTATATATATCCTTCAAATCATTATAATAACAATTCTCATATAGACTTTGCGCCAAGTTAAGTACTGATTGATTACTTAGTATATTTTTCAAACTTAATTCAACTAATAATTCTTCTACTTCTTTATTCATTTTAACATCTTTAATGCTTTTAAATGTTAAGTTAATGTTTAATTTTTTATTTAAACACTCTATAAATTTATCTCTAGATTCTAGAAATCTACTATTATTTATATATATTAACCTATCACTTCTAGGCAATGATTTAATTACCTCTACATGCAATGCTATGGATTCATAGTAATAATTCATAGCTAAAACATGACACTTTAGTTCATTATATTTTTTCCCAATCATGCAATATATATCTGCCTTAAGTTCCTGATTATTTATATATGCACATAATCTTAATGCTTTATTTATCAAAAAATTATAGTGATTTCTATTTTTAAAATTAAACTCTAAATACAAATACATACCTTCTACATTATAATCTTTAGGATACCCCTTTAGCTTTAAAAACAATTCCCTAGCAAACTCTTTATATCCAAGTGATAGAATTATTCTTATGGCATTTATTTTTATTTCAAGTTTAATTTCTTTATTTTCAATCCCTTCAATTTTTACTTGTAATTTTTCCCACGCCCTTCTTATATCATTTTCATTTTTGCATTTATAGATCATTAATTCATGATAATTGCAAATTAGAATTTTATGAAAAGAATTTTTATTATTGAATGCTAAAGTATATATTTTTTTCAAATAATTATATGCCATATTATAGTTGCAAATTAATAAGTTATATAAAGCATAAGTGTAGTTAGAATCAATGACCTCTTCTTCTAGAAGCTTTATTCCTTTTTCCATTTGTTTTGTTAAATAATAATATTTTATTGCTAAATTTATTTTTCCAAGCTTCATATATATTAAACAAAGTTCATTGCAAATATTAAAAGAATATGATTCTATATTTTCCTCTCTTTCTCTTTCTAATGCTTTTAACAAAAATTCTTCTGCCTCTTTATATTTTTTTTCCTGTCTGTAAATTTTAGCAATATAAATTAAACTTAATATTTCTTTTTTATATACTTTATTTTTATTACTTAGTTTAACAATTTCAAAATATTGTTCTAAAATTGTTTCATTTGAGTTATTCTCTTCTTTAGAAATAGTTGCATAATTTAACTTAGTTAATAATTCACCATTAATATTGTTATTATTTATAAATGCTTCTTCCGCATTTAAACATAACCTTTTGGCTTCTATATAATTACCTCTTTTAATATAGACCTTTACCATAATAATGTTTATCCATGCATAAATATCCTCTTTTATTTTATTTTCGTGACATATGTTCAATGCTTTTTCAGCATTTAATAGTGTTAATTTATGATTGTATTCAAGTCTAAATTTTAATGCAAGTGCATAATAATAGTATACTTCTCCCTTCGGATAGTTCACTCTATCTAATAACCGTCTTACACAATTCAAAGAATAGTCTATTCCTGTATTAATATCTGTAATATCATTAATCTTAATAATGATCATCTCAAGTAGAGTGTATATTTCGATTTCTAATTCATCATTTTGTATTGCAAGTTGATTAGCTACTTCATAATATTCAAAACTTTTATCATGCCTAGAATTTTTTTCATAAAGTTTCGCTATATTGATAGCAATCTCACATCTATTTTGAACTTCAGAATAATTCAAAGCTTTTTTATAGTATTTTATAGCTTTAGACAAATTACCTATAACATCTTGTACTTTTGCATATCTACTTGTATACAAATATGCTTTTTTTAAATTTTGGCTCTTTTCTAAATGAATCAAAAATTCTTCTACATAATAATCTGTTTCAAACAAAACCTCTTCAAGAAAAATAGATGCTTTAAAATGCATTTCTATTCTATTTTTATCTTCAAGTTTCAAATATAATATATTTCTTAAAAGATTATTAGTAAAACCTACAAGTATTCCCTGATCACTAATTTTATCTTCTAAAAAACCTTTTGATTTTAAATTTCCATAAATCTTCCTATCTTCTAAGTCAACTATTATATACTTCAATATAATTTTTTCAGATAATGGCGTTTCAAAAATGGATAGTCTTTTTAAAATGCTTATTTCTTCTTCGTTTAATGAAGTAATATTCATCTCTAAACGCTTTTCTAAATTTTTAGGTATTAGAATATTTTTTTCGTCAATATCACTTTCCCACAATCCTTTTTCTTCATTAAAATATAGAGTTTTATTTTCATATAACTCTCTTATTACGCCACTTATGTATTGTGGATTACCCAAAGTTTCTGAATAAACTCTTAATGAAAGCCTATTCATTTCTTCATTTGTTTTAAGCATACTTTTTATCATCTGAGTAGTATTATATTGATTAAAATAGTTTATTTTATATTCTTCATATTGCTCTAATTCTTTTAACTCTTTTATAAACTCTAAAAAATCCTTACTGCATTTTTCTTGATTCATAGAAAATATCATCATTACATTTTCTAAATTATGGCCCAAAAATGCAATATATTTAATAAATGATTTAAAGACTTCATTTTCTAGATCTAAATCATCGATCAATATAACAAAAGGTTTACTAGTAGTAAATTCATTTATAAATTTGCCCATTCTGTTCATAAGTTGAAGCTTTTGTTTATTATCACTTTTACTAGGATTTTCTTTAACTAATATAGAGATGAATTTTTTTATATAAATCTCATACTTTTCCTTTAAATTCTTATCTATTCTTTGAAATATAAAATTTACTAAATCTTCGTATCTATCTTCTTTAGAAATACTTTTATTTGTGAAATCGCTCACATATAAAATATCTTTAAAGTATTTATTTTCAAGTCTATATCTCAATTCCTCTAATAATCTTGTCTTTCCGCTTCCATATTCTCCGTTAAAACCAATAATCTTATAATTCTCTTTATTTTCCAGTATTCTTTGAAAATTTTTTTCTACGATCTTAATTTCTTCTTTCATACCGATTATGTCCAAATCAATTTGGAGTTTGTTCAAAGCTTCAACTGCAAAATATTTATAATCCTTATGCATCTTATCATTAATATCTTTTATAAACGCTTGAATTCTGAAAGAATTATTTATAGTTTTTACTCGATTATATAATTTTTTTACATAATTTAATTCCCTTAATTCGTGCTCTAAGTCCTCATCTGTAAATATTTGATTAAATAAATTTACAACAATCTCAATATTATCTTTTTTTAGAATTCCTTCTTCTCCAGATTCAATATTATATTGATAAGGCAATGAGTGTATGGCAGAATTAAGCAAATTAAATTTGCCTAATTCATTTTGCAATAAGCTTTTTAACTTTACTTTCATGTGATTGTGGGAATTATGAATTAATTTTATATCCTTAATTGAGATATCATCAAATATATATCCTTGCATATTCAATGTATTAATTGCAGCACATAACTCCATAAATATATCTAGTTTTTTATAAGGAGTGCACAGTTCAAGATAATTTTTTGTATCTATTTTAGATTCGATATGTTCCATTAAATATCCATATTGAGGTTTTTCTAATTTAATACCATTAATGCTATGAATTATTTCAATCTTAATAATATTAATAAGGTTATCAAAATTCAAACTTTTAATAGTTTTAAATTTACTCAGTAAATATTCTCTTGTCTTTTCATATGTAAAATCATTTTTTAAAATACATAATACATATTTCTCATCTTTTTCTGAATCTTTAACTACATAATTAGAGAAATTTTCTTCTACTGTCATTTCATATTCAATTAAATACTTATTATTCACATTTCTCAATACTCATCCAACTCTTTTCCTTATAAGTCTAACCATACCAATTTAATTAAAATTATACCATATTTTCCTATATCCCCAAAGCAATTCTATCAATAAACCTCTATTTTACATTAATATTAAATTAGTTTTAGGACATAATATTTTTGTAGTAATAATATAGTGAAGGTGATTTTATGAATTTCAAATTTTTTAAAAAATCTTTTTCTTTTATTTTAATAATATTTTTTCTGATTTCCTCTCTAAACTTTAATTCATTAAAAGTATGTGCTGCTGAAGAAAAGATTGTATATTTAACCTTTGATGATGGTCCAGCAGGAAAAGTCACTAAAGATATTTTGGATATATTAAAACACGAATCAGTACCTGCAACTTTTTTTATAATAGGAGATCAAATTAAAGGTCAAGAATCTTTAATAACAAGAATGTATAATGAAGGTCATGCTCTTGGACTCCATAGTATGAGTCACAAGCGGAACTCTCTTTATAATTCTAATGAAGCATTTTTAAATGAAATGCTTGAAACCCAAGAATTAATAAATTCTATCGTTGGCTTTAAGCCTAATATATTAAGATTTCCTTTTGGTTGTAATAATAACTGCTATAAACTTTCCCCATCAATGGTAGATTTGCTTCATAAAAATAATTTTAAAATTTATGACTGGAATACAGATAGTGGAGACGGAGCTCACCCTGATGCTAGTCCAAGTTCATTTGTTAGAAATTCTGAAAGTAGTAAAGACAATGTAATACTATTAATGCATTGTGCATATATGAGCAAAAATTCTGTTAAAGCTTTGCCTGAAATAATTAAATATTATAAAGAAAATGGATATAAATTTAAGCCAATTGATGGAAATACTCCTGAAGAATTTCACTTTGTAAAAAAATATAATAAATAAAGAAATGAGACTACCAATAACAATGATAGTCTCATTTCTTTATTTTAAATTTATTATTGTACTGCATATGCCCCGCTTGTTGCTGATATTTTTTCAACGATCTTAAATAATACTAATCCTATTAGTGTATTTATAACCATTGTTGGAATAACTACTGATGCAAATAAAACTCCAAATGATGCTCCTGCTGGTAATCCAACAATTGTTGCTAGTAATGTTATAAACGCTGTTCCACTTATTAGTGTCCCTAAAGGTAATACTATTCCCATTTGAACAAGCTTATTAACTTTATTTCTTAATGGCATTAATATTAAATATACTAAATTAGCTGTAATAAACTTATCTAAAATATTAGGTAATTGTCCACCTGGAGTTTTAGTTGTAAGTGCTGCAAAAACTCCGATGATAATTCCACATGTTAATGCTGTCTTGTAATCTTTATTTAATACTATTATTATAAATAGCATTGCTAATGAAAAATCTGATTGTATTCCAAGTCCTGGTGTAAGTTGATGTAATATTGCTCCTACTGCTATTAATATTGCATTTGCCGCCATTTTTTTTGTATTCATAATTAAGCTCCCCTTTATTATTTATTATTGCTTTATTTCTATATTTTCTATATTAAAATCACTTTCTTTCATAACATAACTATCACGCCCCCAATTTTTAAATATAAAAAAACTCCGTCCTATTAATAATAGGACGGAGATTATCCGCGTTGCCACCTAGATTGCATAAAATGCCTCTCATTATCAGATACATACATATCTTATTCGCTATAACGTGCGACTTACGGCTCAACTACTTTCTAAAAAGATTTCATATTGCTCCTCAAAGGCCCATTCATCATTAACTACCGTGCTGAAATCTCACCATCTTCAACTCTCTTTGACATCGTATCCTGATTACTATCCCTCTTCTTAGGATTTACTTTATATTGCTATACTATACTCATTTTTCTTATTTGTCAATACTATTTTCTATTTCTTTTCCGATTGTATCTTTAATTTGATTAAACATTCTAGGTCTACTAAAGTAATAACCTTGAACAACATCACATAATATAATTTTTAAATATTCAACTTGGGATTTATCTTCAACACCTTCTGCTACAACTTCTATTCCCAATTGATGAGATAGATTAATAATATTTTCCACAATACATTTACTCTTTGGATTATTCATTAAATCAATTAAGAAACTTCTATCTATTTTTAATACATCTATAGGAAGCTTTGTTAAATAATTTAAAGATGAATATCCAGTTCCAAAATCATCTAGTGCTATACTAATTCCTAATTTCTTTATCTCATCTAGTATTCTCACGTTCTTATCAAAAGATTTCATTAGCATACTTTCAGTAATTTCAACTTCAATATATTTAGGATTTATTCTATATTTTTTTATCAACATTTTAAAATCTGATAAAATAATATCGTCTCTAAGCTGCATTTCAGATAAATTAACAGCTATCTTAAAATTATCCTTACCTTCATTTAATAGAAATTTAGTCTTTTTAAACACTTCTTCTAAAACAAATCTTCCAATTGGAACTATCATCTTAGAACTTTCCGCTATTGGAATAAATTCATTAGGACTCACTGTTCCAAATTCATGACTTTCCCATCTTGCAAGTGCTTCAAAACCATTTACTAGTGAATCATCAAGAGATACTTTAGGTTGAAACATAACATATATTTCATTATTTTCTAATGCAGTTCTCAATCCTTTTTGCAAACTGTAAACTCTATTTAATTCTACTGAGAGACTATCATTAAAAAAATCACACTCGTTTTTTCCATTCTTTTTAGCTTCATACATTGCAGCATCTGCATTCTTTAATAGAGTATTATAATCAATTCCGTGATCCGGAGATAAAGCAATTCCGATGCTAGCTGTCAAATAAATCTTCTTGTCACCTACTAAATTTGGCTCTTCAAAAGATTTTATTATTATATTACACAAAGCCACTACTTCATGAATATCAGCCATATTGTATTTAAATAACAAAAACGTATTTCCGCTATAACGAGATACTAATACATCTGGCGGTACAGATTCTAATATTTTACAACCTACTTGTTTTAGTAATAAATCGCCAAAGTCATGTCCAAAAGAATCATTTACATATTTAAAATTATCCAAATTAATTATTACCATCGCTGCTCTAGTGCCATTTTCAGCAACATCTTTTAATAGATTAGTAACAGTATTTTTGAAAAAATACTTATCTGGCAACCCTGTAATTCTATCACTTTGAATAATTGATTTTACAGTATTATTAACCATAGACTCTTTCCAATTGTTCATCCAAGAGTCTATGTTTTTATAATCATCCTCTAATTTTCCAAACAAATAACTTGTTCCAACAAAATAAAATTTTTCTTTATTCTGTATTGTCTTTCCAATGATAATGCATTCTACTATATTTCCATTTATATCTTTCATCTTATATCTTTGTTGTATCTGATCTCTGCTTTCATAACTTTTGCTTAAATCCTGAAAGAAAAATTCAAACATATTTTTTTTATCTTCTTCTTCAACAAAGTTCATAAATTGGTCTAAATTTTGATTTTCAATGTCATATTCTTGTATAAATTCCATGACCTTATTATCAACGATTAATTTTTTATCCAACTGATTCCAAATTATGTTAAATCCATTGTTATCTGACCAATCTAAAATTTCCTCATAGTTAAATTGAAATTCTTCCCTAATCATACCCCATAATCCTTCACTCAAGCTATAATTCAATTTATTTTTTTTCTTTTGTTTCTTTATCTTTTTTGTCTTTTACTAAGGATGTTATTAAAGCTGCTGTTGCTGCCATAACAGTAAGTATTTTTCCTGTCTTTTTTAAATTCATATACCATCATCCTCCCTAACATTTTAAACTAAAATTAAAATATACTTTCAATTACTTAAATTGATTTTCCTTTTCATTATAAGAATAACCTATAATATCTAACCTAGATATTATATTTTCATTAGATATTCCCATATCATAACAAAGAATATCTAATGAAGAATATTGATCTCTTAATTTCATATTGATTATACTTAATAACATAATAGGATCCATAGTCTTTATTGAATCATTTGTCATTTCTATTCTTCCTTTTTTAGATATATTGCTTACTCTAATATAACATACTTTTCCAAATTAATAAACACCTTTACTCTTGGTGCTATTCTTCATCATAAAAATCCAAATAAGAATATTTCGTATCACCTTTCTGCCATCCTAATATTCCATCCATACTTACATTTTCGGCCGCTCTGAATATAGACTTTTCTACTCCGTCGAAGTTTTTCTTTAATTCTTTAATTAAATCTTTAATCTCATATCTCTTATTTCCTATTTTCTCTGCTGCAACCATACAAGCGCAGTTTAATGGCCATATACCACTATTATTAATAAATCTCCTTATATCGTCTTCTTCAATATAATAAAGTGGCCTAATAAGTTCAATATTTTCAAAATTCTTTGATTTGAATTTAGGTAACATAGTTTTGAAATTACCTGAATATAATAGATTCAACATAGTCGTTTCAATCACATCATTATAATGATGACCTAGTGCAAGTTTATTGCATCCAAATTCTTTAGCTTTTGAATACAGAGAGCCTCTTCTCATCCTTGCACATAAATAACAAGGATAATCCTTAGCCATTCTATCCACTACTTCAAAAATTCCCGAATCAAACATATGAATTGGAATATTTAAATATTCACAGTTTTCAACTAATAACTTTTTAATATCTGGATGATATCCTGGATCCATAGCTAAAAATACCAATTCAAATTTAACTGGTCCATGCTTTTGAAGTTCTTGAAATAGCTTCGCCATAAGTATACTGTCTTTCCCACCTGAAACACCAACAGCAATCTTATCCCCTTCTTCTACTAATTTATATTCCATAACTGCCTTTATAAATTTTCTCCAAATATCTTTTCTGTAAGTTTTTATAATACTTCTTTCTATATCATATAACGATTTTTTTTCTCCATCAGGTATAATTCTTTCGCAACCTTTTCCTGCAATTGTACTCATTATCATTTTCTCCTTATTATCTTAATAATATTCTCAACATAAATATTATTCATTTTATATATTATAATTCAAAATTCCTTTTGAAGAAACAGCAAGTAATAAACTAATCCTATATTATATACTCGTTTACTTATAAACTTCTTATTTAACTCCTAACTAATCCCAATCTTTCTTCTTTAAAAAGTTTATAATGAACCAATAACATTTACAAGTATTTTTATTATATATACAACAATAATTTTAGTGAAATAATTCTTAAATATCTTATGATTTTCTTATTATTATATAAAGATACGTTAAACCTACTATTATATTTTAATTTCTCTATTATAATAAATATTAATAAGACTTTTGTATATTTTCAGATTAAATTTTAACTTCATGTATGTACCAATTGAAAATTCAAGCAAATAATTATAATATTACTAGAAATGAGTTTAATTTATATACTTAAAATACATAAAATAAAAAAAGATGGATGGTGGTTTCAATGTTAGAAAAAAAGAGATTATATAAAGATATATCGAGGAAAAAAATTTCTGGTGTTCTTGCAGGTTTTTCTGATTATATAAATGGAGATGTTACTTTAGTCAGAGTTCTATTTGTGTTAATAACTATAGAACTGCCTATTTTAATTGTTATATACTTTATATTTGCAATACTAATGCCTGACAAACAAGATATATATAATAATCCAGACCGATATTAATAATTAAATTTCTTTCTAATTTCAAATTTTAGTTGAAGATTTTTTTTAAAGTGATAAAATACTATTAGTCGGTATTCCTATGGAAACTGAACGGAAATTCATATATGATTATAGATTTTTCCGAATTATATCCATTAATTAAGGAATAAGAACGGAGGTATTTTAATGGAAAGAAATTATGTTAAAACAAGATTTTCAGTAAGACAAATAGCTATGGTTGGTATGCTTTCTGCAATTTCAATCTTTTTAGGATTGACTGGCCTTGGATTTATTCCAATTCCACCTGTAAGAGCCACTATAATGCATATTCCTGTTATTATAGGAGCAATTGTTGAAGGTCCTGTGGTAGGTGCTGCTGTAGGCTTAGTCTTTGGTTTATTTTCAATGTATCAAAATTTTACTGCTCCTGGTCCAACATCATTTATTTTTTGGAATCCTATAATAGCTTTAGTTCCTAGAATTTTAATTGGATTGGTTGCGTATTATGCATACACTCTTATTAAATCAAAGATTAAAAATCAGGGTATAAGCATAGCAATAGCATCAATCTGTGCTACTTTAGTTAATACAATAGGAGTTTTAGGATTGACTTATGTTTTTTATTTAGAAAGATATTCCGCTATCCTTAAAATAAATCCTGAAACAGCTGGTATTGCAATTGCAACTATTGGTGCTACAAACGGAATTCCAGAAGCAATAGTAAGTGCTGTAATTTCAGTTCCCGTTATAATAGCTATTTTTAAAACAAAAAGATAATATATTATTATATTAAGATAGGCAATATATTAAACTTGCCTATCTTTTATTATGTTCACAATTTTATTTTTTATGAAATCTCCTTAAATTTAATTTTAAAAGCAAATTATTTTCCCCTCCAATTATCCTTAATCATTTAATTCATCTCCATAAATATAATTTTCATTTTACTATTTTTAGAAATATTTTTTCTTGAATTTTTATTTATGCCATATTATAATATGAATAAAAGTAGAGAAAATTTTATATAAAATCTAATCTTTGAAATTTCAACTAAAAAGCTTTGAAATTATTTTTTTAATATAAAAATGAGTGATTACTCACTACATTTCAGAAAGGAGCACCATTATGCAAAATTTATCTAATAACATGACCAAAAACTCTCCTTCAATTCGTATTGAACATGTGAATAAATTATTCGGCAAGAAACAAGTTCTTTTTGATATAAGTTTAGATGTTCCCTATTCTGAAATTTTAGGATTGCTTGGACCATCGGGTTCTGGAAAATCAACTATTGTAAAAATGATTTCTGGCATTGATTCTCCAACCAGTGGAAATGTATATTTACTTGACGAAAAAATGCCAAAGCTTTCAATGATGGATAAAATAGGGTACATGGCCCAATCTGATGCCTTATATGATGAACTTACAGCCGAAGAAAATATAAAATTCTTTGCTTCTATGTACAAACTTCCAAGAGCAAAACAAAAAGAAAGAATTACTAAAGTTATGGAATTAGTAAATTTATCTGATCATTTAAAAAAGCAGGTAAAGCAGTATTCAGGAGGTATGAAAAGACGTTTGTCTCTTGCAATTGCTCTCATACACGAACCACAAATATTAATATTAGACGAACCTACTGTTGGAATAGATCCTGTACTTCGTAAGTCTATTTGGGAGGAATTATATAAACTAAAGAATAATGGTACTACTATTATCGTCACTACTCACGTAATGGATGAAGCTGACAAATGTAATACTTTAGGTATGATTAGAGATGGTAGATTGATTGCTATAGGTTCTCCAACTGAAATTAAACTTGCATCAAATTCAGCTACAATCGAAGAAGCCTTTTTGTATTATGGAGGTGAATCAAAATGAGAGTTAAAGCAATTATGATAAGAATTTTGTTACAACTTGCTCATGATAAAAGAACTATTGGTTTAATGATATTAGCACCGATTTTAGTTTTAACACTACTTTCATTTGTTTTTGATGGTTCAGAGTATCATCCTAAAGTCGGAATAATAAATGCCCCTTTAAACTTTGTAAACAAATTAGAGGATAATGATGTACAAGTTATTAGATTTACCGAAAATGATGCTGATCTTACTTTAAAAGCTTCTGAAATTGATGCACTGATTAATTTTGAAGGTGGAATTCCCAAAATAACACTTGAGGGCAGTGATCCCAGTAAAAGTCAAGCCGTTATTAAGTTAACTCAAAATGCGCTTTCTCTTTCAGGCTTATCAAAAACTGTAGCACCTGATATAACTTATTTATACGGATATGAAAATATGGCTGCCTTTGATAATTTTGGACCTATACTAATTGGATTTTTTGTATTCTTTTTTGTATTTTTAATAGCTGGAGTTGCCTTTTTAAAAGAACGAACTACTGGAACATTAGAAAGAATCCTAGCAACTCCCCTTCGAAGATGGGAAATTGTCATTGGGTATTTTTTAGGCTTTGGTTCCTTTACAATAATACAATCAGCTCTTATTGCGTGGTTTTCTATTAATATTCTTCATATAATGATGGTTGGTTCATTTTCATTAGTTCTTATAATTACTATTTTAACAGCAATGGTTGCACTAACTATTGGAACCTTTATATCAGCTTTTGCAAACAATGAATTGCAGGTAATTCAGTTTATACCTATTATCGTTGTACCACAAGTATTTTTTTCAGGCCTTTTTGACCTGACTACCATGCCTATCTGGCTTCAATCTTTCGGCAAGTTTATGCCCTTATGGTATTCAGCTGATGCTCTTAGAAATATTATGATTCGAGGTAAAGGCTTAGAAGATATTTTGTTTGATGCCTTTATTTTAATATTAATTTGTATCTTCTTTACCATTGCTAATATTTTAGCTTTGAAAAAATATCGCAAAATATAGTAAAACACACGAGGTGAGTAAAATTGAAATCTACAAAAACTTTAAAAGATCTTATAAGCATAAGTTCTACAGACATGGACATGACAGAAAAGCAAATTAACATTCTTAGTGCTGCAATTGAGCTCTTTTCAGAAAAAGGCTATGAGGCTACAGCTACTAGTGAAATTGCTAAAAAAGCACAAGTTGCAGAAGGCACTATTTTTAGATATTACAAAACTAAAAAAGATCTTTTATACGCTATTCCCAATGCATTATCTAAGATTTCATTATTTGAAATTTTTTTAGAGGATTTTTATGAAATTTTAAATGATAATCAGGATAGCTTTGAAGATTTTTTAAGAAAAATAATAATGAACAGAAAACAATTTGTTTCAGAAAGTGCACCGATTTTAAAAGTAATAATTCAAGAAGTACCTTTTCACCCTGAACTAAGAAGCAAAATAATAAATACAGTTATTTTCCCTTCAGCAAAAAGAGGCTTTTCTATTATTGAAAAATTTAAAGCAAATGGACAAGTTGTTGATATGCCTAGCCATACTATTATTAATTTAATAATTACTTCTGTATTTGGTTATCTCTTTTTACACTACATAGCCTTACCTGAATTGCCAGAAAACGAGAATGATTTAGAATATTTAATTCAATATATTTTAAATGGTGTTGGTAAAAATAGTACTTTAAAAACTTTTAATCCCTAAAAACTTTATGTAGCAAAATTAGTGAAAAATAAATGATTAATAGTGAATATTTAAGGAGTGATTATATGAAAAGATTAATTACATACATTCTTATTACTTTATTCCTATTTACCGGCTGTTCCTCAAATGGAAAGGTCTTAACTTTAAAAGGAGATATTCAAAACAATATTGTAACTTCAACTTCTACTGTTTCCGGCAAAATTGTTGAAATGAAAAAAAATCAAGGTGAAGTAGTGAAGAAGGGTGATATTATTGCAGTTATAGATAATGTAAACCAAAAATATATTGTTGATCAAATGCAGGCTACAGTAAATATTAAAAAAGCAAAACTTGATGAATTACAATCAGGAAGCCGTCCAGAACAAATAGAACAAGCTGAAGCTCAAGCGCGTGCAAGCAAGGCTCAACTCGACCAATTATTAGCTGGAAATAGAACCGAGCAGATTGAAATAGCAAAAAATGATGTATCAATGGCTCAGGATTCTGTAAACTCTGCTCAATCAACATATGATAATGTAAATACTCAATATAATAATACAACTCAGCTTTATGAAAGTGACGCAGTATCAAAAAGTTCCTTGGATGATGCAAAAGTAAAACTTGATACAGCCTCTGCCCAACTTTCTTCTGCAAAGTCTAAGCTTGAAACTGCTAAACAGCAACTTCAGCTATTACAAGAAGGTTCTACTTCTCAGGCAATTGATGCTGCCAGAGCAAACTATAATGCTGCAAATGCTCAGTTAAATTTAATAAAAAACGGTTCTACTAAACAAGCAATTGATGCTGCTCAAGGAGATTTAGACCAAGCCACTGCTCAACTAAATCAAGCTCAAAATACTCTAAGTAATTATAATATTACAGCCTCAAGTGATGGCGTAATAATAAGTAAAAATTTTAACTTAGGAGATGTGGTTAATATCGGAAGCGATATTGTTGATATAGCTGTCTCAAATGATATCTATGTTTTATGCTATATTCCAGATGAATACTTGGATAAAATAACTTACAATCAATCATTAAATGTAATAGCCTCAAATAAGAAAACTCAAACTGGTTCAGTTAACTATATTGCACTAAAACACGAATATACTCCAAAAGATAAGCAATCAACTGCTGACAGTAAACATATTGCTACTAAAATTAAAGTTGCTATAGATTCTCAGGATGGAACTTTAAAATCTGGTATGACTGCTAATGTTGAAATTCCAATTAAATAACCCATATATTACAATTATAGATATTTAAATTTAGGCTATATTAATTAGCAGCGTTAATAAATAATATAAAATAGCGGAACTCCTTTCCAAGAGTTCCACTATTTTTTCATTTTACACTTTAAATATCAGTATCCAAAAATATAGTTGTTAAATCCCAATATAAAAATTGAAGAAATATTAATATTCCGTTAAAGTCAACCTTTAAGTCCCTTTGCTTGACGTTCCATATCTTCAACTACAATATCATATATTTCTCCTAATGAAGCACAATACTCCAATACCTTCCATGGCTCATTAGTATGGTAATGAATCTTAATTAACTCCTCATCTCCAACCGCAAGTAAGCAATCACCTTTAAAATTCTTTATAAAATATTCATTAATTTTATCTTCATCAAGATTCTTTCCTTCAATTAGTAATTGTGTATCATATCTATATTCCAACATAATCTTTTCTTCCTTTCTAAATTATCATTTGTCTTTAAATTATATAATTTGCTTGGAAACATAATATTTTATTACTAAATCCTTTAATAATATTTCCTTCATGTTTTATATAAACTGGGTTACATCCATAAACAGGATGAATATATTTTACTTCTATTTCTTTTGCTTGAGTTGTATTGCAAAGTTCTTTTAATATAAACAATCCTTGTACAACTGGATTTTCTGTAAGATGGATAGAATTTGTGTCTCCTGTTAGATAGCTAAAATCTGCAATTTCCTCTTTTGAAAACTCACGCCATAAATCACCAGTATCTTCAACAATTTCTGGTTTAACAGGTTCTTTAACTGATACATTCATCATTAAATACACCGTTAAAGTTTCTATAGGTTCACCATTAACATATCCACTACAATTAATTACACATAACTTTCTACTGCTTTTTACTATTTCATGCTTAAATGTTTCGCTACATAGTTTTGTTTTGAAGCGTTCATATTTTACTTTCGCAATAAATGCACCTTCATAAAAAAAATCTTCCTTTGTAGTAAATGCTTTAAATAAATCTACCATTTAATTTCCCACCTCAACAATTTGCATAATAAATCATATTTTATTTCCATGATATTAATGGATCTTTCCTTGGAACAGTTCTATAATATTTTACATTAGGATATCCAATAATCATACAAGTAACAATTTCGTTCTTTTCATGTATCCCAAGGAAATTTCTAATTTCCTCATTTTCTTTTGCTGCAATGACAAAAAATCCACTAAAAAATGTTCCAAGACCTAAAGTATTAATCATAAGCTCCATATTTGATGATGCTAAAGAAGCATTTATTGGTGAATCAGATACAACAAGTATTAAAGCAGGAGCATTAAAAAACAATTTATCATTTTTAGAATTTTCTTTATATTGCTTATACATCTTAAGCCATAATTGAGCATATCCTTTATAAGGCATTGTCTGTGGATTCAAATTTCCAAGTATTTCTTCACCTTTATTTTTAAGACTTTCATAAATCATTTCTTTTAGTTTTTCCATATTATCTTTTACAACTATATATGAAACATTTTGACTATTAGTTGCAGTTTGTGTAAATCTTCCAGCTTCAATAATTTTAAGTATCTTTTCTGTTTCCACATCTTTATTTTTAAATTGCCTTGTTGATCTTCTAAACTTTATAAAATTAAGTAATGTATCTGCTTCAATATTAAATTCTACTTCCTTATAAGCTTTAACATCTTCCATATTATATTCATCTGTAGAGATAGCCCCTTTAGGGCAAACAGCAATACAGTGTCCACATTTTATACATGCTAAATTTCTTATCTTTGCTTTATTATCAATTACTCTAATTATGCCAGGAAAACAATCCTTAACACAAAGTCCACATCCTACACATTTTTCTTTATTTACAATCATCATAATATATTTACTCCATCTATTATCATTAGATTTTCTATTTTATTTAGTGTATTCTATAAGCAATCTTTTAAATCCATCCAAATTATATTTAAATGCAAATCTTACCACATTTCTTCGTTCCTCTGGAGTCATCTCACCTTCTAGAGAATCTAAAAGCATATTAAACATATTATTAAATACCATTTTTACTACCTTATAATTTTGAGTTGTTCTACAATTATCTCCTAAACCATATTCCTCAAGGCAATCCTTCTCACTCTGTACTATATTCTCCAATAGTTCATCCTTCAAATTTTCATATTTTGTACCTTGGCTGCATTTCAATAAAATTAATAATCTCTTACGATTTACTATTAAACGATCTATATTTCTGTGATTTGGAAGATAATCTTCTAAATTTTGTTCTTTATTAAAAAAAGCTCTTGTTAGGGTTGGAAATACATTATAATTATAATTTTTAAAAGCATCTACAAAATATTGTGGTAAAAGTGTATAAAATAAATCTTCTTTGTTTTTAAAATAAATATAAATACTACCAACAGATATATTTGCTTTTTCAGCAATATCTTTAATTTTTGTATTCCTATATCCTTTTTCTAAAAATGTTTCTATAGCTGATTTTTCAATTGCTTGCCTGACTTCATCTTTTTTTACTTGAACCATCTTACTTTTAATCACCTCAAAATTGAATATTAAATTCATTTTTATATTATTACAAAATATATTATTTGTAAAGAGCACTATAACAACAGTTAAATTTTTAATATCACCGAAAACAAGGCAGCCCAATTGGGACTGCCTGTATTGTTTGTATATTAATTATTTATTTGAACCGAGATTTCAAAACTGTACTTTTTTCTGGCATAATCAAACTATTGCTTTTCTGGTAATAAGACAGGTTCTATTATAATCTCTTCCTCATTTCCATAAATTCTAACCTTTGAACCATAGATTAAATCTCCTCTTATTATCATTCTTGCAAGCCTGTTTTCTAATGTGTTTTGTATATATCTCTTAAGTGGTCTTGCTCCATATACAACATCATAACCTTCTTTTGCCATTATTGTTTTAGCTTCATCAGTAACTTCTATCTCTATATTCTTGTCTTTTAATCTCTTTCCTACATCACCTAAGAATATATCAATTATTTTCTTAATTCCAGCTTCAGATAATGGTTTGAACATTATTATATCATCTACTCTGTTCAAGAATTCTGGTTTAAATCTTGATTTTAATACACTCATCACTCTATTCTTAATGTCATCTTCAACATGTTCTTCATTTTGGTTTTCTAATAGATATTCACTTCCAATATTCGAAGTCATAATTATTATGGTATTTTTAAAATCTACTGTCTTGCCTTTATTATCTGTCAATCTACCATCATCAAGAATTTGAAGGAATATATTAAATACATCTTCATGAGCCTTTTCAATTTCATCAAATAAAATTACGCTATAAGGATTTCTTCTTACTGCTTCTGTTAATTGACCACCTTCATCATAACCTACATATCCTGGAGGCGCTCCAACTAATCTAGATACCGAATGCTTTTCCATATATTCAGACATATCTATACGAATTATATTTTCTTCTGAATCAAATAGATTTCTAGCTAGAGTTTTTGCAAGTTCTGTTTTACCAACCCCAGTAGGTCCTAGGAATATAAATGAACCTATTGGCCTGTTAATATCTTTAAGTCCAGCTCTTGCTCTAAGTATTGCATTAGTAACAGATTCAATTGCTTCATCCTGTCCTATAACTCTCTTAGCCATTTCACTTTCTAATCTTAAAAGTTTTTCTCTTTCACCTTCAAGTAAATTAGTCACAGGAATTCCAGTCCATTTAGAAAGCACTTGGGATACTTCCCCTTCAGTAACTTCTTCTTTTAATAAAGCACCTTCATAGTTTTCCTTTAATTCAATTTCTTTTTGCTTAATTTCTTGCTCTAATGCTGGAATCTTACTATATTGAATTTCAGCTACTTTATTATAGTCAAAATTTCTTTGAGCAATTTCAATTTCGCCTCTAGCATTATCCAACTCACTCTTTAAAGTTTTAATTGCTGTAATTTGATCTTTTTCCCTTGTATATTTTGCAGTCATTTCATCATTTTTTTCTTTAAATTCTGAGAGTTCCTTTTCAATATCCTCTAATCTGCTCTTTGAACCTTCATCCTTTTCCTTCGATAAAGCTTCCTTTTCAATTTCTAACTTGAATATCTTTCGTCTTATAACATCAAGTTCTGTTGGAAGAGAATCTATTTCTGATCTGATCATAGCACCAGCTTCGTCAATCAGGTCAATTGCTTTATCTGGCAGAAATCTATCTTGAATATATCTGTCAGAAAGCCTAGCAGCAGCTACTATAGCTGAATCATGAATTCTAATTCCATGGTGTATTTCAAATCTTTCTTTTAATCCTCTAAGTATTGCTATTGTATCTTCTACTGTTGGTTCTTCAATTATTACTGGTTGGAATCTTCTTTCAAGCGCTTTATCCTTTTCAATATATTTTCTATATTCATCAAAAGTTGTAGCACCAATACAATGAAGTTCTCCTCTAGCTAGTAGCGGTTTTATTAAATTACCAGCATCCATAGCTCCATCAGTTTTACCTGCTCCAACTATAGTATGAATTTCATCTATAAATAATAATATTCTTCCTTCACTGCTTTGAACTTCTTTTAAAACAGCCTTTAATCTTTCTTCAAATTCACCTCTATACTTAGCACCAGCAATCAATGCACCCATATCTAAGGAAAATATTATTTTGTCCTTTAACCCTTCTGGAACATCTCCTCTTACTATCCTTTCAGCTAAACCTTCAATAATTGCTGTTTTACCAACACCAGGTTCACCTATTAATACAGGATTATTCTTGGTTCTTCTTGATAAAATTCTGATAGTTCTTCTTATTTCTTCATCTCTTCCAATAACAGGGTCAAGCTTATGCTTTTTAGCAAGTTCAACTAAATTGGTTCCATACTTAGCCAAAGCATCATAAGTCCCTTCTGGATCTTGCGTTTCTACTCTTTGACTTCCTCTTACCTCAGAAAGAATTTTTAAAAAGTTATCTTTATTTACATTGTATTGTTTTAATATTTTAGAAACAGTACTATTCTTATCTATCTCCATAATAGCAAGCATTAAATGTTCAACACTGACATAAGAATCTTCAAACTTCTTAGAAATTTCTTCAGCTTTAATTAGAACTTCTTCTACCTTTCTGGTAATATATACATTTTGAACACTATCACCTAAAACTTTAGGCATTAAATCTAACTCCCTATTGATAGAATCCTTTAAATTCTTTACAGGCACTCCCATCTTAGTGAAAATGTTTGGAACTAATCCATCCTCTTGTTCTACAAGTGCAGAAAAAAGGTGAATTAAATCTATTTGTTGGTGATTAAATTTTACAGCTGTTACATTAGCGTCATTTAAAGCTTGTTGTACTCTTAAAGTCATCTTATCAATATTCATCATTATTCCTCCTAGTATAATTAATTTTATATAATTACAGAATTCTCATAAAGAGATTTCCTGCTAAACTCATAATTGTTAACATATAACTAAACACTTCCTTCTTAAATATATAATAATACATAGGTCAAAGAAAGTCAAAGTGTATTTTTGTTTTTAAATAATTTTTTTATTGCTTAAACTCTTATTTAAAATTTAGTTATTTTGTAGTAAAATAATAATATGTAGAACTATATATTTATCCTAATTTGTAATTCATGTACAATTAGAATATTATTTTTTAAAAGAGGTGATATTATGAAAATTAATTCTATTCTTAAGCAAGATTTTCACACTATTCACGCAAATGATTCTATTGATAAAGCTTTAGATTTCATGAATGAATCCGGCATAAATGGTATGCCTGTAGTAGATGATAATAACAATTTAGTAGGAATGGTAGTAAAGGCTGATATTTATAGATTTATGGTACATCCTGGTCATTATGTTAGCTGTCCGGTTGAGTGGGTTATGTCTAAGTCTGTAATAGTAGCTCAATCTAATGAAGACTTCTATACTGTTGCTAGACGTTTAAGAAAAAATGATATTATATCTATGCCTGTAGTTGAAAATGAAAAGATTGTAGGAATCATTAGTATTGAAGATTTATTGGACTATTTTCTTAATATAAATCCTCAAACTTATGATGATAATTTATCTACTGAGGAATAACATTTAACTGACACTTTTTACTTATAACATATAAAAAAACAAGAATTCTAGTTTAAAACTTAAATTAGAATTCTTGTTTTTATTTGATATTATTAAATCTTTTTATCTACAGCTAAAGCCAAATTAAAGTATTTTAAAGCATCAGCAGTGGAACCAAGCTGATAATAAAGATGTCCCATATCTATATATCTGTTTTTTCTTTCTTCTCTTGTTCCAAATTTAAATAAGGAATCTAATGATAAATTCATATATTTTTCTGCTTCATTATATTTATCCATCTTTTGAAGTATTAACCCTTTAAAATAATATGACTTTTCAATTAATTTAATATTGTCAGTAATAATTGCCATATTTAAAGCTTCTTCTGTAATCTTATACGCTGTATTATACTCTAAATTTTCAATTAATATGTTTGTGCAATAATTTAAGAATTCTACATTCTTTTCCACGTTATCACTTGGGAATATCTTTATTCCATTTTCTAACTCTGAAATTGCTTTATCTCTTTCCCCTACTTCAAAGTAATATTTTCCGTAATTTCCGTGAGATAATGCTAATGATATAGGATTATATTTTTGATATTCGTATGCTTTATTTATATACTCTTCTACGTTCTCTTTCTTTAATTTAATACATACTGTAGCATAAATATGATATATCTTCCCTTTGCCTTCATCAGTTTTTAATGAATTAACATATTCTATTATTTCTGATAATATAGTATACGCTTCTTCTGACTTGTTTAAATTTTGATAGCATAAAGCTTCATTATAGCCAATCAAACAATATTCAGCACTATCAAATCCGTCTTTATTTTGATGAAACATTTCTCTAAGTTTACTATAGTAAGAAATTGCTTCTATATATTCTTCATTTTGAGAAAGATATCTTGCCATATCTTTAAAATATATAACTGTATTTTTCTCTGTATTATTTCGCTGATATAAATCATAGTATTGTGAAACTATTAATTGGATATTTTCCACTTTATTTTCTTCTACATAGTAAGAAAATAGTATATGTATTAATTCAAATGCTAAATCATAATATTTGTATTTAAGCGCATAACTCAAATTGTCCTTCAACTTATTTTCAGAATCTTTATCCCATGAAATATTCTTTTTAATAAAATTTAAATTATTTAATATCTGCTCATAAACATCTTCAACTAAATAATCCAAATCAATTTCTATTTTTTCAGCTATGTATTTAAGTAATTCTTTGTCAGCTTTAATTTTTCCATTTTCTATACAACTCATTTTAGCAATTGAAATTCTAGTTCCACAAAGGTCTTTTAAAGTAATTCCCTTAAATATTCTAGCTCTTTTTATTTTTTCACCAGTAGACAGTATTTCCAACTCTATCACCCATTTACTCTTTAATTTTTAATTTTGCTGCCTCATCAAATAATCTTATTCCTTGGTTTAAGTAATATGAAGCTTCTTCCTCTTCCTTTTTATCCAAGAAATATTTTCCTACTCTCATAGCTAGCTCTCCAGCCTTAGCTAATCTTCCATTGTTCTTTGCTAATAAATATGTATCAATCAATATACTTTCAGCTTGTTCGGCTTTTTCATCAATACTAAAAATAGTATGTTTAATTAATTTACATTCAATTTTTCTATCAACATCATCTTCCTCAATTGTGGTTTCTATATTCTTTAGTATTTTTACACATTGTTCAGTATTTTTTAATTTTAAATAATTTTTACAAATATCAATTAAAATATCATTCACATTACTAACACGATTTTGAACACTTACATTTCTAGAGACTTCATAATGCTTAAACGATTCCTCTAAATCACCTAATTCGTAAAATAGCCTTCCTAAATTATGTTCTATACTTACTATACTTTTGTTATATTGTATTTTTTTATACACTTCCAATGTCTTTTTAGAATATTTTATAGCATTTGATAAATCGCCTTTTTTATTGAAATCTTCTGCTAAACAAAATAAGTTCTTTGCATAATCTTCATCATTATATATCTGTTCAAATCTTTTCTTAGCTAAATATGCATATTCTAATGCTGAATCTAATTCTTCTACATCAAAATATGTTCTTGCCATATTGTAGTGTATTTCACCCATCAGAAAATCATCTACCACTTTATTATCTGAGTATACTTTCTCAGCTTGTTTTAAATAACTACTAGCTGAATGATATGCTCTCAATTCTAAAGCTATATTGGCTAAATTTAAAAAAGTTTTTATTATTTGCTCATAATTATTATTCTTAATAAATATTACATTTGCTGATAAAAAAAACTTTTGGGCCATAGGAAAATCTTTTTTATACATATAAGATTTTGCAGTTATAAAATATATCATTGCCTTCCTATATTCCAAATTATATTTTTCGCAATAATATAAGGCATTGTCTATATATCTTTGCCCTTTTTCAAAATCACCTTGTAAAATACAGGATTCTCCCACTTGTTCATAATAAAGACTAATCTTTTCAGCTTGGCTTTCTTCGGATTCCATCAAGTATTCTACTGATGTGTTTAATGTATCAGCTAAATATTCTAACAAGTCAACTGAAGGGTTAGATCGACCTGATTCAACTAAACTTATTTGCCCTGGTGTTATCCTATCTTTCGCCAAATCTTTTAATGTCATATTCAGTTGTTTTCTTCTTCTTTTAATTTTCTCTCCCAATGATAGAATTTCCATCTCTTTAATCCTTCTCTATTCAACAAATTATTTAATTAATTTTAATATAATTTTCCTTAATTATAACATAAATTAATAAAAAACTGCATAAAAATATAAATGTTGTCCAAAATTTATATAATTTAATTTTTTTATCCATTTTTATACTAAAATTTATAGGCAGAAAATATTTTTTTATAATAATTTATAAATAAATTAAAAGACATACAAGTCTTAATTGGAATAATTCACAACTCATGTGAAATTTTTTCCAATTAATTTGTATGCCTTTTGTAAATCAAATTTAATAAATTAATCAAAAATTCACTACAATATTAACATTTAACTCATCCAATCTTGGATTCCGTTATATGTAGATTCAGCCATATTCTTCATTCTTTTGCCAGCTCTTCTCATTGTTCTTTGAGTTCTTCTATCGTAGTGTGGCATCATAGCCATTTCAACAGCCACTCCAACTAAAATTCCAGCTACCATTCCTTTTGAAAAACCTTGCATAATTAACACCTCTTTAATAATAATTTATTTTCTAAAAGTATATTATGTATTATTCAAAAAGTTATCCCTGTTAATTTTTCCCTTATTTATATAATTTATTTGAAAATTATACTTTAAATTAAAATACTCAAAAAAATTTATTTAATATTATCCAGCAAGTATAAAATAAACCATTCTTTTTCTTTACTCAATAATTTAGAAATTCTCTTTTTAGCTTCTTTAGAATTATTTTTATATAAATTTACAATTTCCTTAAACCTATCACTGTTATCGGAATTTTCTTGTTCTTCTTTTAATGATTTTATTTCTATAAATTCGCTCTTACTATCCCCAAATAAAATTATGTTGTTTGATTTATTAGGAGCTAAACTTAAAATTTCTGCTTTCACCTTTTCATCTGATACTTCTATTATGTCTTTACTAAGCCATTTGTCAACAACTTTATCTGAATTGATCCCTAAGCATTCCTTGCACTTTTCATCAACCAGCTCATTAAATAAATCCCCAGTATGGCTGTCTACTTTAACAAATATGACTTCAATTCCAGAATTCATTAGTTCTTGCATCCTGTGATAATATGACATAGAAGATTCCTCTTTTCTATCCCAAGCACCAGTTGCATGATGAGCTATACCTTCATAGTCATGAAATAAAACTATTTTAGTTTCTTTTTTTTTCAAAGCATATTCAACAGCTTTAACGGCTCCCTTAAGCTCTCCTGCTATTTGTCGTATGTTCTTTTCAGATGTATCTTTTTCAGCATTGCTTTCTATGTATTCAACAATATTATTTTTGACACAAACTACGCCATAAGAATATCTTCCGTCAGATGAATTATAGCTTCCATCAACATAAGCATGAAGACAATCTTTGGGATAATTTTCATCACTTTTTTTTAACATCCTATTTCCTTCGCCTAAATAAGCATTAGCTTCTTCCATACTCTCAAAACTTTTATACTTAGCACCTTTTACACCTTTAACGAATTTTAAACACTCGTCCCAAGTTTTAACTATAACATTTTCAATTTTTTTATTATTTTTAGCATCAAATCCATATTGTATTGCATAAACTTTCTTTGCCATATTTTTAATTATCCCTTCTAAACTCTTTATTATTTATAATGTAGATAATTCTTCTACAACATCATATAATTTCTGTACATTCCTTGCTCCAGTAAAATCAGTTAAATATTCAATTCCATTCTTTAATACTATAAGTAATTCATTATTACCTTCCCAATTTTCTATTATTATAGACAAGGGAACATCTTTTAAAACTTTATTCAAGGCAAAAAGCCCTACTCCAATATCATCAATTGCCCCTACAAATGGTATTTTACTAGGTATTAAATCTGTAGGTACTGTTATATATGCAATTGCTGCTGACATTATCAGCTTAGTTTTCAAGGGAACTCTGGTATCCTTAAGCAATCTATAAATCAAAGAAACTATATCTGTTAATATAAATATATAATCCTTATATTGTCTAGCTTCTTCTGGAAATTTATTACTTAAAATTTCTCTTCCTTTTGAATATTTATCCTCTGTTTTGTTTGTAATTTCTAGTGCAGCTGTAACATCTACCTCTTCTACTTTTACTTCTTCGGCTTCAACCTTTTTTATTAATTCCCCTGCTATTGAAATATTAATATTTGAGGCTTCAACCCACAATTCTGATCTTTTCATAAAAATTTCATTAATAGTTAAATCCACAAAAGGTACATCTTTAAGAATCATATTTATATCAATTATTACCTTATCTTTCTCACTTTCTATTCCATATGATTTAAAAGCTTTTGCTAACTGCTTCAATGCAAAGCTCCTTATAATTCTAAAAAGCCCAAGATTTAAAATTTTAACTTTAACTATTCTTGCAACAATTTTATTATTAAAACACTCAACTATTTCTACCTTCATTAAAAAGTCTATTTTTATTCCTTTTTTAAAAGTTCCCTCTAAAATTATTCCATCTTCAATGGTTACACTTTTTAAATTTAATCCTTGAATTTTTACAAATTCATTTATAATACTTAATATATCATTTCCGGTTAATTTAACCTTAACTTCTGATATGTTCATGACTCATTCCCCTTTAAAAAACTCTTCACTTTGAGTTTATTTCCCCTTAATGCGTTTTACAATTTAAAACATTATTTTTCTAATTATACCTAAAAGTATACATTATTTATATATATTCTTAAAGATGTACATGGATAAAAACAAATACCTATTACTTTACTAACCTAAAGTACTATCCACGAATTCCTCCATATATTCTTTTCCCCATTTTTCCATCATATCAACAACTGGAATAAATTTAAGACCAATTTCAGTTAAACTATATTCCACTCTTGGTGGAACTTCATTATATGATATTCTACAGACCAGATTATCTTCCTCAAGTTCCCTTAAGTGCTGAGTTAACATTTTTTGAGTAAGAGTAGAATCATCAAAAGCTCGCTTGAGCTCAGAATATCTCATGACTCTATATTTTGCCAAAAACCATATTATAGATAATTTCCACTTTCCTAATATTATTCTTTGAGTTAATAATAAAGGACAGCCCTTTTCCCATTCATTTACCACTTCAGCCATCTCCTTAGGCACTTTTTTGTAACTATACCACAAAATAGTGCCTAATTTCAATGATGATAAAGTTAAGTTATAATTTCCTCAAAAGATAAACTAACTTTGTAGGAGTGATTCATATGAAAAAAATATCTCTTGGGAATTCGTCATTAAATGTATCTATTCTAGGACTTGGAGCAATTAATTTTGGTACAACTATAAATGAAGAAAATTCCTTTAAACTTATGAATGAATATATAACTAATGGTGGAAACTTTATTGATACTTCAAATAATTATGCTGTATGGAATGGTGGTGATGGAACTGAAAGTGAAAAGACAATAGGAAAATGGATAGAAAAATACAATTATAGAAATAATGTTGTTATTGCAACAAAACTTGGGGCACTTCCAAAAGATCTTGAAAAAAGAGATTTTTCAAATATGCAAGGCTTGAGTAGACCTGTTATTATAGAATCTGTAAAAAGATCACTTGATAATCTTAAGATAGATTATATTGATTTATTATATTTACATGTGGATGATTATAATACTCCTCAAGATGAAACACTTGGAACCTTAAATGAGCTTATTAAAGATGGATTAATAAAAGAAATTGGCTGCAGCAATTTTACAACATGGCGCATAGAGAATGCTCGAAATATTTGCACTAAAAACAATTATAAATTTTTTAGTGCAATACAGCAAAGATATAGTTATCTTAGCCCAGCAATTGATGCAGATTTTCAACCTCAGATTGCTGTCAATAAAGATTTAGAAGAATATATTAAATATTATAAAGATTTAACTCTCGTAGCCTATTCTCCTCTATTACATGGGCAATATATTCAAAAAGAAATTATAAAATCGGAATATGACACTTTGTTTAACAGGGCTAAACTAAAAAAATTACTTGAGGAGCAAGAAGATCCAAATTCTTGGGTACTCAACTATATTACAAATCAATTTAATGGAAGCGTTGCTTTACTTTCAACTTCTAATGTAAATCATTTAACTAATATTATGCAATCCAAAATATGGAGTATATAATATAAAATAGCACAATATTTTATGAAATTTTTACTTCTCATAAAATATTGTGCTAAAAATATTATTTTACTATTAATTTAATTTTTCATTACTGATATTAGAATACTGGAATTACTGCTCCATTATATTCTTTTTCAATAAATGCTTTTACTTCTGGTGATGTTAATGCTTTATATAAAGCTTGAATCTTGTCTTGTTTTTCATTGCCTTCTTTTACAACTAATATATTAGCATAAGGCTTAGCTGCTTCAGAATTTTTATCTTCTACTATTAAAGTATCTTTTGCTGGATTAAATTTAGCTTCGATTGCATAATTACCATTTATTACAGCTGCATCTACATCATCCATTGCTCTTGGAATTGCTGCTGCTTCTAATTCGCTAAATTTTAGATTCTTTTTGTTTTCAGTTATATCCTTTGGAGTAACTAATTCTCCATCCTTTATTTTTATTATTCCTTTACCAGCTAGTAGTTTTAATGCTCTAGCTTCATTTGATGGATCATTAGGAACAGCAATTGTAGCTCCATCTTTTAATTCATCTACATTCTTAATCTTTTTAGAATATAATCCCATCGGTTCTAAATGAATTGGTCCAACTGAAACTAATTTAAATCCTTTTGATTGATTTTGTTCATTTAAATATGGAGTATGTTGAAAGAAGTTTGCATCTAATGATCCTTCTGATACTGCAGTATTAGGTTGAACATAATCATTAAATTCAGTTATTTCTACTGTATATCCTTGTTTTTCTAATAATGGCTTGGCTATATCAACAATTTCTTTATGTGGTTTTGGTGTTACGCCAATTTTTATTACCTTATCATTTTTAGAATCTTTAGTACCTGCTGTATTTGCCCCGCCACAGCCAACTAATCCTAATGTTACTACTCCTGCTAAAACTATTGATAATATTGATCTTTTCTTCATGTTTTATTCCCCCTATTTATTTTGATAATTTATTATAAAAATAATTGCCTAAAAATTGTAATAATTGAACTACTATAATTAAAATAATACATGTTACAATCATTGTATCTATTTGATATCTTTGATACCCATATCTTATTGCTACGTCTCCAAGACCTCCGCCTCCAACAGCCCCTGCCATTGCAGAATATCCAACAATACTTATTATTGTAAGAGTTATTCCTGACATTATTGAAGGAATTGCTTCTTTAAGCATGACCTTAAATATAATTTGAGTATTTGATGCACCAAAGGATTTTGCTGCTTCTATTACTCCTTTATCTACTTCTCTTAAAGCTGATTCAATTACCCTTGCAACAAAAGGTGCTGCTGCAATTGTAAGTGGAACTATCGCTGCTTCTGTTCCTATTGATTTACCAACAATCACTCTAGTTAATGGTATTATTATTACCATCAATATAATGAATGGAAAACTCCTTAATGTATTAATTATGAAATCTAAAATTGAATATATTATTTTATTAGGTTTTAATCCATCATTAGCTGTTAATGTTAGTATAATTGCAGGTATAAATCCTAAAATAACTGAAAATGTAGTTGATACAAAAACCATCTCTAATGTCTCTATCAAAGCTTTCCCTATCACTTCATTCATTATTCAATCACCTCCAATAAAACATCCTTGTTTTCTAAGTATTTTATAACTTTATCCTTGTCTTCTTCGCTTATATTTATTACAAGGCCCCCTAATACTTCATCTCTAAATTTTTCAAGCTTACCCCAAACTATTGAAAAATCTATTCCTAATTCTCTAGCCATTTTTGTTATAAGTGCATTTTCTGAAGAATCACTTGGGAAGAATAATTTTATATTAACACCTTCATCTGGCAATATTTCATCATCCTCTTCTCCTAGGAATTTCTTTAAGGATTTTCCTGGTTTTAAGAATAAATCTTCAGCTTTTCCTTCAGCTTTTACAACTCCCCCGTCTAATAATGCAACTCTTTCACAAACTTCTTTAATAACTTCCATTTGGTGTGTAACCATTACTATAGTTATTCCTAATTCTTTATTTATCTTTGAAAGTAATGCTAGTATATCCTTTGTAATTTTAGGATCTAATGCTGATGTAGCTTCATCACAAAGTAATATCTTAGGATCTAAAGCCAATGCTCTTGCTATTGCTACTCTTTGTTTTTGTCCACCACTAAGTTCTGATGGTTTGCTCAGTCTTTTATCTTCTAAGCCAACTAATTTAAGTAATTTAAGTACCTTATCTTTTATTTCACTCTTATTGTAGCCCCATACTTCAAGAGGAAGTGCAACATTATCAAAAACATTTTTTCTTTGCATAAGATTAAAGTTTTGAAAAATCATTCCTAAGTCTTTTCTAAATTCTCTAAGGCTTGTGCCTGTTAATGAAGAAACTTCTTTCCCCATTACATTAACAGATCCTCCATTATAGTCTTCTAGACCATTTATACATCTAAGCAATGTAGATTTTCCTGCTCCACTATGCCCTATTATTCCATAAATTTCACCTTGTTTAATGCTTATTGATACATCTTTTATTACTTGTGTTTCCCCAAAACTTTTAACCACATTTTTAATTTCTATCAAAACACTTTCCTCCCTTGATTTTGTTCTGTCTAGTTCTCCGGATAACTAAGATATCTACTTCAATTAAATAGCTGGCTTGCTATTTGATTGAAAAACACCTCAAAACAAAAGCGCCAGAGAATAAATCTCTAGCGCATAAAACACTTTGCAAAATTTATCCTCTCATCTATCAGCTAAAAGCTGCTGGAATTAGCACCATACAAATATTGATAAATTAACCAACATTTCGGTTGCCGGGTTTCAAAGGGCCAGTCCCTCCACCACTCTTGATAAGATATTCAACTATTTAATTTAGTTTATGACATGATTATATAAGCATTTTTTTTATTTGTCAACTTCTAAAAAAAATAATTGATAAAATTTCAAACTAAAATACTTAATTCGAAAGCCATCAATCCTTAGTATTGTAATCGGATTAGTTTTTATTATATATATTTCTTTATTTTATTGCAAGCTTTTTTTATTTTTAATTAAAAAATATTAAATTTATTGATAATTTTTTAATAATTAATATAGAAATTTTAATATATGTTTATTTAAATAACATAAAAAAGTATATCTCCAGGCAATACCTAGAGATATACTTTTCATTTCAATAAGTTCTTAAATCTAAGTAACTTATTAATTAAGCTGCTTTCTTTTGAGTTTCTTTACCCAATATGAAAGTCCAGTTTTTTGAACATTCAGGTGAAATTTCTCCATGCTTTTTAATGTAATTTGTCATTAAACTCCTTACTTGACCGTCATCTCCTAGAGCTTTTGCAGAATCATAAGTAACAATACTTGGATCTGTACTGCTTAATCCAGCCGCTTTCATAAAGCCGCCTCCACCATTGTATCTGTAGTTATTAATTGCTACTGTAAATTCATCTGAATCTTTTACTAAAGTTCCATTAATTTTTAAATTCTTTATTCTATTTCCAGATATAACTCTTCCTGATTCTTTATCAACAGTACATGCTGGTTGAGTTAAATCAATATCATATGTTGCACCATATAATTGATCTAAATTATAATCAGGAATATTTAATACAGAATCCTTAGATACCTTATTATTTTCCTCAGTTGTTTGAGCATAATATCTTACTGAATACTCCATCCAGTCTTTTAACTGTCTTCCATTCATCTTTACTCCATATAAGAAGTTTTCAAATACATAGACAGCCATCATATCTTTTATAGTTATATCACCCTTAGGTATAAATGCTGAAGAACTTAAAGGTGCTGCAATAGATAATTGTGTAGCTGCCCCTTCTTTTTGAACCTTATTTATCAATTCCATAATTGCTGTAGGTTCAGTGGTTTGGCCTTTTCCTGTAAACTCTCCAGTTGAAACTCCTATTTTGGTATCTACATACTTTAATGTTGCTTCTTGATAAGGCTTAATTAAATCCAGAATTTCTTGATCATCTGCAATACTATTATCAACAACAACATTTTTTGTTGAAATTCCACAAAGCTTACCATTAGTATCAAAATTCATGTCTATTTGGCCTAAACCTGTAGCCCCCTTTGTTGATTCTAATATTGGAACTACTTTTCCTTCTGGATTCTTTTGGCTTAAATCATTTATCTTTAAATGAGTATGACCTGCAATAATTGCATCTATTCCTTTAACTTTTGCTACTATTGCATTAATTTCATTTTCTGGTAAAACATCGGCTGCTGTTTCTTGTCCGCTATGTGCTGAAACTATAACTATGTCAGCACCTTTACTCTTTACTTCCTTTACCCATTTATCTGCCTCATCTACAAGATCTTTAAATTCTAAGCCCTCATAGTGCTTCTTATCTTCCCAGCTAGGTACACATTTATTTTCTAATCCTACAACTGCAACTTTTACTTCTTTTCCATTAACAAAAAAGCTTTTTATAATATAAGGAGCTACAAAATTAGTTCCATCTTTTTTGTAAATATTAGCTCCAAGTACTGATATTCCTTCTGATTTATAATCCTTAATCACTCTATTTAATACATCTAATCCATAATTAAATTCGTGATTTCCAAGTGTCCATGAATTATATTTCATTGCTCCCATTACTTTCGCCATAGGGTATTCTGAAGTTGTATCTAAAATATCATAATAATATGATAGTGGTGTTCCTTGAATAGTATCTCCATTATCAATTAACATAACATTACTATTATTTTGTCTTATACTTTTTGCATATGATGAGATTTTAGCTAATCCTTGTGCTTTTGCTGGTTCTTTTCCAGTTGCATAATCATAATTTAAAACTGTACCATGAACATCTGTTGTTGCAAGTAAAGTTATTGAACTTGATATATTAATCATTCTTGGAATATCTACATTTGGTATTGTATTTCTATATTTTTTATTTATGCTATCATCTTTATCCTTGTTAGCTTTACACCAATCTATAAGTGCATCTCTAACTACAATATGTGTATCATTTGTAGTATCTAATCCACCGCTTTTTGTAAATGCTGTGAAAGAATCTCCTCCTTGAGCAACAAAATCTGGTACTGCTACAGATAAAATTTGTGTATCGCTAATTGCTGTTCCATCATCTTTTGTAATCTCTTTTACTCTTTGACCTGATGGAAGCTTTGAGTCATAAGTAAATCTAATTCCTGATATTTGTAATCCCTTGCTGTTATCTGCAACAGCTTGTTCTAATACATCCTTAATTTTAGACTTTGTCATACTCAACTTATAAATTGTATTATCAAAAGGCATAAATTGCCAGATTGTACCTACTGTTATATTCCCTTGAGGTATATCTATTCTAAGTCCTCCATTGTTTTGGAAAGCAACATCTGCTTTAATTGCATTTCTTGTAACATCTGCTGCCCAATTTCCTAAAACTGATGAACCGTATGGTGCTGCATCTAATTTTCTTGTTAAATCCTTTTGCGTATTATATCCGATAATTTCGCTTGTTTTTGGACTTATTTCATTGTCTGCCATCTTTACAATTTTATCAACATGCCTATCTGTTGCTGATTTAGCTGCTTTGTACCCTTTGTCATTATCCAAAGCTACATAACTTGTTTCAAGATTTGGAGCATCAAAAACAACCTTTTTATCTGCAGTTATTCTAAATTTGGCATCTATATATCCTTTACCATTAGAAGCTCCAATATAAACTGGGATATTAGTAGTTTTAGAAACTGCTGCTGTTTTAGTATGACTATGTCCTCCAAATACAGCATCTACATTTTGAAGCTTATCGGCCAAATCAAATACTGGTCCTGTAGCATTATCTCCTTTATCACCTTCGTGTACTAATGCTATTATTACATCTGCTGATTTTTCTTGCTTGATTTGACTTGCTATGGAGTTAATTTCATTTCCAAGATTTCTAAATTCATAGTCTTTAATAAATTTAGGTGAAACACTAGTCTCCGTTTCTTGTGTTATTCCACCTATAATAGCAATTTTTATTCCATCTTTAGATACAATTTTATATGGTTCAAATACTCTCTTACCAGTTTGCTTATTATAAAGATTACTACAAACTATTGAATATGAAGCACCTTTCATCGTAGTATTTATAGTTGTATCCAAGCCCCAGTCAAATTCATGATTTCCAAGAGTTGTTATTTCCATACCTATTTCAGACATAACTTCTTGAACTGGAACCCCTTTCATAATATTCGAAATAGCAGATCCCTGATATAAATCTCCCCCTCCAAGTATCAGTGTTCTATCTCCATTTGATTTTTTAACATTCCCCAATCTATCAGCTAAAACTCCTGCAACTGGATTTCCAGAAGAATCTTTTAACGTTCCATGAAAATCTGTTATCTCAATGATATCAAAGATTTTCTCATTATCTGCCGCATACCCTATTACTGGAAATGCTGCAAATAAAGTTATTGTAAGAAATAGACTGGTAAATAATGCTGTAATCTGCTTTGATTTTAGTAGTTTCTTCAAAATAATTCCCCCTTAATCTATATAATGTTGCATCAAATGCAACGTTTACAATAATAATTATATACTTACAGGAAAGGAAATTCCATATTATTATTCAAATTTTATACTATTACGTATAAAATTTAACTTTATTAACATAAACTTATCTAATTTTTAATAATTATAAGTTAAATCAATATTTATATTATTAAATAAATATTAATTTAATGAGCAAATAGCGCTTTAAAATATTTCTTACAATAAAAACTGCTATTTAATGTTATGCAAAATCATTAAATAGCAGTTATAATCAATTCATTTCTATCTATATCTCTCTTTTATTGCTCTATCCATATCTCTCTTGTGAGCTTTCTCTAACATGGAATCTCTCTTATCATAATTTTTCTTACCTTTGCATACTCCAAGAGCAACTTTAACTTTACCTTCTTTTAAATAAAGTGAAAGAGGAACTAAAGTATATCCATCTTGAGCTACTAATGCATCTAGTCTTCTTATTTGATCTTTATGAAGAAGTAATTTTCTTTCTCTTACAGGATCTACATTAAATATATTTCCCTGTTCATATGGAGAAATATGCATATTTTTTATAAAAATTTCACCATTATACACATCTGCATAGCAATCTTTAAGATTAACTCTGCCTTTTCTTATTGACTTAACTTCGGTTCCTACAAGTACTAAGCCAGCCTCCATTGCTTCTTCAACAAAATAATCGTGTCTTGCTTTTCTATTTTCTGCTAATGAATTTTCATTCTTTTTTCTTGCCATTTTATCACCCACTTAAATCAGTTAACAGTTGAAAGTTAACAGCTTATGATGAAATTCTTTCAGAATTTCTTTAAATTTGTATAATTGAATTATATTATACCTGTGTTTTTAAATCAATAAAATTTAGGCGGAGTATTTCTCCACCTAAATTATTTTCTTTAATTACACCATTTCTTCTGTTTCATTTTTAACTTCTACATTTATATCTTCTGTAATTTCAGTTTCTTTGCATTCTTCTGTTTTAGGTTCTTCAGTGATTCTGAAGAATATTTCTCTATTTGCCATATCTACATTAACACATTCAACTTTTACTTTATCACCAAGTTTATAGACTTTTTTAGTTCTCTCACCTATTAAACTTAGCTGTGCTTCATTAAATATATAATAATCATCATCTAGATCTGTAATATGAACTAATCCTTCTATTGTATTTGGTAATTCTACAAATACACCAAAGGACGTAACTGAAGAAATAATTCCTTCAAATTCTTCGCCAATTCTATCCTTCATATATTCAGCTTTTTTAAGATCGTCTACTTCTCTTTCTGCATCTTGTGCTTTTCTTTCCATTTCTGATGATTGTTTTGCAGAATATCCAACTATATTTTTTAATTTATTTATTCTCTTTTCATCAATTTTACCATTAAGATATTCTTTTATAATTCTATGGATTTGTAAATCTGGATATCTTCTTATTGGAGAAGTAAAGTGACAATAAAATTCTGCTGCAAGTCCAAAGTGTCCGCTACAATCTGGAGCATATCTCGCCTGCATCATAGAACGTAATAATAAAGTATTTACAACTGTTTCTTCATTTTTTCCTTTAACTTTATCTACAATTTCTTGTAAAATCTTTGGTTTTATTTCTTCTGTCCATTGTATTGTATATCCTAAGTTATAAATAAATTCTTTAAATTTAGCCAGTTTTTCTTCATCTGGAGCCTCATGTATTCTATATACAAAAGGTAAATGAGTTCCAAACATGTGCTCTGCTACTGTTTCATTAGCAGCAAGCATAAATTCTTCAATTACTCTATTAGCTATTTCACGGTCATAAGGTTTAATTTCAATTGGTCTTCCAAGTTCATTTAAAGTTATTTTTGCTTCTGCTATTTCAAAATCAATGGCACCTCTTTTAGTTCTCTTGGCTCTTAATATATGGCAAAGCTCTTCCATTGCTTTAAAATCTTCATAAAGATAGTCATATTTCTTTATTAATTCTTCGTCATGATCTTTTAATATCTTTGTAACATCAGTATATGTCATTCTTTCATTAGTTCTAATAACTGATTCTAATATTTCATGATTTACTACTTTTCCTTTATGATCTATTTCCATAAAACACGTTAATGTTAATCTATCAACCTTAGGATTTAAAGAACATATACCATTTGATAATTTTCTAGGAAGCATTGGAACAACTCTGTCTATTAAATAAACTGAAGTAGCTCTTTTTAATGCTTCTTTATCTAATGGGCTATCTTCTGTTACATAATGAGTTACATCTGCAATATGAACTCCTAATTTAAAGTTTCCATTACTTAATCTTTCAATAGATACAGCATCATCTAAGTCTTTTGCATCTTCACCATCTATTGTAACCATTTTTAAGTCTCTTAAATCTCTTCTTCTTTTATATTCTTTTTCTTCTATTTCTTCCGAAATACCTTCAGCATACTTTAATACTTTATCTGAAAATTCTTCTGGAAGTCCAAGCTTCTTTATTATAACTAAAATATCTATTCCTCTATCGCCTTTTCTTCCTAAAATTTCTGTTACTACACCTTCTGCTTTTCTCTTTTCATCCGGCCATTTTGTTATTTTAACAAGAACAACATCTCCATCATTAGCACCATTTCTATCTTTTTTAGAAATAAATACATCTTTAGATATTTTAGTATCTTCAGAAGCTACAAACCCAAAATTCTTACAATCTTCATATACACCTACTATTTTGGTTGTATTTCTTTCTAATATCTCAACTACTTCGCCTTCTCTTTTTTTAGTATTTGAATCTTCTCTTGTTACCCTTACAGATATTTTATCTCCATTCATAGCTCCATTCATAGCTGTACTTGGAAGAAAAACATCTTTTTGACCTTCTTCATCAGGAATTAAAAATCCAAATCCTTTTGCATGGGCTTGAAGTTTACCTACAATTAGCCCTTCTTCTTCATGATTTTCTCCATTTATCATATATTTATTCTTTTTTGTTCTTGCAATAAAGCCTTCACTTTCCATTACTCTTAAAATCTTTTTAAAAGCAGTATATTCATTTTTCTTTATATCAAATACAGCAATTAACTCTTCAATATCCATTGGTCTATATCCTGGCTCTTTCATAAAGCTCACTAACGTCTGCTTAATTCCCATAAATTTTTACCTCCATTGTGCAAATACTATTAAATATTCCTATATATCTATATACTACCACATTAATGCTGTTCAATATAGTTTTTCTCTTATTAATGTTTGAGTCAAGTAAAAGTTGGCAATAATTTCGCTCGATTTATTATCCATTATTT
>NZ_JAABNP010000069.1 GCF_009928485.1 Clostridium sp. C2-6-12 | reverse complement strand
GCGCCGATGGTACTGCACGGGTGACTGTGTGGCAGAGTAGGACGTTGCGAGGTAAAATAAAGATAGTCATAATGAAGACTATCTTTTTTATTTTATAAAATTATAAAAATTAAATTTCAATTATACTTTTTGTTAAAATTTACGAGTTATAAATCATAAAAAAATGATTTTTTACGATGAGGTTATATAAATAATAATAAAATTTAAAAAAAGTTTTTAGTATTATAATTTTATATTTATGAATATTTAGAAAAGAAAATCTATTATGATTTTCTTTTTTTTATACATTTATGTAAACAATTAATTTGTTTTCATTACTTAAAGAAAAATTTTATAATCCTTGATACTAATATGAATAATAAATTAAATTTAATACATTATTTGTGGATAAATATAGATTTTTAATTTTAAAAATATGAATTAGATTAATAAATTTTATGAAAAATATAGAAAAATAAGTGAAAAGTACTATAAAATTTGGTAAGATGTATATATAAGATTAAAAATTAAAATGTAAATATATAAATTTCAGATTATGAGAGGGATAGAAAAATGGATGGGGGTATGGTTTTATGCTAGATAAAAGCAAAGGTAGCAAAAATAGCAGTAAGAATATTAAAGATGTTGAACAAAATTCACCTGAAATAGAGGGGAAAAGTAGTAAAACAGGTGCTAGAAAAAGTGCTTCAACTAGTTTAAAAGAGAATGAAATAAAAACTAAAAACAGTGTGAGGAAGGTTGCTTCAAAGCCAAAGGAATTGAAAGAGTCAGAAAATAAAGAAGTTTTGCCTAAAACTATAGAAAAGCAAACTGATGTAAAAGTTGAAGTTAAAAATGAAGTAAAAAAAACAGAAAAGAAAACTACTGCAAAAAGAACGGCAACTAAAAATTCGACCAAGGCAGTGGCAAAACAAGGAAGTAGTATAAAAGAAAAAAATGATGAAGTAGCTAAAATAGAAAATAGTTCAAAAGTTATACAAATTGAAATGGCTGAAAAAGGTATAGAATCGGATAAAGAAAAATTAAGTGAAGTTGCTGAAAAAAAAGCTATTCCAACTAAAAAAGCGGCAACTGCAAGAAAAACAGCATCTAAGGCAGTAACGGCTGAAACTAATAACACAACAGAAACTAAAACAACAACTGCGAAAAAGAAAACAACAACAGCTAGAACAACAAAGCCTAAAGTATCAACAGAGAAAATAGAAACAAAAGCAAAATCTAAAGCAAAAACAGTAAAAGAAACTGTCAAAAAGGTTGTGGAAACCATGGATAAGAGTGAAATAACTAGTTTTAATACATTTTTATTTCATCAAGGTAAGAATTATGATGCTTATAATGTACTAGGATCACATATTAAGACAGAGGGACAAAAAAAAGGGGTGCAATTTGCAACTTGGGCACCAAATGCTAAAGATGTGTATGTTGTTGGTGATTTTAATGAATTTGAATTAGATGATAAATACAAACTTGAAAGAATTTCTGAAAATGGACTATGGAAGGGATTCTTTGAAAAAGTTAAACTTGGGGATAGATATAAGTATTGCATCATATCTAAGAATGGTGAAAAGGGTGACTTAAAAGCTGATCCATATGCAATACAAACTGAATTAAGACCTGACAGTGCTTCAATAGTATATGAACCTAAAGAATTTAAGTGGACTGATGAAAAATGGATTCAACATAGGAATAGTATAAATGTATTAGAAGAACCATTAAATATATATGAAGTACATTTAGGATCTTGGAGAACTACAGAAGATGGAGAATTTTTAACTTATGAAGAGATTGCTAAAAGGTTACCTAAGTATATAAAAGAAATGGGATATACTCATGTAGAAATTATGCCTCTTGTTGAGCATCCTTTAGATGCATCTTGGGGATATCAAGGAACAGGATATTATTCACCAACAAGCAGATATGGAAATATTGAAGGTTTAAAGAAATTAATAGATAAATTACATGAATTAAATATAGGAGTTATAATGGATTGGGCTCCAGGACACTTTTGTAAGGATTCTCATGGACTATATAAATTTGATGGAACACCAACATATGAATATCAAGAAGAGTGGAGAGCTGAAAATAGAGGCTGGGGAACTTGTAACTTTGACTTAGGAAGACCGGAAGTAAAGAGTTATTTGATCTCCAATGCATTATATTGGTTTAGGGAATTTCATATTGATGGATTAAGAGTAGATGCAGTATCTAGTATTTTATATTTGGATTATAGTAGATCTCATGGTGAATGGGTTCCAAATAAATATGGCGGAAACGGCAACTTGGAAGCTATAGATTTCTTAAAAGAATTAAATAAAGCTGTATTTGTAGAATATCCTACCGCACTTATGATAGCAGAAGAATCAACAGCGTGGCCTAATATAACAAAACCAACTAATCATGATGGTTTGGGATTTAATTTAAAATGGAATATGGGATGGATGAATGATACCTTAGAGTATATTCAAATAGATCCGATGTATAGAAGTCATAACCATAGAAATATAACATTTGCAATGATGTATAATTATGCAGAAAACTATTTGTTGCCTCTTTCACATGATGAAGTTGTTCACGGTAAAAAATCATTAATAAGCAAGATGTGGGGAGATGAATGGAATAGATTTGCAGGATTAAGAGCCTTTATGGGATATATGATGGGTCATCCAGGAAAGAAATTAACATTCATGGGGTGTGAATTTGCTCAACCAATAGAATGGAGAGAGTATGAAGAACTTGAATGGAATCTTATTAAGGATGTTGAAATTCACAAAAAAACACATTTATTTTTTAAAGAATTAAATCACTTATACTTAAATAATAGATCTTTATGGGAACTTGATCATGATTATAGAGGTTTTAATTGGATAGAAGCAGATAATAGTGAACAAAGTATATTAATTTTTAATAGAAGAAGTAGAAATGATGAAGATACATTAGTTTTTATTATTAATTTTACATCTACAGTATACTATGATTACAGAATTGGGGTGCCATTCTTAGGCGAATATAAAGAAATATTTAATACTGATGATGAAAGATATGGTGGTTCAGGACAAATAATGGGAGAGGTACTATTTGCTGAAAAAGTACAGTTCCAAGACCAACCATACTCTTTAAAAATAAAAGTGCCACCAATGGCTACATTAGTATTAAAGGTTAGTAAAATTGCTATGGAACAACAGGATGCGGTTGAAGAACAACCTGTTAAAGAAATAATGGAACTTAAGGAAAGTAGTAAATAATGTAATAAAAATCTTATTAACTATTCTTTTAAAGTTATAGTTAATAAGATTAAAGACATTGCTGATTAAGCTAAGGGGGATAAGGAATGAGAGTTTTATTTGTGGCATCAGAAGCGGGTCCGTTTATAAAAAGTGGAGGACTTGGAGATGTTGCCGGGGCATTACCAAAGGCTCTTGCACAAAAAAATGCAGATGTTAGAGTAGTAATCCCAAAATATAAGGAAATTAACTGGGAAGTAAGAGATAAACTAAGATTTGTTAAATGGTTTAATGTTAGAGTTGGCTGGAGAGAAGAATTTTGTGGTGTATGGGAATGCTTTTATAATGGAGTAACATACTATGCTTTAGACAATGAAAAATATTTTAACAGAGATGGATTATATGGTTTTTATGATGATGCAGAAAGATTTGCATTTTTTGATAGAGCTGTGTTAGATATGTTAAGACAAGTAGATTGGCAGCCAGATGTTATTCATTGTAATGATTGGCAAACTGGTATGATTCCTGTATTGTTGAAATTTGAATACAAAAGAAATGATATGTTTTATTGGAATATGAAGTGTATATATTCTATCCATAATATAGCTTTCCAAGGAGTATTTGATCCTAATATATTACCTGAGTTATTTGGATTTGATATGGAATTATATAATAATACCTGCTTAAAATTTGATTTGGGCGTAAGTTTTATGAAGGGCGGATTATATTATTCAGATATAATAACTACTGTTAGTGATACTTATGCGTATGAAATTCAAACGCCAGAATACGGCCATAGGCTAGATGAAGTATTAAGAATTAGATCTTATGCGTTAAGAGGAATTGTAAATGGAATAGATTATGATGAATTTAATCCTAAGACGGATAGATATATTTCAAAGAATTATGATGTAAATTCATTTAAAAATAAAGCTATAAATAAAACTGAATTACAAAGAGAACTGGGATTAACAGTTGATGAAAATATTCCTATGATAGGAATGGTAACTAGATTAACACATCAAAAAGGTATTGATTTATTGGTTGATATTTCAGACAGACTATTACAGCAAAATATTCAATTAGTTGTTTTAGGAACTGGAGATAAACATTATGAAGATCATTTTAAATGGTTAGATTATAGATACGGTAATAAGGTATCAGCGAATATTAGATTTGATAATGGATTAGCCAATAAGATATACGCGGCAAGTGATATGTTCCTTATGCCTTCACTTTTTGAACCATGTGGGCTAGGGCAATTGATAGCTCTTAGATATGGAACAATACCTATAGTTAGAGAAACTGGAGGGTTAAAAGATACAGTTGAAGCATACAATGAATATACTGGGTATGGCAATGGATTTAGCTTCAAAAATTATAGTTCTGAAGAGCTATATAATATAATACAATATGCTTTATGGATATATGAAAATAAAAAACACTGGAAGAGACTCATCAAACAAGCAATGAATTCGGATAACAGTTGGGAAAAATCAGCAAATATATATTTAAATATGTATAGAGAGTTAACTGGGATAGATTAAGACAATATGGTGAGGGGGTGTTTTAATGCTCGATATAGATAAGAAGACATTAAAAAAAGCTTATGTTAACAAGTTTTTAGAGATGCATGGAATCGAGTTAAAAGAGGGAAATAACCAACAAAAATATGATGCATTGGGGAGTTTAGTAAGGGATTATATTACTAGAACATGGCTAAAGACTAATAAAAAATACAATAAAACTGGAGAAAAACAAGTATATTATTTTTCAATGGAATTTTTATTAGGCAGATTGCTTGGAGATGCGTTATTAAATATAGGTATAAGGGAGGTATGCAAGGAAGCTTTAGCTGAATTAAATATAGATTTAGAAGATTTAGAAAGTCTTGAACAAGATCAGGGACTGGGTAATGGTGGTCTGGGAAGACTTGCAGCTTGTTTTTTAGATTCAATGGCATCTTTAAATATACCAGGAAATGGTTGTGGAATTAGATATAAATATGGATTTTTTGAACAAAAAATTATTGATGGGAAACAAGTAGAGGTATCGGATGATTGGCTAAAGTATGGTAATGTGTGGGAAAAGAGAAAGGCTGAAAAAGCTGAAATTGTAAAGTTTGGCGGGGAAATAAAAGTAAGTCAAATAAATGGACACTTAAACTTTACTCATCTTAATTTTGAGCCGGTTCTAGCTGTTCCATATGATACTCCAATTGTTGGATATGAAAATGAAATTGTTAATACTCTAAGATTATGGAGTGCAGAAGCAGTTTCAAATGAATTTGATTTTTCTTCTTTTAATAGAGGTGATTTGCTTAAAGCAATAGAATATAAAAATTCAGTTGAAGCAATTTCACAGGTTTTATATCCTGAAGATTCTTTTTATGAAGGAAAAATGCTTAGATTAAAACAACAATATTTCTTTGTTTCAGCTGGAGTTCAAAGTATTATAAGACATTTCAAGAAGCATGGAAAAGATATACAAATATTAAATGAAAAGGTAGCAATCCACATTAATGATACACATCCTACTCTTGCTATACCAGAGCTTATGAGAATATTGCTTGATGAAGAAGGTTTAGAATGGGAAGATGCTTGGAGAATAACAAGTAATACAGTATCTTATACAAATCATACTATTTTGGCAGAAGCTTTAGAAAAATGGCCAGTAGATATGTTTAAGAAATTGCTTCCAAGAATATATATGATTATTGAAGAAATAAATAGAAGATATTGTGAAGAAATTTGGCTTAAGTATCCAGGTAATTGGGAAAAGGTTAATAGAATGTCTATAATTGCAGATAACCAAGTTAGAATGGCTAACTTGGCTATTGTAGGAAGCTACAGTGTAAATGGAGTTGCTAAACTTCATACTGAAATATTAAAGAAAAAAGAAATGTCTGATTTTTACTACTTATATCCTAATAAGTTTAGTAATAAAACTAATGGAATAACTCATAGAAGATGGTTGTTAAAGAGTAATCCACATCTGACTAAATTATTAAAGGATACAATAGGAGATAGTTTTATAAGACACCCTATTGATTTGAAGAATTTTGAAAGACATTTAAATGATGAAGTTGTTTTAAGACAATTAGAAAAAATAAAGAAATTTAACAAAGAAAAGCTAGCTAGCATAATTTTAAAGAATGATAATATAATAGTAGACCCAAATTCAATATTTGATGTTCAAGTTAAGAGGATACATGCTTATAAAAGGCAGATGCTTAACTGCTTAAGAATAATGGATTTATATAATACATTGATAGATAATCCTAATTACGATATTGTTCCTAGAACTTTCATATTTGGAGGAAAAGCTGCTCCAGGATATTATTTAGCTAAAAGTACTATTGAATTAATTAATAGTGTTGCTAATAAAATAAATAATGATTCTAGAGTAAATGAGAAAATGAAAGTGATTTTTATTCAAAATTATAGAGTCTCATTAGCAGAGAATATTATTCCGGGGACTGATGTAAGTGAACAAATTTCTACAACAACCAAAGAAGCATCAGGAACATCAAATATGAAGTTTATGATGAATGGAGCTATTACAGTTGCAACATTAGATGGAGCCAATATTGAGATAAGGGACGAAGTAACAGATGATAATATAGTGATTTTTGGATTAACTGCAGATGAAGTGCTTAACTATTACCAAAATGGAGGCTATAGATCTATTGATATATATAATAGTGACAAAAGAGTAAAAAGAGTAATAGATGATTTGATAAATGGAAAATATCATAATGATAAAGATAGATTTAGAAGTATTTATGAAAATTTGATAACTTATAATGATGAATTCTTTGTTCTACAAGATTTCGATTCATACTTAAAAGCTCAAGATAAAATTGATACTCTTTATAGGGACTCTAATAAATGGCAAAGAATGTGTGGAATTAATATTGCACATTCGGGAATATTCTCATCTGACAGAACAATAGAAGAATATGCAACAGGGATTTGGGGATCTGAGGTAATTTACAAGAATCTATAGGAGGTTAATTTAATGGACGGGATACAGGCAATACATGATTCACAGAGCTTAGAATTTAGAAAACCATTTGGAGCAGTAGAAGTTGGGCAGAAGGTTAAGTTATCAATTAAAGTTGATAAGGAGATAGTAGTAGCAGTTCAATTAATATTGTTTGATGGTACTAAAATAAGCAAAGGAATGAAAAAAGAGTATTTGAACAGTGGTGAATTCAGATATTCTGTGGAAATCGATACATCAGAAACATTGGGTTTATTGGAATATTATTTTATTTTAATAGATGGATATGATAGATTGTATTACGGAAATAATGATGAACATTTGGGTGGTATCGGTCAAATATATAATTATAATCCTGTGCCGTATCAAGTGACAGTATATGAAAAATCTCATTTACCTGAATGGTATAAAGAGGGAGTAGTATACCAAATTCTTGTTGATAGATTTTGTAATGGTAATGAAAATAATGCTATAAATTCTCCCAAGGAAAACTCATTTATATATGGCAGGTGGGAAGATACTCCTATGTATATAAAAGATAACATGGGTAGGATTTTAAGATGGGACTTTTATGGTGGAAATATAAAAGGGATTATAAAGAAGTTAGATTATATAAAGTCTTTAGGTGCCAATATAATACAATTAAGTCCTGTATTTAAATCATCCAGCTGCCATAAATATGATACTGGAAATTATGAATTTATAGATGAAATGTTTGGTACAAATGATGAGTTTGAAGAATTTTGTGAGATTGCAAAAAGTAAAGGAATTAAAGTGATTTTAGAGGCTGTTTTCAGCTATACAAGTTCTGATAGTAAGTATTTTAATAAGTTGGGAAATTATGATGAAATTGGAGCATATAATTCACCTAATTGTAAATATTATAGCTGGTATAAATTTATAAAATATCCCTATCAGTATCAGTCCTGGTGGGGAATAAACGAGAGACCTAATATAAATGTAATGGAGAAAAGTTATATTGACTATATCATAAAAGATAAAAATTCTATTGTGAAGAAATGGATAGACTTAGGTGCCAGCGGATGGAGATTAAATGTAATTGATGAACTACCAGATGAATTTATTGAATTAATTAGATCAAGAATTCAGGAGATTGATAAAGAGGTTGTATTATTAGGTGATATTTGGGATGATGCATCTAATAAGGTGAGTTATTCTAAAAGGCGTAGGTATCTTCAAGGAAATGAAGTGCAGGCGGTTACCAATTATCCATTGAGAGAGAGCTTGATTAATTTCATAAAAGGATATATAACATCACATAGGCTTAAACAGAAAATCATGTCCTTATATGAAAATTACCCCAGGGAAAGTTTTTATGGAAATATAAATATTGCAGGAACCAATGATACTGAAAGGATTTTAACTGTTTTAGATGAAAATATAGAATTACTAAGATTGCTTGTAGTTATCCAATTCACCTTACCAGGAGTACCACTTATATATTATGGTGATGAAATTGGATTAAAAGGTGGAAAGGAACCTGATAATAGAAGAAGTTATCCATGGGGAAAGGAAAATAAAGATCTTATTGAATTTTACACAGAGATAGCAAAGATAAGAAATAATGAAAATGGTTTAAAAAAAGGGGATATAAATATCTATGAAACAGATTCAGATGTATTTGCATTTGAAAGAAATTATGATAATGAAAAAATAGTAGTTTTAGTTAATGTTTCAAAAGAGCAAAAATTAATTAAAGATATTAATTTGAGTGGATGTTATTTTAATTTGTTTAATATTAGTGAAAAATACAAGTTTGTAGGAAAAAGCAGTAATATATCTGTTTTACCGCGCAACTTTAAGATATTACGTAGGATTTAAAAGATTATTATGATTAAAACGTGGGAAATTGCGGAATATTTTTAGGATACATTCATATGGTATTTTTTTACATATAATAGTATAATATAGCTTGTAACAATAATTATATGGGAGTTTCTTAAATTAATCATAAAATGTAATAATTACTGATAATATAATATGCTTAACATATTAACATAAAATATTATGTTAAGCATATTATTAAATATATAAAACATAAAAACAAATTTTATCTAATGAGAACAAAAACATATGAGAGGAGATAATATTATGGGTAAAAATGAAATTGTAGCAATGATATTAGCTGGTGGACAAGGATCGAGATTAGGAATATTAACAAAGAAATTAGCAAAACCAGCAGTACCATTTGGAGGGAAATATAGAATTATAGATTTTCCATTAAGTAATTGTTCGAATTCTGGAATATATACAGTGGGGGTATTAACTCAATATAAACCATTGGAACTAAACGCACATATTGGTATAGGTGAAGCTTGGGATCTAGATAGAACACATGGTGGTGTAAGCATATTACCTCCTTATCAAGAAGAAAAGGGTGGAGAATGGTATAAAGGAACAGCAAATGCAATTTATCAAAATATAGAATTTGTTGATAGGTATGATCCTGAATACATTTTAATTCTTTCGGGAGATCATATTTATAAAATGGATTATACAAAGATGTTAGATTTTCATAAAGAAAGACAAGCAGAAGCTACTATTGCTGTAATTGAAGTTCCAATGGATGAGGCATCTAGATTTGGGATAATGAATACAAGAGAAGATTTATCAATATATGAATTTGAGGAAAAACCTAAGAGTCCTAAAAACAATTTGGCGTCTATGGGAATATATATTTTTAATTGGAAAACTCTTAAGAAGTATTTAAAAGAAGATGAAGCAGATAAGACATCAAAAAATGATTTTGGAATGAATATAATTCCAAGCATGCTTGGTGATGGAAATAGAATGGTTGCGTATCCATTCAAAGGATACTGGAAAGATGTAGGTACTATAGAAAGTTTATGGGAAGCAAATATGGATTTAATTAGGGAAGATAATGAACTTGACTTGGATGAAGAGGACTGGAAAATATATTCTGTAAACAAAGTAAGACCAGCACAATATATAGGAGAAAATGCAAAGGTATCTAATTCGCTTGTAGTTGAAGGTTGTGTTGTTAATGGCCAAGTTGAAAACTCAATATTATTCCAAGGAGTTCAAATAGGAAAAAATTCTGTTATTAGAGATTCAATAATAATGACAGATGCTAAAATAGGAGATAATGTAGTTATTGAAAAGGCAATAGTCGGAAATGGTGCTATTGTAAGAAAGGATTGTAAAATTTCTTTAGGAGATGAAATAGCTATTATAGGAGCAAAAGAAGAAGTGAAAATGGGTACAGTAATAGAAAATAGCAAGGCTGTTTAGGGAATCGCTGAGGGGGAGAAAGAGATGAAAAATTGTATTGGTATAATTAACTTAGATGAAAATGAAAATAGAATGGGTGAACTTGTGGTTAATAGATCAGTTGCTTCAATTCCAATAGCAGCTAGATATAGAGTTATAGATTTTGTTTTATCTAATATGACTAACTCTGGGATTGATTGTATAGGTATTTTTACTAAAAACAGATCAAGATCATTAATAGATCATTTAACAAATGGAAAGCCATGGGATTTAAATAGAAAAAAAGACGGATTAAAAGTTTTTAATTTTGGAAATGACGAGCCAGTTTATGACGATGTTCATAATTTTGCCGACAATATAGAATTTCTAAAGCGTAGTAGAAGAGAATATGTATTAATAGCACCAAGCTATATGATTTGTAATATAGACTATAATGAAGTATTAGAATATCATAAGAGTACTGGAAAAGATGTTACAATGATATACAAAAGAGTAAATAATGCGGATGAAGCTTTTGCTGATTGTGGAGTTGTAAATTTTGATGATTCTCAAACTGTAATAAGTGTAGGTGAAAATATAGGCAAAAATCCAAAAGCTAACATCAATATGGAAATGTATATATTGAAAACTGATTTGTTTGTAAATATTGTAAATGAATGCGTGAGCAGTGGAATGTATAGAAAAGTTAAAGAGTACATTCATAACAATTTAAATATTTTATCAGTTGGAGCTTATGAATTTAATGGGCATTTAGATTGTATAAACTCAATCAAGGCATTGTATGACAGTAATGTAGGATTATTAAACCGAAAGATAAATAAAGAAATTTTTAATGAAGAGAAGCCTATTTATACAAAAACTAAGGATGAAGCACCAACTCATTATGCAAAAGAAAGTAATGTTTTGAATTCAATAATAGCTAATGGATGCAAAATTGAAGGAACAGTTGAAAATTGTATAATAGGAAGAAGAGTATATGTAGGGAAAAATGCAAAACTTAAAGACTGCATTATTATGCAAAATAGTAAAATTGGCGATGAGGTAGTATTAGATAATGTAATTGCTGATAAAGGCAGTGAAATAAGAAATGGAGAAACTCTTATTGGTTCTGTTATGTATCCTTTAGTAATAAAAAAGAAAAAATAAGATTAGAAAATATATAATTTAAAATATTTTTGAGAAGAACAAATAATAAATTAGCATTTAACACTTTAATTTATTGTATTAAAAATATTTTGAACAAGATTTTCTAGAAATTATATATTGAGGAGTCTGGATGATTTTATTATAATGATACAATTATTCAAATTCCTCAATTAATTAGAGTTGTTTAAAGCAGAAGAAGCAAGATAAGCTTTTAATATATTTATATGTTATGTTTGAAAGGAGCTGAATTATCAGCCTGCTTAATATATAAGAACATGGTATTGAATATATTAACATATTATCTTGCTATTTTTGTTGAACAATGAAAAGTTTAATTTTAGATTTAGCTGTCTAATAAAGAGTATTATGTAAAGAGCAGAAAGTTTAATAATTATACTGATTTATTAGTTCTAACAGTATGAACTTATTATAACTAAGTTTGTTTATAGATAGTAATATTAAAACTTCTTAAAATAAATTAGTGAATTATACTGCAATTTATATGGATTTTGATTCATGTAGCTATTAATATGATGATAATATGATGAAAGTAAATGTTAATAAGGCTTTTTGTTATTATGTTTTACAGGAATTTTGAGACCATATATAGAGTTAGCTTAAAGTTTAATAGAAAATCTAATTTAAATATGTTGACATATTATATTTTAAATGTTAAGATAAAACACGTCATAAAGGCATGTAAACAACTGAAAGAAATCAAATAAAAACCTTTTTTGAAAAAGTTTGAAAGATTTGAAAAAAGTTGTTGACAAGATTCGAATCAAGTGATAAACTAAATAAGTCGCTTGAGGGTGACAACAAAAAACAAGAAGTTACAACGAAAGTTGTAGAAAGAAAATGGTCTTTGAAAATTGAACAGAATAA
>NZ_JAABNP010000068.1 GCF_009928485.1 Clostridium sp. C2-6-12 | reverse complement strand
AAAAATTGCTGGTTTACTTAAATGTATTTATCTTATTCTGTTCAATTTTCAAAGATCTTGCTGCACTCAAGCAGCTCATTTATCATATCACCTTGTCGAGTTAATGTCAACATCTTTTTTTCTTTCTCAACATTTTCGCTCAACTTCCGTGACAACAAAAACTATTATATCATCATATCTGCTATTCACTTTGTATTTTACCCCATTTCTAAATAATTATTCTCTATATTCTCTTTATTTCTTTTTTTTCCTCATAAATACGCACAAGGATACACCAGGAGATGTTTAATTGTATTTTCCTCTATTCTTTACCATATTCCCACTCTATCTTCTGGATTTACATACATTTTATCTCCCTCTTTTATATTATAAGTTTTATAAAACTCCTCAAATTGTGATAAAACTGCATTTACTCTAATTTTTTTTGGAGCATGAGGATCATTATTTAATAAATATTCTCTTAATTCCTTTGTTGAAACCTCTCTCCAAATAATTGCATAATTTTCAAACAACTCTTTTAGATTTGCATTTTCATTTTTTTTTGCTATATCCAGAACACACGCTATTCCCCCTAAATCACTTATGTTTTCTCCTACAGTTAAAAAACCATCTATACTTTTTCCCTCATTTGTTTTTAAATTGGAATAATAATCTATAACCTTTTTACTTCTCCTTGTAAATTCTTCATAATCACTAGCATTCCACCAATTCTTTAATTTTCCTGTTTCATCAAATTGAGCTCCCGTATTATCAAAAGCATGAGTAAGTTCATGACCTATAATAACTCCAATTCCACCAAGATTTTTTTCCCTACTGGCATTTTTATCATAGAAAGGTTGTTGCAATATGCCTGCTGGAAAAACAATTTCATTGTTTAAAGCATTATAATATGCGTTTACTGAACACGCTCCCATATTCCATTCACTTTTGTTGACTGGCTTATTTAATTTAGAAAATTCCTTTTTGCATTGCCAGCTATATATATTTATTACATTCTCAATCAAAGATCCCCCTTCATCATAAGACTTTATTTCTATATCACTAAAATCATTCCATTTATCAGGGTATCCTACTTTCACATTTATATTTTTTAATTTATTAAGTGCTTTATCTTTTGTTGCTTTGCTCATCCAAGATATGTTTTTTAATCTATTTTGAAAATTTTCTATTATTTCTCCTGATATATTTTCCACATCAATTTTAGAAGTCTTATCGAAATATTTATTAACATAGATTTTACTTACTAACTCGTTTAACTGTTCATTAATAAATTTTATTCCTGACCCCTCATTAAATTCAACAGCATCAACACCATAAAAAATCTTTTTTAATTTATTCCCTGCTTCTCTATGTTCATTAGTTAATAAGTTATCTGTGCTTAATAATACATTTGTTTTTAAAAATCTCTTTATCTTATCTGTATTTTCTTCTATCATTAATGAATTTATCATATTTAATAGCTTTGGATTTTCTACTATTACTTTATCAGTTTTCTTAATTTCTAGCTTAGATAATAATTTATCAATTCCTATATTAGGTGTATTTTTCTCCAATTGCTTTATTGTATATACGTTATAAGATTTTTGTATTCTATTTTCATCCTTAGCTTCTTCTTCGTATGATGGAATATATAAAGAAATTTCCTTTTCTAGATTATAAAAATTTTCTGCATCTTTTCTTGCTTCTTCTTCATTTTCACCATATAGCATATGTAATTTTCTCAAATAATCTATATAAACTTTTTGTATATCTTTATTTTCGCTTCTATTGTCCTTATAATAAAATGAATTTCCAAGACCAAGGCTATTACGGCCTATATATAAAATATTTTTACTGCTGTCTTTATAATCAGGACTAACACCCAAATTAATTAATCCTTGAAAATAAGAGAATTCACCATTCCACAATATTTCTTTTGCATCAGAAATACTTTGTAAATTATTTACTTTTTCAATGTACTTTTCTATAGGTTTTATACCTAACTCATTTCTTTTTTTCATATTTAAATAATTATTATATAAATTTAACACTTTTATCTCATCACTATTTTTATCATAACTGTCCTTATCTTTTTGTATTCCTAAAATTATGTTGTATATATCATTACTAACCTTTCCATTCACTTCTTCAAAAGTCCCATAAGAAATACATCCTTCTTGAAGTTTAGCACTTGAAAGCCATTCTTTATTTACTACATCATAAAAATCATCTTGTAATCTAATTTCATCATAATTTTCTATTTGATTAGAACTGGAAATATAATTATTGTTAAAAACCAAACTGTACGCATAATTATTTAAATTAGCTGATATAATCAAAAAAATCACTATTAATGATATTGTCTTCCTTAGTAATTTATTCATTCAAAATCCCCCCTTTACATTTTTCACTATAAATATTTTGTATTTTCTTATGGAAAGTTGTCTAATATTAGTATTTAATTTATTGCTAGAATTAATACATTGTTTTTCAAAATTAATCCTTAATTTTTTCTGTACAATAAAAAGAAACCACCTCAAAAATATTCACTACTTTCGAGATGGTTTTAATCATCTATAATCTTATTAAAATTTCAAAAAATTGTTAATAATTAATTTATGATACTACTCCTGCAATTATAATTCCAATGGCAATCATAAACCCTGCTATAACAATTGCTACAGCAACATTCTTTTCTTTTAATTCATGATTAAAGTCTATTTTAGTTAATACTAAATCAAAAAACCAATATCCAAAAATCAACAGCACAATACCTACAATTCCAAATACAAAACTTATTCCCACATTACCTAAAACATTATTCATCTAAATTTTCCTCCTCATTATTTATTTGCTAAAAACTCATCTTACCCTTGCTCGAAGAGTCAGTAAGAATAACGAAATCTCAGATTTCTATATCTCACTTAATATATGTAGACATATATATAGCATTCTTATCAGTTATAAAATCTCCCATTCTTGTAAATACACCAGCTGGCTTATCTCCTGTTATATATAACCCTATTACAGGAAATTCATATTTACCTTCTTCTTTTATTGTTGAATATACATTAGTATATAAAGGTCTAATATTAACTCTATCTTGAAATATAACATCTTCTTCTGCTTGTTGAAATTCTCTATCACAACTTAATTCAACTCCTGCACCTTCTCTAGAAAGATAAGGTTTAATTACAAAGTCAGAAGATATTTTATCATCCATTTCTAAACATGTATATGGAATATATTCTAGAATGAAATTTTCTTCCTCATCAGAAAAAAATCCTTTCCCTATAAGCTCATAAATCACTGCAAAAAGTGCTTTAGATTGAGTTATTAAAGTATGTCCTGGATTTATTAAATAATCTCCAGAACTTAGAGGTTCAATTATGTCTCTCATTTCCTCTTCATAATAAAACCAATCTAATGGATAATACCTATATATTCCTTGAATTTCTTCCCCATATAAATAAATTTTACTATCGATAACTTTTAAATCATATATATTCCCAAATACAATATTATATTCTCCAAGTTCATCTAATATTTCAGCTATAAGCTTACTCGTATATATATCTTCATAATACCATGAAGTTACAACTGCAATGTTTTTAATAGGTTTAATTTTTTTTAGATCTTTTAATATTAAAGAAAATGATTTTTTTATAAACTCTTTAAAATTATGATTTGGATTCTTGTATTCTATGTTAAGCTTTTCTTTGATTATTGAACTTATCCCTAAGCTTTCAACTATACCTGCAGGTGTTTCAGAATTAAACTCTAAAATTTTTAGTTTTCCATTATTATCTACTGCAAAATCTATTCTTCCTAGTGCACAGAGTTCTTCGGTCAATGAAGTAGAAACTAATTTATACAATTCTTCTGGTATTCCCAAAATAGGTCCAAAAAGCTCCATATTTTTTTGAATATAAGGATATATCCGTTTTAATATTTTGCAAAACTTATAGCCTGCACTTAACATTTCCTTATATGAAGTTTCTTTTATAATTACTGAATTTAGAGAAATGTATTCATAAATATTAGTGTATTCACCAGTGAAATTATATTTAAAAGCAGCCTCTTCTAATACCTCTTCCAAAAGCTCTTTTCTGTTACTCAAATTAATTTCTTCAATCGAAATAGGAAAAGCTTCAACTCCAAGAGGGCACATCCAAGTATAATTATCATTAGTTAAAAAATCTTTGCTCCATCTTACTAAAAAGCCTTGTGTCTTATATTTTATCATATAGATACCAAAATTTCCAAAAGCCAATACTGGAATATTCGTATTATAAGGGTTTGGCTTATAAGTATATTCTTGTTTAATATTTATTAAATCTTGCTTTATATGTATCTTATTGCTTTCACAAACAATTTTAATTTGCTCTTCCCACTTTTCCTGGGTATAAAGCTTGCCAATATAAACTTCCTGACTATATCTTCCTAATGAAGATTTAACAACATATCTATCTTTATTGTTTACTACTTCTTCTAGATTATCTGCTTTTAATATTTCAGTGTAAGGAATGCATTTTCTGATAATATTTTTATCTTCTAAAGAAATTAATTTAGAATCTTCCTCTACTAATTTCCACAAATAAGCGAAAAATCCTTTAGCTTGAATAGCAATAATTCTAGGATCATTTATCAATAAGACGTTCTCTTTATCAACACAATCTAATATTTCATTTACATTAGAAATTTCATAAAAAAATTCTGTTGGAAATAATCTTAATATTATTGGCAGCTTAATAGATGAATATCCATATACACATCCATCTTTAACTGATAAATTGCTTGGTCCTACTTGTACTATATTAATATTAGTATTTTTCAAAATATGTTTAAAATAATAACTATGATGTAATTCTTCATAATGACAAGGGTCCATTAAAAATCCCACATTAATTTTATCCTGGGGATCCTTTGAGCCAGTATAATCACAGCATATTTCTACTAATTCATTAATTAAATTTTCTATGAAATTTTTATTTAAATTTCCATGAAAATTGCCTTTTCCAGCCAAGTCCATTTCTTTTTGTCCACAAGGTTTATCATAATTAAACTCAGCAAAATATATATTATTTTCTTCATCTCTGAATGTATCATATCTTGTCCAAAACATAGGAGCTAAAGGGCATTTAAATTTGAATATTATATCTTTAAATTGAAAATCATCAAAATATTTAAGTAACTCTTTGTGTTCTCCTGTAATATCTTCTAGTATTTTTAATGATATTCTATTTATTTGTTCACTATAAAACACCATATTTTTATGAACAGCTTCATCGAAATAAAAGGGTATTTGGGAATGAACATGCTCCTCACCTAAAGCACTTACCATATAATTATCAAATAAAACATCTTCACTATATTTAATCTGCTCTTCCATGAAGCAACTCACATCCTATAACTCAAAACTATTAAACTATTATTCACGCATCATTTTATCAACTTATAAATTAGAAGCCTACGCTTTAAATTGAAGTTCTAATTATTAATTCTTTTTGAAAAACTAAAGGCTTTTCTCACTCAACCCTTAACTGGAAGAGCTTCCTCCCTTTGACCCCGAATAACCTGAAGACTTCCCGCTTGAAGAGCTGGTTATCCCGCTTTTACTTCCACTTGATGAATCTCCACTTATAGTTGAGCCATTACTTGAAGAAGAACTAGAACTTGATGCTCCTCCACTAAATCCATGATAACCTCCAGAGTATCCTCCAGATCCAGTTCCTCCTCCATTTTGTTCTTCATCTTCCTTTTCTTTTGGCTGAGGATTATAACAGCCTCCAATTCCTAATGGTCCACTAACTAAAAATGCTGTAGCTACAGCTATAGATAATGCTTTTTTCTTATTTTCCTTTACTAATTCCCTAAACTCTTTCATTATTACATCACCTTTATTATTTCTGCCCTTATATCTTTACTTATATAATTTACATAATCACTTAAATCTTCTTTTATATTATCTTTAGTTATAATAATAACTTGACTATATCCCAAATCTTTTAACATATTAACGTACGGTAGATCATCTTCCCCTATTCCATACTGATTATTTAGCTTATTTTTTAATTCTTCAGCATCTATATTTTCATCATATCTATCATATGGAATCATCATAATAAACTTATTAGTGTTTATATTTTTCAATTCAAATCCATTATTAATTAATTTATTAATATTATCTTTAGTTCCAACCACCCCAAATGGATGAAATAAAAGATTTATATTTAAAATTGGCTTTATAGAGTATTCATTATTTAAAACTAAACTTAAATTAATAATTTCGTTAAGAGGTAAGTCAATTATAAGAAAATTATCTTCTTGAAATTTTTCCATAATAATATTTAGCGTCTGTGGATTATATTCAATCCTATTTTCTTTTTCAAGGTTAAAATCATCATAGGTTTGCAATGAAACAAATGGGGTACTTCTAAAAAATCCTCGAAATGGTCCTAAGTTGGACTTCCATATCCTATAGACATTTCTTAAATCTACTTCCTGAAGCTTCATATAATCCTACCTTTCATATGTTACAGCATAAATTCCATCTAAAGATATACTTTGTTTAAATCCATCTTCAGTTATAAAAACAAAGTGACTATCTCCACATTCGCTTTCACATACTTCTCCCTTAAAACTAATTTCTGGAGTAGAATTCTGCCAAGATTTAATATTAGAATATACATTAATTTCTTTTGCATAAGATAAAAATCCATAAGGAAGTTTATATATGATTGCAAAATTGTTCTTTAAGGAAAATATCTGCCTATAACTTTTATGATCATTAACCGTATTAATTACTAAAATTCCATTATATATAGAATTAACCTCTCCTTCGAGAATTTCTGTTGGTTTATCTTCAAACCACTCCTCATAAGTCTTGTAAATAAAAATTTCCATCTTTACCCCACATCTAATCCTTACTTCTAAATTTATACTATTATTATAATATATAACTATATAATTAAATACTTAAATTAACCATAAATTTGTTACTGTCACCCATTTGTAGGTTATCTTTTCTTTCGCTTAATTAATCTATAGCCTTTTCTAATTAAATTTAAATAAAACTCAGGAATAGGAGGATGATATTTATAACAAAAGCTGAAAACTACTTAACACATAGTTTACAGCTTTGTTAAAATTAATTTTTAGTTGTTTCTTACTCCATTTTCATTAACCTTATGACCATCAGGTGTTGTACAGTTCACATATAACTGTCCATCTTCATTAAAACCATAATATGAACCATTAATCAAAAGCCATAATGGTTTGTCTTTTTCTCCTCTTACTCTCATGCAATTTGAGTCTAAATAATATTTATGACCATTAGCTGAATCTGTGTACCAAGTATTTTCAAGAGCATATCCTGATGAATTAAAAATATACCATTGTCCATTTATATATTTCCATCCATTATCTGCTGTATAATAGTACCCATTATTAGCATCAGTACAATACCACCAGCCTACATTATTTTGATTCCACCCTAGTTTTGCTTTATTTAAACATTTAGCTATACCATTATATAATCCTTGTGCTAACTGGTTTTGATAACTATCATCACTTAATAACCTATCCTCTGCTGGATTAGACATAAAGCCCATTTCAATTAATACTACAGGAACCTTTGACCAATTAAAGCCTGTTAAATCGCTTCTTTCAACCACTCCCCTGTTCTTCATCCCCACATATGAAACTAGCTCATTTAATATAGTTTGTCCATATTCTCCACTTATACTGCTTATATTTGCAGCATATCCTACTGGCGCTGGAACAAGCATTGACGCACCAGTTATACTTTGATTATCCATTCCATCACAATGCAATCTAATAACTAAATTTGCATTGTTATTGTTTCCAACTTCTGCTCTTTCAATATTTCCAGGAGCTTCAGATGCTTGTGTTTTTGTCATTATAACAGTATAATTTTTTTGCTCTAATAAAGCTTTTAATTTTTCTGCTACCTTTAATGTAACCGCATATTCTGGAACTCCAGTTGCAACACCTTCTGTTCCTCCTCCATCCTTTATTTTAGTTATGCTGGAATCTGGTGATTGAAGCTCATATCCCTTATTTCCTCCTGCTCCATGTCCTGGATCAATAACAACCACCTTATTTCCTGATGCAAATGCAGCTTTATCACTTGGAACAAAAATCATAGTTCCAGCAAAAACTGCTGCTGCTAAAAAAAACGTTACTAATCTTTTCATTTTATCCTCCATCCTAGTAGCTCAAATATTTACAATGCTGTTAAACATCATTCAATTTAAATTATTATTTATTTCTTATCATATATTTAAAATTTTATCATTATATATAGTTTATTTCTATTCATTTCTTCCATATTTCTTAAAGTATAATATTCTTTGGGCTATTTATGTATTTCTATTTTTATCCTTAAGCTTTTTAATATATTCTAAGCGTTCTTTAATACTTTTTTCAAGACCTTGATTTGTAGGCTGATAATATTGTTTGTCTTTGAGGTTTTCAGGCAAACATTGCATATTAGATACTTTATCCTTAGAATCATGAGCATATTGATAGCCTTTTCCATAGTCCAAATTTTCCATAAGCTTTGTAGGTGCATTTCTAAGGTGAAGAGGTACACCTTCTGCAATAGTGTTTTGAGCATCTCTTCTTGCATTTCCATATGCCATATAAAGAGCATTAGACTTAGGTGCTACAGAAAGATATACTACAGCTTGAGTTAAATGCACATTGCACTCAGGCATACCAAGGTAATGAACTGCATTGTATACTGCAATTGTCATCTCAAGAGCTCTAGGCTCAGAAAGCCCTATATCTTCTGAAGCAAATCTTATTAATCTCCTTGCAATATATAAAGGTTCTTCACCAGCCTCTAACATTCTAGCCAGCCAATAAACTGCTGCATCTGGATCACTATTACGCATAGACTTATGTAGAGCTGATATAAGATTATAATGCTCCTCACCATTCTTGTCATATAAAAGTGCCTTCTTTTGAATACAGCCTTCAATAACTTCTTTGCTTATTATAGTAGTTCTGCCTTTTATTTCTCCACTCATAACTGCCATTTCAAGTACATTAAGAGCAGTTCTTGCATCTCCATTAGAATATACTGCTATAAGTTTAATGAGCTCCTCAGAAATATCTATAATGCTATTGCCGTACCCCCTTTCATCCTTTATTACGTTTTTTAATAACTTTATTATATCTTCTTTTTGTAAAGATTTAAGTACGAAAACCCTGCATCTTGAAAGTAAGGCTGAATTAACCTCAAAAGATGGATTTTCTGTTGTAGCTCCAATAAGAATAATGTTTCCCTTTTCCACGTGAGGAAGGAAAGCATCCTGTTGTGCTTTATTAAAACGATGAATTTCATCAACAAAAATTACAGTGCGTGTTCCCAGCATTTTGCTGAATTCTGCTTTTGCCATAATTTCTTTTATTTCTTTTATTCCAGTAGTCACAGCACTAAAAGTTATAAATTCTGCATTAGTCATACTTGCTATAATAGTAGCAAGAGTTGTTTTTCCAACACCTGGCGGTCCCCAAAAAATCATAGAAGTAATATTATCTGTTTCTACAAGCTGCCTTAACACTTTTCCTTTTCCTATAATATGTTCCTGACCAATATATTCATCAAAATTTCTTGGTCTAACCCTTTCAGCTAGAGGAGCTATATTTACATTTTGAAAAAGAGAACCTTGCATATAATCCATTAATTACACCTAATTTCTTAAATAATATAAGTACATATGTTCTATTTAGATAATTATAATCTTAATTACCATATAATTCAACAGGTTCAAATTAACTTTAAATATCACACTATGTCTCTTGGAATAAATTCATATAATCAAACGCTTAGCCTTATCCAGCTAAAAATAAGTAACAAAAAAATAAAATTGTAAATTGCCACCATTTTGACACAATAGAATAATATAATTAATTTATAACATTAATAAAGTTTTTTCATAAGTATCTCCTTATAAAATACTAAAGAGTAACATTCATATTCCCCTATGAATGTTACTCTTTATTTGCTTATGAATAAAATTATGGTAATAATCAAACATCCCTCTATAAATTTACATTTCTTAATTTATTTCATTGTTGACTATTCTTGATTTAATCACCTAGTTTTATTAAATAATCTTTAAAAGAATTACTTTAGTATGATGATTTATAATTCTTTATTTTTAACTTCACTATTAATTCTTTTTATTAATTCGGCTAATTCCATGCTTCCCTCATCTTCATTTTTTCTACTTCTTAAAGATACTTTGTTCTCCTTTTCTTCTTTTTCCCCAATAATAATCATATAAGGTACTCTTTCGTTTCTTGCTTCTCTTATTTTATAACCTATTTTTTCATCCCTGCAGTCAATTTCAATTCTTATTCCTTCTGCACTTAATTGCTTTTTAACCTTTTCTGCATAATCATTGAATTTATTTGATATAGGAAGAATTTTTACTTGAACTGGTGCGAGCCATGTTGGGAATTTTCCAGCAAAGTGTTCTATTAATATTCCCATAAACCTTTCGATGCTTCCAAATATAACTCTATGAATTACTATTGGCCTGTGCTTTTCTCCATCACTTCCCATATATTCTAATTCAAATCTTTGTGGAAGTTGAAAATCTAATTGAATTGTTCCACACTGCCAAGTCCTGCCTATACTATCTTCAAGATGAAAATCTATTTTAGGCCCATAAAAGGCTCCATCACCTTCATTCACCTTATAATCTAAATTTAGTTCATCCAATGCACTTTTTAAGGAACCTTCTGCTAATTCCCAATCTTCATCACTTCCCATAGAATCCTCTGGTCTAGTAGAAAGTTCAAGGCTATATTTAAAACCAAACTTTGAATATACTTCATCAATTAAAGCAATAACTCCTTTGATTTCTGATTTAATCTGACTTGGCAGCATAAATATATGTGCATCATCTTGAGTAAAAGCTCTTACTCTCATTAAACCATGTAAAGCTCCTGAAAGTTCATGTCTATGAACTCTTCCAAGCTCTCCAACTCTCATTGGAAAATCTCTGTAGGAATGAGCTTCTGATTTATAAACCAGCATTCCTCCTGGACAATTCATTGGTTTTAAAGCAAATTCTTCTTCATCAATCATTGAAGTATACATGTTTTCCTTGTAATGATACCAATGTCCTGAAGTTTCCCATAACTTTTTATTAAGCATTATAGGTGTTTCAACCTCAACATATCCTGCTTCATAGTGAAGTTTTCTCCAAAAATCAATTAAAATATTTTTTAATATTACACCTTTAGATAGCATAAATGGAAATCCAGGTCCTTCTTCTGCAAAAGTAAATAGTTTTAATTCCTTGCCTAATTTTCTATGATCTCTCTTTTTAGCTTCTTCTAAGTTGTGTAAATGAGTTTCAAGAAGTGTTTTATTTGAAAATGCTACACCATAAACTCTTTGAAGCATTTTATTCTTTTCATCGCCTCTCCAATAAGCCCCAGCTACACTTATTAATTTAAAAGCTTTAACATATTTTGTAGAAGGGATATGAGGCCCCCTGCAAAGATCAATAAAATCACCTTGCCTATATAAAGATATCTTTTCACCTTCTGGTAAATCATTAATAAGCTCTACTTTATATGTTTCTCCTCTTTCCTCCATAAGTTCTATTGCTTCTTCTCTAGAAACATCTATTCTCTCAAAACTTAAATCTTCACTGATTATCCTGTTCATTTCTGCTTCTATATTACTTAAATCTTCAGCTGATAATGGGTTTTCAAGATCAAAATCATAGTAAAATCCATTTTCAATGGAAGGTCCAATTGCAAGCTTGGCATCTTTATAAATTCTCTTAACTGCCTGAGCCATAATGTGAGCTGTAGAATGCCTTATAACTTCAACTGCTTTCTCATCCTCATATGTTAATATATTTACCTCATCATCATTCTTTAATTTATATCTCAAATCAACTAATGTGCTATTTACTTCCCCCACTACTGCTGATTTAGCTAAATTTTTGCTTATTGAAGATGCAAGGTCATAAACACTGGCACCATCAGAAATTTCTTTTATTGATCCATCTTTAAGTTTTATATTTAACATTACTTTTACCTCCTTCTTCAAGATTTGTTTATTATGATAAGTGATTTATTATTAAGATTATTAAATTTTTATACAAAAAAAGCACTCATCCCTAGCTTGGGACGAATGCATAATATCCGTGGTTCCACCCAAATTGAATTAAACAAATTCAATTCTTCTCAATATTTTTAACGATTTTCACCGATGACATTTCACAAATTCTTGCTACTAAACCATAGCTCCAGGGTAGTTTTTCTTATAGTCATATTTAGGAATGCTTACAGTCGATGACATTCCCTCTCTGAAAACTGTATTCTATAATACTTTTCCCTTTCATTGCTCACTATATATTTAATTTTTAAGAGTTTCGTGCACTTGCTCTTATTAATATAAGATATTACCACTTTATAAGTTTTTTGTAAATACATTTTTTATTATTCTTTATGCTAAGCATTTAAAAAACTTATATTTTTATCCACATATTTTCTTTGATTTTTTGTAATTATCCACAAAAAACTCTATATTTGTTAATATTCTTGTGTATAGTTATTTCAATGCAAAATAAAAAAGATAGTTATTTAAACTATCTTTTATCTTACCTCGCAACGTCCTACTCTGCCACACAGTCACCCGTGCAGTACCA
>NZ_JAABNP010000067.1 GCF_009928485.1 Clostridium sp. C2-6-12 | reverse complement strand
GAGCAGAGGACTGAAAATCCTCGTGTCACTGGTTCGATTCCAGTTCGAGCCACCATAATGGCGCTATAGCCAAGTGGTAAGGCAGAGGTCTGCAAAACCTTTATTCCCCAGTTCAAATCTGGGTGGCGCCTCCAAAAAAAGCTTGAAATTTATATTTCAAGCTTTTTTGTTTTAAAATAAACTAAATTAATAATATTAATGGAAAAGGATATGTTATTTAAACATATCCTTTTTATATAATATAAAAGCAACCACAATACAAATAACGATTGTAAAAATCATAACTATTGAAAATCCATTAGGATTGTCAGGGGATATAGGAAGCTGTATATTCATACCGAATATTCCACCAATAATAGTTGGTATTGCCATAAGAATTGTAACTGAAGCAAGTACTTTCATAACTATATTTAAATTATTAGATATTACAGAAGCGAAGAAATCCATTGTACTTGCCAGTATATTACTATAGATTTCTGTCATTTCTATGGCTTGTTTATTTTCTATAATAACATCTTCTAAAACATCCTTATCTTCTTCATATTTTTGCATTAATTCTAATTTTAGCATTTTTTCTAATGTGATTTCATTAGCTTTTAGCGAAGTAGAAAAATATACGAGAGATTTTTCAAGGGAATGTAATTGAATAAGTTCTCTATTTTTCATTGATTTATGAAGCCTTTTTTCAATCATTAAACTTTTTTTATCAATTTGTCTTAAATATAAAAGATAGTAAGTTGATATTCTGTTTAAGATTTGTAGTGTAAATCTTGATTTTTTGAAAGTATAAAATGATTTAATTTTATCATTTATAAAGTCTGTTAATATTTTGCTGTTTTTTAAGCAAACAGTAATTAGTTGTTTATTTGTATGTATTATAGCTAATGGGTATGTATCATAAGTTAATGAGTTATCTTCCATTTCTGTAAAAGGAATATCCACTATTATTAGTAATGAATCATCTTCAATATCAATACGAGAAGTTTCTTCATCATCAAGGGCTGCTTTTAAAAATTCAGAATCAACTCCAGTTTTTTTTGATATTAGTATAATTTCTTCATCAGATGGAGCAATCATATTTATCCAGCAGCCATTTTCTATGGTATCTAGTGATTTTAAATTAGAGGTTAACTCACTTTCACTTTTATAAATCTGAATCAATTTACAGCACCTCCTAATCAGTACAACTAATATTATACTATTATAAGGGGGTTTGTAAATATAAAGTAAGTTAAAGGTTGTGTTATGTTTAAAATACTTTATTTTATTGAAGAAAAAAACTCCATTTTAACTTCATTAAGAAGTTTTTCATTTTTTATTAAATCCATTCCAGTTAGAGCTAATGCTGTTGCGGCAATATTGCATTGTTTTAATGCAAATTTTGATATTGTTGCTTTTGCAAAGTCTAAAGTTCCGTACTTAATTGAATTATTTTCACTATTTTTTTGAATTATGGATATATAAGGATGTATACTAGGAACTTTGTGACTTACATCTCCAATACTTAATCCAGCATAAACATCTTTAGGGGGATTAATATCAATAATTCCGCTCTCTTTAAGGTTATGACTGAATAACCTATTCAAGTTACGATTAGTAATTAATTCTCTGTTTGGAGATTCATATAAAAAAAATGAATTAGGAATATCTATTAATTTAGATACTGAATTTGCAATCTTTCTTATTTTATCATAAGCATGGTTTGCCGTTTTGCTGTCTACTGCACGAATACAAAATTTAATTTCAGAACTTGATGGAAGCAATAGAGTTGTATAACCACCATTAGAAATAACCGAGTTTATTTCTACATTATCAGGAAATCCCTTTTTTATAGAATTTAGAATATTAAGTGTTAATAAAACGCCGTCTAAAGAACTGTAGGAATTTTTATTTAAAAAACTTAATTTGTTTTCACTTTCAAATTTTATTCCCAAGGGAATAATTGATGAAGATGAACCACTTTCACATGTAGAAGTATCAGGATGAGCGAGCATTACAACATCAATATCATCAAAAATTCCTTGCTTAACCATTGTACCTTTTGTACCACCTAAATATTCGCCTGGGCATCCAATTAGTATTACAGAACCTCCGATTTTATGGATTATATTCCCTAGTGCTAGGGCAGCAGCTACTGACATAGTGGTAACTAGATTATGCCCTGTAATATGTCCTTCATTTTCTATAGCATCGTATTCACAAAGAAAGCATATTTTTGGGTGTCCATTTCCTTTAATTCCTATAAACCCATTTTCTATATCTAGGGGATTTGTTTTGATATTAAAATCATATTTCTGTAATAAACTGCAAATGTATTTAGAGGCATTAAACTCATGATAACTAATTTCAGGATTATTAAATAAGTAAGTGCACAAATTTTCTATTTCATCACTACAACTTGATATGAATGAAGATATATTTTCTCTCATAAATTTAGTTTATTACTAAAACGAACAAAGTAACTTCTACAATAATCTATAGGAGTTATTTTATTTTGTTTGTAGTAAATTCTCCTTTCTTAATTATAAACATGTATAAATTATTTATATATACTCATGACTAATACTTATAAGTTACTTTGATATTAGATTAGCCTAAATGTAGAATTTCAATTTTAATACATGAAATTTATTAGAACATATATATCAAAATTAAATATAAATACTCATGCTTTATTATTTCCCAAAATGAAAAAATTATATATTAATATAAGTATTAGAAATAAATCATAAGGCAATAATCTAAATGAATCCAAAGTATAAGCAGAGAAATGAGTGGTTTAAAAATATGAAAGATAAATAGCCTAACAAAATATAAATACTATAAAATTGTTATTTATAAAATGCGTGAATTTTTAATATAAGGAGGAACTATGAATGGAAAAATCAAATAAATTATGTGTTATGTGTGGAGTGGTTGATTATAATGGTATAATATTAAATGGGGAAAGAATTTGCAGAGCATGTGAAGAGAAGATAATAAATATAAAACCAGTTCAGTCTGATTATGATATTTATAAAGATAAAATAAAAACAGTTTTATTTGACGAACATGCAAAAGAGTAATATTTATGCTAAACAATCTTAAATATGAGGTATTTATATGAAAAAAGGTTTATTTATAGTTTTCGAAGGTGGAGAAGGAACAGGAAAAACAACTGCAATTGATGCAATATATAATTGGATTATAGAAAATAAATTGAAATGTATGAAGACCAGAGAACCTGGTGGAATTAAAATATCAGAACAAATAAGACAAGTCATTCTAGATACTGAAAATCAAGCTATGGATTCGAAGACAGAAGCATTACTTTATGCGGCTGCTAGAAGACAGCATCTTGTGGAAAAGGTTATACCAGCTTTAGAAGAAGGCATTATAGTGCTTTGCGATAGATTTATAGACTCTTCTTTAGCATACCAAGGATATGCAAGAAATTTAGGGATTGAAGAAATTATGAGTATAAATAAATTTGCAATTGGAGAATATATGCCTGATTTATCAATATTATTCGATCTTGATCCTAGAATAGGATTAGAAAGAATAAACAATAATAAAGATAGAGAAATAAACAGATTAGACTTAGAAGAATTAGAATTTCATGATAAGGTTAGAACTGGATATAATGTGATTTATGAAAATAATAAGAACAGAATTGTAAAAATAGATGCTGAGCAATCAAAAGAAAATGTAATAAACGAAATAAAAAATATATTGAAGCTTAAAATATGGACAAATGCAAACTAAATTATAGAAAAGCCTTTTATTTGTGGTAAAATAATAAATATTGGAATAAATTATTATAAATATTTAAAATGAAAACAGTATTCAATATTTTATAAAAAAGGGTGGGATTTACAATGAAATTAATAATTGCAATTGTTCAAGATGAAGATTCTACAGATGTTATAGAAGCATTAACAGAAGAAAATTATAGAGTAACGAAATTAGCAACAACAGGAGGATTTCTTAAGTCTGGAAATACTACTTTAATGGTAGGTATTGAAGAAGAAAAAATTCAATCTGTCATTGATATTATTAAAGATATATGTAAACAAAGAAAAGAAATATTAGTTACACCAACTACACTTGGGGGTAGTGAAGGTGGATATATGCAACAATATCCAGTACAAATAAGCGTAGGTGGAGCCACTATATTTGTATTGGATGTAGATCAATTTATTAAAATATAGTACAGAGGAGCTGTAAGCATTGAGAAAAATAATCGGACATAAAAATATTATTGAGAGTATAAATAATAGAAAGCTTAATGATTCATTTTCTCATGCTAATTTAATGGTTGGCAATGATGGAATTGGAAAGAGTATATTAGCAAGGCATATGGCTTCCCAAATTATAAATAGGAGGGATGATATTGAAAATGTTGATATTGTAAAATATTATCCTTCATCCAGTTCCTTTGGGGTTGATGATGTAAGAAATGTTATAAATGAGGTTGGTAAAAAGCCTTATGAAGGTGATAGGAAAGTATTAATACTATATAAATGTGACAAATTAACAGTTCAAGCTCAAAATGCATTGTTAAAGACTATTGAAGAACCTCCTAAAGGTGTGTACTTAGTATTATTAAGTGATTCTTTAGAAATGATTTTAGATACTATACAATCGAGATGCCAGATATACAAATTAACACCATTAGGCAAAGAGGATATACTAGATTATATAGAAGAAAAATATCCAGAGTTAACAGCTGAGGAAAAAAAATCTGCATTAGCATATAGTGCAGGAGTACCTGGAAAAGTAGATAGATTTATAGGCGATGGAAATTTAAAAAATTTAAGAGATATATGTATAGAGTTATTTGAAGATATTTTAAAGAGAGAAAAAGGTCTCGTGTTAAAATATGAAGAATTATTTAAGAATTCAAAAGATGACAAACTTGAATTATTAGATATACTTCTGTCATACATAAGAGATATTATGCTATTTAAGGAACTTAGTGACAGTGAACTTATTGTTAATTTTGATAAAGTAGAAAAATTAAAAAACATATCAATAGGAATATCTTATAAAAAGTTAAATAGTATGTTAGAATACATAACAGAAGCAAGAATAAATTTTAATAGTAATACAAACTATTCAATGACCATGGGCGTATTACTCATGGGATTTGCGGAGGTATAATTAATGATAAAAGTTATAGGAGTAAGATTCAAAAAGGCAGGAAAAATATATTATTTCAGTCCATCAGAATTAAGTATAAAAAAAGGTGATTATGTAATTGTAGAGACTGCTAGAGGCGTAGAATTTGGGGAATGTGTTATAGGCATAAAACAGATAAAAGAAGAAGATATAGTGTCACCTTTAAAAAATGTTATAAGAATTGCTGATGAAAAGGATATTAGCAAACATAAGGAAAATAAAGATAAAGAAAAAGAAGCCTTAGATACATGTTTAAAAAAAATAGAAGAACATAAATTAGATATGAAATTAATAGATGTAGAATATACATTTGACAATCATAAAGTTATATTTTATTTTACAGCCGATGGTAGAGTTGATTTTAGAGAATTGGTTAAGGATTTAGCAACTATATTTAAAACTAGAATAGAACTGAGACAAATAGGTGTTCGTGATGAAGCTAAAATGATTGGTGGACTTGGACCATGCGGAAGATCAATGTGTTGTTCTACGTTTCTGGGGGATTTTGCTTCGGTATCTATAAAAATGGCAAAGGAACAAAATCTTTCTTTAAATCCAACTAAAATATCTGGAATATGTGGAAGATTAATGTGTTGCTTAAATTACGAGCAAAATACATATGAAGATATAAGAAAGAGATTACCTAAAGTTGGCTCAATTGTTAAGACAGAAGCAGGAAATGGAGAAGTTATAGGAAATTCAATAGTTAAGGAAATTGTTAAAGTCAAAGTTAGAAGAGGCAATGAAGATGTTGTTGAAGAATTTAAGATAACAGATGTGGAACTTGTTTCTGGTAAATATGAAGATACAATTGATGAAAATAATATTAAATTAATTGTTGAATCAGAAGAAGACAAGAAATTAATAAAAGAACTTATAAATGAGAAGTAGGGGGAATTTCTATGAAATCTATTATTAAAATTTATAATATGGAATCTCATAGAGATAGTAATATAATTCAGGAAACTGTTGCTCAAAATTCAGGAGTTATAGCAAGCGAAATATCACTAGGAAAGAAGGAAGTTGTTGTAATTTATAACGAAGCTTTTCTAAGTATTCAAGAGATTATTGATTCAATAGAGGATTTAGGATATGTAGTTGCTGAAGCTAAATCATAAAAATTATTATTAAAAAATAAATAGCAATTAACATAAAAGACTTTTAAAACATAAAAATACGTGTTAAAATGTAATTGGTTAATTACCGCAATTTATTAGGAGGTGTTCTAAGATGGCATTTGTTATTAATGATTCATGTGTTAGCTGTGGAGCATGCGCTGGAGAATGTCCAGTTAGTGCTATAACTCAAGGAGATACTCAATACGTTATCGATGCAGATACTTGCATTGATTGCGGAAACTGTGCTAATGTTTGCCCAGTAGGAGCTCCAAACCAAGAGTAATAAAAAGGGGATCGCCGTTAAGGCGGTCTTTTTTTATTACTCTTAATTTGGAGTAAATATGGACAAGTGTGTTCTTAATGAAATAATTTTTTAAAACAGTAGGAATATATAAAGTCTGAGTCAGACTATTTTGACTAGGATTATTTTTATAATTTATTAATTTAAGCTTAGGGAGATGATAATAATAAGCATTCAGATTCATAGTTTAGATTAAAATCAGAAGTGTTTATTATATTAGAATTAATTTTCTTAATATGATTCATAGATATAATAAAGTTTTTAGGATCATCTAAAAATAAAGATGTATTGTTGGTTTTGTAATTCATAGGTATTATGTATTTAGGATGGATAAGTGTACATAGTTTTGCAGCATTAAATCCATCTAGAGTAAAATTTCCACCAATGGGTACGAATAAGATATCAATGTTTTTAATTTTATCTAATACTAAAGAAGAGGGAATATGACCTAGATTTCCTAAATGGCATAATGAGTATTCATTGTCTTTTATAATATAAATAATATTTGGACCTCTTTTAAGTCCATTATAATTATCTTGAAATGAATTAATCCCTTCTATTTTTAAATTAAAAATATCAAAAGTTCCTGTTTCGTTAATGAGTTGAGTTAAATCATGTTGTCTACTTAAAGATAAATTATTATAATTTCTGCTAGTAACTATTAAATCGCATTTAGGAAGGTTTGAATTATATTCAGTAATAATATTAAATGGTTCTAGTATGATTCTTTTACCAATTGTTGTTTTTATAAGAAAGCATGAGTTTCCATACCAAGTAATCTGCATAAAATTTCCTCCACAAACCAGAATTAATAATTAATAAATGATAAATTATAGTATTAACATATGAAATAAAAAATAATCATAAATTTATAGTGATTAATTTTTTAATGTAAAAAATATTTTATAGATATTTAAATTGGGTTTGTAATTGAAATGATATTAAATTTCAATTACAGATACTTTAAAAAATAAAAAGATTATAGTATAATGATGTAAAGTCAAAGTAAGTCAAAAACAGAAAGTTTAAATATAAGTTTAAGTAGGTGATGTTATGGCAAGACTTTCAGATATAATAGAGGCTTTTATAAAGCAGATGTTTGATGAAAACACAGACAAGGTAATTTTTATACAAAGAAATGAATTGGCAGATCAATTTAGATGTGCACCATCTCAAATAAATTATGTATTAACAACTAGATTTACCTACGAAAGAGGATATCTAATTGAAAGTAAAAGAGGTGGGGGAGGTCATATTGCTATTAAGCAATTGGAGCACGATGATTCTAATCAAAGGGAAAGATTAATAAATGAAACTATAGGAGAGGCTATAACATATCATAATGCAAATGCTCTGTTAAATCATTTATTTGAATCTGGTGCTATTGAAGAAAGAGAATGTGAAATAATGAAAATTGCAGTTAATGATAGAAGCTTAACTTCTGCAGAAAACAAGAATAAAGTAAGGGCTGATATTTTAAAAGCAATGATGATGATAATTTTATCTTAAAGGTGGGATATATATGTTGTGCGAAAAATGCAAGAAAAACGAGGCTAAGGTAAATTTGATTACAGTTGTAAATGGAGAAAAACATGAAATTTGGTTATGTGAAAGTTGTGTAAAAGACATATCTAACATTCCATTTTTCAGTTCAATTAGTGAAAATGGAACACTTCCATTTCAAGGAATGCTTACAGAAATATTATCAAGTGTGGGCAATAAGACTAAAATAGATAATAGTACCAATGTAAATGATATTGTTTGTCCTAATTGCGGATTGACTTATGATGAATTCAAGAAAACAGGAAGATTAGGATGTTCTGATTGTTATGTTGCATTTAAAGCTGTTCTTGAACCGAGAATAAAGAGTTTACAAGCAGGGGTAAAGCATATAGGAAAAATACCTTATATGAAGGGCGAAGAAATAGTTAGAAGAAGAAAGCTTAAAGATCTAAAATCAGAAATGCAAAAATTAATTGTGACAGAAGAGTATGAAAGAGCCGCTGTGGTAAGAGATGAAATAAAAAAATTGGAACTTTATATATTAGAAAGTAATATAAGTAAGGAACAAGTTCATGTGAAGGAGGAAAATTGCGATGGACAGTTTGACTCATAATGATATAAAAAAAGGTATTGTATTAAGTAGCAAAATATTATTATCTAGAAATTTAAGTAATTTGCCTTTTCCTAATAAGCTGAATTATATTAAAGGAAGAGATAATGGAAAGAATATATATAATGCGCTTAAAAATGAATTAAAAGATGAAGAATTAACATTATATGAGATTTGGAATACAAATGATGATTTTGGTAAACAATATTTAGAAAGAGATTTAATTACAGAAGAGCTTATCAAAAATTCGGATAAGAGTTCATTTATTTTAAATAAAGATGAAAATATCAGTATTATGATAAATGAGAAGGATCATATTAATCTTCAGTGCATAAGTGAAGGATTTAGTTTAGAAAACGCTTTTGAGAGAGCTATAAATATTGATGATAAGATAGAACATAATTTTGACTACGCTTTTGATGAAAACTTAGGCTATCTTACAGCATCTCCAGAAAATATTGGAACAGGAATGAAAGCGTCAGTAGTACTTCATTTACCAGCGCTTACAATGAGTGAAGAGATTAAGAAAATTTCAAAAAATCTTAGCAAGGCAGGTTTTAATATAAAAGGTATATATTTAGAAGATACAAAGGTTTATGGAAATTTATATAGAATAACTAACAAAGTATCTTTAGGATTATCGGAAGAAAACATAATAAGTAGATTAAGATTTGAAGTTTTAAATGTAATAAGAGAAGAAAATAAATTTAGGGAAATTTTATTTAGTAAGTGTAAGTATGAATTAGAAGATAAAGTCTATAGATCATATGGAATATTAAGAAGTGCAATTCTTTTAGACTATAAGGAAACTGTTGAAATGATATCTAATGTTAGGTTGGGAGTAGAAGTTTCATTTATTATGGATATTGACGAGAGCAGATTGGATAAGTTGCTTACGCTTATAAGTGATGCGTCTCTTCAAAGTTACCTTGGCAGATATTTAGACGCTAAAGAAATTAAGTTTGAAAGAGCAAAATTAGTAAACAGGCTATTAAATTAATTAGATTGGAGGTTTTAAATTAATGGAATATAATAAATTAACAGAAAGGGCACAAGTAGTAATTCTAGAAGCTGAAAATGAATCAGAAAAATTTAAACATGGATATGTTGGTACGGAACACGTATTACTTGGTATTTTAAAAGAAGATGGATATTCAGCTAAATTATTAATAAAATACGGTGTTGATAGTGAAAATATCAAAGCTATGATACAGAGATATTTAGGTTATGGTGACATTAAAAAGTCTGATGATAATATTTTATTGACACCTAGAACAAAAAGAGTGATTGACGAAAGTTTTGCAGCGGCTAAAAGATTAAATCATAGATATGTTAGTCCAGAACATATTTTGTTAGCTTTGCTAAATCAAGAAGAAGGAATGGCTTATACTATTTTAAGGAGCTTAAATGTTAATTTTTCTATTATAAGTGAAGAGTTGGTGGCATTCTTATCTGGAAGTTATGAAGATAAAGTTAGTGATAGTAAAGGAACAGAAAATTCCAAGAAAAAAAATACTCCTATGCTTGATAAATATGGAAGAGATCTAACTGCTTTATCTAGGGAGGAAGGATTAGATCCGGTAATAGGAAGAGAAGTAGAAACACAAAGATTGTTAGAAGTTCTTTGTAGGAGAATAAAAAATAATCCTTGTTTAATTGGTGAACCAGGAGTAGGTAAAACAGCTGTTGTTGAAGGATTAGCACAAAGAATTGTTCAAGGAAACATTCCGGAGATACTCAAAAATAAAAGAGTTATTTCTTTAGATTTAACCGCTATGATTGCTGGGGCAAAATATAGAGGTGAATTTGAAGAAAGATTAAAGAAGACCATGGAAGAGATTGTTAAAGACAGAGATATTATTATTTTTATAGATGAAATTCATACTATAATTGGTGCGGGTGGTGCTGAAGGTGCTATAGATGCTTCAAATATATTAAAACCAGCCTTAGCTAGAGGTGAAATACAGTGTATTGGAGCAACAACTATTGATGAGTATAGAAAATACATTGAAAAAGACTCGGCATTAGAAAGAAGATTTCAACCTATAACTGTAGGTGAGCCTACAAAAGAAGAAACATTAGAAATCTTAAAGGGTTTAAGAGACAAATATGAAGCTCACCATAGAGTTGAAATTACAGATGAAGCATTAGAAGCAGCTGTAAATTTGTCCGATAGATATATAACAGACAGGTTTATGCCAGATAAAGCCATCGATTTAATAGATGAAGGTGCAGCAAAAGTAAGAATTCAGAGTTTAACTACACCTCCAGATTTAAAGGAACTAGAAGAGAAAATTGGAAATATTGACAAAGAAAAAGAAGAAGCTATAAGGGTTCAGGATTTTGAAAGAGCTGCAAGTTTAAGAGATAAACAAAAGGAACTAAAAGATAAGTTAGGTAGTTTAAAAGAAAATTGGAATACTCAAAATTCAATTAAAACACTGATTGTAGATTCAGAAAATATTGCAAATGTAGTTTCTTCTTGGACTAAAATTCCAATACAAAAGCTAACTGAATCAGAAAGTGAAAGATTATTGCATTTGGAAGAGATACTTCACAAAAGGGTAGTTGGTCAGGAAGAAGCAGTAAAGTCTATTGCTAGAGCAGTAAGAAGAGCTAGAGTTGGAATTAAAGATCCAAACAGACCAATTGGAAGTTTTATATTCTTAGGACCAACAGGGGTTGGTAAGACAGAACTTTCAAAAGCACTTGCAGAAGCTATGTTTGGAGATGAAAATAGTATTATAAGAGTTGATATGTCCGAGTATATGGAAGGGCATTCAGTATCCAAAATGATAGGATCGCCACCAGGATATGTAGGCCATGATGATGGAGGACAACTTACAGAAGCTGTTAGAAGAAAACCGTACTCTATAGTTCTTTTTGATGAAATTGAAAAAGCTCATGCAGATATATTTAATGTTTTACTTCAAATTATGGAGGATGGAAGACTTACAGATGGTAAAGGAAAAGTTGTTAATTTCAAAAATACAATAATAATAATGACTTCAAATGTTGGTGCGCACCAAATTAAAAAGCAGAAGAGTATAGGATTTAATAGCAACACTATTTCTAATAATGAGACTGAATACGAAAAGATGAAGGAAAGCATATTAGAAGAATTAAAGCAAAAATTTAAACCAGAATTTTTGAATAGAATAGATGATACAATAGTATTTCATAAACTAAGTGATGAAGATCTAGATAAGATTGTAGACCTCATGCTTGCATCCATAAAAGAAAGACTTGAGGGTAGAGAGATTTATCTAAAATTTGAAGAGGATAGTAAAAAGTTCTTATTAAGTAAGGGAATAGATCTTGATTATGGAGCAAGACCTTTAAGAAGACTTATTATAAAAGAAGTTGAAGATAGGTTAAGTGAAGAAATCTTGCAAGGAAACATAAGAATTGGAGATAAAGTAAAAGTCAGTGAGTTAGAAAATAAGCTTGTGTTCAGTAAACTGACAGAATAATAATTTAAAATACAATAGAGCAATTTTAGGTTAATAAACTGCTTCGCTTATAAATTGAATGAGAAATTGAAGCAGTTTATTTTATTAAATAAGTCGAAGAAAATAGTATATTTTAATAATTTTATGGTACAGCAAAATTATAATTTAATTGCATAGAAGTGGGAGGCGAATAAGAATGGGTAAAGAAAGAAGAGAATTAGATTTAATGATAATTGGTGGAGGACCAGCAGGACTTACAGCTGCAATTTATGCTGGAAGAGCTAAATTAAATACCTTATTGCTAGAAAACGAGATTTTAGGAGGTCAGGTAAGAAACAGCTATACAATAGAAAATTATCCTGGTTTTAAACAAGTTGATGGTGGAAAATTAGCAGATATATTTCAAGAACAGGCGGAAGCTCTTGGTGCTAAAATTGATGAATTTGATTCAATTCAAAATATAGATATTTCAGATGATAAAAAGATAATAGAAACTGATTCATATATATATGAGCCTAAGGCTATAATAATTGCAACAGGTGCAGCCCCTAAAAAGATACCTATTCCGCAAGAAAATGAATTTTCAGGCAAAGGAATTCATTATTGTGCTATTTGCGATGGAGCTATGTATCAAGGAAAAAAAGTAGCTGTTGTAGGTGGTGGAAATTCAGCATTAGAGGAAGCTATATTTCTAACAAGATTTGCAGAAAAAGTTTATTTGATAAGACGTTATGATTATTTTAAAGGTGAGCAAGCTTTAATAGATGAAGTTTTTAATCATCCCAAAATTGAAGTATTACTTAATGAAGATTTAGTAGAGGCTAAGGGAAATGAGTTTTTAGAAGCTGTTACTATTAAAAATACAAAAACTCAAGAATTAATAAATTTAGAATTAAATGCGGTTTTTGGGTGCATAGGAAGTCAGCCAAGAACAGATTTGGTAAAACAATATTTAAAATTAAATGAGCAAGGATATATAATTGCTGATGAAGATATGCAGACTAATATTAAGGGCATATATGCTGCAGGAGATGTAAGGCAAAAGAAATACAGACAGATAACTACTGCCGTTGCAGATGGAACAATAGCACTACTAAATGCAGAAAAATATATATTAAAGAAATAAAAACTTTAAAGATTATTTTATATTAAATTCTTAAAATGATAAAAGAGGCGATTATACGCCTCTCTATTATTTCCCTAAAGCTTTTAAAATAGCTGGTTTATCAAAACCTATAATAATATTATTATTAATATCTAATACAGGAACACCCATTTGATTAGATTTTTTTATCATTTCTTCTCTAGCGGTCATATCATCTTGAACATTTAATTCTTCAAATTCAATATTTTCTGATTTAAGATAATTTTTTACTTTAACACACCAAGGACAAGTATTAGTAGTATAAACTTTTATCATAAATACGCCTCCTTAATCAATAATTATTATTCTATAATTAATATTATAGTATAGTTCTTGTAAGCTAGCAATATACTATAAAAAATAATGGGAATTTTAATGATTTAGAAAAAGATAAAGTATTAAATCGGTTGTCTGATATAATAATATTGGATTTATTTAAAAAATTTATGCATGTAATTTGGTATTTTAGAAAATAAAATAATATCTATAAAAAGGAATCTGTTAAGCTGTTATGAAAAAATAGCTTGATTATTCATAGAATTACTCG
>NZ_JAABNP010000066.1 GCF_009928485.1 Clostridium sp. C2-6-12 | reverse complement strand
GAGAAGGTGGAAGAACTGTAGGTTCTGGAGTTGTTACTAGCATAGAAAAATAAGAGATTAATTATTTATATGGATAGGACTAAGTTGTATAACTTAGTCTTATTTAAAGAGTGATTGACAACTTAAATATTCTATGATATTGTATAAAAGTGACATTTTAAGCAAGTGATAAACTAGAAGTGAACAAGAGATTATGTTTCTTGTTTAAATATATATAAAAAACTGGAGGTGCAGTAATGAGAACAAAGATAACTTTAGCATGCACAGAGTGTAAACAAAGAAATTATGATTCAATGAAGAACAAAAAAAATGATCCAGATAGATTAGAAATGAAAAAGTATTGTAAATTCTGTAAGAAGCACACTCTTCATAGAGAAACTAAGTAATTAACCCGGTAATGACATATGGTTATTAAAAATAAGGATGTGAAGATATGTCAGCAAAAAATAATGCAAAAACTGAGAAAGCTGCTAAAAATAATGGCGTGATTGGTTTTTTCAGAGAGGTTAAAGCGGAGGTTAAGAAAATAACTTGGCCTTCAAAAGATGAGACGAAAAAAGCATTTGTTGCAGTTATAGTATTCACACTAATGTATACTATATTAGTTGGAGGATTAGATTCTATTTTCAGCAACCTCTTTAAAATAATTTTAAATATGAAGTAAAAAGGAGGTTAGGGTGATTAAGATCACCTGATGAGTATGAGTGATAGAGCAAGATGGTATGTAGTTCATACATATTCTGGATATGAAAACAAAGTAAAAGCAAACTTAGAAAAAGCAATTGAAAATAGAAATCTTGAAGCACTAATCCATGATATACAAGTACCTATGGAAGAAGTGGTTGAAGAAAAAGACGGAAAACAAAAAGTCTCATTAAAGAAAAAATTTCCTGGATATGTACTTATAAAAATGCTTATGAATGATGAAGCTTGGTATGTTGTAAGAAATACAAGAGGTGTAACAGGTTTTGTTGGACCGGGTTCTAAACCAGTTCCTCTTTCTGATGAAGAAGTGGAAGCAATGGGAGTAATGGAAATGCCTGTTGACATTGATTTAGAAATTGGTGAAAGCATTAGAATTATATCTGGGCCATTGAGAGAATCTGTGGCTATAATACAGGAAATAGTTCTAGATAAGCGCAAAATAAAAGCTTTAGTAGATATGTTTGGCAGAGAAACTCTTGCCGAATTAGACTTTAATCAAGTTGAAAAATTAGTTTAATAAACTAATTTTAATTAAGTGGGAGAACTGAAAGTTCGTATATACCACAGTAATAGGAGGAATAACAAAAATGGCTAAGAAAGTAACTGGAATGATCAAACTTCAACTTCAAGCAGGTAAGGCGACACCAGCTCCACCTGTAGGTCCAGCTTTAGGTCAACATGGTGTAAACATAATGGGATTCTGTAAGGAGTTCAATGCAAAAACTGCTAATCAAGCTGGATATATAATACCAGTAGTAATTACAGTATACCAAGATAGATCTTTTAGTTTTATATTAAAGACTCCTCCAGCAGCAGTTCTAATTAAGAAAGAAATAGGATTAGAAAGTGGTTCTGGAGTACCTAATAGAACAAAAGTTGGTAAGTTAACTCAAGATCAACTAAGAAAAATTGCTGAAACAAAAATGCCAGACTTAAATGCTGCAAATGTTGAATCTGCTATGAGAATGATCGCAGGAACAGCTAGAAGTATGGGCGTAACTATTGAAGAGTAATTCGTAAAAATAAGTGGGAGGTCAAAACCGTTATAACCACAGAGGAGGCAAATTATGGGAAAGAAATATATTGAAAGTGCAAAGCTTATAGACAAAAGTGCATTATACAATCCAGTAGAAGCGTTAGATCTTACATTAAAGACTGCAAAGGCAAACTTTGATGAAACTGTTGAATTACACGTAAGACTTGGAGTAGATCCAAGACATGCAGATCAACAAGTAAGAGGTGCTGTTGTTCTTCCAAATGGAACAGGAAAAACAGTTAGAGTACTTGTGTTTGCTAAAGGAGATAAAGCTACAGAAGCACAACAAGCTGGAGCTGATTTCGTAGGAGCTGATGAATTAGTTCAAAAGATCCAAACTGAAAATTGGTTCGAGTATGATGTAGTAGTTGCAACTCCAGATATGATGGGTGTTGTAGGTAGAATCGGTAGAGTGTTAGGACCTAAAGGTTTAATGCCAAATCCAAAATCAGGAACTGTAACATTTGATGTTGCTAAGGCTATTGAAGATATTAAAGCTGGTAAAGTTGAATATAGAGTAGACAAAACAGCTATCGTTCACTGTCCAATAGGAAAGAAATCTTTCGGAGTTGAAAAGTTAAAAGAAAACTTCCATGCGTTAATGGATGCTTTAGTAAAGGCTAAACCAGCTGCAGCTAAAGGACAATACTTAAAATCTGTATCAGTTTCAAGTACAATGGGACCAAGTGCAAAAATTAATCCAACAAAAGCTTTAGATTAATATTGACTTAGTTTAAATTAAGTAGTATAATACTTAATGTTGTGAAAAAGAAAATATTTTTTCCGTAGACAGTAGGTGCGAAAGCGTAAAGTTAATCTACCTGCCGAGGGTGTATATAATAGATGATATTATTGACCTTCCTTGTCTGCGGAAGGTCTTTTTTAATAAAAGAAGCAGTTATAAACTGTGAGGAGGTGGACTACAGTAATGAATAAAAACAGACAACTTAAAGAGGCTAAAGTAGCTGAAATTAAGGAAAAATTAGAAAAATCAAAAGCTGTTGTTCTTAGCAAGTATCAAGGTTTAAGTGTTGAAGAAGATACTATTCTTAGAAAAAATTTAAGAGAAGCTGGAGTAGAATATAAAGTATATAAAAATACTTTAGTTACTTTAGCAGCTAAAGAATTAGGTTTAGAAGGTATATGTGAATACTTAGAAGGACCTGTAGCTATTGCATTTAGTTATGAAGATGTTACATTAGGTGCAAGAATATTAAATGATTTTGCTAAAGACCATAAAGTTTTAGAATTAAAAGCTGGTATTGTAGATGGAGAAATCTATGATGAAGCTAAGATTAAGCAATTAGCAACAATACCATCAAAAGAAGTTCTTATTGCAAAACTTCTTGGAAGTATCAAGTCTCCAATATCAAGCTTTGCACGTGTTTTAAGTGCTATTGCTGATAGCAAGGAAACTGCAGAATAATCAATAAAAAAATAAAAAATTAGAAGAAAAAATTTCGGAGGTGCTATTAAAATGACAAGAGAAGATATAATTCAAGCAATAAAAGAAATGAGCGTTTTAGATTTAAACGAATTAGTAAAGGCTTGTGAAGAAGAATTTGGAGTAAGTGCTGCTGCTGCTGTTGTAGCTGGTGGAGCTGTAGCTGGAGCTGCTGCTGCTGAAGAAAAAACAGAATTTGATGTAGTATTAGCAAGTGCTGGAGATAACAAGATTAAAGTTATCAAAGTAGTTAGAGAATTAACTGGATTAGGATTAAAAGAAGCTAAAGAAATAGTTGATGGAGCTCCTAAGACATTAAAAGAAGGCGTTGCTAAAGAAGAAGCTGAAGACATCAAAGCTAAATTAGCTGAAGTTGGAGCTACTGTAGAAGTTAAATAATTTATTTAAAAGAAAGGGTGCTTTAAAGCACCTTTTTTAAACCTTATTTATAAAGCTATATAAAATGCTTGTTGGAAAATAGGTATTTTATATAGCTTTATATCTAAAAATAATATCAGTCAAAATATAATGAAAATAACATTTATATCCTTGACAACAAAAATGTCATATGATATATTAATATAATGTATTATTCACTATGGATTATTATATAATCACGGTGGAAAAAAACAGTATAATCTGGTGAAAAATGGTTATACTATAAAAAAGAAGTTGTCCGAAAGCAAAAGTCCTTAGGGAAAGTACGCTTTTGGCTATTTTAGTTTATTTTATACAAGGGGTGAAAATTCATGGTACATCCTGTCCAAATTGGAAAAAGAACAAGAATGAGTTTTGGTAAAATTAATGATGTTACTGAAATGCCTAATTTAATTGAAGTACAATTAGATTCTTATGAATGGTTTTTAAGAGAAGGCCTTCATGAAGTTTTTGAGGATATAAATCCTATAACAAACTTCACAGGGAATTTAGTACTTGAATTCGTAGACTATAAACTTGATATGGAAAACATCAAGTATTCTGTCGAAGAATGTAAGGAAAGAGATGCAACTTATGCAGCACCATTAAAAGTTTCAATTAGATTACAAAATAATGAAACAGGTGAAATTAAAGAACAAGAAGTATTTATGGGAGATTTCCCATTAATGACAGAACAAGGTACCTTTGTAATTAACGGTGCTGAGAGAGTTATAGTTAGCCAATTAGTTAGATCACCAGGTGTATATTATAACTACTCTATAGACAAGAGTGGTAAAAAGTTGTATTCATCAACTGTAATACCTAATAGAGGTGCATGGCTAGAATATGAAACAGATTCTAATGACGTAATTTATGTGAGAATTGACAAAACTAGAAAATTATCAATTTCAATATTAGCGAGAGCTATGGGATTGGGAAGTGATCAAGAATTACTAGATTTCTTTGGTGAAGAAGAAAGATTTAGAGCTTCAATAGAAAAAGATAATACAAAGACTAAAGAAGAGGCGCTACTTGAAATATATAAGAGATTAAGACCAGGTGAACCACCAACAGTAGATAGTGCTATATCTTTAATTGATACTTTATTCTTTGATGCCAAGAGATATGATTTATCTAGAGTTGGAAGATATAAGTTTAATAAAAAGTTGACTTTAAATTTAAGAATTGCTAATCAAATAGCGGCTACTGATATTATTAATCCACAAACTGGTGAAATAATGATAGAAAAAGGCAACAAAATAAGCAGATTAATGGCTGAAGAAATCCAAAATGCTGGAATAAAATCAGTTGATGTGTTAGTTGATGATAAAGTTATTAGAGTAATTAGTAATCATTTTGTTGACTTAAAGAAGCAAGTTTCATTTGATGTTTCAGACTTAGGAATAAAAGAATTAGTCCATTATCCTACACTAAGAGAAATATTAGATAATTATTCAGATGAAGCAAGTATTAGGGACGAAATAAAGAAGAATATCAGCAGACTTATTCCTAAACATATAATAAGAGATGATATATTTGCAACTATTAGTTATGAATTAGGATTAGCTTATGGTATTGGTTATGTTGATGATATAGACCATTTAGGAAATAGAAGATTAAGATCAGTAGGAGAATTGTTACAAAATCAATTCAGAATTGGTTTATCAAGAATGGAAAGAGTAGTTAAGGAAAGAATGACTATTCAAGACCAAGAAGCTATAACGCCTCAAATGCTAATTAACATAAGACCAGTTGCAGCGGCGATTAAAGAATTCTTTGGTAGTTCTCAATTATCACAATTCATGGATCAAACAAATCCATTATCAGAATTAACTCATAAGAGAAGATTATCAGCATTAGGACCAGGAGGTCTTTCAAGAGAAAGAGCTGGGTTTGAAGTTAGAGACGTTCACCATTCTCATTATGGTAGAATGTGTCCAATTGAAACGCCTGAAGGTCCGAATATAGGTCTTATAAACTCTTTAGCAACATTTGCAAAAGTTAATGAATATGGATTCATTGAAACTCCATATAGAATTGTAAATAAAGAAGAAGCAAGAGCTACGGATGAAATAAGATATTTCACTGCAGATGAGGAAGACCAATTCTTAATAGCTCAAGCTAAAGTGCCTATGGATGAACAAGGGCATTTTATTGATAAGAAAGTAACAGTAAGACATTTAGAGGATATATTAGTTGTTCCAGCGACAGAAGTTGATTTGATCGACGTTTCTGCAAGACAAATGGTATCAGTTGCGACTGCAATGATTCCGTTCCTTGATAATGACGATGCTACAAGAGCGCTGATGGGATCAAACATGCAACGTCAAGCAGTACCATTATTGAATCCACAAGCTCCAATTGTTGGAACAGGAATAGAATATAAAGCAGCTGTAGATTCAGGAGTATTACCAAAAGCTAAGAATGCAGGGGTTGTTACTTATGTATCAGGTAGCGAAATTAGAATCAAGAGAGATTCAGATGGTGGAACAGATGTATATAAATTATTAAAGTTTAAGAGAAGTAACTCTGGAACTTGTATAAATCAAAGACCAATAGTGGATATTGGTGAAATAGTATTTAAGAACCAAGTAATTGCGGATGGTCCATCTACAGATTTGGGAGAAATTGCATTAGGTAAAAATATCAGAATGGGATTCATAACTTGGGAAGGTTATAACTATGAAGATGCCATGTTAATTTCTGAAGAATTAGTTAAAGAAGATGTATTCACATCTATGCATATAGAAGAGTATGAATGTGAAGCTAGAGATACTAAGCTTGGCCCAGAAGAAATAACAAGAGATATACCAAATGTAAGTGATGATGCACTTAAGGATGTTGACGATAGAGGTATTATAAGAATAGGTGCTGAAGTAAGATCGGGAGATATATTAGTTGGTAAAGTAACACCAAAAGGAGAAACTGAACTTACAGCAGAAGAAAGATTATTAAGAGCAATCTTTGGTGAGAAAGCAAGGGAAGTAAGAGATACTTCATTAAGAGTTCCTCATGGAGAAGCTGGAATAATAGTTGATATAAAAGTATTTACAAGGGAAAATGGAGATGAATTAAATCCAGGAGTAAATGAACTTGTAAGATGTTATATTGCACAAAAAAGAAAGATTTCTGTTGGAGATAAAATGGCAGGACGTCATGGTAATAAGGGGGTTATCTCTAGAATATTACCGGAAGAAGATATGCCGTTTTTACCAGATGGTAGACCACTTCAAATATGCTTAAATCCATTAGGGGTACCTTCTCGTATGAATATCGGGCAAGTACTTGAAGTTCATTTAGGCTGGGCTGCTAGTCACTTGGGATGGCATATATCTACACCAGTATTTGATGGAGCAACTCAATCTGAAATTACAGAATGTATGTTAAAAGCAGGATTCAGAGAAGATGCTAAAACTATATTATATGATGGTAGAACTGGAGAACCATTTGATAATCCAGTAACTGTTGGAATAATGTATATATTAAAGCTTCACCATTTAGTAGATGATAAGATTCATGCTAGATCTACAGGACCTTATTCACTTGTTACTCAACAACCATTGGGAGGTAAAGCTCAATTTGGTGGTCAAAGATTTGGAGAAATGGAAGTTTGGGCTTTAGAAGCATATGGTGCAGCGCACACATTACAGGAAATATTAACAGTTAAATCAGATGACGTTGTAGGTAGAGTTAAGACATATGAAGCTATAGTTAAAGGTGAAAATATACCAGAACCAGGAGTTCCAGAATCATTTAAGGTTCTTATTAAAGAACTTCAAGCTTTATGTTTAGATATTAAAGTGTTGAATGATGAACATGAAGAAGTAGCTTTAAAAGAAATAGTTGATGAAGATTTAGCAAATTTGGAAGTTAATATAGAAGGAAATGAAGATATGGTTCTTCAAGAACCAGAAGTAATTGACGATAGTTATGATCAAAACAAGGAAGAAGATTTAGATGATATTGATTATGACGAAAATGTTGACATAGATGAACTTGAAAGTGATTTAGAACTAGATGATTTTAATGATGAACACTAATTTTGAAGGGAGGATTTACCCTTGTTTGAATTAAATAATTTTGAGGCAATACAAATTGGTTTGGCGTCTCCGGAACAAATAAGACAATGGTCAAGAGGAGAAGTTAAAAAGCCTGAAACAATTAACTACAGAACACTAAAGCCAGAAAGAGATGGTCTATTCTGCGAAAGAATTTTTGGGCCTATGAAAGACTGGGAATGTCATTGTGGGAAGTATAAAAGAGTAAGATATAAAGGTATAGTTTGTGATAGATGTGGAGTTGAAGTCACAAAGGCTAAGGTGAGAAGAGAAAGAATGGGGCATATAGAATTAGCAGCCCCAGTATCACACATTTGGTACTTCAAAGGAATTCCATCAAGAATGGGATTGATATTAGATATGTCTCCAAGAGCTTTAGAAAAAGTTTTATATTTTGCATCTTATATAGTAATTGATCCAAAAGAAACTCCATTATTAAAGAAGCAACTTCTTAATGAAAAAGAATATAGAGAAGCTGTAGATAAATATGGTGATGAAAGCTTCGTTGCAGGAATGGGTGCGGAAGCAATTCAAGAACTTCTTGGTGAAATTGATTTAGAAAATAGTTCAAAAGAATTAAAAGAAGAACTTAAACAAAGTACAGGGCAAAAGAAAGTTAGAATTATAAGAAGACTTGAAGTTATTGAATCATTTAGAAAATCAGGAAATAAACCTGATTGGATGGTTATTAATGTAATACCAGTAATTCCACCTGATTTAAGACCTATGGTGCAATTAGATGGTGGTAGATTTGCAACATCAGATTTAAATGATTTATATAGAAGAGTTATTAATAGAAATAACAGATTGAAAAAGTTGTTAGATTTAGGTGCACCGGATATAATTGTAAGAAATGAAAAGAGAATGCTTCAAGAAGCAGTTGATGCACTTATTGATAATGGTAGAAGGGGAAGACCTGTAACTGGACCAGGAAATAGACCTTTAAAATCTCTTTCAGATATGTTAAAAGGTAAGCAAGGTAGATTTAGACAAAACTTACTTGGAAAGAGAGTTGACTATTCTGGTAGATCAGTTATCGTTGTTGGACCAGAATTAAAAATGTATCAATGTGGTCTTCCAAAGGAAATGGCTATTGAATTATTTAAGCCATTTGTAATGAAGAAATTAGTTCAAGATGGAGTGGCCCATAATATAAAGAGTGCTAAGAGAATGGTAGAAAGAGTTCAACCTCAAGTATGGGATGTATTAGAAGAAGTAATTGCAGATCATCCAGTGTTACTTAACCGTGCGCCTACACTTCATAGACTTGGTATTCAAGCTTTCCAACCAGTATTGGTAGAAGGTAGAGCAATAAAACTTCATCCGTTAGCATGTACAGCATACAATGCTGACTTTGATGGGGACCAAATGGCTGTCCATCTTCCATTATCAGTGGAAGCTCAAGCTGAAGCTAGATTCTTGATGTTAGCAGCAACAAATATCTTAAAACCATCAGATGGTAAACCGGTTTGTGTTCCAACTCAGGACATGATTCTTGGATCTTATTATTTAACAATAGATAAAGATGGTGCTAAGGGCGAAGGAATGACATTTAGTAGTAAAGATGAAGCTATAATGGCATATGAAGTTAAAGAAATTGATATACATGCTAGAATAAATGTTAGAATGTTTAGAGAATTTAACGGTGTAATGCAATCCAAAGTTATTACTACTACTGTCGGAAAGATATTGTTTAATGAATCAATTCCTCAAGATTTAGGATTGGTTAATAGAGAAAATGAAGAAGAAAAATTCAATTTAGAATTTGATGTCTTAGCTACTAAAAAAACATTAGGAACAATAATAGATCAATGCTATATGAAACATGGTCCAGTAAAAACATCTGTAATGCTTGATAATATTAAAGCATTAGGTTATCATTATTCATCTATAGGAGCTGTTACGGTTGCAACATCAGATATAGTGGTACCAGATGCTAAGTATGTTTTACTTAAAGAAGCTGATGAAACTATTGAAAAGATTGAAAAGATGTATAAAAGAGGTTTCATATCTGATGATGAAAGATATGAAAGAGTTATTGAAAAATGGACTCAAACAACTGAAGATGTTGCCAATGCGTTGATGGATAGTCTTGATAAATTCAATCCTATATACATGATGGCGGATTCTGGAGCCAGAGGATCTAAGTCCCAAATCAAGCAATTAGCGGGTATGAGAGGACTTATGGCAAGTCCGTCTGGTAAGATCATCGAATTACCGATTAGAGCATCATTTAAAGAAGGATTAGACGTATTAGAATACTTCTCATCTACACATGGAGCTAGAAAAGGTAATGCCGATACTGCCTTAAAGACAGCCGATTCAGGATACTTAACAAGAAGATTAGTTGACGTATCGCAAGACGTTATAGTAAGAGAAGAAGATTGTGGTGCAGATGACGGTATCTTTGTAAGTGAAATAAAAGAAGGTAATGAAGTTATCGAAGAATTAAGAGAAAGATTAATTGGTAGATATACTGCTGAAGATATTATAGATCCTAAAACTGGAGATGTTATTACTTCAAGAAATGAATATATGGATCCAGATGTAGCAGATAAAATAGTTTCAGCTGGGATCAAAAAAGTTAAAATTAGATCTGTATTTACTTGTAACTGTAAAGTTGGTGTATGTTCTAGATGTTATGGTATGAACATGGCTACGGCTAAGAAGATTGATATTGGAGAAGCGGTTGGAATTATCGCAGCTCAATCAATCGGGGAGCCAGGAACACAGCTTACAATGAGAACATTCCATACAGGAGGAGTTGCGGGTGCGGATATTACTCAAGGGTTACCTAGAGTTGAAGAATTATTTGAAGCTAGAAAACCTAAAGGACTTGCAATTGTAAGTGAAATTAATGGTACTGTTAAAGTTGAAGATACAAAGAAGAAGAGAGTAGTAATAGTTATGGGGTCAGATGGTGAAGAACGTAGTTACGATATACCATTTGGTTCAAGACTTAGAGTCAGCGAAGGAGATTTTATTGAAGCTGGAGATGAAATTACAGAAGGTTCAGTAAATCCTCATGATATAATGAGTATAAAAGGTATTGATGGAGCTAGAAGATATCTGCTTTCAGAAGTTCAAAAGGTTTATAGATTACAGGGTGTTGATATCAATGATAAGCATCTAGAAGTAGTTGTTAGACAAATGACTAGAAAGATAAAAGTTCTAGAATCAGGAGATACAGATTTACTACCAGGTACGCTTATTGACATGTTTGACTTTAATGAAGAAAATGCAAGGGTTAGAGAATTTGGTGGAGAAGAAGCACAAGGTGAACAAACTTTACTAGGTATAACTAAAGCTGCATTAGCAACTGATAGTTTCTTATCAGCAGCCTCATTCCAAGAAACAACAAGAGTTTTAACTGAAGCAGCAATTAAAGGAAAGGTTGATCCTCTAGTTGGATTAAAGGAAAATGTTATTATTGGTAAGTTAATTCCAGCTGGTACTGGGATGATGAGATATAGAGAATTAAAAGTAGTTCAAGAAGAAATAGTTGAAGAAACAATTGAAGAATAGAAATTAATTATATTGACATGTGTAAAATATAATGATAAAATACAATTTGTGTGATTTACAATGTGAAATCACACAAATTTATGTCAATAATATTGTTTTGTAATATTAATTTGACTGATTATAATTTAATTTGTTGATTTAATATGCATAATTAATTTTAATGATAGAGAATATAATAATACTTTCATTAGAATGAAGGTTTTATATTCTAATAATTTCGCGTTTATCTTAATTTAAAAATAGATAAATAAATTTCAGGAGGTGAAAAAATGCCAACTATTAGCCAATTAGTAAGAAAAGGCAGAAAATCAGCAGTAGTTAAATCAACTGCTCCAGCACTTAAAGAGTGTCCTCAAAAAAGAGGTGTATGTACAGTAGTTAAAACAACAACTCCTAAGAAACCTAACTCAGCGTTAAGAAAAATTGCCAGAGTTAGATTAACAAACGGATTTGAAGTAACTGCATACATTGGTGGAGTAGGTCACAACTTACAAGAACATAGTGTTGTTCTTATAAGAGGTGGAAGAGTTAAGGACCTTCCTGGTGTTAGATACCATATCGTAAGAGGTGCATTAGATTGCGCTGGTGTAGCTAACAGACTTCAAGGAAGATCAAAGTACGGTGCTAAGAGACCTAAACAAAAATAGGACTTTTAACTAAGAAGTAGTGCTTATCTTCAGCAGAAATTATAGATTTAACTTAAGTTTATATATAGATGTAAGAGATGTAGCACTTTGCGGTATTATGAATACCGAGTACCGATGAACTTAAATTTAAAATGTTAAGGAGGGAAGAAAAGTGCCAAGAAAAGGACATATTGCAAAAAGAGATGTATTACCAGATCCAGTATACAATTCAAAAGTTGTTACTAAATTTATAAATAGTATCATGGAAGATGGTAAGAAGGGTGTTGCCCAAAAAATATGCTATGATGCATTTGAATTAATCGCAAAAAGAAGTGGAAAAGAAGCTTTAGAAGTATTTGAAGAAGCTATGAACAACGTAATGCCATTACTAGAAGTTAAAGCTAGAAGAATAGGTGGTGCTACTTATCAAGTTCCAATAGAAGTTAGACCTGAAAGAAGACAGACTTTAGGAATTAGATGGATGTTAATAGCAGCAAGAAAAAGAGGCGAAAAGTTAATGTGTGAAAGAGTAGCTGGTGAATTACTAGATGCTTCTAACAACACAGGAGCAGCTGTTAAGAAGAGAGAAGATACTCACAAAATGGCAGAAGCTAATAAAGCATTCGCTCATTACAGATACTAATATATACTCAAAACTGTTTTGGCTTATGCTAAGGCAGTTTTGTCAAATTAAATTATATTTACTCGTTGAGAGGAGGACAAATAAATGGCTAGAAAATATCCTTTAGAGAAATTCCGTAATTTCGGTATAATGGCTCATATAGATGCAGGTAAAACAACGACTACAGAACGTATATTATTCTATACAGGAGTTAGTCACAAAATAGGAGAAGTTCATGATGGGGCTGCTACAATGGACTGGATGGTTCAAGAACAAGAAAGAGGTATAACAATTACTTCAGCAGCAACAACATGTTTCTGGAAAGATCACGAACTTAACATCATTGATACTCCAGGGCACGTAGACTTCACAGTTGAAGTTGAAAGATCATTAAGAGTACTTGACGGAGCTGTTACAGTTCTTGATGCAAAGAGTGGGGTTGAACCACAAACTGAAACAGTATGGAGACAGGCAGACAAGTATGGTGTACCTAGAATGATCTATGTAAATAAAATGGATGCAACAGGTGCAGATTTCTTTAGATGTGTTCAAACAGTTAAAGATAGATTAAAAGCTAATGCAGTTCCAATTCAAATCCCAGTTGGTAGCGAAGAAAACTTTAAGGGTATGATAGACCTTATAAGAAATGTAGCTATCATGTATTACGATGATCTTGGAAAAGATATGAGAGAAGAAGCTATACCAGCAGAATATGCTGATCAAGCTGAAGAATATAGAGCAGTAATGATAGAATCTATAGCTGAAACTGATGAAGAATTAATGGAAAAATACTTAGAAGGTGAAGAAATCACTGAAGAAGAATTAGTTAAAGCATTAAGAAAAGCTACAATAGCTAATGAAATTTATCCATGTATTTGTGGTTCTTCATACAAAAATAAGGGTGTTCAACAAATGATAGATGGTGTTGTTGCTTATTTACCATCACCATTAGACATTCCAGCTGTAAAAGGAACAACATTAGAAGGTGAAGAAGATCATAGAGAAGCTTCAGATTCTCAACCATTATCTGCATTAGCATTCAAGATTGCTACTGACCCATTTGTTGGTAAGTTAGCATTCACAAGAATCTACTCAGGAGTAATGGAAAGTGGTTCTTACGTTCTTAACTCTACAAAAGGTAAGAAAGAAAGAATTGGTAGACTTGTTAAGATGCACTCAAATTCAAGACAAGAAGTTGAATCATTAGAGGCAGGAGAACTTGGAGCAGTAATCGGACTAAAGAACACTACTACTGGTGATACTTTATGTGCTGAAAATAATCCGATTATACTTGAATCAATGGAATTCCCAGAACCAGTTATCAATGTTGCTATTGAACCTAAAACAAAAGCAGCTCAAGAAAAGATGGGATTAGCGTTAGCTAAATTAGCAGAAGAAGATCCTACTTTCAAAACTTGGACTGATACAGAAACAGGTCAAACAATTATTGCAGGTATGGGAGAACTTCACTTAGAAATCATCGTTGATAGACTTACAAGAGAATTTAAAGTTGAATGTAACGTTGGTGCTCCACAAGTTGCTTACAAAGAAACAATTAGAAATGCTGTTAAAGCAGAAGCTAAATATGCTAAACAATCAGGTGGTAAAGGACAATACGGTCATGCTGTAATTGAAATGGAACCAACTGAAGGAGATTACGTGTTTGAAAATGCTGTAGTAGGAGGAGCTATTCCAAAGGAATATATTCCAGCTATAGACAATGGTATTCAAGAAGCAGCTTTAAATGGTATTATTGCTGGTTATAACGTTATTAATTTCAAAGTTAAATTGGTACACGGTTCATACCATGAAGTTGACTCGTCTGAAATGGCATTTAAAATTGCTGGGTCTATGGCGTTTAAAAATGCTATGGCAAAGGCAAATCCAGTACTTCTTGAACCTATGATGAAGGTTGAAGTAACAGTTCCAGAAGAATATATGGGAGATGTTATCGGAGACATTAACTCTAGAAGAGGTAGAATGGAAGGTATGGAAGCTGTTAATGGAGCTCAAGTTATAAGAGCGTTTGTACCATTATCAGAAATGTTTGGATATGCTACTTCATTAAGATCTAGAACACAAGGTAGAGGAGTTTACTCAATGGTATTCGACCATTATGAAGAAGTTCCAAAGAATATTCAAGAACAAATTGCTGGTAGCAGAGCTAAATAATATCTAAAGATAAAGTTGATTACTATTTATATGATTGCTTATAATGTTAAAATTTAAGTAATTTATATAAATAGTAAAAAACTTGAATAATAAAAGTAGATATTAAAATTTGTATCAGTTATAATATTTACGAAAAGATTCTTTTAATTAATGTCATAAGGGAGGAAAATTACAATGGCAAAAGCAAAATATGAAAGAAGTAAACCACAC
>NZ_JAABNP010000065.1 GCF_009928485.1 Clostridium sp. C2-6-12 | reverse complement strand
CCTAAGAATATTTTCTTGAATAACCATTTGTAAAAATTAGTTATTCAACAACCTATAAGAGTATAAAAGTGATGTTTTATTTAAGCGTAAAATATATCTTAATTGCATTATATCACAGGATCATAAGTGGAGATATGATTATTTACTATAAATGTATAATATTATAATTTTTGTGATATTAACTAATTTTATAAAATGCAAATGATATTAATGAAACAAAATGAAGAGTATCAGTATCATTAACAGTGTAAGGGGGTGAAAATTGCAAGAAACAAATATAGAAGAACTTCTGACCAAAATGTATAATTCAACATATGACGACGTATTAAGATATATAACCTCAAAATGTAGAAACTATGATGATATAGAGGATTTGTTGCAAAAGATTTATCTGAATTTCTATAGAGTACTAAAAGGAAGAAGTATTTATAAAGTGTAATTTATTAACTAAATGGAGGAGATATTATGAAGGAATTATTAAGCAAGGCAATTAAATTGGCAGAAAAATATCATGAAGGGCAAGTAGACAAAGGTGGAAATCCCTATATTGGACACCCTTTGAGGGTTATGGAAGGTGTTGAAATCTTAGAAGAAAAAATTTTAGCAGTCTTACATGATGTATTGGAAGATTGTGATGTATCTGCAGATCAATTAATAGAAGAAGGTATCCCAAAAGAATTAGTTGAAAAATTAATAATCTTATGTAAAAGAAGAAATGAAGATTATTTTGATTACATAAACAGGATAAAAAATAATAAGGCTACTATTAATGTAAAGCTGTCTGATTTAAAAGATAATATGGATTTAAACAGGTTAAAAGATATTAAAGAAAAAGATATTGAAAGATTAGAGAAGTATAAAAAAGCAAAAGAAATATTAGAGGGTGTTAAATAAAAGTTTGCCTATAGAGTAGAAACTTAAAAAAGTGTCTCTCTAGAGGTGTTTTTAATTGAATCAATAATTATTTCTTATGTTGAACTTAAATATGAAGAGAGATCAATAGTGTTAGTTTTTATAATAAAATTAGGCTAATATAATAAGTTGAATTTTGATTTAGAATGTGAATTGATAGATAGGTGTGTATGTGTTTGGCTGTCAAAAGGTTAATGAGTAAAGAAAAATATTGACTATACATAGACGAATATCTATACTATATACGTAAGGTATTAATATGGATAATCTTTGAAAGGAGTATGAAATGAATTCAGAATATGAAAAAAATGCAAAAATACTAAAGGCTTTAAGTGATCCTAATAGGCTAAAAATTCTAGATTTATTATCTTGTGGAGAAAAATGTGCATGTGAAGTTTTAGAAAGTTTTAATTTTACTCAGCCAACATTATCACATCATATGAAGGTCTTAATAGATTGCGGCTTAATTGAAGCAAGAAAAGATGGAATATGGAATTTATATAAGTTAAAAATTAATGATGCAAATAGGTTAGTTTTATTTTTATTAACTTTAATTACAGAAAAAAACAAGTGCATGTGCAATAATGAAGAGCATATATGCAATGAAGAGGATATAAAATGAAGAAAATAGATCTTACTGAGGGAAAGACAATAAAAGTTTTAACTCAATTATCTGTTCCTATAATGGGAAGTTCCCTTTTACAATTTACATATAACTTAGTGGATATGTTGTGGGTTGGAGGTCTTGGGAGTAATGCCGTAGCTAGTGTGGGATCATCTAGTTTTTATATGGGGCTTGGATACTCAATAAATTCATTAGTTGTTATTGGTACTGGTATTAAGGTTTCTCATGCAATAGGAAGAAAACAAGAAAGGGAAGTGAAAGAATATACTAATTCAGGACTTCTTATAAATATATTTATTGGTATTATCTTTGGGCTTATACTTATTTTAGGCGGAAGAGGTCTTATAGAGTTTTTACATCTTGGAAATAATACAGTTGAAGAAGATGCATATTTATTTTTAGCATGGAGTGGACCAACTATGTTCTTTGCATTTTTTAATATGTTATATTCAAGAATATTAGGGAGTTTTGGCAATAATAAACTTGCATTTAAGATTAATGCAGTTGGTGTTATTGTAAATATAGTATTAGATCCTATATTTATTTATATATTTAAACTTGGAGTTTCAGGAGCTTCAATTGCTACAATGCTAGCTAACTTTATAATGTTCTTCATGTATTTATTAAAGGCAGCTGATATTCTTAAATATAAATTTAATATTAAAATTGATTATGTTAAGATAAAAGAAATAGTAATTTTAGGATTCCCAATGGCAGCACAAAGAATTTTATTTACTGTAATTAATATATTCCTTGCAAGAATTATAGCTGTTTTTGGATCAGATGCAATAGCAGCTCAAAAGATAGGACTTCAAATCGAATCTATTACTTATATGGTAATAGGTGGTTTGCATGGTGCTATAGCAGCATTTACTGGACAAAATTTTGGTGCTCAAAAATATGAAAGAATAAAAGAAGGTTACAATACTGCTATAAAAATTGGAGCTGTGTATTCTTTGATTATGGCTTTTATGTTTTTATTTTTCAATGAACCATTTATAAAAATATTTGTAAGAGAAGAAAATACAATAGTAATTGCAAAGACTTATTTACAAGTAGTAGCTTTTTCACAAATCTTCAGTACTATTGAAACTGTTTCTAATGGATTGTTTACAGGGATTGGAAAACCTAAAATATCATCTATTATAAGTGTTTTATTCACAAGTTTAAGGATTCCAATGGCTTTACTTTTTATTAAACCATTTGGCTTAACTGGAATTTGGATTAGTATAGCAGCTTCTAGTGTTTTAAAGGGAAGCACCGCATATTTATTATATGTAATTGAAGTAAAAAGAAATTTTAAATAAGATAAAAGATAGGGTTTTATAGAGGGAGGCAGAAAATGTTAAACAAATTTAAAGAATTATTTACGTCACATGAATTGTTAATGGGGAATTATGGGATAGAAAGAGAAGGATTAAGGGTTAATGACAAAGGAGAATTATCAGAAAAGGAGCATCCTAGTGTATTTGGAGATAAAGTTAAAAATAGTTATATAACTACTGATTTTGCAGAAAGTCAAGTTGAAGTAATAACACCACCTTTCAAAAAACCAAAGGAAACCTATAATTTTGCCAATTCTCTTTATGACATTGTTGCAATGGAAATTGGAGAAGAGTATTTATGGCCTCAATCAATGCCAGGAGTAGTACCAGAAGATAGTAAAATAAAGATAGCTGAATATGGAGATAACAATAAAGGAAAAGAAGCAAGAAAGTATAGAGAAAAGTTAATAGAGAAATATGGTGGAAAAAGACAAATTATATGCGGTATACACTATAATTTCTCATTTAGTGATGATTTAATAATTAAATTATATAAAAGCAAAGCTTTTAATGAACTATTTAATAAATTAAATATAAACAGTCAAAAATTAGATTATAAAGAATTTAAAAATAATATCTATTTAAAAATTACAAGAAATTATCTTAGATATAGATGGCTTATAATTTATCTTTTGGGTGCAAGTGGGGTAGTTGATAAAAGCTATGTATCGAAATGTTTAAGAGCATCAAAGAAAATTACAGACGATGGCTTTTCAAATGAAGGGGCTTTATCATATAGAAATAGTGAATGCGGCTATAAAAATAAAGTTGAGTTATATCCTAATTATGATTCAATTGACGAATATATTTCAAGTTTAAAAGGGTTTATAGAAAAAGAATATATAGATAGTCATAAAGAACTTTATAGTTCAATTAGATTAAAACCTTCTGATGTTAGCAATTTCATGGATTCACTTAAAAATGAGGGAATTCAATACTTGGAGTATAGAAGTATTGATATTAACCCATTTGAAAAAGGTGGAATAAGCTTAGAAGATTTATATTTTCTTCAAATCTTTAATTTATTTCTTCTTATTCAAGAAGAAAGTGATTATGATAAATGGCAGGAGGAAGGCGTAGAAAACCAAAACATAATTTCCAAGTATGGACAAAGTCATGTAATATTAAAAAAAGATGGAGAAGAGATTTCCAAAGAACAATGGGGATTGGAGATCTTAAATTCTATTAAAATTATAAATAATGAACTTAAGCTTGGCAGGGAAGAAATTATAGATTTAATGATTGATAAGATAAAAGACTACAAATTGACTTATGCTTATAAAATAGAAGAAAAGGTAAAAGAAGAAGGTTATATTAAGGCACATATAAATATAGCTAAACAACACAAAAAAAGCGCTTATAATAACAGGTTTAAATTAGAAGGTTATGAAGAATTAGAGCTTTCTACACAAATTTTAATGAAAGAAGCAATTAAAAGAGGAATAAAAGTTGATATTTTAGATAAATCTGAGAACTTCATTTCCCTTAAGAAAGATGGTAAAGTAGAATATGTTAAACAGGCAACTAAAACTTCAAAAGATAATTATGTTACTGTTTTAATTATGGAAAATAAAAGTGTTACTAAAAAAGTTCTTTTGGATAGTAATATTAAAGTTCCAGATGGAATAGAAGTTTATTCTATGGAAGAAGTAGAAAGTGTAGCGAGAAATTATATAAATATGCCAATAGTAATAAAGCCAAAATCAACTAATTTTGGAATAGGTATAAGCATATTTAAAGATGGTGCTGATGAAGAGAGTATTATAAAAGCTTTCGAAATTGCATTTAAGAATGACAGTACTGTTCTTTTAGAAGAATTTATAGAAGGTAAAGAATACAGATTTTTAGTTATTGATGATAAAGTTGTTGGAATACTTCATAGAGTACCTGCTAATGTAAAAGGAGATGGAGTGAAATCTATAACTGAACTTGTTGAAGAAAAAAATCAAGATCCACTGAGAGGATATCATTATGTAACACCTCTTGAAAAAATAAAATTAGATGAAAATGCAGAATTATTTTTAAAACAGCAAAATAAATATTTTGATTATATTCCAAGTAAAGAAGAGGTTGTTTATTTAAGAGAAAATTCTAATATAAGTACAGGTGGGGATAGTATAGATTATACTGATGATATACCAGAAAAGTTTAAAAAGATAGCAGTAGCAGCAGCTAAGGCGGTTAATGCTAGAATTTGTGGAGTAGATATGATGATTGAAGATTACAGAGATGAGAATTCTAGTTATGCTATAATTGAGCTTAATTTTAATCCAGCTATCCATATTCACTGTTATCCATATAAGGGTGAGGAAAGACAAATAGGTGTTGATGTGTTGAAGATATTAGAGCTTATTTAAATATACAAAAATAAGGTGATTAAAAAAATAAAAATATTTATATGAGTTTATGTAAAAATAGATTTATAGGTAAATATATAAATATTTATATTAAATATGCTATAGTGAGACTGATCACCATAATTTTAGTGTTAAGAAAAGGAGGAGTAGCCCCTCCTTTTTATTATCAAAGGAAAAATATATAAATAAACTTTTAATAAAGAGTTTCAACAGCTAAAGCAGTTAATATTGCATTAGTTATTGTTAATCCAGCTGTAACAGAAATTAAACTGCTTGGTTCTAATTGAACAGAATAAGTTGTATTTCCGTATGCTGCATTGCAGTCACAAAGTTGGAAACTAAAAGACTCAGCCTCTAGTACAGTTGCCACTTCAGCAAAAGTATAGGTTCCGCCTATTGGTTGAGGAGCTCCATCACCAACAGTTTTTAATACTGTAAAATTTAATGTTACAACTGCATCTAAAGGTAAAGAAATTAAGCTTGTAAAGATTAAAAGAACTTTAGGATTACACATCTTCGAAGTATCTATCGACACGCTAGCTACAGGTATAGGCCTTGATAATGGTGTTGAAATTATAGGCAATGGGCCAGCACCACCAGAACCAACATTTAATAAAGCTCTTCCAGGTTCAGGAGCGTGATTATAATTTCTGCAGCAAGGACGATTTTCATAACGTTCGCAATTATATTCATTTTCAGATAAAATATTCATAAAAATACCTCCATATTATCATAAGTTTATCAAAGTTTTCTCAATATAATTTGTTATAAGAGATTCTATAGTATATTGTATGAAATAAATATAAAATTGTGCACTTATAAAAAGAGTGGCTATGCCACAATTCGGAACTTTGTTCACTTATAAAAAGAGTGGCTATGCCACAATTCGGAACTTTGTCCAAAATCCTTCCGGCTTTTCATCCTCAATTTTTAACGGATTGAAATATTCTAGTTTGAAAAGCAAAGCTTCTTAAATGATATAATAATATGTTATTAGTTATTGATATAATTATATATTTTGTAGTAAAGTAGAAATGTATTTATTAGGAATATTCATTTTAATTATAAGTTCAGAAAATTTTTATAAAATTATGATAGAAAATTACTTAAAATAACAAATACTAACTGGAAATATGAGGTGTCATTAAAATGTTAAAAAACGATTATATGAAGGAAGTAGAAAATTCTTTGAAATTAGTAACTGAAGAAGTAAACAAATGCATAATAGAAGGAGATATTGAAAAAGCTAAGACTAGAATTAATAAGGAGCTTAGAGGATTAGTAGGTATTGACATAGGAACTGTTGATGTTTTTTCATTTAATAGTTTAGAGGGACTTATAAGTAAGGATATGCAGTATAATGCAGAAAAATTTATTGCATTTGCTTGCTTAATGAAGTTGCAAGGACAAATTACAAAAGAAGAAAATTCAAGGCTTCAATACTATGAAAAATCTATGGAAGGTTTTTATAAGGCATATACAGAGGATGATGAGACAAATCCTAAATATTTGGAGGATGCTGTAGAAGTAGCTAGTGAGTTAAGTCAGTATGAGTTTTCTATAGAAATGGATAAGAAGATCTTAAAGATGTATGAATTAGCCAATAAACTAGATAAGGCTGAAGATACATTGTTTTATATGCTTAGAAAAACTAATAATGATGGAAGCATCATTTTAGAAGGAATGAAATTTTATAATAGACTTAAAGAACAAGAACATGAAAAATTAGAATTAGGTAATTTGCCAATAGAAGAAGTTGAGGATGGAATTTCCGAGCTTGAAAGAAGATTGGGAATGTAAGGAATTTAAGCGAAATTTTGTTTATTGATTGAGAGACTATGAATGTAGTCTCTTTTTATATGCACTAAAATTAAGAAAAATGATGAATAAAATTATAATATCAATTTGACAAATCTATCTAAATTATGGTAGGATATACGAAAATGATAACTGTTATCAATTAAGAAAGCTTAGGAGGAAAACTAATGATCAATCAATCTGTCATTAAATTTAGGGCTGGAATAAAAAATAATTATTTTAACCGTGTATTATTTACTGCAATTTTAACAATAGGTATTATAGCTTTTATTTATTCTCTGTTTGAATATAATAAATCAGTAATAAATATAATTATAATGGTTTTATTATCAGGAGCATTTGCTCTAATTAGTATTAGTGAATTTAGGAAAACAAGAAGTATTATTATGCTAAAAAGAACTGTCCATGAAATGAAAAAAGGAAATTACATAGAGATAGAGGAAAAATTTTTAAAAGATAAAAATGAAATTGGAGAGGTAAGCAGAGGATTAAATTCAATTATTTTAACAACAAACAAAATGCTAGAAGAATTTAAGAGAGATTCAGAAGATATAGATGCTCAGGCAACAGGGCTAAAATACATATCAGAAGATATTTTGGAGTTAACTACTAATATAGTTAATTCTACAGAAGTAGTGACAGGTGCAACTAGAAATCAAACTGAAAACATTTCAGGCGTTATGGATAAGCTTTTTCAATTTGGAGAACATATAAATGGAGTGAATGATAGTACTATAGCTATTGATAATTTAGCCAAAGAAATCGGAGATAAATCACATAATACAAACGAAGAGTTAAAAGAATTATCTTTAGTTATTGAAGATCTTAACAACAATTTTAATAATTTCAGACAATCATTAAATATTATGATGGAAGAAATAAGAAGTGTAAATGAAATGACAGGTATGATAAATAGTATCTCAGAAAGAACAAATCTTTTAGCTTTAAATGCTGCAATTGAAGCAGCAAGAGCAGGGGAATCTGGAAAAGGGTTTAGTGTTGTTGCATCTGAAATAAAAAAGCTTGCAGAAATGAGCCAGAGTTCATCAAAGAAAATATACAGCATAGTTGATAATATTTTAAAAAATATTATGGTATTAAATGAAAAAACAGCATTAATAGATACTGACATAATTAAGCAAAATCATGCAGTTAGCAATACTATAAATGTATTTGACGATATATCAAATTCTATTAATATTATTATTCCTAAGGTACATGGAATAGTAGACGCTTTTGATAATGTGAATTCAAGAAAAGACAATATATTAGAGGATATAGAACAAATTTCATCAATGTCACAAGAAATACTTTCAAGCACAGAGGAAATATCTGGTATTGCTAAAGAGTTGAATTTTATGGGAGATGAAGTAACTGGTTCAGCCAGTAATCTAAAAAAATCTATACATAATATGGAACAATTTACATTTAGTTAGTAAGATGAAAGTACAGAAATCTTGAGCTTCTGTACTTTTTCTTTCGCAAAGAGTCTTAATTGATTAAACTATGAAAACGCAATAAAATTTTATCTAAGATTATTGCATTTATTATAAATTATTTTTGGAACAATTTTTCTTTAACTCTCTTTAAATTTGTAACTTGTTTTGTTATTGTAGATACAAATATGACACCTAAAGCCAAGGCTCCAGCACTAGCAAAAGTATCAATTCCTAATTTCACAGCATTGCTTACATGTCCAAGTATTGTCTCATACATTGTATAATACATTCCAGCTCCAGGGACCAATGGAATTAAGGCACATATTACTATAGTGGTTACAGGTGTCTTTAAATATCTTGCACAAATTTCTGAATAAATACTAAAAATTATTGAAGCAATAAATAAAGATAAAATATTGCTTATTTTATTTTGGGTTAAAGATAAATAGCAAAACCAGCTTAAACCGCCACCTAAGGCTGCAAAAATTAGATTTCTTCCTTTTATATTAAAAATTATTCCAAAGCCTAAAGAGGCAAAAAAGGCAACAATAATTTGTTCAATCATTAAATTTCTCCTTTATATAAAAATAAACAATCATTAATCAGTTATAGTTATCAAATATAACAAGGATTTGATTTTTATAGATAAAATACACTTAAGATAGCACCTGTACCTACTGCAATAGAAACTGCAATTAAAAAGGCTTCTGAAGCTTTTGTTATTCCTGATAAAAAATCACCAGCAATAGTATCTCTAATGGCATTTGTAATTATTAATCCTGGTACAAGCAGCATTATAGCTCCAATAATAGTTTTATCTAAATTAGAACATAGGTTTATGCTTAAAAAGATAGTAGCTAATAATGCACATAAACCGCCACAAAATGAATTGACAAAAAATTCATTTATATTTAACTTTTGAAATATAATCATGACAATTTTTATAATAGCTCCAATTAAACTTGCGGCAATAAAATCCTTTAAATTTCCACCAAACATAATTGCAAAACATCCTGCTGCTATAGCAGAAAATATTAAGGTAGTAAAGTTAGAATATCTAGGAGCATTAGAAATCTTTAAAAGCTCCTTGTTAAAATCGCAAAGCTCTATACCTTCAGTTTGAATACGTCTGGAAAGATCATTTACAGCATTAATTTTATTTAAATCAACGCCTCTAGAGGTAATTCTTTTAACAATGGTTGCAACTTCATCATTATGAGTAACAGTTACCATTATACCAGTTGGAATTACAAAACTATCTGCAGTAAACACTCCATAAGCTATACATATACGGCTAATAGTTTCTTCAACCCTATAGGTTTCAGCTCCACTTTCTAATAGGATTTGTCCTGCAAGAGTAGAAACTTTAATTAATTTATTTAAGTCCATAACTTAATCTCCATATCAATATTTTCTATGACAAAAGAATTATAGCATAAAACAAAAAAATCTTATATAATTTACTAATTTTTAAACGGTTATAAATAAAAATTTAATTTTACTTATTGCCAATTAAAATCTTGTATATAGCTAATATAAGAAATCTTAAAATAAAAGTAGAAACTATAGAGAATAATAAAAAAATAAATAATTATAGAAAAATAGTTGATAAATTTAGTAAGAAATCATATAATTTGAATATCGAGTGAAACTTTTCAGTTAAAATATTATATTTTAGCGGAATTTTGTTTAGCTTAAGCCCTTAAGGGTCAAAAAATATGTTGGGGTGGTAAAAAAGATGAATTTCGAAAATTTACAAAAAGAAGATAAAGAAATCTATGGCTTAATGGAAAAAGAATTAGTAAGACAACAAAAAGGGATAGAATTAATAGCATCAGAAAATATCGTAAGTCCAGCTGTTATGGAAGCTATGGGTTCTTATTTAACTAATAAATATGCAGAAGGATATCCAGGTAAGAGATACTATGGTGGATGTCACGTAGTTGATGAAATAGAACAAATAGCAATCGATAGAGCTAAACAATTATTTGGTGCAGAACATGCAAATGTTCAACCTCATTCAGGTTCACAAGCAAATATGGCAGTATATTTTGCAGTATTAGAGCCAGGAGATACAGTTTTAGGTATGGATTTAAGTCATGGTGGTCACTTAACTCATGGTTCACCAGTTAATTTTTCGGGTAAATTATTTAAATTCGTATCATATGGAGTAGATAAAGAAACTGAAATGATTGATTATGAAAATGTAAGAAAGCTTGCAATAGAAAACAAACCAAAGCTTATAGTAGCTGGTGCAAGTGCATATGGAAGAACTTTAGATTTTCCTAAGTTCAAAGAAATAGCTGATGAAGTTGGAGCATTACTTATGGTAGATATGGCTCACATTGCAGGACTTGTTGCTGCAGGTGTGCATCCATCACCAGTACCATATGCTGATTTTGTAACAACAACAACACATAAGACTTTAAGAGGACCAAGAGGTGGATTAATCTTATGTAAGGAACAATATGCTCAAGCTTTAAATAAAAACATATTCCCAGGAATACAAGGTGGTCCATTAGAACATATTATTGCTGCAAAAGCAGTATGTTTTAAAGAAGCATTAGATCCAAGTTTCAAAGAATATGGTAAAAATATAGTTGAAAACTGTAAGGAACTTGCAGAACAATTAATTTCTAGAGGATTTAAAATCGTTTCGAATGGAACAGATAATCACGTATTTTTAGTTGACTTACATAATAAGGATATAACAGGAAAAGAAGCAGAAAATCTATTAGATTCAGTTGGAATTACTGTTAATAAAAATACAGTGCCAAATGAAACAAGAAGTCCATTTGTAACTTCAGGTATTAGAATTGGTACAGCAGCAATTACTACTAGAGGCTTTGTAAAAGAAGATATGGCAGAAATTGCAGCAATTATAGGAGAAGCAATTGATAACAGAAATGGAGAATTATCAGGACTTAAGGCTAGAGTAGAAGCCTTATGTGATAAGTATCCACTATATAATTAAGGATTAAAAGAATATAATGTGAAGGTTTCATTTACAAAATGAAGCCTTTTACTATATGCATAATAATATGTTTGGTGAGAAATATATTTATAAATCGAATATATGTTTTTAATTTCTTTACAGTACTCTAAAAATATTTTATGGATTGAAATTATATAAAAATTTTAATAAAATATGGTAATGTAAATATAATAATAGAGTAAAAGGAAATTGAGAAGTTTTATAGTTTGTATGGAAGATGGGGAAAGATAAATGAGAAAAGCACTTTTAGTCATTGATGCTCAAGAAGATTTTATTGGTGAACAGCGTAATAAGAAGAGATTTAATTATGATGATGTAGATGAACTTGTGAGTAACATTAATGATAAAATTATTACTTATGAAAAAAATAATGATGAGGTTATTTATATAGCAAATGTGTTACCAAATAATTTCTTTTATAAAAAGTTTTTTCCATATGGAATTGCAGGCAGTAAAGGAGCTAAATTTGACAAAAGAATTAAAATTGTGTCAGAAAATTATTTTGAAAAGCATGTAGGAAATGCATTTGAAAATAATAACCTTGTTAAATTTATTAAGGAAAATCAAATAGGAATAGTAGAGCTTGTTGGAGTTGATGGAGCTTTATGTGTTTTTAAAACAGCTAAGGGTGCAAGGAAAATTGGCCTTACAGTAAATATTTTAAGAGATAGTGTTGGAACTGTAAATCTAGAGAAATTTACTAAACTTAGCACAAAACTAAAAACTCTAGGAGTAGCGTATACGTAAGTTATTACTTAAAGGAAACATAGATGAAATTGTAGTGAACTTATAAAGTTTTTATGAATACTATAAATTATGAAATAAAAAGATTTTAGAGGAGAGCTACAAAATGAATCCATTTCAATTAATTATGACGGTTCAACAAAAAATGCAACAAGACCCAAGCTTTGCAAATAAATTTAATAAAGTAGTTTCTGAATTAAATAATGTACCTGGACTTCAACAACAAGTGATGAGAATAGCTCAAATTAGTGATGAAAATGAAAGACAAAGGGTAATTGACAAACTTCCTAGGGATGCAAAACATGCAGTTAAAAATATGATAGAGTTATTAAGTGATTATAGTTTATTATAAAACAAAAGAATCTGTTACTTATGATTAAGTTTAAATACAATAGTATAAGGAATTTTTTATTTAAAGGTTCAATTATAAAATTTAATGCAACAATTATTGGTGTATTAATTTTAACAATTGAACCTTTTTATTAAACAGGTTTTTACTTTATAATGAAAAGTTTATGAAATTAAAATTTTAAAAGCCCCTTTTTTTAGCTTCTATACCACTTTCATTAATCCCGGGCTGCTCAATTGTATTGTTAAAACTACTTTTCCCATATTGACCTTGTGATTTGCTTCCATTTCTTAAATAGTTACTTTTTGTATGATCTTTTTTGTTGTTATTTTCCATAATATCATCTCCTTTTTAATTTACATATATATTATTTGTAGAATTCAGAAAAATTAATATGGTAAAATTTACATAATAATTTAAATTATAAGCAAGTTTATAAAAAATATGTTATAATAAGATGCCTAAAAACCAGAAAAGTTTTTGTTAAAGAAAATGATAATATAAAAAATAAGAGGAAAGCAGGTAAATTATGAATATAACATCAATTGTAGCATTAATCTTTATATTAATAGTAGATTTTGTACTTATTAGAATAGATATAAAGAATAAATTAATAATTTCAGGAACTAATAGTTACAAACTAATAATGCCCATAGTAGTTATTGGCTATATGGTTTACATAGGAGTTTCTAGGGGTGCAAAGCTTGAAGATATGGCTGTAATAGCAGCAATACTTCCACTTGCATTTATTGGAAACAAGAGTGGTATAACTGAAAGAGGCATATTAACTAATTCTTTTGTATTTACATGGGATAAAATTGAAAGTTATTCTTTGGAAGAACGAGGAAATAGATATATAATGTTCTATAAAACAAATATTGGAGTGAAAAAGGTAATCTTTAAGGAAAAAGATAAAGAAGGAGTAAAAAAGTATTTACTGGGAATAAAAAAATTAAAATATGCTAAAAAATAAACTGTTAGAGATACATAATAGAATCTATGAGATAGGAGATATCATCTATCATTGTAGGTTCTTTTTATATTAGAATAAAGACAGATATGTGGAATTGTATGATATAATGGATAAATGTAATAAAGATTTGAAAGTATACAGATGTAACAGAGAGGAAGAAGTAAAATGAGTAAAACTTTAGTTCTAGCTGAAAAGCCAAGTGTTGGAAGAGATTTGGCTAAGGTTTTAAAATGTAATCAAAATAAAGGTGGATATATAGAAGGTCCTAAGTATATAGTAACTTGGGCATTAGGACATTTAGTTACGTTATTAGATCCAGAAGGATATGGAGATAAATATAAAAAATGGAGTTTGGAAACCCTTCCAATGCTTCCTAAACATATGAGATTAACAGTGATTTCTAAAACAGGCAAGCAATTTAATGAAGTAAAAAAGCAAATGCTTAGACCTGATGTAAGTGAATTAGTAATAGCAACTGATGCTGGACGTGAAGGAGAGCTGGTAGCTAGATGGATAATTGAAAAGGTTGGTTTTAATAAACCAATAAAAAGACTTTGGATATCATCCCAAACTGATAAGGCAATATTAGATGGATTCAAGAATTTAAAACCTGGTTCGGCATATGATAACTTATATAAAGCAGCCCAAGGAAGAGCAGAAGCAGATTGGATTGTTGGGTTAAATGTAACAAGAGCTTTAACCTGCAAGTATAATGCACAGTTATCAGCAGGAAGAGTTCAATCTCCTACACTTGCAATGATAGCTCAAAGAGAAGAAGAAATTAAGAATTTTAAGCCAAAAGATTATTATACTCTTATAGGAAGTACTAATAGTTTTTCTATAGAATGGATTAATAAAGATAATAGTAACAGAACCTTTGATGAAAAGGTAGCTAATAGAATTGTTGATGCAGTTAGAGGAAAAGATGGAGAGGTTATTGAAATTACAGAAACAAATAAAAAGCAATATGCTCCAGCTCTATATGATTTAACAGAGCTTCAAAGAGATTGTAATAGGATTTTTGGATATTCAGCAAAACAAACTTTATCTATAATGCAAAGATTATATGAAAATTATAAGGTTTTAACATATCCAAGAACAGATTCAAGATATATTACAAGAGATATAGTTCCTACTATAAAGGATAGATTAAAAGCAATTTCTGTTTCTAATTACGCAAAAAGTGCAACTGAAATATTAAAAGGAAACATTACTCCTAATAAGAGTTTTGTTGATGACAGCAAGGTTTCAGATCACCATGCAATTATTCCAACTGAACAAAGAGTGAGTCTAGGAATTTTAAGCTCAGAGGAAAGAAATGTTTATGATTTAGTTATAAAGAGATTTTTAAGTGTTTTACTTCCACCTTTTGAATTTGTTCAAACAAGCATAAAGGTTAAAATAAGCGATGAAATCTTTAGAGCTAAGGGAAAAGTTATAACAGCTAAAGGCTGGAAAATGGTTTATGATAAGATAGATGATCTTGAAGAAGCAAGTGAAGACGGAGCCTTAAAGGAGCAGGTTCTACCAAAGCTTGTTAAGGGAGATAAGCTTAAGATAAATAAAATTGAAATTAAAAAGCATCAAACAAAGCCACCTGCTAGGTTTAATGAAGGAACACTATTATCTGCTATGGAAAATCCTCAAAAATATATTTCAATAGATAAGGAAGCTGCTAAAACTTTAGGGGAGACAGGTGGACTAGGAACTGTTGCAACAAGAGCAGATATTATAGAAAAATTATTTAACTCTTTTGTAATAGAAAAGAAAGGAAAAGAAATAGTACCAACTTCAAAAGGAAAACAGCTAATGGAGCTAGTGCCTAAAGATTTGAAATCACCACTTTTAACAGCCAAATGGGAAAAAGAATTAGATGAAATCAGTAAGGGAAAAACTGATGTTCATGATTTTATAATAAGAATGAAAAACTATGCAACTGCATTAGTTCAAGATGTTAAGTTTAGCACAGATAAGTACACACACGATAATTTAACAGGTAAGAAATGTCCAGAGTGTGGTAAGTATATGCTTGAGGTTAAAGGTAAAAATGGTGTAATGAACGTATGTCAAGATAGAGAATGCGGTCATAGAGAAAGCATATCAAGAGTTACAAATGCAAGATGCCCAGAATGTAAAAAGAAGCTAGAACTTAGAGGACATGGAGATGGAGCTATATATGTTTGCCCAGGAACCAATTGCAATTTTAGAGAAAAGGCATCTCAATTCAAAAAGAGATTTGAAAAAGGCGGAAAAGTCGATAAAAGAGAAGTTAATAATTATATGAAGAAAATGAAAAAGGAAGCGGAAGAATTTAATGAAAATCCTTTTGCAGCACTTTTAGGTGGCATGAATTTCAATGACAAGTAATTATCTCTAAGAAAATAAAGTGTAAAAAGAGCAGTAATGGGGTGAAATTATGGATGGCACAAAGAGGGCTAATATTAAGATTGGTTCCAAAGTTTTAGTTGTAAAAAAGGAACACCAAAGAACTGGTCAGTTAACAGAAGGAATAGTTAAGAGAATACTTACTAATTCACAAAATCATCATCGAGGAATAAAAGTTATGCTTGAGGATAACACAGTAGGAAGAGTTCAAGAAATTGAAAAATAATTCTATAAAATTAAATTGAAAGATAGCAGATAATACGTTTTATCTGCTATTTTTGTGTGTGCCCAGCATGGGCACGTACTAATCGGTGAAAGTCCGTAATGGGG
>NZ_JAABNP010000064.1 GCF_009928485.1 Clostridium sp. C2-6-12 | reverse complement strand
TATTGTATTTCCTAAGGTTGAGAAGCGCAATGTTCATATAACTTAACAGATCGATTTAATATACAGGGAGGCTAATATGAAATCTATCGATAGAAGAGATAATATACTTAAATTATTATTAGAAAGTAGTGAACCAATAAAAGGAAGTCACATAGCAAAAGAATACTCTGTAACCAGACAAATAATAGTAAAGGATATAGCGATTCTTAGAGCAGAAGGAAAAAATATAATAGCAACTCCAGACGGGTATATAATAAATAATAATGAAAATAGAGTTAAGGCAATTATTGCGGTGACACATTCAGAAGAAGAAATGTTTGATGAAATGAACATAGTAATAAAATATGGAGGAATAATTGAAGATGTAGTAGTAGAACATCCCTTATATGGTGAAATAAGAGGAATGCTCATGATCAAAAATTACAACGAATTAAATAAATTTATTCAAAAATATAAAGAGCAAAGAGCAAAGTTATTATCTGTATTAACTAATGGAGTTCATCTTCATACTATAGCTGCAGAAAATCAAGAAAATCTTGATTCAATTATATTAGAATTGAAAGAGTTGAACTTTATAGTTTCAGATTTGGAGGATTAATAATGGATTATGATGTATTAATTTTAGGTGGCGGCATTATAGGATGCGCAGTTGCATATGAACTTTCAAAATATAATTTAAATATAGCTTTAATAGAGAAAAATTATGATATAGTCAACGAACTTTCACTTAATAATATTGCAGTTATTTATGATGGATCAGAAAGTAATGATGATGTTATGGCTAAATTAGAAAATAGAGGAATGAACTTAATAAAGGAGCATTGTAAGAAATTTAATATAATATATAACAAAATAGGAGCATTAAGAATTTCTTCTAATGAGAGCAGAAATAAATTAATTGATAATATGTATAAAAAAGCTAAGGATAGAAATATTGAAGGGGTACATATAATAGAAGATACAGCAATTTATGATATAGAACCCAATTTAAAAATAAAAGCTAATAAAGCTTTATATTCAGAGAATATTGCTATAATTCCACCTTATAACTTAGCTACATCTTATGCGGAAGTAGCAGCTGATAATGGTGTTAATTTTAGATTAGAAGAAGAGGTTATAGATATTAAAGGAATTTCTAAGGGATTTAAGATAACTACAAATAGAAATAAATTTACATGTAAATTTGTAATTAACACAATTCCAAATGAAAGTTTTAATGAAGGGTATGAAGAAAATCCTCATGAATTAAAAAATCAAAAGGTCAAATATATATCATTAAATGAAAAATTAGACATAACGATGAATGGAGTGGTTATTGACCATATATCTGAAGATGAATTTGTAATGAGTATTCCAACTTTATCAAATGGAAACTTAATTGGAATTAGTAGCAATAAACCACTAAGTTTTGAAGAAGAACTTGGATTAGCAAGAGGTATTTCAGATGATATAAAGAAGGAATTAGTAAATAATATATTTTCAGAAACATATTATAATAATAGTATGTTTATAGATGATGCAAATATTCAAGAGGGTTATATAAGCGTAGTTGGAAGTAATTATGCAAAGATAACAATTGCCCCAATAATTGCACTAGAAATAGAAGAAAAATTAAAAGAGAATATGAATGTAACTAAGAAAAGAGATTATATAGATAAAAAGAGAGAGGTATTTGTTTTTAAGAATATGTCTAAGGAACAAAGAAATAAGTTGATAGAATTAGATAAAAGATATGGAAACATTATTTGTGGTTGTAATAATATTTCAGAAGGAGAAATTGTTGACTCAATAAGAAGACCATTAGGAGCTAGAACATTGGAAGGTGTAAAAAGACGTACTGGAATTGGACGAGGAAGTTGCAATGGATCTAGCTGTAATATAAAAATTATGAAGATTTTAGCTAGAGAGATGAATAAAAGTCTCTTAGATATAGTGGATGATTCCATGGAATCTAAAATTTTGGTTGGAAGAATAAAAGAATTTAATGAAATTTAATACGGAGGTTCTGAAATGATCTATAAAGATGTTTTTACAAGTTTAGTTAGGATAAAAGGAAATGAAAATCATAAAGTTGTATCAGTAAAAAGCAATAGACCTGTAGAAAAATATTTATGGAGAGAATTCTCGAAGGTTCTTAGCAGAATCTACGTAAGTACCCCTATTAATATTGGAGATATTATTTGCAAAAATATAATGAATACAGGTGTTGATATAATTTGCACAAAGGAAATTCAATGATAATTAAACATTCTTGATTATATCAAATACCAAATAAAAGAAGTTATCTTTCCATTTTAGAAATTGTAACTTCTTTTTAATAAAAAAATAAAAAAATTATTGAAATATGTTGACATAAAGTTTAATCACTGATATAATCATATTTGTCGTAAGACGTGGAAAGATGGTCGAGTTGGTTTAAGGCACCGGTCTTGAAAACCGGCGTGCGTGTAAGCGTACCTAGGGTTCGAATCCCTATCTTTCCGCCATTTTTTTTATTTAAAAATATATTAGAGGGCGCATGGAGAATTACTCAAGTGGCTGAAGAGGCGCCCCTGCTAAGGGTGTAGGTCGGGCAACCGGCGCCCGGGTTCAAATCCCGGATTCTCCGCCAAAACTATCTAATAATGTATTAGGTGGTTTTTTTATTTGCATTTTATGAGTTGGATCAATAAATAGAAATTTTAGAGATTTCTTTTTATGTTTTATTGATTGATTCACTATAATTAATTGATTAAAGATTTAAACATAGGCTTTAGCAAATACAGATAACAAATATTTTTATACATATTTTCTATGCAGAAAAAGAATTAGAATATATAAAATAAGTAGTTAAAATTTATTATATAAAAATGTTGACATAAATGATTGTGGCTGATATAATGATACTTGTCGTGAGACGTGGAAAGATGGTCGAGTTGGTTTAAGGCACCGGTCTTGAAAACCGGCGTGCGTGTAAGCGTACCTAGGGTTCGAATCCCTATCTTTCCGCCATTTAAATAAATTTATTATATAGAAGGCACATGGAGAATTACTCAAGTGGCTGAAGAGGCGCCCCTGCTAAGGGTGTAGGTCGGGCAACCGGCGCCCGGGTTCAAATCCCGGATTCTCCGCCAAAACATCTAACAATTTTGTTAGATGTTTTTTTTTGATGTATATTAATTTTTATTAGCATATGAGGACTCAAATTCAATTAAATGGTTACCATTTTTAAATTGAATCGATATGAAATATTGAATGGGATTATTGTTTTAGTATGACGTATTATAAAAATATATAAAGTCAAAATAAATATTCTTTTTAAGTTAATATAAATTCTAAGTTAAAAATATTATAATTATGATTAGATGTATAGAGCATTTTTAGTAATGAGCAAAAGAAGGTGGATTATGCTTAAAGGAAATAATATATATCTAAGAACATTAGAAAAAAGAGATATATGCATATTATTTAGACTGTGTAATGAGGAAGAAGTCAAAACCTATAATACAATACCTAATGATATACAAAATAATAATAAAGATAAAGGTTTACGAAAAGCATTAAGTATAATTAATGAAAAAAATGTTTTAATTGGTTTTGTAACTTATAAAGAAAGTAGTTATTTTAAGAAAGTGTATTCTATTGGAATAACTATTGGAAGTAGATATTGGGGAAGAAGATATGGTCAAGATTCAATAAAGACTCTTCTGAAATATTTGTTTAATGAGCAAAATGCTGTAAGAGTTGAATTAGAAGTTATAGAATCTAATTTTAGGGCTATAAATTGCTATAAAAAGTGTGGATTTGTTATAGAAAACATAAGAAAAAATAAAGTTTATATAGATGGAAAATATGAGGATACTATAATTATGGGAATAATGAAAGATGAAGTGATTTACATTTAAGAAGTGAGGTGGGAGAAATATGAGTATACGATTTATTTATGGAAGAGCAGGCACAGGTAAAAGTAGATTTTGCATAGATGAAATAAAGAATAGAATAGATGCAAAAAGTGAAAAAGAATTGATTTTATTAGTTCCAGAACAGCATACATTTAATACTGAAAATAAGATATTAAAGTTAATTGGGGAACGTGCACTTTTAACTACAAAAGTATTGAGTTTTAAAACCATGGCGAATGAGGTTTTTGAAGAATGTGGAGGTCGTGTCAAAGAAATAATAAAAGAATCTGGTAGGAATATGTTAATCCATAGAGTCCTTAATGAAAATATTGAGGAGTTACATTATTTTAAGAAAATATCTAAGGAACAAGGATTTAATCAGATTATATCAGAGGTCATAAGTGAATTTAAGAAATATAATATTGATATAGATAAATTAAACAAAATAGATGAACAAATTCAAGAAGAGGAATTAGTACAAAAGATTAAGGAATTAGGAATAGTTTATGAAGCTTTTAATTTAAAAATGCATGAGAATTATATTGATGGTGACGATCAATTAACTTTACTAATTAAAAAATTATTAGAAAATGATGTTTATAAGAATACTGAAGTCTGGATAGACGAATTTACAAGCTTTACACCACAGCAATTAGAAATTATAAGGCTATTAGCTAAACGATGTGAAAGAATAAATATAACCTTTTGTATGGAAGGAAAATCGTCTAGTGATAAGGAACAAGACATCACAGATGTATTTAATACAATAAAGAATACTGAGAATAAGATATTAAAGTTAATGAAAGAAAATAATATAGCATATGATAAACCTGTATATTTAAATAATGATAAGTCATATCGATTTAAGGATAATTCAGAACTTAAGCATATAGAAAAACATTTTTTCACATATCCATTCAATATATATGATGGAAAGTGCCAAAATGTAGATCTTTACAAGGCTAACAATATTTATGATGAAGTAGAGCGAGTTGCAAAGAGTATTACAGATCTTGTCAGAAATAAAGGATACAGATATAAAGATATCGCTGTAGTGTGTAGAAACATTGATGATTATGAAAAAATAACTTCCGTATTATTTAAGGAATACGATATTCCATATTTCTTAGATAAAAAGCTTCAATTGTTGAGTAATCCATTGATTATACTCATTAGCTCTGCTTTTGAAATTTTATTAAAAAATTGGTCTTATGAGAGCGTATTTAAATATTTAAAAAGTGGATTAACAGGTATAGATAATTCTTATATAGATGTTTTGGAAAACTTTATATTGGAGTATGGAATAAAGGGATATAAGTGGAGTGTAGAAGAAATAATAGATGAAAAATGGTTTAATAATAATGAAGAATTAACCAAGGAAAAGATATTAATTGCTGAAGTTATGAATGAAGTGAGAGCTCCTCTTATGAATTTCCATAACAAAATAGATGGTAAGTATAAAGTTAGAGATATATGTACAGCTGTATATGATTTTTTAATTGAAGTTAAGGCTTTCGAAAGAATAAATACATGGATTGAAGAATTTGAACATATTGGATTGGAGGATAAGGTTAAGGAATACAGTCAGGTTCAAAGAATTGTTATAGATATTTTAGATCAGGCAGTAGATGTTATTGGGGAAGAGATAATTGATTCGTATGAATTTTTCAAGATATTAAATTCTGGATTCACTAATGAAGAAATAGGAGTTATACCTGTGGCTTTAGATCAAGTTAATATTGGAGATATCGCAAGAATTAAGGGGAGAGATGTGAAGGCTCTTTATATAGTAGGAATTAATGATGGAATTTTGCCAGCATCTAAAAAGGATGAAGGAATATTATCTGATAGAGATAGAGATACATTAAATAATATTGGTATAAGTTTAGCTGTTACTACTAGAAACAAAGTATTTGAAGAACAATTTTTACTGTATACAGCGTTAACAATAAGTAGTGAATATTTGATGTTATCATATCCAATGGCAGATTTTGAAGGAAAAGCATTGAGACCATCCATAGTAATACATAGGGTTAAAAAGATTTTTCCAATGCTAGTTGAAGAAAGTGCAATTTATGATTTAAAAAATAAGATGAATAAATTTGATAAGGTTGTTGCACCAATTCCGACTTTTAATGAGCTTATATTAGCTGTAAGAAGAGATTTTGATAAAGAAGATATTGAAGAATATTGGACAGAAGTATATAGCTGGTTTAAAGAAAATGAAGAATTTAGAGATAAGGTTAGGAATATATTTAAAGGTCTCAATTATTCTAATATTGGTGACAAGGTGGCTAAGCAAAAGTTGAGGAGACTGTATGAAAATGAAATGGGAAAATTAGTTTTTAGTGTTTCAAGATTAGAGAAATATGCTGAATGCCCTTTTTCCTATTTTGTTCAATATGGACTTAAGGCCAAAAATAGAAAGGTATACGAATTTGCACCACCAGATTTAGGGTCATTTGTACATGAAATGCTTGATTCATTTACAAATAGGGTTAAAGATGAAGGAATATTATGGTCTGATTTAGATAATGAAAAGTGCAGAGATATTATATCTAATATAATTGATAAAAAGTTAGATGGGGAAGTTAATTCTATATTAAATAGTACTAAGAAGTTTAAGTACTTAGCACAAAGATTTAAAAGAGTAATTTCTAAATCAGTTTCAGTTATTGCTAATCAAATAGGAAAAGGTGAGTTTGAAGTATTTAAAACTGAATTTAATTTTGGAAATTATAATTCAGGGGAAGCGATAACCTTGGATTTAGATTCTAACGAGAAGATATATCTTCAAGGCAGGATTGATAGAATAGATACATTAGATTTAGATGGGGAGACATATATTAGAATAATAGATTACAAAACAGGGGCTAAGAAGTTTGATTTAAATGAACTCTATTATGGATTACAGATACAATTATTAGTTTATTTAGATGCTCTTATTAGAAATTCTAAATATATATTAGAGAAGCAGGTAAGACCTGGAGCTATATTATATTTTAAAATAGACGATCCAATTATAAAAGGCAAAAAGGAAATGACTACTCAAGAAGTAGAAAAAGAAGTTTTGGATGCTTTAAAAATGAAAGGACTAGTATTGAAGGATGCAAGGGTGGTTAAGGCTATGGATAGAGATATTGAAGGATATTCATTAGTTATACCTGCTGCATTTAAGAATGATGGTGATTTTAAAGCAAATAGTGATGTAGTTACTGAAGAAGAATTCACTTTACTTAGAGAATATGTCAATAAAAAAATGGTGGAACTGTGTGAAGAAATGTTAAGTGGAGATATTAAGATACAGCCTGTTAAATATTCCAATAGAACTCAATGTGAGTATTGTGATTTTTCATCAATATGTCAATTCGATACAAGTATAAAAGATAACAAATATAAAGTTATAATCAAAAAATCCCAAGATGATATTTGGAGTGGTATTAAAAAGGAAATGAGTAATTTAAATGAAGTAAGTAATTCCCAGGAATCAATTAATGCTATCCAAAATGAAAATATAGAGCATTATGGAGAGGAGGAATAATTGTGGGGCAAACTAGATGGACGGAAGAACAGTTAAGTGCAATTGAAACTAGGAATTGTAATTTGTTAGTTGCAGCAGCAGCAGGTTCTGGAAAGACAGCTGTTTTAGTTGAAAGGATTATTAGAATAATAACAAATGAAGAAAATCCAGTTGATATAGATAAACTATTAGTTGTCACATTTACTAATGCAGCAGCTGCGGAAATGAGAGAGAGAATAGCAGCTGCAATATCAAAACAGTTGGAGATAAATCCAAATTCAAGGAACCTCCAAAAACAACTGACACTTTTAAATAGAGCAAATATTACTACAATGCATTCATTTTGCTTGGATGTGATAAAAAATAATTTTCATAAGATAGATTTAGATCCATCCTTTAGAATTGGAGATGAAACAGAAAGCATATTAATTAAAAATGAGGTTATTGAAGAGCTTTTTGAAGATAAATACGAGGAAGAAGACAATGAATTTACAGATTTAGTTGAAGCCTTTAGTAGTTATAAGAATGATGATAATTTAAAAAATTTAGTATTAGATATTTATAAGTTTACTATGTCTGGTCCATGGCCAGAAAAATGGCTTAAGGATAGTGCTGAAGCTTTTAACATAAAAACATTAGAAGAATTAAATAAAACTAAGTGGGTAAAGGTTCTATCTCAAAATATCAAAATTGAAATAGATGGTTATATTAAGATGATGGAAAAGGCTATTGAAATTATTAATACCACTGATGGTCTAGAACCTTATTTAGATAACTTTAATTCAGAAGCCTTAGATATAAAAAATGTTTATGTAGCTGCGGATAAAGGACTTCAGGAAATATATAAGTCATTATCATCTGTGTCCTTTGGAAGGTTGAAATCAATAAAGAAAGATATGGTTTCAGATGAAGAGGCTCAAAATACTGTAAAGAGAATAAGAGATGATATTAAAAAGAAAATATCGGAATTAACTAATTCTACCTTCTCTTTAGCACCAGATCAAATGTTAAATAATATTCAACGTACTTATCCTTATATGAAAAAATTGACCCAAATGGTTTTAGAATTTAGAGATAGATTTAGTAAGAAGAAAAGAGAAAAGAATATATTAGATTTTAATGATTTAGAACATTTTTGCTTAAGAATATTAATTGATTATGATGAGGAAAACAACATAATTCCATCAAAGGTTGCAGAAAATTTTAAAGAATATTTTGATGAAGTTCTTGTGGATGAATATCAGGATTCAAATAATGTACAGGAAACAATAATAAATCTAGTATCTAGAAAAGAAAGTGATACTCCTAATGTATTTATGGTTGGAGATGTTAAGCAAAGTATATATAGGTTTAGACAGGCAAAACCAGAGTTGTTTATTGAAAAATATAATACTTACAAATTAAATGAAGGTACAAACAGAAAGATTCAGTTATATAAAAATTTTAGAAGTAGAGAAGAAGTTTTAAATGGAGTAAATTATATATTTAAAGAAATAATGTCAGAGAATGCAGGAGAATTAGAGTATACAGATGAAGAAGCCTTAAATTTAGGAGCGAATTATCAGGAGTCAAGTGATCAAAATACTATTACAGGTGGACCTATAGAACTTAATATAGTAGATAAAAATAGTGACGATAAAGAAGAAGATATTGGGGAAGTTGAAGAACAAGAGGATATTGATAGTGTTAATTTAGAAGGCAGAATTGTAGCAAAAAGAATTAAAGAGCTTATGTCAGCGAATACTGATAATATATTTAAGGTTTTAGATAAGGAAACTGGTAAATATAGGCCTTTGAAGTACAAGGACATAGTAATTCTCCTTAGAGCTACAAAAAGTTGGTCTGAGAGCTTACTAAATGAATTAGGCGCAGAAGGAATACCAGCATATGCTGATACGGGATCAGGATATTTTGAATCGATTGAGATTAGAACTATAGTAGCTCTTTTAAAAGTTATTGATAATCCAATGCAGGATGTAGCGATAATATCTCTATTAAGATCACCTATTATGGGATTTTCGGCAGAAGAATTAAGTGATTTAAGACTTGTAAATAAAGAAAATTATTTTTATGAAAATGTAAAATATATTAGTGAAGAAAATTATGAAAGTAAATCAATAAATCATTCAAAAGAACTTATAGAGAAATGCAAATATGTTATGGAATGCATAAATAGATGGAGAAAAAAATCAATTTATATGGCAATTGATGAATTCATATGGTATTTATATATGGATACAGCTTACTATGGGTATGTTGGTGCTATGCCTAATGGAGTATTGAGGCAGGCAAATTTAAAGATATTATTCCAAAGAGCAAAGCAATTTGAAAAAACTAGTTTTAAGGGATTGTTTAATTTTATCAATTTTATAAATAAACTTACAAAATCTTCAGGAGATATGGGAAGTGCTAAAATATTAGGTGAAAATGAAGATGTAGTAAGGATTATGAGTATACATAAGAGTAAGGGATTGGAATTTCCAGTGGTATTTTTATGTGGAACAGGAAAGAACTTTAATTTGATGGATTTAAATAAAAATATGCTGTATCATGATGAATTAGGTTTTGGTCCAGATTTTGTAGATTTAGAAAAAAGATTTAGTATAGGAACCTTAGCAAAAGATGCAATAAGAAAAAAAATGAAGATTGAAACATTATCAGAGGAGATGAGAATCCTATACGTTGCATGTACAAGAGCAAAAGAAAAGCTAATTATAACAGGTTCAGTTAAAAATACTCAAAGAGCAATAGAAAGATGGAGTAGTTCAGCAGCTTTAGATAGTACTCACATTTTATCTTCAGAGGTACTAAGAGGAAAATCCTATTTGGATTGGATTGGAATGGCATTATGTCAGCATAAGGACGGCTTTAAACTTAGAGAAGTAATTGGTGTATCAGATGAGATATCAAAGTATGATTTATCTAAGTGGGAAATAAACTTATTAAATAAAAAGGATTTTATTAATAATGATGTTTTTGAAGAGATTACTGATGAGGAAAAAGATGAGGAATATATAACTAGTGTTGCTTCTTTGAATAAAGATAATTTAGAACAAATAAATAATATACTATCATATGAATATCCATTGAAAGCATCAACAATTCTAAAAAGTAATATTTCGGTATCAGATTTAAAGCGGAAAAATCAAGAGGAAAACTATGATACACAAGAAGTTTATAAAGAAAAAACTATAATTACTCCTAAGTTTATTAAGGAAAAACAAGGTTTAACAGGAGCAGAAAAAGGGACAGCAGTTCACTTTGTAATGAAAAAGATAGATTTTAGTCAAGTCTCATCTAAAGATGAAATTGAGAAACAATTAAAAGGCTTACTTGATAATGAATTCTTACTTAAAGAAGAATTAGAAGCTATTAATTCATATAAAATATTTAAATTTTTCAAATCTAATTTAGGAAGAAAACTTCTTGAAGTAAATCAAAAAGGCGAAAAAATTTATAGGGAAATACCATTTTACACTGAAATAAGCAGTTATGAAGTTGATAAAACTTTAGATGATAAATACAAAGATGAAAAGATAAGATTACAAGGTATTATTGATTGTTTCTTTGAGTATAATAATGATTTAATACTTTTAGATTATAAAACTGATTACGTTGGATCAGAACAGGAAGAAGAATTTAAAGAGAAATACCAAAAACAATTAGATTATTATAGTGATGCAATATTTAAAATGACTGGAAGAAAAGTTAAAGAAAAATACTTATATTCTTTTTATTTAGATAAGGAAATACAAGTATTTTAACAATTATAGTTTAAAGTTAATTAATGATTTTCTTATATAATATATAAAGGACTTACTTTATTCAAAAGTAAGTCCTTTAATTACTTAATAATAACCTTACTTCCCTTAGGAATATTATTATAAATCCATTGTGCATCCTCTATGGAAAGCCTTATACAGCCATGAGAAGAAGGTTTATTTAATGTATAATCTAAAACAGTGGTTTTATCTTTAGCAAATGGAATTGAATGAAATAAAATATCACCAGTAATTTGAGTCCAGTACTTACCTCCTTGCTCATATTTATCTGAAAAAAACCAATTACCTTTTTCCTTTGTTGAAAAGGAGCCAGCAGGTGTTTCTTCACCATTTATTCCAGTAGAACATGGACAAGTTCTTAGTAACTTCCAATTGTCAGGTTTTCCAAAATAAATGTATGTTTTTTGATTTTCTAAACTTACATTTATAAGATAAGAGGTAGCACTTTCTATATTCAAGGTATTAATATTATTTGGAGAAATATTTGTGGTTAAAGCATGAGAGGAAGCTTCGGCAATTGCAGAATTTGAATCTAAGTATTCCTTTTGCTTTGCTTTTATTTCTAATATTTTATCTTTTATATTAGCATCATCTCCTAGAATAGTGCTGGTATCTGAAATTTTAGCTAAAGCTTCAGTATAATAATTATTACTAACTAAATTATCACAATAGCTTAATAGTTCGTTCTTGATTTTATCTTTTGAATTGGTCAAATATATTAGTGACATTTGATAATCTAAATCTAATGGAGATACTTTTTGAAAATAAGATATTGCTTTTTCATAATTTCCATTATTAAAAGAATTTACACCATTATTATAATTTTGATTCGAATCTTTAATTAAATCTATTGAAGATGATATATTATGTAATTCATCATGAGCTACAATATTATATCTGCATATTTCATTTATTTTTATTAATGCATTTTCAGAGGAAATAGTTTTATTTTCTATTTCTTTTGATATATTAATGATCTCATTATTAAAATATAAGGAAATATCTTTATTTATAAAAAGTGATTTAAAGATATTAAAATTTTGTTCAGTAAGCAATATGTTATTTGCTTCTGAAAACTTATAATCATTAAAGTTATTTTTAAAAGAATTAATAAATTTATTATATTTATAATAGGAAAAAAATAAGCCTATACATATGAAAATTAATAGTATGGATAAAAATATAGCTTTTTTATGTGAATTTTTATTTTGTATTTTGTTATTAAAAATATTATACATATTTAAGAAAATACCTCCGTGTATGATTCATGTAAACATATATTCCTAATGGGCTAATATATTTAATTATATATATTTACTTTTGTATATAATATTGACAATAATATTAAATAATAAACCTTAAGGTTTTAACTAATTTTAATATATGTTAATATTAATTTATAGGATTAAGAGATCCATGAATTGAAATGGAGGTATTTATGAATTATAAAACAAATTTTTTTAAAAAAGTTATAACATCTATTTATGATATAAAGGTATTTACAGAATACGCCAAAGAGGGGATTTTTAGAGCAATTTCATATGCAATGCTGATTACATTAATTTTGGCTGGATTTAAAGGTGTATTTAAAGGATATAGAATTAATGGATTTGAGATAAGAGAATTTATGCAACAAATTATTGTTACTTTTGGAACAGATTTTTTTCATCTGTTATTTGATTGCTTAGTAGTAGTATCAGTTTCGTTACTATTTTCCATATTAATGAGACTCGTAGTTAAATACATAGCATTATATGCATTAACCATGTATGCAGCTACCTTGCCCCTAATAATAAAAACTATATTAGAAACAATAAATCCAAACATAAATTTTGATACTATGTTTATAATTGGAACCCTAACTTATGTTATACTAATATTAAAGCATATAAGAGATGAAATTATAAATAATTTTACCTAAAAATAAATTTAAGTTATCCATAGGAAGTGGAGCGTATCTTGCAAGGAAGCAATTAATTGTTAGTGGAAGATATGTTCTTTTTTATTTTGTAAAAAGGTATTTAAAGCTTTATTATAGTTTACAATAAACTTTAATAAATGTTTAGTTGTTAATTGAAAAAAAATATGATATTATATATTTGGGTATATGGTAAAAAAAGTAAAAATATTATAAAAAGGGGATTTAGGAATGGTTGATATCGACATTTTGAATGATGATGAAATGGAAAGTAGTCTGCGGACAAAGAGAAGTGAACTTATTAAATTATCAAAAGAAGAATTAATTAACAAGTTACTTAAGTTATCAGAAGAAAAAAAAGCTCAAGAAGATTTTATTCTAAATATTTCTCATGATTTAAGATCACCACTAAACATAATTTTAAGTATTTTACAATGTTATAAAGATGAATATAAGAACATAGACAATATGGAGCAATCACAAAAACATATGGAAAGCATAAAGAGAAATGGGTATAAAATACTAAAGCTTATAAATAATCTTATAGATACTACCAAACTAGAGAAGAAACATTATAATATTAAGAGAGAAAACTTAGATGTAATAAATTTAATAGAATGGAATATATCATCTATTGATAAATATGCGAAACGAAAAGATATATCATTAGTTTTTGATACTAATGTTGAAGAATGTGTTATGGCAATAGATCCAGAAGCAATAGATAGAATAATTATGAATTTAATTTCTAATGCAATAAAATTTTCACCTCAAGGAAGTAGTATATATATTAATACATGGAAAAGTATAAATCAATTAACTATTTCCGTAAGAGATGAAGGAATAGGTATACCTAAAGAGGAACAGGAAGCAATTTTTAATAGATTTATTCAATCATCAAAAAATAATAGAAATGAAAATTCAGGAAGTGGTATAGGGTTAGATTTGGTGAGATATTTAACTAAGGCACATAATGGAGAAATAGAACTTATAAGTGAAGAAAATAAAGGGTCTGAATTTATAGTAAAATTACCAATAGAAATATTGAAAAGTAACGAGAATAAAAAAGATAACTATTTAAATGCTAAAAGTAAAGTAGAAGTACTTGAATTAGAATTTTCTGATATATATTTATAATAAATAAGTCATCTAAAGAAAGTATTTATAACTATTTTTAGATGACTTATTTGTCTTAACTGTTTAAGTATCCTTAATATAAAATTTATTAAAAGTTATAAAATTAATAATATAATTAATTATAAACTTGATTATTGTGAAAGCTTGTGATAATATAAATTTGTTGCTTAAAAATATTTTGGAGCGTTAGTTAAACGGATATAACGTACCGCTACGGACGGTATATTGAGGGTTCGATTCCTTCACGCTCTGCCAGTTTAGTAAAAATAAAGGCTTAACCTTAGTGGTTAAGCCTTTATTTTTATATTATTTTACTATTTTAGTTGCAATATTTTCGCCAAGTTCAACTTTACATTCAAAGCCTAATTTAGATTGTTCTAAAATATCACTATCTATTTCTATAGAATCTTTTTCTAGGAATAGTATGGTAGTTGATCCTCCAAATTTAAAATAACCCTTTTCGTCGCCTTTATTTACTTTAGCATTAGGTTTATAGGTCTGAATTATTGAACCAACACAGGTAGCACCCACTTCTATATGCAATATGTCCTTAAAATTATCTGATTTAAATAAAGACCATTCTCTTTTATTTTGACAAAAGAGTTTCGAAACATTTTTAAGAGCTATTGGATTAACTGAATAGTAGTCACCTTTAATATAGTGATTTTCTAATGGAATACCTGAATCTACAAAATGAAATCTATGATAATCAGTAGGAGATAATCTTAAAATAATACAGATGCCATTTTTATATTTATTAGCAACAGTATCATCATTTATAAGTTCTTTTAAACTATAAGTAAATCCTTTGATTTGAACTAAATTATCTAAGTCAATATTTTCATATGCAGTAATTCTTCCATCTCCAGGAGAAATTAAGATATTTTTATCTTTATTTATAGGTCTAGCTTCAGGTGTTAATTCCCTTATAAAGAAATCATTAAATGAAGAAAAATCATTAACTTTCTTTTTTGCCGCAGTCATATCAATATTAAAGTTATCTACAAATGATGAAATTTTGTTTGTGCTAAGCTTTGTATCACAATACATTCCATACACCTTAGAGAATAATTTTTTTTTCGCAATAAGTTCTGTAATGTTCTTTCCTATTGGAGATTCATAAGTCCACTCAATATATCTTTTACCAGCAACCAGTTCTTCTTCATAAGATTTAGTTTTTCTATTATATACTTGAATCATAAATACAATTGTCAGAACCTTATAAAACAGTATTGATAAAATATCAACCATTAGCTTTATAATGTTACAGCTATGACAAGTATCCTCCATTTCTTATTCTTATTTATATGTTCTAATTTATTCATATTAAAATGGCATAACTTTATGTAAATATGAATTTTAGTTAGAAAATATATATTAACAAATTATGCGTAACATACATAATTTTATTCTTTTTATTTTATACTCTAATAATGATTTTATCACATATAATGAAAAATTCAAAAATAAGGCTGAAATTTGCAAATAATGTTTTTTATCAAAGATAGAATTATGGTTTATTTTTGAACTAGATGGTATAATATTTATAATATGTCATTGATAAAACCTAAAGGAAAATAAGGAGAATTAATATGAACAAAACAAAGAACTTGATATTTGAATCTGCAATAAAGATATTTTCTGAATCTGGATATAGAGGGGCTACTATGGATGATATAGCAGCTAATGCAGGTCTTGCGAAAGGAACACTATATTATCATTTTACAAGTAAAGAAGAGATATTTAACTTTATTGTTGAGGAAGGACTTAAAATATTACAAAATCAAGTTATTGAGGTTCAGGAAATGAATATAGGACCAATAGAAAAATTGATAAAGATATGCAAGATACAGCTAACTTTTCTTTATGGATATACAGATTTTTTTAAAGTAGTAATGAGTCAATTATGGGGAAATGAAAGCAGACAAGATGAGCTGCGCCAAAGAATAAGAGTATATATAAATGAAATTGAAATCAATATAAAGAATGCAATGAATAATGGAGAAATAGAAAAAGGTGATACTGAACTCATCGCATTTCAATTTTTTGGTTCACTATGTTCATCTGCAATATATGAGTCAATTCATATTGAAAAAATAAATTTAGATTATATTATAGACAGTACAATAAAATTCACCTTGAATGGAATAGGTATAGATATTGATAATATTTCGTATAACATATAATTAGGACAATAGTAATTTAAAGTGAATATTAAAACTAATAAAAGGTATGAAGGGAGTGTCGCAAAATGATTAAATTTTAATCAGAAGCGATACTCCTTTTCGGTTTAAATCGGTAAATTTCTAAATATTTAAAATTCCACATC
>NZ_JAABNP010000063.1 GCF_009928485.1 Clostridium sp. C2-6-12 | reverse complement strand
CAAAGGAATGGCTTATTTATTTTTTACAGATTCTATTTATTCAACAACCTAATAAATAATTAGCAATTGTAGTAGATTAATTTAAAGTAAAGGTAGGAGGTTTTTACGTGGAACAAAATACAGCTATTAGTTTAAAGAAAAGTCGTACTCATAAAAGAAGTAAGACATTAAAAAAATATACAGGATTACTATACATAGCTCCATGGCTATTAGGTTTTCTTGGTTTTCAACTATATCCTTTGATTTCATCATTTTATTATTCTTTTACAAATTTAAGCTTAGGTGGGACACCTAAATTTGTTGGTTTAGATAATTACATACGTATGTTTACAGTAGATCCAGAGTTCTGGAAATCCTTGAGTGTGACAATAATATATGTATTTACATCAGTGCCTGCAAAATTAGTATTTGCATTGCTTATTGCAATGATATTAAACTCAAAATTAAAATTTATAAATGCTTTTAGAACTATATATTATATTCCATCTATACTTGGAGGAAGTGTAGCAGTATCTGTATTATGGCGTTTCTTATTTATGAAGGAAGGTACAATAAATAAGCTTTTATCTGCATTCTCATTACCAGCTCTTGATTGGATAGGAAGTCCTAGTTTAGCACTATTTACAATAGATATTCTTACTGTTTGGCAATTTGGCTCTTCAATGGTGTTGTTTCTTGCAGGCTTGAAACAGATACCAGCAGAACTATATGAGGCTGGAATAATGGATGGAGCATCAAAGGTTAGGATGTTCTTTACAATTACTATACCAATGTTAACACCAATAGTATTTTTCAATGTTATTATGCAATTAGTTGGAGCATTCCAGGAGTTTACATCAGCCTTTGTAATTACTGGTGGAGGACCTATGCAGTCAACTTATTTATATGGAATGAAGTTGTATTTAGAAGCCTTTAGGTACTTTAAAATGGGATATGCTTCTGCTTTATCTTGGGTTTTATTTATAATAATATTATTTTTCACAGCAATAGTATTTAAAAGTTCAAGAAAATGGGTTTATTATGATGATGGAGGCGAGTTTTAGTGAAAAAAAAATCAAGAAGTACGATTTTAAGATATGTAATTTTAGTTGTAGTAGGAATAGTTATGATTTATCCAGTTGTATGGCTTTTCTTTGCCTCATTTAAAAGTAATGATGAATTATTTGGTTCAGCAGCATTACTTCCTAAAGCATTTACGTGGGATTCATATATTGAAGGCTGGAAGGGAACTGGACAATATGGTTACAGCACATTCTTTCTTAACACAATAAAACTTGTTATACCAACTGTAGTGTTTACGGTTATTTCAAGTGCTGTGGTAGCTTATGGTTTTGCAAGATTTAAATTTCCATTTAAGAAGATATTATTTGCACTTATGATATCTACGCTTATGCTGCCAAATGCTGTAGTTATCATTCCTAAATATATGTTGTTTAGAGATTTAGGCTGGATTGACAGCTATAATCCATTTATTGTACCTGCAATTTTTGCTGGATATCCATTTTTCATCTTTATGTTAGTTCAGTTTTTCAGAGGTGTACCAAGAGAATTAGATGAGGCAGCAACCATTGATGGTTGTAATTCATTTACTATATTTTTAAGGATTATGCTGCCACTAAGTAAACCAGCGTTATTTTCCGCAGGAATATTTCAATTTATGTGGACTTGGAACGATTTCTTTAATTCACTAGTTTATATTAACAGTGTTAGTAAGTTAACTTTACCTTTAGCACTTAGAATATCACTGGATGCATCAGCAGCAGTCAACTGGAATCAGATAATGGCTATGGCATTGGTAAGTATATTACCTTGTATATTAATATTCTTCTTTGCTCAAAAGCATTTTGTAGAAGGAATTGCTACAACAGGAATGAAGGGTTAACAGGTTAGCGTATAATTTGTAAAAGGAAAGATGAGTTGAAATAATATGATAAATAAGAAAAGTAAACTATATTCTAGTTGGTTAAGTCATAGTAATATTGAAAATAGTAAATATAAAGAATACCTTAAAAGTATTTTAATTTCACACAAAAGTGAAATTATAGAATCTGCATTATCAGAACTAAAAAGAGCCTTTGAACAAATTGGAAGCATTAAAGAAGCTCAAGTTGTTTATGAAAATGAAAAAGATATTAAGGATACTAAGTATATAAAGTTAGTGAAGATAAATGATGATAGACTAATTAATGATGGATATGAAATAAAACATGATGAAAATAATGATTGCATAATTGTTTCAGCTAAGAATGATAGTGGTATTCTTTATGGAGTATTTGGATTATTACGTTTATTTGAACAAAATAAACAAATCGAAGGAATAGAAATTATAGATAATCCAAAGAAAGAGATTAGAATGATAAATCATTGGGATAATCTTGATGGAACAATTGAGCGTGGATTTGCAGGGGCATCTGTACTATTTGAAAGTTGCCGTAACAAAGATATTATGAAAGAAGTTATGGATGTTATAGGAGGTATAACAGCAACTAATAATGCATTAAGAAAAGCATTTGCTGATGACTATGAAGTAGCATCTGACTTAGAAAGAATTAATGACTATGCAAGAATGCTTTCTTCTGTTGGAATCAATGGAGCAATAATAAACAATACTAATGTTCATGAAGCAGAAACTCATTTAATGGATAGCAAAATTAATATTGTAAAAACTATTAATGATATATTTAATAAATGGGGAATTAAAACTTATTTGAGCATAAATTTTGCAGCTCCAATTACCTTAAAGGATTTAGATACTTCAGATCCATTAGATGAAAAAGTAAAAGAATGGTGGAAGAAAAAAGTTGAATATATGTATAGCGTAGTTCCAAACCTAGGTGGTTTTATGGTAAAGGCAGATTCAGAAGGAAGACCAGGACCATTTACTTATGGACGTAATCATGCTGATGGAGCAAACATGCTTGGAGAAGTACTAGCACCATATGGAGGTCTATTAATATGGAGATGCTTTGTATATAACTGTAAACAAGATTGGAGAGACCATTCAATAGATAGAGCTAAAGCAGCTTATGATTGTTTTAAACCATTAGATGGACAATTTTTAGATAATGTATATCTTCAAATTAAAAATGGTCCATTGGACTTCCAAGTTAGAGAACCAGTATCACCATTATTTGGAGCAATGGATAAAACTAATAAATTATTGGAACTTCAAATAACTCAAGAATATACAGGGCAACAAAAACATGTATGCTATTTAATTCCTATGTGGAAGGAAATTTTAAACACTCAAACTTATGCAAATGGTAATAGTGAAAGCAAAGTAGCTAAAAGAGTAAGTGGAATAGATGCAATAGTTAATGTAGGTAATGATGAAAATTGGACAGGACATTTCTTGGCGCAAGTAAATCTTTATGGTTATGGAAGACTTGCATGGAATAGTGAAATTACAAGCGAAGAAGTTGCAGAGGAATGGATTAACCTTACTTTCGGAAATAACCAAACAGTTATGAAAAATGTAATGGAAATATTAATGAATTCTTGGGAAGCATATGAAAATTATACTTCACCACTTGGTATAGGCTGGATGGTATCTACTGGCAATCACTATGAACCAGATGTAGATGGATATGAGTTTTCACCTTGGGGAACATATAATAGAGCAGATTGCAGAGGAATTGGAATTGACCGTACTGTAGAAAGTGGTACAGGATATTCAGGACAATATAATGAACCTCTAAAAAGTCAATATAACAATGTAGAAACTTGTCCAGATGAATTACTATTATTTTTCCACCATGTTCCTTATACACATGTATTAAAATCAGGTAAAACAGTAATTCAACATATTTATGATACACATTTTGAAGGTTTTGAAGCAGTAGAAGGATTTGTTCATAAATGGACAGAACTAAAAGGAAGTATAGATGAAAATGTATATGAACATGTACTTGATCGCCTTAATATACAATTAGATAGTGCTAGAGATTGGAGAGATCAAATTAATACTTATTTTTATAGAATGTCTGGAATACAAGATAATAAAGGTAGAATAATTTATTAAAACAGATTTTATAGAGATATTGCAATTTAAATAATATATTATTGCAGTGAATTTAAAGGTAATTTTGAACATTGACTAAAAACCCTGGAAAAATCTAGAAATTAGATTTTTCTAGGGTTTTATATTATATAAAGCAAGTTTATTATTATTTAAAAATTATTTTTGTGAAAACTTATATTTTCTTGACGGAGGCAACAGTATTAGTTTATTTATTATTTAAATAAGATATTATTTTTTCCTATAAAGTTAAAATGTAAAAATTTATATAAGTACTATAATTATATATGTTTTATTGTTGGTTAATATTTGGTAAAATATACTGAATTAGTATATTGCTTTATCTAAATTAAATTATAAAAATATTAGTATAAAATTTTTTTCAGTTTGAAGCAGGAAGGAAAAATAATATGATAGGATTATCTAAAAATTCGGTTGAGCTATACGCTCATTCTGAGGAATGGAGTATATTATTTGAAAAAGAAAAAATAAATATTTGTAACTGTATCAAAGAATATATTGTTGATATTCAACATGTTGGAAGTACTTCAATACGAGGCATATATGCTAAACCTATAATAGATATTGTAGTAGGAATAGAACATTTTGATGATGGATTTAAATTAATAGATGACATAGAGTCTATAGGATATCATTTTAAAGGTTCTTTGGGAAAGAGCAATAGATTTTTCTTTTGGAAAGGTAACGAAACTAATAACACCCATAATCTTCATATTGTAAAATATGGAGATAAAAACTGGGATAATTTAATTTTATTTAGAGATTTTATAAATAACCATTCTGATTATAGGGATAAATATTGTAGGTTAAAATTGGATTTAGCCAATAAGTATAAAGATAATAGACATGAATATACAAGTAGAAAGACTGAATTTATTCTTGATGTAATTCAATTAGCAAAACAAGAAATTCATAAGGATTAGCTTTAAAATATATATTATAAAATTCAATGTTAAGATATATAGTATTGCAAAAATAAATTATTTATATTAGGTGGTGGGAAGATGGATATAACTATTGATATTACAAAAACTATTATAGAAACTGATAGAGTGATTTTGAGAGCTTGGCAGAAGGAGGATGTAAATGATTTTTTTGAATATGCCTCAATTCCAGGTGTTGGTGAAATGGCTGGATGGAAGCATCATGATTCAATTGAAGCTACGGAGAAAGTATTAGAGACATTCATTTCAGAAAAAAATGTTTTTGCAATTATAGATAAAGAAAATAATAAAGTAATTGGGTCATTAGGATTACATAAATCATGGGCTAATGATGAAAGTATTTATGCTCATTTTAAGATTAAGGAAATAGGTTATGTTTTATCAAAGGCATATTGGGGAAAAGGGATAATGCCTGAAGTGGTTAAGGCAGTGATTAGATTTTATTTTGATAAAAATATATTAGATGCATTTACAATAGGTCATTTCTCATCTAATAACCAATCCAAAAGAGTTATAGAAAAATGTGGATTTACCTTTGTAGAAGAAAGTGAGTATTTTGCTAAACAACTGGAATTAAAAGTTGATGATATGAAATATATATTGTTAAAAAATAAAAACTTATAATTGTTGAATATTCTACAATAAATTTAATACATAATTTTCATCTATCTTAAACAATTATTAATTTAAAGTGACTAGAAAAGAGGCGATAGCAAAATGAACAATATTGGATTAGTTTGTGTAACACATGATCCAGCTGGAAACAATATTAATCTTGTAAAAAAACTTGGTGCCTTCTTGAATGAAATATATAAAGATATGTTTATAACGGTAAGTGAAGATACAAACAAAGATTTAGTAAATGAAATAAAAAAGAATGGTTTTAACATAAAAATTATTCCAAAGAAAGGTGCTGCGCATGCAAGAAGGGAAGTTTTAAAATTTGGATTGACAGGTTCTAACCAGTATTATCATTATTGTGATTTTGATAGATTACTTACTTGGGCGGATAGGCATGGACAGGAACTGAAAAATACAGCTGTTGAAATACCACAGCATAATTATCTAATCTTAGGAAGATCAAAAAGAGCATTTAACACTCATCCAATTGAATGGATAGAAACTGAAAAAATCACTAATAAAATTTTTTCTTTGGAATTAGGACAAAAAGCTGATGTTACTGCTGGTTCTTGTGGCTTTTCAAGACAATGTGCTCAGTTAATATCAGATAACTCAAAGGATAAAATGACAGATGCTGAATGGCCAATGATAGTACATAGAATAGGTGAGCTGAAAGTGGATTATAAAGCTGTTGAAGGACTTGAATATATAGAAGATGTAAATGGTTATAGAAAACAAAGAGATGAAGCGGAAAAATGGTTTGGTAGAGTGAAGCTTTGTTACATAATTAGTGAATCTGCTATAAACACTGGTAAATAATCAAATAGACATATAATTATATTTAATCAATTAGAAAAAATTTTAAATATTATATAAGAGAGGTATATAGAATGCTTAATTATTGCAGAAATTGTGGACAATATCATGCTGATAAAATCATATCAGAGGATGGGAATACTATGATATGTCCTAATTGCAAGGAAGAACAGCCGTTAAAACGATTACCCTTATTTATAATTAGTGGTGCAAGTGGAGTTGGTAAATCAACTATATCTATTGAATTATATAAAAAGGAAACAGAATATATAGTTTTAGATTCTGATCTTTTATGGTTTGACTTTTTTAATACTTTTGAAGATAACTATAGAACTTATAGAGAAACTTGGCTTCGTTTATGTAAAAATATATCTCAATCAGGAAAGCCAGTTGTTTTATGTGGTTGCTCTACTCCTGAACAATTCGAAAATTGTGTAGAGCGTAGGTACTTTTCAGAAATCCATTATTTAGCTTGCGTATGCGATTCGGATTTACTTGAAAAAAGGTTAAGACAAGGAAGAAATGTAAATGATGAGAATTGGATACAGGATTCTATTTCGTTTAATCAATGGTTAAAAGATAATGCAGATAAAACAGAACCTAATATTATGTTATTAGATACATCTAATAAATCTGTTGAAGAAGCAGCTAAATGTGTAGGTGAATGGATTAGGGAAAGATTATAGAAATTATGTTTTTTATGAAAATATTATATAAAAATAGGATTATCACAAAAATATAAAGGTTTGATAAATGGCAATATATCAAATATTTTTTAACATAATAGTAAATTGTAATGAATTAACTGTTGTTTTTTTTATGGGGGAATAAAAATGTTAACACATAAGGGTACACAACCTTTGGAAACAGAAAGGCTTTTATTACGTAAATTTAATAAAAATGATGCAGTATATATGTATAAGAATTGGGCGACTGATAGTGAAGTATGTAAATTCTTAAGTTGGGATCCACATAGGGATTTAAGGGAAACTAAGCAGTTAGTTGAAAGTTGGATAAACGCCTATAGTCCCAATTGTTATTATTGGGCAATTGAGTTAAAAGATATTGGAGAAATAATTGGCTCAATTTCTATAATGGGAATAAGTGAAAAATACAATTCATGTATGGTTGGATATAATATAGGAAGATTATTTTGGGGCAAAGGAGTTATGACGGAAGCATTAATGGCTGTTATAAACTATTTGTTTAAAGAGATTGGTATGAATAGGATAGAAGGTAGACATAACATCCTCAATCCTGCATCAGGAAGAGTAATGCAAAAATCAGGAATGACACTTGAAGGAATATTGCGACAGGCCAAAATCAATAAAAAGAATGGAGAATTCTATGACTTAGCAGTATATTCAATATTGAAGTCTGATTTAAAAGTATAATATGGTAAAGTCAAATGAAACTGTTTTCTAAAAGGAGTAGTAGTTAATAATGAAATAAAAATAGGTGGTGAAATAATGAAAATTGCTGTTTTATCAGATATACATGGAAATCTGACAGCGTTAAACGCGGTACTTAATGATATTACAAATTTGGGAGTTAGCAAGTATATAATTGCTGGTGATCATATTGGCGATTGTCCAGAGCCTAATGAAGTATTAGATAAAGTTAAAAAGCTTAATGCATATATTATAAAGGGAAATAGAGAAGAATATGTAATAAATTATCATAAAGGAATGCGTGAGGAATGGAATAAGCATAAACAAATGGCAAGTGTTGTATGGACACATAATGCCATAGATAAAGATAATATAAAATATATTGAAGAATTACCAGAACAATTAAGTATTTCATTACCACAAATGGATACTATACGAGTAGTACATGGATCACCATTTGCTATGCGAGAAGACCTTTTTCCAGATAAGTATCCAGAAAGGTTAGAAAAAGCATTAAATGCTATAAAAGAATCAGTTTTGATTTGTGGACATACTCATGAATCATGGAGTAAAGTTTCACATAATAAGTTGGTAGTTAATCCAGGCTCTGTTGGAGTTCCCTTTAATAAAAGTAAATGTGCAGAATATGCTGTATTATCATGGGAAGATAATAAATGGACAGTTTCACATCATAAAGTAAAATATGATTTTAAGGAATTAGAAGATGTATTTTATGAAAGTGGAATATTAAAAAGTAGCAGTGCTTGGTCAAGGATAACGCTTCAAAGTATAAAAGAAGGCAAAGACTTTGTAATGGATTTTATTAGATATGCTTATAATTTGGCTGAAAAGAACGGATTTAGCAATTTAGAATTGGTGCCTAATTGTATATGGGATAAGGCAGAAGAACTTTGGTTTAAATAGAAGTTAGAATAAGATGTTTTTAAATGTACATAGTAAATTATTGTGCAATGGAGAGGTATCAAAATGAAATATTTTAGTAGCAGCTTTCAATAATAATAAAGGAGGAATTAGTTTTGAGAAAAATACAAGGGGTTTTTTGTTCAACGGGGGCTATAACACACTATCCTAATTTTCCAGATTATAAAACAATATTGGAAAATGGACATAAATTAGATGCTGATGGGCTTGAATTAATAATGTATCCTAATTGGTACAACAAAATTGATAGTATTACTCATAAGTTAAGCATAAGTAAACTTAAATTTCCGGTAGTACATGCAGATAAGGATATAGGTCCTCTTATAACTGAATTAAATACTACAGATTATTATAAAGGAATGGATATATTAAAATTAAATTGTCAGGTGGCTAAAGAACTCAATACAAAACTTATGGTATTGCATCTTTGGGGAATGCCAATATCAGATGATAAATTTGAGAACAATATAATTGCTTTTGAAAAATGTTTAGAAATTGCTGAAGCATATGGAATTTGCATAGCAGTAGAAACTTTACCATGTAGACAGTCTAATCCCATTAACAATTTAAAAAAACTTATAGAAAAGTATCCACAAACTAAAGTTGTTTTAGATCTTAGAATGCTTTCATATCATGATTTATTGTGGACAACTCTTGAAACAAAATGGCTATGGGAAAAAGCATATGTTGCACATATGCATATTAATGATTATAGGGGAAAACCATATTCAACAGAAAGCTTAAAGAACTGTCTATTTCCAGGTGATGGAGATATAGATTTTCCACGTTTCTTCAACATGATAAAAACATTAAATTATAAGGGAACATTAACTCTTGAATGTGCTTCACTTTCAGCAGAAGGTATACCTGATTATAATGTAATAAATAATAGTTTGAATTATTTAAGAGAGAATACTATTATTTAATTTTGTATATTACGAAAATTTAAAGTAAAAGGAGCTTAATTATGAAGGTAAAGTTTTTAGGGAAAAGAGGTTCATGGAGAGATGTAGCAGATTCTGCAAGAACTACAATAAATAAAGAAGCAGGTGAAAAAGAACCATCTTCAAATTGGAAAAGGAGAATGTTGTTATGTGAGCATTCTCCTATTAGACAATTATTTATAAAATGCAAGTGGTATGAATTAAAATCTTGGGTATCTGTACATTTTGTGAGGCATAAATTTGGAATAGAACATTGGGTTAGAACACAAAGAGAGGATAGAACAGGTATAAACAGAGATGAACTTCCACAAGGAAGCTTTGTTGAACATGAATTTATTGCAACAACTCAAGCAATGATAAATATATCTAGAAAAAGATTATGTAACCAAGCCTCTGAAGAAACGAGGAATGCATGGAAAGAAGTACTCAATTCTATAAAAGATGAAGAACCAGAATTATATAATGTTTGTGTGCCTGACTGCATATATAGAGGTTGGTGTTATGAGTTCAAATCTTGTGGGTATCATAAAACAGAAGCTTTTAAAGAAAGATTAAGAATATATAGAGATGACATTAATAAATAAAAATTTATACAGGCTACTAGATAGAAAGTGGTAATGGAGCTGGAGAAAATGAAAAATTTTATGATTGGAATGTATGGTAAATACGATGAGGTTAAATTTAATAGAGATTTTAGAGAAAATTTTTATGGAATAGAAGCATGCCTTTTGAGAAATGAAGAAGATGTAGAAAAGTTAATAAAAAATACTGAAAGAAATAGAATTAGATTTGGAATACACTTTCCTTTAAGGTATGGAATTTCAAGATTGAGAGATCAGCAATTTTTATCATTAGATGAAGGCATAAGAAACAATGCTTATAAATGTATTGAAGAGGAATTAGAGTATATTAAAAATAAGGGAATGAAACCAGAATATATATTATTTCATTACCCCAAGCCAGTTATATTAGAAGAGAATTTTAATATGGATAACTGGAGATTTGCAGATAAAAGTGAATATGTATATGAAAAAGATTATTCATTTAATGAATTTAAGAAATATAGTGAAAAACTTTTTAGCTGGTTGTCAGAAAAAAGTTTTGAATATAATTTCATTCCTGTACTGGAATTTGATGCATTAAATAAGTACGTTTTAAATGATGATTTTCTTGAAACCTTATTAGAAAAATATAAAAGAGTAAGAATATGTTTGGATACAGGCAGACTTCATTTGCAAAATAGAATTGATTTAAATTTTGATGAAAAAGAAATCATCAAAAAATATGCAAAATATACAGAAGTAGTACATTTATGGAATGTTAAAGTGCTTAGCAATTTAGAAAATAGCCATTTCCCAGCACTACCTAATTTAAAAGAAGAAGATGGATGGGCTCCTATTGAAGAATATTTAAAAATTATCACAAAGGAAAATCCTAATGTAAAAGTTATGTTTGAACATAGGTCTGATTTAATTAGTGATGAAGAATTAGAAAAATGCTATTCATGGATTAGTAAAATATGATGATTTTTTTTACGAATGGAGTTGATATAAATTGGATATTCAAATATATGACAATATTATGAAAAGCCAACCAATAATAGATACACAATACCTTACAAATATTTTGGGACTGAACCAAACTCAATTAATATCTAATATAGAAATTTGTGACATAATAGAATCCAACACTGCACTAACTATAAAATTTAGGATTTTAATTAAAGAAAATGGTCATAGGGATTTAATAAGGCAATTTTTTATTAAGACTATAAAATATAACTCTCAAAATCATGCTTATGATGAGTTAAGTATAAAAGAAGTGGAGTTTTATAAGTTTATACAGAATTTAAAAGATATAAAACTGCCAATAGCACAATGCTTTGATGCATATATATCTGAGGATAAATCCAAATATCTTTTGTTATTGGAGGATTTGTCAAATGAATTCAGCCCATCAGGAAAAGTTGATTTTACATCAGAAAATGTATGGATTTCAGCAGCTTTTAGTTTGGCAAAATTTCATGCTACTTTTTGGAACTTACATCAAATTGATTCAAACAGTTTGCTGATGGATACTATGGAAGATGTGAATTCGTACATAAAAAATACATATGAAAGTTATGACAAATTTATAAATTATGTTGAAAATCGTTTTGATGCTGAAACCTTCACTATTTTTGAGCATGCATTAAAAATTTCAGTTGGACTTGAAACTGAGAGATATAAACGTATTTGTAGCAAAAATAATATTACATTAATACATGGGGATTCACATATCTATAATTATATGTTTTCACATGATCAAGATAAAGCTCCAATTATTGTTGACTTTCAATTTTGGGGAGTAGGAATTGGTGCTAGAGACATGGCACATTTAACTAGGGTGTCTTTTCCTGAAAATTTTAGTGAAGAATTTCATCAATTACTAGTTAGAAAATATTATGAAGAGCTTTTAGCACATGGAGTACAGGGATATACATGGGATACTTGCTGGAATGACTATCGAAAGCAGGTAGCATCTATGCTATTAATTCCAATGATTCAATATGCGTTTTTTAATTTGAAATACGAGGATTGGATCAATGATATTTCAAGTTTAATTTCGAATTATAGAATACTTCATTGCGAGGAGATAGAAATATAAAATATATAGAATATAAATAAAAAAATACTTTTATTTATTGAGTAGTTAAATTAAAAGAATGGGGAGAAGTGCTGATGAATGAGTTGAAAATAGAAATACCATTCACATTAAATAATAAAGTAGGAACAGTAGAAGTTTCATATGAAGAAAATATGAGTGTTAATAAATCAGGATTTGATTTGCTAAAAGGGTTACCATTTGATGTGGAAATGTGCAAGGGTTATCCAACAATGAAGGCATATATAAAAGATTATGAAGGAACAGGCTACTATAACTCAAGTGCTTGGATACAAATAATAACAGATAAATATTATTTATCGTTAACAGAGAATGTGCCTTGCAAAGTATTATCAGAGGTAGATATCAATGATAATATGCGTAATTTAGGTGTACCTTTTTTTGCTTTTGGTTATCCAGCAGAAATTTATGATGCACCATGTAACAATCTTGGAGGTTACGCTAAATTAGAGTGGATTGCCGATACATTTTTAGTTACACAGCCAAGTAGAATTAATGATGATACAATCTCATATATAGCTGGATTTAGATGGGGATATGAAGAGTGGGACGCTGAAGGAAAACGTAATGTTAGGATAGTACCAATAGAGATTACAGATTGTTCTATATGGAAACAATATCTACCAATGCTAAAAGACCAGTTTGCTTGTTGGAAATTTAATAAGTAAGAGAACTTTATATAGAAAGAGAGTATACAGTATGAATAATAAGATTTTATTTAATGATAGCTGGGAATTTGCTAAAAGTAAAGTAGAAGAAATCAATATTAATGATTTAAAGTTTGAACCAGTAGATATCCCACATGACTGGCTTATTTACAATACGTTAGATTTATACGAAAACAGTATAGGCTGGTATCGCAAGAAGTTCAAGTATAGTAAAGAGGAAAAACGAGTTTTACTTTATTTTGATGGAGTCTATATGAATTCTTCCATTTATGTAAATGGTCAATTTATTGGAGAATGGAAATATGGTTATTCGTCTTTTGAATATGAGATAACGAAAGCATTAATTAATGGAGATAATGAAATCATTGTAAAGGTCATACATGAAAGTCCTAACAGTAGATGGTATTCAGGGGCTGGTATATATAGAAATGTGTGGCTCAAGACAAGGGATGAGAATCATATTGTTACAGATGGAACTTATGTGACAATGAAAGAAAACAATAATAGCTGGGAAGTAGAAATTGATACGGATTTGAATATTGCTAAAGAAGCTAAGCTTGCACATATTCTTATGTATAAGGATATGATTATATCTGAAACTTTCGAGGAATTTGGTGAAATAAAGAAAGATATAGTAATTAGTAAGCAAAAATTATTTGTAGAAAAACCAAGATTATGGGATATAGAGGAACCTAATCTTTATAAATTGATAACTGAACTATATATAGTTGAAGATAATGAAGTGTCAAAAAAAGAATACAAAAAAATAGAAACAATAGAACAAAATATTGGATTTAGAAAAATAATATTAGATTCTAATGAAGGCTTAAAATTAAACGGAAAGAAATTAAAGATAAATGGAGTTTGCGAACATCATGATTTAGGAGCATTAGGAGCTGCTTTTAATAAAACTGCTCTAAAGAGAAGATTTGAAATATTAAAAGAAATGGGAGTTAATGCTATAAGAACAGCACATAATATGCCTGCACCAGAGCTAATGGACTTAGCAGATGAAATGGGTATTCTCATACTTTCAGAAGCTTTTGATATGTGGGAAAGGTCAAAAACTACTTATGATTATGCTAGATTTTTTAAGGAGTGGGCACTTAAAGATGTAGAGAGCTGGATAAAAAGAGATAGAAATCATCCAAGTCTTTTAATGTGGAGTATAGGAAATGAAATTTATGATACTCATGCTGATGAAAGAGGACAAGAAATAACAAAAATGCTAATGGATTATGTAAGAAAGTATGATTCAAAGGAAAATGCCTCAATTACTATTGGCTCTAATTTTATGCCATGGGAAAACGCTCAAAAATGCGCTGACATTGTGAAATTTGCAGGATACAATTATGCAGAAAAATATTATAAAAAGCATCATGAAGAGCATCCAGATTGGATTATTTATGGAAGTGAAACAGCATCAGTAGTTCAAAGTAGAGGGATTTATCATTTCCCTTTTGAAAAATCAATTTTAGCAGATGATGATGAACAATGTTCTGTGCTTGGAAATAGTTCGACAAGCTGGGGAGCAAAATCAGCAGAAGCTTGTATTATTGCAGACAGAGATACTCCATTTTCTTTAGGCCAATTTATTTGGACAGGCTTTGATTATATAGGAGAGCCAACACCTTATCACACAAAGAACTCATATTTTGGACAAATTGATACTGCTACCTTTAAAAAGGATTCTTATTATATTTATCAAGCAGAGTGGACAGATTACAAAGTAAAGCCAATGGTACATATATTTCCTTATTGGGATTTTAATATAGGACAAATTATTGATGTAAGGGTATGTTCTAATGCACCTAAAATTGAGTTATATTTAAATGAAAAATTGGTAGGAACTTTTAATATTGATCATGAACATGGAAATGAATTAGTAGGTGTATGGAAAGTACCTTACGAACCAGGTGAAATAAAGGCAATAGCTTATGATGAAACAGGCAAAGTTATAGCAATAGATTCAAAAAAATCATTTGGAGATGCAAAGGAAATTTGTTTACAGCCAGATAAAGAAAAGCTCATTGCAAATGGTGAAGATTTAATTTTTGTTGAAATCACAATGAAAGATGTAGATGGAAATATTGTAGAAAATGCTTCAAATAGAGTAAAAGTTCAAGTTACTGGAGCAGGTCGTCTTCTTGGACTTGATAATGGAGATAGTACTGATTATGACCAATATAAAGGAAGGTCTAGAAGATTATTTAGTGGAAAATTAATAGCAATTATAGGCGCAACTTTAAATGCGGGAAAAATAAAAATAAAGGTTTCTTCAGTTGGTTTAGAAAGTGAAACTATGGAATTTGAAGCAGTTGAAGCAAAAGATGAAATATTAGATGGAATTTCTGCTTTCATGGAGAATAATAATATGCCATGCATTATGGGAAATATAGAAGAAATACCTGTACGAAAGGTTGAAATAATAAGTTTTTCAGGACATGTATTTAATCAAGAAAAAAGAGAGGTAAGATTAAGTGCAATAGTTCATCCCAAAGATGCTTCTTATAAAGAAGTGGAATGGAGTGTTGTAAATGATGTTGGAATTGTTTCAAATATTGCAAAAATAGAAGCTCTTGATAATGAAGCAAAGGTAACTGCTCTAGGAGATGGTGAATTTAGAGTCCGTTGTACCAGTAAAAATGGCACTGATAAAACAAAAATTATATCAGAGCTTGAATTTAAAGCAATTGGATTGGGAGCAGCTTATAAAGATCCATATGGATTTATATCAGCTGGACTTTATGATTATAGTAAAGGTGAAGTAGGAAATGGAAATGAAAGAGGAATAGCCACAAGCAGAGATGGTGAAACTCAAGTAGGTTTTTATGATATTGATTTTGGAGATTATGGATCGGATATTATTACAATTCCAATATTTGCGTTATCAAGTGAAGAATATTCAATGCAAATTTGGGAAGGAATACCTGATAAAGAGGAGAGTACATTATTAGCAGATGTAATTTATCAAAAAGAATCTATATGGAATGTTTATCAGGAAGAAACTTATAAGTTATCAAAAAGACTTAAGGGAATTACTTCAATTTTCTTTGTACTTCGTGATAAGGTTCATATAAAAGGCTTTTATTTTGAAAGAAAAAATAAAGCTTTTGAAAGAAATTTAGCAGTAGAATGTACTCATATTTATGGAGATACTTTTGAAATAAAAGAAGGAAGTGTTGAAGGAATTGGCAATAATGTATCATTAGAATATGAAAATATGGATTTTGGTGATGAAGGTGCAGCTAAACTCATTATACGAGGAAGATCACCAATAGATAAAAATACTATTAACATTCAATTTGCCAACGAGGAAGGACAAAGTAAACAAATTGTTGAGTTTGTTCAATTAAAGGAAGATTATGAAGAACAGTGTTTTGATTTAGAGCAGATAATAGGTAAACAAAAAGTAACTTTTATATTTCTTCCTGGATGTAATTTTGATTTTGAATGGTTCCGTTTTGAAAGAGAGTAAGAGGATATATTAAATATAAAAAATACGTTGTTGAAGAAATAAATTCTTTGATAACGTATTTTTTTACAAAATTATTGCATAGAACCTTTTAATAAAAAAGATACAAAATTTAATATAAGGGAACAATTCTTATAGATACAAATTTGTGTTTAACTCTTATAAATAGAGACATTCAATATAAATAAACATACAAATAATAGTATTTAGAGATATGACAATATTTAAATAACGTGATATAATCGGTATGGTCTTATATTTTGAATCTGTTAAGCTGTTATGAAAAAATAGCTTGATTATTCATAGAATTACTCG
>NZ_JAABNP010000062.1 GCF_009928485.1 Clostridium sp. C2-6-12 | reverse complement strand
TTTTAACAATGGAGGCTTGCATTTTCTATGCGTTAATTTTTTTACGCTTACTCTTGAAAAACATATAAATGATTTTTAAGTAAAAAAAATCCCACCTAATGTACAGGGTGGGATCTTGTTTAATTATTCTTTTTTTCTTTGTTATCTTTTTTATATTTGCTAATCTGTTTACGTAACCCTTCAATATATTCCTTTGGTATATCTGCAGTAATATCACTTTCAGGTGTTTTAATAAAATCATCTTTAACCTTCTCAAAATAGATGTTAGCATATTCAGATAAAGAAATTGCAAATATTGATATTGCTGATATTACTCCAATTTCTAACTTAATTGAATCAGTAAATATATAGTTGTTATCAACAATTTCGTTGAATAGACTTTTTACTACTGGTGAAATCATTGCTATATATCCGAAAGAGTTTATATATTTTGTAATGAAAATTATTACCTTTGCTATTCTATATCTCCATATAAACTTTTTATTGGATTCACCGTCTGTAGATGTACTATTATCTAAATCTATTTCTTTAGGCTCTATCTTTATTGTTAATATTGTTTTTGTATCTTTAATCTTTAGTTTAAGTTCATTGGTTTCTAACTCTGTATATCTCATTTTTTGTTTATCCTTTAATTCTATAATCCATAAATTCAAGATATAACATACTATACTTATTCCAACACACTCCAAAACTGATATATCCCATGTGGAGTTAGATATCATAAGTGCTATACATGTAAAAATTAGTCCCAAAATCTTATCAATTGCTGAACATAAAGCGGATAGCACTTTACATCCAATGATTTTCCAATTATATTTTCCTTCCGTTGTTTCGATTTTGTCATTATTCATTTTATCTGACATTATTGTACCTCCTTATATTTTAAAAATGTATATATATAACTTAAAGCATGTATACTTCTTAATCAATAGATTTTAGGTCTAATAAGGTTTTATTAAATAAATTTTTAACAAAAACTATTGAGTTAATCAAATTGGAGTCTGAATTTACAGCAATCATCAGGAATTGGATTAAATTAGCTAAAAATCAAGATGATTTTATGAAGAAGTTAAGAAATTTAGTGAGTACAAGTTACATTATTAAAATATAAACAAACAAAATGAATTTAGTATAAGTGAGGATTAACCATATCATAAGTGAATGATAAGTTTACTGAAATGGGATATATAAAAATATAATATAGAGTTAGGTATAGTGTATTTTTATATATGTTATTTCTTGAACCAGGAATATATAGGGTATATAATCTATTTATGGAATATAGTTTAAAAGTGAGGAAAGAAAATGGATTTTTTAACGTCATCTATATTATCAGGAATAGCGTGGGATGGAATAAAAGCAATTGGTACTTTAACTGGAACATATATAAAATCAAAACTTACTCATTGGATAGTGGACGAAATTACTTGTAAAAAAATAGCTAAAAAAATAAATGATATGCCAGAAGAATATAAAAAGAGTAGTAGATTTTTAGAAGTCGCTATCGAAGAAGACCAAGAATTAATAGATATACTTAAATTAATTAAAGCTGATTGTAGATATACACAAGATAATGGTGGAAGTTACAATAAAGATAGTAATGTTATTAACGGGAGTGGAAATAATGTTGAGAATAATCGGATATATAACTATTATGGAATAACTCCTCAAGAATTGATACAACAGAAGAACGTTGAAAATGAATCTAATGAAAAATATAGTAGGAAGAGTTTGAAACCCCAAATAGATAATTTGCTAAATGAGAATGAAGAAATATATACATTATATGGACCAACGTTTAAAAACAAAGAAGATATATATAGTAGTAAAGCAGACATATGGAGAGAAATGGCTAAGGATATAATAGTACCTAATAATACCCGAATAGTTAAGTTGTTAGAAGATAATAAGAGACTATTAACTCAAGACGAAATAAAGATTTTTATAAAATTTAAAATTCATGCAAAAGGATTTGAAGAAAATCAAAATAGAGTAGAAAAAAGAGCTGAATATCTTCAGTTTCCGGTAGAAATATATGATATATTAAAATAGGGTGAGGGAATATTATGGGAGAATTATATTATGGAGAAAGAGTACGCAAACCATGGTCAAGAGGAACAGAAAATTTAATAAATGCACTAAAGTTTAAAGATACGGTTGTGGAAGTTAAAGTTATAGATGAGCAAATTTTAAAGATAATGCGAAAAGATATGTATTCAGATATACTTTTGTATATAGTTGATGCCTATGTCTTAGGAGAAGGTGCAACTTTAAAAATAATATCGGACAATCCACAAATTAATGCAATTTTAGTAGTTAGCAATTGGAATGAATACACACATGAAGCTAAAGAATTGGCAAGGTTAAAAAATATAGCAGTGTTTACATTTAAAGAATTAATGGGAGCAATATATTATAATGGAGAAAAATTTATTAATTATAAAACTCCTGAACATAATAACGAATAAGAATATATATGAGAATAATAAGAGAAAATATAGTTTAAATATTTTTCTGTTTGGATCTGTTTTTAATACTAGTAATCCTAATGATATAGATATTTTAATATTATATCCAAGGAATACAAATTATATTAATGAAATATTTAACTTAAAAAATAATATGAAATTGATTTTAGAAAAGGAATTATTAATAGACATAGATATTTTGATTCTATCATATGAAGAAGAGGAAGAGATAGATTTTATTAGATGCGAAGGAGCTATAAATTTTGATTTAATAAATATATATTATAATGATGAAAAAATATAAAAGGAATACTTAGAGCAATATGAGCTTTTAGTATTCCTTTATCTATTTTAAGAAGGTAATAGAAATGATAAAACTATATAAAGTGATACCTTTTTAGTGGTAGAGGAAGTAATAATAATGTTGAAATTTGATTTTATTTTGTAAGCATATATATTATACTGTATATAATGGAAAATAATAGATTGTTATAACGTTTAAGGAAAAATAAAGCAGATAGGAGTAACGATATGGAATATTCTACTGGAGAGAGTGGTATAAAAAGTTTGGGTGGTTTTGCATACCAAATAAAAGTATTTGTATATTATCTGTCGAAACTTCAACAGAACGAGCAAATGGAATTTGAAACACTAGAGGATGTAAATATAAAAGCGGTTCAGAAAGATGAAATAGATACTAAGAGTGACAGTTATAAATGCATAATTAAAGAACAAGAGACAAATGTGGCAATACAAGTAAAAAGGACAAGTATAACAAATGCAAGTGCTGAAAAAATACTATATAATTGGTTACTTGTTGAAAAAACACATGATAATATCAGCAAATATTTACTATTTACTGACAAAGTTTATGATAATCAAGATATTATTTTTAATAGAGATTATAAGAAATTATTTGAAAAAATAAAGTCATCAGATAAAAAAGCAAATGCATTAATTACAATGGTGAAGAATATATTTAATGATGATTTTGAAGAATTTGAAGTTCTTTATAAACGAATTCAAGATAAATACGAATTTAAGGTTGTAGATGAAATAGATAATCAAATTTTAAATAGATATGAACGTATCTTTCACAGATCAGCTCCATCGGTATCAGAAATTATATATTATATGAGAATACAAGAATTAATGAGATATGTAACTATGAAAATTATGCAATCTGTAAACAAAGGACAACCTTTTATTTGTACCTACAGTGAGTTTATGCAACAAATCGAGGAGATTTGTAAAAACATAGAAGAAAATCAGGTGATTTTAAGTTATTCAATATTTAAAAGTAACAATGCAATTGATTGGGAAGACTTGAAGATTGTTAATTCAAGAGAATGTATTCAACTAAATTCATGTAATCTATCAAGACAAAGCGTAGAACAACACCTCATATATAAGTTATATTATGAATTTTTAAAATGTTCATATATGGAGAATAATAAGATATCTAGAATAGAAGATATGGAGAATACAACCTATGAGAATTACGATTTCCTAAAATCAGTATTGCAACAAGAAAATAGAGACACTCCTCTTAACAGGCTTAATGATATAAAGAAAAGTTCAAACTCATATACACCAAATGAACAAGTTAAGTATGGTGTAGCAATTCATTTAACACGAGATGATATTGATGATGAGAAACAAATATCTTGGAAGGAGGATATATAAATGTCTAAAAATAAAGTATTAGCAGAAGCGATCATGTTAAGTGGTTACTGCGATATAATATTAGGAATTTTACAGAAGCATAAGCAACTTAGTATTAACAAAACACTTGTTTTTTCTTATCTAATAAAGAAAAATAAATTTAATGAAAAAGAAATTTACAGTGCCAATAATTCTAAAGATATTCTATTAAAATGTATTTCAAAGTTATCTGGTGCATTTGAGGATTACTGTAATAGTATTGAATATATATTTAAAGCTATTCATTTATTAATACAAAATGGAGATTTGTTAATTGAAGATGATATACTAAATTATAATTCAAAAAATAATAAAACTATTTATATGGAAAATAATTTTATTGCAAAATCTATTAATGTAAGTGGAAAAATGACAGATAGACAGTTTTTGAAGGAGGTCATCCACAATGTTTAAAATTGATAAGCTAATTATGAAAAGTAATCACAATGAAGAATTTACATATAAATTTGAATATGGAATTAATTATTTTAAGGGAAAGAATAGTTCTGGAAAAACAGAATTCTATAAATTTATCGATTATATGTTGGGTTCATCAGAAAAAATAAACAAGCAATACTGGTATAAAGATAGTTTAAAAGAAGCTACGATGGAAATTTTTTATGATAATATCAGCTATGTTCTAACCAGAACTTTAGATGCAGAAAAGAATTATTTATACTATAAAGATGAAGAGCAAGGAGAGTCTATAGGAAGTAGGGAATATAAAGATAAATTAAATTCTATTTTTACTAAAGAAGAATTATTTCTAAAGGATATTAGGGAATTTACAGATGAAAACCTAACATATAGATCATTTACAATGTTTAATTTTTTAGGCGAAAAGAGACAAGGGGTTTTAAATGATTTTTTAGATAAATGCAGTGATATAAGATATTCTGTAAAGCTTAATCCTATATTAAATTTTATATTTAATAAAAATTTATCACTGATATTTAAACTAAAAAAAGAACTTGAGGTTCTAGAAAATGAAGTTAAATCAATTGAAAGAACTGTAAGTAGATTTGATTTTATATGCAATAAAGTTAATTTAAACTTACATAAATTAAATATACTTATACCATACAACGGTAGAAATTCTGACGAAATCAAGGAACAAATTGAAAGTATAAAGTCAATGGAGAGTAAAATAAATAAGAATAGTACTAAAACTATTGCAGAGTTAGAAGCGATATTCAATAATTTAGATGAGCAGATTAAAATATATGAAAATAGAATCTTAGACTCTAAAAGAATGAATATAGAAGGAGAAAATAGAAAAATACTTTTAGAGAGATTAAATTTAATTTTGCAAAATACTAATGAGTTACAGTATCTAATAGAACCTGTAACTAATTTAGTTCAAGATTTAGAGAGTAGCATTTCTTTTAATAACTATATAATTAATGATACTGCAGTTCAAGAAATGAGAAAACAAAGGGAAAATTTAAAGAAAGAAATTTTTAATAATAATTATAGATTTAAAAGATTTAATATAGATGAAAAAATTAAAGCAATATCTATTGTGGAAGATTATTTAAGTGAAAATATAAGTTATAATGAGGATGAACTTAAAGAGAAAAGAAAGAGAATACGAGCAATTAAAGAAGAAATAAAAATATTGCAAAATGCAGATGATGTTGAAAAGATAGAAATGATTTCAGAGAGTATTACTAATCTATATAAATCAGCATATGAAGTTTCAGAATTAGTTAAGCATGATATTGATATTGAAGGATTCAAGATACAATATATTAAAAAGGGAAATATTCTTCAACCTATGATAACAGTTAATGAAGATGAAAGAAATGAAGCAGAAATTGTAAGCGAAGGTGATAAAAAATCTTCAGAAAAGTACTATACAGGGAGTATGGCAAGGCATACACTTATTCAGTTATCAGGGTATTTAAGTTTTTTGGAATTATTGATTAAAGAAAATAAATATCCTATTGTACCTATATTTGCTATTGATCATATTTCTAAACCATTTGACTTGATCAATAGAAAAGCAATAGGAACAATTTTAGAGAAATTTTATGAAACAATGGATAGAAAAAATATTCAAATATTTATGTTTGATGATGAAAATAATGAGGATTTATTAGTAACTAATGCTACAATAGATAATTTAATATCTGAAAATAAAAGTGGTTTTAATCCGTTCTATTATGAAATTAAAGATGATTATGGTAATAGTAGAAGAATATAAGAAAAAGGGATACCTAGAGTAATAAGTTTTGGGTATTCCTTTTTGTATTTCAAGTAAGGTAAAGATGATAAAGTTGTATAAGTATAATTTATTGGGTGTAGTTCAAAAATTATATTTTTGTTACTGATATTACTACATTTACCACATCAAATTTGAACTAAGCCATTTATTGTCTTAATTTTTATGGAAAAAGATTGTGTATAAAGTTACTAAATTTATACACATAACATACTAAATGGTTTGTTATAAAAAAGTCCAACAAAACACATTTATTAGTTAACACAAAATTTTAAAATTAAAAATAATTTTTTTATTTATCTAATTTTAAAATTTCAAGTTATACTATGTAAAAATAAAGGAGTTGGTTTATATGAAACAAAGATTAGTAAAACGTAGAATTTGTAAATATAGAGTAATTGAAGAAATGCAGCATTTGGTAATGTTGGGAATGAGTAATACAGATATAATGTATCAAGATTATTGTGAAGAGCAGTATGAAGAAATAAAATATTACTTAGAAATGTATATGAATATGACAGAACCTCATTTAAAAGATGATTTAAGTGAGTGTTATGATTACTGCAATAATTATAAAAGTAAAGTAAGAGTAGAAAAATCCAAAAAATATTTTAATAAAATGATTAAGGTAATAAATAGTGATCGATATTATTATGTTGAAAAATTGCAAAGAATTTATTTCTTAAAAGATGATTATTTTGAAGACTGTGGTAGTTTTTAAAGATATAATGAAATTATTTTAATTTAGTAGTTTTAATATCATCTTATTTTTTTTATAAATGGATTGTATTTCATTAAAGAAGGATGATGATGATAATAAACTTATTGTAGGTATTTAGCAGTAGTAGAAGTGTTTTTAGATATAAATTTGGATTACAAATGTTATTGGAATTTTCACAAACAAGATAAAACATTTAAATTAAAATTTCACTGATGAAAGTTAATATTTTCAATTTTAAATTTACAAAACTTATAGTTCTTGTTATAAAACTTTTTCTTATTTTATAAAAAAAGAATGTGTATAAATTTAATAGAAATATACACAGAAATAATGTATATTATATAGAAAATAGGTTAATAATTTAATTATAAAATACAAGTGAAAATTTAATTTAAGTATAAAAAAAATTTCATTACTCTTGAAGGGTGATGAAATTTTTTTTAGTTGGACAAGCAGTTTTGTGTATAAAATTTGATTTTATGTCTAAAATGACGACAGAAAGGAGAAATGCAAAAATTTATAAACAGATTTACTCACTAAATATAAATTGAAAGGATGGATTAATATAGTACAAATATATGTGGATGGCGGAGTGAAGGATCATATTATGTATATAGGAGTGATTGACTTATATGGAACTACTGGAATAAGGTATTCTAAAAAATTAGAGGAAGGTTGCAGCCATACTGCGGAAGAATTAGCTCTATTTGATGCACTAATGATGGTTAGTAAAATAGGCTTAAGTGATGAGATTATTATTTACTCAGATCAGCGAACTTTAGTTGATATGATAAAGACTAAACATGTTACTAAAAAGATTGAAGAGAAATATCCAAAGATAACTGAAATACTGAAATTAGTGAGTGATAGTAAAAATATATCAGTAGAATGGATCAAAAGCACTAAGAATGCTGCACATACATTGGTAAGCAGTGCGTATTTAGGTATATTTTATAATAATGGATTACAAGACAATAAAAAACCATTTAGTGAACAACAGAATATTATTAAAAAATTTAAATTTGAAATTCAAAAAAGAGATTTAATAATAAAAGATTTAATTAAAACCATAAATAGGCTAAATAAGTTAACTGTAAATGAAAATTTTAAAGCTATAGACCAATAGAAGAAAATTCAAATTACATTAATAATTTTATATAGAAAGGGATGAAGTGATTGTGTCAGATAATGGACAGTTGTTTGATTCATGGGAAAGCTACGACTCTATATTTAAACCAAAAAGAAAAGTAAATAATAAATCTAGTAATGCATTACCACACATAATAGGAACTTTCTATAGTAATAAGATGAATAAATGCATAGAATACGAATCTATAAATGAATTTATACTGTATTCAATTTTAGAATTAGATAAAAGAACTTTTAGGTATTATGTTCAGCCTGTAGAAATTGAGATGAAATATACTGATAAAGATGGTATAGAGAAAAGATGGATACATGTTCCTGATGTACTGGTTTTTCGACATAACATGAAGCCAATATTATATCAAGTTAAAGATCCTAAAAGTAAGATTACAGATAAAATTGAGATTATAAATAAAAGATGTAATAAATATGCTGAAAAGAATGAGTGGAATTATAATGTTATTTATCCTAAATTATTACCAACTGAATTAATAAGAAATATTAGATTTCTTATTGGATTTTTAAAGCGAAGGAAGGAATATAATAATTTGATTCCTAATGTGATGGCACGATTAGAGGATATGAGAAATACAAACATAAATGAATTACTAAACAGTTTCACAGATGAAATAAATACATTCAGTTTGCTTCCTACAATATATCATTTAATAGCCAATGGAAGCATTTTTACAAATATTGAGGCGCCAATATCAGAATTCAGTAATATAACTATTTATAGAGAAATAGACTATTTTAGTTATCTAAAGGAAGTGACCAGTACTGAGAATAAACAGACTAAAAATTAATTCGGAAATTATATATATGGGAAAAAGATATGTAGTAGTATCAATAGAACCTCCTAATGTTTTTATTAGAAGAATAGATTCAGATGGAGTTTCAATAATGATAGAATTTTCAGAACTTGTTTCAAATGCATTAATAAATGATGAGAATTCTCCACAATATATAAAACCAATTGCTGATGCTAATGAAGAAATATCATTTAATTTATTGTCAGGTCATAAAAAGGATATAGCATATAAAAAGATGGATGTAATTAGACCTTTAATTATTTTTAAGGCTATAAAAGAAGGTTATATTAGAGCAAATTATGAATTTAAAGAATATTATAGTGAACTCACAGATGAAAATGAAGAATTAACTGAATTAAATCAGGAAGAACTTATTAATAGAATAGCTAAGAAAGAAAATATTTCAGTAAGAACAATAAAGAGATATCTATCTGCATATAGAAAAGCTGAAAATGTCAAAGAAAAAAGTGGTGTAGAAGGATTAGTACCAAAAAGCGGAAGTGGATATTTAGCTAGAAAGGATAATAAAACTCTAAATATATATAATCCTAGAAATCCAAACATTATTTTGGATAGTATTAATGTCAGAATAGATAGTGTTTATATTCCTATTATACAGGACGTAATTTCAAAAGAATATCTTACAACAAGGCAGGCAGGGAAAAATGAAATATACGATTCTATATGCGTAAAATGTTTTATGAAAAATATTCCTCCACCTAAAATGATTACTATATATAAATTACTGGATAGAGTTAACCCACAAGTAAAATCTAGACTTAGAAATTCTAAAGAAGCCGCAGCGATATATGATGATATTGAAAGAGGATTTTCTAATGAAGATGCTATGTATCCGTTACATGTTATAGAGATTGATCATACTGAACTTGATATGGATGTAATGGATAGTAAAACAGGATATGTAACTGGAAGACCATGGATAACATTAGGAATTGATGTATATAGTAGATGTATTTGGTGTATGTATATATCATTTGAACCCCCTTCAGCAAATAGAGTAAGAAAGGCATTAGAGAACGGAATTTTTTTCAAAGATAATAAATATGATACACAAAATAAATGGGACGTATTTGGTATACCTAATACTATATTTTTAGATAATGGTCCTGATTTTAAAAGTGTTGAGGTAAAAAGAATGATAAATGATACGCTAAAATCTCATGTAAAATATAGACCTGTAAGAACTCCTAGATATGGAGGAGTAATTGAACGATGCTTTGGTACTATAAATGAAGAATTTATACACAGACTTGAGGGAACAAGAAAAAGCAATTTTAGAAAACTTGGAGAATATGAACCTGAAAAAATGGCAGCATTGACATTGGATGATATTAAGGAACTCTTAACAATTTATATAACAGATGTTTATCATTGTTCTGAACATAAAGGACTTCCTGTATATGAAAATATACCTTTAGTCAGATATAGTGAAGGGATTAAAAAAGCAGGATATCCGGAATTTATTAGTAAAAGTGATGAGGAATTTTATAAAGTAGAATTAATGGCTACTGATATGAAACCATATACCAGAGATGGTGTAAGATTAGGAAACGTAATTTATAAGTCTCCGGAATTTTCACAATTCATAGGAGGACGGGATAAGAAGTATAGAATTAAATATAATGATGATGATATTTCTAAGATATATATATTAAATCCAAAGTTAAACCAATATATAGAACTACGAGCAGCAATACCATCATATGAATCATTGGTTAATGTTAATAGGTATACGTATAAAAAGATGCTTGAACTTATTAAAGAGGAAGGAATTGCAAAGAGAAATGAGATAATTTCAACAGATGGTGTCATAAAAGCTAAAGCTAAGTTAAAACAAATTATTTCTAAAAAATATGATGTAAATAGAAGTATAAGAAAGCAGGCACAAAGAACAAATTTTGACATGAAAATAGATTTTAGCGATGCTCAAATAAATACGAAGGAAAATAATATGAAACTTGAAGATATAATTTCGCAAGCAAAAAAAATTGAAGAGAGAAGGAATAAAAAATAGATGCCTAATTTATTGGAAGCACAAAAATTTGCAGAAAGAGTAGCTAATATTTATATAAAGTATCCAAGAATACAAAGAATATATGATGTATTGTCATCAATGAGATGTATAGGAACATTTGATAATAGAAATGAAAGTCAATCCAATTTATTTATAATTGGTCAATCTGGTGTTGGAAAGACTAGAATGATAAAAAGATATGCTGAAATGAATAAAGGATTTGTAAAAATAGAAGATGGGATAGAATATGATATTAAACCAGTGGTTTATTTAGAAATTCCTAATCCATTCACTCTTTTAGAATTATATCAATCCATAATCAAAGCACTTGGTGCACCTATAATTATGTATAGGCCCTCCATAGGTGATGCCAAGAGGCATGCATTTACCTTGCTTGAAAAGCAGCAAGTTGAAATGTTGATTTTTGATGAAATGGATTACGTATTGAGTAGTAGATATATTAAGCCACAAGAAGCAATGGAGGCTATAAAACATATTGGAAATGTAGCAAGTGCATCTCTTGTATGTGTAGGAACACCTCAAGTAGACGAGCTAAGAAAACTGAATTTTCAATATATTAGGAGGTTTCCTAAAATAGAATTAGAAAGGTTTAATGAATTAAATGATGAATTTTGTATGTTTTTAAGTAGTATAGAAGAACAAATTAATCCGATAGAAGAAATAGGATTAGGTAATTTAGAAACTAATTTACCACAAGTTTTTTTTGCAATGAGTAAAGGTGTTGTTTCGATAATAACTAGAACGATTCAAGAAGCATATAGGTTATTAGGAGTATTTAATGAAGATTTTGATGATATTTTAAAAGCAAAACTTAGTATTGATGTTATATATACAGCTTATAAGAACATTGTAGGCGATATTGATATGGAAGAGTTTGAGAAAGCTATCTATTTTAAGTAATGTAGGAGGATTATTTTAAAGATGCAAGACAAATTGACTGTTAGATTTAAACCATTCAAAGATGAATTGCTTACTAGTTACTTGGCAAGGCTTTCGAAAAATAATGGGGTAGATTTATTACGCTTATTAAATAGTATAAAAGAAAAAAATGACGACTATATACAATTAAGTGAATTAAGTGTTATTGATAAAATTCCATTTAATCATATAAATTATAATGAACTTGAAAAGTTGTTAGGATTTAGAATAGATTTTTTGTTGACTAATACTTTTTATAATATTATTGAAAAATTTGGAGATAGCAGTGAAGTTGAAAGGGCTAGATTTATTTCAGGAGTCATACGAAAGGATTGCTATTATTGTCCTAAATGCCTAGAAGAAAAGATGTACTATAGATTAATGTGGAAGATTGAAGGTGTAACAAATTGTGCTAAACATAAATGTAAACTTTTAAATAAATGCCCACATTGTAATCATAAGATTAAGTATGAGGAAATAACTTCTTTAGGGATATGTAGTAGTTGTGGAGGAAAACTTTCTGAAGATATAGAAAAGGATATAGATAATGTCAACTATTCATTATATCAAACTTATTTGTATGAGAGTTGGAATAAGTTGATGTATAGTAACTATAACAAAATGAAATCACAAGAAATAGCCTATAAAATTTTATACATTTTAAATAAGAAAAGAAGTATTTTTGATAAAGATTTACTTAATAATTTAAACAAAGAAAAATACTTTTTACAAATGATTTTACAATATGCAAGAGGAACAACTATAACTAAAAGAACATTACATATATCAAGTATTATTAATATATTATTTAAAAATAAAATTAGCATTGATGATTTTTTGAATTTACAAGTACCTAAAGAATTTGTAGCCTCAGTTAAAGAGAAAAAACAAAATAAATTAGAAAGAACTAGTTGTATGGCACCGTGGTGTAAAAATTATAAAGTTAACGGAGAATTAATTAAAACTAATACGGCTTATAGAAAATTAGTAAATAACAGTGCTTTATTATATTATATGTACTGTCCAGAGTGTGGTTGTGAATATGCATATGATGAAAATGGATATTTAGTTGAAAGAACCTCATTTATTGAAGGATTTAATTGCTTGAATAATACATGGAATAACAATATATCGTTAGAAAATCTTGCATATGTAAATAGCATGACAGAGGATAAGATAAAGAGAATTTTAGCATATTTTAATACTAGAGGGATGTATTTAAAAGATGAAAAGACAATTATTCTAGAAGAAGAATTGATAAATTTATTTATTAAAGAGATAGAAAAGGGAAGTACTTTAAATAAAATAAAAAATTTAAAATGCTGGAGCGGGTATAGAGAATTTTTATTATATAGATTTCATAAAGAAGTAATGTTAGAACTTAATATGAAAAAGGTTATGCGAAATAAAATAGTTAATACAGAAAATAAAAGACAAAAGGTTATTAATATATTAGAAGAATTATTAAAAGATGATATACCAATTACATTAAATAAAGTTTGTAGTAAATTAAATATTTATCCTGAAACAATTAGGTATTGGAAATGCAATAAGTTAATTGCTGATTACAAAACTAAGCAAAAGGATAATTATATGCAAAGAAATAGAAAAGTTATAAAAGAAAAAATAAAACTATTTATTGTAAAGAATAAAGATAATTTTATTAGAACTGAAGATCTATATAAATATATAGGAGTACAAAGAAATGTATTGTGGAGAAAATATCCTGAAATTACAGCATATATAACTAGTGAGATTAGTAGACATAACAAATTGATGTAGGAATAACATTTTTTTGCTGATGCATAGTTAGAGAAACCATTTCATTTGAACGGAGGAGGTTTATGGATATAAGGTTACCAATAAGACTAAGTATTGTTGAAGGAGAATCATTTAGTGGATATATTATAAGATCTGCAAGGGCAATGGGTGTTGATTGCAAGGAATTTTTTAAATATATTATTTATAATTGTAACATACACTATAAATTTAAAGATAATATAATAAATGTAGCTTACTCTCAAATAGCCAAGGGTATTGATGTTTTTCCATTTGAGATATTAAAAGAAAACAATATATGTTCTATATTTAATAAATCAAAAGAAGAAATTGAAAATGCTACTTTTAAGAATGTATTTGATGTGTTAAATGTAAAGTTGGCTTTAGGCAAAGAACATATTGGAAAGGAGTTAGTTAAAGATGTAAGGAGATTCTGTCCTCTATGCTTAAAAGAGAATGGCATTTATAAATTAATGTGGCAAATTAAGGATATAAGGATTTGTGACATACATAATATAAAATTGGTTAGTTATTGTGGTGTCTGTAATTCTAAGCAAAGATACTTTTCATCATATTTAGGAAATTACATATGCAGTAATTGTCATTCTTTGTTGTGGGAAAAAGTAAATAGAGATGATTTAAATATTAATAAATTAAATGAACAAATATTAGTATATAATAATTGGAAGTTTTTGCTTAAATATAAAAACAAACTAGTAAAGATAATTCCACATTATAATTTTAATCAATCTCTGGCAATAACAATGTTATATATTGCACAAAATCAAGAGAATACATTTCGAATAGAAAATATAAAACAATTTCATGAAAAAACAATTTGTAATATTGTCAAATTTATAAATAATAAGGAAATTGGAGAGAAGGTCTCTTTAAATGGTGTGAAACGAATAGCAAATGATAAAAATATCTTGCTAAAGTCTTTACCTAATATTGAAGTTCCTATATCATATATTCAATCTTTAGTTGAACAAAGGAAGAAGGCTATGGAATTAATGTGTTTATCACCGTGGTGTGATTTCTTTGGTAAAAACGATAAAATTGAAATACTAGGAAAATGTAATTCAAAAAGTAATGAGTTTGTGAAAAAATTTGTTTGTACTGAATGTAATATGCGATTTGGGTATAACTTCCGAAAAAATATGTGTGAACCATTTAATAAAACGTTCTTTAATAATATACCTAAAATTAAAGAAATGATTTTGAAAGGCAAAATTCAAGGAGAGATTGTTGATACTTTAGGAATAAGTGCATATTTGTATACAAAAATTTTAGCGTATTTACTTTTAAATAATTTAGTAAATAGTAATGTAGAAACTAATAGTTATATGATTATACCAATAGATATAAAAGATAGATTTAATCTATTATTTGACAAAAAATGTTTAACGGATAAAAAGGCTAAGAAAATTTTTGGGTGGAGTTATTTTCAATTCCATTACTATTATTGGTTACCTGAGATACAAAATTTCCTAATCGATAAAGAAAAATATGAGGGACTAAGAAGAAGTCAATTTAGACCTCAAAAAAGGAACTGGAAGAAAGTGTTGCTGATAGCTATATATTATTTTTTGAAAAGAGACATAGATATATGCTATAAAAATACTAATAAATATTTTCAAATTTCACGAGAAATGTTGCTTAGACATAAGTTGGGTGATATTTTCGAAACATCAATGAGATTCCAAGCAAATAAGAAAAGAATAGAATATAATTTTTACATAATTAAAAAAGTAGCTAATTATTTAGATAAGTTTAAGTTTGAAAACGTACTTCTAAAAGATTTATTTGCTAAAACAAAAATAAATCGATATCAGCTAACAACAAATTATCCGGATTTGGAAAAGTATGTAGTAAGAAAGGTAAAGATACATAATTTAAAAGTTAAAGAACAAAAAATAGAATGTTATAAAGTGGAAATAGAAAAGATTTATTTAAAAAGTATAGAAAATGGTGAGTTAGAAACAATTAGAAGTATATCTTTAAAATTAGGGAGAGAATATAAATTTATTTCCAGATGCCCTGAATTGAATGATTTTACTAAGAAACTTTTGGAGCATGGTATTAATACAGAAAGTGACAATTAATATTATAATAAAAACGATTTGTGACAAGGAATAATATATTTTATGTCAAATGAATGTTATAATTCTTCTGTTTTAAAAATAGTTTTAGTGACAATTGTAATTATAATTCACATATATATTTATATGGAAATTAATGTTGCATATATGATAAATAATAGAATTTCTTAAAAATAGAATATAATTATATAAGGCATAGAGTAAGATGAGAAGTATCTCAGGATTACTTTATGCCTTATTTTTATAGTATAATAAAAGTAAGAGTGATTGCATTTATTATACATTTTAACTAATATCATTTATCAGAGGTAACACACATGAAAATAAGAAATGAATATACATGTCCGTTGGAACTTACTCATGACATGATTAAAGGTAAATGGAAACCGATAATTTTATGGAGACTTAGGCTTGGAGGAATATCTCTTTCAAAGCTTGAAAAAGATATCAATGGAATTACACAAAAGATGTTAATAGAACAGTTGAAGGAATTAATGAAATTTGGACTTGTTGATAAAATTACATATGATGGATATCCGCTAAGAGTTGAATATTTTTTAACTAAAGATCGTGGAGAACCTATGTTGCAGGCATTAAGTATAATGCAGAATATTGGAATCCAATTTATGCTGTCAAATGGACAAGAAGAGATATTAAAAGAAAAAGGAATTATAGAATAATAGATTAATAAAATTATATACACACAAAAAAGTGGGTAATTTACTCAATGTACATTTTCCTATATATTAATAATAATTAATACAAAGAAATTTAATTATATAACAAGTGAAATTTGGAGGTACAAAGAGTATGAAAGTAACAAGTGCAGGTATAAAAAATGGTATTATTCAAGATAAGTATGGAAAAAGAGGAAGTCAGTTTAATGAAGCTGGGATACCAACGTATTCATTGCCAATTAAAATTGAAGATTCCCCTAAAGAAACAGTATCATATGCATTAATTTTAGAGGATAAGGATGCTGTGCCAGTGTGTGGCTTTTCTTGGATTCACTGGTTAGCGGCTAACATTACAAAAACTGAAATAAAAGAAAATGAAAGTATTTTGAAAAAAGATTTTGTTCAAGGTGTAAATAGCTGGTGTGGAGTAGTGGCTAATGTAGATAAGGAGTATGCAACAGGATACGGAGGTATGACCCCACCCAATGCGCCTCATAGTTATGAATTACATATTTTCGCATTAGATGATAAATTAAATTTACAGGATGGGTTTTATATGAATGAACTATATAAAGCTATGGATGGGCATGTTTTAGATGAAGCTGTATTAAAAGGATGTTATCAAAATTAAAGGATATTTATATTAATGGTTACTATTTATCGTAAGAACAATATTTTTAACATTACTCTATGTTTCATTTTGTTTATTCATAAATTTTATTAAGGCTGTTATGTAAAAATAAAGTGATTTAGTAAGCTTTAAAATATAATGAAGATAAGGTATTTGGGAATAAATACTTTGTCTTTTTTATTTTGAGAATAAATCATAAAAAGTTAATATGAAATATAGATATGAGAATTAATTGGTACTTATTTCAGTATATGATACAATAGAAAAAATTTTGTAATTGAATCTGTTAAGCTGTTATGAAAAAATAGCTTGATTATTCATAGAATTACT
>NZ_JAABNP010000061.1 GCF_009928485.1 Clostridium sp. C2-6-12 | reverse complement strand
AGTAATTCTATGAATAATCAAGCTATTTTTTCATAACAGCTTAACAGATTCCTATTTTATATATTTTATATGTAGCTTGTACTTTAATTATAAACTAAACTTTTATTAATATAAATTTCTTTTAGAAAATGTATAAAAAAGCCCACCTTTCGGCAGACTTTTAATAAGCATTATTTAATAAGACTATTCATTTCTTCAACAACATTTTTTAATTCACTTATGTTAGTTTCTATTTCTTCACTTGTAGAAGCACTTTGAGTTACAGCATCATTTACTATTTCATATTTTGCTATTGTATCCTTTGTGATATTATCAACTTCTTCATTAAACTTAACAACATTTTTAGTTTCAACAAGCATTGTCTCTGAGGCTTTATTCATATCTAAAATATTATTACTAAAAATTTTCAAATCTGAAGTCATCTCATTTAAACCTTTTGCAGTTTCATTTAAAAGATTATTTCCAACTTGAGCTTTTTCATTGTTTTGAGACATTTGTTTTTCTACTAAATTTATCTTATCTTTTAATTCTCCTACAATTCCGCTAACTTGAGTAAGTGAATTATTGGTTCCCTCTGCCAGCTTTCTTATTTCATCAGCTACTACTGCAAAACCTTTACCATATTCGCCAGCTCTTGCAGCTTCAATTGATGCATTTAAAGCAAGAAGATTTGTTTGTTCTGATATATCTCCAATGATAGTTAAAATTTCATCAACTTCTTTTGATTTTTTCTCCAGTTCTTCTGTTGATTTAAAAGTATTCTCTATACTGTTTTTTATATCCGTAATAATTGAAAGTGTTTCATCTAAAGCTTTCTCATTCTGATCTGTAGATTTCATAAATTCCTTTATTTTTTCTTCACTTTCTTTTGTTTTAATAGCTACTATTTCATTTGCTTTTAATAAGGTATTTAAGATTTCTTTATTCTTTTCTGCTTTACTTAGCATTTCATTAGAATCATTTGATATATCATGGCTTGTTGCTGAAACTTGAAGTAAAGAACTTGTTTGCTCTTCAATGGCAACACTTAAGTTTTGACTTGAATTTAAAACTGTAGTAGAAATCTCAGCTAAATTTTTAAATAAATACATTAATTTTTCGTTTTCTTTTTTAATTTCATGTTCCTTTTCATCAATGGATTCCAACAATTTTGAAGCAAAATATACCACCATAAAAATTATTGCTAATGTTAAGGAAATAGTAATTATTCTCATAGCCGCTTCTGCTATAACATATTGTGTATTGCTAAATATGTCAGGATTATTTACCAAAACTATGACTTGGCATAAAATACTCAAAACTATTGATATTGTAATCATTTTTAAATCAAAAAATAATGCTCCCAAAATTACAAAGTAAAAAATCATCATCCATATTGAATTTAAATGCATTGTAAAATTCAAAAATAAATATTGAAAATACGTTAATATTAAAATTACAACCTTAGTTATTTTAAAAGCTTTAAGATTAAACCCTTCTTCAGTTATTGTATTTTTATAACAAATCCTAATTGCTATAATATAAATCACAATAGCTATTCCTTGAATAATTAATGAATTAACGCTTATGCTATCATTTAATCCTAACACCTTTAAACCACTAAAGAATAGTAATGCCATAATACATAAACTTACATAAACTAATAATACAAATTTAAGAGTCTTTTTATTAAAGGTTATAATCGAACTTTCTTTTTTATTCATATTTTCCTCCTTATGATTATCAAAAATTATTAATACCTTATTTTCATAAATTATTATTATGCGTTTCTATCTTCTTAATTCGAAGCTATTTTAGTTAGTGAAGCATTAAGAATTCTATCACTTGCTATTTGTTTAAGTGAAGTTCTCTTTATTTTCCCAGTAGATGTTAATGGAAATACATCTATAAATTCTACATATTTAGGAAACTTATATTTAGATAATTTTCCAGATAAAAACTTAAATATATCATCTTTAGCTAGTGAACAAGCTTTTTTAACTTTAATAAAGGCAACTATTTCTTCTCCAAGATCTTCATCTGGAATACCAACTACAACTGCTGTTTCAATGTTAGGATGCTTAATAAGATGATTTTCAATATCTGTAGGAGAAATATTTTCACCACCTCGAATTATTACATCCTTTAATCGTCCCTTTATAGATAAGTATCCCTCTTCATCAACAAAACCAATATCACCTGTGTGCACCCAACCATCCTTCACTGTGGCACTTGTTGCAATTGGATTGTTATAATATCCGACCATACAATAAGGGCTTTTCACACACAATTCTCCTTCAGTCTTTGGAGGAAGTTGTTTTCCACTTTTTGTATCACATATTTTTATTTCAACATATTCAACTGGTTTACCCACTGTATTTATTTTAGGATCATTTTTATCAGAAATTGGAGTTTGTGTAACACCTAAAGTCTCAGTTTGTCCAAATGTATTACTTAACTCTAAAATGTGTAAATGCTCCATTATCTCCTTCATAAGCGTCTGAGATGATACTGCTCCTGCAATCATTCCAACTCTTAAACTCGATAAATCATAAGAATTACAATTATTAATTAAATATTGATACATGGTTGGAACCCCATGAAAACCTGTACATTTTTCTTTTTGGATAGTTTCCAGTGCAACATTGGTTTTAAATTTCTTCATTAGAACTACTGTACTTCCAAATAAAAGTCCTAAAATTGCAGTATACTTTCCACCTAAAATATGATTTAACGGCAATGCAACTAAAATTTTATCTCTTGTGGTATATTTATAATTTTTACCAAAGGAAATAGGACCATTTAATACAGCTTTATGGGTGAACATAATACCTTTAGGATTTCCTGTGGTTCCTGATGTATATAAAATTGTTGCTATATCGTCTGCTGAAACATCATTTATAACTTCTAAAAACCTCTCTTTAGATACACTTTCCATTCTGGATACTATGTAACCTAAATTAAACAAAGTTTTCATTTTTAAGGTTATTTTTAAATAGTCGAATTTTTCTAAATCAACTTTTTCAATCATATCCTTATCGCTTACAATTAATATTGTTGATTCAGACTGCTTTAACATATAATCCAGTTCTTCTTCAGTTGCAGAAACATTTAAACAAACTGATACTGCTCCTACTTTTAATGTAGCTAAAAATATAATTATCCATTCAGGAGAATTAGATGATAACAATGCTATGTGATCTCCCTTTTTTACCCCAATTGATATAAAACTCTTAGCAATCATTTCCACTTCATAATTAAGTTTTTCATAAGTATATCTGCTATTATCTTCAACATATACTAAAGCTTCATTATCTTTATGTTTTTCAAAGATATTACTTGTATAAGCTCCAACAGATTCATTAATTAAAGACATTTAACACACCCCTCATTCCTAGTGATTTTTAATATAATAGTCAACTTACAACATCTAATCTTCTGTGGATTGCTAATATTTTAATAACACAGCTATATGAAAATAGCCTGCACCTACTGTCCAAAGCATAACATTATCCCCACGCTGTACATGCCCATTTTCTATTGCAGTATATAAAGCAATAAATGGACTTGTTGTTCCTGTATATCCATAGGTATCTCCTACATATATACTGTTTTTCTCAGGTATGTTTAGTTTTTCTCTAAGATATTCTATATTTTTATATGTGTACTGTGATAAACAAAACATTGAAATATCATTAATCTTTAAGTTATTTTCATTTAATAAACCCTTCATGCTTATTATTGCAGTATCTAACCAAGGACATTCTTCCACATTCCAAAAGGCTAAGAAATCTTCTTTTTTTCCATCAAAAATATTAGTAAAGCCGCATTTTGGAAATACAATATCAGAAATTCCATTTGAATGAACAATAGGCTTACTATCTATTAACCCAGAATCTTCTTCAGTTCTTTCAAGTATCAATGCGCAAGCAGCATCACCAAATTGTCCATAGCATGAAGTATCATCAGGTGATATTTGAAAATTTAAATAATCACTCCCTACAAGTAAAACTTTATTTATATTACTATTTGCTGACATATTTCGATAAATCATATCTAAGGCATATGTCATCCCAGCACAATTCATGTTAATATCCTGACAAAAACAATCCATTTTTCCTTCAATTGTGTTATGAATTATTACTGAGCATGGTGGTGAAACATATTGAGGAAGTACGCTTGAAAAGACAATCATATCAATATCCTTTCCAAGAAGCTTTGATTTTGCCATAAGCTTCTTGGAAACCTCTTGTGCCATAGTAAGGCTATTTTCCTTTTTTTCATCAATTAAATATCGTTTTTTTCTTCCGCAAATATCTTCAAGAAAATGTTTAATATCTTTTCCTTGCTTTTTAAAATGTTCAATATAGAAAGAATTATCAATAATTTTAGAGCCATGATATACTTCTATATCTCTTATCCTTATGTTTGTCATCTTCCCATTTAATACATCTTTCATTTTGTCACTTTATTAGTCATAAATAAATTTCTAATATATTTATAACTAACCTTAACCTCCCTTTTATTAAATTTATTTATTTCCAATTAAAATTTTTTCATGACATCTCAAGTTCATTTATAAAATAATTTCATATACACACTAATATATAAAACCCTTATCTATATCTAAATACAAAAAAAATGCCTATTAACACCATTAATAGACACAAAAAAATAAGTATTCAAAGTTATTCTCATACATATAAATTGGCAACCTGGCAATCATAGAAATATAATTTCTTTAGACCCATGGCTTTGCGGCCTTATCTTTAGATAAGTGTGCTATTAGCAATATTATATTATAAATTATATAATACACTTAATTTTTACATTTTTCAATATTTTTTACTAAATAACCATATTTATTTCGAAACATTACTTCCTTCCCATTTAAATAAATAAATAAATAAATAAATAAATATCTGATACCGACTCTAGATATAATTTATTTTTTTATATCCAATTCATATTAAAAATCAAAGAAACTCTAACATTATATTTATAAGAGTTCCTTTGTTTTATATAAAATAATCTATATCTCTTAATTTATTTCAACTATGAATTTATCACCTATTTGAAATTGAACTTCATCTGCCCAAGTACATGCTTTAATATCCTTTAAGGATTTATCAAAATATAAATATTCATCTTTTGAAATATAAATTATCAATTTATTAATTTTTTCTTTTAATGACAAATTTCTTTCTGATTTATATTTTCTTACTTCTCCTACTATCTTCTTAATATCTTCCCCAAATGATATAATATCTTCATTCTTATTTTTTGATTTCATGCTCCATTCTATTTTATGAATAGAAAATGTTTGCTCAAACTGTTTATAATACATTTGATATACTTCTTCTGTTATATGAGGTACATATATTGCGTAAAGTTTTAAAATCTCAAGCAATACATTATATAATGCATATTGGCCAGATAATTTTTCTTTACTTCCATGAATTTCTGGTTTGTATAATCTATCTTTAATTATTTCAAGATAGTTATCACAAAAATCATTCCAAAAAAATTCATCTATTTCATGTTTAGCTACACCAATTTCATATTCATATAAATTTTGAGTTACAGTTTTCTCTAAAATTTTAGTTCTTTCAATTATCCATTGGTCTATAGGAAGAATTTCATCAGGCTCTGTTTTATCATAACCTTCAAGATGCATAATACAGAAGCTTGCAGCATTCCAAAGTTTATTTAAGAATCTTTTTGATATTTTAAGTTCTTCTTCTGAAAACATAGTATCAGTTCCAAGCTTTGCCCCAGCAGCCCAATATCTTAAGGCATCTGCTGAATGCTTTTTAATTAACTCTCTTGGTGAAGTTGGTGCATTATTTTTAGATTTGCTTATTTTTTCACCCTTTTTTGCTAATACAAAACCGCAAATCATTAAATCCTTCCATGGAATTCTTCCTAAATGAAATAAACTTTTTACAATAGTATAAAATGCCCAAGTCCTTATTATTTCATGTGCTTGCGTTCTCATCCCCATTGGTATTAGCTCATTAGTTAAGTCCTCTTTTGAATTCCATTTTGAATTTATTAATGGAGTTAATGAGGAAGTCGCCCAAGTATCAAATACAGCAGTTTCAGGTATAAATTCTGTGCTTCCACAAGAGCAAGGCTTTGAAGGCTTTGTTTCCATTGGATTTATTGGAAGATCCTCTTCTTTTGCAAATATAGTTTTCCCACACTTACTGCAATACCAAATTGGAAATGGAACACCAAAGAACCTTTGTCTTGAAATACACCAATCCCATTTTAGATTTTCTACCCAAGTTGTATATTTATTTTTCATATAAGCAGGATACCAGTTTATTTGATCTGCTGTTTTTAAATATCTTTCTTTTTCGCTTAAAATATCTATATACCATTGCTTTGAAGGTATTATTTCTATTGGTTTTCCACATCGCTCATGAGTAGAAACAGTATGAGTTATAACTTCACTTTTTATTAAGAGCTCTTCAGCTTTTAGTAATTCAATTATCTTTTCTCTTCCTTTTAAAATCCTCAAACCTCCAATTAAAGGAACCTGATCAGATATTCTGCCATTTGCTTCTATAACTTTTTTATAGGACAACATATGCTTTTCGTACCATTCTAAGTCTGTGGTATCTCCAAATGTTGCACACATTACTACTCCTGTACCTTTTTCCAAACTTACTTTTTCGTCTGAAAGAATAGGTATTTCATAATTATATAGTGGAACTATAGCTTTCTTACCTATATAGTTTTTGTATCTTTCATCTTTGGGATTTATGAATAAACATACACATCCATAAAGCATTTCTGGTCTTGTTGTTGCAACAGTAAGTTTTTCTCCCTCTGAAATAAAAGAAATATAATTGAAAGTTGTTTCTTTATCTCCACTTTCAAGTTCCGCTTGTGCTATTGAAGTCTGACATGTTGTACACCATAAAACTGGAGCTTCTTTAATATAAGCTTTACCACTCTTCGCCATATCTAAAAATGATTTTTGAGATATTTTTTGTATTCTAGGGTTAATTGTTTCATATTTAAGTGACCAATCAACACTAAATCCCATGGATAACCAAAGGTTCTTAAAATCTTCTTCATATTTTTTAGTAGTTAAAAGACACTTTTCAGTAAATTGACTTCTTGGAATAGAAGCACCAGTTATATCAAATTCTTTTTCTACAAGTCTTTCAGTTGGAAGACCATTGTCATCAAACCCCAAAGGGTAAAATACATTTTTTCCTTGCATTCTTTGAAATCTAGCTATTATTTCAGCTTGAGTATATGAAAATATATGTCCTATATGAAGACTACCACTTATTGTAGGCGGTGGTGTATCTATTGAGAATGTTTCCTTATCACTATTAAAATCATATTTATATATATTATTTTCCTGCCAATATTCTTGCCATTTCTTTTCTGTTTCTAATGGATTATATTTTTTACTTAACATAATTAATACCTCCTAAAATTTTTTATAACTTCTTTTAACTGCGCATTTAAAAGAAATAAAAAAAACCTCCGTCCTATAACAATAGGACGAAGGATAATCTCCGTGGTACCACCTAAATTTGTACAAATGTACACTCTCAGTATAGTGCGGGCATTACTGCCGATACTATTTCCCTTTTAACGGTGGGAATTTCCGTTAAAGCCTACTTGCATAATGCTTTCGGTTTAAGGCTCCGAGGCTACCTTCTTTACATCTATCATGGGAAATTTCCACCAGCGTTCCCTCTCTTTATTTCAAGCATATAATTACTCTTCCTCATCAAAGCTTTTATATTTTATTAATGCATATATTATCAGTATTACAATATAATGTCAATATATCTCTATAATCATTTTAGAGTTAAATACTTTGTTTTATAAATATATTATTAAAATAAAGTATTATTATTTATTACTTTACCATCCATTCACATATGAAATTGTGATTTTATCAACTTATAGTTTAAAAATATTTTTAAAGATAAAATTTTATTATAAGTTATTCATTTAAATCCACATAAGCACCATTTTTAGAATATACTGTCCACTCGCAAATATTTGTTACATGATCAGCAATTCTCTCTAAAAATTTAATAACAAACAAAAGATTGATTCCCTTTTCTGTCAAGCTTTCATCTAACTTAATTTCTTCGATAAAGGCTGTAAATAAAGACTTATAAAAAGAATCTATTTCGTCATCTAATTGGCAAATCTTATATGCCATCTCATCATCATTATTAATATATGCATCAATAGATTTGCCTATCATGTCACGCACTTTTTTCTCCATTTCCCATAAAGTCTCTGAGCTTTTCTTAAAGGCGTTAACATTTCCCCCCATCTTTTTTGTTATCTTACATATATCTACTGCATGATCTGCCATTCTCTCCAAATCAGTTACTATTTTAGATGCAGTCATTACTCTTCTTAAATCTTTTGCCAAGGGTTGTTCTGCTGCAATAAATTTAATACATCTTTCCTCAATTATTTTCTGCATCTCATCTACTTTATCATCATTTTTAATAATTTTATCTGCTAATTCTATATCATAATTCTTCAAACTAACCATACTTTCATAAATTTGCTTTTCTACTAGATTAGCCATAGTTACTAATTCTCTATTTATACTTTTTCTTTTTGTATCTTGTGATCCTCTTGTCATATTTCATTGCCCCTTTCCGGCTAGATTTACTTTTGTATAATAAAATTTTTAATTATAGTTATGAGAACTAATATTAAATATCTCTATCTAATATTAAAATAATTTCATTTTACATTTTATTATTTGTCTTATATTACAACAATGTAAACGTTATGTCAACAAATCCTAATGATAAATAGAAAAACCTTTATTAATTAAAAACTAAAAAAAATAACATACCAATAATTCCATTAAATTCTTTAATAAAAAAATCAAATAGAATATTAGAATGTCATTTTTTGTACTAGAATATAAAATCAATTCAGCTTTTAATTATGAACTAGAACTTTGGGATCACTTATAAAATTAGCTTTTATATTAAAATACTATTCATTTAAATCTACATAAACTCCAGTTTTAGAAAAAATAGTCCATTCACAAATATTAGTTACATGATCACCAATTCTTTCTAAATACTTTATTACAAACAATAATTGTGTTCCTTTGTTAATTAAGCTTTCATCAACTTTTATTGCATTAATTAATTTTCCAAATAAATTTTTATAAAAAGCATCAATTTCATCGTCTCTTTCGCAAATTTTATATGCTGCATCTTCATCTTCATTAATATATGCATCGATTGCAGATTTAATCATAGATCTTACCTTTTTCTCCATCTCCCATATATCTTCTGAATTACTATCAAAAGCTTTTACATTTCCACCTAGTCTTTTTGTTATCTTACAAATGTCTACTGCATGATCTGCCATTCTTTCAAGATCTGTAACTATCTTTGAAGCTGTAAATACTCTTCTTAAATCAGTTGCTAAAGGCTGCTCTGTTGCAATAAATTTAATACATTCTTCTTCTATTGTTTTTTGCATAATATCAACTTTATCATCATCTTTAATAACCTGTTCAGCTTTAACTACATCATAGTTTTTTAAACTCATCATGCTTTCGTAGATTTGTTTTTCTACTAAACTTGACATATTTAGTAATTCTCTGTTTATAACTTTAACTCTTGCATCTTGAGATCCTCTTGTCATAATACCAATACCCCTTTCTAACCGAATCTACCTGTAATATAGTCTTCTGTTCTTTTATCTCTAGGATTATAGAATATATCTTCAGTTTTTCCATACTCAATAACTTCACCACTTAAGAAAAATGCAGTTTTATCTGCTATTCTACCTGCTTGTTGCATATTATGAGTTACTATTATTACTGTGTATTTCTTTTTTAATTCATCCATTAGTTCTTCCATTTTTCCGGTTGAAATAGGGTCTAAAGCCGAAGTAGGCTCATCCATTAATATTACTTCTGGTGAAACTGCAAGTGTTCTAGCAATACATAACCTTTGTTGCTGACCACCTGACATTCCAAGAGCACTTGACTTTAATCTGTCTTTCGCTTCATCCCAAAGAGCTGCACCTTTTAAGCTCTTTTCCACAATTTCATCTAATACTTTCTTATTTTTAATTCCATGGATTCTAGGGCCATATGCAATATTGTCATAAATTGACATTGGAAATGGATTTGGTCTTTGAAACACCATACCTATTCTTTTTCTTAAGTATATTTCGTCATAATCTTTATATATATCTTTATCTTCAAATAAAACCTGACCTGTTATTCTTACACTTTCAATTAAGTCATTCATTCTGTTTAAAGTTCTTAAATAAGTTGATTTTCCACAGCCTGAAGGTCCAATAAGTGCTGTAACTTCATTTTTATTTATAGCCATATTTATATTTTTTAAAGCTTGATTATCACCATAATACAAACATAAATCTTTAGTTTCTATAATATTCATATCCATCTCCTACTTCCCACTATAAGCTTTCATGATTTTATTTCCTAATAGTCTGGCTCCAACATTAAATAAAAGAACTGCGATTATAAGTACTGCTGCTGTTCCATTAGCAATTTGAGCGGCATCTGGTACCACTCCTTCAGAATTTAATTTCCATATATGAACCGCTAATGTTTCTGCTGGTCTAAAAAGTGAAAATGCAGAATTATTTCCTGATAAACTTATTACATCAAAGTTCAAGTTTTTTGAACTTAATCCTGCAGTATATAAGAAGGCTGCTGCTTCTCCAAAAATTCTTCCAGCTGCCAATATTATTCCAGTTAATATCTCACCCATAGCTGTTGGTACTGTAAGTCGTGCTAATGTTTGCCATCTAGTTGCACCAAGTCCAAGTGATGCTTCTTTTACTCTTTTACTTGCTGCTAAAATAGCATTTTCAGAAATTCTAGTCATAGATGGTATATTTAATATGCTTACTGATAAAGCACCTGCAAGTATTGAATATCCCCATCCAGCTATATTTACAAAAACTAATAATCCAAACATGCCTATAACTATAGATGGAAGGGATGACATAGTTTCAAGTGACATTCTTATAAATCTAAGAATTGGTCCTTCTTTTGCATATTCTGCTAGATAAATACCCGCTCCAACACCTATTGGAACTGTAATTACTAAAGAAACAATTAACATATAAAAAGAATTGAATAATTGAGGACCTATACCTCCACCTTCACCTGTTAACTTTGGTTTTCCAAATAAAAATGAAGGTTTTAACATACTTCCACCCTTATACAAGATATATAAAATAAAGGCGGCAAGCAATAAAACTATAAACATACTAATTATATAAAATATAACCGTAGCAATTTTATCAATTTTTTTCGCATTCATTATACTGCACTCCTTTTCTCAATAATTCTCACTATTACTATAAATACAAAAGAGATTACAAGTAAAATTAATGCTAGTGTCCATAATGCATCATTCCATGCAGTACCACCAACAGTATTAGCCATATCCATAGTTATAATACTTGTTAATGTAGACATAGAAGAAAACATTCCATCAGGTATTTTAACAGTATTACCAATAACCATTTGAACTGCTAAAGCTTCTCCAAAAGCCCTTGCTATACCAAGTACAACTCCTGTAAGTATACCAGTTTTAGCTCCTGGAACTATTACCCTTGATATTGTTTGCCATCTTGTAGCTCCTAATCCATAAGATGCTTCAATATGATCTTTAGGTATTGTCTTTATTGCATCTATAGATAAAGTTGCTATTGTGGGTAATATCATTAATGAAAGTACCAATATTCCTGCAATTAAAGAAAATCCCATTCCTCCAAAGTTATTTTTAATAAATGGTACCAGTACAGAAATACCAACCCATCCATAAACAACAGAAGGTATTCCAACTAATACTTCTAAGGATGGCTTAATCAACTTCTTACCAAACTTACTAGATATGACATTCACAAATATTGCTAATGCAATTGCAATAGGTGCACTTAAAATCACTGCACCTATTGATACTAATGTGGAACCTAAGATGAAAGCGAGAGCTCCAAAGGAAGGCTCTCCACCCTTATTGGGTTTCCAGTTATTTGTGAATAAAAACTCTGAAAGACTATATCCATCTGACATAAAAATTCTTATTCCTTTTGAAGCTATGAATACTATGATTGATATTGTTATAATTATTATTAATAATCCACATAGTGCTGCAAAGCCTTGACCTAAATATTCATTTTTAAGCCTTTCTTTAAAACTTCTTTTTTCCATCTCTTCCTCAGTCCTTAACTAATTATTTTACCTTCATTTCTGCTCCTGAAATAAATCCTAAACTTTCTACACTGTCTTTGTTATCAGCGCTTGTTACAAATTCAAGGAAACTCTTAGCAACCCCAGTTGGTTCTCCTTTAGTGTACATATGACCCCATGACCAGAATTTATATGAACCGTCACAGATATTTGCTTTATCTGAAGACACACCATCAATCTTAACTAATTTTAAAGCATCTTGAGCTTCTTTAGTTTGCATATATGCAAGACCTAAGTAACTAATTGCACCATCATTTGATTTCATTGCACTTAATACTGCACCATTTGAATCTTGAGTTGCACCTAGTGAATCATTTTCTAAAGATTTATCTCCACCTAATATTTTAGTTTCAAATGTTGCTCTTGTTCCTGAACCAGCAGTTCTGTGTATTAATAATATTTCTTTATCAGGTCCTCCAACCTCTTTCCAGTTAGTAACTTTTCCAGAGAATATTCCTTTAATTTGATCTGATGTTAAATTGTCAATTCCAAGTGATTTGCTTACTACAACTCCAAATCCTTGTGCTACTACTTTATGATCAACTAATGTTTCTGCTTTTGCTTTATCTAACTTTTCTTCTGCAAATACATCTGAGTTTCCAATGTCTACTGTTCCATCTAATACTTGCGTAAGACCTGTACCAGATCCCCCTGCTTGAGCTCCAACTTCCGCCTTAGGATTTTTTTCTTTGAATTTTTCAATTGTTTTTTCCATTAGTGGTAATAATGCTGAAGATCCACTTACTGTTATTGAACCAGATACTTCTGTTGCTGCTGCTTTATTATCAGCAGCTTTTCCTTCATTATTTGCAGTTGAGCTTCCACAACCTACCATTCCAATCCCTAATACTCCAACTACTAGTGCACTTACTATTAACTTTAATGTTCTCTTTTTCATTAACATTTCCCTCCAAATAAATTCTATATATTATTTTTAATGTTTTCTTTCTACATGTTCTATAATATACCCATTTAGTTAATCCATTATTAGAGAAATGTTAAGTAATATTAGGTACATGTTAAATAAATTTAACATTAGTATTGAAAATTCTCCGTTAATTTATGTTCATTTAAATTGTTTCATTCTATAAATAATATAAGTTCCAATCAAACAAACTACATATTTACTTACTTTAAGATTCACATGTAGAAATTTAATTAGAACTTATATATTAAATACAAGGTATTTTAACTTTAAAAACAGTCCCTTCCCCTAACTCACTTTTAACATTAATTTCACCGTTAAAAATTTTAACAATGTGCTTTACAATTGCTAATCCAAGGCCAGTACCACCCTTTTTTCTTGATTTATCAACTCTATAAAAACGTTCAAATATTCTTGGTATATCTTCCTTAGGTATTCCAATCCCATCATCTTTTACTGTTAAATAATAATATCCACCTTCACTACAACTAGATACTTCAACTTTTCCAGAACCATCTTTTGAATATTTAATTGCATTTTCAATTAAATTTAAGCCCAATTGATAAAATTTATCTCTATTACCCAAAATATGCTCTTTGTTATTATTGGTAAATTCTAATTTAATATTCTTATTAACAGCAGTTTTTCTAACAATGTTCAGTACTTCTTCAATTACTGATCCTGGTTCGAATTCATCAATATCAGAAATCAAATTACTTTCAATGCTTGATAAAACTAAAATATCATTTATAAGCCTTGATAATCTTTCTGCTTCCTTATCAATTATATCTAAAAATTTCTCTCTCGTTTCATCATCCTTAACAAATTTTAGAGTTTCAGCAAAGCCCTTAATTGATGTTAATGGTGTTTTTAATTCATGAGATACATTGGCTACAAATTGACTTCTCATAAGCTCAACCCTATTTATATCAGTAATATCCTGGAAGGTTATTACCTTTCCTATATTATCTGCACCATCAAACATTTCTGTCTTTTTAATTTTGAAATCTCTTTCTATTGGATGAAGCATTTTTATTTCTTTGTCATTTTCCTCATCTTGTTCTAAAAACTTAGTTATATCATAATCATTTATATAATCAAGTAAACATTGTCCAATTATATTTTTCTTTACTCCAAGCAAAGATTCTGCACATGGATTTATAGATATTACATTATTATGATTATCTACAGCTATAACTCCACTTTCCATACTCTTTAATATAGATTCAATTTTATTTTGTTTTTCTATAACTTCATGAATTTTTAACTGAAGCTGTTCTGCCATATTATTGAAGCTATTGCCCAAGGTGCCAAGTTCATCATTGCTATTGACATCAGCTCTTATTTTATAATCACCATTAGTCATTTTTAAAGTTACACTTTCTAATTCTTTCACTGGTTCAACAATCTTCTTAACAAGCCTTAAAGATAAAAATAAAGAGAATGGTATCACTAAGCCTAAGATTAAAAACGAATATTTAATATTTTCTTTTTGTAATATACTTATGGTGTATATATGAACAGAACTTCTAATAATAAGATTATTATCCATTTTAGTAGCATAATAAAGAAAATTTCCTTTTATAGTATCACTATACCTCTTAGAATAACCTTCACCATTTTCTAATGCTTCTTTAACCTCTACTCTATCTTTATGATTTTCAGTACTTTTTTCTTCATTATCATACAGTACAACACCATCACTATTTATGAGCGTAAATCTAACATTAATATCATTTATCTTTATATTATTAAGCTTTTTTAATTCATCATAGTCATTTTTAGTAATATTTTGTGTATCATTAAGCTCTGATATTAAATAATTAATATTTCTAAGTTCTTCTTTAGTATTCTTAATTTGTTCTATATTCATCAGCATCAAGAAAGACGATGTCACAATTATTATTGCAAATAAAACAGTTATAATTACTGAACTCAATATCTTATTCTTCATTGCTATTCTGCTGGGTTAAATCTATAACCCACTCCCCTTATAGTTTCAATAAATCTTGGATTTTTATCATCCTCTTCTATTTTCTTTCTAAGATATCTTATATGAACATCTACTGTTCTCGTTTCTCCTATATATTCATATCCCCAAATCTTATCTAGCAAAGTTTCTCTTTTTAGTATTTTCCCTTTATTTTTAATTAATATCTGCAAAAGTTCAAATTCTTTTAAAGTTAAATCTACTTTTTCACCATTAACATATACCTCATGACGTTCAAAATCCACCTTTAAATTTTGAGAATCATAGATTTCTTCTTCTATTTCATTAAAGGAATTTGTTCTTCTTAAAACAGCTTTAACTCTCGCAAGTAATTCTCTAACGGAAAATGGCTTGGTTATATAATCATCAGCTCCAAGCTCTAATCCTAATATTTTATCCAATTCTTCCCCTTTAGCTGTTAACATAATAATTGATGTACCCTTCATTTCATTATTTCTTTTTATTTCTTTGCAAACATCAAAGCCATCAATACCTGGTAACATTAAATCAAGTAATAATAAACTTGGTTTTTCTGCTTTTGCTATTTTCACTGCATCTATTCCATTATTAGCAGTTAATATATCATATCCTGCATTTAGTAAATTGAATTTTAACAATTCAATTATATGTTCCTCATCATCAACTATTAATATTTTTTCTTTTGCCATAATATTATCCCCCTTAATGTAAAATTATAAATGCAAACATTCTTCCATATGCACCCTGAGATTTTCTATATGAATGTAGTTTAATTTCCTCACAACAATGAGTACATAAATTAATACTATATATATTTTGGTCAAATACTCCAGCTCTATGCAAATCATCTATTATACAAGCTTCTAAATTCAAATTCCTTCCCTCAAATAATTCTTCATTATCTATGGAAGCTTTTTTCTCTATGAACTTTAACTTTAATTCTTCCGAAACTTCATAACAACATTTTCTAATATGTGCTCCAATATATGCTTTTAAATTCTTTTCATTTGTTTTAAACTCAGCTTTCATTTTTTCAATAGCTTTAAATGTAATAGATTCAAACGTACCTTTCCAACCACTATGAATAGCTGCTGCCACACTATTTTCTTCATCCACTAGTATAATTGGCACACAATCAGCTGTAAAAACTCCAATAATAACATTTTTTTCATTTGTTATTATGGCATCTCCCTCTTCATCTTTAATTGATTTTTCATTATGTTTATACACTAATATTTTATCACTATGAATTTGTTTAAGATATACGATATTATCTACCTCAAATTCTTTTTTTAATGACTCAAGCTCTTCTATACCTTCTTTTGTATTTCTATTAAAACTTCTTTCCATTTCTGAATTTGTGAATACAACTTTAAATTTTTCGTCTTCTATAATCATAAAGTCATCTTTTTTCTTTATTGATTTTAATTCTAATTTATTCAAGTTTTCCCTCCAAAATATTTTTATGTATAATTATCTTAACATTATATTCTCATTATTACCTCTAATAATTTTCTATAATTTTCCCTACCATATATAACTATATTATAACTTAATATTAACATTCTAATTCATATTTATCACCTATATTAACTAAAGTTTAACTTATATATAACATAAGTAGAGAACCCAAATCTATGATTTGGTGTGAATCACTTACTCAGTGAAGCGTTTGTGAGTCGAGTTTCCTTATAACATAAGTGAGAGTCCAAATCTACGATTTGGTTTCTCGAACTTAGTTAAGTTGCACATGCAACTTAATTTCCTTTAAAAATATTTGGTGTGAATCACTTACTCAGCGAAGCGTTTGTGAGTCGAGTTTCCTTAAAGCATGAAACTTAATTAAACAAAATAAATATTACCCATAAAAAAAAGATGTTGAAATAAACTTTCACCATCCTTTTTTATGATTATGTTGTAAGATTCTTTATTTCTTCTAAAAAAGTATTTATATCCTTAAACTGTCTATATACTGATGCGAATCTTACATAAGATATTTCATCTAAGTCTTTTAATCTAGCCATAACCATCTCACCTATATCTTTTGAAGGAATCTCAGTAAGCATACTATTAGATATTGTTTTTTCAATATCAGCTGCTATATCTTCAATTTGTTTTCTAGATATAGGTCTTTTTTGACATGCTATAATTAGCCCATTAATTATTTTTTCTTTATTGAAATTTTCTCTAGTCAAATCTTTTTTTATTACTAAAACAGGAAAATCCTCTATTTTTTCATATGTAGTATATCTCTTAGTACATTTTAAGCATTCTCTTCGTCTTCGAATTGTCGTATTATCATCTGTTGATCTAGAATCGACGACCTTACTTTCTTCAAATCCGCAAAATGGACATTTCATACTTTCACTCACCTCTTTGCTTTTGTATATCTAGCCTTATAACCATTATACATATATTTTCAAAATATGGCTACATGTTGTTTGCATTTACTTCATCTTTACTGCTAACTAGGATAACATCCCTTCCTATCTTTATTATATCCTTCCACAATATTTCTGTTTCCTCTTCTTTTGCAAACCACGTTTTTATTTCTCCAGGTAATATTAAAGAAACTATTTTATTTTCATTGCAATCTATTTTAAAATCTTTTACAAATCCTATTTTAGTTCCTGTTAATATGTCTATTACCTCCATATTTCTTAATGCATTAAGTGAATGTAGTTCCAATTCCATAATTCTCCCCCACCACTATAGTACGATCTGTTAAGTTATATGAACATTGCGCTTCTCAACCTTAGGAAATACAATA
>NZ_JAABNP010000060.1 GCF_009928485.1 Clostridium sp. C2-6-12 | reverse complement strand
ATAAAAAATGAGCTGCTACAAAACTAACTACGTTAGTTTTGCAACAGCCCCTTTATTTTATATATGAAGTTGTATTTTGTATATATTTATTAATTGTTAGTACCAGGAGCTAATGGTGAATTTACATTAGTGTTCCCAGGCCCTGTTGGGTTATGTTTTGTTTTTGGAGTATTATTAGTATTATCAATATTATTGTTAGTAGAACCTTCCGGTGAATTTACAACGGGAGGCGGAGTTGAAGGATTTACAGCAGGAGGTGCTCCACTAGGAGTTTCGGTTACAGGTTGCTCAGGCGCTGTAAGATCACTAGTTGAAGTTAAAACATATGGATAGTCTGCTGTAGCTGAATTTGGATGATCTTTCTTTATATATACTCTACTTTGAGTTAATATAGAAGAGTTTTCAACCATTTTGTTGGTAAATCTATTTACATTAACTGCTACATGTGTTGAACAAGTTTCTTTTGGCTCAGTTCCTTCAATAAACATTTCTTCAATAATTCTGCTCCCCCTAGGATCGGCACTACATAGAGAACTTGGAAGCAATCCAGAATCCTTACATACATTAGCTTTTACGATACCATTACTAGGAGGATCTATTTCTTTTACTTCTAATCCTTCATGAGCTTTTGCCATTAATTTTCCCCAAAGTCTTGCACAACCACTTGAACTACCAATTAGTTTATCAGGTTTATCGTATCCAATCCATACGGCTCCTGATAAGTACGGTGAAAGTCCTGCAAACCATAAGTCTGTAGAATTAGTAGTGGTACCAGTCTTACCCGAGATAGGCATATTTCCCCATCTTGCTCCAGTAGCGTTATATTCATTTACTGGTCCTTTTAACATATCGTATAATATGTAAGCTGCTTGAGGAGAAAAAACTTTAGTTTGCTTTGGTGTAGTATTATTAAGCAACGTTTTTCCAGTTGCATCAACTACTTTAGTATATAATACAGGTTTTGTATACATACCATTATTTCCAAAGGTACCATATGCATTAGCTAAAATAAAGCTATTTCCTCCATCTCTATCAGAAGGTGAATTGTTTACTTGCCCTAATGCAATAGATGCCATTGAACTTTTTGATGCAGCATTAAATTTTAGCCCTAATTTTTCACCATAGGATATACCTGTCTTCAATCCTATTTTATCCTCAAATAAAACTGCACCTGTATTTTTTGAGTGAGTAAGAGCTTCTCTAGCAGTAATGAGTCCTGAATACTCATTAGGAGAGTTTAAAGGATTGTAAGGACCATCAGAGCCAGCATATTTTTTACCTATTTCTTCAGGAATTGGAGCATCGTCTATAGTGGTAGCAGCTGTTATTATTTTTTGGTCAATACCAGGGCCATATATAGTTAATGGTTTTGTAGAGGAACCTATAGGTCGTAAATCATCATAAGCTCTATTAATTGATTGTGGTTTTTGTTTACCACGTCCTCCAACCATTGCAAGTACATGACCTGTTTGATAATCCACTATAGTAGCTGAAGCTTGCAATAAAGGCACACCATCTTTATCAAATTTTTCTTTGTTACCAATTTCTAGATTACTATAATCATCTAAAGTAGCTTGAGTAAAATCTTGTAGATTTCTATCCATTGTTGTGTAAATTTTAAGACCTCTATTTACAATTATTTGTGAAACTTGTTCATCAGTATAATTATATTTTTCTTTTAAATCTGCTTTTACTTGAGAAACAACAGGATATACAAACCATTCATAATTTAATCTATAATCTGTTTTGATTGATTTAAATACTAAGCCGCCATTTTTAACATCAGAAACTGCTTTATTATAATCATCATCAGTTATGTACTGTAAATTATGCATCATACCTAGAACTGTAAGAGTTCTATTAATGTATGGGGTTGGATCTTTTTGATTATTTTCATTATAAGCACTGTAAGTAGTTGGAGCCTGAGTTATTCCAGCAATATAGGCACATTCTATTAATGATAAATCAGAAGTACTTTTCCCAAAGTAATATAAAGAAGCAGCTTCTACTCCATATACGCGACCACCTAATGGGATTGTATTTAAATATGCTGTAAGAATTTGATCTTTTGTTAATTTTTGCTCTAAATTTATTGCTAGATAAGCTTCTCTAATTTTTCTTTCAATTGAAAAATCATTACTTAAGACTGTATTTTTTAATAATTGTTGAGTTAATGTTGAAGCTCCATGTAATCCTTTTTGTTTAGTTAATATTTTTTTTACGTCTAAATAAGCAGCTCCAAGAATTCTTTGAATGTCAATTCCATTGTGTTTGTAAAATCTTTCATCTTCTATAGATACAAAAGCATTTTTTAAGTTAGTAGGCATTTTTTTTGAATCTATAACATACCGTTCCTCATCTGTATGAAGATTATCCATAAAGTCACCTTTACTATCATATATACTAGAAGGCTGATTTAATGATAATACATCATTAACATTTAGAGGAGGGGTAGCTTTTATAATAGCAAAGGCATAGCCAAAGCCTACTACTAAAACTGCTAAAAAACAAAATATAAACCCAAAACATATGCCTTTCAAGAATTTTCTCGATTTCTTGCGTTTAGGTGGCTTTTTATTTCGTGGAATATTATTTGCTTTTTTTGCTTTATTGTTATCTGCCATTTTATCCTCCTAAAATATCAGGTTTAAAATTAATAATAGTCTATATTATTATAGCATAATTATAGTATGAGTAAATCAATAACTCAATATAAAGCTTGTGATAATGTAAAATTGTGTAAAATGAAAAATAACACGATATTTTGATTATAGTGTTATTTTTTCTTTTTTAAATTGTTAAATAAAATAAAATATTAGAACTTTTTCATAAAAGGAGTATAGATAAAGTAGAGGAAAAAAGTAAAATATTGGAGAAAAAAAGAAACCTATTTTTTTAGGTTTCTTTTTATAATAAAAAATATGTTTCTAATTTTTTACTCCCAGTTAAATACATAAGGTACATTTCTATAGAAATCACCATAATTTAATCCGTATCCTACCACAAATAAGTCTTCAATTTCAAAACAGCAATAATCTGGAACTATTTCTATTTTTCTTCTAGAAGGTTTGTCAAGAAGAACACAAGTCTTAACAGAAGCTGGATTTAATTTTTTTATGTGATCAACAACAAAATTCATTGTTATTCCAGTATCAACAATATCATCAACTATAAGAACGTCCCATCCTTCAATATTATCAGAAATATCACTAACCACTTTAACACTTCCAGAAGAAGTTTCATTATGTTCATAACTTGATGTAGTCATAAAACCTATCTTTGTATTTAAATCTATAGCTCTAACTAAATCAGCAGCATATACAAAGCTACCACGAAGTAAAGATAAAACATAAAGTTTTTTACCTTTATAATCCTTAGTAATAATTTCACCAAGTTCCTTTATTCTAGAATTTATTTGCTCCTCTGAAAAAAGAATGTTACGTTTTTTATCATCCATATTTCTAAAACTCCTTTAAATTTATTTAAATATTAATAAGTGACAATTGTGCAATTAACCAATTAAAATAAGGCCTTATTGTGGGAAATAGCTTGTAAATTTTAATTATACAGCATTTTTCATCACCATAATGCATTATTACCGTTAATTAGAATTGTATAAGTTGTAATTAATGAATTAATAGTATAAAATTATATGAAAGTTGTCAAGATAACTTAAGTGAGGTGTTTATATGATATATGGAAATATTGAAGGAATTAGAAAGTCTATAATAGATGAATTAGAAGGAATTTATTCAATTAAAAACTTGAAAGATGAAATTTGTGATTTAGAAATTTTAAATATAATTGCAAGAATTTCTAGTCTTATTGAAAGAGAAGTCAGCGTTGCTATTAATAGAAAAGGCAATGTTACATCTGTTGCAATTGGAGACTCTACATCAGTAGAAGTTCCAATAATAGATATAGAAGAAAAAAGATTGTCTGGAGTTAGGGTAATACACACTCATCCAAATGGATATTGCAATCTTTCAGCTTTAGACTTAACTGCACTTTTAAAATTAAAATTAGATGCAATTGTATCAGTAGCAATAATAGATGGAAAGATTATAGATTTTTCTTTAGGAATGCTTACATTATATAATAATAAATTAGAATTTGAAGAAAAGAAAAATCTTTCATTAGAAGAAATAACTTCAATACACATATTAGACAAAATAAGATTTGTAGAAAATTTAATTAGAACTAATGATGTTATAGAAGATACTGAGGAAAAAGCAATTTTAGTTGGTTCTGATACTAAAGAAAGCTTAGAAGAATTAAAGGAATTAGCAGAAGCTTGTAATGTGCCTGTTTTAAAAACAGTATTTCAAAGTAGAAATAAAATTGATGCGGCTTTTTTTATAGGAAGAGGAAAAGTTTTAGAAATTGCATCTATGAGACAAGTTGAAAGAGCAAATGTAATAATATTTGATGATGAACTTTCTGGCTCTCAAGTTAGAAATTTGGAGGCTGCATTAGGTGCAAAGGTAATTGATAGAACTACATTGATTTTAGAAATATTTGCTACTAGAGCTAAGACAAAAGAAGCTAAGATTCAAGTAGAACTTGCACAGCTTAAATATAGAATGTCAAGATTACAGGGCTTGGGAACAATTCTTTCTAGAACTGGAGGAGGTATTGGAACTAGAGGTCCAGGAGAAAAGAAACTTGAAACTGATAGAAGACATATAATGGAAACTATATATGATTTGAAAGATGAATTAAAGAAAATTAAGAAGACAAGAGAAGTACAAAGAGAAAAACGAAACAAAGAAAATATACCTAAAGTGTCTTTAGTTGGATACACTAATGCAGGTAAATCAACTTTAAGGAATGCTTTATGTGATTTTGCTTCTAAGAAAGAAAATCAAACAAAAGAAAAGGTATTTGAAGCAGATATGCTTTTTGCAACTTTGGATACAACAACAAGAGCTATAACTCTTAAAAATAAAGGAATAATAACTCTTACAGATACAGTTGGGTTTGTAAGAAAACTTCCACATGATTTAGTTGAAGCATTTAAATCTACATTAGAGGAAGTAATTTTTTCTGATCTTTTATGTCATGTAATAGATACGTCTTCGGATACAGCGGTAGAACAGTATATTGCAGTAAATGAAGTTCTTAGTGAGCTTGGAGCAATTGATAAAGATACTATATTAGTTTTAAATAAAATAGATAAGGCAACAGAAGAACAGATTGCAAATATAAAAGAAATCATAGGTGATAAAGAAGTAATACAAATATCAGCTAAAGAAGGTACTAATTTAGAAGAATTATTATCCTTAATAGAAGAAAAACTACCGTATAATTATAAAAAAGTTGGATATTTAATACCTTATGAAAAAGGGGATATACAATCTTTTCTTCATAGAAATGCAAGAATTATAGAGGAAGAATATAAAGATAACGGAACTTATATAAAGGCAGAAGTAGATGAAGAAGTATATAACAAAACTAGGGAATATGTTATAGAAGAATAAATTTCTATTATATTTAATATATTAAATATGAGTATTAATTAAGGGTTCTGTATATATGTCGCATCGAAAATCTAATAGGAGCCATAAAAAAAACAAGGCTAAAAATCAGAGAGATACTAAGAGTCGGCAGGATATATATGAAACAGAAGAGGAATATGTAAAAAAAGTAGGCGGAGATATTTATGGTGAAAATATTATGCAGGGTGGCTTGGGAATCAATACTGGTGATGTGAATAGTAAGAAGAAATCTAATGGAAACTCATCTGATGGAGAGAATAAAACAAATTCAAACCAAGCTAACGTAAATAATACAGAAGATACTAATGCAAACACTAACAATGCTGAAAATGACAATGGTATTAATAATACAAATGTTACTAATAGTGGTGGTACTAGCAATGATATAAATAATTTATGTGAAGAAATAAAAGCAAGACAACAAGAACTTTTAGATAGACTCAAAAATTTAAGTGATGCACTTGCATCTTTGGCCTTAATTAGGGATAATTATAATTCTATTCAAGTAGATACTTTTACGGAATTGTATTTTACAAGGCAGGTTAGACCTCTTTTAGATGCTTTAAATATTATTTCATTTGCGTCAACTAATATGTCAGCTACTGCAACAGCATTTCAAACAAGTGCATTTACTGATACAAAAGAAATTAAAAATGCATTAAAATTAAGCTATAAAATGAATGATGAAGTTGATGATATAATAAATAACCTAGGGAGAAGGCTTACAATTTTTCTTAAACTAATAGATAATATGGATAGAAATTGTCCGCCATTTAGGAAGTAAAGATTCTTAGATTTAATTATTTAAGAATCTTTTTTACTGTAGAAAGTGACTAATTTAAATTATTTGGATATAAATTATAAATCCATTTACTTTAAATAAATATTGGTATAAGTTATAATGTTAATGTGTTTTATTTAGACAAAGAAGGTGAAGCGAAATGTCAAAATCTATAATAGATTATCAAAAGTCCTCTGAAAAGTTAATGAATGTATTAAAAGTCAATAAAAAAGTGTTGGCTATATTTGCATTTGGTAGCATAATCAGCGGAGATCTTTGGGAAGAATCAGATATAGATTTATTTGTTGTATATAAAGATGTTTTTGAAGAAGTTAGAGACATATATTCAGAAATATTAGATATTCCTGTGCATATGAAAGTATTAAATAAAGAAAAATTTTTAGAATTATATAAAAGTGATGGTAAGAAAGGAAGTATTCGAAATTTGCTTGTATCATCAAAAATTATATTTTCAAGAGATGAAGAAATAGAAAGTGTTTTTAATAAAGCAAAATATAGTTTAGATAAGTATAAGGAAATATGGAAGTTAGTATATTTAGGTAACGTTATAAAAGATTTAGGAGTAACGAAAAAATATTTACATAATGACAGTATTTTTACTTCTTATGAAGTTTTAATAAGAGCATTGGACAGTTTTGCTAAGTTATTTCTCAATTTAAATGGATATACTGTAAGTAAAGATGCAGTTAAAATGGCTACAAATTTAAATAATAAATTTAGTATGATTGTTGAAAGTTTATTTAATGGTAAATGCATAAAGGAAAACATACAAACTACTGTAGATTATATGGAGAATTTTTTAGATGAAAATATAAATGAAGCAGCTAAAATGTTGCTAGATTATTTAGGTGATAAAGATGCCGCTTTAAGTTCATATGAAATAAAAAATAGCGAAACCTTTAAAGAATTTGATATAAAAATTGAAGATATATTAAAGGAATTATATAAAAGAAAATTAATAATTAAAGAAACGAAAAAATTAGATTTGCCATCTAATGAAAAATTAATAAGTGAAAATGTATATTCATATAAAGGCTATAAGCAAATTAAAATATTAGATAGAGATTAATTGAGAGGAAGCTTATGGATAATTATAAGGATTTTAAATTTAATAATGATGAAACGCCTAAGTATGTTCAAATAGCTAATTTTATAAAGATTTTAATTGATAAAAGAAAAATAAAAGAAGGCGACAAGCTTCCGACAATAAGAGAATTATCAAAAAAGCTTCAGGTAAACAATGTGACTATAGTTAGTGCTTATAATAAGTTAAAGGCTGAAGGATATGCATATCAAAAGGTTGGAAGCGGAAGCTATGCTAAGAGAAAAGAAGTTGTATCAAATTTTAGGAGAGAGTATTCAAATACCTTAAAAAAGCTGTCTATGGATGAGTCCATTGATATAATTGATTTTACGGGAGAAACTTCAAAAGAAGTGTTATTTCCAATAGAGGATTTAAAGCAGATAATAAATCAGGTTTTGGAAAGAGATGGTGCAAATGCATTGCTTTCTGACAATAGAAATGGATATAACAAGCTTATTGATACAATAAATAAAGCATTTTGGAATAATAAATTAAACAATGAAGATATAATTATAGTTTCTGGAGCACAACAAGGAATAGATATAGCTTCAAAAGGAATATTGAACATAAATGATAATATAATTGTTGAAAAACCAACTTATGCAGGAGCTTTATCAGTTTTCAAATGGAGAAAGGTTAATGTATTTGAATTACCAATTGAAAGAGATGGAATTAATTTAAATAAATTCGAAAAAATACTTCAAAAAAATGAAATAAGATGTTTTTTTACCATGAGCTATTTTCAAAATCCAACAGGAATAAGTTATAGTATAGAAAAGAAAAAAAGAATTTTAGAACTTGCACAGATTTATGATTTCTACATAATTGAAGATGATTATTTATCAGAACTTATATATGAAAATTCTTTAGAATATGTTCCGTTTAAATGGCTTGATAAAAATGATAGGGTTATTTATATAAAAAGCTTCTCTAAAATATTTCTTCCAGGGATAAGATTGGGATACTTGGTAACACCAGATATATTTAGAGAAACCCTTCAAAATTCTAAGCATAATACAGATATAACGACTTCAAGCTTGATGCAGAGAGCATTGGAATTATATATTTCAGATAATAAATGGAGAGAAAATATAAAAAATTTAAATCATGAATATGTAAAAAGATATATACATTTAAAGAAAATTTTAGATACTGAATTTAATCATATATTGGATTATATTGATCCAAAGGGCGGGTTAAGCTTTTATTTAACATTTAAAGAAGAGTTTACGATTAACACAAAGGAACTTTTTAGAAGGCTTAAGGGAAGAAATGTTTATATTACCCCAGGAGCTATGTTTTTTACTGTAAAAGATGAGGGACAAGATTCATTTAGAATAGCTTTTTATCAAACAGACATTAAAAAGATAGAATGGGGCATGAAAATAATAAAGGAAGAAATACTTTCTTTAAAAGCTGAAAAAACAATAGAAGCCGTAGTCTTAAAGAATAAATAAGAAGTAAAATAAATATTATTTAATAGGGTATATTTTAAGTAATATTACTAACATTATATGCCTAAAGGATACAAAACTGAAAAGGAGTAAAGAAATGCCTTATATTACAGTGAAAGATTTTGGAGAAGATAGATTTGAAGAAAAGAAATCAGAGTTTATTGGATATGCCAAAAGAGTTGAAAGTGAAGAAGAAGCTAAAGCGTTTATAGGTGAAATAAAAAACATGCATAAGCAAGCTAGGCATAACTGCTCAGCTTACATTATTGGAAGCAACATGAATATACAAAGATATTCAGATGATGGTGAACCACAAGGGACAGCAGGTATTCCTATACTTGAAGTGTTGAAAAAAAGTGGGGTAACAGATTGTGCTGTAGTTGTTACAAGATACTTTGGAGGAATACTTCTTGGAACAGGAGGGTTAACTAGAGCATACACAAAAGGAGCTAGCATAGCCATAAAGGCAGCTGGAGTTGTAGAAAAAGTTGAAGGCTTAAAATTAAGCTTTGAAATGGAATATGATTTATTTGGGAAAATTCAATATATATGTGGTCAAAATTCTTGGCATATTGAAGAGGTTGAATATACAGATAAAGTAATAGTTAATATGCTGACTGAAAAGACAATTGCAGATAATGTGGAAAATGAAGTAGTAGAAGCTACAAATGGAAAAGTTATAGTTAGAAAAAGTAATGAAGGAATTTACTTTAAAGAAGGAAATAGGTTATATGCTGAGATCTAATTTCTAGTAAATTATTATATAATAAATTGAGTTTTTAGGATAAAGAGGTACATTGTGAATTAAACTAAAATGTGGTATAATGTTTGTTGAATTTTGTGTTAAAAAACAAAAAATTCTAGTATGAGAGATTTGTAATAAAATAATATTAAGAAATAATTACTAAAGTTCATAATATAAAATACTTATTGCAAATATGAAGTTTAAATTAAAGTAAGGAGGAAATTACATGTCAGGACACTCAAAGTGGCATAACATTCAAGCAAAAAAAGGAAAGACAGATGCAAAAAGAGGTAAAATATTTACTAAGCTAGGCAAAGAAATCGTAATGGCCGTTAAAAATGGTGGTGCTAATCCAGATACAAATGCTAAATTACGTGATGTAATTGCAAAAGCAAAGGCAGAAAATATGCCTAACGATACAATATCTAAGGCAATTAAAAAAGCTTCTGGTGAATTATCAGCAGTTAATTATGAAAATATAGTTTATGAAGGTTATGGACCTAGTGGAGTGGCAGTAATAGTTGAAACTCTTACTGATAATAAAAATAGATCAGCTGGAAATGTTAGAAGTGCATTTACAAAAGGTGGCGGAAACATGGGTACTTCAGGCTGTGTAGGATTTATGTTCCAAGAAAAAGGTGAAATTATCATCGAAAAAGGTGATAAAGATGAAGATGAATTAATGATGATAGCTTTAGACGCAGGAGCAGAAGATTTCTCAGCAGATGAAGAAGAAGTGTTTGTAGTAACTACAACTCCAGATGATTTTGGAACTGTTAGAGAAGCTTTAGAAGCTGAAGGAATTGAGTTCTTAGAAGCAGCGGTTAAAATGATACCAGATACATATACAGCAATAAATGAAGATGAAGCTAAGAAGTTCCAAAAGATGTTAGATTTACTTGAAGATGATGATGACGTTCAAAATGTTTATCACAACGCTGAGTTCCCTGAAGGTTGGAATGAATAGTATCTAAAATTTATAGATAACATGGCTTATTTACTAGCTTTGCTAGTGTAATATAATTATTAAAATTTTGTTTTGCCCTCTTATTTGCCCCCTATAAGCAAATAAGAGGTATTTTTTTTTATTTTAATATAGAATGAAGTTCATCAAGTTTTGAAATAGCTTTTTCTTTTACTGATTCTAAAACATGAGTATAAGTATTAAGTGTAATTGATACTGTACTATGCCCTAATAGCTCCTGGACTGTTTTTGGTTCTTCACCAAGCTCAAATAATCGAGTAGCAAATGTATGTCTCATATCATGAAACTTTCTTACTGGTATATTATTATTCTTTAAAATAATCTTATATTGGCGTCCTATAGTGCTATCAACTAAATACGCACCTAGATTATTACAAAATACCAGGTTGTTATCTTCATATATATCAGCATATCTTATCTTTTGTAATCTCTGTTCATTCCTATATTGTAATAACATTTTTACAAGAAACTGTGGTATAGGAACTTTTCTAATACTTTTATGTGTCTTAGGTGTTTGTATAAAGCTATAACCATTAGAACGACCCTCGCGTGACACATCTGCTATATATCGATATGTCTTATTTACATCAATATAGTTTTTCTCAAAATTAATATCATCCCAGGTAAGAGCAAATAGTTCACCTTGTCTTAAACCACTATACAGAGCAGTAACAAAAATCATTTCTGAAGAGTGACCTTTTATAGCTGCAAGGAAAGTTCTTTCTTCTTCTAATGTAAAAGGAATTATTTTATTCCCTCTAGCTAATTTTGTTTTTTCATCTTCTTTGGGTAAGATTATAGCTTTGGAAAAATCCTTTATAATTATATTATTGTCATATAGATACCTGACGAATGGACGTATTATCTTGTGTATATTCTTTATTCTTATAATAGTGCAGCTATTAGATACCAGGTTATTATAAAATTTTTGTACATCAATTAACTTTAGATCCTTAACCTTAATTTTAGATAGAGAACTGTCTTTTATATACATTCTAAAAACACCCTCATAATTTTCTTTAGTTGATGGTTTTAGGTGCCCAAAATGTACATCAAAAAGCCAGTCTGTGAAGAATGTTTCAAAGCATTCTTTATTATTCACAATTTCGTGTTCAAGATCATATTTGATCTGTTTAATTTTACTTTCAAGTTCTTTTACTGTTTTAGCATAAATGTCCTTAGGATTTTCTAAATTTTCGTGCCTTAATCTATGAAAGTAATATTCTTTACCATTCTTAATTTTCTTTTTATATATTGTTTTAGCCATTGTATGACCTCCTATAAGATTTAATTATATTCTATAAGGGGCGAATATATTAAAGCCTTATGGGCCAATATAAGCTATTATTAATTAAACTATTTACCTATTTTTCTTGAACTTTTTATTATCTCTTGAAGTTTAAATGATACAAATGCTTTTGTTGTTGTTGTGAGTTCTTCAATACTTTTTTCTGTTATCTCATATGTTCCATCTGGAGCGTTAATAATGAGATATCCTTCTGACTCGTCTCCATCTATTCCATATCCTAAAGTTTTTATATATTGATTAAAGTTAAAAAATTCGGATATTTCTTTGGATTTAGAATTTATAGATGTATCTGTATCATTTACTAAATCTATAAGACTACAACCGAGAACGCTAGCAATATCATCAAGAACAGAAAAATCAGGTTTCACATTATTAGCTTCATATTTTCTAATGGTACTTTCACTTTTATTAATTTTTTGTGCAAGTTGTACCTGGGTTATATGTGCAAGTTTTCTATATTTCTTTATATTTTCTCCGATATTCAATTCATGCCACCTCCTATAATGATATTATCACAACCGATAATAATTTTACAACTTTTTTTGAAAAATATATTGACATCGGTAATTATGTTGTCTATTATATGGTTAACAGGTAATTAAATTACCGAAAAGAAAGAGGGGCGAATATATGTTGTCAACTTTAGAGTTAGAAAGACGAAAACAAGGATTAACTCAAAAACAACTTTATGCAAAATCAGGTGTTAGCACATCAACAATATGTAATATAGAAAGAAATGGTATTAAAACTATACCAGTTAGAACATTGGAAAAATTAGCAGAAGCTCTTAATACAACAGTAACAGAATTATTCTTTTCAGATGAACAATAGCTTACCAACTGAAAGTAAGTAACCTCACGTAGAAGGTAGCACATCTATAAAATTCTATAATGACAATGCAGAGTATAAGACAAGGAAAACCACACTCTAAGATGAGATGTATAACAACAGTATTAATATTAAAAAACTGGAGGGTGAGCCTATGGAAGAGATTAAAAGAGATCCTTATTTTGAAAAGTTTATCAATCTAACAGTGGATTTTATTACAACAGAAGTTAGGGAGAAATTAAAAGATTTCAAGGCAAATGATGATGAAAAGTTAGCGTATACTCCTAAAGAAGCAGCTAAGGTTTTAGGGGTTGGTCAAAACACAATGTATACTGATCTATTACCAAGAAAAGATTTTCCTTCATATAAAGTGAAAGATAAATGGTTTGTATCAAAAAAGGGATTAGACGAATGGGTTCAAAATCAGCATAAGTAAGGAGTTGATTTAATATGGAGCTAGAGGAATTAAAAGAACGATTATTAAAAGGTACATTCTACTATAGTAAGCCAGGTGCATTATTAGTTAAAGGTAAAGTATACAATGTTGTTTCTTATGATGATGGAGAGCTAGAAATATTTTTTACTGGTGGGATAGTTAGTATATACAAGGATAAGTTAATAAAAGTGAAACGCCCATCTTACATAATTAGCGTGTTTAAATGGTGTTATTCATTGAAAAATGAAGATAACGAAAATATTGGTTATATTGGAGAAAAAGAAAGGGAGGAAGTGTAATAATAATGGATTTAAAGTTATTTAGTAAATACATTGCCTTATGTAAAGAGTTTAATTCTATACCATCATTCAGAGGATTAAATTACTTTAAAAGGGCAATTAGAAATTAGGTGGTGTACATGGAGGATAAAACAATAGAAGAATTTAACCATAAAAAAATAAAATATGATGGCCAAGTATCACTAGCTACAGGAAGAAATAAAACAGCAAAGCAATGGAAGAATAGAAATATATTATACTCAGCCTTAGTTGAGAAATTAAGTTCTACTACAAGAACACCGGAAACTTATGCAGAATATAAGAAGATGCCAAAGGCTGATAGAGACAGAATTAAAGACGTTGGAGGATTTGTTGGTGGTAGTCTTAAAAATGGTCGTAGGAAGGCTGAGAATGTAGCTAACAGAACGTTATTAACATTAGATTTAGATTATGTAGTAGGTGATATCTGGTCAAGCATAGAACTATTATGGGACTTTTCAGTTGTAATGTATTCAACTCATACTCATGCATCTGATAACCAAAGATTAAGAATTGTAATTCCTTTAAGTAGGCCAGTTCTACCAGATGAATATCAAGCTATAGCTAGAATGATTGCAGATGATTTAGGAATAGATCAATTTGATGATACAACTTATGAACCATGTCGTTTAATGTATTGGCCATCAACTTCAAGTGATGGAGAATATATATTTAAAGTACAAGATTTAGAGTGGTTAAATCCTGATGAAATATTAGAAAGATATACATTTGGTTGGCAAGATGTAAGTTATTGGCCAGAGAGTTCAAGAGCTAGAGCTAAATTAAATTCAGCAATTAAAAAGCAAGAGGATCCATTAGAAAAGAAAGGTGTTATAGGAGCTTTCTGCAGAACATATTCAATAAGTGAAGCTATAGGAGAGTTTTTAAGTGATGTTTATGCTGCAGGTGCTGATGATACAAGATACACATTTTCAGAAGGAAGTACTTCAGGTGGATTAGTTGTATATGATGATAAATTCAGTTTTTCACATCATGGTACTGATCCTACAAGTGGAATACTATGCAATGCATTTGACTTAATTAGAATTCATAAGTTTGGTGAATTAGATGATAATGCAAAGGAAAATACACCTGCTAATAGATTACCTTCATTTATTAAAATGACAGAGTTTGCTTCTAGTGATAAGAAGGTTAAAGAGACTATAGGTAAAGAACGTATGGAAAAGGCTCAAGAAGACTTTGACATTGTTGTATCTGATGATGAAATGAGTACTGAATGGCTAGAAAAATTACAAGTGTCAGATAAAGGAAGAGTATTAAATATTTCAGATAATTATGTACTAATAATAGACAATGAACCATTACTTAAATGTAAAATTGCATATAATGAATTTACTAATAAAATTGTTGTAAATGGGGAACTTCCATGGAGAAAAATTAATGATCTTTCAGAATGGAATGATACAGATGATGCCGGACTTAGAACATTCATTGAAAAGTATTATGGAATTTCCAATATATCAAAATATAATGATGCTATTTCGTTAGTTGTTGCAAAAAACTCTTTTCACCCTGTTAAACATTTATTCAATAACTTGAAGTGGGATAAAGTCCAAAGAATAGAAACATTATTAATAGACTATTTAGGAGCAGAGGACACATTATATACAAGGTTTATTATGAAAAAATGGTTAGTGGCAGGAGTGGCGAGAATATACAGACCAGGAACCAAATTTGATAACATGCCCATATTAAGTGGACCACAAGGAATAGGGAAAAGTACTTTTTTTAAAAAGTTAGGCATGGATTGGTTTTCCGATAACAATATTGATTTAAAAGATACAAAGAAAGCTATAGAAGTTCTTAGAGGGAAATTAATAGTTGAAATGGCTGAATTATCTAATATGAAAAGAGCAGATGTGGAAGTAACTAAAAATTTTATAACGAGAATTGAATTTGAAGCCAGGCCTGCTTATGGAAAAAGAAATATTATATTACTTATACAATGGCTATATTGTGGAACTACAAATGATAAGGAATTTTTAAAGGATAAGACAGGAAATAGAAGATTTTGGCCAGTTGATGTCAAAGTGAATGATCCTAGGAAAAGTGTATTTAAAGATTTAAGTAGAGAAGTTGTATTACAAATATGGGCCGAAGCTATAGAGCTATATAGAGCTGGATATATTATTACGTTGAATGAAGAAGAAGAAAAGCAGGCTAAAGTACAGCAAGAATTACACATGGAAACTGATGAACTAGAGCAGATACTAGAAGATAAACTCAATTGGGATGCACCAAAAGAGCAATGGGATAAGTACACATTTACTGAAATAGTAGTCGGATTGAATTTAACGGATAGGCAGAGTGGTTATGCAAGACAAAATTTAAAGACAATTCTTGCAAAAAAAGGTATAGAGCCAGATTCTAGAAGAAAATATATAATACCACCTAGAAGAATGTTAAAGGCTATTAATGATTTTGAGGTTGTGTCAGAATAATTGCACAACCTCACAACCTAAACACAACCTCTAGGCAGTAGGTTGTGAATGATGAATTTTAGTTAAATCAATGGCTAGAAGTTATTATACACAACCTACACAACCTATTTATATAAATTTATATTTTTAATAATTAGGGGGGATAGGGTATATATAGTACTCCCTAAATAGTGTATTTGAAAAGAATAGAAAATTGGTTGTGTTGTGCGTGCAAATAATAAAGAGAAAGGAATAATAAAATGAGTGATCTAATATTAGTTGAGGAAAATATAACTTTTAAACAATGGATAGTAGACAAGCGTTGGAGTAATAACCCGAGGGGAGACTTAGCAAGAGATATATTTAGTGATCCTAATTTTCCAGATACGCATGATTATAGTGAAATGATAGATTATTTGAATTATAAGCAAGCTTGCAAAGAAGCAAAAGACACATTTAGATATGCATATAAAACATTCATGAAATTGAAAAAGGGTTTAGACTAAAAAGCCTAAACCCAAAGGAGCTAATTAAAGTAACCCCTTAAACTCGCAATTTAAGAATACCTTAGTAGTTCCTAAAACACAATAGTAAGTTTTTAGGAGGGATTGATAGATGAATACAAAGATAATTACAGGAATAGTTAAATTAGCATATGCCCATATATTTGAACCATATACAATAGAAGGAATGGAAGATTGTGAGCCAAGATATTCAACGACTGTAATAATTCCAAAGACAGATACTGAAACATTAAGGGCTATTAATGCAGCTATAGCTCAAGCCCAAATTGGATTCAGTAATAAGAAATATATAAAAACACTTCCAAGAGATGGAGATTTAGAAAGACAAGGAGATCCATTATATAAAGGCTGCTATTTCTTTAATGCAAATAGTAAAAATAAACCTGGTATAGTGGATTCGAATGTAAATACTATAGTTGGGCCAATGCAAGTAAAGAATGGATATTATGCAAAAGTATCTTTTAATCTTTACTCTTATAATTCAAATGGTAATAAAGGTATAGCAGCAGGTCTTAACAATATTCAACTTATAGGAGGTGCTATGTAATATGAACTTTGAAGAAACTAAAAGATTGATAAATAATGTTATAGAAAATGAGTTTCATCATATTCAAGAAACTCAGGAATTAACGGCTTTAAAAAAAGACAATGAACGATTTGAAGAGTATAACAAAGCTGATGAATTACTCAAACATTTGATTGATAACGCTCCAGAAGAGTATAAGAATATGCTAGAAGATTATGACGAGTTGGTAAACTCTGTTATGAGAGATTACTGCAGATATTACTTTGAAAGAGGGGTTATATCTGGAATGACTAACCTTAAATTCTTAAAAGATACTAATATCATAGGAGCACTTTAGAATAGGAGGTTTTCAGTAATGGAGAAGTTAACAGAATTAGAAATAAAATTGATAAAACTATTATTTGAATTAAAAGAAAAGGTAGGTAAAAGTAGGTATGAGTAAAATTAATAAGGATTTAATTAAGATTGCGATTGCAGAAGAATTTGTGGAAAATGTAAGCCAACTTAATGAAATGGAAATATATAGACTAACTCAAGGAATATCAGAAAGAGAGTTAAGGATAGCAAATGTTATGTTTGTTATGCTGATGAAGTGGATAAGGAAAGTTAATGAGAGCGAGAATGAAAAGGCTACACCAGAATTTAAAGTACAAGCTATACAGGAAATTCTTGATTGTACAGATACGTATTTAAATAGCTAAGGAGGTTTCATTAATGGCTAAGATAATAATTAAATATGAGAATGAAATGGAGAAAATAAAGATTATTGAAGCTTTATCTAAAGGTATTAAACTTGGAGTTATTGGCAAACCTCATAAATCAGGAAAATATTATAGGGTTTATGTTGATATATTAGAATAAATTAAGTATAAAGATTCGCTATTATGGCGAATCTTTTTAATATATGGAAATATAGGAATGCGAATCAACAGTAAAAAAATAATAAAAGAAACACAGCAATAATTAGTATAAA
>NZ_JAABNP010000110.1 GCF_009928485.1 Clostridium sp. C2-6-12 | reverse complement strand
ATCGAGTAATTCTATGAATAATCAAGCTATTTTTTCATAACAGCTTAACAGATTCTATTAAATATATAATTATAAATGAAGTTATATTTTTATAAGTATAGTTTTCACATTTTTATTATACTTTAAATATTAATTTTCTGCTGAAAAATTTCTTTAAAATTTAAATTCATATAAAATGTATTAATTAATTTGTATAAAAAAAAAGCTATGAATTACTTCATAACTTTATATTGGTGGAGATTAAGGGATTCGAACCCTTGACCCCCTGCGTGCAAGGCAGGTGCTC
>NZ_JAABNP010000005.1 GCF_009928485.1 Clostridium sp. C2-6-12 | reverse complement strand
TTTATACTAATTATTGCTGTGTTTCTTTTATTATTTTTTTACTGTTGATTCGCATAATATAATAGAAATATATATAAAAAATTTATGCCTTAAATTTTTTAATCATCTCGTTAAGTTTTAAAGAAAGTTCTGCCTGACTTTGAGCAGATTTTGAAATTCCACTAACAGCTTTTGTTATTTGAGTAACATTGGCTAACACCTCTTCTGAACCCGCGCCTGATTCCTCAGCAGTTGCTGAAACATTTTGCATTGCATTATTAATTTGATATATAACTTCATTGATCTGCTTTGATGATGCTGCAAATTCTTCTGTTATCCCATTAACAAATTCTGCATCCTTTTCATATTGGATTCCAGTTTCCATAAGTAATTCATAATCTGGCTTTACATTATTGGCTATATAAGCAAGTATATCTTCACCACTTTGAGCCAAATTTTCAACAGCACTCTGTACTTGCATTACCATAGCTTGTATGTTTGAAACAGCTTCTGCTGATTGTTCTGCAAGTTGCCTTACCTCTTCTGCAACTACTGCAAATCCTTTTCCTTGTTCTCCAGCTCTTGCAGCTTCTATTGCTGCATTTAATGCAAGGAGATTAGTTTGTGCTGCTATATCACTTATAGCATCTGCCATTACTTTAACTTCTTGAACTACTTTGCCATCTTCTATTGCTTTTACAATATTCTCTTTCTTTTGTTCATAAATCAAATTCCCTTGTTTCATGCTCTCAGCAGCTTTTCTCTTAATTTCTAAAGACCTATTCCTAATTTCATTAACAGAAACAGCAGCTCCACTTGCTTTATTTGCAAGTTCATTAGTGGTAGCTCCAATTTCTTCTGCTGATGCACTCACTTCCTCAGTAGTAGCACTTAAATCTTGAGTGCCTCTTGCTATCTGCTCCGTTGCATCATTTATTTCATCCATCTTAGCTGAAACTTCTTGAGTGTTAGCTGACAACTCTTGACCAGAACAGCTAATCTGATTAGCTCCTTCTCTAATTTCCTTTATTAATTCTCTTATTTCTCCATTTGCGTTATTTAATGCTCTTGCTACATCTCCTATTTCGTCTTTCGAATTAATTTCTATTGAACTGGTTAAATCCCCCTTTTCCAAACTTTCTGAAAATCTTAAAATCTTTTTAAAGTTCCTAGAAATCATTGCAGTTATAATCATGCCAAGTAATATAGCAATAATAAATCCAACTACTCCTATAATCATCACTAAGAATGAAGTTGTCTTAAATATTGTATTATTTGAATTATTTTTTTCTTCTGATTTATTTTCAACTATCTTAACTAACTCATCAATACTATTTGTTAAGTTTTCTCTTATTGCCGCACTTTCATTACTATTGCTCATTGCTTCATCATATTTTTCATCACTTACAAAACCTATTATCTTATCACATGAGTTTCTATACTCCATTAAATCCTTTTTGACTATTTCATATAATTTAATTTCTTCTGCTGACAAATTAGACTGTTCATACTTTTTTAGCAATTCATCATTTGACTTTCTAATGTTTGCTATTTTTTGCTTTGCTGCATTAACTTTCTTTGAATCTCTACTATTAACTAAATTAAGAACCTCCAAACGTATATGTAATGAATTTGTATTAACTTGTTGGAGGGTTTTTAAGGCTTGAAAATCTTCTGTGTATAAAATATCTGCATTAGAATTTATTTCGTTCATACTTGATACTCCTATAATTCCAACTATTAATACAAATAGAGAAACTAAAAGAAAACTAAATCCCAATTTAAACCTTAGTTTTAGATCAATAAACCATTTCATATCTTTGCCTCCTCATAAATAACATTTTATAATATAAAAATCAACAAAATCTCTATATTTGCTCCACAAAAAGATAATAATGTCAAATTTTATAATAATTATATCACTTTCAATATTTCAATTAAATACGAGCACAATAATAATATTTTTATTTTTCTATTGACATTAACGCTGCGTTAAGGTGTAAATTAATCTTGTAAGGAGGTGCACACATGGAATACACAGTGCAAAAACTAAGCAAATTGGCAGGTGTCAGTACTAGAACTCTTAGATATTATGATGAAATAGGAATTCTTAAGCCGGCAAGAATAAATTCATCTGGATATCGAATTTATGGACATCAAGAAGTTAATAAATTGCAACAAATACTATTTTATAGAGAGTTAGGTGTAAGTTTGGAAAGCATAGGAGAAATAATCACTTCGCCAAACTTTGATAGCGCTACTGCACTAAAAAAACATCGTGAAAAACTTCTTGCAAAAAAAAATCAATTGGATATTCTAATAGCTAATGTTGATAAAACAATAGCTGAAGCCGAAGGGAGAATCATAATGAGCGATAAAGAAAAATTTGAAGGGTTTAAAGAAAAACTTATTAAAGATAATGAAGAAAAGTACGGAAATGAAATACGGAAAAAATATGGAGATACAGTTATTAACAATTCAAATGAAAAATTTAAAAATATGACCAAAGAACAATATAGTGAATATGAAAGATTAGGCAGCGAAATTATTGAAACGCTGAAAGCTGCATTTGAAACTAAAGATCCAGCAAGTGATCTGGCACAAAAGGCTGCTGATTTACATCGTACTTGGCTAGGATACACTTGGAATAATTACTCAAAAGAAGCTCATGCAGGACTTGCCCAAATGTATGTGGAAGATGAAAGATTCACTAAATATTATGATAAAGAACAACCTGGACTCGCTGCTTTCTTAAGAGATTCTATTTTAATATACACCCAAAAGAAGTAGACCTTAAAAAGCTCTTTTTAAAAGAATAACCTGTAATACAAAACCATGCATATAGATGTTTACTTCTATCTATGCATGGTTTTGTTTTAAAATTTATATATACTGATATTTAAACTATATAAAAATTTATAAGTTAATCACTTGACATTTAAAAATGTTTTTATGAATCTATAATATTATTTTCTTGTTATTATATTTCTTCAATAATTCTAACTACCCATCTACAAAGATCTGCAGAAGCCTTTTTTGCAGTTTCTACAACTCTTTCATGTGAATGCTTAACTTTTTGTATACCTGTTGCCATATTAGTAATACATGCAATTCCAAGCACTTCCATCCCAAGATAGTTTGCTACAATTGTTTCTGGGACTGTTGACATTCCAACTGCATCTGCTCCATGTCTTCCAATCATTACAATTTCAGCAGCAGTTTCATAATATGGTCCAGTAAAACCAGCATAAACACCTTCACCATATTTTATTCCTAATTCATCAGCTATTTTTTTAGCTTTGTTTATAAGTTCTAATTTATATGGTTCTGACATATCAGGAAATCTTGTTCCTAATCTTTCATCATTAACACCAATTAAAGGATTAGTACCAAATAAATTAATAAAATCTTTAATAAGCATTAAAGTTCCTGGTTCAAAGTTGGTATTTATACCTCCACACGCATTAGTTACTACGATTTTTTCAATGCCTAATTGTTTCATTACATATACTGGATAGGTAACTTCCTTCATAGTATACCCCTCATAATAATGAAATCTTCCTTGCATTAGCAACACTTCTATTCCATTAATTTTTCCAAATACTAATTTACCTTCATGCCCTTTAACTGTTGAAACTGGGAAATTGGGAATACTTTCATAGGCTAAATCCTCTGGATCTTCAACTGAATTAACTAAGTCTCCTAATCCAGAACCAAGAATAACAGCTATTTTAGGATTTCTGTTTACCTTACTCCTTATATATTCTACCGACTCCATTATTTTACTATACATATTAATTCCTCCTTGGATTTATATTTAATTTAACTATAACAAATTCATGCCCCTCGTTCATCAATATAAGTTATAAAATATTTAACTATTTCAGGATCAAATTGGGTACCTGCACAATTTTTAAGTTCTTTCATTGCTTCATCTTTAGTAATAGCCTTTTTATATACTCTATTACTAGTCATAACATCATAAGAATCTACAACACTTATAATTCTTGCCATTAAAGGTATCTCTTCTCCCTTTAATCCTAATGGATATCCATTACCATCCCATCTTTCATGGTGTGTCAATATACATTTAGCAACATTTCCAAGTTCACTTGAAGCATTTATTATTCTATATCCTTTTTCAGTATGGCTTTTTATTATTTCAAATTCATCTTTACTCAATTTACCTGGCTTTAATAGTATTTCTTCATTAATTGCTATTTTCCCTATATCATGCAATTTTGCCGCTAAAACTAATTCATCCAGCTCTGAAATCCTTAATTTCATCTTTTTTCCTATTATTGATGCATATGTAGCAACTCTTTCTGTATGCTCATTAGTTTCCATAGTTTTTTCTTCTAAACTTTTTTTCAAGGAATTTGTAATAGAACTTTTGATACTCTTCTTTTCTAATAATTTTTGACGATATACTTTTTCCTCTATTTTCATAATGCAATCATATATATTTTCCTCTACTTTATAAATTATTCCCTCACCTAATGCAATACTTAAATTTACATATTCATACTCTACTTCTTCGCATTTTCTTGTAATATCTTGAATTATATCTTCACACTGTGATTCATTACAATTTGGTATGAGAATTATAAATTCATCTCCACCCCATCTAAACACATACCCCTTTGGTGTGCAGACTTCTTTTAATATCTGTGAAATATTTTTTAAAAGGATATCACCTTCTAAGTGACCAAAAGTATCATTTATTAATTTAAGACCATTTACATCCCCCATAATAATTCCTAATGGAAGATTTTCTTCAGAAATTAACTCTCTAATTTTCTCTTCAAAACTATACCTATTATACAACCCCGTAAGTATATCTATTTCGCTTAAATATCTTAATCTTTCTTCCATTACTTTTCTTTCAGTTATATCCCTTGATAGTCCTACCAATCCCCATACATCTCCATTTTTATCGAGCACAGGTATTTTAACATTTTCTTCTACTATATCATTTCCTTTGTCATCTTTTATTCTATGCTCATAATAAGTAGCTTTTTTTGTTTTCATAATTCTTTTATCCTGTTTGATAAAGTTTTGTGCTACTACTTTATCATCATATATTTCCAAGTCGGTTTTACCTAAAATTTCTTTGATGCCTCTTTTATTATAAAAGTCGCCAAACTTTTTATTGTATCCAATAAATTTACTTTCCTTATCCTTATAAAAAATTGACTCTGGGACTGCATCAATTATTGTTCTTAATATATTCTTTTGATTTTCTACATCAGCTTCTTTTAATTTTCTATCCGTTATATCCAGTAAAACTCCAGCCATAGCATTAGATTTCCCCATGTCATATAGCATAGAAAATACAATACATTGAATACAATTTTTTCCGATCAATGACTCAACAATATGCACTTCAGATTTATCTAATTTTTCATATAATTCTTCATTAAATATTTTAGATTTTTCTATAGGTAAAACTTCTTCAATAGACTTACCTATAGCATCTTTCAAATTAATATTGTATTGCTTTTCATAGAACTTATTTAAAAATATTATTTTTAAATCAGCTCCTACAATCCAGACAGGGCATGGTATATTACTTAGAAATGCTTTATATATTTCTATTAAATTAATTTCTTCCATATCTTCAACAATCCTTCTTTTATTTTGTCATATATTATATTGAACTTTACCATTCACAAATAGAAATGTCTACTTCTCTTCTATATACTTCATTTATAGTTTTCTATGATTTTAATCCTCTTAAATCATAGAAATATTTTTCTGCACAATAAAAAGTATCCTAAAAATCAGTTTAATATAAAACTTATTTTTTAGGATACTTTATTTCTTGCATTACTTATGCTTTAACTTTATTCTTCTTTTGCTTCTTCACAAGAACAAGCACCATTTTCCTTTTTGAAGTTTATCTTAGATACTATATCAGGTACCATGTTAATAAGATTATCCAAATTATTTTTGCCTTTTACTGGAAGCATAGTAACTTCATCTTTCTTAATTACTAAAATTGCATTTGGTGATATTCTTGCACCGCCACCACCGCCAGCACCATTTCCAGTCATTCCTTTATTGTCGCTACCAGTTCCGCCTCCTGTTCCACATCCAAACATAACACTTATAATAGGTACAAGTGTTACTTCTCCTACTACTATAGGCTGCCCTACAACTGTTTCTGTCTTTATAAATTTCTCTAGGTTACTAAATAGTGAATCAAAGCTTTCTTTCATTGTGTTATTTTCCATAATCATTTCCTCCTAAAATTTATATATTTTCTAACTCTATATTATTTAATACACATACTTCTTCTAAAAAGTTTCAACAGTTTTTGATTTTTTAAACAAAAACTTTCTTATTTCTTTTTTTATAATTAGCTTAAGAGTTCTATAGCAAATCACATAGACTTTTATGTCTCCATTAATTTCAACTTCAATATTTATAAGTTCCTCTTCAAAATCTGGTTCCACGTAAATTTGAGCCTTTGGAACTGCCCCCTTAATTATACTTATTATTCCTAAAACCATTCCTGTTAATGAAGGGTCTTCAAAACCATAAGCTCCACTTATTTTAAAATATTTAGGCTTAACAATATTAATTATATCTTTAAAATACTTAAAAAATTCTATCAATAAATCTTTGCCAAAACTTCTTTTTGACTTATATTTTTTCTTAGACTTTTCTTTTTTATCAGGTTTCTTCTGATTTTTTTCATTATCTTCAATTAACTTTTTACTAAAAATGTTTAATCCACAAAAAACTAATTTTATTTCAGGCTTATCCTCATATTTGCAAACAATAACCTTAACTAATCCAAATAACCATCTTATATCTACACCACCTACAATATGTCCCTCTATTTTCCCATTCATGCAATAATTAAAAGGAATAAATAAGGTAAGAACAAGTATTGATAATAATATCAGCATTAATATGAAGAATATTTTTAATATAATAATTAAAAATGTCATGTTTTACACCACCTTAAAAAGCTTAAGAAGCTTTATTTTAGACATTTTCTTATTACAATAATTCTTAACGGGCTTTCCTATAATACCTGCTGCTTTTGTCAGCTTATCTTCAACAAACTTATTATAAGGATTATTAAATGGAACTTTATACGCCTCTATAATTGTTCTTCTTAATACTTTCATTTCTTCCTCATAGTTATGCCTTCTTAAATTTATATCTTGATTTTCCATTTGATCGATACAGTTTTCAGCTAATAGCTGAGATAATACTGAAAGTTTTTCTGGTATAGGAATTTCAAATGAAACTTCACTAAGCTCGGCTTCAAGTTCTTTTATCTGCTGTAATTCCTTTTTACATTCATCACAATATTTTAAATGCTCTTCTACAAAAATTCTTTCAAGAGGTTCTATTGTATTATCTGCTAAAGAATATAATAACTGCTTATCAAGTTTGCAACTCATATTTACACCTCCATCACATTTTTAAGCTTATCTTTCAAAAGTGCTTTAGCTCTGTACAGTTCTGTCTTGACTGTTCCTAAAGGCTTGTTTAACAACTTTGCAATTTCATTATAATCAAGATTCTCATAGTATCTAAGGACTATAATAATTCTATACTTTTCAGGTAGTTCCTTCAAATTAGTTTTTATTATATCCTTAATTTCTAAATTTAATATTTCATCTTCTACCTGATCATCTGCAAGCAATACATCTTCTAAAGTTCCTTCTTCTTCATTTATACTTTGATTTAAAGAAATAATATTATTTTTTTTAGTTCTTTTAAAATTTAGACATGTATTTACTGAAATTCTTCTCATCCAAGGGTGAAAAGGCAAATTGTCATCAAATTTATTTATATTATTAAAGACTTTTATATATATTTCCTGCACTAAATCTAATGCATCCTGTTGATTTTGTGTATAGCTATAGCATAGGCAATATAAATACTTTTCATACATCTGAAACAATTCCTTAAAAGAAAGCTTATCATATTTCTTACATTTTATAATAAGCTTCTTGTCAACTTCCAAATTCACCCCTCCTTTTCACAACATAATAACAAGTCCTTTTATTTATTAATCCTAAATTTTACCCTAAATTAATCTCATATAATAACAATACACTTATTCTATTCAAAAGGTTTCATTTTTTATTAATTTTTTATAAAAAAAGTCTTTTGAACAGATATATTATTTTTATCTATTCAAAAGACTTATACACTATAATTCGTTATTAGCTATATTTCTATAAGCAACATATGTTGCATACAAATATCCTCCATATACAATAACCATTATTAATGCTGTTACTAAAATTGATTTAAATTGATTACTTGAACCTAACGCTACTATATAATTATTTACAACATTAACTCCAACATATGAATGAACTATTGCTAGTGCTAGCGGCAATGTAAAGAATATTGCAACTTGCTTAAATATACTTTTATTAATCATACTCTTAGTTGTTCCTATTTTTCTTAAAGCTTTATATCTTTCCATAGATTCATTACATTGTGATAATTGTTGAAGAGCTAAAACAGCTGCACTTGCAAGAAGAAATACAATTCCCATATATACTGCTATGAACAGTATTATTGCAGATAATCCTCTACTCATATCATATGCCATTTCTCTAGTTAAACCTTGTATAATATATTCTAAATTTTTAAAATCCTCGATTTCAAAAGTAAATTTACTTAATATGTTTGTTAGTTCTTTTTTATTCTGCTCTTTATTGTTGCTTAAAAAATTTAAGTTTAACACTTGTTGATTTACTTGCAATCCATTTGTTAATTCATCAGGTACAATTAATGTAAACATAATATCACCTGTAGGCGATGTGCTTATTGCCTCAGTTTGGATTTTCTTTTCTTTTATTTTAAATTCTTTACCATCTATTTTTATGGAATCTTCCTTTTCCAAAAATGAATTTAAAATTTTCTTTAATGGCTCATAATTAGATGCAATTAATACCTCATTATTTTTTAATTCTATTGCTGCTTCACCTTTTAATTTTCTCGTTTCATTATATTCTGATAATTTAAACATGTTCATTTTTTCAAAAAGCTGTAAATTTAATTTTTGTTTATCATCATCAGTTACAGCATACTTTCTTAATAGCTCTGCACTACTTGTATTATTTTCATACTGGTTAATTACTGCATAATTTGAAGTGCTTTCTATATCATATCCTGCTTTTTTTAAAGCATCAATTGGAGAAATAACATTATGTTTTTTATCAAAGGACTGCACAGAGGCATCAAAGGGTGTTTGATTTTCTAAATTGCCTTCAAGAGAGTTTTTCACACTTAAACCTGTTGATAGGGTTCCTATAGTTACAAATAACATTAAACAAATTATTGTCATAGAAATAAAGTTAGTATTAAACTTACTTGAAATTTGTCTCATACTAAAAATATTCAATCCATTTAAATATACTTTATTATTCTTTTTTAATATATAAAATACAACTGCTGCAATTCCATAGAAGAAAAGTGCTGTTCCTATAATTCCAAGTGCAATAGATGCTCTAAATCTATTATCATAAAAATCTAATCCTGCTTTATTAACTAAATAATACGCACATCCTAATATAATCATTGAAAGTGTTAATATAAATGCTGATAAATAAGCATTTTTTGTTTTTACTCTTTCATTTTTTCTGCTTGCACACAATAAATCTATCAACTTATATCTTGAAACAATTACAACATTAAATATCATAACTAGTAAATACATTATTCCGAAATATAAAATGGTCTTTAATAATGCACTAGTTGAAATAACAAAACTATATTTAGTCATCTGCATTGCAAAAAGCTTTGCTGTAAATATTGATAATACTTGAGCAAATAACATTCCAAGTAAAAGTCCTGCTACTAGGGATATTATCCCTATGTATAAAGTTTCATAAAATAAAATCCTTGACATTCTCCTTTTGCTCATGCCTAAAATCATATAAATACCGAATTCTTTTTTTCTTTTATTAATTAAGAATTTTGTTGCATATATTATTAGTGCTCCTAAAATAACTGAAACTCCAATAGATATTACTGAAATCATCTGAGACATAACTTTAACATATTCAGTTTGACCTTTATTCATATCAGCCATTACAGCTTGTGAATCAATTGAGTTAAAGCTATAAAATATGCATACTGCAAATGTTAAAGTTAAAAAATAAATAGTATAGTCCTTAAAACTTTTCTTAACATTATTTAATGCCATTTTAGAAAACATCTTTTGAGTCACCTCCAAGTAAAGTAACAATATCAATTATCTTATTAAAAAATTCTTTTCTTGAATCTTCTCCTCTGATTAATTCATTGAAGATCTTACCGTCTTTTATAAATAATATTCTATGTGCATAGCTTGCAGTAAAAGCATCATGAGTTACCATTAAAATAGTTGCTTCTAATTCATCATTTAATTTTTCAATAGAATTTAAAAGTAACTTAGCCGATTTTGAATCTAAAGCTCCTGTAGGCTCATCTGCCAAAATAAGCTTTGGATTATTAACTATTGCTCTAGCAGCTGCCACTCTTTGCTTTTGACCACCAGACATTTGATAAGGATATTTATCTAAAACACCTTCAATATCTAAACTTTTAGCTGACTTTTTTACTAACTCATCAACTTCATTGCCCCTTTTTCCACCTATAGTTAATGCTAAGGCAATATTCTCATAAGCTGTTAGTGTATCTAACAAATTAAAGTCTTGGAAAATAAATCCCAATTTATCTCTCCTGAATTTTTCTAATTTTCTGCTCTTTAATCTTGTAATATCATCTGTATCAATTTCAATAGCTCCAGTTGTTACATTATCAATTGTTGAAATACAATTTAAAAGAGTAGTTTTCCCACTTCCTGATGGTCCCATTATTCCAACAAATTCTCCTTTTTCTACTTTAAAGCTTATATTATCAAGTGCCTTTGTAACATTTTCTTTATTACCATAGTATTTTTCTACATTTTTAACATTTAATATATTTTCCATAACTTTTCCTCCTGATTCCTCATGTGGTTATTACTTAACCCGACAACTAAATTTTAACCCCTTATATCTATTTCTCATATTGAATTACATTTCAATTCTCTTACAAATTTGTAAGGTAAAAATTTATAAATGAAAGTATATAAAAAACAGTAGCATTTCACTCTACTACTGTCTATATATAAATGTTATTTTTTCTTTGGTATTCCTGATACATTCGATGATTTATCAATTGGTTTCACATTAAAAGATATTTCTTTACCATCACTTTCAGCTATTATAGTCCCATTTAAATCTGTTCTAAATACATTAATGTTTTTACTATTGAGTTTAGTTAAAGTCTCCTTGTGAGGATGTCCATAATCGTTCCCTTTTTCACAGCTTATTACTGCATATTTAGGATTCACTTTATCTAAAAATTCTTGAGTCGTTGAAGAATGACTTCCATGATGACCAACCTTAAGAACATCAGCTTTAATATCTAATTGTTTTTTTAATATTTCACCTTCACTTATATCTTCTGCATCCCCCATAAATATAAATGAATTACTTCCGTAATTTAACTTTACTACTATTGAATAATTGTTTATATCTTCGTATTTGTCATTATTAGGTGCTAAAAACGTTAATGTAGCATTTCCTATTTTAATTTCTTCTCCAACTTTTGGCACTGTCATCTTTAAATCTTTTGCTTTTAAAGCTTTTACCATGTTTTCAAAGGTTTTAGTATTTGCAGTTACTTTAGGTGAATAAAATGCCCCAATATCAAAAGTTTTAATAACATCATCCATACTGCCAATGTGGTCTTCATGTGGATGGGTTGCAATTGCATAATCTATTTTTTTTATTCCTATAGATTTAAGATAATCCAAAGCCTTTTTATCTGAGGTACCTGCATCTATAAGAATATTTTTATCTTCAATTTGAATTAATTCACAATCTCCTTGTCCAACATCTATATAATGAATTTTTATATTACTAGCTTTAGTAGCTTTCTCACATGAAATTAAAGCTAGTGATAATACTAACACTAACAATATACTTAATATCTTTCGAGTTTTTTTCATTATTGTTATCCCCTTTCTTATAACAATTTTATAATAATCAAAGTTTTTGTCAAATATCCACGTAAAATTTAAAATTGCTTTACAATACTTGTTTTTCTCCCATTACTAAAATAAAATAGATAACCTTATTGCTTTTCATTATTTACAAATTGGTATAAAATTAACTTTATAATATAAACTTGGTGGTGTTAAAATGATTGATTTACATATACATACAACTTCATCTGATGGTTCAGATGAACCAGAGGATATACTTATTAAGGCACAGAACTGCGGTATGAAATATATAGCTATTACAGATCACGACTCAATTGGTGCCTATGAAAAATTAAAAAATGTTCAAATAGAGGATTATTATAATGGAAAGATTATTCCTGGCTGTGAATTTTCTGTTGTTCATAACGGAAAGCCTATTGAAGTGTTAGGATATGGTATAGATCTTGAAACTATAAATTCATTAGGAATTATTTCAGATGAAAAATTTCTCGATAGAGAAAATGATTATCTAAAAAGACTTAAGGCTGTCTGCAAGAACCTTAATATAAAATATAGTGATAATCTTTCAATAAATAAAAGCAAATATTTTGCTACTCAGCTAATGCATGCTGATATTCGAAGATATCCTGAAAATGAACAACACTTTACCAAAGAGATATGGGAAAATCTTAATGCCTTTTATAGAACCTGTGTTAATAATGAAGAAAGTCCATTTTTTCTTGATCAAACAAAAAACTATCCAACAGTTGAAGAAATTGCAGCTATCATAAGAAAAGCAGGGGGTAAGTCCTTCCTTGCCCACTTATATGTATATTTTGCTGATGATCTTAAAGAATTTTTAAATTCAATAGTCTCTTTAAATGCACTTGATGGACTTGAATGCTATCATTCCCTCCATACTATTGATAGAACCTATGATTTACTTAATTACTGCACAGAACATAACCTTTATGCGTCTGGCGGAAGTGATTATCACGGAAAACTAAAACCTAATGTTATCCTTGGAGATTGCATACCTGGCATAAAAATACCATATGAAATATTGGAACCATGGCTTCCTGAAAATCTAATCTAAATAAAAATAAAGGGTTATCACAATATTTTATAAACAATATTGTAATAACCCTTTATTTTAATATTAATACTTTTCCTATAAACTACATTAATATTTTTACACTAAAAGTTTTTTAATTTTTCATTGAAGTATACTTAACCTCTTGATATATATACTCAAATATTATAAATTGATTTGTAAACTTGTACTTCCAGCAGCTGCTTCAACACGCTTATCAGTACCTGCAATAACTATCTTAAAGTTCTTATTAACTGCTTCATATGTTACATCAATTACATTTCCTCTTCTTGTAGCTGTAATATCTATAAGTTTATTTCCTTCACTATCATAGATTGGAGCTGTAGCTATCTTACCATCTTCTAAACTATAAATAGTTACTTCTGCATTTTGAAGATAATCGTATACCACATTGTTATTTGCAAATTCACCGTAAGTTACAATTGAATTTGGTCTTGCAAGAATTGGCATTTCATAATAGTTACATTTTCTTTGATAGTATCTTCCACCTTCATAAGTATCATTAGTAACAATATCATACCATGTTCCTTCAGGTACATAGAATTCAGCTAAGCCTTCTTCATTCATTATTGGTGCTATTAATAAATTGTCTCCTAGCATATATTGTTGGTCAAGGTATTTACATGCTGTATCATTAGAAAAAGCTATAACCATTGAACGCATCATTGGAACACCAACTTCATGTGTCTTAATTGCTTGAGACCAAAGATATGGCATCATTCTACCTTTTAGTTTTGTATAGAAGCGAAGAACATCACAAGCTTCTTCATCAAAAGTCCATGGCACTCTATAAGATGTTGATCCATGTAAACGGCTATGTGTTGACATTAAACCAAAGGCACACCATCTCTTATATACATCTGCTGGAGCTGTTGCTTCAAATCCACCAATATCATGACTGAAGAAACCAAATCCTGAAGAACAAAGTGAAAGCCCACCACGTACAGTTTCAGCCATTGCTGAATATTCTGCATAGCAGTCTCCCCCCCAGTGTACTGGGAACTTTTGTCCACCAACTGTTGCACTTCTTGCAAATAAACAAGCCTTATCTTTTCCAAAGTATTCTTCTAAAGCTTCAAATACACATTTATTATAAAGGTAAGTATAATAATTGTGCATCTTAATTGGGTCCATACCATTGTGATAAACACATTTTGTTGGAATTCTTTCACCAAAATCTGTCTTTATATTGTTAACACCCATCTTAAATAATTCTTTTAACAGACCCTTAAACCAATCACAAGCTTCTGGATTTGTAAAATCAACTATAGCCATACCTGGTTGCCAGAAATCAGTTTGGAATACACTTCCATCAAGATTTTTAATGAAATATCCTTTTTCCTTACCTATATTAAATAACTTTGAACGTTGACCTACATATGAATTTATCCACACACAAATTTCTAAACCTTTATCATGAAGTCTCTTAAGCATAGCTTGAGGATCTGGGAATTGTCTCTTATCCCATTCAAAATTACACCATTCATATTCTTTCATCCAGAAACAATCAAAATGGAATACTTGTAGCGGAATATCTCTCTCAGCCATTCCATCAATAAATGAGTTTACTGTTTCTTCATCATAATTAGTTGTAAAAGAAGTTGATAACCATAGTCCAAAAGAATATGCTGGTGGTAATGCAGGTTTACCAGTTAATGTAGTATAATTCTTTATTACCTCTTCTAAATTTTCTCCGCCAATTATAAAATACTCTAATTCTTCTCCTGGGACTGCAAATGTTACCTTAGATACTGTATCTGACATAACCTCAAAGGATACCTTATCTGTACTATTTACAAATACACCATAACTCTTAGATGAAATATAGAATGGAATATTCTTATAGCTTTGATCAGAGCAAGTACCACCATCATTATTCCATATCTCAACTGTTTGTCCATTTTTGACAAATGGAGTGAACTTCTCACCAAAACCATAAATACATTCACCAATATCTGTTTTTAATTGTTCTCTAAGATATGATGTATTAGGATCTTGTGGATAATTAAAGAACTGATCATCTTCTTGAGCTGCCATTCTTGCATTAGCTGCAAATTGACTTTCTTTTATATAAGTAGTAGCTCTCCATGTCCCACCAGTAAGGTGTTTGTTTTTATAATAATATTGAACACTCCAATCATTTCCTTTATTAATTACAACTTTAGTATCTCCTGAAATCAATTCGACGTAATCTTCTGTTTCATTAATAGTAGGTGTATATCCAGTATCTTCATTTAATTCAAAATGAGGAACATTATCTAGTCCACCACTAAAATGTGTTATATTAACCTTAATTATATTTTCAGAAGTTGATGAATACGTTATCTCAAGATTCGGCCCACCAAGTGTCATTCCACGATTTTGCACAACATATGGAGTTGCTAAAACCTTAATTGAATTCTTTGTTGTTTCTACTTCATAAGGCTGAGATGCATAATTTACTTCATAACCTTTCTTACTTAACCAAAAACCATCTGCTACTTTCATAATTATCTCCTTCCAATTACTTTATCAAAAAGTAATAGTCTTTTATTATTTTTTTATAGAAAGAAATTTTTTAGTAATAACCTAATTCATTTACTCTCACCTGTTCATATGTTATTATATTGATATTTAAATATATAATCTTTAACTATTATAACTACTTTTAATACTATTTTGATACATTCTATTTTTTCTGTATATTTTTATTTTTTATGAAGAATTATTTTTTTGATTGGAGAAATTTATTTATGAAACAAGACAGAAATTTTGAAGAAAAAATTAATCATGGTACTGCTGAATTACCTATAGCAATTCATAAACTTACTTATCCAAAGGGTACGGACATTATCTTCTATCTTCACTGGCATAAGGAATTTGAAATATTAGTTATTACAGAAGGTAGCGTTTACTTTACAATAGAACAAAATGAATATCTTTTAAATTCAGGAGATTATGTTTTTATCAATTCAAATTTTTATCATTCAGCAAAAGCTGCAACTGATGAGCAATGTAGTTTTTTTGCTATTGATTTTTCATATCAGTTTTTACAGGAAAATCTTAATTCACGCTTTGGCAGAAAATATATACTTCCAATATTAAATGGTAATCTTACTTTTTCTGAAATTATAAAAAAACAAGAATCAAATAATACTTCAAGCTTATGGCAATCCAAAATTATGCAACACCTTCTTGAAATAAACAATTACCCAGAAAATGATTTTGACACTTATGAGCTATCTATTAAAAGTCATATTTTTGCCGTTTGGGATTTATTCTATCAAAATGCTCCTATTAAAAATGAACTTAATGATACAGATTTATTTAACATGGAACGTTTAAAACCTGTTCTACAATTTATTCATGATAATTATTCCTATGAGATTACATTAGCAGAACTAGCAGCTCTTATTCCAATGAGTGAAGGTCAATTTTGCCGTATGTTTAAGCAAACTATGAAAGTAACTCCTATACAATATCTTATGCGTTATCGCATACTACAAAGCTGCCATCTTCTTCTTGATACAGATAAAAAGATAGGTGAAGTAGCTAATTTATCTGGTTTTAATAATATTAGCTACTATAACAGATTATTCTTAAAAACTATCGGCTGTACACCATATCATTATCGTAACAATCAAGTAACATAAAAAAATGTAATCCAAGTCCCAAAAATTTTTATATGCTTTTAAATACTTCTTACCCTCTCACAACTGAAATTTTTTTATAAAACAAAAGTGGCTCACACCACTTTTATTTTACAAAAAAATATTGAGTAATTAATTATTTAAGTTAGTATTCCTTCATAAATATCTCTAAATTTATTTTAGTTTAGTTTATTAATGCTTTATTGTTTGCCTACCTTTTCTACAAATATATTATCTAGTTGTTCTAGAAAGTTTACAACATCTGAAAAAATAACTGATTTTTTAGATGATTGACTATTTAAATCATCTATTTCATTACTTACATTTTTTGATGAAGTAATTATTTCATTTATATCATTTGTTATTTCCTTAATTCCTTTTTGAGCAGTATTAATAGAATTATTAATTTCTCCAGTTTTTTTCTTTACATCATCTGATGAACTATAAATATCTGAAAAAGCTTCTTGAGTCTTTTCTGTTGAATTAACACCGTCTCTTAATGCTAATTTTGAATCTTCTAAAGAAACTGATAAATTTTCAACATTTCCATTCATTTCATCCATTTTTCTATTTATACCATCTACTAGTTCTTTAGTTGAATCTGCAAGTTTTCTTACTTCATCAGCAACAACTGCAAACCCTCTTCCTGCCTCACCTGCCCTAGCAGCCTCAATATTTGCATTTAAAGCTAGAAGATTTGTTTCATTAGCTATTTCACTGATATTTTCTGACAAATTGCTGATATCCTTAAATGATGATTTTAAAATATCAAATACACTTGCAAACTGATCCATGCTTTTTTCAATATTATTCATTTTATTCTTCAATTCACTCATCATATCATTAGCATTATCCAAAGATTTCATGGATGTTTCTGTTGCTTTTCCTATATCATTTGAAGTCACTGCAAAATCATTAAAATTACTATTAAAATTCTCTAACACATCACCTATATTGCTTATACTTTTAGAGACATGATTAAATGTTTTTGAAACATCATTTACAGCTTTTGATATTGTAATTTCACTATCCATAAGGTTGGACATTCTTTCTTGTAAATAACTCAAGCTATATGTAACATATTTATTTTCATCAATACCATCATTTGATTTTATTTCTGGCTTAATACTTTCTATGTTATTTAATTTATTATTATCTTTATTTTTTTTAAATACTCCAAACATAACATACCCCTCTTATTATTTATTCAAAAACACCAACTACCATAGTTTGATTAAAATGATGCTCATTCATTTGTTCTCCATGACAGGCAAAACCTATATATGGACCTATTTGCCCCATTTCTTTAGCAAAAGTATCTGCAAAGCCTTCTTGTTCAAAAAACATAGTTCTTGCAACACAATGTATAACAAGAGCACATGATATATGATTAAAATCCTTTTTAATTTTAGAAATAGTAGACTTTAATACTTTTCTATAATCATCTGGCTCAAGTAAAACTATTTTAGAATTTTTATATATTCTACTATAATGTGAAACCGCTTTATTATCTATTACATTTTTATTTGCTGAAATGAATAAATCATCTCCAACCACTCTTCCTAATGGATGTGTTGAAAATTTATCTTGAAGCTTATTAACTGGAACATTTAAACACTTTGCCATTACTTCTGCACACGGCTTATCATCAAGTTCATAAACTGTTCTTGTCCTTGGATTTACATTAGTAGCTATAAATTCATGTTCCGTCTTTTTAAATATGTTTTCTTGATAAATTGATATTTTACCGCTTAAATTCTTAATTAAAACATATACGCATGCATTACTATATGCCTTTCCATTAAATCCAACATAAGTTGTTTGAAATTGTCCATCATCTGCTGAAGTTCCACCTAATAAAGATATGTTGTATACATGTAGTAATGAATTCATAGTCGATAATACCTTTTCTTCGCTATTAGTTGTCCCTACGCAAAATTCCAAGCATACTGTATTATCAGTATCCCTTAAATTACTAATGCTGTTTTGAAGTCTTTGTATGTACTTTACTGGATATTTATCAATCTCTTCAATTACACCTCCATAACACTCTATTCCCTCTTCAAAGCTCATAGCTAGTAGTGCACCATTAGTTAATCCCTCTTTACAAATTTCTTTATATGCTGAGGAACCAATTAATATACTATTAGGGAATTTACTATGTAATCGTTTTGAAAACTCTTCAAATCGACCTTTACTGGTATAATAAATTATTAATTTAGGATTGATGAAATCTTTTGTAGCTTCTGTTAATGCTTGTTCTAGATTATTTGACATTCCTTTTCCGATCTTCGTCTTAACCATATGGCTTCTCTCCTTCTCTTTTTTATTCCTCAGTATAATTTTACAATTTTCTCATAACAAAGTAAATATCACCAAAATATTTATAATTTAAATCTACATATATAATTTGTAATTTATTATAATTAAATAGAATTTTATGAAGAAGAGAAAAATTAATTTCCACATCAAAAAAGAGTTATAATGAAACATTATAACTCTTAAAATAACTAAAACTATCTTCTGTTATTTTGTTGCTTTCTAGCTCTTCTACAATCAGCACATCTTACTGGGTCATTTTCAAAACCTTTTTCTTTGTAGAATTCTTGTTCTCCAACTGTGAATACAAATTCAGATCCACAATCTTTACATACTAAAGTTCTATCTTCCATTATTAAATTCCTCCTTTTTTAATTTCCAAAGATTAATTTCGATCCATATGATTCTCTAAAAGGAGAAATATACTTATCTATTAAAAACCTTTTCTTTTACACTATCAATTATATCATTTACAATATAAATTGCAACCATTTTCTTTTATTAAACCCTTATATTTTAATTTAATATATACAATTTTACTATTGCCTTATATTAATTACTAAACAAAGTTATTAATCTCTTCTGAATCAATATCTTTACTTATTGAAGTTTCACTATATTTTTCCGTTTTATTTTCAGTAACTTCAGCTTGTTTTCCAATCATTTCTTCAAATTGCTTTCTTGCATCTGCAAGCAAACCTGGTGCATGTTCTCGTATATATTTTAATTCATCACTACTAACACTTTCCCCATGTGCTATTTTAGCAGCAATCAAAAAAACATCATAATGCTTCTCTACTTTTTTTATTTGCTGCATAGTTAAAATTGTACGAAAATTTTTCTTTTCATTTTTAGCAATTATTTTAGTTAAAGCTTTTCTTGTAACTTTTTGATTTTTTTCATTTAATTTTTTTATAAACTCAACATCCATTTTCACCCCTCCATCAATTAATAATCATTACTTTTCTTATCGTATGATTTCCCATAATATTTAGGAGTTGTATAAAAATAGAAATTATTTAAAATTAACGAAATTTCCAATGGGAAAAATTATATTGACCTTTGTGCCTTTACCTTCTATTGAATTTAAGGATATTCCAAGTCCTAATTTTTCACAAAGCTTTTTACATAAATATAAGCCTATTCCTGTTGATTTACCATATTTTCTTCCATTAGTTCCTGTAAATCCTTTGTCAAAAACTCTATTAACATCTTTTTGAGAAATTCCTATTCCATTGTCTTCAATAGTTAATACTATGTTTTCTTTACCTTCTGTTGTATATATTTTTATATTACCACTATTTTCTTTGCTATATTTTATTGCATTGATAATAATTTGATTAATGATAAATTTAACCCATTTTAAATCAGTTATTACTTTTCCTGAAACCGCCTCAACCTCAACTGAAATTCTCTTATTAATAAAATCACGCCTATTGTTTCTAATTACCTCCTTAACCGCTTCCTTCACTTCAAATTCTTTCACTATATAATCATTGCTTACATCTGTGCTTCTTGAATAATATAATGCTTGATTTATATATTCTTCAATTTTTCTAAGCTCATCACTTAAAACATTTTTTTCTTTGCTTTCACTATTTTCTATTATTAATCTTGATGAAGATATAGGAGTTTTTATTTCATGTACCCAAGTTTCAATATATTCTCTATATTCTCTTTGAAGATTTTTATAAAAATTAACATGCTCATGCATATTTCTATTACATTCACTTAATACATCATATATAACTTTTCCTTCATAATAACTAGGTCTTTTCACAACTTCTGGAAGCAAGTATTTTTTATCTATTTTATCGATTATTCCTGTAATATCATCATAAAATCTTTTCTTCGATATAAAATCCATTATCATATATATTATCAATGGTAAAAACCAAATCAGGAAAATAATAAACAATATTAATGGAGGCATTGATGCTATGCTCATTAAAACTACAATCAATAAATATACTATTAAATTCATTATTATATAGGGTGCTTTTGAAAGAAAGTAATCTTTTATCTTCATAGTAATATGTAACCCAATCCCCTCTTTGTTTCTATTCCATCTTTAAACCCTATTTCCTGAAGTTTCTTTCTAAGCCTAGTCACATTCACCGATAATGTATTATCATCAACATAAAGGTCTGAATTCCATAAATAATCCATTAAATCTTCTCTACTCACTATACATTCTTTATTTTTCATTAAACAATGCAATATTTTCATTTCATTTTTAGTTAAATCAGCTTTATTTTCATTATAATTTATACTTCCACTAGTAATATTAAGCTTTAATCCCTTATGCTCAACAATTTCAAAAACCGAATTATTTCCTGCTGTCCTCCTAAGTACTGCTGCTATTCTAGCAAGCAGTATTTGTGTATTATAAGGCTTGGTTACAAAATCATCTGCACCAAGATTCATGCTCATGATCTCATCCATTTCACTATCTCTACTTGTAACAATTATTATAGGTATATTCTTTTCCTTCCTAATTTCTCTGCATATATAATAACCATCATAATAAGGAAGATTTATATCAAGTAAAATCAAATCTGGCTGATCCCTTAGCGCTATTTTTACAATATTCTCAAAATCCGTTGGAGCATAAGCTTCATAACCATAACGCATTAGAAACTCAATTAGCTCTTTCTTTATATTTTGATTATCTTCAATTATCATTATTTTTGACATATAAGTCTCCTTTGAAAATTTTTATCTTATTAACAGCTTTAATAATACTATTTTAATACCTTTTTATAGTAAATCAAAACTATAATATAATTATTTCTGAAATATAAATGAAGAATCAGGAATATCATCCATTTGTATAACAAATCCTTCATCAGAAGTAGCATCTTCTATTGTTTTGATAAAATCGCTTTCTATCTTCCCATTATCAGAATTTATTAAATTATTTTCTACACTTACTTCTATATTATCTTTATTAAACGATGCTATATTAATAGTAAAACCATTTTTTTCTTCAGTAAAAGTTAAATTTATACCTTTTCCATTTTCAATTACATTAAATTTATCATATATTTCAAAAATCATATCATCTGCATATTGATTATTATTAGTCTTATAAGCCGTATTATCTTTTAGATTATATTTCGAATAATAAAACTCTTTTCCAGTAAACTCTATGGTTTGCATCTGATTTTCATGTAATTCCCGACTTTCATTAGGTTGTATATATTTTACTAATCTTAATACAGCCCTTTCACCCTTATCAATTTTTTCTTTAAAAATCTTAATTGAATCAAAATTAATAATATGAGCCTTAATTGGAACTTTATCTCCATCTGCTGTTTTATTATCAGTTATTATAATAACATCTTTGTTACTCATAGCTTTTTGTATCGGATATGATTTAGGCATCTCAGTTGGCAGCGTATTTTCATATATAGCTTTGCTATTTTCACCTGTATTATTTTCTTCAACTATTTCTTTAGCCAAAACACTTGATTCATTCTTCACATTAATGTTCAATATTAAAGTTACTCCTAGTACAATTAATATTAATACAAAAAATACTACCCTAGCCTTCTTTTTCATTTTTGTATCAATAATACTTTTTAATCGCCTTTTCATTTCTTTCTTACCTCCAAAGAAAGAAGTTGATAAAGCAGACTTTTTCTTAGCATTTTCCAGCATGGTATTTAAAATCATTTCACCATATAATCTTCTTCTATTTATAGGTTCTGATTCCATAATTGCTTCATCACAAGATACTTCACATTCATATGCAATTTCTTTACTCATCAGATATATAATGGGATTAAACCAATGAACTCCATTGGCAAATAAAATTATTAGCTTATATAATAAATCTTTTCGTTTGAAATGGGTCAGTTCATGCTTAAATATAAAGTAAAATTCATCTTCTGAAAATGGATTTAAAGGCATTAATATTTTAGGATGTAAAAATCCAATTAACATTGGTGTTTGAATTATCTTACAACTTTTTAATTGAATATCTGCCTTAATATTTAATTCTGTTTTTGTTTTTTCTAGATATTGTATCAATAATTCATCATTATTTTCATATACCCATCTCTTTATTGAATTAATAAAAATTAAATGTTTAATAATGTTTATTAATAAATATATAATTGCACCAATTATCCAAATAACTGCCGCAACTTCCAAAGCTGATATTTTATTGTTTTTTTCATTTTTTGATGAACTATCAGTTACCTTTTCAATAGTTACCTTTCCATTTAAATTTCCATCTTGAATATCATTACTAATGTTCTCTGTATTAATTACTCTATGTTCTATAGGAACATTTAATATTGAATGTGAATCACTTAAGTTAATAGGCATAAGTAAACCTATAATTACTAAAAGCCATAAATAATATCTTGATTTAGCTGTATATCTTGAAATAAAAAAGTTCTTTACTAAAAGAAAAATTATAATAATAATTGACATTCTTAAACTGGCACTAAAAATTCCTAAAAAACAATTTTCTAACCACCCCATATACACTTACTCCTTTTTAAACCATTTATATAATTCTTCAATGTCATTCTTATTAATTTCTTTACTTCTATATAAAGTATTTATAAGACTTGGGAAAGAATTTCCATGAACTTTTTTTAAAAACATTTTAGTTTCAAATTCAAGATATTCTTCCTCCATTATCTTTGGAGAATAAATTCTTTCCTTTCCTCTTTTTTCAGTATTCAAAAAACCTCTTTCAATAAGCCTGTTCAAAAGAGTTTGTAAAGTGGAAACCGTCCAAGAATTTTTCTTTTCTTCCTTACAAATTTCTTTTATTCTGCTTGTGGAAATTGGAGTTTCATTATTCCATATTATCTTCATTACCTCCAGCTCTGCTTCTGGAATTTTCTTAAACTCATCCATCATGTTAAACACCTCTTACATTTGTCGTATATATTTTATCTATATCTTACATTTGTAAGATATGTTTGTCAATATTTATATTTTTTCCAAAAATTAAGAAAGAACACTCTATATGAATAAGCAAAATCAATCAGTGTAGCGCTACACTGGATATCTAAAGGAGTGTATTTTATAATGAAAAAAGTATTAAAAACTTTATCACATAATATATAAAAGAGGCTATCTCAAATGACTAAACTCATCCGAGATAACCTCTTCAGCATACTGAAATCTAATTTAAACTTGTTTAAACTCTATCAAATCAATTTCTAAACCTGGTTTAATAAAATCAAGTTTTAAATCATACAGCCCTTCTTCAAGTTCTATCTTAGCTAATTTATATCTAACCCATTCATTCTCTGTGCCGTTAGTTTGAATGTTAGCCACTATTTTATCATTTAATATGATGTTGCATGCTGTTTGAGCCATGAAACTTCCAGGTGACTTAACATAAGCAATAAGTCTATAAACGCCTGCTTTTGATACTTTTATATAAGTACTATCTTCTGATGAAGCTTTAACTTTCGAAGATTTAGCTAGCTCCTGTAATTTTTCTGATGAAATATTTCTATCAGCTTCAAACAGTTCTATAACTTCTTCAAATTCTTGATTTCCAAAGAATACTGGAGCATGCATTAAGAAATCACAAATATTCATAGCACAGCGTTGCAATTCTCCTCGAGTTAATAATCCCTTTTCCAAAAACTCCATTATATTATCATTTGAAGAATTAACTTCAGCCCCATAGTTATTAACAACCATATATAAATCGTTTTGAGCACGGACCATAGCAGCTGTATTCTTTCTGTCTGCAGCCCCTCCTTTAATTGTGTCATTCATCTTTGCCCACCAATCTGTCATAACTATACCTTTAAAGCCCCATTCTGCACGTAGAATAGTTGTGTTTAAATCATAATTAGAAGCTGACCAATGACCATTAATAGGATTATATGCTGTCATTATCGAGTTAGCTCCACCTTGCTTAACTGCCATTTCAAATCCCTTTAAATATATTTCCCTAACTGCTCTTTCAGAAACAACTGCATCAACAAAAGAACGGGCTTTTTCTTGATTATTGCAAGCAAAATGCTTAAGAGTCCCATTTGAACCACCCTTCATAATCCCCTTTACTTGCGCTGCTGCAAAAACACCTGTTATAAATGGATCCTCTGAAAAATATTCAAAATTACGGCCATTTAATGGGCTTCTTCTAATATTTACTCCTGGCCCTAAAAGAGCATCTATGTTATTTCCTAATAATTCTTGACCTTCCATTACATAGAGTTCCTCTATTAAATTCACATCCCAAGTAGCAGCAAGGAGTGTTCCAATTGGAAGCTGAGTAGCCTTAAGTCCTGTTTCCATACGAATACCTGATGGACCATCAGCTGTACAAGCTATAGGAATTCCATAATTAAATAAACCATCGCTTACACCTCCAAAAGCTGAGGCAGTTCCAGGTGTAACCCACGGACTGCTCATACCTTCCCCTCTAACAATTGTAGCCAATTGTTCATCTGTGAGCTGAGCAATAAATGTCTCCATGCTTATTTTTTTATCATATACATCTTTAAGTTTATACCCTTTATCTCCAGTTTGATCTATTGCCTTCGGAAGATTTTTTTCAATACGCTCTCTTAAAGAAATTTTTTGCTTAGGAACTTCCACATAAGTTATTTCATAAACTCCTTGTTCATTCTTAATACCTGGTTTCATTCTTTTAAAATCTTCAGTTGGAGCTAATGCTTCTTCTAACTTTTCAACTACTTGAAGCTCACCATTAAAGTAACTATCTTTGCCTTCAACTTTAACTTTGACAGCTCTTTTTACGCTGTTTCCAACATAAAAATTATATTCTCCACCTTCTAGAACATAACAAGAAGGATTACCTGTATAACCTCCATCATCATAAGATGCCATATTATTAATAGGAAAACTTATTGTAAAAGTTTCACTTTCTCCTGGCATTAGCAATTTTGTTTTACAAAATGCACCTAATACTCTTGCTGGTTTACCTAATTTACCTTGTGGTGCTTCATAATAAATCTGAACTACTTCTTTTCCCGGATAATCTGTACCAATGTTTTTTACTTCAACTTCTATTTCAAAATATTTTTCACCATCTTTTGTAACAATTTTTCCTTCTTGAGGTTTTATTTCAAATTCTGTATAAGATAAACCATATCCAAACTCAAATTGAACCTTCTCAGGGCAAAAAGTTTCAAAATAACGATAACCTACGTAAATATCCTCCTCATAATAATTCTTTATCTCTCCACCATAATTAATTGTTGATGGGTAATCATTAATAGAATATGCAATAGTATCTGTTAATTTTCCACTTGGTGTCACATCACCTACAAGAACATCAGCAGCCCCATTACCACCTTCCATTCCTCCTTGCCATACATATATTACGCTCTTAATAGGATTTATATAACTTTCATCATTTATCCAGTTCATGTCAATAATATTTGATACATTTAACACAACTGTTACATTCTCAAAATACTTAGTTACTAACCTAAGCATTTCCTTTTCCTCTGAAGTCAATTGATAGCTTCCTTCAGCCTCACTATTATCTTTATCCTCCCCAGCAGTACGCCCAATTACAACTATCGCTTTAAGTGACCTTTTTCTAGCATCCTCTACTAATTCGTCAGTTAAAGGCATTTCCTTTTGATGCCATGGTTCAGCCGCCCAGCCTCCACCTCCATTGTCAAATGGATTTTCCTCAACCCATTTTTCATATGTATTAGCTAATTCCTCATTAACCGTTATATCTTTCTTACTTCTAAGACTATCTAAAAGATTTGTTGTATATTCTACAACTACACTGCCTCCTGAGCCTGTACCACTTCTATAATAATTAATCTGAGTTCTTCCAAAAATAGAAATACCCTCACCTTTACTAATAGGAAGATTTTGTCCTTCATTTTTTAAAAGCACTGCGCCTTCTGCTGCAACTTTTCTACTAAACTCAGCAAAACCTTTTAATGGAACTCCCACTTTTTCTTTGTTCATCAAATCTACCTCCAACTAGCATAATAAAATTATTATAGAGCAGAGAAATGGAATATGATATAATTTTTCTATTAAAAAATATAAATATTTTGTCATAAAGGAGTTATAAATGAACTATCTAGAAGAAAAGAAAGTAGTAGTGAATGGCGTCTCCTATAATTATTTGTGCCATACTCAATTTGTATCTCATGCTGGAAACATCTGGCCTGCTCATTATCATAATTATATAGAAATATTATATGGAATCTCAGGCACCTATGAAGTAATCTTAAACGGAAAATATCACAAATTTACTAAAGGAGATTTAGTTTTAATCAATTCTAAAGAAATACACCAAATAAACTCTTATTATGAAGAAGGTGGAAAATATATTGTCCTTCGCTTTGAACCAGAAGTTATTTATAGCAATATGTTTAATAACCATTTGCATTTAAAATATGTACTTCCATTCATCCTAGAAACTTCTAATCATCAAAAAGTTATTAAAGCCGATGTTATTAGTTCTACCTTTATACCTGAGCTGCTTTACGAAATTACTGAGGAATTTAAAGCTGAAGCATTTGGATATGAACTAGCTATACAAAATCACATTGGCAGAATATTTTTATGGATTTTACGTTATTTTCATGAGACAAGCTCAGAATTTATGCAGTCTGATCTCACCGACTTAGATTTAATAAGACGTTTACAACCTTCGTTAGATTATATTTTAGAACACTTCAATGAAGATATAAAAGCAACACATATGGCTTCTCTATGTAATATGAGTTCCAGCTATTTTTCTAGAAGTTTTAATCGTCATATGCGGATGAGTTTTAATGAATATGTTAATTATGTGAGAATTATGGAGGCAGAAAAGTTACTAGTTTCTACTACTATGAATATAACAGAACTTTCTAATGCTGTGGGCTTTAGTACTACAAGCTATTTTATAAAACTCTTCAAAGCATATAAAAAAATTTCTCCTAAGCAATTTAGAAAAGAATTTATTATTCTGCTTGAAAAATAAAAATAAATAAGCAAAACTAATTTTGCTACCAATTTAGTTTTGCTTATATTTAACTTATTTTCTTATTCAGTCTTTTACAAATGAATAATTTCAACTCATATTATTTATAAATATCTTACAATAATATAATTATTGTAATTCAAAATAGAAATCTCAATATAGCAATAGATACTATACCAACAATAACCGTTAACAATAAATTATTCTTTTTAATAGCCACTAGTATTGTGGGAACTGCTGCAATAAGTTCTAAAAAATTACCTGCAAATGAAATTTTATTATCAACAGTTAAAAGTTCCACTGCTATTAAAGCTGCTAATATAGATATTGGTATATACGTTAAAAATTCTTCTACCTTCTTATTTAATTTAACTTTTGATAATACTGTTATCGGTAATACCCTTGGAAGTACTGTAACAATACATCCACCTATAATAACACTCCAAACATATAAATTCATTCCTTAACCACCACCCCAATCAATGCTCCAGCAATTGCTGCTATTATAATCCCTGCACTTGTTGCAACTATTTTTGTACTTAACATCAACGTTATAACAGATGTAATAATAATCATTATAGCTTTATTTATTTTTAAGCTGCCTTTTATAGATGAAATCAATAGTCCTATAAACATAGCTGTTAATGCAAAATCTAATCCAAACATCTTATAATCTGGTATAATGCTTCCGAGTATCACTCCAATTCCTGTTGCTAATGCCCAGTTTAAATAAGCAGTAATATTTAATCCAAGCATCCAGAAATAATTAATCTTTTTCTTGTTGAAACCTTCTGCTGCTGCAACCAAAAAGGTTTCATCTGTCAAAAGCACTCCTACAGCTAAATTTTTCGGTAAGGAATTTTTCTTAAAGTATGGTGCTAATGCTGCACTCATAAATAAATGCCTAAAATTAACAAAGAAAATTGTTGCTATTATACTTATTACTGATGCATTTGATAACATCATACTGGCTGCAATGAACTGAGCTGATCCCGCATAAACAAAAATACTCATTCCTAATGCTTCTGCAAAGGTTAATCCACAGGATTTTGATAAAATTCCACATGCAAAACCTATGCTGAGATATCCAAATATAGTTGGTATACAAGCTTTTACTCCCTCTACAAAATAATACTTTTGGAATTTTTCCTCTATTTCTAAAGGATTCTGTATTCTTTCTTCTACTTCCATAAATTTGCCCCCTTGATTGTTATTCCCCAAAATCGTAATATATAATATATGTATTGTACGTAATACTTATCTTCCATACATTATATATTACGTTTGTACGTTATATTTGTCAAGGAGTGAAAATATGAATTTAAATAATATTATTGCTGGAAATCTAAATAGATTAAGAACTGAAAGACAATTAAGTTTAAGTAAACTTTCTGAAATATGCGGTGTTAGCAAGGTTATGCTAGGACAAATAGAACGTGGTGAATCAAATCCAACTATTAATACAATATGGAAAATAGCCACAGGCCTTAAAGTTCCATACACACAACTTATTGATGAACCAATGGAAAGTGATATATGTATACGAAAGGAAAATGCTAAAGAACAAGTTGCTCTTGATGGCAAATACAGAGTATACTGCTACTTTACCAGTAATGTAAACAGAAATTTCGAACTATTTAATGTTGAATTAGATGCTGACTCTACCTATGAATCACGTTCTCATGGTGAAAAAACTCAAGAATATATTATCGTAAATAATGGACAATTATCCTTAGATGTTAATGGAACAAAACATATTTTAAAGGTTGGAGATTCAATAGTTTTTGATTCTTCAAAGCCTCATTCTTACTCAAATTCAAGTAATGAAATGTTACAGATGACAATAATCAATTATTACTTATTATAAAAGCAAATTAAGTTCTAATAAATACGCTGAATTAACTTGTATATCAAACAATTTTTAATTCAGTCCATTATTAGAACTTATTTTTTATAGCAATTTGTTGCTACTCTATATTTGATTTAATTTTATTAAAATAAAATTAATAGTACTAAAGTTACTAAAGCTGGCATACCTTGTTTTAAGAAAATTGATTTTGAAGCTGTTATTGCTCCATAAGCTGCTGCAACTATAACACACCCTAAGAAAAAAACAGCTACATTTTTAGCCCAATTCATATCACTAATTAATAATGACCAAATAAGACCTGCAGCTAAAAATCCATTATAAAGCCCTTGATTTGCAGCTAATGCTTTTGTTTGTGGAAATAACTCTTTGGGTAATGATTTAAAAGTTGAAACACCTTTAGTAGTCCATGCAAACATTTCTATCCACAATATATACAAATGTTCAAGCGCAACCAAGCTAACTAATATTTTTATAATTAATTCCATTTTATCGCCTCCAAATAATATCAACAATAACAAATAATAATAATTATTATATAATATTATTTAAAAAATAACAACTTTATTTATTTTTCATTAGCACTTAGCAGTTTTTTAATTAAATATTAAACTACAACCAGTAATTTTCTCAAACTCTTCTTTAACCGCATCAAAATTTTCTTCTCCACTTAAACTATTTAAAGAAATAGTCATATTACTTGGATTATAGGAAGGATTTTTCCTTAAATCAATTTGATTTTTATCGCATAAAAGTCTTACTATATTAAATAATTCATTTTGATTAATCTTATCTGATACAGCAAGGCTCCAGCCTATTTCATAAGAAAGATGTCCTAGCTTTTCCTTAAATCTTTCTCCAATTTTAGGTGATATAAATGCTAGTTCAATATATTTTCCTTGTCTATTATTCTTTATGCTTTTTTTATAAGGCTTATGCTTTTCCTTTTCGAAAGCTCTATCAATTAAATTTAAAGCAGTATTTTGTTCTAGAGCTTCAACACCTTGAACTTCAAAAAATAAATTTTCATTTTCTGAAATATTATTGACTTCAACACTTCCCTCTTCTATTATTGAAAGCTTCCAACCAGTTTTCTCTTGAAAAATTTCTTCTACCTTTTCATGATTATCCCTTTTTCCTTTTAAAAATACGCTAACAAAAAATTTCTCTGGATAAAAAGATATCTTTTTAATTAGCATAGGATCAATTAATTTTTTAATAAGCAGCTCTGCGGAACTATTGTTTATCTTTTCATTTATACTTATTTTCCACTCTGTTTCTTTATAAAAATCCTCCATAATTTTTTCTATATGAGAATCTACACCTTGAGGAAAATCAAAATTTAATATAATTTCTTTCTTATCTAACATTAAACTGATTTTTTTATAATCAAAAGCTTTAAATTTTTCACTTACAAGTTCCATAAGCTCCTGCTGAGTTAGCTCTTTTGGCTTTAAAGCTTCCTTTATATCTTCTTCTGTTCTTGCCTTAAATAAAAATAACCTTTTTAAATCACTTTCAAAATATACATTATTTATAATATTATTTTTAAAATCAATAATAACATCTTTATTAATTTCACTATTGTCCTGCTGTATGCTTTCTACTTCAGAATTTTGTGACCCCCAAAAATTTTTTTCGCCACTCCAAACATACCCTAATTCTTCAATAGTTAAAAGCTTATTCTTATATTTTTCATAAACAAACTTCCACAATTCACTTATATTTTCTTCACATAATTGCTCTTTTTTGTTTAAGGAATATGGAAAATTCTTATTTAGCTGTTTTCTTGGATTTTTAATATTTATGTTAATTTCTTCACCACAGGCAGGTGTGAAAGTTCTTCCTATAAATTCATTTGAAATTTCTTTTCCAAGACTTCTTATAACTTCTTCATTTCCATGAACTAATATTATATTTCTAGGAGATATTCTCTCTAAAACACCTTTTATTTCATTTTTATCAGCATGAGCAGATAATCCTATTTTTCTAACCTTACATTTAACCGGAATATTTAACCCATTTATATTTAAGTATCTTTCCTTCTCCTCTTCTGCTTCTAATAAATCTAAAATTTTTCTTCCTGGTGATTCCTCATCCTGATATCCTGTGATAACAATATACCCGTTTTCCATAGGTGCTATTTTTTCTGCATAAAATGCACTTGGTCCCCCTGTAACCATACCTGAACTTGCTATAATGACGGCTGGTTCCTTCTGATTTAATATTTCCTCTCTATTATCTGTTTGCTTAATTTCAATTATATTATCATCATAAAAGGGACTTAATCCTCGTAATATTTTTTTACCAAGAGAATTTTTTAAATATAAAGGATTATTTTTATAGACTCTGTTAATATCCCTCACCATTCCATCTATATAAACCTTAACCTTTTTTAAACTTCCTTTATTCATAGCACCTTTTAATATAAGTATTACCTCCTGTGCTCTTCCTAAAGCAAAAGCTGGAATTATCATCTTTCCATTGTTTTCTATACATTCATTAACAGCTTCAATTAAATTTCTTTCTTCTATTTCACGATTAGAATGAAGTCTATTTCCGTAAGTTGCTTCTAATATTGCAACATCTGGTCTTAATTTAGGCAGTTTTGCTCCTTCAACTGTTCTCTGTGAAAACACTGAAAAATCTCCCGAATAAAATATTGCTCCTTCAGGACTTTGAAGATAAACACAACTTGCTCCTGCTATATGTCCTGCATTATAAAAAGTAATATGAATATCTTCAAAAATAGGAAATTTAACTTCATAATTTATAGTGAATATCCTATTTAAAGTGCTTTCAACATCTTTTTCTGCATATAAAGGTATTTCACCTTCTCTATTATTCATTATTTTTATACTGTCATATAATAAAACCTTAACTAAATCTTTAGTCATATTATTCATATATATTTTTGCTTCTGGATATTCTTTGCTTATAATAGGCAGGCATCCAATATGGTCTAAATGAGCATGACTTATAATTATTGTATCTAAACCGCCATAATTTTGTATTTCTCTAAAATTAGGCACACTATCTTTATTAGCACTTTGTCTAATTCCTGCATCTAGTAATATATTTTTTTCATTAATTTTAACTAAAATAGAGCTTCCACCAACCTCTAAAGCTCCTCCTAAAAAATTTATATTAATATATATCCACTCCTTTAATCGATGAATGATTACTTATTCACAATTCTATAATATATATTTTATCATATCTATATTATTTTAAAATAAATCTAAAACCCAAAACAGGAAGACATCAAATAAATCTATGTAATTTATTGACGTCTTCCAAATTTATTATTCTTTTATGGAATATGAAGTTTCAATCTTCCTAAAATAAAAACATTCCTATGATTTAAGAGAAAACCAGAAGCTTTTTCCTAAACTCAAAACTCCCCCCATAACTCCTAACTATATTATATATTCTTCAAAATTAGTGCTGCGGAAAACTATATTTCTATAAGTTTCAAACTTAGCCCATTTATTTAAGAATTCTCCTAAAGTTTTCTCATTAGTTTCTTTATATTCATTTAAAAATAATTTAACTTCATCATCTGAATTTACTTTTACTTCAAATCCTCTACCATTAATGATTGGTACTCCTTGATATTGATAATCCTCAATAGGTTTTATATTTACTATTTTCTTATCACGTACTTCAATTGCAGCCAAATCACGAAGAACCAATATATCAAAATTCTCTGGATATTCAAAGCTTTCACCTTTCACTGGAAGTTCATCACCTACAGTATAAGTTGGCTTTTCAGGTTTATATTTAAATATGGATAAGGTTTCTGTGTCATAATAAAATTCTTCAAAAATGTCTCCTCTTGCTTTTAATCCCTTATATTCAAAAGCAAATTTTACATTTTTAGCATCACTATTATTAACTTCTTCTATAACACCACAAGCTGAAGTCATATTAGTAATACGATCTATTAAAATAAGCTCTCCTAGAGTTTTATGAGCATCAAATTTATCTACTACAATCTTTTCAGACAGTAAAATATCACATGCTGCTATTTCATTTTTTGTTAAAACTTTGGCTTGCAGATGCTTTCCTGTGTTTACATCAATTTTATATTTTACATCTGTAACAACACCAGTTAACATCTTTGTTCCTACTTTTACAAAATACTCTTTTCCAGCTGTTAATTCTGAATCATCCATCCAAAGGATTTTTGTGCTAAAGGACTTACTAGTTTCAATGCTTGCCCCTTTTGTAATCACGCATCCTCTAGATACATCTACTTCCTTATTAAGTTGTATTGTTACAGCCTGTCCTTTTCCTGCACTTTGTGAGTCTTTATCTGTAATATGAATGCTTTTTACTAATGCCTTCTCATTGCTAGGAAGAGTTATGATTTCATCTCCTACAGAAACACTTCCAGCTTCAATTTCTCCTTGGAAGCCTCTAAAAGTATGATTTGGTCTACATACTCTTTGAACTGGCATATAAAAGCCTTCTTCTGATTTGCTATTTATATCTACATTTTCTAGATATGGTAAAAGTGCTTCTCCTTCATACCATGGTGTATTTTCTGATTTCTTTGTAACGTTATCCCCTTCTGTAGCTGACACCGGGATTATATAAACATTTTGTAATGAAAGTTCTTCTTCTAACTCTTTAATTTGTGACTCAATTTCTACGAATCTTTCATGGCTATATCCTACTAAATCCATTTTGTTTACTGCAAATACAAAGTTTTTTACACCCATTAAAGAACATATTCTTGCATGTCTTCTTGTTTGTACTAATACTCCCTGCTTTGCATCTAATAATATAATAGAAAGCTCTGCAAAAGATGCTCCAACAGCCATGTTTCTAGTATATTCTTCATGTCCTGGAGTATCTGCTACGATAAAGCTTCTATTATCAGTTGTGAAGTAACGATACGCAACATCAATTGTAATTCCTTGCTCACGCTCTGCCATTAAACCATCTAATAATAGAGAATAATCTATTGCTCCACCTCTACTTCCAACCTTGCTATCTAATTCTAAAGCTTTTTCTTGATCTGCGTATAAAAGCTTTGAATCATATAAAATATGTCCTATAAGAGTAGATTTCCCATCATCTACGCTTCCACATGTTATAAACTTTAATAAACTCTTCATCTTAGAAATACCCCTCTCTCTTTCTTCTTTCCATGCTACCTGCTGCTTCATTATCAATAACTCTAGTTGTTCTTTCAGATGATACAGCACTAAGGGTTTCTTCAATTATTGCATCTAAAGTAACTGCATCTGATTCAAAACCACCTGTTAACGGATAACAACCAAGGGTTCTAAATCTTATCTTTTTGTGTTCTACCTTCTCACCTGGTAATAGCTTCAATCTATCATCATCAACCATAATGATATTTCCATCACGTTCAATACATGGTCTTTCTTTGGCATAATATAATGGAACTATATCAATATTTTCACGCTTTATATACTGCCAAATATCACTTTCAGTCCAGTTTGAAATTGGAAATACTCTCATACTTTCGCCTTTATTAATTTTAGTATTATATAGTTTCCACATTTCTGGCCTTTGGTTTTTAGGATCCCATGCATGTGCCTCATTTCTAAAAGAAAAAATTCTTTCCTTTGCACGAGATTTTTCTTCATCACGACGTCCACCTCCAAAAGCTGCTGTAAAACCATATTTACTTAAACCTTGTTTTAGCGCTTGTGTCTTCATGATATCAGTATAAGCTGAACCATGATCAAAAGGATTAATTCCTTGCTTTACTCCATCTTCATTTGAATGAACAATCATTTCAATTCCTAATTTTTCAGCTGTTTTATCACGGAACTCTATCATTTCTTTAAACTTCCATGTAGTATCTATATGCATAAAAGGAAATGGCGGCTTTTCAGGATAAAATGCCTTCATTGCAAGGTGTAACATAACAGAACTATCTTTACCAATAGAATATAACATTACTGGTTTTTCACATTCTGCAGCTACCTCTCTAATAATATAAATTGCTTCTGCTTCTAATTTGTCAAGATGTGATAATTCACTCATGATTTTTCCCCCTGTTTTATTTATAATTTATTATGCTTAATGCTAATATTCATTAGAATTTTTCTTATTAACATCTATTATCTTTTTCTCTCCATCACTCTTTTCAATGATCCAAGACATGATATCCTTATTTTCTTTTACATAAAGTAAACTTCCTTTACCACCCATATCAGCACCTAAGTAATATTTTATTGCTTCTACTTTGCATTCTTTAACACAAGATGCACAGCCCCAGCAATCCTTTGGGTATTTGATAATGGCTTTATTATCTTTATCCATGGTTATTAAATTTCCTGGGCAAACATTTTTGCATTTTGTACAACCTACGCAGAGATTTTTATCAATTTTTATGCTCATATTTATCACCACCATTTACTAAATCTCTAAGGATTATTTTTACTTTACCATCTTCCAATTTAGAGTTAACATATTTTAACCATTTGTTATCATCTTTTTCTGGGTAATCTAAGTTTTCTCCAAAGCTATGCCATCTAGTTTCTTTTCTTGCTCTCAAGTGAGCTATAACAGCTTTACAAACTGTTAATCTCTCTTTTAATTCAAAGACTTTCATTAACTCATACATATCTTCAGCCTTTAAATTTTCACTTAAAGCTTCAAGGTTTTCTATTTTATCCTCAGCTAAGTTTAATTGTGTCTCATTATATTGATAATGACTTCCTATTCCACCTGCATAAGTATCCATAACTTTTTGCATAGCTTCTTCTAAGTCATCTATTCCAAATAAATCTTTCTCATTATTTAAGAACTTGTTAATATAATTAACTTTCTCTTTTATAACTTCTTCCTTAATCTCTTTATTTTCTTTTCCATCTATATAATTTAAAGCTGCTAAAGCTGCTATCTCACCTTCAACTAAAGCTCCAGTCACATACTTTTGTGGACATCCACCAGCTACATCTCCAGCTGCATAAAGGCCTTTAATGGTTGTCCCTCTATCAGTATCAACCCAGTATCCACTTGCTGTATGGCCTCCAACAATATATGGTTCAGTGCCTTCTATCTCAACATTTTCTTCACTTGGTCCCTTTCCATTTTCAATCCACTTTAAAGTTTGGCTTGGAGACATGTTAAGATATGCCTTCATTAAATCTTCATCTTGTTTTTCAGTTATTCCCTTAGTTTTTAAGTAACATGGACCTCTGCCTTCTAAAGTTTCTTTTACTGTTCCATAAACCCTTTGAGCTGTAGTATTTCCATATTTATATTGATATTCTTCACCTAAGGCATTTACTTGCTCAGCTCCAACTCCTTGAGCTAAAGTTCCTGTTGGTGATATTGTATCCTTACATCTTAAAGCTATAAATCTCATTTCGAAAGTTGTCATCTCTGCCCCTGCTCTTATACCCATAGCGAAACCTGCACCCGTATTAAATGGACTATACCACATTTTATGTCTTGAAAAACCTGGATTGTTAGGCTTATAAAGTCCTGCTGCTCCTCCAGTTGAACAAATTACTGCTTTTGCTTCAATTACATAAAATATATCCTCTTCAACTGATATTGCATATGCACCTATTATTTCATTTTCTTCTACTATATACTCAATGGCATTTACTCCATTTAAAACTTTAATGTTATCATGTTTGTAAACTTCATCTGCTAATATTGGCTTAATATTTTCTCCATTAATTTTTATATTTCTGTTACCTCTTGCTACATACTCTCCATTTTCGTCTTTTAATATTACGAGACCAAAGTCTTCAAGCCTCTTGGTAACCTTATTTAGATTTTCTGACATTGTTAAAAGCAAGTCTTCTCTAACTATTTCTTCTGCATCTTGTTTTGCATAATCAACATAATCCTGTGGTTTTCTTCCTTTCACAATGTACGCGTTAAGTGCATTAACACCAGCTGCTAAGCAGCCACTTCGCTTTATATTCGCTTTATCCAAAACTATAACACTCTTATTAGAATTTTCAGCTATGGTAATTGCCCCATAACATCCTGCTGTCCCACCACCAATGATTAAGACATCAGTTTGAAATTTTTCTATTTTCATGTCTTACCCTCCTCCAAAATTTTGCTTTTATTTTTTCATAGCTTACTCTAACTCTATTATTATCAAAAATTCATTTACGTCTCTCTATCTAAAAAACATCATAAATTCTTTTTTCAATCCCCTTTATTAATTTGTGCTTAATAATAACTCTGTACTCATTAATCCTGTTAAAATAATTCTAAATAAATACTGACATTTCTTGTGTTTTAATTTTGTTCTCTATTACCTTTGCATTCTTATCATTAAAAGCATATACCCTATGAATTAAAACTAGGACTTCTTCTCCAATTTTTAATGGTTCTTCTTCCAAGCTTCTATACCCACTTAATAACTGCTCTCCAACTTGAACATCTATTTCAATATTACTTCCTCTAAATGCAGTACCTTTAATAATTCCCTTTTCAGCTGCAAGTGGAGTTAATATTTCAGAATCATTTTTAGCCAATTGTATAAACTCAGGTCTAACTATAGCCTTTGTTTCTTTAGCATTATCTTCAAAGCCTTTTAGTTTAGTATAATCTTCAATAAGATTTGATTCTCCAATAAATTGTGCCACAAATGGTGTTTTAGGATTCTTATAAATTTCAACTGGAGTTCCTTTTTGTTCTATTTTCCCTTTGTTTGTTATTATTATTTCATCAGCTACTTCAACAGCTTCATCTTGATCATGGGTTACAAATATACTTGTAATTCCAAGCTTAGATATAGTTTCCCTAAGCCAGCTTCGAAGTTCTTTTCTCACCTTTGCATCTATTGCAGCAAAAGGTTCATCTAATAATAATAACTTAGGATTTGGTGCAAGAGCTCTTGCAAAAGCTACACGCTGCCTCTGTCCTCCAGATAATTGACCTGGATATCTTTTTTCAAGACCTTTAAGGCCAATAAGTTCTATTAGTTCCATAACTCTTTTGTGTATATCTTCTTTTTTAACTTTCTGTATTACAAGTCCAAATGCCACATTATCATAAACTGTCATATGCCTAAATAAAGCATAACTTTGAAACACAAATCCAATTCCTCTTTTTCCAGGTTCCACATCATTAACTTTTTCCCCATTTATAATAATGTCACCACTATCTGGAGTTTCAAGGCCAGCAATCATTCTAAGTATTGTAGTTTTACCACTTCCACTTGGACCTAATAGTCCAATTAATTTACCTTGTTCTATTTTGAAGTTAACATTATCAGATGCTTTATAATCTGCAAATGTTTTATTTACATTCTTCAGCTCAACATACATCTATTAGCCCTCCTTTTTACTTTTCCACTCTACAAAATTTCTTAATACAAGAATAATTACAGCAATAATAACTAAGATAGATGCTACTGCAAAAGCTGCTGCATATTGATAATCATTATAAAGAACCTCTACATGCAACGGCAAAGTGTTAGTCCTTCCTGCTATATGTCCAGAAACTACTGATACTGCTCCAAATTCACCCATAGCTCTTGCTGTGCAAAGTATTATTCCGTATATAAGTCCCCATTTAATGTTCGGAAGAGTTATTTTTCTAAAAATATAAAAACCACTTGCCCCCATCATTGCCGCTGCTTCTTCCTCATCCGTCCCTTGAGAGTTCATTAGTGGTATTATTTCTCTTGTTACAAATGGAAATGTTACAAACATGGTAGCTAAAACAATTCCTGAAGTTGTGAATATTATTCTTATATCATAACTTTTAAACAAATCTCCTAATATACTTCCTCTTCCAAAAGTTAATACAAGCAATAATCCAACCACTACTGGAGAAACCGCAAAAGGCAAGTCTATTAAAGTTCCAAGTAAATTTTTCCCCTTAAATTTAAACTTAGTCATTACCCATGCTGCGCATAATCCAAATAAAGTATTTAATAATACTGATACTATTGTTGCTATAAAAGTAAGCTTCATAGCTTTTAGTGTATAATTATCTGTCACTGCTTTAATATATACCTTAACTCCTTCAGACATAGCTCCTGAAATTATAGTTATTAGTGGCACTATTAACATTAATATTAAGAATAGAACACTTATAGTTATCAAAGTGTATTTAAAAATCTTGTTTTCTTTTTGAGTAACTTTGCTCTCCATCTTATCTCACCCCTTAAATAAGCTTAACTTTATTTACTCTCCATTGAATTACATTTATAGACAGTAATATTAAGAACGATATCAGTAACATTCCTAATGCTATTGCCGTAGCCCCATTATAATCATACTGTTCAAGCTTGGACATAATCAAAAGCGGCGCAATTTCCGTTTTCATAGGCATATTCCCTGCAATAAAAACCACACTTCCATATTCTCCAACACCTCTTGCAAATGCAAGGCCAAATCCTGCTAGTAATGGCGGAAGAATTTCCGGAAATATTACTTTAAAAAATATTCTTATTCTACTTGCTCCAAGCATTATTGCTGCCTCTTCATATTGATTATCTAAATCTTCCAAAACAGGCTGAACAGTTCGTACAACAAAAGGAATTCCTGCAAAAATAAGTGCAATTGTAATCCCAAATAATGAAAATGCTGACTTTATTCCTAGTGAGTATAAATACTGTCCTATTAGTCCATTTTCAGAATATAAACTTGTAAGAGAAATACCAGCAACAGCTGTTGGCAATGCAAATGGCAAATCAATTAAACCATCTAAAAACCTTTTAAAAGGAAAATCATATCTTACTAAAATCCAAGCAAGAATTATTCCAAATATGCTGTTTATTAATGCTGCAATCAATGCACATAAAAAACTGACCCAATACCCATGCAGAACTCTTTCTTGAAATATAATACTGAAAAATTTACCTACTCCAATTCCTGCTCCCTTCATAACTAAAGCAGATAAAGGAATTAACACAATAAGCCCCAAATACAAAAGACTAAAGCCCATGGTAATTCTAAATCCAGGAATTACTCTTTTGCTCTTCCCCATTTCAAACACTCCAATCTTAAAAATAATTTCTATTTATTCCTTTTTACTTATTACACATTATTTTTTCTGAATAATTCATAGAAAAGTCGCAGACTTTTCCCCATCAACCATAAATTATTAACTCATAACTGATTTACGGTTTGTATATTTGATCAAAAGTCCCACCATCAGCAAAATGAGTTGCCTGAGCCTTAGCCCATCCTCCAAATTCCTTATCTACTGTAACTAAGTTAATGTCTTGAAATTTACCTTTATACTCTTCAGCTACTTCCTTATCTCTAGGCCTATAGTAATTTTGTGCAGCAATTTCTTGACCTTCTTTGCTATATAAGTAATCTAAATAAGCCTTAGCTACCTCACGAGTACCCTTTCTATCTACTACATCATCAACAATAGCAACTGGTGGCTCAGCTAAAATGCTAAGTGAAGGTGTTATTATTTCAAACTCGTCTTTTCCGAGTTTATTAAGTGCTAAATATGCTTCGTTTTCCCAAGCTATAAGAACATCACCCATTTTTCTCTGTACAAAAGTTGTTGTTGCTGCTCTAGCACCCGAATCCAAAACTTTAACATTACTATATAATTTTGAAACAAAATCTTTTGCTGCTTCTTGATCCCCATTGTTTTTATGTGCAGCATAAGCCCATGCAGCCAGATAATTCCACCTAGCTCCTCCAGAAGTCTTTGGGTTTGGCGTAATTACAGACACATCACTTTTTATCAAATCATCCCAATCATTTATATTTTTAGGATTTCCCTTTCTAACAAGAAAAACAATTGTCGATGTATATGGTGCGCTATTTTCATTGAAATCACTTTGCCAATCTTTTTTTATGAGACCTGCTTTACTAATCTGATCAATATCATTTCCTAGAGCCAGTGTTACAATATCGGCATCTAAACCTTGACTAACAGATCTTGCCTGCGCTCCTGATCCCCCATGTGATTGATCTATAGCAACATCTTGTCCCGTTTTTTGTTTCCAATAATTCGCAAAACTTTCATTGAATTTGGAATAAAATTCTCTTGTAGGATCATAAGATACATTTAAAAGCTCTACTGGTTTAATACTTGCTGAAGCTTGACCGCTAGCTTCTTGCTTTCCACAACCTACTAAAATCATCATAATCATCGTTACTGAAAGCAATAAGCTTAAAACTCTAGATCTTTTCATAATACTAGCCCCTCTCTTATTTTCGCAAACAATCATATATGTTTAGTAGGTTTTTTACTTTAAAAATCTTTATATAATTTTTTTATTCTAACATGTAGTTCATTTTTACATTTACTGTTAGATGATTTTATAATTTCCTACTAATTTTATAAACTTTATATGAGTTATACTATAAGATATATTAGTAATTTTGTCAACATTAATTTAAAAACTCCACTAACCATAATTTTAGTGGAGTTTTAATAATTTTAGATTTAAAAAATCTAACTAATAATTCATTTGTAAAAATACTACATTCAGTTTGTTTTTAGATTAAAATAATTCTGGTTTTGCAATAATAGATGCATTCAACGAAAAATCTGCTTCGGCTCCATTTACAAAAGCTTTATTTAGAAATGGACCCATAATATTACCTTCAGGGATTTTGCACTGATACATTATTACCACTTTAGTTTCACTATTTATACCTGCTGGTAAACTAATAACATAATTATTGTACTCACTATTACTACTTTGCTTAGCATAACTAGCACCAATTATTTCAACTAGTTCATTGTTTATAATTTTATATATCTTTATAGGATTAGTAGCACTTGTTATATCAACTTTATTATTTACCTGTAATTTAATATCTGCATTGCTAGATGCTATATCACATCCAACAGCTACATTACCTATAACGCCCCTAATTAATTCTGCACTTCCTTGTATAACATCTAATTCACCACTATCAATCTTTTGATATAGTCCATGTTTTATACTTTGATTGATATTAATGTTAAATGGGGCTATACGATTAAATACTAGCTTATTCACTAAACTAGCATATGAAACAGCTCCTGGATATTTATTCTCTAATGGATTTTCTAATTCTATATCTCCAAATTTTAAACTTCCAATAACATTTGCTTTTATTGAAAATCTTACATTAGGAACCTTTTCCGGAATATAATCTCCATTATTTTGCAAAGTATAATTCACTGGAAATACTTGAGTTTCAAAACCATACCAGTTGTCAGATGACTTTTCAAGACCCGATATTACACTGAACTTTTCATTATTAACATGAAACTTAAGTTTAGTTGGAATTGAATAGGATGATGGTGGCTTCCCATTTGCTATTTGATTAAAAATATTTTGAATATCTCCTCCTATTTCACTCAAACTATTAACGTAGCTTAAGTCTAAAATAATTTTTTTATACGTTCCAATTGTTGGATTATCTACAGTAGAGTTCGTATATAACCCAGTAGTTTCCTTCCAAGAATTAGCAAAACCTGATGATATAATAACAACATACTTTTGACTATAATCATTTTTAAATTGTTTTACTGCTCCCTCCTCACCAACACTTATATGTGCAGCTGCATCTGGTAATGTTATACGAAGTTTATCACTTACTGGATACAAATTATTAGTTAATGGGATATTTTCAAAAACTTCATTTCTAGAATACGTTAATGCTCCATAACTAGCATTTTTAATTTTAGAATTTTTCAAGTTATTGTCTATAGCCTTTTTCACTTCATTTATCTTTTGAGGTTCATCTTTAAACGGTTGCCCATTTCCAGTCGTTTTAGATATATCTAATGCAAATACTATATTTTTAGCTATAGAATCTTGATTAAACTTTTGAGGTTTTATTTCATATTATTCACATTAATAAATTCCAATAACTGTTCAATATTTCAACACCCCATGTCATAGAAATCAAACTTCCTATTGCTATAAAAGGTCCAAATGCTATTTTTTCTTTTGCTTTCTTTAACTTTAAAATTAATATGATTACTCCTACTAGTCCACCAATTATTATTGCTAAAAATAAGCCTAATAAAATCCATTTAAGCCCCAAAAACAATCCACAAACAGACGCAATTTCAATATCGCCTTCTCCCATTCCCTTTGTCAAAAAAACTATTAAGCCAATTATTACAAAACCAGCGACACCACCCAAAAGTAAATCAATAGCCCCACTTTTATAAACAATAGCTTGAATTACTATAAAAATTACCGCCACAAGACCGCCAAAAATAGTTGTGCTTGTAAACACAAATTGAGTATCGTAATCAATCATTCCAATAACAATGAGAAGAGATGCTAAAATGCAATATTTCAAAGTAAGTATGGTTAATCCAAATTTAAAATATAATAATAAATACAAAATTCCATTGACTGCTTCAATAATTGGATATCTTGGCGAAATCTTTTTCTTACAATATCTACATCTTCCTCCTATAAATATATAACTAAGTATAGGAACAAGGTCTATTGGCTTTAAATTATGTTCACAATTTGTGCAATGAGATGGTGGAAATGCAATGGATTTTTCAATAGGAATTCTATAAATGCAAACATTTAAAAAACTTCCTATAACAACTCCTAAAATAAATATTAATACATACTCCAAAAAGCCACCTTCTTACTACAAAAATTAATTTTCTATTTAATACTTATATGTAATTATTTACCATATATTATTAAGTATATTTCATATTTTTAAATATTTCAAACACTTCTTTATATGGATTTTAAATTATTATAATATCGACATGCTTATCAGTTCTATTTTCGCACAAAAAACCGACCTATAAATACATTAAAGGTCGATTGCACTACTAACTCATCATATATAAAGTGCCCACGTAAATATATGAATCATCTTTTCCAATATAAAATATATTCTTTATAACGTAAGTCCAAATTACTATACTTCTATACTGACATTTATGTAAATATCAGCATATATATAATCTTATTTTCCTTATTTGTTATTTACTATCCATTTATCATATTCTTGTCTTGATATTATATTATCAGTGATTAATCTTTTTAAATCCATATCCATGGTCTGCATTCCAAATTTAGATCCCATTTGAATGAAACTATCTATTTGTTCAAAGTTCCCTTCTCTAATCAGATTTTTTATACTTGGTGTGCATACCATTATTTCCATAGCTGCTGTTCTTCCTACTCCCGATGCATTAGGTAATAAAGTTTGAGATACAACACCCCTAAGTAATGAGGATAATTGAATTTTTACTTCATTTTGATGTCCTGCTTCAAATGAATTTATAATTCTATATATACTGTTAGCAGCCCCCATATTATGAAGAGTAGAAAAAACTAAATGTCCTGTTTGAGCTGCTCTTAAAGCTATTTCTATGGTTTCAGGATCTCGCATCTCCCCTAACAAAATAACGTCTGGATCTTGCCTAAGAGCCGCTCTGAGTCCCATGGCATAACTTTTAGTATCTTGCCCAATTTCTCTTTGGTTTATCATGCATTTATTAGTTTCATATATATATTCAATAGGTTCCTCTAGTGTTATTATATGTTTTTCTTTAGTCTTGTTTATTTCATTTATCATAGCTGCAAGTGTTGTACTTTTACCTGAACCTGTTGGTCCTGTTACTAAAACTAAGCCATCTTTTAATTCTGTAAAGTCCTTCAAAGCCGGAGCTGTTGATATGTCGCTAAGTTTTGGTATCTTTTCCTTTATAATTCTCATACATATAGCATAACTTTCCCTGCACTTAAAAGCATTTACTCTGAAATTACAAATTCCTTTTCTATTATACTTAAAATCTATTTCCCCATTTTTCTCGAAATCTTCAAACTTCTCTGGCATTAAATCTTCAATGTATTCCGCTACAATTTCATGTGGTATAATCTCATTTTTAGCAATTATTAGCTTACCATCAATCCTAACCATCGGAGCTAGCCCCGAAGTTATGTGAATATCTGACACCCTTTCTATATCCATACCATCTAATAAGTTATCTATTTTAGCCATAATACCTCTCCTACTTTCTAAAGTATATTTATTTCAAAATACATTCTACTTAGAAAAAAGTCAAGATTAACAAATAATGTTTTCTCTCCATGATTAAATATAAAACCTCTCTTTGTTCCTCTAAATCAGGCACAACTAAATTATTGGCAAATCTATTAATAATATTTGATCATAAAATAAAACATTTTCTTCTATTAAAAAACTCATTAAAGATCATTTTTTAATCTTTAATGAGCCTACTATTTACATTTAGATTTTAATAAATACCATATAGTTTAAGACTTATTTCTTTTGAATCTTTATTCCATGGCATGCATTAGCTGAAGAGCATCCAGAGCAACCACAGCCACAACCACTTTCTCCATTTTTAGCTTTCTTTATTTGTTTTCCTACAACAAAAGCCATGAAACCAAATATAATTACAGATAATATAATTGTTGCTATCATTAATATCACTCCTTAAGTCTTAATCATTAATTTAGATAACTATTTATAATAATTTCTATCTACTACAAATTATTTTGTATAACTTAATTTAGCATTAGATAGTCTTCCTTTTGCTTCATTTCTACCAGTTGATATAACTATAACTACTGAAGCCACAGCTATAAGTACTGACAATATTGCTCCAACTAAACTTCCAGTGCCTAAGATATAATTACCTACTTGATTTATAACAAGTGCTACTATATAAGCTGTAGCTGTTTGGAATCCTAAAGTAATAAATGTCCACTTCCAATTTCCCATTTCACGTCTTATGGCACTAATTGCTGCAAAGCAAGGAGCACAAAGTAAGTTAAATGCCATAAATGCAAATCCACTTGCAGCAGTGTACATTACACCTACATTACTAATTAATGCTGCATCAGTTTCAGACGCATCTGCAATTCCAAATAAAACGCCAAGTGTTCCAACTAAATTTTCTTTTGCCACAAGTCCAGTTACTGTTGCAACTGCTGATTGCCAATTTCCAAAACCAAGTGGTGCAAAAATAGGTGCTATTATATTTCCAAGACTAGCAAGTATACTATTATCTGCATCTACCATTTCAAATGACCAGTTAAATGATTGTAAAAACCATACTGCTGCACAAGAAACTAAAATTATTGTTGCTGCTTTTTTCATAAATGCAGTTACTCTATCCCACATATGCATCAATACACCTTTTGCAGCAGGAGCATGATATTGAGGAAGTTCCATAACAAATGGTGATGGATCACCAGCAAATAACTTTGTTTTCTTAAGTACAATACCAGAAATAACTATCATTATTATACCTAAGAAATAAGCTGAAGGCGCAACCCATGTTGCATCATTAAAAAACGCTGATGCTATTAATGCTATTACAGGCAGCTTTGCACTACAAGGAATAAATGTTGTTACCATTATAGTCATTTTTCTATCTCTTTCATTTTCCATTGTACGAGTTGACATAATTCCTGGTACACCGCACCCTGAACTAATAAGCATCGGAATAAATGATTTACCTGAAAGTCCAAATTTACGGAAAATTCTATCCATTATAAACGCTACACGAGCCATGTAACCACAATCTTCAAGTATAGCTAAGAACAAGAACAACAGTGCTATTTGTGGTATAAATCCAAGTACTGTTCCAACTCCACTTATTATTCCACTTGTTATTAATCCTTGTAACCAATCTGCTACATTGGCACCTGCCATCCACTCTGTTAGATTACCTTGAATTATTTCGCCAAACAATGTATCATTTATCCAATCTGTTCCTATTGTACCTATTGTTATTGCTATGTAATAAACAACATACATAATTGCTACAAAAATAGGAAGCGCCAAGAAACGATTAGTAACAATCTTATCTATTTTGTCAGATGTTGTTTCTTTTCCTTTATTGACCTTTTTAATAGCATATGAAACAACTTCTCCTATAAATGAATATCTATCACCTGTAACAATACTTTCACTATCATCATCAAGTTCTTCCTCATATTTTTGTGTTATTATTTCAATTTCATCTAATACATTTTTTGAAATTTTTAGTTTTTCTATAATGTTTTCGTCTCTTTCAAAAAGCTTAACAGCAAGCCAACGTTTTTCTATTCCATCAATTGAAATGTTTTTACTTATTACTTCTTCTATTTTTTCAAATGCTTCCTTAGCTTCTTCTGAGTAAGGCAAAATAAATTTAGGCTTGTTTTTTGCTTTAGCTGCTTCAATAGCTTTTTCTGCTGCTGCTTTAACACCATTGCCTTTAAGTGCAGATGTAGTTACAACAGGGCATCCAAGACTTTTAGATAATTTATTAATATCAATCTTATCCCCATTTTTCTCAACAATATCCATCATGTTAAGAGCTACAACTGTTGGAATTCCCATTTCTAATATTTGAGTAGTTAAATATAAGTTTCTTTCTATATTAGAAGCATCAACTATATTTATAAGAGCATCCGGCTCATCATTTAACATAAAATTACGAGTTACTACTTCTTCAAGTGTATATGGCGACAAAGAATAAACTCCTGGTAAATCTACAATTTCAACTTCTTTGTTACCTCTTAATTTTCCACCTTTTTTTTCAACCGTTACTCCAGGCCAATTTCCTACATATTGAGATGAACCTGTAAGTTCATTAAACATAGTTGTTTTACCGCAGTTAGGATTTCCTGCAAGTCCTATTTTAATTGACATTTTCCTTCCCCCTTGCTTAATCAGTTAACACTTAATAGTTAACAATAAATCTGCCTTATTAATACTTTCTAATAAATTTTCACTCTAATGATTTTAATACACATTCTCATTTAATATCTATAAATTATTCAACAACAATCATTTCAGCATCGGCTTTACGAAGTGATAATTCATATCCACGCACTGTCACTTCTATTGGATCTCCAAGTGGTGCCACTTTACGTACATATACTTCACATCCTCTTGTAATTCCCATATCCATAATACGTCTACGAACAGCTCCAATTCCATCAACTTTTTTCACTCTAACAGTTTGTCCGCATTTTATTTCTTTTAAAGAACTCATAAGTAATATCATCCTCTCTATACTATTATTCTGCTTGCCATGCTTTTGTCTAAAGCAACTCTACTATCCTTAACATTTATTATAAGGTTTCCGCCAAGTTCAGAAATAATTTTAACAGTTTCTCCTACTACAAACCCTAAACTATTCAAAAATCTTCTTGTTTCATCATTTCCAGTTATCCTTTTAATATTCATTTCATTTCCTTTATCAGCTAATATTAATGGCATATATATCACCTTCCAATTGATAATGATTTTTAATAATAATTCCATAACTAATCTTACCACTTTTACTTGCAGTTGAAAATGACTTTCATTAATATTTTTGCAAATATATATATATATAATTGATATCGTTTTATTTTTAATAATTTATCATTTATTTATGTTTTTAATAAGTGTTTTTATTAATTTGCTAATCACTCTAAATTTATCATCTATAAAATAAGCAAAATAAAAAGCTTCGTGCATATTTACTAAATTAAGTAAATATATACAAAGCTTTTTATAAGGAATTATGAATCAAATTACAATTATTTATATTTTTATATTAAAGCATTTCTTCTAAAGTTTTTCTTATTGCCTTTATAAAATCAAATGTATTTAAAGTTTGGATATTATTATGCTCTGCAATCAATGCTAAATCCTTAGTCATAATTCCATCTTCAATTGTCTTTATTGAAGCTTTTTCTAACTTATCAGCAAATTCAACTAATGCAGCATTACTATCTAATTCTCCTCTTTTTCTTAGAGCACCAGACCATGCAAATATTGTTGCAATTGAATTTGTTGATGTTTCTTCGCCTTTTAAATGCTTATAATAATGTTGTTGAACAGTACCATGAGCAGCTTCATATTCATAGTTTCCTTCTGGCGAAACTAATACCGAGGTCATCATTGCAAGTGATCCAAAAGCGGTAGCAACCATATCACTCATTACATCTCCATCATAGTTTTTACAAGCCCAGATCATTCCGCCTTCTGATTTAACAACTCTTGCTACAACATCATCTATTAATGTATAGAAATATTCAATTCCTGCTTCTTCAAACTTAGTCTTATATTCAGCATCAAAAATTTCTTGGAATATATCCTTAAATGTATGATCGTATTTTTTTGAAATTGTATCTTTAGTTGCAAACCATAAATCTTGCTTAGTATCTAAAGCAAAGTTAAAACAACTTTTTGCAAAACTTTCTATAGAGTTATTAAGATTATGCATTCCCATAGCAATGCCATCTCCAGCAAAATTATGTACTAGTTCTCTTTTTTCTTCTCCATTTTCAGATGTAAATACAAGTTCACACTTACCTTTTCCTTCTATTTTCATTTCAACATTTTTATATATATCTCCATAAGCATGTCTTGCTATAGTTATAGGCTTTTTCCATGTTCTAACATATGGTTTTACTGGCTCTACTATAATCGGAGCTCTAAATACAGTCCCATCCAAGATTGCTCTAATAGTTCCATTAGGACTTTTCCACATTTCTTTTAAATCGTATTCTTTCATTCTTGCGCCATTAGGTGTTATAGTTGCACACTTTACACCTACTTTATACTTCTTTATAGCCTCTGCTGAATCAATAGTAACCTGATCATTAGTTTCATTTCTATATTCCAATCCAAGATCATAATATTCTGTGTTTAATTCAATAAAAGGATTTAATAACTCCTCTTTTATTGCGCCCCAAATAATTCTAGTCATTTCATCTCCATCCATTTCAACTAATGGAGTAGACATTTTAATTTTTTCCATACTTATTGCCTCCTATATTGCTTATATTTACTTTGATTTTCTCTAAATAATTATACAGTATTGCCAGCTTTTTATCAATTATAATGGTCATTTAACAACAAATTGATAAAAAAGCTGGCAATTCACTTAACAATTATTTTTTATCTTTCATAAATTTTATATAGAATTTATATATTTTATAAACTCCTCATCATTTCCACCTAAACGCCATATTGAAATATTATAATAACCATTTTTGTTACCAGTCTCCGTCCAAATTTTAAAGGTTTCTGCATCTGAATACCAAACAGTATGTTGAACCTTTTTATCATCATAGTATTTAAAATATAAAGCCCCACTATTTTCATCCCTTTGCGGTTTTGCCTTGTATTTTTCTAATAATTTAGCTGCATCTGAACCTGTTAGCGAAATAGTTTTCTGACCTGAAGACCAGTCATAGCCTCCTGTAGAAAAAGCAAGATGCTTCTTTCCTGGAATTTTATCCATTATCTTGGCTACTTTATCAATTAAATTCTTATCTGCTTTAGGTCCTGGTCCAGTACTTCCGTCATACAAATTATATACCATCATCACATACTCAGGTCCTTTAGGAAATTGAACTGTTCCAAATAGCTCTTTAGGCTCAAGAACTATTCTTAGCTTTATCCCTTTTTCATTTAATCTTTCATATAAACTTTTACAAAAGCTAACAAATTGATTTAGTGTTTCTTGATTAATTTTCTCATAATCAATCTCTACTCCATCATAATTTCCATCCTCAGCTAATTTAACTATATTATCAATATGATTCTTTTGGCTTTCCTCAGTTTTAAGCAAGTTTTTTGTTAGATTATTATCCTTTAAAATAGAACTTCCATCACTATTTACTTGATCGTTAACAATAGATAAATACATTTGAATATTATTTTTTTTGCATTTATTTTTTACTTCATTCAATATCGCCTTATTTTCATCTGGAATAAATAGTGTGTTATCTTTATTGAAATATGCTGCAAAATTTTCTATTGAATTAATGTTTGTACTAATTTTATCTAATTCTTTTAATGAATTTTCTTTATCCCAGTATGGAAGCCAAACTGAAACTTCCTTTGAATCTTGTGATTTCACATTTGAATTGGTTACTTCAAGGCTGTTTGCTTTTATCTGGTTAAACATTTCTACACTTAAAATACTTATAACAATAATTATAATAAAAAAAGTCACTGACAAAATTTGTTTTTTCGTTATATAATTAGTTTTCATTTATACTCTCCTGTAAATCTTCTAAAAATTCTCAATAAACCAATCAATTACACTGTTAAATTTTTCTTTTATTTCTTCATAAATCTTTTGGAATCCATTAAGTCTATTATCATATAGTGCTACTACTTTCCCATTATTATTGCTAATTTGATTAATACATAAATCATTAAATACTCCATCATAAACATCATCTTTTGAATTTTTTTCACTTCTCATTGATTTTAAACAAATAGATCCTTCTTTATTATTATCTTCACTTAAAGCTAAGATTCCAGTTGCTCCTACCCCATCTACAGAAACATTTAACTTATTGCCTGAAATTACAATTTCCAAATTTCTTTTTCCAATCTGACCAATTCCAATTTTGGGAACATACTCTTTTCCACCCTCATCTACTGATGGCGCCGCCAAAGTAATTTTATCTTTTCCAGGCAAGTCTATCTTAACTTTTCTTTCTTTCTCTCTTTCAACTTTAATTTTTGCTAATTCTGATTCTAATTTTATCTGCTCAACAGATTGAACATCTTTCTTTAATAATTCTCCCAAATCACATTTTGCAAGATTCATCTCATCCTTACCAGCAGTTTTTTCATTGACATATAATACATTGTCTTTAACACTCACATTAACATAAGTATCTTTTTCTTCATTATATCGCAAATAAATGGATTGTACACCAATAATATTTCCTTCAATTGATGTAGAAAGTTTAAAATCTTTAAAATTTTCACTATTTTTAAGTTTCATCGCTCCTTCTACTGATGGTGGCGAAGTTAAAATAATTTTGCTCTTATTAAATTCTGCCACACCACTAGAAACTGTCCACTTTTCAGCACGATTTTCATCCCCCACAACAAATTTCATTTCGTTTTGAGTATCATCTTCTACACGCATCAGTAAATGATTTGCATACCAGTATGGTTGTGCCTGCAATCTTGATAAATTAAATAGATCTGAGCCTTTCTTGTTAAAGCTATGTCCTTCTCTATTGAAATGAAGTTCAAATAACTTTTTAATTTCTCTATTATTTACCGATTCTACTAATGGATTGGTTTCACCATTATTTAATCCATTTGCATGCATAATCATATATGCTCTAGGAACATATCCAAGTTTATTAGTATAAATCTCTCTCATTTGGTCATAATCCCAAGTAATTCTTTTGTCCATTTGATCTTTTGTTTCAACAGTTACTTTGTCTTTATCTTTAATAAAATCCATAAGATAGTGATTATAATCATCATCAATATATTTTGCTGCAATGTTATATTGATCTTGATTTAAAACGTCTAAAAAATGTCCATATCTATCAAATACATTAATATAATAAAATCTATATCCATTAGTCCCCAGCTCCCAATACGTACTTTCTTCTAATTTCTTTAAATCTTCTGGTTGAAGAAATTTAAAATCTCCTTCTGCAAATTTTCCTGCATATGTAAACATGGAGGCTTTATAATTAAGAGCTTCCAAAATAGGATCTGAAAACAATGCCGAATCTACTCTGCCATCTTCAAATGAAAGAAACATAGCTCTTTCTGGTAATTTCTTTCCAGAATTACAATAGTCTAATATCTCCTGCTGGTCTATTGTAACGTATCCTGAATCTTTTAATGCTTTTAAATGCTCTTTTAGCATGTCATCATCAATTAAGGTAGTCTTTTGAGTCCTATCTACTCCAAAATAAGATATAGCTATAAACCCGTTATCATATATTTTTTTGCTTTCCTCTTCTGGTTTATAAGTATTTATATTAAATAGAACTTTTATTAAGACCGTTAATATAGCTCCTAGTATAACTATTTGAAATATGGTACGAAAAACCTTTTTTCTGTCCTTTTTATTATCAAACCATCCTTTTATATCTAATTTTGACATAAGTTTTTTACACCTTTCTAAATTTCATTCTCTCTCTTTTCCGCTTTTCTTTTCTCTCCATTTCTTCAATGTCTTGAGGAGTCATTCTAGTTCCCCATGTTGATTTCCAAAATGTCACCCATGCTATTGGCATCTGCCAAAGTAGTACTCCTTCATAAAACAAACAGAAAAATAATCCATATATCCATAAGGTACTTTTCATAAAAAACATATCTGCAAAACTCATCATTAATGACATCAACAATAATCCCATAACAAAGGTTTTAGGAAAAATTCCATGAGCTATTGGAACATACATTAAGTTATAAACAACAACTACTGGAGCAGCAATTGGCACAATAAGTCCCATATAAAAAAATAAGGACATAAAAGGCTCTTTCTTCCAAATAAATTTACCAGCTATTAAAGATTCTCTAAGCCACGAACGTTTCCACCTCATTTGTTGCTTTATAAATTGCTTGTAAACAGAAGGAACTATTGTATAACAAACTGCAGTATCCTGATAACCCGTTCTGTGTGTTTTCATAATAAAGTTCGTCATACTTCTGTCATCTCCAAAAGTTGCTGGCTGTCCTAAAAATTTTTGATTAAGCCATGCTTCTTTATTTTTTAACACTAAATCTTTTCTATAACATGATATAGGTCCTGAAAGGCAGGTTACGCTGTCAAAAAAAGCTTCTGCTGCTTTTAAAATACGAAAAGCAATATAATATCTAACTGCCTGCATTTTAGTTAGTGAATTTGTATACTTATTTTCAACATCTGTTCTCCCAGTCACGCCACCCATTCTTTTATCTTGAAAGGGCTGAACTAAATTTTTAATAGCATTTGGCTCTAAAAAACTATCTGAATCTACGAAAACTACCATTTCATTTTTTGCAAGTTCTGTTCCCCATGCTAGTGCTTCTCTCTTACCTTTATTTTGACTTTGAACAACATATCTAACTCTTTCTCTTGTTTTAAATCGCTCACCTTCCTTATATAAGCTTTCAATAGTTTGTCTTATTTTCTTCACTGAATTATCATTAGAACAATCATCTACTACAATAACTTCAAGCTTATCAACTGGATAATCCTGATTAATACAACTTTTTATTGTTCTATCTATCCATTCTTCTTCATTAAAACATGGGATGATTATAGAAACACTTGGTGTATACTCAGGATTAATTGGAACAGGTTTATATAATGCACCAAACAAATACCTTGAAAGCAGAAAGGTTGCTGTCATAATACTATAAGCATATAAAATTTTATTATATTTGAAATACACAAAACTTTCTGCTCTCATAATCATAATAACTAATACAATAAAAAACATGATTAAACTTGATATTCCTATTGAAGTTATTCCTCTTCTCTTTTTTGTATAATTAACCAAATCCTCATTAAACTTAATTCCTATTAATTGTTCATGTTCCTCATTAGCAGGAACAATTCTAACTACTTCCCCCTTTAACTTTACTCTGGATTCAAATCCTTCTGGCATAGTTCCAGGTATAATTTTAAATTTTAATTTAACAGCATCTCCAACTTTGAATTCATTTCCATTGGTATTTCCCTCTAGAAGCATTCCAGTTGTTGAAATGTCTTTTGATTCAAATTGAAATTCTTCTTTGTTACCTCCTTTTCTTTGAGTAAGTTTCACACTATATTCTGCAATATATCTTTGCCCAACAACCATGTTCATTTTTTCATTTTCTTCTGAAACATTATGACCACGTCTATCTGTATGCTTTCTGATATTTTCCGGATCTATAACATTTGAAAGCAAACGTCTTTCACTTTTTTTAATCGGTAAAATTTCCTTCACGTTATTCTATCCTTCCTTATATTATCCATCTGAAATTGAAATAAAATATAATTTCTTGTTATATTATTGTTAATTTATATAATCTGAAAGTTTAACAAATGTAAATCCTTTTCTCCTTAACCCTTCAATTATTTCTGGTAAGACCTCAAATCCCTGTGCATCATCCAACATATGTAATATTATAATGCTTCCACTTTTTGAATTGGTTAATACATCATTGATAACCTGTTCTTTTGTCAACTTAGGATCCCAGTCATGTGTGCTCATATCTGCTAAAATAATATTCTCATATCCTACCGCTTTTAATTGCTTAAGAGATTCATCACTTATTTCTAGCTGAGGTGGTCTAAAAAACATTTGAGGTTTCCTTTGTATTGCATAAGTTAACGCTTGATGTCCAATAACTAAATCATTTTGTAGCGTAGATGCATTTGACTTGTTAATAACAAGATGTGAATATGTATGACTAGCTACATCATGTCCACCTTCTGATATTGCTTTCGCCAAGTTAGGATTATTTACCACTCCGTTACTTCTTATAAAAAATGTTGCTTTAACATTATATCTATCTAAATTATTTAATATGCTCGTTACTGTTTTATCTGTGCCCCAATCGTCAAAGGTAAGAGCTACAACTTTCCCCATGTTTTCTCTTACTTCATTAAGATTAGATATACTCCTAGGCAATGTATCAGGCAGATTACCATTTCTTTTTATTAAATCATACCCTGAAATTTCTTCTAGACTTAAGCGTTTATACTGACTATTATATAATTTATCTATTGTAGTAAAATCATATCCTATATCTTTAATAATGTTTGCAATCATAGGTATCGCTTTTATAACTTCAGGATTAGTATCTGCATTAAGAAGTATGATCTCACCTCTTCTAACTTCCTTTTTTACATAATTCGCTATATCTTCTGCACTTTTCATATTCTTATCTAAAGGATTTTTGCTGTATGTAACAAGTTCATTTCCTGTGTTAGCTACTGCTATACAAAAATCTTTATTATATTTTCCAAATCTAGGTCTTACGTATTTAGTCGTAATACCCAACTTATCTTTAATTATTTTGCTTGATTCTCCAATTTCTCTACATGCTTTTTGATATTCAACATTCCCCATCGAGCTTCCATTCAAGGTATTATTTTCAATTTCATGTCCTCTTTTTAATATTTCTAATGCTAATTCTGGATCTTTTTCAACACTAGAACCTGGTAGAAAAAATGTTGCTTTAATTCTATTTGCATCTAAAGCATCTAATATACCATGTACCATTTCCTTACTTCCTAATCCGTCAAAAGTTAATGCTACATTTTTTGAAGTTGTATATGCATAAGAGAAAACTCTTCCAGATCCTTTTGTTGGACTTTTGTAAAGTTCTCCGTAATCTATATTTTCAATTTTCGAGTTGTTTTTAGCTACTTCTTTTTTAACAGTTTTTTCAGATTTCTCAGTATTTGCTTCTTTTTTCTCTTTAGTAATCTTATTTAGTGTTTCAATTTTATAATTATTTACTGTTTTAGCATATTCAAGTTTTTTTCCTTTGCTAATATCATTATCTTCTTCTTCTTGATCTGTATCTAAATCATTAATCCCATCTTCAGTACCATCATTGTATAAAAGATTGCTTTTATTTGCTAAATGTTGAATCGAAAAAAGTTTATAATTTTTTTCTGAGATTTCTTTAAACAATAAATTCATTCCAGTCAAAGTATCACTTTCATTATCTAAATTAATTGAAAGTATATTCCCAGGTTTTAGTCCACTTGCATATTTTTTAGCCAGATCTGCTGTTGCTATTTTGTTGCAATTAACTTTTATAAAATCTGGCACAGCAATTGATAAATTACAGTTTGCTGCCACTTGAAGTACCTGATCTGAATATTTTGAATTAGGGCATCTAAAATACTGAGGCGTTATTCCAACTTTACTTTGCAGAACTTCATTTGCTTTTGAGAATTCTTTCATCATTCCATTAATAGTCATTTCCTCAAAATTCTTTCGTTGAGTTAATGTATAATTTCCAATAGTATGTCCTCTTTTAACAATTTCTACTGCTATATCTGGTTCTTCTGCAATTCTGCTTGTAGGTAAAAAAAACATTGCCTTTATTTTATATTCATCTAATAAATTTAAAACCTTCTCCATATTAGATTTATCAGCCATTCCATTTATAGTTATTCCTATCATATTTTTAGGTCCAGAAATTTTTGACACAACTTTTGCTTTGTTATCAGTCAATTTAACTTCTTCTTTTTCACTTTCTTTTTCCATATTTTCAATTATATTAGCAACATTTTTATTACTTATAGTTTCCAATTTATACTTATATACAAAGAAAATTATTATACCCAAAAGTAATATTGATGCCGTAATTAGCAGAATACTCTTCTTGTATTTCCCAATTATTTCTTTCATAAAATTCCCCTTCCATTATTATATTTCACACAACTTATATGATATTTTTTTATTGACTCCAATGATTAATTCTAACACTCACCTCTGACAAATCTCTGACAAAATTTATATAAATATTAATATTTTTCAATAATCCTCATTCCTTAGTCCGTGGTTTTATTACTCTAAATCATAAAATAAAAAACCAACAATTATTACTATTAATTGTTGGTCGGTTGCACTACTAGCTCCAAATTTTCCAAGTGCCCAGATACAGAAAATTCTTCTTCGCATACAAACTATTATAATTCTTGTAAAAAATAATCCAATAAATATTTCTTAGAGGCACAAATTAAGCGAATAATATTTCTTGTCAGATTATTTTTAATATTTTTTATCTATTTCATTATTATTTTTAGCATAAATTTGAGAACAAGTCAATTTTTTTCATTTTTATTTTGTGTTTTTCTATACATATATTTTTCCTAATCCAAACATTTTTTATATAGTACTTTTCACAAAACCCTATAATTAGATTTTATTCATCCTTATTGCTAAGAAGATCATTAAAGTCTATATAAAAAATATTTTTGGTATGTTGTGAATATAAAATTTCAATAATCATTTAATTATTAATAAAGCAAAAAACATCTGATTCAAATTTAACATAAGAATCAGACATTTTCTAATAATACTTTATTCAATTGTTATCTATTAAATCCAGAATAAGCTTCTTCTCCATGTAAAGCTAAATCTAATCCCTCTGCTTCTTCTTTTGACGTAGCTCTTATATTCATAACATAACTCATAAGTTTAATTATTATGAATGTTACAGTAGCTGCATATAATGCAGTTGCACCTGTTGATATTAAATGTGCTTTTAGGAGAGCAAAGTTACCATATATTAATCCGTCTGCACCTGCTGGATTAATTGCTTTCGATGCAAATATAGCTGTTGAAATAGATCCCCATATTCCAGCTACACCATGACATCCAAAAGCATCTAAAGTATCATCATAGCCTAATTTCCTCTTTAATACTGATATAGCAAAAAAACTTAATACTCCACCAACTAGTCCCATAAATGCTGCTGACATAGGACTTACAAAACCTGCTCCTTGAGTTATTGCAACTAAACCTGCTATTGCTCCACTGACTATACCAAGAGCTGTAGGCTTTTTGTATATTATCCATTCACATGCTAACCATCCAACTGCTCCAGCAGCTGCTGAAGTATTTGTTGTAACAAACGCATTAACAGCCACATAATTCATAGAAAGTGCGCTTCCTGCATTAAATCCAAACCATCCAAACCACAATATTCCTCCCCCAAGGATTGCCATAGGTATGTGATGAGGTTCTGGCGTAGTTTTTTTTCTTTTACCAATAACAATTGCTGCAACTAGACCAGAAATACCTGAATTTATTTCTACTGGATGTCCACCTGCAAAGTCAAGTACACCTAAATTCTTTAACCATCCATTTGTTGCCCACACCCAGTGAGTAATAGGATCATAAACTAAGGTACTCCATAAAAGAGCGAATAATATAAATGCTGGAAATGTCATACGTTCTGCAACTGACCCTGAAATAACAGCTACAGTAATTGCTGAAAACATTAATTGAAATATTACAAATTCCAAATGTGGTATTGTTCCTGCATAGTCAGCATTAGGTGCCATTCCTATGTTATTTAAAAAACTCCAATCTAATCCTCCGATTACTCCTTTAGCATCTGGACCAAAAGCTAGTGAATAGCCTATGAAAATCCATTGCAAGGATATAATAACAAGAGCTGCATAATTTTGAACTGTAATACTTAACACATTCTTACTTCTTACCATACCACCATAAAATAAAGCTAGTCCTGGTACCATGAGCATTACTAAAGCCGCACTAATAATTACAAAGCCCATATCTGCGCCGTTTAATAAATCCATTTTTATTCCCCCTTGAATAATTGTTACTTAGTTTATTGCTATTGATATTTTTTAATAAAAAAGACGCCCTCATTTCAAAAGGTATATTCCTCATTGAATATATCTTTTTAGAAATGAAAACGCCATTGTCTTCAAATAATATATAAATTTTTTCAAATTACTTTTTCAGTTTACTAGGTTCGTATATATATGTCAATACAAAATGTAAGTTTTTTTTCATTTTTTATTTCAATTTGAGTTATATTATTTCAAATTGTAAGTACACTTATTTGCAGGACTTTCTACCCAATTTCCTTCATAATCAAACCTTGATCCATGACATGGACAATCCCAAGTTAATTCATCGTTATTCCAATGAAGTTCACAACCTAAATGAGGGCATTTAGTAGATATTGCATAGATGTTCCCCTCTTCATCTTTGTACACCCCAGCTTTTTCACCTTTATATTCCACTATTCCTCCGTGTCCTTTTAAAATATTTTGAGCACTTTCTTCTGGAATATTTATTCTTTGAGCTATGAAATTTTGTGCAGTTTTTACCAAATCAGTGGCTGCATTTTTCATTGAAGCAGACATATCAAATCTAGTAGGTGAAAATATTTCTGAAAAATCATTTTCTTTTCCACAAATCATGTCATTTATTATCATAGCTGCTACCATGGAACTTGTCATTCCCCATTTTTTAAATCCTGTTTCAACATAAAGGTTAGGTGTTCTTGATGAGTAATGACCTATGTAAGGTATATTGTCTAAAGTTACACAATCTTGTGCTGACCAGTGATACTTCTCTATTGCATTTGGATAGAACTTTTTAGCAGCTTCCCTTAATTTATCATATGCGCCTCCATACTCATTTTCACCAGTTCTTTGAGACATACCTCCAAGTAGTAGTAAATCTTTATAGTTTCTAAATGAGTATCCATTATCATCACTATCTATGTACATTCCTTTTACATCTTGGGCATTTTCTAATGCAATAACATAAGAACGTTCTTGATGCATTCTCATAAAATAATACCCAGGAACATTTAAAAATGGATAATGTGTTGCTACTACTATATGGTTAGCCTTTATTCTTCCACCACTTGTAATTATCTCATTATCTTTTATGTCCATTGCCATTGTATCTTCATAGATATTTAATTTTTCTGAAATTGGTTTTAAGAATTTAAGTGGATTAAATTGAGCTTGATTTCCAAATTTTAATGCACCTTTAACATTAAGAGGAAGGCTTACCTCACTCACTAACTCTGCATCAATTCCTAATTTTTTAGCAGCTTTACATTCATCTTTAAGATTATCAACATCCTTTAAAGAATATACATATGCATCCTTTTCTTCAAAATCACAATCAATTTTTTCTTCTTCAATTATTTCTCTATATTTCCTTATTGCTAGTTCATTAGCCTTAGCATATTGCCTCGCTTTTGCCTCACCAAACTCTTTAATTAAATTATTATAAATCAAATCATGTTGCGAAGTTATCTTAGCTGTTGTATTCTTTGTATTTCCGCTTCCTATACCTTTTGCATCGATGATTACAACTTCTCTTCCACTTTTATTGAGCATATAACCAGTTAATAATCCTGCAATCCCAGCTCCTATTATTGCAACCTCACATTCTATATTACTACTTAAAGTCTCTCGTTTTCTAAAATTAAATCCTGAATTCCATACACTTTCCATATGTCTCACCTCATCTTTAGTATTCCATTTCTTTGATAATATACACTAAAATTTTTTAAAATTTTTATAAATAATAAGCATGTTTAAGATTAAGAAAACATTTTTCTTAATCTTAAACATGCTTTTCATATATAGATTCTAGTTTGTGAATTATGCAAGAAGTAATAGTTAATAAGCAAGAGCTATTGGATGGAATTCCAAAAAGGGATTTCTAAAAATTATTTATTGAAAAGTCTGTGGCTTTTCTTTCTAAACTCTTAACTAATTTTAAATTCCTGATTGCAGAAAAATTCCGCATTGCAGCATAGCTGCTCTTTTTATAGGTGGAAAGATCCGCATTGCAGCATAGCTGCTCTTTTTATAGGTGTACCTCTTAATTCTTAACTGAACTTTTACTCTTCTCTTTTTCTTTTATTATTCAGTAGAGACGAAGTATCTAGTTTTTTAGTTTTGTCATTATCTGCTTTTAATTTATCTTTTCTTTTTACAATATGCTCTTTAGTTACAGCTTCTTCTTTTCCTTTATTTTCTGATACTTTTCGTAAGGTTAACTCCTCTTTGTTTTCCTTCTCTGCTAAATTGCTATTAATATTTGAACTTTTTATAGAACTTTCTCTTTTTTTCTTCTTAAAACTCAAGCTAAATTTAGCATTATTAATACCAGTTTTTTCTTTAAATTTATTAAAATATTTCTTTAAATCTAAATTCAATCTTCTATAAGCTATATCTAAAAAGAACAATAAAACAGCTATTACTAATGCTGGTATTGTTAAATTTATAGGTTTATAATTGCTTTTTAGTTCACCTTTAAATACATCTTTAGGTTTATTAATAAACGTTCCTTTAACCTCATTAACTAGTGTATCTATTTTATTCTTATTTTTATTGAATTTGTATTCCTCAGAATATTGAAGTGAAAAAGCTCCATTATAATTATTTAATACTTCTCCTTTATTTTCTTCTCTTATATTAAAAGTATAAAAGCCTAACTCATTTAACTTAACTCTGCCTACAAATTTTCCTGGTTCTTCTTGAGTTAATTCTAATTCGCCCTTTTCACCATTTTCGCTATTATACACACCTTTTACTTTAGAACCTTCTTTTACAGCATCACTGTAAAATTCTACAACTGCCTCATTTCCTTTTTGAGTTATTGATACTTTCCCTTCTTCACTAAGTTCTGGAATTGTCCAGTAAATTGCATTTTTTATTAATTGAGCTCCCTTATTCCAGGTTAAGAAATCACCGCTCCACTGTCCATTAATATCTGAGGTCCAGCTTACAGTTTTACCTAATCCATATTGATTAGCTGCGAGAATAGGTTCATCATGATTAGAGGATAATATTTCTATAGCTTTATCCTTAATTGATGTTCCTACATATCCCTTTAAGGCTGGTATTGAATTATCAGTTAAAACTCCACGTAAAATTTCATGATTACTTACTACTTTAGGTTGAAACTCTTCGTTAATAATATACGTTCCTGCAGATAATAAAACTTCTTTAGCAAATATTCTCGGGATATCTGTATATTTATCTGTATGATATACTCTGCCTTTTCCCATTTCTGCTAACTTTCCAAGTAATGCTGTATCTGCATCTTCTCCAACTGATACTGTAGATAAAGTTATTCCTCCATTATTAATATTCACTATTAAATCTTGATAATTATCAATTCCAAAGTCATCTTGTCCATCTGTTAAAAGTATAATGTGTTTAATTTTGGCACTACTTTCACTTTGAGCAGTATAAGCCTCTTCTAAAGCTGGATAAATTGAAGTTCCACCACCATTTCCAATGCCTGCAATCATTCCTTTAATTGCTTCTCTATCCTTAACAGGCTGCCTTTCAACTACTTTTTGAAAACTATCATCAAAAGCAATTACATTAATTTCATCAGTAGGTCTTAAATTATCTAAAGACTTCATTGCAGCTTCCTTTGCTAAAGTAAGCTTGCTTACATTACCATCTCCCATTGACATACTTCCAGACTTATCTATTACTAAGCTTATACTGATTTGAGGAACTTCATTTTTTCCCTTCTTGTCCATATTAACAGGTAATACTTTTTCAAGTGCCGTATCCTTATATCCACCTAAGGCATAAGAATTTTCTCCGCCAAAAGTAACTATTCCTCCTCCATAATCTTTAACATAAGCTTCTAGGTTTTCCATAAAACCTTTGTTTAAATCATCTACATGAACATCTGCAAGTACTATTGTTTTATATTCTAGCATTTGGTTTAAAGTTGTTGGCGCTCCTGTTGGTAATGTTACATTATACTCACTATTAGCTGCTTTTAAAGTTTCTATAACACCTGAACTACTGCCTGCTTTTCCTTCGATAACTAGTATATTAGGCTTTGAAATAACATTTGTGAAACAGCTATATTCATTATTAGTTTTATTGCTATCCTTTTCTGGCTCAATTAAGACTCTATATGATTTAAAACCTCCAGTATTTTGAACATCTTTAAATACAAAAGTATTTGTTCCTTTTTGCAGCTCTACTTCCTGCTCGCCTTTTTTATCTCTTCCTGAAAATAAAGTAAGTTTTGCTTTCGTTTGAACATTAGATTGAATTTTTGTAATAACTGAAAATTCTTCTCCAATAGAAATATTATCTGGAACCTTAACATCTTCCACATATACTTCATCACCTTGAGCATTTACAACTTTATATACCTTTAAATCTATATTTTCTTTTTTGATGACAGGTATATTTTTTAGTAAATCACCTTGATTTTCTTCACCATCAGTAATAAGCACAATTCTCTTAGCTGCACCTTTATCAAATAAGCTTAGAGAACTGTTTACAGCTTCTTCTATATTAGTTGAATTTACAATAGGAGCTGATTTAATTTGCTTGTATTCTTTATTATCATCCATGAATTTGTCAACTGAAGCATTATCTCCAAAAACAACTACGCCTGCTTTATTGTTTTTAGGCATTTCCTTTAATGCATTATCAATAAATTTAACACCTTCACCTTTAAAATCACTCATGCTGTCTGAAACATCTAGCAAAAATACTGTTGAAATATTTTCACCTCTTAAGTTTATGGTTATATCTGAAATTCCTATTACTATAAGTATTAATAATATTATTCTGCTAATTAATACTAACTTGTCCTTTCTTACTATTCCTTTTAATCTCTTTAAAATTAAATACATAAATAGAAGAATTAACGGTATTAATATTAATCCATATGCTCTTCCTATTTCTATACCCATAATAATCACCTAGTTTCCTTTTAAGTACAATACCCATTCTGTCAATAAACCTATTAATCCAAGTAATAACAATAATGGTACTAAACTTAAACCTTTCTTTAAAATCTTTATTTCTGATTTTAAATTATTTTGCTCTCCTATATTCTCCTCACTTAAATTACTTTCAGTATCTGTTGGAAAATTAATAGAAAACATTTCTTCAGTTTTTTCATTTTCATTAGATTCTTCTTCTACTTTATAAATTCCTAATTCTGAAATGCTATTATACCTAGAACCTTGGGCAACGCCTATATAATTTTTATCTGGAGCCTTAACTTTAAGATTTTTTCCATTTGGAGTTCCTTTTATAAAAATTTCTTCTCCAGCCTTATAATTATTCTTATATAAGACTCCTGATTTAATAAGCTTTTCTCCAAGCTCATAGATTAAAATAGGAAATTCCTTTTTCAATGCAAAATCAGTGTTATGCACATCAAACCCCAATGCACCAATGCTTCTTCCATTTAACTCTCCTATAAATCCAATTGTATTTTCATCAACCTTTAAAAAAGCTTTCCCAAAGTAAGGAACTTCTATATTTTTATAATTTGAAAGTGTAAAATTAATATCTTTTGTATAATTAGATAATTCTTTTTCAACTCCAGTTGCTTGTCCTAATTCTTCCTTGCTTTCCACCTTAAAAAATTCATTAGAAGTAGGATTTATAAATAATATGCTTCCTTTCTTTGGCATAACCTTAGGAATAACACCATCAAAAACATATAAATCGTAAGAATCCTCAGTAATGTTATTTACATCGTTGGTCTTGTATAGTTCAACATTTTCTATATTATTAAAGCTCTTTTCTAAAAACACATTTTTTTCAGTTACTAAAAGTACTTTTTTTCCTTTATTATTTCGGATAACATCATAATACGTATTGTCACCTGCAATTAGGTCCTTATTTGATAATTCTCCCTTTAGATATTCTCCATTGAAATTGTCAAGTTCATAATTTAAGGTTTTACTTGTTCCCTTAGGTAATTCTAAAGATTCAACCTTTACTAGCTCTTCACCATTGTATAATGAAAAATCACCAGTATAATCATTATTTCCAGTATTCTTAATAGTTGCTATAACCTTCATTTTATTTTCTGAATACTTATGTGATAAGTTGGTAATTGCAGCATTTTCTCCACTGTTAGCTAAAGAAACTACCTTCCCCTTTATATCACCTAAGTCAACCTTTTTATCACTTACAACTAATACCTCATATTCTTCTAAACCTTCACCTAATGATCTTACATAAGATAAAGTGCTGCTTATATCTCCGCTGCCATAAGTTTGAACAATTTCATCAATAGTATTTTTAGTTTCTATATTAGAACCTCCATTAAAGGCTAATATGTACTTATTAGTATTTTCTTTTATTGATTTTATATAATCCTCAGCTATTTGCTTTCCTGTTTCAAGCCTTGTTTTATCCTTATCATATAAGGTACTCATACTAGCTGTAGTATCAATTACCACAATTAAATTTTTATAAGTCTTTCCGCCAAATTTTAAAAATGGACTCATTAATGCAAAAATTAATAACAATATGACTAATATTTGAAGCATCATCATTATATTCACTTTAAGCTTTTCCCATGGAGTATTGGCTTGTGTGTTTTTATAAGCCTCCTTCCATAATAGTGAAGAGGATACTTGAACTTCTCTATATTTCCTTTTTAATATATAAAGTAATATTACTAAAGGAATTGTTATTAATAATACTAAGGGCCAAAGACTTCCTATTCCCACTTTGCATCCTCCTTATTTCAGTTAAGAGTTAATAAATCACTCTCTGTTTTCCAAAATCATTTAATATTATTTCTTCTAAGCTTTTATTTGTATTTACACTTATTAATGTTCCACCATATTTAATCGCTAGGACTCTAAGATTTTCATTAAAATCTTTTAGTGCTTTTTTATATGCTTCAAGAACTTTATGGTTTAGATTTAATTTAACCTTTTCTCCTGTTTCAGAATCTATTAAAGTAACCTCTTCTTCAATAGATGGATTTATTTCCTCCTCTGCAAGTACTTGAACTAGAACAATCTGCTGCTTTTTATAAGCTAAATATTTTAAGCCCTGCTCTATAGACTCTAAACCTTCGTTGTTAAAAAAATCAGATACTACAATAGATACACCTTTATTATTTATCTGCCTTTTTACAATAGCTTCTGAAAGCTTAGTAGTACCATTAAATTGAACATTTTCTAATTCTTTTAGTACCATTTGAAATCCTTTTTTACCTGTACCTCCACGTAAAAGTGAAAGATTTGCTTCTTCTGCCACACTGACATAAACTCTGTCTAAGTTATTTAACGCAATATAAGTTAAAGCTCCTATAATTTGAAGTGCTTTGTTCTTTTTACTCTCTTTTCCATAATCCATAGATTTACTCTTGTCTAAGAAAAAGTTAAAAACTCCTTCTCTTTCTTCCATAAATACCTTAATAAACAGCTTATCTAATCTTCCATAAGCGTTCCAATCAACTCTTCTAAAATCATCACCAGGCATGTATTCTCTAAAATCTGAAAATTCAACTGATGCTCCTTTTGCTTTTGATTTCCTTCCACCCTGAGCACCATTTGAAAGTCTTAAATTTATATTCAAATTTATTTTATTTAGCTTTTTGAAAAAATCTTCATTAAAAATTCTCTCTTCCATTTTTACACAACCTTTAATATATCTATTAATATTAAAATTATAAAATATGTTAATTTTAATATTATATTAATTATCATTTAATATTAAACCACCTTTAAATCTTCAAGAATTTTATCTATAACAAATTCCTCTGTTATACCTTCTGTTATACCTTCAAAGTTTAATATAATTCTATGCCTTAAGACTGGATATGCAATTGCCTTAATATCATCAAAGGATACATTCAATCTTCCTTCCATTATTGCTCTTACTTTTGCACCGCTGAATAAGCCTTGCGCAGCTCTTGGACTTGCTCCTGCTTCTACATACTTTTTAACTAAAGCATGACCTTCTTCCATTTCTGGATGAGTAGCTAAAATTAATTTTAAGGCGTATTCCTTAACTGGATTTGCCATTGGTACTTGTGAAATAATCTTCCTCATTTCCAAAATTTCATTATCACTTAGAATTGAATCAAGTTGAACTTCTTCGTTTGATAATGTTAAATCCATTATTTTCATAAGCTCATCTAATTTAGGAAAATCTACTTTCAGCTTAAATTGAAATCTGTCTAGCTGAGCTTCTGGAAGAGGGTACGTTCCCTCCTGCTCAATTGGATTTTGAGTTGCAAGTACCATAAAAGGTTTTGGCAATTCATAAGTTACCTTTCCAACTGTTACAGATTTTTCTCCCATTGCTTCAAGGAGAGCTGATTGAGTTTTCGGTGTTGCTCTATTAATTTCATCAGCTAAAAGGAGATTAGTAAACACAGGCCCCTTTTCAAATTGAAATTTAGTAGAACCATTTTCTTTAATAATTAAATTTGTCCCAACTACATCTGCTGGCATCAAATCTGGAGTAAATTGTATTCTAGAAAATCCAAGATTTAAAACGTTACCTATAGTTTTAACTAACTGAGTTTTTCCAAGACCAGGCATCCCCTCTAAAAGAACATTTCCTCCTGAAAAAATAGCTATTAATACATCTCTTACTATCTCTTCTTGCCCAACAATTCCCTTACCTATTTCACTTTTACATCTACTTAATTTCTCTACAACTTCTTTTATTAACTGTTCATTTATATCCATACTTTATCTCCTCTACTCTAATCCACTAAAATAATCTTTCACCACATCTTGCAAATGATCTGGCAATGAAGAATTATTCATTGAATCTATTTCCTCCTTGCTATAATCACCAATTACGCTATTGTAGTCCTTCTTTTCGCCATTAAAATTTAATCCTTTTTGAGTTTCAATACTTTGAGAAGTTCCATTGCTATTTTTATCACCTTTTAAATTTTCATCACTTCCAACTTGCCTTCCCGGAATAAATACCTGCTCTCCAATACTTGGTGCAGAAGTATTTTCTTTTCCATTCTTACTTCCAGTGTTCCAGCCACCGCCAGTACCATTTCCACTACCGCTTCCAGAACCGGAACCATTTCCTTGTCCTGAGCCAGAAGCATTTCCAGAACCAGAACTATTTCCATTCCCATTAGCTTTAGCAGCTACTTTGCCACTACCACCATTTGAACTACCATCACTTTTTGTCTTTAAGGAAGTTATTGCATTTGCAAGTTCTGATGGATCTATTTCTCCATCTAAGATTTTATCTGACGATTGTTCTAAAAGGTTCTTCAATTCCTCATCGGCTAAATTAGCTGCCGCTTCTTTTAATGCATTTGAAAGTTCACTTTTTTCTTTATCACTTAAGTTTGGAAGGGATTGATTTAATGCTTTTAATTTATTTTCTAAAGTTTCTTTATCTCCAGTTTTTAAAGCTTCTAAAAGCTCTTTACCTGTTTTATTTTTGCTTAAACTCTTATTTATTTCGTTAAGATTTTTTAAAGCTTCTTTAGCTTGTTCATTTTTTTGGCTTTCTACTAAGTTTTTCTTCAAATCATCTACTAATTCTTTTTTCTTTTCTGAAGTAGTTTTTTCTTTCATTTCTTCAAATTTTTTATCTAACCTATCCATTAACTTATTTGTATCTTCTTTTTTGTTTATCTCTTTTAAATCTTTTTTTGCTTCCTTTAATATCTTTTTTAATTCTTCCTTTTCTTCTTTAGTTAAGTCAGCTTCTTTTTCTATTTTTTCTTCTTCCTTATCTATTTTATTTACAATTTCATTTTTACTATTAGTAAATTCTCTTAATTTTTCTGCGTCTCTTTTAGGTCCAGTTGGAATTAAAATTATTATTATACACAGAATAGTAAGGATTATATTTTTATAAATCTCCTTCTTTTCTATTCTTATAGGTAAATTTCTTTTAAAATCATATTTTTTTATGCTCTTTACTGTATCCTTCTTTTGAGCCGTTGCAATTTCACTTTCATCTCCAATAAATTCTAACGCTGTGATAACTCTTTCCTTTAATCCCTTGGAATCTGCCAATAGTGCTATTTCCTTTTGTTTAGGGCCTTTAATAACCCCCAAAAAAATACTTATAAACACACCCAAATTGACAATTCCAAAACTTATCCTATAGCAGCTTTCAAAAGGTATAAATAGAGCTATTATAAAAATAATTAAATTTAAAACTAATGAGGCTTGAAGCCCCATTAATATTTTACTTATAAGAAAATTTAATTTTATTCTACGCCCAGACTTTTTTATAAAATCTAATATCTCTTTATCTAAAGCATTCATTCATAAATTCTCCTCAATTCAAATTCCTTATAAACCAACTAGTAATGAATGATGAATATTTACTGCTCATCATTCATTATTTACTGATTTTTTTCTTTTTTTTCTAAATCTAAAACCACTATTTAAAGGATTTAACTTATGTGCAGATATAAAAACTAATATTACACTTAAAACTAATTGAATTCCCATTGATATAAAAGTTCCGTAATCAAACATAAAACTATCAATTCCTCTTCCCCAAAAGCCAAAAGCATTGGTTTCCCCTATTTGTTTAGCTAGTAAACATAAAAATCCTACTGTTGGGCTTAAATACGAAAATATTGGTGCCGTTAAATTTTGAGCATTAGGGTTTTTAGAGGCACTAATCATAGTAACAATAAATGCTAAAATAACTATACCTACAAATATCATTAAGGTAACTCCATAGGCAACTGCTGTTGCTACTTTTGAGGTTTTAATGAAGGTAGATATACATACGCCAATGGAACCTACAAATATTGTAGTCACAATAAAGAATAGACTTAGCTCCAATATATTCCCTAAATTTACGCCTCCAATTAAAAATGCAATTGAATATATTGGCATTGTGCAAATAATCAAAATTATAACTCTGCTTATTGAAGCTAAAAGTTTTCCATTTATTATTGATAAAGTACTCATTTTTGTTGATAAAAGAACTTCTAACGTCTGCTTTTCCCTCTCACCACAAATTGCTGTAGAAGTTAAAGCTGGCACTATAAACATTAATAAAACTGCTTGTATTATTGCCATTCCAATATAAAGATATATTATTGATTCTAAATTTATCCCATTAAAATATGCTTCTTCAATATTAATATTAAATATAAACAGTGCTCCTCCAGATAATAAAAGTACATATACAAGGATCATTAGAGTAAATTTAAAACTTCTTACTGCAAGCTTTGTTTCATTTTTTAAAACCGGATTAATTTTCAAGACTCTTTTCCTCCTTTAACGCTTCTTTATCTGTAATTTTAATAAATATGTCTTCAAGACTTGTTGATTCTCTATTGAAAGATATTACTGGTACATCTCTGCTTATTAATGTTTTAAGTAAAACAGCACACTCTTCTTCATTCCCATTAAAACCAGCTGTTATTTTATTATTTTCAAACTTTATTTTACCTATCTTAGGAATTTCCTTTAATATCTTAATTGCTTCTTCAGTTCTATCTAATACTGAAATTGCAATTGGGTGATTTCCACTCACTGCTGTCATTATATCTTCTACAGTTCCCTGACACACCATTCTTCCACTTTCAACAATTCCTATATTAGTACAGATTTCACCTAACTCGGATAAAATATGTGAACTTACTATTATAGTTTTACCCATATCTTTAAGGTTTTTCAATATATTTTTCATTTCAAATCTTGCTCTAGGGTCCATCCCTGAAGCAGGTTCATCTAAAATCAATAATTGTGGATTATGAATCAAACATCTTGCTAAACATAATCTTTGCTTCATACCTCTTGATAATCCATCAACATATGCATCATATTTCTTTTCTAGATTTACTAATTCTAATAAATCCATTGATAAATCTTTAATTTCTTTACCTGTTATACCATAAATTGATCCATAAAACTCTAAATACTCATATGCCTTTAAATTATCATATACTCCAAAGAAATCTGGCATATACCCAATTTTCTCTTTTAATTTCTTATTATTTTTAATTGCATCTATTCCATCAACATATACTTCTCCATCATCAGGCGTTAAAAGACCAGACACTATTTTCATAGTTGTACTTTTTCCTGCACCATTAGGGCCTATGAACCCAAATATCTCACCTTGTTTAATATCTAAATTTAATTTATTAAGGGCCTTAAATTTTCCATAGGATTTTTCTAAATCTTTAATAAGTAACATTATTTAGCCCTCCCTTTTACAGTAATTTGTGGAATACCTATTCCCTCTTCATTATTACATTGCATTTTTACTCTTACTTTTCCATCCTTAATATATTCTGTTGGATTTTTTATGCTTTCTCCATTTACAGTGTAATTTATTTGAGTATATTGATTTTTTTCGTAATTATAAATATAAACAGAACCCTTTAATCCAGATGATTTTCCATTATGATTATCAACATATCCAACTTTTAAATCTAATAAATTTATATCTTTATTTATGTTATAATCTAAAATTAAATCTCCATTTCCAAAAATAGCATTGTTTTGGGTATCAATATCTACATTTTCATTTATATCTGATATTTCACCTTTAAAATATCCTAATGGATAATCTAAATTACCATCTTTATCTGTAAAATTTATATCTACATCCTGAAGAACTGCAGTAGTATCATATTTAGATACTGACTTTCCTCCAAAATCAAAACCGTAATCTACAGGCATATCAGTTACTGCAAGTAAATATGTTGATTGTTTATGATTTATTTCCCCTACACTTCCTATCAAATTTCCTATTCTCAATATATCTTTAAATTCTTCTTTATTTTTATTATTCCCTGACCCAGATCTATAATCTCTATGATATTTACTTCTTAACTTATTTCCATAAGCTTCCAATCCTGAGGATGAATAACTTTGAGAATCAATTTCCTTTTCTTCATTAGCCTTTATTTCTCCTAATTCCCAGACAGAATTATAAGATACTACTAATAAATCTTTAATATCGTATCCTAAAGTATTTTTAATTTTTCCTGATAATTTTTGAGAGTTATAGTTTAAATTAGCATCAATAGTTGGAATCATATCTTTATGTCCTGTAATTTCGAATTTTTTCATACTTAAAGCAGCTAACTGCTTAAATTCAAAATAAGAATTATTTTGTCTGTATACAGTTTTAGTTCCTAACTTAGTAAAATTATTTGTATCTGCATTTTCTCTATAATAATCATTAGTGTAATTTTTAAGATTAGTTCCTGTAGGTTCTTGTACTGTTAAATCATTTTTGTATTTAGAACCAATTCCTGCATATCCTAACACTTGGCTTGAACCATTTTTATCACTTGTAACAATATTAACTTGATTTAATACTACATCTTTAATTCTTGTATTAATACCTAATGTGTATAAAGTTAATGAAAAAATTATTGCTATAGCAGGAATAATTCCCCAAAGCCATTCTCTTTTATTTAATTTCTTCATTACTATATAAATAATAATTCCTACAATTAATGCATAACTTAAAAATGTAATGACTAATAATCCAATATTGAAATTATCTTTATATGGTACATTATTACTCAATTCTTCAATACCATGTGGTACATACTGGTTTCTATAACTATGAGGAATACTAAACCTACTTGCAAAATCATTTCCTAAAGATTCCTTCCATGTATTCATGACTTCATCTTTAGCTGCTATATTTTTATTTGCCAAATCAAAGGCTGCAACATATACCTTACCTTGTCCCTTATGCATCGAATAAATCAGAGGTTCTTCACCCTCCTGTAATTTTATTTCTGCATTTTTTATATTTAATTTAGCAAGGGTGTATCCATTAATATCTTTTGTTCCATTGTAATTTATATTAAAAAATTCTTTATCCAAATTGCCTATTGTTTTAGCTGTATTTTCTCCACTGCCAATTACTAATGTTCCTCCACTTTCAACCCATGAAGATAAATTTTCATACTGGTCTTTTTTCAAATTAGAAGTATTATAATTATTTATTACAATAGCATCCAATGAAGAAATATTTTTAGAACTTTTTACTAAAGAATCTAATTCTAATGGTACACTAATGGTTTTATTAATTCGTTCTTTCATTTTATTATTTGAGTTATTTAAACTGGTAAAATCTAAAGTTCGTATTGTAATACCATTAAAATCATCTGTCATTACTCCCATAAACAAATCAGCTTCATTTACTCTTCCATTGCTGACTAATACATTATTTTCTTTTATAATATTTTCGCCTTCTTTTAATACTACTTTTAATTTCAAAGCATTATCTGGCAAATTAATTGGAATAGTTATTGTTCTTTTTTCGTTAGCACCTATATTTACTTCAGATACAAATGCATCATATGTATTAGGAGCACTAGCAGGAACTCTTACCTCTAATTCTCCCGCTATCTTGTCCCCTTTGTTTTCTACTTCAATATTCACTGGTATAGATGTTGAGCCTTTAAAATTCCCTTGAATTCCGTAGGTTGCTTTCATTGTAATTGAACTATTATCTTCTTTAGTTTCCGCTCTACACATTGTTGGCATAAATCCAACCAATATAAAAAACATAACTAACGAAGTGATCAACTTATTATAGTTAATTTTTTTCATTCCTAGATTCCCCCATATTACATAATTAATTAAATATTAGCATAATTTAACTTTAAATTGTAAATTTATTGTATTATTAATAATTTCTTCATTTAGTTTTAATTTTATTGTATGAAGTGTACTACTTCGAATGGTACACTAAAATTATAGATTAGAATATATTATTAATCAATTAATTATTCCTTAATTTTTCCTTAATTGAGAATTTAAACACATGGATAATCTATTATAAAAATAACCAAAACTATAAAAATCTAAAATATAAATTGTATAATTTATTAATTATTTTCTTAAATAAAATTAATTAGGACAGCATTCAATAGTTTTATACTAATAAATGTTGCCCTATAACTAAAATTAAAAATTATTTTTTTATTACAAATTGCTCAACAAAAAATACCTCTTCCTCTGTAATATTTTTTTTACTGTAGCGTATTGTTTGAAACCAAATTAGCAGTTTTATCAACTCACTATCTAAAAAATTTTCCGCTCCTTCTAACCTTTCGATAAATTCCTGTAACGTCTCCCCATCTCTTAATTTATATCCACGTTTTTCAAGATTCTGAATAATTTTTTTCATCAAAATTAAAACTTTTTGCCGATTATCTGATTTTTTATATATTATTTTTTGATTCAAAATAAATAATCCTATACCTAATGCGCACAAAAGAATTAATAAAGATATTCCTCCAAAGATATATTTTAACCATAATTTAAAAGTTTCATTATTTGTTATTGATTCTAAAATGCTGATTTCAACTTTATCTTCAGATTTTTTTTGTATTTGAAAATCTGGAGTTTTTATTAACTGTTTATTATTAGTGTTATTAATCTTAATATCTGCTTTGACATCCTCTCTTGCCCAGTTTTCTCTAACCTCAAAATTACCTGGGGTTGGATCCATCCTAATCCATCCAAAACCATTTAAATAAATTTCAGTCCATGCATGAGAATTTCCTGTTTTTATAAAGAACCAATCATTCTCTCTTTCTTTATAATCAACAACAGCCCCTTCAACATACCTAACTGGTATACCAATACTCCTGCACATAATTGCCATACTGCTTGCAAAATACGTACAATATCCTCTCTTTTTTTCAAATAAAAAGTAATCTACAGCATCTTTTCCTTTTGGAAGTTCATCAAGGCTAATATCATACTCATAGTTGTTTTTTAAATATTCATATATAGCTTCAGCTTTATCATATTCATTAGAGCAATTTTCTGTAATTTCCTTTGCTAAGTTTATTACTCTATCTGGTACTTCTGATGGCACTTGAAGATATTCACCTCTTATTTTATTATATTTTTCATTTAATCTTATTCTAAAAGAATCTGATGTAATATAATTAACATTATCTTCACTAATACCTAATTCTTTAACAGCTTCCTGAAATGCGCTTCCTTCAATAATTGTTTTTTCATTATCATTTTCTTCATAATAATTTTGATTTTCTTTAACATTTCTTAAGTACTGCTTCATATTATCATTTTCCATATTTATCAATAAACTTGAAACATAATACCTATATCCGTTTTTAACTTTCTTATCAAAATAAATATTATCTCCTAATGTATCTACATCATTTGCGTTAAGATTATCTATATAATAACAATTTTCTGGTCTAAATACGGATTTAGTTAAAATTTTATCGTAGCATATTTCATATTTAATTCTCTTTGCAAAATATTCATCTGGAAACGTCTTTAAATCTGAACGATATAAATTATATAGCTTTTCATATAAATCAATTTTGTATTCATCTTTATCGCTGCTTTTTTCAACATTATCCTTTTCCCAACCATCTCCAACATATTTATTTCGCACAATCCAATTTAAATAACCAGTTCTAAAACTATACCCAGTTGATACTGAAAGCATCTTTTTACCTCTTGTATCATTAAGATTACCTAAAAAATTAGTTTTCTTCTCTGATAACCCCACATTATTTACATTAAATTCATTTCCTTTCTCTTCTTCCGTTTCCCTCATTACGTATGCAATTTCTTTTAAGTTACTTGCAGTTTCCCTTATCCACGCCCACTTAATTGGCTGTTCATCTGAAGGGATACATATAGCTAAAAGTACAGTTCCAGCAATAAATGGTACTAAACACCTTTCAGAATATTTTTTAGCTTTTCCGTTTTTCACTTGAATCATTTCAACAACAGTATCAAAACAATAAAACAATATAATTCCAATTACCAAAACACTCATATCAACATAATAGATTCCACAGATTGTAATTAACACAACTAATACAATGGCAAAAAGAAATCTTGTAATTAATTTTTTCTCTAAATGTAGTATTATTCTCATGATAACAATAGATAGTATGCAAGATATAATTATAAAATACGAATAATAAAATTCATCAAATCCATTAGAATATGAATAAATCCAAAAGAAAGCGTCTTTAATAAATGTAAATGCATTTATTTCATATACTATTTTTAAAACTATTACTGATAATAAAATTACTATCGGTAAAGCAACTATTAACTTTTTAATATGATAATGATTAGCCAATGCTATAGTTGCAACTACAATTAGTGAGATTAGAAATAAAAGGGAAATAGGTATTTCCCAATTTAAACTTTTAAAAATACCATATTGAATTGAAAATGTAATAAGAACTTCTTTTACAATGACATACAATTCATCTGCTATTTCACTTTTCCCCTTCATTCTAATCTCCCTCCCCAGCTTCAATCACTCTAATCATAAAGCCACTTTCTGCAAAAAATTTTACTTTATGTCTTTGCTCCTCAGTCAGCTTACTTGTGGCAAGAAGAATACTTGTTTCAATAGTCCCATAATAAGATTTCAATTCATCATATAATTTAGAATTTAATTCGTGTGTAACAATGATTGCATGCTTTACTGTTCTTACCCAAGGGCGACTCGCTTCGCATAATTGATTATTTTTATACTTTCCATGAAACAAAAGCTTTCCACACAATAAATAGAATTTATTCCATTCATCTATATTTTGTATTGGTAATCTGTTATACCCATCTTGCTCAAAACAAACAAAAAATGGTATATTTTTTTCGTAACAGTAGTTTGCAGCTGCTAGGGCCTCTTCAATAATACAATCTTCTAGAAGTAACTTGTCCATTTCATTTTGTCCAACGGGACTTAAATCAATAAGAATCATGACTTCACGCTTTACACTAGAATGATATATTCTAGTCATTAATTCTCCATTCTTTGCTGAAGCCTTCCAATGTATTTGCCTCATGGACTCGCCTCTAACATATTTTTTTACCTGAACATCAATTTGATCTTCTCTAATAGTAGAAGCTTTAGTATTCTTTTCATCTTTGTCTTCCTCTATTATATCTGAATTCTTCCATTTAATAATTCTAGGTAAAACAGTAACTGGTAACTTTGAAGCTACCTTATAAGTAATATTAAATAAATTAATATAATCACTAATAACAAAAGCATCTACTCCAGTATAATATTCTCCTCGATATTTACAGCATATCTTTGTCTTAGTAATCTCCTTGTCTCCAGGCATTAAACAATATTCTTTATCTTCATTTAACCCAATGATTTGTGACTTATCATGTAAAAAATAAACTTTAATGCTGCTATATAAAAATTTATCTTCATTTCCTATTGAAAAATAATAATCCACACTTTCGCCTTTTACTATAACTTTCTTTTCTATTGTTTCATAAAACTTGAATCTACTCCAAACAACCATAATATATATTAATGAAGTAAATGGTATGAATAAAGAAAAAAAGAATAATGCATAAGGAATAGTTCCTCCTCGACTACTAACAAATATTCCTGTACCTATTATGAAACCAACTATAACAATCAAATTTTTATTCATTATACGTTTCATCTCCTGCTTTTACAAAATAGGTATACCAACCATTTTTCGCAGATTTAGCAGAACATTTTCTACTGAAACCTGATTTATTTTTGCTTCTGAAGATAAAATAATCCTATGTGCTATTATTGGATTGAATACTTCTAATACATCATCAGGAATAACGTAATTTCTTTTTTCAAAATATGCAATTGCTTGTGAGCCTTTTATCCAATCTAATGTAGCTCTTGGGCTAATTCCAAGTGTAATATCAGCACTATTTCTGCTAGCCTTAGCTATTTTTAAAATATATTCTATAATATCTTGATGAATCTCAACTTTTGTAACTTCATCTTGCATCTTGCATATTTCTGCTTCATTGGAAACCGAATCTATTTCCCTCCACTTTCTATTGGCTAAAAATCTATCTACCATCTTTTTTTCTTCTTCCTGACTTGGATACCCCATAGATAATTTCATAAAAAAACGATCTAACTGGGCTTCTGGAAGATTATATGTCCCAATACAGTCAACTGGGTTTTGTGTTGCAATTACCATAAACGGTCTTGGTAAGATATGTGTATTACCATCTACAGTTACTTGTCTTTCTTCCATTGCTTCTAAAAGACTTGCTTGTGTTTTTGGTGAAGCTCTATTTATTTCATCTGCTAAAATTATATTACTAATAACACTTCCCTTCATATATTCAAAAGTATTCGTTTTCATATTGTATATAGAAACTCCAGTAATATCGCTTGGTAACGTGTCAGGGGTAAATTGTATTCTGCTAAATTCGCATCCAATTGTTTTAGCTAAAGTTTTTGCAAAAGTAGTTTTTCCTGTACCCGGAACATCTTCTAATAATATATGGCCTTCGGATAAAACTGAAACCATTGCCATTTTAATTACATCCTTTTTTCCAACAATGACCTTTTCCATATTTAAAATAATCTCATCTACTTTATCAAATCCATTCATTATTTTCACCCTCCCATAATCTAATCATTTACCATTTAGCCCTTTCATTTTTATACCATAAAAACGCCCAAGTTTGTCACCCATTCGATTCTATTTATGGATATAAATTCTACTTAAATTATAAGTTATTTTTTTATGAATTGCACTGCCCCTTAAACATTTTATAGAAACTCACAAAATAGGGCAGTATTTAGTGGTAAACCTCCTAAATACTGCCCTTTAATACTTATCCTCTAAGTATCTATAAATTCAATTTTCCAATTAAAATATCCCGTTTCTTCATTCTTTTCATATCTAAAATATGCAGAAAAAGTATTTCCTTTTTTACTTTTTAAATTTCTAAAACCAACTTTACCATTTTTAAGTAAAAGCTCTACCATTTCCTTTGATATCTTTTTACCAAATGAAGCAATATACTTATCATCCTTCCAAATAGTATATCTACAACCATTCTTCCAATTGCTGCATCCAAAGCTTTTTTCCCCTTCAACTACAGGATTTCCGCAAACAGGACAAGGTCCTATACTTTCAACATCTTTCGGAATTTCAACTTTAATCCTAGACAATGCTCCTTCATCTTTCTTAATTGTCTCTACTGATTTAACTGTAAAATCTATTATAAGTTTCATAAAATCACTTTTAGCAAACTTACCCTTTTCAATATCTGAAAGAGTCTTTTCTAATCTTCCTGTATATTCTAAATCCAACAATTCTCTCACAGGAAAAGTCTCAACTAAATTTCTTCCTAGTTCTGTACACATAAGATTTTTACCTTTAGTTTTTAAATAGCCTATATCTTTTAATTTCTTTATTGTTTCTGCTCTGGTTGCTGGCGTTCCTATGCTATAACCACTTAAAATAGCCTGCATCATTTCATCACTATCTTCTTCTTTATCTTCAACACCTTTTCCACAGGTTTCCATAACTCTAAGCAAGGTTTTTTCCGTATGATATTTTGGTGGCTTTTTTGTAACAGAGCTGACCTTTGAATCTATAATATCAACTTTTTCATCCACTTCAACTTTTGGAAGAATTACATCTTTACTTTCTATTTTTTCTACTACCTTCCAGCCTTCAACAAGCTTAACTTTACCTTTGGAAACAAACATGCCTTTTACTTCTGGATTTTCAGCCTTTAAAGTTACCTTTGTTTCTTCAAATTCAGCTATAGGCATAAACTGCATTATAAATCTATTTTTAATAGCTTCATATACTATCTTTTCATCTGCTGATAATCCTGATGGTTTAATATAAGTTGGAGTTATAGCACTATGGCTTTCCACCTTTGAACTGTCAAAAATCCTTTTTGATGTGTTAAATTTAATATCTGCTTCATATGGTAATCCAACCTTTAATGTACCTAAAACTTTTTTTGCCCTATCCTTTAAGCTTTCTTCTAAAACCACACTTGCTGTTCTTGGATAAGTTGTAAGCTTCTTTTCATAAAGTGATTGCGCTACTTTTAAAACTTTATCAGATGTCCATCCTTTATATTTGCTTGTAACATAACCTTGTAGATTTGATAAATTAAATAAATATGGAGGATATTCTTTCTTTAATTCTGTCTGCTTGTCAATAATTGTAGCTGTAGAACCTTCAAGTAAAGGTAAAAGTTTATCTAAATCTTCCTTAACATCAAATTTTTCTGACTCATTTTCATAATATAAACCTTCAAATTCTTCATTTTGTGAATTTTTAAAATTTGATATTAATTTATAATACGTAGTTGCAGTAAAGTTTTCTATTTCTTTATCTCTATCATAAATAATTTTTAAGGTAGGAAGTAAAACTCTTCCTATATTAATAGTTTTGTTTTCTTCAAACTTATATTTTAAGGTACTGACTGAGGTTAAGTTAATTCCTATAATCCAGTCACTCCATTGTCTTCCTATACCTGCATCCTGAAGAGGCTGCATTTCTTTATTATCTTTTAAAGATTTCATTCCACTTTCAACTTCATCTGGTGTCCATTCATTTAAAAGCAATCTATATATAGGCTTTTTTACGTCAAAATAACCAAATAATTCATCGGCTATAACCTGACCTTCTCTATCATAGTCCGTAGCTGAAATTACACCATCAACATCTTCTCTATCTATTAAATTTTTTATTATTCCTAACTGCTTTTTGGCACCTTTGTCCTCTACAGTTCTATCTACTCCATCACATTTTACTTTGTATAAAAATTTTTCTGGGATAAATGGAAACTTTTCAAATCTCCACCCCTTCATATTTTCATCATAATCCTTTGCATCATAAAGCTGCAAAAGATGTCCAAATGCCCAGGTTATATAATATCCATTGCCTTCAAAATATCCATCTCTTCTAGTTTTTATCTTATATGCATCTGCAATATTTTTAGCAACAGATGGCTTTTCCGCAATAATAACTTTCGCCATGATATTTTAGTATCCTCCTTATAGTTATTACTTTTAGGCACAATAAATAAAATAATAAGTCTACGCTATCATCAGTATTGACTTATTATTTGTTAAATATGCCTTAGCAATATATATATTAACACTAAACTAAAAATAAAACCAGTTACTTCTTTTCTAAATAGCACCTGTAATTTTACCGCATTTAACTATCCTATCTTTTCCAAGTAATTCTTTTAATTTAAATTAGATTGTTACTTTTCTGAAAAGTAATTAATCCTCATATAAGTTATATTTATAAAACATATGTGATGTTTTAAAAGCAAAATTATTACATTTTCTTTAATTTACACTCCTATTTATAGATTAGGTGTTACAATTAGTATATAATAAACTATAATTCAATAATACTTGTTAATAAATTAACATTTAAATCAAGACTCATTCTATATTAATTAGGGAATAATATAGTAATTGTTAACTTTACATATGGGAGGGGAATTTAATAATGCTGAAAAAAAATTTATTAAATATAATGATCTTATTCTTAATATCTACTTTACTATTAATGGGCTGTGAAAATATTAATCAAAAAAATGTTCACAAGAAAACAGTAGTAAGCTCTAATAGTAGTATAAATGGTAAATTATCAAAATATATGGATAATTACTCAAAGAAAAATGAATTTAGCGGAACAATCCTAATTACAAAAGATGATGAAGTTCTCTTAAATAAAGGATATGGTACCGCAGATTACAATAAGCGTATTCAAAACAAACCACAGACTATATTTCAAATTGCATCTTTAACAAAGCAATTTACTGCTGCTGGAATTTTAATGCTTCAAGAAAAAAAACTTTTGGATGTTTATGATACTCTAGATAAGTATATTCCTGATTATCCAAATGGAAATAAGATAACACTTTATAATCTTCTCACTCATACTTCTGGCATTCCTGAGTATTTAGATTATGTTGATTCAATAGATACTGAAAATCATGATCTTAATTACACTCCAGATGAACTTATTGGATTATTTAAAAATGAGCCCTTTAATTTTAACGCTGGAACCTCATTTGAATACAGCAATTCAAATTATATATTACTTGGATATGTAATTGAGAAAGTATCAAATATGACTTATGAGGATTTTATTAAAAATAATATAATAATACCATTAAATTTAACCTCAACAGGTTTTTTAAACAATGAAACTGAGTCAAAAAATAAATCCATAGGGTACTACTTTATAAACAAATATTCAAACGAACATGCTGAAGCTCCAAAAACAGAAGGATTAATGTCATATGCTGCTGGTGAAATTTATTCTAACTCCGAAGATTTGCGAAAATGGGAGAATTCATTATTTTCAGAAAAAATAATTACAAAAAAATCTTTAGACGAAATGTTTACTCCTTACTTAAATAATTATGGCTATGGTTGGTTTATTTATGAAAACACTGATGGAGATAAAGTTGCCTATCATAGTGGCAACTTGCCAGGATATACCTCATTTGTTGAAAAGAATTTAAATAAGAATTATTTAATAATCATATTATGTAATGAAAACATCGATGAAGCTGTTGACAATATTTCAACACAATTATCAGAAATCTTAGATCGTGAATATCAATTAGATAGTGACATTAGTGATAGTAATGAATAAACAAAAATCAGCAGTTAAAAAGGAATTCCAACGGAATTCCTTTTTAATATTAAAGTTCCACTCTATTTCTTATTTCTTTTCTATTAAATGCACTTATATTTTCTAACAAATCTGCAAATAATCTATTTCTAGCTTCTTCACTTGCCCATGCTATATGTGGTGTTAATACTATCTTATCTTTATTTTTAATCTTCAATAACGGATTATTTACTGGAATTGGTTCAATTTTAAATACATCCAAAGCTGCTCCACCTATTATATCTTCATCTATGGCTCTAGCTAAATCTTCATCTACTATTATAGGCCCTCTTGCTACATTTATAACTACAGCATCTTTCTTCATCTTCGTAAATGCTTCGTAGTTTATTAATCCTTCAGTTTTTTCATTTAAAGGAGCATGAATAGAAATAATATCACTTTGTTTTAATAATGCCTCAAATTCTACTCTTGCATAATCAGAATCAGCATTTTTTCCTGAAGTTGAAAAATACACAACTCTTGCACCAAAAGCTTGGGCTATTTTTGCAACTCTTTTTCCAATACTACCAAGTCCAATTATTCCCCATACCTTCCCACATAAATCTTTATATGGAACTTCTAAATTAGTGAACATTGGAGATTCAGAATATTCTCCACTTTTGATGTAATTATCAAAGTAATTAATTTTATCATATAAATGAAGCAGCATAGCAAAAGTATGTTGAGCTACTGTAGTAGTTGAATATCCTTTTACATTTGTAACTGCAATATTTCTTTCTTTTGCATATTCAATATCTATATTGTTATATCCTGTGGCCGCCTCACAAATAAGTTCAAGTTCATCTGCATTTTTTAAATTTTCTCTATCAAGCACAACTTTATTAGTTACTATTATATTAGCATCTTTGATTCTTTCTGCAACTTCTTCCTTTGAAGTTAAATCGTAATAAATCACCTGACCAAATTCATTTAATTTGATGTAATCCACATTTCCTAAGGTTTTACCATCTAATACTACTATTTTTTTCATATTCAATCCCCTTTTCTAAATCACAACAATAATTTATTCAATATATAAAAATCATTATTTGTTTATCGTAATGTAAATTTTCTTATGTAGATTTGTTATTGTGTATACATATATGATAAATAAATTTATATAGTTTAATTTTTATTCCTAATTTTCTATATTATTAATAATATCGTAAATATAAAAAAATGTAAACTTTCTTTTTTGAATTTTTTTCCATATAAATTCTATTATAAATATGCCCTATAGCTAAGATTCTATATTAAAATCTTTTATTTTTTAGGAAAATGAAGAGCTAGGAATAACTTTTTGTTCCATAGCTCTTCATTTATAATGTTATTCTATTAAAAACTATATAACAGATACAGGTTTTATATTCCAAATTTCATCTGCATATTGTTTTATTGTTCTATCGCTTGAAAATACTCCTGAACTATAAAGATTTGCAAAGCATTTTTGAGCCCATTTCTTTTTATCCTTATAGTCTTCAAATACTTTTTCCTCTGCTGCCTTAAACAATTCATAATCTGCAAGCAAATAGTATTGATCTCTTTCTTCCAATAGAGCATTATATAAATCTTCAAAATATCCTGTACCGCCATCATCTAGAGTTCCATTAATTAATGTATCTACTACTTTCTTTATGTCTGGATTTTCCTTATAGTATTTCTTAGGGTCATAATCGTGTTTAATTCTTTCTATATCTTCAACTTTTAGACCAAATATATAATTATTTTCTTCTCCACTAGCTTGGACGATTTCTATATTTGCTCCATCATAAGTACCAAAGGTAGGAGTTGCATTTAACATGAACTTCATATTTCCTGTTCCAGAAGCTTCTTTTCCGGCTGTAGAAATTTGTTTAGACAAATCAGAACCTGGGAAAAGTTTTTGTGCATAAGATACTCTATAATTATGTACAAAAACAACCTTTATCTTCTTTGATGCTTCTTCATCCCTATCAATTAATCTAGCTATTTCATTAATGAATTTAACGATACCCTTTGCTCTTCTATATCCTGGGAAAGCCTTAGCACCAAATATAAATGTAGTTTTCGGTATATCTAATTGAGGATTTTCTTTTATTCTATAATATAAATCTAAGATATATAAAGCATTTAATAATTGTCTCTTATATTCATGCAATCTCTTAATTTGAATATCAAAAAACGAATTTGGATCAATAATAATTCCTTCTTCTTGCTTAATATACTCAGCCAATTGAACTTTCTTTTCATGTTTGATTTTCATTAATTGCTCTAGTACTTTATCATCATCACTATATTTCTCTAGACCTTTAAGCAATTCTAAATTCTTAACCCAATCTTCACTTCCTAATAAATTTGTAATAAATTCTGATAATTCCGAATTACATAGTCTAAGCCATCTTCTTGGTGTAATCCCATTTGTTTTATTTTGGAATTTATTTGGATATAAATTATACCAGTTATTTAATTCGCTTTTCTTCAAAATTTCTGTATGAAGTGCTGCAACTCCATTTACTGCTCTACCAACAAATATAGCTAAATTAGCCATTCTTATTTGATCATTTGCAATAATTTTAAAGTTCCAAATTTCACCTTCATCATAGCCTTTTTGTCTTAATTCTTTAGCTAATGCATTATCTACTTCATGTGCTATTTGTAAAATTCTTGGGAATAATCTATCAATTAATCTAATATCCCATTTTTCTAAAGCTTCAGCAAGTATAGTATGATTAGTATATCCAAAGAACTCTTTAGCTATTGCTAACGCAGTTATAAATTCAACATTTTCTTCATCTACTAAAATTCTTATAAATTCAAGAATTGAAATTGTAGGATGTGTATCATTTAATTGAGCTACATTATATTTTGCAAACTCAGAGAAATCACTTCCATATTTTGTTTTGTGTTTTTTTATAATATCCTTCATAGATGCACTAGAAAAGAAATATTGTTGTCTAAGTCTTAATATTTTTCCTGCTTCTGCTGTATCATTTGGATACAATACTCTTGATATATCTTCAGCTTTATTTCTTGCGGATACTGCTTCTATATATTGTTGATTATTAAATAAATTAAAGTCGAATTCTCTTAAAGCTTCACATTGCCATAATCTCAAAGTATTTATATTTCTTGTCTTATACCCTATTATTGGCACATCGTAAGGCACAGCTTTTACTGTCATATCAGAAAATTTAATAATTTGGATTTCATCATCTTTTCTAATACTCCACGCTTCCCCATATTTAAGCCAAGTATCTTCACATTCAGTTTGGAATCCATTTTCTATGTTTTGCTTAAATAATCCATTGCTATATCTTATACCATACCCCACTAAAGGCATATTTAAAGTTGCTGCTGATTCTACAAAACATGCTGCTAATCTTCCAAGTCCACCATTACCAAGGCCTGCATCTTCTTCTATCTCTTCTATTCTATTTAAATCAATTTTTAATTCAGCTAATACTTCTTTTATTTCATCATAAATACCTAAGTTCATTAAATTATTGCCAAGTGCTCTACCCATTAAATATTCTGCTGACAAATAATAAGCCATTCTTCCTCTATTATAGGCCTCACTTGTTTCATTCCAATCCTCTACAATATCTTCTAGAATTGTTAACGAAAGCGCATTAAATATTTCATAATCTTTTGCATCCTTCAATTTTATCCCATGTTTAACTTTTAAGTATCTTTCTATTCCCTCTACAATTTTTTCTTTTCTCAATTTATTCACACCTTCCATAAATTTTAGTTAATCTATATATTTTTTTTGCTAACTCATTTGTAAATGCGCCTTTTTTTGCTCTCCAACACCAATTATTTCCCATTGTTGATGGCAGATTTATCCTTGCTTCATTTCCAAGATTCAAGAAATCCTGCATAAGCACTATGGAAGTGTTTGCAACGCTTCCCCAAATTCCCCTTATTAGTCCCCAATTATAACCTTCTTCTTCAGTTAAACTTAAATATTCTATTGCATTTTCTATTTCTTCTTCGCTGCCAGTAGTTTCAAGCCAGCCTTTTATTGTGTCATTGTCGTGAGTTCCTGTATAAGCCACACAATTCTTTTCATAATTATGTGGAAGATATGGATTATCACTTTCACCAGAAAATGCAAATGCTAATACCTTCATTCCAGGAAGACCTGTCTTTTTTCTAAAATTCACAGTATCTTCAGTTAATATACCTAAATCTTCAGCTATTATATTTACTTGTCCTAGTTCTTTTTTTATTGCATCAAATAATTTCATTTTAGGACCTTTTACCCATTTTCCATTCATTGCTGTTTTTTCTCCATAAGGAATAGTCCAATAAGCCTCAAAACCTCTAAAATGATCTATTCTTATAACATCATAAAGTTTTAAACTCTGTTTTATTCTATCTATCCACCATGAATACCCTGTTTCTTCAAGGTGCTTCCAATCATAAATAGGATTTCCCCACAACTGTCCTGTTTCTGAAAATGCATCTGGTGGACAACCTGCAACTTTTAATGGTCTTAACGTTTTTTCTTCTAACAAAAACACTTTAGGATTACTCCATAAATCAGCACTATCTTCTGCTACATAAATTGGAATATCTCCTATTACCTTTATTCCTAACTTATTTATATATTTTTTTAATTTATCCCATTGTTTAAAAAATTCATATTGTAAAAAGCTCCAATAATTAATTTCGTCTGAAAGCTTATTTTTATAACTACTTATAACCTCTTCTTTTCTTAGTCTGATATCATCTTCCCATGTTTGAAAGCTCTTTAACTCAAATTCAGCCTTTATTGCCATAAATAAAGTGTAATCTTCAAGCCATGAAGCTTCTTGCTCTTTAAACACATTAAAATCTTTAGATTCTTTTTGCTTAAAATTATTATAAGCAACTCTAAGTACTTTCATTTTTTCTGTAAATACTAATCCATAATCAATGTATTCTTCATTTGATCCAAAATTTATGTCACAATAATCCTCTTTTTTTAATATCCCATCCTTTTCTAACATATCGAAATCAATAAAATATGGATTTCCTGCAAATGCCGAAAAAGATTGATATGGCGAATCGCCATAACTAGTTTGACCTAGCGGAAGTATTTGCCAATACCTTTGTCCTGCTTTTTTCAAAAAATCTGCAAACTCATAGGCTTCTTTTCCAAAGGTTCCTATTCCATATTTTCCTGGCAAAGATGCAATATGCATGATGATACCACTACCTCTTTCCATTCTCATACCCCCACCCATTTAATATTCTTAATAATTGCTTTTAATTTTCTCATATATTCTTCACATAGATATAAATATAATATAATTAGAATATTAAATTTGTATCTAAGTGTAAAATTAAGCATACAATATTATATTCGCTTCCTTTTTAATAATGTTGACCAAAATAAACTTTTTTTACCTTTACTTAATAACATTTTAACAAACCTTGAATATTTATACAACTTCCGCTTTTAATTCTTTTAATTAATAAATTCGTTTACCTTGAGATTATATAAAACTAAAGACCTTTTCAAAAAATTATTTATCAAGTAATTTTTTGAAAAGGTCTTTTTCTTTATCTACACTTTATTTTTTTGTCTCCAAATAAAGAATGCTATTTTAAATAAAGCAGCATCATTAAATTTTCTAATATCATACCCCGTATACTTTTGAATCTTATCTAATCTATAAATCAAAGTATTTCTATGAACATATAATTCCTTTGATGCTTCACTTAAATTTAAATCCAACTTAAAAAACACATCTATTGTTTTAATCATATCATCATCAAGCTTAGAGAAATTTTCATTAAAAGTATAAAGAATCTTTGATTTTGTTTCTTCTTTTAAACTATCCATAATCTTTTCAAATAAAAGACTATTTTGCCCAAATATCATTGAAGTTAATTTGTACTTTTTGCCTAAATTAATCTTATACATATTTTCATTATATAATTCACTTAACAATTCATAATCTTGAATTTTGCAATAACTTATATAGCATTTTTCATAAATGGAACCATATATAGTTTCACTTATACTAGATACATGTTCATTTATATCTTCAAAAATGCCTATTAAAATTAAAGTATCATCGTAATTTAATACTATAATATCAGTATCATTATAAACATTTTTCAAGGCCTCTAATGCATCTATCAATTTATCATTTAAGCTTACAGTAATTAAAAATGTATCTTCCCTAATCGGTGGCATAACTTCTTTTATTTTATCTTTTGATATACTTAAATTTTGTAATAATTGAGTAATTATTTTTTCTTTTTTATTATAATCATCTTTATACTTATCCTTAATACAAAATTCCAATATTTTTATAGATTCTTTATATTTTTCCTGAAGATGTATTTTGAATTGTTTTGCACCAATTAAAAATATATCTTCAATAAAATTTTCAGTGAGGCAATCAGGATTAGCTTTAAATATCTCTTCTCCATCTATGTAAACCTCAAAAGGTATTTCACAATTTTCATAAATTTCTTGTAGATACTTTACTAACCCCTTCATGCTCCCACCTCATCTGTTAACTATATTAACATATTCTTAATTCTGATTCCTTATCAAATACATGAATCATTTCATTTTGTACATATAATTTAACCTTATCTTTAGGTTCTGATTTAGTACTTCCTTCAACTCTTGCTGTCATGCTGTTCTTTCCTGATTTAAAGTAAATATTACTTTCAGCTCCAGTACGTTCAACAACTTCTACATCTCCTAAAAGAATTGCATTTGGATTTGCTGCAACAACTTCAGCATTATCATCTAAATGTTCTGGTCTTATACCAAATATTACTTCTTTACCTACATAACCATTTTCTTTTAAAACTTTTGCTTTGTCATCAGTTAATAATATATTATTTTCTTCAAAACTACAATATAATTTTCCTTCTTTTTCTACAACACTACCATTTACTAAATTCATTTGAGGACTTCCGATAAATCCAGCAACGAATAAGTTACTTGGTGTATTATAAATATTAAGTGGAGTATCTACTTGTTGTATTATACCATCTTTCATTACAACAATTCTTGTACCCATTGTTAAGGCTTCAACTTGGTCATGAGTTACATATATAAATGTTGTTCCTAAACTTTGATATAATTTTGATATTTCAGTTCTCATTTGAACTCTTAATTTAGCATCAAGATTTGATAAAGGTTCGTCCATTAAGAATACCTTTGGTTCTCTAACGATAGCTCTTCCGATGGCAACTCTTTGTCTTTGACCTCCTGATAAAGCCTTTGGTTTTCTATCTAATAAATGTTCAATATCCAATGTCTTTGCTGCGCTTCTAACTTTTTTATCAATTTCATCCTTAGGTGCTTTTCTCAATTTTAAAGCAAAAGCCATGTTATCATATACTGTCATATGTGGGTATAATGCGTAGTTTTGGAATACCATTGCGATATCTCTTTCTTTAGGTTCTACATCATTAACTAATTTTCCACCTATGTATAATTCTCCTTTAGATATTTCTTCAAGACCTGCGATCATTCTTAAAGTAGTTGACTTACCACATCCTGATGGTCCAACGAAAACAATAAATTCTTTATCTGCAATTTCTAAGTTAAAGTCTTTAACTGCAGTTACATCCCCTTCATAAATCTTATAAATATTTCTTAGTGACAATTCTGCCATATTTATTTCCTCCCTTTTTATCTTTACCTAATTTCTATTATATTTTTTAGTTCTTCATTTGCTATGAGTCTATTTTACTATATGTAACCCTTTTAATTCTATATTCAATACTTACAAAAGTCCTATGTCTTTTTTGTGAAATAATATAAAACGAAACTGCTATTTAGTTTATTTTGCTAAATAGCAGTTTCATTACTTAACTATATATTAAGTTACAAAAATACATAATTAATAATAGCCCTTCAAAGCTTTAGGATATTTATCTCTATCCCAGGAATATTCATTTGAAGTCAAAATTTCATCACTTACTAGGAAATACTTATTTCTTTCCTTAGAATCATTATTTGTAATATCTAACTGATACCAATTACCGTCAATCTTAACAGAATTCCAAGAATGGGGTGCCCCTTTAAGCGTTCCCACTATAATTTTATTTTCTACTCCTGCATAATTTAACATTTTGTATGCTGTCATCGAGTATCCTTGGCACACTGCAAAAGATGTAGTTAAAGCAGAATAAACGCTAATTGATTTCTGAGTATAATCATATTCATATCTATTTATAATATATTCATTTATTATTTTTACTTTTTCCAATTCAGACATATTTGTACTCACTAAAGACTTAGTGATTTTTTCTAATTCAGAATTTATATACGCCTCTTGCTCCTTTGTTGTCAAATATGTTACTTCCATTGTAGTTTCTATACCTTTAAATGTTATTTGGGCTTTGGGTTTTATTTCCAACCATGATCTTTCTAAATAATCATCATTTGAATAAGAATTAGTGATACATTGTCTTATATTTTCTTCAAATTCTTTTCTTGTACCTGTATAGATAATATTAAATTTTACATCTCTATTTTCTAAATGATTGTGAATATTGTCTTCTAAGGCTTTTATGTTTTCTACTCTTTCTTCAGCAAAAGCTTTTAAAGAAAAAATCTGCATTAGAGTTAATAATATGACACATTTAAGAAATCTTTTCATTGAATTATTGTCCCCCCGAAATTGATTCTTTTATCATAAGTTTTAATTTGATATGTAACTAAAATTAATAAATATTTTTACCTATATTTATTTTTACGAAAAGCCTAAGGCTTTTCTTTTTCAATTATATATCATTAATTTCTATTGTACTTCCTTTATTTATTTTGTAAATATTAATTTATGATTTTATTTATATCTTCCTTATTTTTTACTTGTATTTAATTTATTTTTTATCCCTCCACCAATTGTTGACAATGTTTCTTCTTATATATATAGTATAATTTAAATAAACTTCTTAATGGAGGAACTCTATTCATGAAAAAACCTATTATTGGCATAAATTCAACTCGCTTAATTAAGCCCGAAACCCCTTATTCTCATTCTGTTATGGAATCAATAAGTAATGACTATATTGAATCTATAATAAAAGCTGGAGGCGTTCCTGTTATACTACCAATACTTTCTGATGAAGACCTTATAAGAAAACAAATTGAGATTCTTGATGGAATTCTTCTTACGGGTGGTATTGATATAAATCCCTTATTATATAATGAAGAACCATCCCCAAAATTAGATTTTATTTATCCTGATAAAGATAATTTTGATATTCTAATTACAAAAATAGCCCTTGAACTTAAAAAACCTATTTTAGCTATTTGTAGAGGTCATCAAATTTTAAATGTTGCTTTAGGTGGCACCCTTTATCAAGATTTATCGTATATGGAAGGCTGTTATATAAAACATTATCAACAATCAAAAGATGGTGCTGCATCCCATACACTAAACATTATTGAAAATTCACTTTTAAATAAAATATTAGGAGATTATACTATATGCAATTCTTTCCATCATCAAGCCATAAAAGATTTAGCACCAGGTCTCAAAGTTACTGCTTATTCAAAAGATAATGTAATTGAAGCCATTGAAAAATTTGATGAAGACTTTGTTGTTGGCGTTCAATTTCATCCTGAAATAATGACAGCATATGGTGATAATAATATGCTTAAACTTTTCCAAGCTTTTATTGAAGCTTCTTCAAAATAATTTAGTTCCAAAAATCGAAGTTAAATTTGCATTTTGGGAACTTATTGAAATTACAATGACCTTTTTTCTTAAAACATATTTTGAAATATCTTTAATATATTTAACATACCATACCCCCATTGAGGATTAGGGTAAGAATCACCACTTCTTTGAACTGCGCCCCTAGAAATATAAGTTTTTAAAGTTTGAGAGTAAATATTAGGATAATTTCCTTCTACTATTCCCCATTGAAACAGCATAGCACATGCCCCTGCAAGCACAGCAGCAGATACGCTTGTACCATTAACTATCGCTGTTTGATTATTGGGAGCTGTAGTTAATGCATTAACTCCTCCTGCTGCCACATCAATTTTATCAATATAATCATCTAAAAGTGTCATTCCAGAATAACTTAAAATAGTATTATTATTTTGATTATATGCTGCTGCTGTAATTAAATATGATGACGTAGATGGATTCATTATAGTTCCATATGGATCTGAAGAAATAAATTTTGACCCCCCAACAGTTAAGCCTAATTGAGGTATCCATGCATTAAATTTACCATCTAAAATAACTCTTCCAGTAAGCTTAAATCTCCAAACCCCCTCCTTCAAATTAAAAAAGCGAATTCTTATTAGTTCATCTCCTGAGCTTTCCTCTGGAATATAATAATTTATTTTAACCGAAGTGTTTTCAAATACAAAGGAATAAGTTTTTAGTGCATTTATTTCTGCTATTATCGTTTCTGTACTTTCTCCAGATGGAGATATTATTGTTAATGACATTATATTAGGCGTATCTACCCATATTTCAATTACAGTAAATTTTTGTTCAGGTGAAATATATAATTGTATAGTTCTCTCTTCATTTACTTGAGTTATTGCTCCTGAGGTATGAGTTTCACTTGCTCCCTGATTGCCCGTTCCTGTTACTATTGCTATACCACTATTTCTAGCTATAGAATCCATATATTGTTCCAAAATGCCTCTTCCCCTATGATTCCCCAAATTACTTCCTAATGGAAAGTATATAATAAGTGGTTTATTATTTTCCAAATAATATCTATATAAAAATTCCAATGCTGAAAAAATAGATACTATATCATATGTTGGTATTTCAATATTATAGAGTTTCTTAAATGAAATAGTTTCCAATAATTTTACAACTACAAAATTACAATCTGGTACTACTCCTTTTAGATTAGCTTTTTTACCAATTGCTCCAATAATTCCAGCCATATTTGTTCCATGTCCAATCTCATCTACAGTTTTCACTATATCATATGGATTGTTTCCTGCTTTATAAGTATCTATAGCCTGCTGAATATCTTTTTTACTGTATAAAATTCCAAAAGGAACCTGTTGATTTTGAGTAGTTTCTTCTTCAGATGCTATTGTTTGATCCCATATATACTCTATTTTTGTTTCTCCATTTTCTCTTATAAATTCATCATTTAAGTAATCAATGCCAGTATCTATAACTGCCACTGTAACCCCTGTACCTGTAAGCCTTAATGGCAATTCTAACTGAAGAAAATTAGCCCCCGATGCTTCTGTTGGTGTAATTTCTTGAAGTGTATAAAAAGATGGAAGTGCAACATATATAATTGTTGAAAATTTAGGTCCTTCAATATTTATTTCAATATCACTTGTTGTGGATATTATTGCATATTTGTCATTAACTATTGTCACAAAAAATCCAGGCTGTTTTGAGACTTCTTCTTCAATATTCCCTTCATATTGAACAATGTAATGATAGTAATTAGTATCTAAAAAAATGTTTCTTGGAGCTCTATAACTTTTGCTCACAAAAAATTCCTCCCTTATATCTATCCATTTGAGTTAGTATTGAAATTTCTATATTATATCATCAAAAGATAAACACACTTTCCTCAATGTATGGGGATTCGCAAAAATAACTTTTTAATATAATACTCTATAATCTTTTCATTTTCATTAATATCTTGTTTTTCAAATTTGTTTGTAGTCATTTGATTTTTTTCCCCTCTAAAAGTTCTGCTAATAACATTAAATGTTCCTAATAAATCAAATTCACCATAACCAATTTCTCGGCTTGGATATCGATAAAGTTGGCTTCTAGCAGCACCGTACATCAAATAACTTCTAATCTTTTTTGAATACATAGTTGTATCATTTCCATCAATAATGCCCCACTGAAGTAAAATAGCGCATGCACCTGCTATTATTGCCGTAGCAGCAGAACTTCCTGAAAATGTTGTAACACCACCTGAAGTTTTTGTTGTTAAAATATTTACACCAATAGTTGAAACATCAGGATTTATTAAATTATTCGTATTGAATCCTTTACCAGATGCTGCTATTAAAGCATTTTTATTTCCATAATAAGCAACCGTAACCGCATTGACAGCGTCTGAAGGTATAGTTAATGTATTAAAAGGATCTGGTTCAAGAAACACTGTATTTTCTGGTAAAGTTCCCTTAGGTGAAAGCCAAATATCATATCTGCCATCGGTTATGTACTCCCCAATTAAGTTAAAACTCCATATTCCTGGCTTTATATTATTAAATACAATATTAATAAGCTCATGACCTGTGAAATTTTCTGGTTGATAATATTGTATAACCATTGTTGTATCTAAAAAAACAAATTTAATGGGCTGAATTTTTCCTATTTTAGCATCAATAACTGTAGATGCTTCTCCTGTCGGAGAAATTACATTTATTGAAGCAATATTAGGTCTTCGCACCCATATATTCAATTGAAAATATTTAATTTCTCTTGGTATTTTTAACTCTACTATTTTTGTATCCCCAACATTTTTAATATTCCCAGAAGCATGACCTTGTGAGTCTCCTTCATTTCCTACTCCCGCTACACAACAAATCCCTCTATTATTTCCAAGTGCAGTTAAATATCTAGATATTAAGTTAGTCCCATCATGACTACCTTCTGTACTTCCTAAACCAATGTAAATAACCATAGGCTGATTTCTTTCTACTGCTGTTCTTTTTAAAAACTCTAATCCAGCTACAATTTCCGAAGCATTATATACAGGAATTTCTTGGAGGTTATTTTCACTAAGCTGTTTCTTAAAATTTGATGATTCCCAAAGCTTTACAATTACAAATTCACTTTCATTTGCAACGCCTTGAAATTCATTATTATATCCTCTGGCTCCAATAATTCCTGCTGCTTTAGTTCCATGACCAACTTCATCCCTTAAAGGAACAATATTGTATGGATCTTCATTATTTCTATATGCCTTAATAGCATTATTTATCTGTTCATTTGAATATACTTGACCTATATAGACTCTATTATCAGTATTATCTTTATTGGTTTGATCCCATATACTGACTATTCTTGATGTATCATCTGGTCTTATGAATTCTTCGTTCAAATAATCTATTCCAGTATCCACCATTCCAATAAGAACATTTCGTCCTGTTAAATCTAAATAAGGATTTATCTTTATATTATTTATGTTATCCACGGAAGCTGGCGAAATATCCTGTAATACATACATTGTTCTAATACCTAAAAAGACAATTTCAGGCACTTCACTTAGAAGTCTTTCTAAATCTTCTACTCGTACTGATATTACTCCAATAGTGTCTGTAATTATATCTCCACAAGCATAAGGTATTCTATCTATATGCTCTTTAAAATTCCCTCTATATTGGACTAAGTAGTTTGCAGTATTGGGATCGTAATATAAATTACAGTCACGCGAATCAGACATAGTTAACTCCTAATATTAATTGCATTATTATTATATATATTTTTATATTATTTATTTAATGATTTAATTTTTTAATATGGTATTATGAACAATTCTTATTATAAGTTACTCTCGTGCAAATACTATTTCACCATCTACAAATGTGTATAGAACTTTTGTATTAATATCTAAAGGATTATTGTCATACACTACTACATCTGCATCATAACCAATAGCTAATTTTCCTATTTGTCCTTGGCAATTTAATATTTCCGCTGGATTTTCAGTAATTGTCTTTATTGCTTCCCTAAATGACAACCCTTGAGCTATAGCAATTGCTGCAATAGTTCTTAGACAATCTATTGAATTATATGGATGGTCTGTTATAAGGGCTGTCTTAACTCCTGCTTCTATTAATTCAACTATCGATTTGTAATTTCTAGCCTTTAATTCCATTTTTATTCTAGGTGTAAGTAAAGGGCCATAAGCAACTGAAATATTTTTTTCTTTTAAATATTCTTTTATTAAATGCGCCTCTGTACCATGTTCAATTACCATTTTTTCAATTTTAAATTCTTCTGCAATTCTAACAGCTGTTACTATATCATCTGCCCTGTGGGCATGCACCCTCAATGGAATTTCACCCTTTATTAAAGGAATAACTGCTTCTAACCGTATATCTCTTTCCTGTAGTTTATTATTTTCTTTACGGTCTATGTAATCTTCTGTTCTCATAAACAACTCTCTTATTAAAGCTGCAATTCCCATTCTAGTTACAGGACATTTATCTTTAACACCATATGTAGTTATTGGATTTTCTCCTAAAGATATTTTAAAACCAACTGGATTTTTAACTATCATTTTATCAATAATTGTTCCGCAAGTTTTTATTGCAATATTTCTTCCACCAACCACATTATTACTACCTGGTCCGCTCATAACACAGGTTATTCCAGATCTTAAAGCATCTTTAAAAGATACATCGAATGGGTTAATTCCATCTATACCGTTTAAATGAGGTGTAACTGGCTCCGATGTTTCATTATTATCTGCTCCAATTTTGCCCGTGCATTCCTCAATAATCCCAAGATGTGTATGACAGTCAATAAAACCAGGAAATACAAACCTTTCTTTTAAATCAATATGTTTACTTCCTTGAAATTTAGTTGATAAATTTTCTCCTATATCTTTTATTTTTCCCTCCTCGATAATTATGTCTTTTTTACTATATTCATCTGTTTCTATATCATATAAAATTCCATTTTTCAATAAAACACTTTTCAATTCATTCCATCCTTTCATCTCTATAGTTTAGTATTTTCAGAATTAAATAACATCTTTAATATAGACATATTTAATTAAAAACATACATTTAAAGTACTGATATTATTAACAAAATAAACATTATATATGAACAAATATTCAATATCCTATTATTTGCTTCTAATTTATTAGTTTATTTTCGTATAAGAATCATAAAGAAAAGGTAATAAGCATTTTAAATTTCCTGCCTATTACCTTGAACATATATTAGCTTTTATTCACTGCTTCAAGAAGTTCAGTTAGCATTTTTTCTGTGAATTTTCCATTGCTTATGGATAATAGTTTCTCTATTGGATTATCCATTAAGAAACTAATAAAAATCTCTTGCATTTTATTATCACTTGAAGCTTGTTGTGAAAAATCCTTAATTATATCTTCTAAAAATCCTTTAGATTTAGGATTTTTAAGAAATTCTCTTATAAGGATTTCTCTAGTATATTTTATTTTACGTATATATGACGATTTTATATATATTTTTTTTATCAAACATATGTCTCTAGAAGATTTTCCAATTAATATTTCAACAACTCCGCTGTCTACTATCCATGCTTTTGAAGATACATCATAGTAAGAAAAATCTCTGGTATTTAGAGTAAAACTTACTTCTTTTTCCTCATCTGGAAAAAGCAAAATCTTAGCAAAAGCCTTTAATTCTTTTTCTGGGGCTTGAACATTACTTATATACTTTTTTAAATAAACTTGCGCTATTTCTTTCCCAAAATATTTACCTGTATTTTTTATTTTAAACCTTACTTCTAACGTATCATTTTCGTTTATTATTTGTTTACTTAGTTTCAGTTCTCTGTAGTTGAAATTCGTATATGATAAACCAAATCCAAAAGGAAAAGCAACCTCCATATTTTTTTTATCATAATATCTATAGCCAACAAAAATTCCTTCTTTATATTGTAGATTATCCTCTAAATCTAAAAAATCTAAGTACGTTGGATTATCTGATAATTGTACAGGAAATGTTGCTGATAACTTACCAGATGGATTTTCTATTCCAAATAATACATCAGCAACAGCACCACCAGATGCTTGCCCTGTTAACCATGTTTCTAAAATTGCATCAGCATAATCATACCAAGGAGAAATAACAATAGGTGAACCATTACTTAAAACCACTATAACATTTTTTTGAACCTTCTTAATTTCTCTAAGCAGTTTTATTTGATTATCTGGCAAATTTATATTTTTTCTATCAAAACCTTCTCTATCATAAGAATCTGGAGTTCCTATAAACAGTATAACTAATTCACATTCCATTGCAGTTTTTTGAGCTTCTTTAATAAGAACATTATTGTCATATATGTTTTTTTCATTAGTACTATATCCTTTTGAATATTTTATCTTTATTGAATTTCCACCTAATTTTAATATCTCATCGTAAGCATTTTCAACCATAGTTGGATTAACATGAGCGCTTCCTTCACCTTGAAATCTTGGATTTTTTGCATATTCTCCAATTACAGCTATTTTTTTATTTCTTAATTTTTCTTTTTTTAAAGGCAAAATATTATGTTTATTTTTAAGAAGAACTATACAATTTTTTGCAACTTCTCTTGCTAATTTATTGTGTTCATTCTTGTCATAATAAACATTTTCCTTTTTACTTTTTGTAACCTTAAACACTATATCTAATATATTTTCTAAAGCCTTATCAACAATTGCTTCATCCAGCTGACCTGCTAAAACAGCCTCAACAATTTTCTTACTGCTAAATCCATTTGATGATGGCATTTCTAAATCTAATCCTGCTTTTAAAGAATTTACTATTGAATTAACCGCATACCAATCAGATACAATAAATCCATGAAATTTCCATTTGCTCTTTAAGATATGATTTAATATATATTTATTCTCAGTGCAATGAATCCCATTTAATTTATTATAAGCAGCCATTGCTACGAAAGGATTTCCTTTTTCAACCGCTATTTCAAAGTTATATAAATAAATTTCATTTAAGGCTTGTTCATCAATTATATTATTAACCGTTTGTCTATGGTATTCTTGATTATTTGCAATATAATGTTTTACACAAGCTCCAACACCTTCACTTTGAACACCATTTATAAAAGCAGCCCCTATTTCTCCACTTAAAACTGGATCTTCTGAATAATATTCAAAGTTTCTTCCTCCTAATGGTGATCGTTGAATATTTATGCCTGGTGCTAAAAGTATTTGCACATCTTCTGCTTGACATTCTATTCCAATAGCTTTGCCTACATTGTAGAGAAGATCTACATCCCAAGATGAAGCTAATGCTGATGGTGTTGGAAAGCAAGTAGCAGGAATGACATCTGAGAAGCCACTTAACCTTTTCACAACACCATATGGGCCATCTGTTAGTGTTATTGATGGTATTCCAAGTCTCTCTATAGATTGAGTTTCCCAAAAGTTTTTTCCTGAACACATTAATGCTTTTTCTTCTAATGTCATTTGGCTAATTATTGTTTTTACATCCACTAAATTAACCACCTTTTTAATAATTATTCCCAAACATTTTATTGTTATATAATTTAAGCTTGTTATTATATTATTTAATTTAACAAAATTATATTACTCCCTTAAAGCAAAACAATTAAAGTTTTTCCACGCAAAAAAAGCAAGGGCAATTTAAGGGCAAATACATAAACTGTATTCCTTAAATCCTTGCAATTACTTGTTGCGAGATAAGCCGTAAGCCGAGTTCTGTATTCCAATTTTAGGATATTTTATTATATCTTATCGTATCTTATAATACTCTGTAGCTATTGGTATAACTAGCTTTAAATCACATTGTATAATTTACCATATCAAATTCTATTTTATTATATTTTGCTGATGGTAGGAAGAATGTCGGAAGTTTTAATTCTTCCTACCATTCTCTTAAATGTATATTGATATAAAATCCCACCCATTTTTGCACCATTATAGTATTAAAATATTTTCTCCAATTCTTTACTTATAAACGGTACTTTATATAACACTACCGTCTATAAGTAAAATATACCTTAAATTAAATAGTAGTTTCAACGTGAGGCGTGTGTTGAATAGTTTTATTAAATCATAACTTAGAATATTTTATTATATCTATTTGTCACTGCAAATAACTCAAACCTTAGATTAAAAATATCATATCTTTACATATTGTATTTTAAAATTATATAGCATATCTTGTTGATGGTCGGAAGAAGGGTGGAAGTTTTACTTCTTCCGGCCATTTCTTAAGTTAAGTAATATCAATGTTTAATTAGAATAATTGCTAATAAAACTAAACATATATATCTTCTATTTTTTTAAATTCAGCAGTAACATCTAACTGATAATCGCATTCTGGACATAAAAGAGTAGTTTCATTATAACCAGTATCTAATTCTAATTTAGCTTCACATTCAGGACATTCTCTTGGAAGATTTGCTATTTCATCATTTTCGTCATACTCTTCATCCATATCAGTATCTTCGCCACAACACCTTACATGATTTTCAAAACACCTTTCACAAATTTCTATCCCACATTTTGGACAATTACTTATTTCATCTGGGTGAAAATAGCCTCTACATATATCACATTCCATCATTTTCATAATACCTCCTTGAATTTATTTTACAAGTTCATTATAAACAATGATATTATTTCTATCTATGGACAGAAATCCGGAAATTTTTAATCTTTATAGGTTTTCCTAAAATTCATTAATAATTTGCTATCCCATTTTTTATCTTTATTTACATGTTGCATTTCACCAAAGAATGTCTTAAAAAAATTATTACATTCATCAAAATTAAGGCATATATTTTCACTATCCAATTCTCCAAGTATAGATCTTCTTACAAAATACTTAATCAAATTTAACTCATATATCTCTACTGGTATTGCTTCAATTACTTTAGGATTTTCGATATACTTATCTATATATTTTTTTATTCCAAGTATAAATTTATTTTGAATTCTATTACCCCCACAATTAATACTCCAAAACGCTTTAAAATTCTCTATATCTTTATTCTTTTCTTCCAAACTTTTATTAACTTTACTAATGGCATTCGCAAGTAAATATCTTGTTTCCAGTCTGCAGCTATTTTCAAGTTGAAAGTATTGAACACTTCTCTCAAAATAATTGTCATATGTTATATTAATTCTATTATAAACTTTATCTATGTCTTCAAGTGCACTTATTAAATTGGTATTACTTACACTTTTGCTATCTCTAATTCTTTTTTCACGAATATATTCAAATATCTTAAATTCATTTAGGTCTAATAGTTGATTTTGTTGGAATTTTTTTATTCTATGTCCTTCAAACCTATCTTGAGTATCCTCTAATTCCACATATTCAACGTCTTTTCCATTATTATGTTTAATACTTAAGTCATCATTATACGTTCTAAAAGTTTTATATGTTCTTTGCGTTTTTTTATAGTCTTTATTTGAAGCTAAATCCATATCTTCTTCAGTTTCATTTTTAAACATATGAGATATTGGTTCTCTTTCACTATATTTACTATAATTTTCATAGTATATTTCAAATATAGTTTGATTTAGTAATTCGTCATAATCTATAATAAAATTTTTATTTACATATTTCTTCATAGTATCAACATCACTAAAATTACATCCATCTGCTAACATATTCTCTACTTTTTTTTGAATACTTTCTAAATTATACATAGCACTTCTCCTTTTGATTATAACCTCTTGTTCTAATTTAATATAAACGAACCTATAATACATCATATTTTTAGATATATCATAGGCTAACTTTTCTAACTAACCCCTAATGCTTTATAAACTGAATCAATTGGATCACTATAAAATATTGGTTGCACTTTTATTAACAATTCCGCTGGTACTGTTTGTAAATCTACAACTGAAGAAGCTGGTATTAATACTTTTTTTGCTCCAGCATCTACACAAACTTGAAGTATATTTGCAAATTCTTCAACTTTATTTATTGTTCCACCTACTGTCATATTTCCTATCACTGCTAGGCTTTCTTGTACTGGTCTTTCTAATGCTCCTGAGCATAATCCTATAAGTTCTGCTACTGCAAGTTCTGATGTTATTCCTATTCCCTGCATATCACTTATGTGCATTAAGTAGTCTTTTGTTTTAGTGCTTATTGTTGAACTTATACTCTTTGAATTTGAAGTAAAATATCTAAATGCTGTATCTAAGCTTTCTTTTGCTCCTCTATTTGTTCCTACACCAGATTTTTCAAATTTACCGCTGCCGCTTACTACTTGGTTTTCTAATTTAAATACTCCTATCATTCCAGAATCGCCATGGCCAACTGTATATACATGACCTGGTTTTCCAAGACCTTCTGGTATAAGCTTTCCACCACCTTGTTCTGGTACCGAAACAAATTCTTCACTCATTGTTTCTTTGTCTATATAAGAAAAATGCACATCATAAAATTCCATTCCACCGATCTTTTTAAGCTGCTCTTTTACTCTTCTTCTTCCTACCAATGCATATTTTAATATCTCTTCTACATCCTCTTTTTGAAATTCTCCATTTGGATATATAAGTTTTATTAAACCTGATACTGTCTTTCTTACTGCAATAGCATCTCTTTGATTTAAGTTATTGCCTAAAATAAAGTATTTCTCTGCTACATCTGTAAATGTACGTTTTCTCATTTCTCTAAAGAATTCAGTCAAATAATCTACGATAAGACCATATTTATCTGTTAATAATTCTGTCCTCATTTTAGGTATTTCCCAACCTGGTAAATAAAAATGCATTCTATCAAAAAAAGCTGAATCATTTGCCATTTCTTCTGGGAATGGTGCAAATAAATGTGATGTTTTTATTAAAGATTCTACACTTTGATTTATATTACCTACAAATACCATAGAAGCACTCGCATTTTTTTCTTCTTTGCCTCTTGCAAAAGATCCTGAAGCCATATAATCTTTCATTATTTGTATTCCATCTTTGTCCTTAAATCTAATTCCTGCAACTTCATCAAATGCTACAGTATCCCACATACCAACAAGACCTATTTTTCTTTGGGACATATTATAGAAAAGGTTCGCTACCGTTGTTTGGCCTCCAGAAACTAATATACTATTAGGAGATATTTCTTTGTATACGTGAGATTTTCCTGTTCCTCTTGGTCCAAGCTCACACATATTATAGTTATTCTCCACTAAAGGAACTAGCCTTAATAATATATGCCACTTTACATTCTCCTCTAACTGAGTTGGTTCCATACCTGTTGACCTTATAAGTAAATCAATCCATTCTTCTTTGGCAAAACCTCTCCTTCCCTCAAATATTTCTTCAATATCCATATTAGGCATTTGGATTGGTTTTAAATTTGATATACTAAATGGACTCATATTTTTAGCTTCTTCATCAAAATAATAATCCATTTTTAAAATACACCATATTCCCCCTTGAAGCAGTTTGTCATATTCTTTTACATAATGAGGTGATATAGGTACTCCTTTCAAACCTAGATTTGAAAATTCCGCCTCATAAATGTCCTTTTTCTCATTTAATTTAACAGTTATTTTATCAATTACACTGTATTGTCCAAGTTCCCTTATCTTTGATTTTATCTTCTCAGCTTCATCTGGTCTTACATAATTATCACTTAGTATACCTTTAACTCTTTCTATTCCACCGTCTAGCGTATCCTCATCATCAGTTGCGCAATACATTCCAAGTAAATATTCTAAAACATAAACAGGCACATTAAATCCCTGTTTCATAGATTTTGTTAGATCTTTTCTCACTGCTCTTCCAGCAAAATATTTATTTACCTTTTTATCTAAATCTAAATTAATTTCTTCATTTTCTTTATTTTCCATAAAATCTCACACCACATCTTTATTAATAATAATCATTATGTCTATTCCATCAATGAATAATTATTTATTTCTTAAAAAGAGTGAGATTTCTCCCACTCTAAAATTTTATTGAAATATTATTATTGGATCTCAACTGACTTTATAAGCTCAGCTACATTATTCACTTTCTTAAATGGAGCATATTCACCATAAACTCTTATTAATGATGAATAACTTGGACTGTTCAAAATTCCTAATTGAAAGTTTGGCTTTCTATTATTTCTCATAACACCAACAGCATCTTTTATAGTCGTTTCTAGCACAGCTGTACCACCTGTTCCAACTTTTCTTGCAAATAAATATACCTTTGACAAATTATTCACCTCCCTGTTCTGAATAAACAAATTTATATAAATACTTTATAAAATTCACTTCAACATTATCTGGTATTTCTGGCATGTTATCTAGCCAATTTCTTAATTCATAACTATAATATGAAAGACTAACATCATTTGATTTTTTATATATTATATCATGAGTATAAAAATTCAATAGTGCATCTTGCTGATTCCATATTTGTATCTCAATTGGAAAACATTTAGGATTATCTCTGAAATATATATGAATTCCTCTATATCCGTCATCAATACTTTTTGATTTTTCATACATATTAACTATATCTATTTTGTAATTGTTATTACTATTTATAATTTTCCCAGCATTCTGAGCTATATCTTCTCTATCCATATCGGCAATTATTCTTATTCCTATAATATCATTGCACACTTCTCTAAGTTGCTTAGATTTCTCTAAATTCTTTTTCCATTTCTGATTAAAAGACTGCTCACTTTTTATTCTTAATGAAACATTTATATTATCATTTTCAATTTCTCTTAAATGTTCTGATAATGCTATTATATCATCATCTTTTTCTATTATAAAGTTTAATATCTCGTCATAAATATCATCCGCATCAAAGTTTTTAATAGTTTTTTTCATTGATGGAAATTTATCGTTAATATTATACTTATTAATATTTCTAATTAATTCAAATAATTTACTTCCATTATCCTCAAATATATTCTCTATTTCTACCACATCCTTTTAACTATTTTGTAATATGCATAAATTCCTAATATTAAAAAAAGTCATCTGGTATTGCTATATCAATAATAAATGCTATCTCATTTACAATAAGATCCTTATCTAAATTCCTCACTATTAATCTATAACTATCTCTCTTACTATAACTTTTTTGTTTAAGTTTAATTCTTATAATATGATTTCTTTCATCTGGTCTATCATTTTTACTATCAGCTATAATCTTTTCTTTATTTGATATTATATTATCATCAACATCAACCATATAAACTTCATATGTTGCTGCTATAAACTCTTCTGATACCTGCTCTACTTGAAAGAATGTTAATCCAAATTCTGGTGTAGTAACCCTATTTCTAGTACTTAATAATTTTAAAGTAACATCTTTGGATTCTTTATAATTTTTATATGTTGATCTCTTATGTTTATAAAAAATAAGTGGCACTATAGTTTCTTGTAATGTAGCTCCTCCATGAACATAATTAGCACCTCCACCTTGGGTTTTAAATCTTATATCTGATTTAGGAATATAAGCAAACATTCCTTTATTTTCTTTTCCTAAATATTCAAGACTTATTTTAAATAATCCTTCTATATCTCTATCCTCTTTTGTTATAATACTTCTTCTATTTCTATCTATAATATCAATTTTTTCTTTACTTATCTTACTTGACTCCTCTAAAGAACTTCTTTGATATAAGAACCCATGGTCTGCAGTAACAAATATATTTATTCCTCCAAGCCATTTTGTTATTTTTTCTCTTAACCAAAGTATATCATCTATAGCTCTCTCTGCTGCACTAAAAGTATCTTTCTCTGTATTAGCTTTATCACCAGTTGCATCTATGATATTGTGATATATATATACTAACTTATAACCCTTTAATAACTCCTTAAACCCTGGATCATCCTTAGGAATATCATTAAATTCAACTGCGATACTATTTTCAAAATTATTACTTAATATACACTTCCTATTTTCTAAACCTGCGCTGTCCTTTCCATCAACAAATACTCTTCCTGTATCTGTTATAGTTATATCTTTATTAGGTAAAAGTGATGCCATTCCTATCTTAGTTATTGATGGAATTGAAGTAAACATTGGTTGTATTTCAGTTGAGCCAACTACCATTTGATTGAATCTGTTCTTAATTTCTGTTCCTATTTCATATCTTAATGCATCTGATATAATAACAAATACTCTATCTCCATCATCAAGCATCTTATTTACTTTTTCTTTATAGAAATCTCTTTGATTAATTACTCCTGGAACAGCCCAGTAATTCATATATTCATCAGTCAGCTCATAATTCCAAGCAGTTAATAATTCCGATAAATACCAATTTACATAAATGTTTTCAACAAGCCCTTTAAGCCTATTCATTATTTCACTCTCAGGTCTCACATCATAATTCAAATAAAACTTCCTATAGTTATAATCAAACATATAAAGCTTTTCTGAATATTCCTTAACTAACTCAGCTGCTTTCTTCTGCATAATACAATTTTTATATTCTCTTTTAAGTCTTGCCATTTCCAGGTAACTTAATAATGCTTCATAAATATTTTTATAATCATAATAGAAATTTTTAGTTCTTCTTAAATTTATTGAATTAATGAAATATTCATAATCTTCTCTTTCATTTTCAAGACCAAAAAGTATATATTTTATTACTTCTCTATCAAAAATTTTTAATATATCAACATCTTTAAACTCCTCTATGTCAAGCTTTTCTATAATATTAGATATTTTTAAATCTTTTTCATAGTTATCAGCATATTCAATATAATGGTATGATTGTGTTTTATGATTTATCCAATGATCTATAAATACTATACAATTAGGTTTGCTATTTCCTATATAGCTTTTTAGGCTGCTTAACTTTTCTTCTTTTATAAAGCTGCTTAAAGCCGTAGTAACTATAAAACTAAATAGTTTGCTTAGACTCTTATCTTTAAGGCTGTATCCATAGTTTAGCTTACAATAATCCCAGAATAATTCCTCTACTCCATAGTTTTTAAGGTCAGTATACATAGAATTTTCTTTTTCGTTTATATCTTCACAAAGTATTGACTTAACTATCTCTTCAAAGTCTAATATTCTAACTTTACTTATAGATGCTAATATTCCAAGTTCTAAAGTTTTATTTTCATTTACACTACTTACTATTTTTCCGAAACTACTACAATTATTATCTATTGAGAAAAATCCTTTATATTTTGAAAATACATGCCTTAAATTATCTTCTATATTTAAATCTCTCATAATCATAGAAGTTCTATCAGCATAAAAGCTCTGACTATATAATGTTATATCAGTGATCCAATTATTACTTTCTTCTTCAAGGTTATTAATATATATTAGATAATTACTTTCAGTATCCTCTTCTTCTAAAAGATACTTTGTATAAAAATAATTATGATTAGTTAATTTATGAATTTTCACTTTATCTATAGCAACTTTGTCTATAACATCTAAAAAATCTTTATCATAATCATACCAAATTATTATTCTTCTTTTTTCCCAATACTCTGGAGACTTTGAAAATTCTTCTTTTAAAGCCTTAACAATATTATTTAGTTCACTCATCATTTCACTCCCATTAGAATAATTCTTTATATATTCTTATCCAATATTACTACTTATATTATATAGAATATATTAACAGAAACAAAGAAAAAGAGCCAAAAAGACCCTTTTCTTATGAAATCTATTTAATTTTAGCTACTAAATCACCAAATAATCCATGGTTATAGACAACACCATCATCTAAATCAATTTCGATTTGCTTATCTGCCATATGGCGTAATTTTTCATGGAATACTTTAAGTTCATCAATTTGCTTTTCAACTATTCCAAGCTTTTTCTTGGCATCCTTTTTGTCCTTAGTAGTTGCATCGCTATTTAAAGTATCCATTAAATCTTTTTGCTCAACTTCCAATTTATTTTGTAGAGGTTGAACATAGTCAATTCTCATTTTAGATAATACATTTTTATCTATTCTGTGCATATAAACTAAACAACTAAAAGCTTTATTCTTACCAGAAGTAAATAACCAATATATAGGGCGTTTCTTATACATTTTGCAATGCTCATCAAAGAACTCATTAGTAAAATACCTTCTTATAGCTTCTCTTGAACTTTCATTAGGTTTCTTTTCAAGAACTTCAGCAATAAAATCTATATTTTCTGATAAATATTCCTCGCTAAAAGTAACTTTTAAAAATTCTTCAAATCTAACCATCACATCATCTTCAAAGTATTTAGTTTCACTATTTAAAACTGGAATTATATTATCTTCATCAGGTACAAATTTATTATATTCATTCATATCGAAATTTCCACCTGCAAAAATAAGTCCATCTTTATCTAATGAATATCTTCCTAATAGGCAACCTATAAAATATGATAAAAATGATTTAATTACTGCCTCTTTACTAAAATCTCTCAATGTTATGGCTTTATTATTTATTTCTGCTTCAATCTCATCTTGAAGACCATATATATCAATAAAAATTCGATTTAAGTTTTCCTCGTTTACTTTAAGTTTTTTAAATCTATCATCATATTTAATATTCAAAGCATCATATTTCTCTGAAATGCTATTTATATTATTTGATCCAATAAATATATTTTTTTTAAATTCCCATGAAACTTCACTGCTGTTCCAATCATTCATTGCTATTTCTATATTTTCATTTACAATATTATCGATTTTAATTTTTATATATTCATGAGGTATCTGCAAAATAGGAAACCTTGATATAACACCATTACTGTAATGCATTCCCTGACAAGATATATTCAATAAACTTTGAAATACACTACTATTAATATATCCTAATATGATATTCTTATCATATTCATTATTAACAAACATAGTTGGACCAGCCGTATCAAATAGAAAACCTCTTTTAACATATCTTGCTCCAAAGCTTGATGATGTTACATCTGACCACGAAAACCCTTCTTTAAAATAATAATTACTATTTCTAATAACAGATTTATCAAAACTTTTTATATTAATACCATCATCTTCCCAATCAACTACATATTCATTATTACCATACCATTTTCTTACTTGTCCCCCCTTGCTATAAGGAAACCATTTTTTATTACTATTTTTTGCTTCAGTTATATTATTAAAATCAAATCCTATTCTCTTGTAATTAACCTCATGCCAAAATCTTAAAAACTTATTATTATCCCCAGTCTGCAATCCTACTTTAAGTTCTGCTATATCGTTTAATTTTTTATCATTATCAAATAAAGACACCATATTATTTGATAACCAATAAGCTATTGGATATCCAAATATCTTATCGAAATTTGAACTTAAAAACGAATATCTATACCCTTTTTTTGCATCTTTAATAGCCTCTATAGTCTTCACTTTTTGTTGTTCACTGCCTCTAAATTCTGATAACTTTATATACTCACCATCTAAATTTATATTTTCATTTCGTAAAGTAAATGTACAAACTGGAACACACGCTTCTGGAAAAGAATTATATTCTAATTGTATTAAAGAACTTATATTTTTATTTTCAACTATATATTTTCTAACTGCCTCATAAGAACCTAAAAACATCCACACAAATGGCGTTATCATTCCTAAATGGCCTTCTTTTCTAACCATTTTAAAACAATATTCTATAAATGCTGAAAATAAATCAGATTTTGTATCTTTAAAATTTTCTTTTATAAACTCTGCAAGTATAGGATTCATAGACTTACTTCCCATATATGGAGGATTAGTTACTAAAATATCATACGTCTGTTCCATTATAAACGCTTGCTTTATTAAATCTTCTAATATAAACTCCCACTTTTCTCTTGCTTTACTTCCAAATAAATCTGTTCCAGGATTATTTTTTATATCTTCTAATCTTTTTTCTAAGAATTCTTTATCAAATCCTTCTATTTTAGTTAAAGATCCATAAGTATTCGCATTTTTCAAGCTCTCTACAAATGCTTTTACATTATCATAGCTTTCTCCACTTCCTTCTCCAGCTAAGAAAGCTATATTATCATGTAATGATGAATTTTCATCTTCATATAAAATATTAGTTTCTTGTATGCAAGCTATATTTAAATTAATGTATTTTCCTTCTCTATCAACTTCTCTTTCTATTTTTCTTAAGAGAAGCTTATCATATGACATACCTTTCATTATTACAGCAAAACAAGCTAACTGATAGGCTCTTCTATCTATATCAAGCCCATATAGATTTTTTTCTATAATAAGCATTGGTATATCTCCTCTTGAATATCCACATCTACTATATATTTCGTAAAGAACATCAAACATATAAACAAGTATATGACCTGAGCCACAAGCTGGATCAAAGCATTTAATATCTTCAACTTCTAATTCCTTATTTAAATAAGGTGCTATTTTCTCATCAAAATCAGATTCTTTTTCAGGATTTTCTAAATAGAATTCCCAGTTTTCTTTTAAATCTTCATCTTCTTTATGTGATTCAACCCAATACCGTCCTAATGAGTTTTGAACCATGTATCTTACAATCCAATCTGGTGTAAATAATTGAGTTGCAAATGGTATTTCATTCTTTTTATATCTCTTTTTAGCTTTAATTACTCTATCTTTTTCTTCTGAGATATAATATTGATATAGCCATCCTATGATTTCTACATTGCTCCAATCATCTTCTGTTATACTTTCAGTATCTACTAAAGTTTTAAAGAATTTGCTGCTTATAACACCTACTGGGAATAATAATTCTGCATAATGTCCTAACTTTTCAAACATAAATGGTAAAGATTTATTTAATTCACTACATTGAAGTTCGAGTAAATAGCTGTATAATTCTTCATTTTTATTAGCTATTTTCAACTCAGAAACTAATTTTTTATCAATAGGTAAGTTAACATTCATAGCTTCTGTGATTATCTCTGGCGTATTACTTCCATCCTTCGATCCTAAAACCATTACTCTACTTTGAAGATATCCATTTACCTCCATATATCTTAAGGCAACAAATCTATTAAACCAAGTATACGAAACTTCCTCTATTACTTCATCAAATCCATCTCTACCTTCTTTATTTATTTTTTGAATTTTATCAATTAATGCAGTTCTTTGACTCGCTTCCAATTTTGATAAAGTTCTTTTTTGATTATTAAACTCTATTACAACCTCTTCATTTTTTATAAAAGTTTCTTTTCCATTAGTTTCCCTATCTTTATCAGAAGCTTCTTTGGTTATATGATACAATAAAGCTTTTAATGAAATTTTTTTTCTTAATTCATTTCTTGCATCAACAGCAAACTTTTTAAGTAAAGTTTTATTTAAAGTCTCGCTCATATTATCCTCCAATATTTATAAATACGGAGAGGATACTCTCCTCTCCTATAATTTTTTAATCTTCTATTTCAATTTCTTTATTACTTCTTATAATCTTTTTAAGCTGCATTGCTAATTCTCTTATATAAACATCAACTTCTTGCTCGGTTTTAATAGATTTTACATTTATCAAACTTGATACTTTAACTTTTTCAATTACTTTCTTAGGTTTCTCAACTGGTACTTTAGTAGTAGCAGTACCTGTATTATTATTATTATTTAAAGGTTTAGCTTGTAACTTTTTATCTTTTTCCTCTGTTTCTTTAATGTCTTTAGCTATTATCTCTTCAAAGTTTTCTCTTTTTCTACTGCTTTGAGTTATTTTAGCATCAATTCTATAAATATCTTTTTGTTCTCTTACTTCCGATATTAATAAATCATATTCACTTATTAATCTATCCTTAGTACTATATGAAACCCCATATTGATTTGATTGGAGCTTTAAAAATTCGTAATCAGCATTTACTAACTTTATGGCTTCCTCTCTCTTCTCTTCAAGTTTTTCATCTAACTTTATTTCAATTTCATCTACAAATGATATTATCTTTCTTATATCTGTGTAAGGAATTGGATTATTTAATATTTTATTTAGCTTCTCTAAATTACTTAGTATATCCTCTGTTAAATAGTCCTTGTTATTATCACACTTTTCTGAAATTAATAATCCCTTATCAAATATGTCTCTCTGATTTTCAAAGAAATCTATAGGTAATACTATATCTTGAGACCATTCTAAAAGCTCAAACTCATTATCAATTAACCAATTAAATAGTGCTATATTTTCTCTATTTTCTTTTGATTCATTAAATAACTTTTTGCCCTTTTCAAATAATGATTTTCCTGGATATCTTTTGTTAGTGTATAATTGCAAGTTAGTTTGAATATTCTCTAACTTTCTTTCTATACTCTTTCTTAAATCCTTAGCTATTTCATCTTCATTTCTACTATCTGAAGTTTCTTTAAAAATCTCTATTGATATGTTTTTAACTTGATTTATTATTCTCTCATCAATTTTAACTTTTTTATTTATAATAACTCTATCTATATTTGACGTTTGTGTTAAAGCCTCTGCTGTTTTTCTTGGTTCATCAATAGTTAAGAATTCACCATTTAACCTGCACTTAATCTTTTCATCAACTAATAACTTAGCTAAAACACCAGCAACATCTAATGGATCCCAACCATATGGCTGTGATGTAAATCTAGTTACTAAAGATTTCACTCTAACCTGCTCCATAGGTTCTGTAAGTTTTATAAAATCGTCAACTTCTCTTTCTGCTATTTCATTGCTATGAGATTCAACTGTGCTGAAACCAGTCTGCTCTTCACTTGGTTTTAATATATCTATAATAGCATCTACAGTTTCAGTTTTAATTTTAATATAATCTATATTTGAATAAACAAACTTGCAAAGATTACTTAATGCATTTTTTATCTTATCTGCTGGTGACGTACCTTTTATATCTACTTTTTCACCATAAATATAAAATTCCGCTTCCATTATTGCATTTTCTAATTTTGTTAAACAAGATGTTCTTCTCTGCCTTCTTTCATCCTTCTTATCTGCAATGATCTTTTGCTTATTGGTTGGTAAGTTATCTATATTTGTTCTGTCTATATATGACTCTATTTTCATAGCTTGAGTTAGCTCACCAGTATACTCACCATCTTTTAATTTAATAATAACTTCTTTGTTGTTATACGAATCCATTTTTAACGCTTCATCACTTTTAAAGTAGCTATCTGCAAGTGGTGATAATATACTTACACCAAACTCATATATACTATTTCCTATAGGTGTTCCATCCATTTTCTTATTATAATCTTTATCATACTTAAGCTTATTATTAGTTATAAATCTAAATTTCTTTTGATCGTATATTTGCTTAAATATATAGTCACTAAGTTCCTTGCTTACTTTACTATCCTCTACTTTTTCTAATGCAATTTCTCTATTAACATCTTGTTCGTCATCAGTTAAGAACACATATATATCTCCACTTTTTTGAATAAGTGTTTGTCCTTCAAGTTTTTTCAATGCTTTTTCTACTTTTAATCTTAGCTCTTGTTTATCAACATTTATATTATTAATCATTAATGTTGTTATATTTTCTAAATTAGCTGGTAATTCGTCATTTAAGTATTTAAGCATAAATAAAAGTTTTAATACTCTTATGTTAAATTCATCATCTTTTAAATCTTGATTCTTTGTTGCTGCTCTATCAATAACTCTTGTTATTGTTGGATTTAAAAACTCAACTATGCTTTCATAGAATATATCAAATGGTATTAATACGCCTTCATCACTATTGCTGTAAATCTGAACTGATTCTTTAAAAGCTGATAACATTGAACGTTCTCCCTCTGATAAATGCTTACCGGAGTTACCATGCTTTCTTACTTGCTCAAATACACTTTGTAACACTTTAAATTGATATGGTACAAATGGATATGTTTCAATAAAATCATTCTCATCTGAATAACTTAACAAATCCTTTCTTGCTTTATCAAAGCTTATTATGTTCTTTAATGTTGTACTTTCTTCTCTGTAAATATTACTTAATAACATTTTAGGATTTTCTGTTTTTTCTAAAATTCTCTTTTTTATAACTTCATCAACACTCATTGAAGACATGGATAACTTAGTATCAAATCTTCCTTGTATCTTAGAAAAATCATCTTCTTTTACATTAGTGCATACAGCATCAATTTTTTCTTGTGATGTTACTATAACCCATGCTTTTCCCCTACATTCACTGCTTAATTTCTCAGTGATAGTTTGAAGATTTAGCATTAAACTTCCATTACTACCAATATACTGTCCAATTTCATCTGCTAAAAATATCAAATGAAAATTATTACCTTTAGTATCTAAATATTCTTTAACTTCTTTTGCAAATGTTTCTATGTCAACTGAATAATTAACTACTGAATTTTCTAAGTAATCAAGAGCATCTTCATTAGGTATATTCATTGAAATTGCTATGGCTTCTGCTACATACTTTTTATCTAAGAAAAATCCATTTCTTCGATCTGTCCACTTAAAGCCTCTTATTCTTTCAAATTCAAGCTTAAATTTATCATATATACCATCTTTTATAAGCATTCTTTCCATATTAGCAACGCCTGGAATAGTATCACATAACCCTCTATGCTCATCAAATACTTTTATGAATACTTTTAAAATTGCATCTTCTTTCCCCTTATTATCTACTGGTGATTTTGAATCTATATTAAATAATATAGTTTCAGTTTCTATTCTACTAAGCCTTTGCATTTCTGCTAGTAGCATCGTATCTTCTATCTTATTTTTAAAGTAATCAACAGCTTTTTTATCATCTACAGATTTATTAGCTAAAAGATATGATAAAATCTTTAAAAAATGTGATTTACCACTTCCAAAGAAACCTGATATCCATACGCCCATTTTAGTTGTATCTCCATCTATTCCCTTAGCATAATTATTGTAAAACTTAGACAAATGCTTTGCTATTTCTTTCGTAACAACATATTCTTCAAGCTCATTGTCTATTTTATCTGTAAAATCTACTTTTATAACACCATCAATATCTCTTTTAATGTCTCTTAGAAACATATTTTCTATTTTCATTGTATAATCCCCCTCTTGTATACCTAATCAGTTATTGGAAATGCTCTATAATAATTGTCATCCATAAATTTATTAAATAAAGTTAAATCCTGCCCCGTATATTCCCCTGGATAAAACATAACTAATGGCTTTTTCCCTAATACTGAATGTAATCTGTTTAAAATGTTATGTGAACGCATAAATGGATATATTTTACCTACTCCAGTAATAAATATTACTTTATATGAATCAAAATCCTCTTTTATCTTATTTACATACATTTCTTGACTAATAAATGAAGTTATAGCCCTAAATATATAATCTTTGTCATCTGTTTTTTCCATATCTATTATTTGCTCAAATATATCCTGTTCTTTTAAAAACTGGATAAACATTTTATACAAATCATACTCTTTTATATAATTGGTATCTGCTCTATTAAAATCCTTTATTATTAGATCCTTATAATATCTAACTTTAATTTCATCTTTAGGATTATAATCAAAAACATAAAAGCTCAAATCATTTCCAGTACCTCTTCCATTCAGAAACTTATCACCTTTAAGTTTTTCTCGAACTTCCTTAAATCTATCATCTAATTTCAAAAGCTGTCACTCCCTAATCTATAAGTTTTCTCCCATGGCTACTACATATTTTGTATCGCCTTTCTTTATTAGATATTCCTTTAACCCTTGTGACATAATTAATTTATGCACTTCGCCTGTTTTCAAATTAAGAACTTTCGCTTCACTTAATATTTTTTTAATCACTTGCTTCAATTTTTGAATAGTTGCATCCGACCATTTGGTTATTGTTTCATTTTGTTCAGCCTTATGTTCAAAATAAATATTTACATCCTTTTTTTCTATTATTTCAGAAGTATTTTGTAACTTTTCTTTTACAACTTCATTCATAAATTCAAAAAAAAGTCTATCATTCTTCATAATTGCATATAAATTAATTGCAGCTCCATTACCTAGAGGATCATCAATCAACATATCAATTAATGTGTTATCTAATATATTTACTCGTTGTAATAATGGCGTTAATCTTCTAGTTATGCTCGATTTAAATTTATATTGAAATAAATTTTCTTCTAAAATCATTTTTCTTATATCTTTATCTGAAAAGCCTTCTCTTTTTAACTTTGCTACTATTTTGAATTCACATAATAAAAAAGATTCTCCAGTTAGCTTCGCACTATATTCCTTATTTTGTTCCACTAATTTCACTTCCTTAAACTATATTTTACCATATATTGATACATAATAAGATATTTTCATATAAAATATCTTTAAATTACTATTGTTTCAACTTCATTTATATTTTGTTGTTTATTGCTCAAATAATATTTTATTAACATTCTTATTTAATCTTATATTTCGTAATTAATTATATGATTTTTTATATAAAAATAACATGTAAATGACTTCCATACCTTATGTCCTTTACTTTCTATTAATTCTCTTATAATTAATTTAATATTACATTTCCAACATCTTCGTTGTTACTACAAACTAACCACCAAACTTCTTCTGATCATCCTCTGGAGTTGATGATAAATTGAAATAAAAAACTTAGTATTTTCATTATTAGCTACTATACATCTTTTGATACAATTAATAACAACATTTACTTTTAAACAAAAATGAAAGGTAGTAAACATAAAATCTCTTTTGTTTACCACCTTCTTAATCTATCTATATGATCTAATGCAGTTATAATTAAAACATATTTACTTGATCCAAGCCCCACTCCCATCAACCCGATATCCATCAGGTATTACACAATCACAATACATCTTCCCATCCTCTCCAAAAGCGTAACACCCACCATCAATCCACTTCCACAAAGGTTTATCCTTACTGCCTCTCGCCATCTTGCAGCTTTCATCTAAGTAGTACCAAGCCTTGTAATTTTCATCGTAATACCAAGCACTTTTCAAAGCATATCCATTGCTATCAAATATATACCACTCCCCCTTTATTTCCTGCCAACTATCTTTTGATGTATAGTAGCTTTTATTTTCTACACTTAGACAATACCACCATCCAACGCCATTTCGATTCCAACCATTTTTCCATTCCTCATCACTAGAATCATCAGCTCCAACTAACCCACTTACAACAGCTCTTGCAATAACTTCTGCATTGTATTTATCTGCATCAGCGCTATCAGCAAATAAACATTCAACCAAAATTGCAGGCATAACAGTTTTATTAAGTACAATAAGGTTTCTTGTCTTTACTCCTCTATTAGGTAAATTTAAAGCACCTGCTAATACATTACATATTTTATCTGCATATTGATTTGCAACTTCTGACATTCCAGTAACACATACTTCTGGACCACTTCCTCCCCCTGCATTAATATGAATTTCAACATACAGTTCAATATTTGTTGTTTTAGCTATCTCATTAGCTTCATTTGCTCTAGTATAGCAATCCTGACAGTTATAAGTATTACTTTCATCCACCCTAAGTAAATTAACCCCATGCCCTTTCTCTTGCAAATACTCTGCAACTAAAGCTCCAATCTGACGATTGCAATTGCTCTCATCAAGTCTAGTAACAACTCCACATCCAACATTTCCACTAGCAGTATGACCTACAGCAATAATAAAATTACTCATTTTACACATCTCCCTTATAATCTTTAATTTTTTTACTTTTTCATATAAGTTATATGTATTTCAGCCATATATACTATATATAGAGATAAATTCAACAACAAACACAATATATGTAAATTAATAACTTTAATTCATGACTCTTGATTGAAGAAGGAGGTTTATATGGATTTTAATTATATTGAAGCTTTAGTTACCAGATGTAAAAATAATGATGAAGACGCAAAAGAAAAATTATCTGAAGAATTTAGGCCATTAATTTATAATATTTCTAAAAGAACTTTCATTGATGGATACAATGCCCATGATATTATTCAGGAATGTTACCAATCTCTTTTTAAATCTGTTTCCATGTACAATTTAGAAAAGCATAGATTCGTTGCCTATGCTACCAATGCTATTAAAAATAATATGAATGATTTAATTAAAAGAATTAAAACCAGAAGGTCTACTGAAGGTAATGATGCATTAAGCTTACATGATGATGTTGAAAATGATTTTCCTGAACTTGAAATCTCAACTGAAACTTCATTATGTGAAATGTGTGACTATGAAGATTTAAAATTAACCCTTAAGAATTTAACTGAAGAGGAAAAAGAACTTATAGATTTTGTATTCTATAGAAATTACACTATAAAGGAATATGCTTATATAAAAAATATGTGCTACTCTACTGCTATTCTAAAAAAGAAAACTATTTTAATGAAAATCCTAAATAATATTTCATTGTATTATTAAACATAAAGAGTAACAGCTCCAAGGTCAATTTGAACCCTAGAGCTGTTACTCTTTATTATAATAATATCAATATTTCATTTGCCTACTCAAAATTAAAATTATTCACAACCTCAGTAGTTTTGTCCACATAATTATCAACCACTTGATCTATTCCATCACAGATATATCTAAGGCTGCAGCCTTGGCATTTATCTAATATCCCATCCTCTATCAAAGAGCATTTTAAATCATCATTAAATGTAGAATTTCTAATTGCCAATGCTATTTGCTTTTTATCAAAAACCTCCCCTACTTCTGAACCAATCTTAATTTCATCTCTAATCATTTTTACAACACACTCCAATAATTTATTTGCAGATCTAAAAATTTAGCAGCTGCTATTATGGATATATGTTTTATACTGTAACACAACATTAAAATTATGATTAAATTTGTATGTCTAATCGCTTAACCCGCATTTTACAAGCAAATTCTTATATTCTTAAATTCTTTTATTCTAAAATTCTAAAAAATATATATTCCTAAATTCTTTAGAATTTTAGAATCTCTAATAAATAGCCATATATCTTCTAAGAGAATACAAAAAAATACTTCTAATAATTACAAGGAGGGTATATAATTTATGGCCAGAAAAAGAGCTGCAAAAGTTCCTAAAAATGATTTTGAATATGATGAAGGTGAAGTATGTGGATTTACTAACGAAGCTCCTATATCTGGTGACTGCATATCTTCCTTTTCTTTTGATGATGATTCTGATATTAATATTATTCAAACTAATTCTGATTGTAAATCTAATAATACTGCTATTCAAGAAGATCTTAAAACTAATACTGCTTCAACTATTAACAGCAATTTTGAAAATAATATAACTAACTCCATAGAAGGAAAAAATACTTTAAGCGCTACTAAAGAACTGTTTGATAATAGAAGAACTCCTCTTCCTAATGGTGCTGCTCCTGCTATTGATGGTGAGGCTCCAAGTATTAAAAGAAGCTATACCCTTAGAAGTTCTACCATAAGAAAAATAAATGAATTAAAAAGCATTCATCCAGATATTAATGTATGTGTCAGTACCATAGTTGATATTGCTATAGATTATTATTATAACCATATTGTAAATGAAGGCGGCACTCAATAATTTAATTTATTTTATCTATTTTAATTTCAGATAATTATTTATTTTCTAACATGAACTAATATGCTTTATTTCATATATCCTTTGTAGGAGGTGATGTGATTATGGATGTAACAGATTTAATTAATCTTATTGTTAACAATGGCTTTGCTATTGCTGTAGCAGCATATCTGCTAATACGCTTAGAAAAACAAATTGCTAACCTATCTTCATCAATTAATAAGTTAAATACCATAATATCAGCTAAACTTGGAGTAGCTATTGATACAGAGAGTTCTAGTGATGATTCTCATAAAGTAGCTTGAGTAAAAAGGCGATAAACATTGATTCTTAATGTTTATCGCCTTTTCAATCTCCTACTGTATCAACATATATTTTATTCTTATATAAAATCTTTAGCAAAAAGTATATCTACCATGTAATTATCATCTAATGTATTTAATTATTTATAATTTATCTTTTACTACTATTAGAATTTCATTTAATAATTACATCGTAATTGATTTTTAATATTGGGCATACATATATGATTAAAAAGTTTTTACTTTATTATATTAATAACTATTATCATATATGTAGGCTCCAATACACAATATACTTTCTCCATGAAAATTTTATATTTCTAATTTCATGAAAAATATATTATTTTTTAATCACATTATTGAATCCAAATGTGACTGTACTGTTTACTTCAAAATGAAGTCCTAGCTTAATTAAAATCATTATAATCGCAATTGCAAGCATAGCTTTTATAGTTAAATTCACTTTTGGATTTTTTCTCTTTTTAACCATTCTCATTATAGTTACCTCCTCATTCTAAGTGTAATCTATTTGTGTTTAAATACAAATAAACTCATAAGCAAGCATAAAGATATCTTACTTATGAGTATAATACATCATTACTATAGAGTTGTCAATATAATTATAATATTATCATTATATAATATATATTATCATATATTGAGTTTATATGTCAATAATTATTTATATTTTATTTGCAAATTACTTTTAAAATTTTATATTTTGTTTATACGTATATATTTTTATGGTTAATACACGCTAAAATATAAGGAGTTAAGATGGACAGAATAAAACTATTTATAGTTATAATGTATCTTTTAATCTAGCTATAGCTTCATTCAGTCCATCTTTTATAATCCAATAACGTCGCTTTGCTCCTAAGGAAGAGAAGTTCAAGCTAGTTTATAGATTACTCTATTGGAGGGCCTGGATGTTATGATGGTATATTCTAAATCGTTATAAAACCTATATATCTTGAACTTCTCATTAATTCTTGTAGCCTGCGGCAGCAAGGAATAAATATATAGGAGCACTAGTGCTCCTTGTGGCTACGCCACTCTAAGTATTACTCTTATATATAAATCTACATAATTATTATCTGATAGTATCTATAGTTATATAATCTTATAATTAAATGCCTTTATTACTCTTAAACTATTTACAGTTAGTATTACTATATACGTATTTTCTAAAGGACAAGTTTCTTTATTAGATAGTTATTTGGGCGCCTTAACCACCACCCAAAAAAGGACATGTCATCAGCATTAGATACTAAAGCTTATAAAAGTCTCCTCAAAAATCGGAGCCTTTTATAAACTAAGTATCTCCATGCATTAGACTAGTCCTTTATTTGGGTTCCCGGTGGGGCGCATTTATTTTAAACTATAGTATTGGTATTATTTGTAGTGCATGATATATTGGGGTTCTATGTATGAGGAGATGGTAAAACTAAATAAAGTGGGCCAGACAAGCTGGTAATGGATTTTGGGAGCTTGGACTTGCCATCACTAATGTAGAATTAAGTATTTGAAGAGTGACGGCAGTTCCATCTTGTACTGGCTTGCCTGCTAATCCTTTTTAGAAATGGCGTTATTTACGCTCAAATAAATCCAATAACTAAAAATAATCAAATCTTATTCGTGAGTGAAATTATTTTTAATTATTCGGTTTATTTTTGCTTCAATAACACTCATTCCTAAAAATGACAGGCAGAAAAGCTAGTACAAGAACGCCCCCTATTGAAACTATAGATAAGGTATTAACTGTATTTTTTCATAAGTTAGGGTATATTTATTTAAAATCATTATCAAGACACGCTTCGCTTTTGATCTTGACAATAATTTCAAATAAATATGTATGGTCATTATGAAAAATCTATGTGATAGTATACTGCTTAATAAGACATGCTATCATTAGTATTGTATGTATTGATAGATGAATAGCTTGTCCTGTTTATCTTCATGCGATGTTACTGGTACTTATCATCGTGAAGCTTGTCTACCTTATTAATGCTGCACCTGTTCTTATCTATATTCTAATATTTATTTGTGGGGGATTGTTCCCCCTATGTACTTAAAAGGGCAACTCATCACCTGATACTTTTTCTAGTATATTTTCATGTTCTATGCTTATCTGCTTGTTATATTGCTCCTGCCATATTTCCTCATATTGATTATTACGTTCTTCTTCCCAATCTACAAAATGACCATTCTCAATATCACTTCTAACTGCCTTCCAGAACTTATATTCTTTATCATCAATACTATAAATCCCTTTTCTTCCTATGTTCTTTTTGAAACTTAATTTTAATCCATAAAGACTTAAACAAGCACCATCAAATTCAATAATTATTGAACCATCTTTTAATCTATAGGCTGTTTCTGAAAATCTAAAATTTTCATGTTCACTTAAGTATCTGTACTCTGCCATTAATGTTTTTGACTCATATTTTCTCTTATCCATTTTGAAGCCACCTTTGCTTTTTAGTTCCTCTCCTCCCATATTTTTATTATGCCCACTTACAGAAATTTTAGACATTATTTATGTACAAAAAAAGCACCTTTTTAGGCACTTTCATTTTTATATTTTATTCTCCAATACATAATTTCATATACCCTCTTATTGCTTTACTAACATCTTTTCCATTCCTATGGCAATATGCTTCAAACTCTTCATATAACTTAATTTCGCATTCAACATGAAGCTGTTTTGTAGGCGGTTTTACTTTTTTAATTTTCTTTTTATGTTCCAATGTTCTCCCACTCCTTTCCTTTCAAATAGTCTAGCCTATAATTAAAATTCTTATACTTAAATTGCTTTAAAAATTATACAAATAAGTACAAGTTGCAACGAATATTTGTTCGTATTTATGACAATAATAATAGTATAAGGTTAAGAGAGGATTTGAGAAAAACATGAGAATTTTCACATTTACAAAATGGCTCACTACTAAGGAATCATTTAATTCATTTGGTCACTATAAATCATGGCTTTCTATCTTATCAAAAGAAGAATCTAAGAAAACTGACTTATATTATCACGAAAAATATCAGTATTTTTTAAATTGCCTACAGACTGAATGGGATTAGCAGCATATGCTTTCCCTAACTCATATATGAAAATACATACACGAAAGGATTTGTTTGAATGACATTTACAACATGGCTTATAAAAGAAAAAAGCTTTATATCAAAAGCTCAATTTGATTCACTTGTAAATACATTACCTTATGAGGGAAGAAGAAAATTAATCCTATACTATAAAATAGAATATAAACATTACCTTGATACAAGACCAATACAACTTGAACTTGAAATAAAATAATCCTGGAGAGGTCCTCTCCAGAATTATTCTATTTCTTTTAATATCTCCACAAACTACAGAATTAACTTCCAAAATTATAGGACAAGCTTCTGTTGTTTTTTGGGCAAATACTTAAGTTCCATAGAAACTAAATATTGTACAGGGGTGAGAGCTCGCAATCCCCTTTACAATATTTAGTTTCTATTGGTATAATTGCTCTCCCAAAAAACATTATTTTAAAAAAGCTCTATTATTTAAATCTGAAATACAGACAGCTCTTTATTCTATATTACCTAATTTATTAAAATTTTCTTTATTAATAGAGCTTGTTTAAAATTTCCTTTTTGGTACTTATATATACCATAAATTATCTAGCTCTATAAATAAAAAAGAATAATCTACTAGGGTGTAATAGATCATTCTCAATACTGGTTAATATTTATTTAATAAGGGGTAAATAATGTTTTAACTACTATATATTTATATAATACTTGAGATTTGTGACAATAATATGACAGAATATAATTTTCTTTATTTATATGCACCCTGTAACAGAATTGTGTAAATCATTATAAACATCTAACAATTTAGTTCTAATGTCATATTCTTAATATTTATATTAGCGTTAAGTATTTTTAACATATCTAAACCTATAAGTAAATCAATATCTATTCCGTAATCCATATCGCCTATTGATACAGAAACATTTTCAAGCTCAATATCATTTAATTTTAATGTTTCAAAATTCTTAACAAGAATTCTTTCGCAGCCACCTATTCCTTGAGCATTTTTTATTTTTTCACTTCCGTCTAATAAAATATAATCAGCATTAATTAATGTAGTAGCAGAACCAGTATCTATCAAAACATTTTCCAAATGCAAGTTTTGGCTATTAATTTTTAGATTTAGCGAACAGAACAGTAGATAATTTTGATATCTTAATTTAATCATCTAATTAATCCAATCCTCTCATTTTCATAAATTAACAATTCATCTTTTGTATTACCAAAACTTAATTCACGTGTTTTATCTTTTCTATGGAGTGTACGGTAACACTTAAAAGCATCATTGATGTCATCGAAAACTTCTATTATTGCTACATCTTCAATGATCAATTTATTATCTTCTTCATGTTGTTTTAAACTATCAAATACAATCCATTTATTAGGATATGTTTTTCTTACTTCATTCCATAGCATAACTAGACATCTCCTTCTTTTTGTATTCTACTTTAATTATAGCATATCTATAATTATATTGGTCGAAAACTTCCCCTATCAAGTGAAACTTGATTCAGGTGGGGTTTGATCCCCATCTGAATCTTAGTTGAACTCATACCCTCAAGGGGTACCTCGTCTAGGGTCGTGCCGCTGTTATCTCCCACTTAAAGAAGTAGGAGTGTTACAGCGGCTAGACATCAGATAAACCTCTATTCTTGCAATAAAGAATGCCAATAATTCAATATAATCATTACGTCAATTCTCTACAGACTATGAATTATTGTTCCTAGTATTATATTACTTTTATTTTACAGGGCGCCGTCAATGTACTTACTTTTTTGCCTGTCCTTATTAGTAATGAGTGTTATTAAAGTGCAAGAAAACGAGTCACTAAAAATAATTTCCTCTTTAATACTTATTTCTATTATTTTTAGTGATTGGATTTCTTAAGCGGAAATAACGCCATTACTAAAAAGGACTAGCAGGTAAGCATGTACATTGTGGACCTGCCCTCACCTTCCAATAAACTTTCTTATATACTTGTGAGGGCAAATCCAAGGCGCCCTTTCCTTATGCATATGCATCACTTCTCTTTAAATCATGTAATGAACCAAATAAGACCTCTCCATAATCTTTAGAATAACACCTTATATTTATACCATTTTATTATTGCATAGGATTTAAGGCGCAGCCTTTAATCCTATCACCACAATAAAAACAACATCTGAAAAAAGTGTCAATGTAATACCAGAAGCAGCGCTTCTGGGTATTACGTATTGACTCTTTCTGGAGTTAGAATTTAGAAGTAAATTTAAAGGAATCCTCTTTGAAAAGAAAAACATTAACTCTCCTCACCCTCTATGAATTCACCTAATTAATCTTATCTACATATGCAGCATTATCTTCATTATCACCATATACCAATACCCTATTAACACTATTTCTATAATCTGTAACATAAAACTCTAATACCACAAAGAAGGCATGTACATTTAGCTAAATAACGTTTCCCGAAGTGTGCAAGCCCCTTGTGGGCTTGTAACATTTACGGGACAACGGGTTATTCTAGCGAAGTGTACTTGCCTTCTTGCGCTCCACCGGGTACCCAAACAAAGGACTAGTCTAATGCTTAGAAATTCTTGGCTTAGATGAAGTTGGAGCTTGCCGGAAAATTCATCTAAGTCTCTAGAATTTCTTGCTGTATGACCTGTCCTTTTTTGGGTGGTGGATTAAGCGCCTAGATAATTATTCAATAAAATAACTTGTCCTTTAAAAAACACATATGTAGCAGTAACAGATGTATATATATGAATAAGTCCTTATAATTAACTATATGTATATATTAATAATTACTTACGTATAAGCATAACAAAAAACTATGAAGTGGCGCAGCCACAAAGGAGCACTCTGTGCTCCTTAATAAATTTATTCCTTGCTGCCGCAGACCATAAAAATAATAAGAAGTGCAAGCTATAAGACAATACTTTCAAGCAATCTATACCACATGAATAGAGCTTATAAAAATGCTTAAAGGTCTTTCTTTAGCTTGTACTTCTTTTCCTTTGTTTGAGCATAAGCGAGTTAAAATCAAGGTAATAGGCTAGCTTTAATGAAATAACCTGCAACAGGACCTATACAATATCAACATACTTTTAAATAATTATTGCAGGAATAATGATAAGCTTGTCTATTACTTCCTTTGACTTGGAGTCACTTAGCTGGCCTTTGAGATTAGAAGAGAATTTAAAGCTAAGTTGTAGCAGAAAACATTAACTTCCTTCAATATTTTCTAAATCTAAAACTCGCTCTTATCTATTAAGTAATCATATTACAAAGCTAAATAATACATTTGAAGAATGCCATAGTATATATGTATTTAGGCTTGAACATATTACTTACTTATTCTGATATATTAAATCCTAGTTGTATGAATAATGTTTATTTGCATTCTATTTATAATAATTTATCGTATCAATAGCAATTGATAGCATTTATAACTTACTCTACGAAATTGGAATTTACATATGCTTGGATAATATCAATCGGCATTCTCCACTTTTTTGCAACTGGAACCATCTATTATATAAAGTTGAAATTACTTAAATTACTATAGCTTCTGCGCCGATACCAATACTTTCAAGATCTAATTTTAACCGCCAATAAACATCATTCTCATAAAATTCCATTTCAGAACCATTTCCTTGAGATGCGTCAATTTTATACATTTCAGGAATGTTGAATGAAATAACATATCCTAATTGTGCATCACTCCAATTAACACTTACCTCCATGTTAGTTGTTTCTATATCGTAGTTGTCATTTCCATAATTCTTAGCAATATACTCAAAAGAATAGGAAAAATCATAGCTGTCATCTTTTTTTAGTGATCTTAAGTAATCCTCCTCGTTTGCAAAACCTTGATTATCGTACTCCGTCCACATAAGTTTTTCTCCTTTCTTTTATAATTTTGTTCCATGGAATATTCCTATTTATCTATCTACTAGCTCATGATTTGCAATAATTTACAATTGCGATTATTTACATTAATAAAACCTACATTATTCTCTTTTTGTTTAATCATGCAAATTGGAATTTAACTGTTTCATTATGCTTATTTGGTGAGGTTATGCACGAAAGCCCTCAGCTCTTCTTATTGTCATTATTGTTGCTTTTTGAGTTTAACCGTTGTAGTCGTGCCCATAGCCGAAGCTTCATAGCTTAATACACCATTTTCGTATTTCATAGTTTTAGTATCATCACTCGAAGCGAGCAAAGCACTCTCAGTTTTACTATGGTCATTTTTCGAAGTCCATGAATAAGGTTCGTCAGCAGTTGTTGGAGCGACAAAAGAACCAGCCCAATAAAGTGATTTTGTGTCTCCGTTATCACTTATCCAATAAATTGTAATCGTATCCCCGCTTATTGTTGCAGCTTGATAGGACTTATCAGATTTACTATTTTCTTGTTTCCATTCACCCATCAAGTCAAGTATTTGCTTTTCTGTGTTTTTACCACCATTGCCCGAACTACACCCAGTAAATATTGTTATGAGTAGAGCCACACAAAGGCTAATTATCGCCAGTTTTTTTATTTTCATTTTTATTATCCTCCTTATAATTTCTTTAAAAAACTCTATGGTTGCTTTTATTTACAACTTTCCTTCCTAACATGCACTATATATTCTTGTATATATTAAGAAATAAGCTTTTTTTAGATTTACTTAGTGTTACCATTATTTCACTTTGAAGCGTGCTGAAACCTATAACTTGAACGGATCTACTTAATAGCAGTAATTTAATGATGATCGAATCATTACCACATTGTGTACATTCCTAAATATATTTATGGTCATCAAACCCTGACTGACCATTTAAATATGCCTTGCAACGATTCCACCACCAATTAACATTAAGAAATCTTTCACCCATAGATTTTTCTTCCTCTTGGTCTAAATTTTTGATTCTATTCAGACTGCTGTCTTTGCATAAGAGTTGACCCATGTTTGATGTTCTCCTAAGGAGATGCCATACTGTGCTGCCAACTCAATCTTGCTTTGCGATGCCTTACACCCATTAGGAAGATTTCGCAAATGCTTGTTCACATTGATGAGTTTATTGCTGGGCAGATTCGATTCATGGCACGCCTCAACAACTCCTGAATCTACGGAAATTACATCAACATGTGTTTTTAATCCCTTAGACGCGACTTCTTCAATATTTAGAACATTGGTCGCTGTTCTGTTTTTGACGATAACTATACCCACAACCACAGCACATGTTGTTATAGCTCCAATTGCAATTATTTTCTTATGCTCCTTTACAAAACCAAAAAATGTTTTCTTTTTTTCTATATCCCGGGTCATCTTCATATCCAAGTTGAATGTCTGTTCCATTTCTATCTCCTTTCAAATTGTCGTATCGCTACAATGCTATCCTTGATGATAATTATCATCTACTTACAATAATATCTTACACTAATCTCAGGAAGCTTACTTTCACAATATGTGAAGCTCATATCAGACCCAAGGCAATTTAGCCAAATCCTATTTAAGAATACTTAAAATTATTATTCGTTCTCAAGAGTTTACAGACATTTCGACAAAACGCAAAGCATAAGGATTTCCTAACTGCAAAAAAGATAACATCATCTGCATGCCGACTGCGGTGTTCATTTCTGAGCTTAACCCAGTATCTATCATAGAAACTACATATCGCAATGCCAGATAGTAATCTGCAAGCTCAGCCAAATTCAGAGATGATTTCAGATCCTTAATTAATTCAACTATAATATCATCAAAGTCATTAATAAAATCTTGACGTTTCTTTTTTGTTTCTTCACTTTCATTTGCTTTTGCATTCAAATATAACTTAACAAATGGAGGTGTATTTCTACGTGGATACAGTAATGATTCTGTAGCCTTTATCATCTCTTCATCTATTATTTGAGACCACAACACAAATACAAGCCATATATTGTTAGCTGTTGCTTCTGGTATTTCCCCCTCATCAGTTGCTTGCTCAAACGCCTCGAAGCATTCAGGAATTATTCTTCCACTTATACCCTCATTATTGGAAAAGGCATCTATAATACGACTACATAAATCATAGCCTTTCTTGAAAGCAGGACTTTTTAGCGCATTATCAGAGCACGAAAGAGGAAAAAATATCTTCATCATTTTTGCAATATCTTCTGATCCGTCAATTAAAAACTTTACAGGACCTAATTCAGTCAAATCTGAGCGTAGTATTTCATCAACGGTTTTTCCATAATGTTTTGCTAACATGTGCAATGTTTGTGGATCAGGCTGACGTTCTCCATTTTCATAATTTTTTATAGTAGTATTCCCAAAGTGCACAACTTCTCCCAATTCCTTCAGAGTTTCACCATGAATACTTCTCAAGTGCTTAATGTTTTTACCGAGTTTATTTACAGATTCATTTTCTGAATTTGTTCCCATAATTCTGCGCTTTACCCTCCATTCAATTCCATTGATATAATCGATCATTAACATCATATAAGTTATTTAACATTTCTTTTTATTTACTTTTTTGATATCTTACAAAATTTCTGTACATTAGCGATTATCTAAGTTCACATTATAAGAATAAAATCTTATAATTACCTATCAGACTATATAACCCATTATAATCCAATTTTTTCACTTATGGAATAATTATCTACTTCTACAAAAAAATAAATGCAGCAACACTTATTTATGCTGCTACATTTTAAATCACCTAAATATTTTCTTTGTTAATAATATTATCAATCTTTATCTTCTCTACTTCTCTAGCAGGAATTCTATACTTTTTTGTATATTTTATTATTCCTATTATATATACTCCTGTAACAAGCACTATAACTATGCATCCACGTAATAAGACTAGTGCTAAATTATATAAATCATTTATCATATAAGCCATAACTGCCTCCAAAATCTCTTTATTTTAATACTTGCCTTATTTCTAAAATTATAATCATATATAAAGATCTTCTAACCTGTGCTTCTTGCTTTTATTCTGCTAATTCAACATTCTTATAGTAAAAAGCAGTTTGTTTACCATCCCAAACTACATTTAAGGTTTCTCCATTATTATATATTCTAACTATTTTTCCTATTGATTTGATTCCCTGATACTCAATATAAACTTTATTTCCAACTTTATAATCTATATCTGATTCTCTTATATTTTCTTCAATAACTTTATTTATAAAATAATTTTCTGTTTCAAAAATTTCGTTTTCTTCGAATTTAGGCTTCTGTATATATTCCAATATCCATCCCTTAGGATTTATAACTATAGTTTTCTCTCCAGGTATTATTAAATTTGCATCACCTTTTCTTTTGATATATTGCTTAGGCTTAAGATCTTTTAACTTTTGTCTTTGTATTTCATTTATTTCCTTATCAATATTCACAATAAGCATTTCTTCTCCAGGCATTATTCCCACATCTTTAGGTAAATTAAATTCATTTACTTCATCTGAATTAAAATATAAGGTTTTATCATTCAATTCAACTAATAATGCTCCACTAAGTGTTTTCACTATTCTACTGCAGCTATTAGAATATAATTTTATAATACTATCAAACTTATCTAATTCTTTATTTTCCCCTTTAATAATTATTTCCTTTGGTTTTACAACCTCTATAGCAGGCAAATCAAATATACTAATTTGTCCTTCAATAAAACATTCACTTTTCATGATCATCCTTTCAATACTTTTAATCTGTTTTAGTTCTTTTGTTGATTAAAAAACAAATAAATTTTATTTATTTATGTAATAGCGAGCATTTGTCCATATATCCTTTATGAAAACAAAATGAAGGAGGTAAAAACTATGGCTGTAACAAAATCAATTCAAACTGCATCCCTAAGCATTGAAGTTCAAAGCGGGACTGATAAAGCGGGGGACGCGATCTACAGCAAGAAGACTTTTTCTGGTGTAAAAACAGATGCTGCTCCTCAAAATGTCTATGATGTTGCTGAAGCAATAAAAGGCGTTATGGAAGCTTCAACTAGAGATTACTTTATAAATGAATCTTCTAGTTTAGTAAATGCTTAGGATAGCATTCCTAAGTAAATTTTTAGGATTGGAGGTATGTTAAATGGAATATACTTTAGCTATGACTTTTTTAACTGCTGCTGGTTTAAAGACTACTTTAAGCGTTAGCGGTGTTAAATCTACTCTTACTAAAGATGAAGTCAATGCACTTATGGATGTTGTTATTGCCAAGAATATTTTCAAAACTAATTCTGGCGATTTAGTTAAGAAATCTGGTGCTCAATTGACTCAAAGACAAGTTACTAAATATGAAGTAGCTTAGTCGCTGGTTTTTAAAAATGGAGGTTGTCCTTACGAATAGGATAGCCTCCATTTTTATATATGAATTTTCATACAAATCTTTAATTTATAACTCTCTAATCTTTCTTCCTATGAAATCTATACCCTTCTGAAATACCATAGTTTTTACATTAATTTTAGTTTCTCCACTAGGTACAGTATACTTTTGTTCCAATATGCGAAAATAACCAGAATCTACAAACTGCTGATAAGGAATATTATTTTTATCTAAGACTTTTTTATCTCTTAATAATGAAAATAGTCTATTCCTTCCCATTCTCTTAATACCAAGAACTTTTGCAACATGTCCCATTTCAATTGCATCTTTAGAGCCTGCAACATCATCATAGAATTGTGCTTTTGGTTCTAATAATTTTACTCTCTTTTCAGCTTCTAATCTTCCTTCTCTTTCTTCTTTTAACTTTGTAGCTGCAGCAATTAATAAATCTGGATTATCTAATAATTCATCTGTAGCATACATTCCTGTTTTTCGTATACAAGGTAGTATTTCATCAAAAATCCATGCTTCAAATTTTTCTGCACCTGGCAATTCGGATTTTGCAGTTAGGCGGTATACATCCCCTTCCGGTATTAAACTCATTTCTACATTTTGAATAGCATCCGTTCCATCTTTCCTTTTTCCTGTTACTACCCCTATGTCGTGTTTCACGACACCCCTACAATGCCTTAAAATTGCATCTCTTGGGTTTTTATATCCCAATGCTTTTGCTATATCTATTCCAACAGCATAATCTTTATTATTAATTTTTACCCATCTTATTTCCCCAAATCTTTCATCTTTAAAAATTAGTAAACCTCCCATTTTGCTTATCCCCTTTCTTAAGAATTATTATTTACCCAAAGCCTTTCTGCATCCATCACAAACAATAGCTCCATTAAATTCAACAACATCTTTATCACTACCACAAAAGATGCATCCCTTACTATATTTCCTTAAAACTATATCATTATTAACCTTAACTATTTCAATTGGATCTCCCTCGTTAATGCATAGTACTTTTCTCATTTCCTTTGGTATTACAACTCTTCCTAATGGATCAACATTTCTTACTATTCCTGATGCTTTCATTTATAACAACTTCCTTTCACAAATTAATTTATTAACAACCTATAGTTTATGATTTACTTAAGCCTATAATTATTCCAGATGAACTTACTTAAGCCTATAATTATTCCTAATATCCTTTTCAATTTCTACCACATAATCTTTTGACATTTCATATATCCTTGAGGCAACACCTTCATCAAAGGCTAATAATCTATCAATAGAAAATTCACTGCTGACTATAATAGGCAGAAAATTAAGATACCTGTAATTAATGATTTCAAACATAATATTTACGTCTGTTTCATTAATTTTTCCTTTGAAGAGGTCATCAATAAGTAGTACCTCGCATAATTGATACTTTGAAATAATTTTGGTGTAGTATTCTTCATCAATCATATTTTGTTTTATCTTTGTAATCACATCTCTATAAGGCATGTACACTACTTTAATCCTTTGTTTTAAAAAGTTTAATGCAACTGCAATGCTACAGTGAGATTTTCCACTGCCAACTTGTCCACATAGTAAAATACTATTACGCCTGCCACCTCTAATTTCATCAAAATCAGCACAATAAGCTGCTGCAGTATCCTTTATCCTTTGTGATGCCTTATTCCAAACTTCAAAACTAGAGAAAGTAAGTTTACTTTGTTCAACATTAATTCCTGAATACTTCCACTCATTCTTTAGTTTTTCTATTTTCATGCATTCACAGGCTAAAGCAAGTGGCTGCATATGTTCTTGTGGAACAAGTATCCATCCGGTGTCACAGCATCTACTGCACTTATATGAGGTTTGCTTCAATCCTCTTTCTTTCAGCTTCTGTAAGTTTTCGTGGTTCCTTTGGCTTGAATCCTGCAAATTCATTTTTATCTGCTGTGTTACTCTTTCCAATGCTTCTAAACCCATTTTTCTTTACCTCCATATGATCTTCTGGATACCCATCCCTTCTCCAATTTTTTAATACTCCAATTGCATACTTTACGTCAGGACAATTTCTTTCAAAACCAACATCCATAGCCATCTTAACCCGTTTTTCTCCATGAATGTCAATAGCTGATCTAAGTGCAACATAATCACATCCACCAACTTTTCCTGTTATTTTTTCATGATATTGCATAAGCTCTAAAGCTTTAAGATTTATATCCTCCTCTTCTACAGATTCACTTTTAGTATTATTATGTTGCTCAAAGATACTGAACTTGCTTACTTCTTCGTCACAAGCTGAATTTTTATTATTTAAACCATAAGTTAAGCTGTTATTATTTAAATCACAAGCATTATTTTTACTCTCTGTATTTTTCTCTTTATCTATATCTTTTTTCTCTTTCTTATTCTTTTTCTTATTCTCTATCTCTTTCTTATTCTGTACCGTTACTGTAACGTTACTTTTATTTTGAGTAACGTTACTAGTATTTTTAGTAGCAGTAAAATTATTATCAGCAGTTTCTATAATGCTATTGCTGATATCCTCATTATTATCAGTAATTTTTGTACTACCAATACTGCCAGCTTCACTAGCAGCAATATTAGTTTTATCATCAATATGAGTATTTGCAGAAGCTTCTTTACTAGTTTCTAAATTTTCTAATGGACCGTTTTTATCTAGATCTTTATTTTCTCCTAAAACATCATTATCTTTTGAATTTTTCTTTTCTTTTATAGTTTTATTTTCATCCAAATCTTGATTCTCTTCTATATCTATCTCTTCTTCTAAGACTTCATTTTTCTGAGTTTCTTCGTTATTACTTTTAGCCGCTTTCTTCTCCTCTTTTTTCTTTTCCCTATGATTCTCAGCTCTTCTTCTATTTTGCTCACGAACCCTTTCCATTCCTTCTATGTTTTGATACTTGTCCCAGTTTACAATTTTAATTACTTTATCAGAAGCTATTTCAATCATCCCAAGACGAGATAAAGTTTTCAGTGCAAGTTTTATATCTGCTAAAGGCCTAGAAAATATTACGGCAAGCATTTTATCTGTATATGGCATATCCTCTGATAAGAATATCTCCCCATCAGCGTTAGTCTTGGCTGCTTGTATAAGTAATCTTATCCATAAATAATGAACTGTATCCCTCTCTGGCATTGCATCTATTAATTTCATTTTTTCATCATCAGGCATACAAGTAGCTAGCTTAATCCATTTAATATCTGCCATTATTTTCACACTCCCATAAGCAAAATTTTCTAAACCTTTCAAGTCCATCCCAAGATGGACTTATTCCAATTGAATTACATACATAGATATAACATTTGAAGATTTTTAAATTCACTCTTCTCCCTCATTTAATGGTGTCTTATTTTACCAGAACTCCCGTATGTTCCTCTCCTCTTTTACCCTTTTCAAAGTCATAATAAATACACTCTTCAACCTGTTTAACCGGGAAATTCTCTCCAAGCATTTGAGTACATACTTTTGTATCCCTTGGATAATTCTTTAATATTTCTATTAAATCATTGGCTGTTAATCCTTCAAATTTTCTAATCAATCTAAATCCCTTCTTTCTAAAACTATTAGTTATATGCATGGAAATGAATTCATTCTACTATCTTGGATAAATACTTAAATGACTATCCCTCCCTATCAAAAGTTAAATCTTTAATGTCTTCTAGGTTAGATAAATCCTTTCCATTGTTTTCTTCTAAAAACTTGATTAATTCTGTTCTAGTTATTTTTAAACTCCCAAGCTTTAGCCCTCTTATTACATTCTTCTTTAATAAATCATATACAGAATTTCTGTTAACTTTTAACAACTCTGCAGCTTCAGATACCGTATATAAAACTGGCTCCATCCCCATCCCCCTATTCTCATTTCCATGATTCATCCCTTATGAATTTATTTGGTGCTAATCATAGTTCCATGCTTGATTTATAAATCACGTCTACTTCTTGCTTTTCATCTTTATCATTCTCTAGTTATGTTAGGCTTTTTTACCAGTTTTCATTTTAGTAAGTTCATCAACAACAAATATTTCTTCTATTGTTTTTCCAAAAAAACTTGAAACCAACTTAGCCTCTGTTACACTGAAATCAGACTTGCCGTTTATTTTATAATTTAGAGCACTTCCAGTTATTTTAAGTATTTCTGCTAACTCCTGTTGAGTAATTCTTTTCTCTACCATAAGGCCTTTTAATTTGCTGTACATCTTTCATTCTCCTTTTTAATTGCTTAATTCTAATTTGCTATCCATTTAAGTTTTCATTCTGATAATTTACACTTGTTTAATTATCATATCGCTAATTTAATTTCATTATAAATTAGCATTTAGATAATTTCAACATATTTTACTCAATTTAATAAAATTTATTTTTTCTTTTAGTTAATTTAGTGTTAATTAATTAGCAAATAGTTTATAATATTAGTTAGTGAATTGTTTATAGTATATAAGGTGGTGATAATATGAGTAAATTTCCTACTAGGCTTAAGGAGCTTCGTGAAGAAAAAGGGTTATTAGGCAAAGATTTTGCTAGAATTATGAGCGTTGAACCTGCAACAGTAACTAATTGGGAGAAGGGAAATAGATTTCCTAAGGATGATGTATTAATTAAAATAGCTGATTATTTTGACTGCAGCATAGATTATCTTCTAGGCAGAACTGATGATAAACTTGCAAAAGTATACTCAGGAACATTACATAATCAAACTATAGAAATTGAAATTGATAAAGGATATCCTCATGAATTAACTGCTGAAGAAGTTCAAAATATTATTAAGCAATTAGATGCTGTCGGTTTAGATGTGAAAAAGTTAATTGAAAACTCTAAAAATAAATAAAATAATCAAGAAAAACTGTAGAATTTTCATCTATGGTTTTTTATTTATTTTTATGCTATTTTTAGCTTTAAATAATAAAATATTTACTTTTACTTTAAAAAAATCCAAATTTCATTCCAGAATATTGAAATCAAAATCTAATAATGTTATAATTTTCATGAGAACACTAGTTCGCATTATGTTAGGGGGAATTTTAATGCCATGGAAGTATATTTTAAATATTAAACTCAACAATGAAATCGTTTATTCAAGGAATATAAATGAAACAGTAGATTATAATTCAGATAAAGATAAAACATTATTGGATAAAGCTACTATAGATTGTGAAATACTATCTAACATGGAGGTGTCAAAATATGCAAGGAAGTGTTAGAAAGAAAGGTGATAGATGGTATTATTCATTTGAATTACCTTCTATTGATGGTAAAAGAAAACGAATTGAACGTTGTGGAGGCAACACAAAAAAGGAGGCATTAGAATCATTAAATGAAGCAATATACAAATATGCTAATGGATTTGTAGAACCAAAAAAATTAACATATGATGCGTATGTTACCGATTGGCTTGAAGATTATATTAAAGAAAATAGGAAAATTAATACCTATGAAAAATATAAATCACTTTATCTCAACAAAATAAAACCACATATTGGTCAATACCTACTTAAGGATCTTAAACCTATACTCATAGAAAAACTTCTAAATGCAGAAAAGAAAAAAGGATTAAGCAATACTACTTTAGAATCAATTTATGGTGTAATAAATTCTTCTTTAAATAGAGCTGTACGACTACAGTTAATTAATGATAATATGTGCAAATTTATTGAAAAACCTAAAAGAAATAAATATATTTCAAATACTTTAACTGTTGAAGAGTTCACTTTACTATTGTCGCACTTAGATTCAACTGATTATGGAAATTATGTTTTTAAACTCTGTTTAATTGTTACTTTAGAACTTGGCCTAAGAAGAGGCGAGGTAGCAGGTCTAGAATGGAGCAATATTGACTTTGAAAATAAAAAAATCAAAATCAATAATAATCTTATATATACAAATACATCTGTTCAGGTAGGAACTCCTAAAACTATTGAAAGTGAAAGAAGTATATCTGTATCTAATGATCTTTTAGAATTATTTAAGACTCATAAAAAAAAGCAAAATCTAAACAGACTAGAATATGGTGAAAATTATATTAAAAATAAATTTAACAACCGTGAATATGATTTTATTTTCACTTGGGAATCCGGCAAATATATACATCCAAATTACTATACTTTAAAATTTAACAGATTAGTAAATAACTCAGGAATTGATAAAAAAATTCGTTTCCATGATTTACGTCACTCCAATGCCACTTTGCTTTTGCAAGAAGGTGTAGATTTTAAAGTTATACAAGAAAGATTAGGCCATTCAGATATTAATACAACCTTAAATATATATTCTCACGTAACCGATGAAATGCAGAAATCAGCTACTGATAAAATCTCAAATTTAATATTCTCATCTAAATTAATATAAAAAAATAGCCGTCGGAAGAATGTCGGAAGAAATTAACCTTCCATTCTCTCAACTGCCTATTTTCAATATGCGAGATAAGCCATAAGCCGAGTTCTGTACTAAGCAATCATCTATCTAGGCCTGTTGTTGCCAGCAGGCTCAAGCGACGCACCCGGAGGCGGGACGGGCAGCCCCTTAATGCCTCCCTATTCGGTCTTGCTCCAAGTGGGGTTTACATAGCCGTGAAGTCGCCATCACGCTGGTGAGCTCTTACCATCACCTTTCCACCCTTACCTAAGTAAAACTTAGGCGGTATATCTCTGTTGCACTTTCCTTCAAGTCGCCTTGACTGGACGTTATCCAGCACCCTGCCCTATGGAGCTCGGACTTTCCTCTCCTAGATCTAAGTCTAGCAGCGATTGCATGTCTTACTCGCAAAATATATATTAACATACTTTAAACAAATATACAAATGAATATTTTTATTAATTTGCTGGAATGATATAAATCAAAATCCGTATTTTGAAACTTTTAACTTATTAAGTATAATATATACAATTTATATTAATATAAATATTATTGTTAACAAAATTATTATTATTATTCCATACAAGTTTACTCCGCAAAATAACAAAGTTAAAATAATTATTCCTGCAACTATTAGTTTCGGATAAAATAAGGCCAATAATGTTGTTTTTCCAAGACCAAAGGGAGTAAATCCATTTGGTCTACCACAACATCTAGATGGTCTCTTTCTAAAAAAACCTCTAAAGGCATTTTTACTATGTTTAAATATGTTTCTAAAATCTTTTTTTAAATCTTCCCCTGCTCCATTAGCAAAATCATCATCTCTACTCATATCTTACTCTCACAATATTAATACCTTATAAGTATATGCAGTTTTTTCTGTTTTATTTACTTAATTGTCACATATTAATTTTATGAAATGAATTATTTAAATAATGATGAAATGCTTGTAAAAATATTTTAAAATTTACGCAATATTCTTTTCTCTGTTCCTAACTTATATTAAGCATTATTTAAACAAATTCATATGGATCTTTACTTTGCTTTGAAGTAATAAATTCAACATCTTTAAACTTTTCTTTTAAAAATTCTAATGTTTTTAAGAAAACAATATACTCTGTTGGAAAATGTCCTGGATCTAATATACTTATACCCATTTCTTTAAAATCCGAGACAAAATGATAAGTAGTATCCCCTGTTATTATACAATCTGCTCCAAGACTTTTCGCCTTATGAAAGAAGTCTTGGCCGCTACCATTTATTATTGCTAATACTCTTACTTTTTCATTACCTCTTACAACCCTCATATTCTTTATATCTAATTTTTCTTTAACAATATCTATAATTTCTGAAATTGACATTTCTTTTTCTAATTCCACTATTCTTCCAATTCCACCATCTTTATATTCTTTTGAATCTATAGGTTCAATTATTCTGCTTGAATTAAAGCCAAGAATATTAACTATTGTTTCATTAATTCCATTTTTAGCACTATCTAAATTAGTATGGCACGAATATAAAGCAATATCCTCTTTTATCAAATTAATAATCTTTTCTCCAACTAAATCACCTTTAATAATATTGCTTGGCTTTCTAAATAACAATGGATGATGATTAATGATTAAATCACAATTAAGTTCTACTGCTTCTTTAATTACTTCATTTGTACAATCTAAAGAAAGTAATACTTTATTTACTTCTTTTTGCTCATCCCCAACCATCAATCCAACATTATCATAATCTTCCTTTAAAAATTTTGGTGCTAATTGTTCAATTTCCTTTGCTATTTCAACTACTTTTGCCATAAATTCACCACCTAAAAATTTTGCAATAACTTTTTTAACCTTTGATTTTTTTTCATCAACTCATTTTTACGTTCTATAGCATGTTCTGTGTTATCTTTTATAAATTCCATTACTTTTTCATTTTTATCTATTTTGCTTTCTATATATGCTTTAAAAATAGAAGACTTTTTATTTAAAATCATTGGACTTATTTCATAGAATATCTCCTCCAAAGATATATAATCTCCTTTTTTATATTTTACTTTGAATATTTCATAAAACTTTCCATCATCTAAGCAAATATCTTCATCTATAATCTCATAATCATTATTATATAAATATTTACGTAAAACTTCAGGATTTTGAGCAGGTTGAAGTATTAAATATTCTAAATCTTTTAACTTACTCAAATCATTTTCTAATATGTCTCTAATTAAATTTCCACCCATACCAGCAATTATAACTGCATTTGCTTCTTTATTTTTTAAAGGTGATAATCCTGCACCTAATCTTAAATCTATTTTATCTGACACTCCATCTAATGATGCATTTATTTCAGCTTTTTTTAAAGGATCTTTGTTTATATCTGAAGCAATAACTTTTGAAGCAATATTATTTTTAACTAAATAGATAGGTATATAACCATGATCTGTTCCAACATCCATTATAACTTCAACCTTATCAAGTTTTTCTATTATCCAATTTAATCTTTTACTTAACTCCATATTTTCCTCCACTTAATTCAGTTAACAGCTAACAATTTACACTTAAGGTAGAAAACTATTGTTTTCTAAAAAATTCTTAGTGAATCCCACTAAGTCATCTCCATATGCTATAGGAGTTGTATAATACTGTATTAATAAATTTTTCTATATATTAGTGTTGTTAATTATCAACTAAAACATTTACTAATTTTCTTTTCAAAAACTAAGCACCTATTATCTAGGTGCTTAGTTTTTAATTTAAATTTTAATCTAAATAATCTTTTAATTTTTTACTTCTTGATGGATGTCTTAGTTTTCTTAAAGCTTTTGCTTCAATTTGTCTAATTCTTTCTCTTGTAACATTAAATTCTTTTCCAACTTCTTCAAGAGTTCTTGCTCTTCCATCATCAAGACCAAATCTTAATCTTAATACTTTTTCTTCTCTAGGAGTTAATGTATCCAATACACTTATTAATTGTTCCTTAAGCATTGTAAATGCAGCCGCTTCGGCTGGTGCTGGTGCTTCATCATCAGGAATAAAATCTCCTAAATGAGAATCTTCTTCTTCACCAATTGGAGTTTCTAATGAAACTGGTTCTTGTGCAATTTTTTGAATTTCACGTACCTTATCTACTGGTAATTCCATAACCTTTGAAATTTCTTCTGGGAACGGATCTCTTCCAAGCTCTTGTAACAATTGTCTTTGCACTCTAATAAGTTTATTTATAGTTTCAACCATATGAACTGGTATTCTTATTGTTCTAGCTTGGTCTGCAATAGCTCTTGTTATCGCCTGTCTTATCCACCAAGTAGCATAAGTAGAAAATTTATATCCTTTTCTATAATCAAACTTTTCAACAGCCTTAATAAGTCCTAAGTTTCCCTCTTGAATCAAATCTAAGAACAACATACCTCTTCCAACATATCTTTTTGCTATACTTACAACTAATCTCAAGTTCGCTTCTGCTAATTTTTTCTTAGCTTTTTCATTTCCCTCTTCTATTTCTTTAGCATAAGTTATTTCTTGTTCAGAAGACAATAGTGGCACTTTTCCAATTTCTTTTAAATACATTCTAACAGGATCATCAATAGCTATACCTTCAGGTACTGATAAATCTAGTTCTAATTCTTCTTGCTCAACTTCAGCTTCTGGAGCTTCTCCTATTATTTCAACACCTGTCATTTCAAATACTTCATATATCTTTTCTATTTGTTCTGGGCTTAAATCAATATGATCAATAGCCTCCATAATTTCTTTATATGTTAATGAACCGCTTTTCTTTCCTCTTTCTATTAATTCCTTAACCGCTAGCATCTTGTTATTTTTATCTTTTTTGTCATCCTTTGGCTTTACTGATTTTCCATTTGCTTTTTGTTCCATATTATTATTGCCTCCTTCCGTCATAACCTTAAACCTCTCTCTCTACCTTTTTCAACATTTCTGATAATTTAGCATACTCCATTGCAATTTTAATAGATTCCTCAATTTCCCCGTTTTGTTCAAATCTATTTTGCATCGTTTTTAGATCTTCAATTTGCAATTTAAGCTTAAAGCATTTAATTTGCTTTATATAATCTCTAATCAATCTTTCCTTATCTGTAACAGCTAAAATTTCATGTTCCATAATTTTTATTAATTCTTTGGAACTTTCTACATCATCACATCTGCTTTCTACATAAGATATTATATTATTAGTATCTGCTTTTTTTCCTTGCAATATTAAAGAATAAATTTTATTATGTGGTTCTATTATGAAGTCACCAAAATTTATAACATTTTTGAGTTCTTCATAAAATTCATCCTTAAACATCAATTTAAGTAAAGCCCTTTCAGCTTTTAAATAAGCTGGTTCTATATATAACTTTGTTGCAGTGCTTTCCTTTTTATTAGAAAAGCTATCCTCTTTTAACTTTTTTGCCATTTCTTGAGAAAGCAAATCATATAACGCCTGTTCTTTAATTGATGTTTCTTCTGATATTTTTTTTATATAGACATCTTTTTCTACTGGATTCAAATCTACTAAAATATCTGCAAATCTTTCTCCATATTTAACCAAATCATTTCCATCCTTAAGATTAATTCCCTCTGATACCTTTTTTATTCTATATTCAATTAGTGGTAATGAATCTTTTACTAACCTTAAAAATGCTTCTTTTCCGTTATTTCTCACAAATTCATCTGGATCTTTACCTTCTGGCACTGTTAATACTTTTACATCAAATCCAGCATTTCTTAAAATTTCAAGACCTCTTAGAGTAGCAGTTTGACCTGCCAAATCAGCATCATAAGAAATTATTACTTTGCTTACATATCTTTTTAAAAGCCTTGCCTGATTTACAGTAAGAGCAGTTCCAAGAGATGCTACAACATTAGTTATGCCAGATTGATGAAGTGCTATTAAATCCATATAGCCTTCAACAATAATAATGTAATCTTCTTGTAATCCATTTTTAACTGCAAAATTTAAACCATAAAGATTAATTCCTTTTTGAAAAATCATTGTCTCAGGTGAATTTAAATATTTTGGTTTTGAATCATCTAAAACCCTGCCTCCAAAGCCAATAACTTTTCCTTTTACATCGAATACTGGAAACATAACTCTATTTCTAAATCTGTCATAGACATTCCCAGTCTTCTCATTCTTAGAAATTAATCCTGCTTCTAGTAACAAATCATTTTTGTAACCCTTTGTTCTTAAATAATTTATTATTCCCTTCCAGTTATCCTGCGCATATCCAAGACCAAATCTCTTTATTGTTTCTTCTCTTATTCCACGCTTTAGAAAATATTCCTTTGCTATTTTAATTTTTTGTAAACTAGCAAAATAATATCTAGCAGCATCAACATTAACTTTATATAAAAGTTCTTTTTTTCTTAGAACTTTATTATTTTCCTGACCTGCTATTTCTAATGGAATACTAGCTTTATCTGCCAAATACTTTGCAGCTTCTAAAAATGTAAATTTCTTATATTTCATAACAAATGTAATAACATTTCCCGCCTCACCACATGAAAAACACTTGTAAATTTGTTTATCACTAGAAACACTGAATGACGGAGATTTATCATTATGAAATGGACATAATCCCATATAATTTCTACCTGATTTTTTTAACCTTACATTTTCAGAAATAATATCAACAATGTCATTTTGCTCTTTTATTTTCTCTATTACGTCTTCTGGTATCTGCAAGGAGACATCTCCTCCCTACTGCTTTTTTTCAACAATTATATATTATTCGACATATTTACGAGTTTTCCTTCTATTTATTTAATAAATTTTATTTTAATTTCTTCCAAGTAATATGAAATAATATTTAGTTGAATTGCATTATTATTAAATATTCTTTTTTTTATTTTGAAATCCTCTTTTTATTTTAAAATTCTAATACCTATTGTATTTAGTCCGAACTAATCTATTACTACCTTAGGAACAAATATTTTATTAAATAATAATAAACAATAATCATCACTCATTCCTGCAATAAAATCAGCCACACCTCTTTTTAAGCTTTCTTCTTTAGCTATTTTTAAATAAAATTCAGGCATTTGTTCTGGATTTTCTTCAAAATACATTATTAGCTGCTCCAAAATAAATTTTGCTTTATTTCTCTCGACCTTTAATGTATCCCCTAAATATATATTTTTAAACATAAATTCCCTTAATTCTCTCATTGCGCCATCAATTTCTTTGCTCATGCCAATTTCTCTAATACCATTATTAATATTATCAGTTGATGTTTTTACAAAATCTTTAATTAATATATCTAATCTTTCATTAGAATTATCTCCAAGAATCTTAACAATTTCTCTTGGTATCTCTTCTTTTCTTAATAATCCAGCTCTTATAGAATCATCAATATCATGATTTAAGTAAGCCATTTTGTCACTAAACTTTACTACAACACCTTCTAAAGTAATTATATCCTTTACTGTTCCAAGACCACTATGGTTTAATATTCCATTAATCACTTCTTCCGTTAAATTAAGGCCTTTTCCATTATTTTCAAGCTTTGTTACCACTCTTACACTTTGCTCATTGTGACGGAAGCCGCCATTTAAGTATTCATTTAATACTTCTTCTCCATTATGTGCAAAAGCAACATGCCCTAAATCATGACCTAAAGCAATTGCTTCAATTAAATTTTCATTTAATCCAATTCCAACACCAATATTTCTAGCAACTTGGGATACTTCCAAGGTATGAGTTAATCTAGTTCTGTAATGATCACCAAAAGTCTTTATATATACCTGTGTTTTATGTTTAAGGCGCCTGAATGATTTACTTTGAATAATTCTATCTCTATCAACCATATAGCAAGTTCTAATATCATCTTCTGCCTCAGGAATTTTTCTTCCACGAGAATTTTTAGAAAAAGCTGCTTCTTTGATTAATGTCAAGCTTTCAAAATCTTGAATTTTTTCTCTTACATTCATATATTATCACCTCTTTTTATCTATTCTATATTTATCTCCATATTCCTCTATTTATTAACACTCTTTATTATTTGCAAATTATAAAAAAATAATATCATTTATATATAAAATTTTATATTTTTTTGCAATTCTTTAAGTATATTCCTAAAATTGCATTAATATTATTTAATACATAAAGTTTTTCAACTAACTTAAAACAAAGCAACTGTGTCCGCTTAGTTAATGATGAATGGTTGATAATGAATGATTAAGGTTCAAAACCGTAGGTTTTCTTTTAATTATTTTTATCTTTCAAAAATCTAGAGGTTTTTCTTACTTAATTATTCATTATTACCTATTCCAAAAAATCACTTAATATAAAAGGAGTGTTTTTATGAGCATCGAAGTATTGCCTTTACAAGCTTCCAGTCTTTCCCCTGAAATTATAAAACTAAATGTTTTACCATACTATAATTTGCAAAAGGCTAAAGTTTCAATAATAAAATTTAAAGATACAGATAAACAAAGAGCTGTATACAAAGTAGATTTTAATGAAAAAAGTTATTGTTTAAAAAAAGTTTATTATCCAATAAATGATTTGCTATACGTATATTCCGCTATTGAATGGTTGTACAGAAATAACATCAGAGTACCAAAGCTTTTATCAACCATTGATAATAATAGATTTGCAGCTTATAAAGATATGCTTTTTATATTAACACCTTGGATCAATGGTGAGAAATGTAATTTTGATAATATTAGCCATGTTACTCTAGCTGTAAAAAAACTTTCTACTATACATTCAATCACGCGCAACTTTCAACCAATTTTAGGAAGTTCTATAAAGGAAGGCTTTGATGATTATTACATATCAACCTTAAAGCATTTTGAAGATCTACTTCTAACATCTAATGAAGCATTTAAATATAAAGATACTTTTTCTAAACATTTCATTTCAATTTTTGATATTAATTTAAATTTAGCAAAATTATCATTAGATATCTCAAATAAAATAAATGCAGATACTCTAAGCAAATCTCTATGTCATGGTGATTTTGTAAATAAAAATATAATTTTTCCTAATGATTTAGATCCATGGATAATTGATTTTGATAAATGCAAAACAGATTATTCAGCAAGAGATTTAGGTTATTTTATGCGTAGGCTTCTTAAACGGGAAAATACAAAATGGGATATTGATTTAGCTTTATCTTTACTAAAAGCATATGATGAAATTTCTCCACTCACAGAATCTGATTTAAGATATATAATTTCATATATTTGTTTTCCACAAAAGTATTGGAAAATATCAAGAGATTATTATAGAAATATTAACAAATGTAATAAATCCGCTTTCTTATCGTTGCTTATAAAAGCAACTTCAAAAGCAAACCTTCAATATGATTTTTCTCTAAAAATCATATACGAAATTGAAAAAGCATTTCATATAGTTTTACTTTAAAATTATATGCAAGTTGTCCTCTTATAGCAAGTGGTATTATAATACATTTATAGTATAAAGTTTAACTAATTTATATATAATTTCCATTCTGAAATATACAAGCTTATTGCTTGGACATGAAACTAAATTAGTAAAAAGAAGCACCAAGAAAAATCAAATTTTTCTTGGTGCTTCCTTCTTAATTTCATTATTTATATTATTATTCTATTAAAATGAAAATATAATTTTAAACTTTATCTTATTTTTCGTAATTATGTTAAAAATAATCTGAAAAATAAGGTTTTTCCACTGGAATCAACTGTTCCAAAATTCTAAGCATATAATATTCGGTCTTTATTCTTCCACATTCATATAAAAAGGTAGGACGTTTGTACCCCATTAACATAGTGGTTAAGGTTTGAATATCCATTTCTACTAAATTAGCTGCATGAATATCATCAGTTTTTTCGCAAAAAGTATCATCATCTTCCCAATAAACATTAAACACTCCATTATTCCAATCTGCTATTGAATCTTTTATTTTCAAATTAATTTTAAAGTTTTGTGATTGAACTAAAAATGGATATTGTAAAATAAATTTTTTAACATCAATAATTCTTGCCATAAAATATGGTTCAATTTTTTCAACTATCTCACTATCTTCAAACAGAAATGCCATTGGTTCCCCAGAATAATTATTTCCTTTGATTTCATTTACCATAGAATAATGTGCACTTATATAATTCCATATTCCATAACGCGCTTCACTATTTAAATGAACCATTTCTTTTATATAAAAGATATCATTTCTAATGTAATAAATTAAATATCCTAAAGGTTTATGGTTTTTATTGTAATAGATAGCAGCTATAATATCATCACTATCCCATCTCCAATATTCATCCCAAGCTAGCTTATCTCTGATCATTGCACCATGACGCTGCATGGAAAAATAGTCATGAACATTTGAAAGATCTTCACATTCCAAACTAACACGTTCCATCATACCTTTTACATTTCTTATTTTAGGAAGCTGTGAGTCTTTTATTGTAAATGTAATCTTGTCAGATATTATTTCCCAGCCATGTTTTCTATAAAGAGGAATTGAATACGGATATAAAAAAGAAATTGATTGGCCTTCTCCATGCATATACTCGATAGCCTTTTTTATCAACGAATGTATTAACCCTTTACCTGTGTATTCAGGATATGTAGCAACTCCCGTAACTCCTCCCATGCTGCAAATATTATCGTGAATATTAACTTTCATAGAATATACAACAATCATTGAAGCTAATTTTCCATGATAAAACCATCCTAATACATATGCATTTTTAAGAATAGGTTTCTTTGCATGCATAATTTGGTCTTCTGTCCAACCAGTATGCAAAAGTTCATCCATCGTTATTTGAAATGCATAGCGCAAAAGTCCATTAAATTGTTCCAAATCATTTTCTGTTAATTTCCGCATTTTAAAGTCGCCATTTATTTCAATAAATTTTTCTACATTTTCCATATTTCCTCCATACCCTATAAAATCATCTATATAGTTTATTATAAAAAAATAAGTTTACTCTATAATTATAAATCTCCTTTTCTATATTTTCTACATTCTAAAAGATATTATTATTTTAATTTCCCTTCCCATCTCCCTATAACTTAATAACAACAGACGTTAATATAAAGCATATAATTGCTGTTATTATTGTAGAAGCATTAATTGCTGTTGTTCGTACCAACTTGATTAACAAAATTAGGTCAGGTTTATGCTATAATTGCAGGTACGGCTAGCACTACTTCTTGAAGAGCAATTGTCAATCACTGCATCGCCAGAACTATGTAGTTGTAGCTTATCATCTTGCACTAAGAACAAAACTGACAACGCAATAACGAAACTGCAAGTTCAATCCCCACTATTCCACCTTTTATTATATTAAATATATTTAATCATTCCCACGGCTAAAACCAATGAAAAGAATGGTGAAAATAATATGATTACTATCAAAAATAGGGCATTGAACTTAAAATTAGTAATAATTTCAAATTTCAACGCCCTATATCTCATAGTATGAAAAATTTAAAGCCTTATTATTAATAGCTCATATTATAACTTCACACTATTATTTATTTTTCTGATTACCTTGGATTTTTAACTTGTGCTTGTGCTGCTGCAAGTCTTGCAAGTGGCACTCTAAATGGTGAACAAGATACATAATCAAGACCTATCTTATGACAGAATTCAATTGATGATGGATCTCCACCATGTTCTCCACATATTCCAAGATGGATATCTGGTCTTGTAGCTCTTCCTTTTTCTACAGCTATCTTAATTAATGAACCAACTCCAGTTTGATCTAATTTACCAAATGGATCTTGTTCATAAATCTTCTTCTCATAGTAATGAGATAAGAATTTAGCTGCGTCATCTCTTGAGAATCCAAATGTCATTTGAGTTAAATCATTTGTACCAAATGAGAAGAATTCTGCTTCTTTAGCTATATCATCAGCAGTTAAAGCTGCTCTTGGAATTTCTATCATAGTACCTACTTTATAATCTAAAGTTACACCTTTTTCTTCCATAACTTCTTTTACTGTATTTACTATAACATCTTTAACATATTTTAATTCCTTAATTTCACCAACTAGAGGAATCATTATTTCTGGAACAATGTCAAAGCCTTTAGTCTTCTTAACTTCTATAGCAGCTTCTATAATTGCTCTAGCTTGCATTTCAGCAATTTCTGGATAAGATACTGCAAGACGGCATCCTCTATGACCCATCATTGGATTGAATTCATGTAACTCTTGAACTGTAGCTTTTAACTCATCAAAAGTTATTCCCATTTCTCTTGCTAATTCCTTAATATCTTCATCAGCTGATGGTAGGAATTCATGTAATGGTGGATCCAATAATCTTATAGTAACAGGTTTACCTTCTAATGCTTCATAAATTCCTATGAAGTCAGATTTTTGCATTGGTAATATCTTATCTAATGCAACTTTTCTTTGTTCTAAATCTTTAGAAGTAATCATTTGTCTTACAGCCATGATTCTATCTTCTGCAAAGAACATATGCTCTGTTCTACAAAGACCTACACCTTGAGCTCCAAATTCAACTGCTTGTTTTGCATCCTTTGGACTATCAGCATTTGCTCTAACTTTTAATTTTCTTATTTCATCTGCCCATGCCATGAATGTAGCAAAATGGCCTGAAATTTCTGGAGCAACTGTCTTTATTTTTTCTCCATATACATTACCTGAAGTACCGTCAATTGAAATGTAGTCCTCATCTGTGAATACTTTTCCATTAACCTCTACAGTTCTCTTTTTCTCATCAACTTTAATAGTTCCACATCCTGCTACACAGCAAGTTCCCATTCCTCTTGCAACAACAGCAGCATGGGAAGTCATTCCACCTCTAACTGTAAGAATTCCTCTTGCAGCTATCATTCCTTCTATATCTTCTGGTGAAGTTTCAAGTCTTACAAGAACAACATCTTCTCCAAGTGCAGCTCTGTCTTTAGCTTCATCAGCTGTAAATGCAATTTTACCACAAGCAGCTCCAGGTGATGCTGGTAACCCTTTAGCCATTGGTACAGCTTTCTTTAAATCTTCAGTATAGAAAGCTGGATGTAATAATGTATCTAATTGCTTAGGTTCAACCTTTAAAATAGCTTCCTCTTTAGTAAGCATTCCTTCTTCAACTAAATCAACAGCAATCTTTAAAGCTGCTTGAGCTGTTCTCTTACCATTTCTAGTTTGTAAGAAGTATAACTTACCTTCTTCTATAGTTATTTCCATATCTTGCATATCTTTATAGTGAGATTCTAGTTTTTCAACTATATCTTCAAATTCTTTATAAATCTTAGGATCTTGTTCTTTTAATTTTGATATTGGAAGTGGTGTTCTAATACCAGCAACAACGTCTTCACCTTGTGCATTCATTAAATATTCACCATATATTTCATTTTCACCATTAGCTGGATTTCTAGAGAATACAACTCCTGTACCTGAAGTTTCTCCTTTATTACCAAATACCATTTCTTGTATGTTTACTGCTGTACCCCATTCTCCTGGAATATCATTTAATCTTCTATATACTATAGCTCTAGGATTATCCCATGATCTAAATACAGCTGTTATAGACTCAATTAATTGTACTTTAGGATCACTTGGAAAATCTTCACCTTTTTCTTTCTTGTATAATTCTTTAAATTCAGCAACTAATTCTTTTAAATCATCAGCAGTTAAATCTGTATCAAATTCAACGCCTTTCTTTTCCTTAAGTTCATCAATTTTATTTTCAAATAATCTCTTTTCTATTCCCATAACAACATCTGAGAACATTTGAATAAATCTTCTATAAGAATCATATGCAAATCTAGGATTGTTAGTTAAACCTGCCATAGCTTCAACAGCTACATCATTTAATCCTAAATTTAAAATAGTATCCATCATACCTGGCATAGAAACTCTAGCACCAGATCTTACTGAAACTAATAAAGGGTTTGAATTGTCTCCAAATTTTTTACCTGTAGATTCTTCAAGTTTTGCTAAACAATCATAAATTTGACCTATTATTTCATCAGAAATCTTTCTACCATCTTCATAATATTTATTACAAGATTCAGTTGTAACAATAAATCCATCTGGTACTGGAATTCCAATATTAGTCATTTCAGCTAAATTAGCACCTTTCCCTCCAAGTAAATTTCTCATTGAAGCATTTCCTTCACTAAAAAGATATACATACTTATTTGTCATCTCAATACTCCCTCTTTTCTTATATTTTTCTCAATATATTTACTATCGATTCCTCCTAAGGCATCGTAGTTACCCTAATAACTAATCGCCGATTTCTCCAAGTTTAACAAATAATTTAGTTATATTGGTCTTGGAAACCTTCCCTATAATCTTTAATTGGTCCCTTCCATCGGTTCTTTTGACTGTTTCAACAACTGGAATACTATCAATTTCATGTTCTATTATTTTCTTAGCTACATCATATGCGTTATCATCCTTGTCAGCACAAATTATATTGGGCATTCTTGTCATGATTACACCAACTGGAACCTTATGTATGTCTGTTCCCCCTATTGAGATTTTAAGAAAATCTTTTCTAGAAACTGCTCCTGTAATTACTCCATTGTTTTCTATAAATAATGTCCCAACATCGTTTAGAAACAAGTATACGATTGCATCATATACCATTGTCTCCTCGCTTACTGTCACAGGTTTAGACATTATTTCAGATACTTTAACTTTACTGATATTTTGATAAACCATCCCATTAGATGTTTTACCGCTGTATACATAACCAACCTTAGGTCTAGCATCTAGACTACCAATCATAGTAAGCACTGCTAAATCTGCTCTAAGAGCAGCCCTAGTTACCCCTAGCTTTTCTGCAATAGCTTCACTTGTTATTGGTTGGTTCTCTTTTACTAAGCTTATAATTTCCTCTTGCCTAGGTGATAATTTCAAACTTATCCCTCTTTCTACAAATACAAGAAATATTTAGTGTATAATTACCACTCTTTTATTATATCATGTAATTATTGTTTGACTAGACTTAATTTTCAGAAAAATCAAATAAATTCACTAAATATTTCCCATATACTAATTTTATGTTTATTTTATATCTGTTTTACTCTTTATTTCTTTAGATTTCTTTTATTTTTTTTCTTCTTCTTTTTCTTCAATTCTATCTTCAACTTTTTCTTTTTCTTCTTCAAAGCTTACTGTATAAGTATAAACCGTATCAGAACCTGTATACTCTTTTGGCTTAACTTCACTTTTACTATCTTTTATATCATTTTTCATTTCATTTACTTTAGATATAACCATATCAGCAAAATCATTAGCTTTATTTTTAACATCATTTGCAACTTTAGATACTTGTGTATTTATAACTTCTACAGTTCCATCTTCATTTGTCACTTCTATTGTTATTTTAGTTGCTATGGCTGCAATTACACCTGCTGCAAGAATTGGTGGAATTACAAGGGCAACAACACCTGCTGCAATTCCTGCATTAACTGGAATATCAATCAATTTAACATCATCTTTTTTAATCTTTATCCTTGTGACATTTCCTTTTTCAATTATTTGCTTAATCCAAGCCTTTAGCTCTTCAATAGAAATTGCTGCTTTACTTTCAAACTCACCTTCAGAACCTTCGTTATTATTTGATGCCTCCTGAGTTTTTTCAATATAAATTAAAGCTTCTAATACATCTCCTTCGCTTGCTTCTAAAGCCTCTTTTGCTTTTTCATAAGTTACTCCTGTTCTTTCTCTGACCATATCAACTTTTTCCAATGTTAATTTTTCCATAAATTATCACTCCTTAATAAAATTTAACATTTCCAAACTTTTGGGCTTTCTTGAATAGTTATTGCTGATTAAAAAAGTTGTTACTTTTTCTATTTCTGCTTTTATTTCATTGCTCAAATTTAATCTATATAATTTATCTACATTCAAGTTCATCAAAAATCTCAAAGCATTATATGCCCCTTTTGAAATAAATAACCCATGTTCTTTAGGACATTCCTCACATACTCCTCCATAATAAGATAAACTTATATAATTTGAAGACGATATTTTTTTTCTACAAATACTGCAATTATCTAACGACAAATTATATCCTGTGGACTTTAATAATTTTAATTCAAAAGCCCTTATTAGCAATTCGTAATCTAATGCATCTGTATTCAATAAATATAATGTCGTAACTAAGTTCCTAAAAAGCCCAACATTAATATCCTCATCTGTACAGGCAATATCTATAAGCTCACATAAATAAGATGAATAGGTAAGCTTATGCAAATTATCCAAAAGCCCTTGAAAGGAATTTAATATTTTTCCTTCTTGAAGTGTATATAAATTTTTCCCTTTATACACCATATATTCCCCATAACATAAAGGTAACGTTAAGGCTAAAAACTTACTCTTGCTTTTTTTAGCACCTCTAACTATTGCCGTAATCTTACCCAGCTTTTCAGTATAAAACCAAACTAATTTGTCATTTTCTTTAAAATCCTGCGTTTTTATAATAACAGCCTTAGTTTCTATAGTGGACAGATTCATCACCCCTATTATTAATTATTCATTAAATTTACTTTTTCGCCTTATACCCTAATTCCTTTAACAAATTTTGATTGTCTCTCCACTCTTTTCTAACTTTAACCCATATCTTAACATTTACTTTTGCTCTTAAGAATTTTTCTAGCTCAAATCTTGCAGTTTCTCCAATTTTCTTAAGCGTTTGCCCATTTTTTCCTATTATTATTCCTTTGTGAGAATCCTTTTCACATATTAAATCTACTTCTATATGATATGTTCCTCTTTCATTTTGTTTCATCTGAATTATATCTACTGCTATACCATGAGGTACCTCATCTCTTAAATTTCTTAGTGCCTTTTCTCTAATTATCTCTGCTACTACAAATTTCTCTTGTACATCAGTTATCATATCATCTGGATAATATTTAGGACCTTCAGGCATTGCATTTTTCATAAGTTCTAATAACTTATCAACATTTTTACCCTTAATTGCAGCTATTGGAACTATTTCCGCAAATTCAAACTCCTTAGAATACATTTCTAAGCTTTTGGCTACTCTATCCTGAGTACTTTCATCTACTTTATTTAACACTAAAAATACTGGGCATTTCTTTCCTTTTAAGGTTTCTAAGATAAATTTATCTCCCTTACCTATTTCATCATCTGGGTTAGTTAAAAACAACACTAAATCAACATCATTAGTTGACTCTTTTGCTGAATTCACCATGTATTCACCTAATTTATGCTTAGGTTTATGTATACCTGGAGTATCAACAAATACTATTTGATAATCTTCTCCTGTTAATATGGTTTGAATGTTATTTCTTGTTGTTTGGGGCTTGTTTGAAACTATAGATAACTTTTCTCCCATTATGTAGTTTAATAAAGTTGACTTACCAACATTAGGTCTTCCAACTATTGTAACAAATCCTGATTTAAACATCTTTTCCTCCTAAAAATAAGCTTCTTAATTTAAAAATTTAAAAGCTAAAATAACATTATGCTACTTTACAAATAGTATACTCTATTTATAAGTTAATTGACAATGTGTAATATTATTTCACTGTTTTTCTAATTTGAAATAACTGTGATTCTAGAAAAGTTCCGTATTTTACTGCGTAATCTTTTTATAAGTGTCTGTTTTTTTACTTATAGTCTAAATAGAGTAAAAATAAATAACGTTAATATTATTCCAAAAATAGCGCCAACTATTACTTCTAAAATACTATGAACTTCTGAATCAACTCTACTTTGTGCAGTTATAAACGCCAACAAAAAACTTAGTAATATACAAATTGGTTGCTCTGTTATAAGTGATATTGCTGTTGCAATAGAAAAACCTAAAGCACTATGACCACTTGGCATTCCTCCTTTTAAAGGAGTTCCTTCCCCAAATATAGCTTTTGCAATAATTGTTGCAATACAAACTATTATTAATACAATAAGCATAGTATATGGTTCAGAATTTTTTACTTTTCTAATTAAATCAAATGAAAAGCTAGATAACTTATCCCAAAATATAATATATCCAACTAAAACAGCACTAATAGCAGTAACTAAAACAGCACCTGCCGCAGCATTTTTAGCTACCTTAGCTAAAGGATGATAATAATTAGTGGTCATATCTATTGCAGCTTCTATTGCAGTATTAATAAGTTCAGCAGCTATAACCATCGTTATAGTAACTGCTAATATAAGAAATTCAAATTTACTTATATCAAAGAAAAAGCTAGCAATTAATACTCCAACAGCTGCAATTAAATGTATTTTCATATTTCTTTCTGTTCTTACAGTATCAATTATTCCCGTTATTGCATTATTGAAACTTTCTAGTGTCTTTTTCACCTTCATTTATCCACCCACTTTATTCAGTTATGAGTTAAAAGTTATATGCAATTTTAAATCCTTTTCCTATTTTTACCAAAAAATCATTATTTAATTTTAGAAATCTTCGTCTTAAGATTTCCTCTCTAACTCATAACTTTAAAATCTTAACTCTTAACTGATTTACCCTCTTGTTATTTTAAGCTGATTTAATATTTCTTCCTCTCTACTTCTCATAACACTTTTTTCATCGTCCTCCATATGATCATATCCTAATAGATGTAGCACTGAATGAACTACTAAATAAGATGCTTCTCTTTCATATGAATGATTAAACTCTCGGCTTTGTTCTAATGCTTTTTCTAAAGAAAGCACTATATCACCAAGAACAAGTTCTTCTCCATCAAAATCAACTGGAGAAAATTTATAGTCTTTATATATTTCCTTAAATACCTTTTTATCTTCATATTCTAACATTGGAAATGATAATACATCTGTTTCTCTGTCTATTCCCCTAGTTTCTTTGTTAATTGCTTTAATTTCTTCATTATCTACAAATAGTAAAGAAATTTCACACTCTATATTAACTTCCTCTTCTTTTAACGCAAAATTAATCACTTCTATTAATTTACTTATAAATTCTTCAGTAACTTCTAATTTTTTTTGTCTATTATCTGTATAAATCATTTATTTCACTTACTCCTTAGTTTCATTATTTTCTTTATTTTCAAAGTTTAAATCTTTTATTTTTTCTTTTGGATATTCTATTCTCTGATGATATATTCCATTTAGAGCATTTAAGAAACACAACCTAATTTTTTCTATATCCTTTAATGTTAAATTACAATTATTTAACTGACCTGTTGACAATTTATCATTAATTATACAATTAACCATTTCATTTATTTTTTCTTTGCTAGGCTCTTTAATTGACCTTACAGAAGCTTCAACACTATCTGCAAGCATTACTATACCTGCTTCTTTTGTACTTGGTATAGGTCCTTCATACATATAATCTTCTTCTTTAATTTCATCGGGATATTTTGCATTATTTTTCATAGTATAATAAAAATATTTCACCAATGTTTTTCCATGATGCTCAGCTATAATATCCTGAATTATTTGTGGTAATTTATATTTTTTAGCTAACTCAAGTCCATCCTTTACATGGGATTTTATTAACATTGCACTTAAATTAGGAGGAATATTACTATGAGGATTTTCTCCTCCCATTTGATTTTCACCAAAGAAATAAGGTCTCTCAGTTTTTCCAACATCATGATAATAACTTCCTATTCTTGTAATTACCGAATTAGCCCCGACTTCTTCTGCCGCCATTTCAGCAATATTAGCAACCAGCATACTATGGTGATATGTTCCTGGCGCCTCCATTAGTAATTTTTTCAAAAGTGGATTATTAGGGTTTGATAATTCTAGCAGTTTCAACGTAGTAACTTCATTAAAGCCACCTTCTAAAAATGGAAGTATACCTAATGCGAATATACCTGATAAAAGTCCACCTGCAATTGTAATAGCTCCTTTTATGAGTACATCAATAAAATTACTTGATATTAATATTCCAGTAGATAATGTTAATACTGTACTTACAACGGCAATAATACCCGTTGAATATAGCAACTCATTTCTTTGCTGCATCCTTTTTAGTAAAGTAGACCCCAGTATAGAGCTAACAATTCCTAAAATCATTATTTGAATATCAAATCCATTTAACGCCCCTATTAAAATAATATTTAAACTACTTACTACAAAAGCTAGTTTATAATTAAAAAATAATGTAAGCATCATTGGTGCACATGCGAAAGGTATCAAAAAAGGAGAAATTATCCCTATAGTTCTTGCTAATAACAATGATATTATATTAATAACACTTATTAGTATAAGCTTTCCAGTGTTATCAAATATAACTTTATAATTTAATTTAATAAAATTATATTGAAGAAAAAGAATCATTGCTAAAAATACTGCCAAAGCTAAATATACATAAAAATTTCCTGTTTCATTTTGATCACTTAACATTCCCAACTCTGATAAAATATCTATCTGACTTTGTGTAACTGGTTCTCCTTCTTTTACTATGGTTTGATTTTGCTTTATAATTACCTTTGATATATTTTTCTGTGCTTCTTGTATTTTTTCTTCTGTTTTTTCTTTGTCATAAAAAACATTTGGATTTATTTTCGATGAAATAATTGTTTTCAAAATATTGGTAATTCCTGGATCTAAGTTTAATTCTTCTATTTTAGATGCAGCAATATCTCTTTCATTTTTAATAGCTACTTCATCATTTTCATTTATATTTTTTGCATACGCTTTATCAACAATAGCAATAATTTTCATCTCTAAATCTGATAATGTTTCTTTAGGAATTGTTATCAAAACTTTAGCTTGATCTTCCGTAAATTTAAATCCTGCTAACTTATTTAATTCATTTATTTTATCACTTTCTTTTAGAGTTGTTGAAGAATTAGACATGTTCCCTATATCTATTAATTTATCAAATAAAGCTTTAACATCATCCTCTGCAGCTTTTTTAACTTCTGTTTTTAAGGTATACTGCTGCCCAACCTTTTCTAATGCCTGCCCTTCTTTTTCCTTTGTGGCTTTTTCATCAACTATATCTCTTGGTGCTTTTATATCTACCCTAGGTATATCACCTGCTTTTAAAGTATATTGCTTTGGAGCAATTGCAGTGATAAGTAATAAATAAACTATACTAAACACAACTAAGAATAATGTAACTCTTTGACTTCTACTATTTCTAGTTTCATTATTTTTCTTTATATTCATGTTATTCACCTTTTCATCCATAATAAATTATTAGACACTATACTTACATTTGACAATTAATAAATATGTTTAAGATATATTTTCTGCTATATCTTGTTCTACTGTAAATATTACTTTAACTAATATAGTTCCATCCTTAACATCTTCAACTATGACTTTACTATCAATAATATTAGCATCATTACTAAGCGTCTTTTTTAAAGAAGCTTGAAGCTTTTCTTTAGCTTCTTTAATTGTACTTTCTCTATCTAAATTTATACTTTTACCTGTCTTTTCAAAATATGTTATTTTCCTAAAACATCCATTTGTTTCTTCTATTTTATCATAATAAGCAAATCCATTTATAGCTTTTTTTAAGTAAAACTTTTTTCCAAAAAAACTCAAATAAATATCACTATTTTTTCTTCCTGTTCTTTCAAGTTTCTCTCCACTTATTTGAATTTCCATAAATTTTTCATAAAATGTATTTGCTATAACTGTTCCACTTGGTTTCACTTCTATTTGAAATCCATCTCTCCCCTGAATTGGCAATATCAAATTATCACCTTTCTTTACAATGCTTCCTGGAACCACAGCTGGATTTCCTGAATTGGTATATATTCTTTTTACCTCTCCATCCATTTTAGCTATAACTTGATTAAACGATGTCTTTTCTATAGATGGTGGATTTACCTTTTCTTTAACTAATAATTTTAATGTAGACCCTTCTATTCTTACTCTAATCCACATTATTTCAGGATTTAAATTTTCCATTTGTTTTTCTAATTCTCTTACATTTATTTTAGATTTCTTTAACCCTGGTTTTATTCCGATATTTGAAAGTTGCTGTCTTATCTCAAAGGGAGATAAATTCTTTTGTGTTTGTATATCTACAGCCCATATATAATTAGATAAAAAATATATAACTAAAAAAAATATAAAAGCACCAATAACTAAAGAAATTTTTCTTTTCATTTTCATAATTAGCACTATTATACCACTTGTATTGACTATTATCACTTTCCCTTTATTTTTTTTTATTATTTCTTCAACTTTTTTATAATCATATATATATATAGCAAACCTGATTGTTGCCATATCAACTTTTACAACATTACAAGTATAAATTTCCTTATCCCAAAGTGCATTTAATATCTTTTCTGGCATTAATGAACTTACTTCTATGGTTACTTTGCCTAATTTCCTTTTATTAAACATATTATTTTACCTTTCATAAGAGATACCTTTAAAAATTCCACTTATAGTGATACTGTTCTCAGCTATAAAAAGTATCTCAAATTCTGCTCCTTGTATTAATATTGCTCCTATTCTAGAATTTATTTTAACCATATTAGTTTCAAAGAATATAATGCCTTTATGATTTTCTATAGTAATTTCTCTGTTTCCTATAACTATTATCTTTGGTAAATCCAATGAAATATCCTTTGGAAATTCTAATTTATTAAGTATTTTTTCTTTACCTTTTTGAAGTTTTCCCTCCATCTTATCCTCCTACATAAACTTCTTCATTTTAATTTATGATAGGAATGAAAGTTTAATTCATTAAAATTACCAAATCAAATTCCTAATTATTAAACTTCTAATTTTACTTAACATTTATTTAATGCACTTTTAATTATGATTTTACATAATTATTAAATATATTAGCTTTCTATTAATTTATATTTATAATAATCTTTTGAAGTTAAATAGAAAAAGAACTCAAGAAATCTTGAGTTCTTTTTCTATTTATTATTTAAATATTCTTTAACAATTTCACTTACAAGTTTGCCATCAGCTTTTCCTACTACTTTAGGCCTAACAGCTGACATAACTTTACCCATATCTTTAATGCTATTTGCACCCAATTCTTCTGCTGATTCTTTTACTATTTGTTTTATTTCTTCTTCACTTAACTGCTGAGGAAGGTATTTCAACAAAATTTCTATTTCGGCATTACACTGATCTACTAAATCTTGTCTATTACCTTTTTCAAACTCAAGAATAGATTCTCTTCTTTGTTTGACTTCTTTAGCTAATATACTAATTACTTCATCCTCTTCAAGCACTCTATTATCTGTTTTTTCAACAATTAACAGAGCAGCTTTAGCTGTACTAATTACATTAGCTGTGAATTTATCTTTCGCTTTTAAAGCAGCTTTCCAATCATCTTGTAATCTATCTTTAATTGCTGACATATTTGTACCTTCTTTCAAAAGAAAATATCATTATTTGAACTTTCTCTTTCTAGCAGCTTCTGATTTTTTCTTTTTCTTAACGCTTGGCTTTTCATAATGTTCTCTCTTTCTAACTTCAGAAAGAACCCCAGCTCTAGCACATTTCTTCTTAAATCTTCTTAACGCACTTTCAAGTGTTTCGTTTTCTCCAACTTTAATTTCTGACATTTAATATCCCTCCCTCCGCTAGCTTATATTAACTCAGCTATGGGCTTAATAACACATGCTATATTATACAATATTTAAACAAACAATGTCAAGAAATTAAGAAAAAATCTCAATAGATTTCTCTATTAAATTTTTCTTAATTTTAGCCTGGTGGCCATTGCATATTTCTTCCACCAAGTACATGAAAGTGAATATGGTTTACTGTCTGTCCTCCATCTTCACCGCAATTATTAATAATTCTATATCCTTTATCTGCAATATTAAGTTCTACTGCTAATTTATTAATAATCTTAAATATATGCGAAATGACATCAACATTATTATCATTTAAATTATTAGCACTTTGGATATGTTCTTTAGGTATAACCAAAAAATGGACGGGTGCTTCTGGATTTATATCATAAAAAGCATATACTTTATCATCTTCATACACTTTCTTACTTGGAATTTCTCCCTTTGCAATTTTACAAAATAAACAATCTTCCACAATTTTCACCCCCAATCTTAAAGCGGTTAACAGTTTAGAGTTAAGAATTAACAGTCTTATTATGTATGAATTCCTTCTTAGTTTACTAAGCTTAGCATATATAAAAATTATATATAAATATTCAATCCATATATTATATATGCAATACTTTTAGCTTACAAAATAAACACTATTATTTGTTACCACTTTCTATATATTATATCAAAATTTATAGTGCATTTCCAGCAACATAATCACCATTTGCTTCTTTTATATGACATGGAATTATTTTTCCTATCATATTCTCATTCCCATTAATTATTTCTACTTTTACATAATTTCGAGTGTAACCTTCAAACACCCCTGGCTTTTTAGAAACTTCCTGCTCAACTAAAACATCCATTTCTCTTCCGACCAAGGATTTACTAAAGTCTCCCTCATTTTTCCCATTTAATTCAATTAATGCTTTACTTCTGTTTTCTTTAATTGCACCATCTACTTGATTAGGCATATCTGCTGCTTTAGTACCTTTTCTAGGACTAAATTTAAATATATGAGTTTTGGTTAACTTTATTCTCTTTAAATATTCATAAGTCTCATTGAATTCCTCATCTGTTTCCCCTGGGAAACCTACTATTACATCAGTAGTTATTGAAGCATCCTTTAAATTTTCTCTTATCTTATTAACTGCCTCTTCATATTCTTTAGCAGTGTATCTTCTATTCATTCTTTTTAAAGTAGCATCACAGCCACTTTGAAGTGATAGGTGAAATTGAGGACAAAGCTTATTCATGTTTTTCATTTTTGCAATCACTTCATCAGTAAAGAAACTTGGTTCTATGGAACCAATTCTCACTCGTTCTATTCCATCCGTTTTTTCAATTTCTTCTAATAAAGTTATTAAAGTTATATTTCCCTCCAAATCAACTCCATAAGAAGCTGTATGGATTCCAGACAATATTATTTCTTTAAAGCCATGTTCTGATAGTTTCTTTATTTCATTCAATACCTTCTCTGGATCTTTAGAGCAAGTTGTTCCTCTTGTATACGGAATTAAGCAATATGCGCAAAACCTGTTACATCCATCTTGTATCTTTAAAAATGCTCTTGTTTTATCTTGATATTCTTCTATATTTAAATCTTCGAATTCTTTATTTTTTAAAACTTCACCAACCATTAACTGTGACTTTTGCTCATCCTTAGCCTTATTTACATAATAAACAATATCACCCTTATTTCTAGTTCCAAGAACAACATCTACACCTTCTATTTTAGCTACTTCTTCTGGTGAAACTTGCGAATAACAACCAACTGCAGCAATTATTGCATTTTCATTTGTTCTTCTTGCTCTACTTATTATCTGTCTTGACTTTTTATCACTCATATTTGTTACTGAACAAGTATTAATAACATAAACATCAGCAAAATTTTCAAAATCAGTTACTTCATAGCCTTCTCGTATGAATTTTTCAGCCATAGCTTCTGTTTCATAATGATTTACTCTGCAGCCTAGAGTTGAAAATGCCACAAGAAGCTTTCCTTCAGTAGCTTTTCTTATTTTTTTGTCAGAAATATTTTTAATTTGAACTTTTTCATTATTTACTCTAACTATTTTAATTTGGTTTTCTCCCATTACTATAGGCTTCCTCCTAAGTCTCCCAGTTCATACTGAATTAAAGCTGTTGCCGTAAATCCAGCTGTTTCTGTTCGTAATATTCTATTTCCAAGTGTTACAATATAAAAGCCCTCTTTTTTTAAAGAATTAATTTCTTCCTCTTCAAATCCACCTTCAGGCCCTATTAAAATACCAACATTTTTTATATTATTTAACTCCCTATTTTCATTTTTAAGACGCTTTGTAAGGCTCTTAATACCAAAATCTTCTGCATTCTCATAAGGGATTATAACTAAATCCATTTCTTTAAGTTGTTTTATTGCTTTATCAAAATCAATAACTTCTTTTACCTGTGGAACAATACTTCTTTTTGATTGCTTTGATGCTTCTAAAGCAATTCTATTTAACCTATCAAGCTTTTTGAATTCTCCTTTAAGCTTTACATCTACTCTAGCTGTAATTGTAGGAATAAATTCAACCACTCCAAGTTCTGTTCCCTTTTGAACTATTAAATCCATCTTTTGACCTTTTGGAAGTCCTTGAAACAGATATACTTTAACATTGCTTTCATTATTTATATCCAGCTTTTTAATTATACTAACTATAACTTCATTTTTAGTTATAGCCTTTATTTCGCCTAAATACTCTATTCCCTCGCAATTATTTAATACTACTTCTTCACCTTCAGCTAATCTTAAAACTTTATATATATGTTTGACATCATCACCTAAAATTTTTCCTTCTGTTTCAGTAATATTATGAGGTTCTGTAAAAAATTTATGCATAAAACACCTCCCCTTTATTCAGTTAACAGTTATAAGTTAACTGTTGTGGATGAAATCCCTTACTGGATTTCTTTAATTATAAGCTCTTATTTTTAGAAAAGTTCAATATTTCAGCACAGGTGCATATCTGTTTTGCTTACATGTATTCATTTTATAAAATTCCCTGGAATTTCTTCATTAACTATTCACTTTTGCTTAATTCTTCATTTACTATTTAACTACTTTTGCAACTATACAGTTCCATTCACCATCTTTGTTTATTTCAATTACTTCAAAACCACATTCCTTAAATTTTTCCGTAACCATATCAACTCTATCATGTATTATTCCAGAAGTAATAAATAATCCACCATCATTTAATGCTTTTTTAACATCTTCAGTTAAAATGCATATGATTTCTGCTATTATATTAGCAACTACTATATCTGCTTTTCCTTCTACTACATCTAGAAGATTTCCTTCTAGTATTTCTATGTTATTTAAATCGTTAAATCCTATATTTTCTTTAGAAGAATCAACTGCAACAGGGTCTAAGTCTACTCCAACAACATGTTTTGCTCCAAGTTTTGCAGCAGCAATTGCAAGTATACCAGAACCACATCCAACATCAAATACAGTTGTATTAGGTTTTACATACTTATCCAAAGCTTGAATGCACATCCTTGTAGTTTCATGTGTTCCTGTTCCAAATGCCATTCCCGGGTCTAATTCTATAATTAAATCTCCATCTTGTTTTTCATATTCTTCCCAGATTGGTTTAATAACAATTTTATCTGTTATTTTAACTGGCTTATAATATTGTTTCCAATTATTAGCCCAATCTTCCTCGTTCATTGTTTTAGCTTCTACTATTCCTTCTCCAATATCAAATCCCATTTCCTTAAGTTCTGAAAGTTTTTCTTTTACATATTCAACAATTTCATCAACTTTATCATCTTGTGAAAAATACGCCTTAACTACAGCTGCTGTTCCTTTATGCTCCAATATATTTATATCTGCAAAATCCCAAGTTAATGGCCCTTGCTCTCTAGAAAGTAAATCCTCAGGATCCTCAATTGCAACATTTGGGCAATTTAATCCATAAAATATTCCTGATATAGGCTCTAAAGCCTCACTCTTTGTAATTACACTAACTTCTATCCATATTCCGTCCATTTATTATATCCTCCCTTTAAATCAGTTAACAGTTAACAATGAACAATTATGTTTGAAATCCTCTCTAAGTGGATTTATTTAAATATATACTTCCATATACATTTAACTGCAATTATAACTATAGATTATTAACTAACTTAATATTTTTTATATTTTTACAAACTTACATTTAATACTTTTAATTATATTAACCTTTTACAGCAATTAAAAATTTAGTTTTTATTCCCTGCTCAGTAAACATCTTTTCATGTTCTGTTTCTACATTTCCTTCAAAATCACTGTTATGAAGATCATAAGTTATAAATTTAATATTTAAACCAGCTTCTTTAAAGTATTCAAGCGATTCTTCAAATAATTCATCATCATCGGTTTTAAAATAAATCTCACCTTCATCTTTTAAAAACAATTTATATTGTTCTAGTTGTCTTGTATGAGTCAGTCTTCTCTTTTTGTGCTTTCCTTTTGGCCAAGGATTACAAAAATTTATGTATATTCTACTTATTAAATCATCTTCTCCTAAAATTTCATTAATAAGCCCTATTTCTTGTGCCATTAGCTTTATATTATCTAATACAGCATTTTTTTCTTCATATGCTTTTTCAATATTTCTTTTAGCTAACCCAAGAACTTCATCTTTAATATCAATAGCTATATAATTTATATTAGGATTTTCTGATCCATGTACTGCTATAAAAGTACCTTTTCCACATCCAAGTTCTAAATATATAGGTTTATCATTTCCAAAAGCTTCTTTCCATTTTCCTTTATATTTCTTAGGCTCTATAACAAAAAATCTACAACCTTCAAGCTCAGGTCTAGCCCATGGCTTTTTTCTCATTCTCATGTTATTCACTCCATCTTTTATCTGATGTCTAGCCACTATAACACTCCTATCTTTAAGTGAGAGTCCAAATTTTATATTTGGCTTCTCGAACTTATGCAAATTCGTTTAGAATTTGTATTCTTTATATCAGAGATAACAGTAGCACGACCCTAGATAAGTTCAACTTAACCTTCAACTGGAGATTATAACTCCCTGTAAAGCTAATTTTCACTTTATCATTCATAATAATTATACATATAAAAAATTATATTGCAATTTTTTATTTACGGAAAGTTCTTTAAAATAGAAATCCTTCGTGATGTAGGTTTTCTCACGAAGGATTTTCATATATATCTAAAATATCTGATTTAAGCTCTATTATATTTCTCTATAAATTCTACTAATTCGCTTTCATTATTTTCAACAAAATCATAAAAATCAACATTTTTCTTTTCTATAAGCAATGCTAATTCATATAAAAATTCCGGCACTTCAGAAGCAAGTATATCTCCATAAACTTTACCAAGTCTAGCTTTTCCTATTGCAAAAGCTCCATTTATATGAAGTTCAAATGCATCCTCTACGTTATCATTTATTCTCTTACGTTTTCCTGTAAGTCCAATTCCAACTATTTCATGAACACCACATGAATTTCCGCATCCTGATATGTGTACCTTAGGTAATATATCTTTTTTATAACCTTTTTCATCAAAATAATTAATTATATTATTTAATGTCTTTTGACTTTCTAAAATTCCAACCTGACATATTGGAACTCCAATACAAGAAACACTTTGTGCTATAGATGTTTCTCCTCCAAGACCTTGTGTTAAATCTAAAACTTTTTTTGCTTCTTCCCCATTTAAATTTCTAAAATAAATACCTTCTGTCATTGTAAGTCTTATTTCTAAATCTTCTATTTCTTTTACATTGTTTAAAATATTTCTTAACTCTTCAACATAAATTTGACCGCCTATTGGATGAAAATATACGCTATACAATCCTTTTTGTTTTTGCTCATACAACCTAGGATGCTTTATATTAATTTCTTTACCTTCTTTAGTATATTCCTTCAATTCAACTTCTAAAGCTAATTCTTCTGAATTCTTAACTGCTTTTAAATGTTCTTTATATACTTCTATAAACTTATCTTCACCTAATCTATCAACTATGTATCTTATACGTGCTTTATTTCTATTTTCATAATCTCCTTCAGCTATAAATAAGTTGGTTATAGCCTCAACATGATATAAAACCTCCCTTGCCTCAATAAGTTCATCATATTCAACGCCTAATTTAGGGTTTCTTCCAAGTCCTCCACCAATATAAACCTTAAAATACTTTTTATTATCTTTTTCAACTGCTAAAAATCCTAAATCAGCAACAGTTGCATGGCCTAAATCCTCATTACTGCTTGAAAATGATACCTTAAGCTTTCTTGGTAATTTATATGTTGTTATTTTGCTTAAAAAGTGATTATTTACAGCCAAAGCATATGGAGTTACATCAAATGCTTCTGTTTTATCTACTCCTGACAATGGTGATAATGCCACATTTCTTGGATAGTTTCCTCCACCACCTCTAGAATATATATCATTATCAATTCCATCCTTCATTATTCCACATACTTGATCTATTGATAAATTATGATATTGCACGGCTTCTCTTGTTGTTAAATGAAATTTTTCTAATTCATATTTATAAGCTATGTCACACAACCAATTCATTTGTTCTACACTAGATATTCCTGAAGGTATTCTAAGTCTTATCATAAATTCTTTTTTGCTGCGTTCTGAATAAACTCCCATTCCTCCAGAAACCTTTTTAAAATCTGCTACAGAAACTTCTTCTTTCAAAAATTTATTTCCTAGTTCCCTGAATTCTTCTATTTCAACCAATAATTTTTCTTTTAAATTTTTCAAGACAATTCCTCCTATTTCTGTTTAACAATATATAATTACTAATGTAACAAATACACTTCTTTATAGTTGAATTACTATTTTAAAATGAATTTATAAATTAGATCATAACTATTATAACTCAATCTCAAAAACAATACTATAGTTATCGGAATTATAGACTATATTTTTTAGATAAATAAATGGGAACCATTCTAAGACTGACTTTCTCAAAATAGTTCCCATTATAATTTAATTATTTATTTTTTCCAAATAATTTTTTCTTTGGTGCATTAGCTTCATCAACTTCTTCACCTGAAGCTTTCATAAATGCATATAAGGCTTCTTTTTGTTCTTTATTCAATGTCTTTGGAACATCAACTATAACTTTTACATATTGATCTCCTTTTCCACTTGAATTAACTCTTTGAATACCCTTACCTTTTAGTCTGAACATAGTTCCAGATTGGGTTCCAGCAGGTACAGTATATTTAACATTTCCATCTACTGTAGCTACAGTTATCTCCGTACCTAAAGCAGCTTTAGACATAGAAATATGAGTATCTAAATATACATCGTTACCTTTTCTAGTAAATATCTTCGATGGAGTTACATTTATTCTTACATATAAATCTCCAGGACTTCCACCTCTTAAGCCATGTTCGCCTTGTCCTCTTAGAGGCATTACATTACCTGTATCAACACCAGCTGGAATATTAACTTTAATATTCCTTGTCTTTCTAACGCTACCTTTTCCTCTACAATGAGAACATGGTTTTTCTATTATTTTTCCAGTTCCTCTACATGTGTCACAGGTTGAAGTCGAAACAAAACTTCCAAGAGGAGTTTGTCTTTGAACTCTTACCTGACCTGCACCTCCACAAGTTGGACAAGTTTTTGAACTTGTTCCAGGTTCCGCACCACTTCCGCTGCAATGTTCACAATTTTCACTTCTAGTAACTGATATCTCTTTTTCAACTCCAAATATAGCTTCTTCAAAAGTTAATGTAATTGTATATTCAAGGTCATTTCCTCTTACAGGTCCATTTCTTCTTCTAGAGCTTCCGCCCCCTCCAAAGAAAGATTCAAAAATGTCACCAAAACCTCCCATGTCAAAGCCGTCAAAACCGCTAAAACCACCTGTTCCATCAAAAGCAGCCGATCCAAATTGATCGTATTTTGATCTCTTTTCAGGATCTGATAAAATTTGATAAGCTTCATTTATTTCTTTAAATTTCGCTTCTGCTTCCTCATTTCCTTGATTTTTATCTGGATGATACTTTACAGCTAATTTTCTAAAGGCTCTCTTTATTTCGTCGTCACTTGCACCTTTTTGAACTCCAAGGACTTCGTAATAGTCTTTATTTGCCATTTGTTTCATTCACCACCTAGTACTTTATCAGTGTACAATTTACAGTTTAAAGTAAAATTACTGCAATGTACGATTCATAATTAAAATTTAGCATAATCTAAGTTATAACTAAAGAACAATATCTTCTCCTATCATAAATATGCAATTTATAAAAGGAAAACACACAATATTGTTTTCTGAAATATACTTTAGAAAAGGGAAGACGTTCTTGCCTTCCCTATCCTATTATATTGATAATTCTTGTTTATTACAACTTAAATTATCTTATTTATCGTCATCAACCTTAAAGTCTGCATCTACAACATTATCATCATGTGGTGCACTTTGAGCTCCTGCTCCACCAGCTGCAGCATTTGGATCAAATCCTGCACCTTCTGCTCCTCCAGCTTGTTGATACATCTTAGTAGCTATTGGATAGAATGATTGATTTACTGCTTCAATTGCTGCTTTAATTGCTTCTACATCATCACCATCTTTTACTTTCTTAAGGTCTTCAATCTTAGCTTTAACTGCATTCTTTTCTTCTTCAGTAGCTTTATCTCCAACTTCATTTAATGTCTTTTCTATTTGATAGATTGTTTGATCAGCGTTGTTTAAAGCTTCAACTTTTTCTTTTCTCTTCTTATCTTCTTCAGCAAATTTTTCTGCTTCTTTTACAGCTTTATCCACTTCATCATCACTTAAGTTAGTTGAAGCTGTAATTGTAATATTTGCTTCTTTTCCAGTTCCTTTATCTAATGCTGATACTTTAACAATACCATTAGCATCTATATCAAATGTAACTTCAATTTGAGGAATTCCTCTTGGAGCTGGAGCTATTCCTGAAAGTGTGAATCTTCCTAATGACTTGTTGTCCATAGCCATTTGTCTTTCACCTTGAACTACATTGATTTCAACTGAAGTTTGATTATCTGCTGCAGTTGAGAATACTTGGCTCTTCTTTGTTGGAATAGTTGTATTTCTTTCGATTAATGGAGTTGCAATTCCACCAGCTGTTTCAATACCAAGTGTTAATGGAGTAACATCTAGTAACACTACGTCTTTAACTTCTCCTGTAAGTACTCCTGCTTGAATAGCTGCACCAACTGCAACGCATTCATCTGGGTTAACTCCCTTAGAAGGTTCTTTACCTGTAAAGTTCTTAACAGCTTCTTGTACAGCTGGAATTCTTGTTGATCCACCAACTAAGATTATTTTATCAATATCATTTAATGAAAGTTTAGCATCTGCTAATGCTTTCTTCATTGGTTCAATACTTCTTTCAACTAAATCATGAGTAATTTCATTGAATTTTGCTCTAGTTAATGTTAAATCTATATGCTTTGGACCTGTTGCATCAGCTGTGATAAATGGTAAGTTAATGTTTGTTTGTTGTGATGATGATAATTCAATTTTAGCTTTTTCAGCTGCTTCTTTTAATCTTTGAACTGCCATTTTATCTTGTAATAAATCTATACCATTTTCAGCTTTAAATGTATCAGCAATGTAGTGCATAACTTTTTCATCAAAGTCATCTCCACCTAGTTTAGTATCACCATTAGTAGATAATACTTCGAATACTCCGTCTCCAAGGTCTAGAATTGATACGTCGAAAGTACCACCACCTAAGTCATAAACTAAAATTTTGTGCGCTGAATCCATCTTATCTAAACCATAAGCTAATGATGCTGCTGTTGGTTCGTTTATAATTCTTAATACTTCAAGTCCTGCAATCTTTCCTGCATCCTTAGTTGCTTGTCTTTGACTGTCATTGAAGTAAGCTGGTACAGTAATAACTGCTTGAGTTACTGTTTCACCTAAATAAGCTTCAGCATCAGCTTTAATCTTTTGAAGTACCATAGCTGAAATTTCTTGTGGTGAATATTGTTTTCCATCTATGTCAACTTTATGAGCTGTACCCATATGTCTTTTTATTGAAATAACTGTTTTATCTGGATTAGTAATCGCTTGTCTTTTAGCTACTTGCCCTACTAATCTTTCTCCATTTGCTTGGAATGATACAACTGAAGGAGTAGTTCTTGCACCTTCTGAATTAGCTATAACTGTTGGTTCTCCACCTTCCATAACTGCTACACATGAATTTGTAGTTCCTAAATCAATTCCTATAATTTTTGCCATTTTTTTATTCCTCCTAAAACTTTATTTAGTTTATTTTAATTTGAATCTTGCATTTTAAGTTTTATATATTATTAATTAATTTCTTAATAAGTTTTTTTAATTTATTAATTTGCTACCTTAACCATTGAATGTCTTATTATCTTATCATCTTTTTTGTATCCTTTTTGAAATACTTCTGCTATAACATTATTCCCTAAGTTTTCATCTTCTATATGCATTACTGCATTATGAAGATTTGGATCAAACTCTCCTGTAGTGTCTATTTCTTGAACACCAAGTTTTGCAAATGAATCTTGGCAGCCTTTCATTGTCATTTCAATTCCTTTTTTAAGATCCTCTATGCTTCCATCTGCTGATATAGCTCTTTCTAAATTATCAATGATTGGAATAATTTCCTTCAATACATCTACATAAGCATCACTGTATATTCCTTCTTTTTCTTTTATAGTTCTCTTTCTGTAGTTATCATATTCAGCTGTCAATCTTAATAATCTGTCTTTTGTCCCATCTAATTCTTCTTTTAATTTTTCATTTTCTTCTTTTAAAGTTTTTACTATATTTAATTCACTATCATCTGAATTTTCTTCTACTTCAGACCCTTCTTCACGAACTTCACTAACATTTTCTTCTTTTAATTCTTCATTATTTACAGCTTCATTTTCATTAACTGCTTCTTCCTTAACCTCTGCATTGTTCAGTTCTTCATTGTTTACATCTTTTTTTTCTTCCATCACTAAAACATACACCTCTTCTCTTTCAATCTATCTATTATATTTTTTGATTACTTAATATAGCATTAAGCTCTTTTATAACTTCTGACATGATTGCTATTACTTTTGAATAATTAATCCTTCTAGGTCCTATTAATCCAATTTTTCCTATTGGTCTATCTCCAAAAGAATATTCTGCTGATATTATGCTGCAATCCTTAGCTTGTTCTTTATAATTTTCATCACCTATACTAATTGTAATATTGTCCTTTGGATTAAATAATTCCAATAATGATTCTTTATCATTGAAAAGTGACAGTATTTCTTTAGCCTTATCAATATCATTGTACTCTGAATAATTGAATATATTGGTTGTTCCCTCCATAAATACTTCTGCTTTCTCAGATGCATTTAATGTTTCATATAAAATAGGCAATAACGCACTAAATATTTCCTCATATTCACCCAAATCTCTTTTTAAGTTATTAATTACTTCTAAATTAATTTCTTCTATAGAAAGATTTACTAATCTACTGTTAATAACTTGATTTATACGCATTAAGGTTTCAACTGGTGGAACTCCATTATTCAATTTCATTATGTGATTTTTTATTAGTCCAGTATCCGTAAGAAAAACTGACACTAAATTAAAATCATCTACTTTAATAAGCTGTATTGATTTGACAAAGCTTTTTCTAACTGATGGAGATTCAATTACACAGGTTAATTTTGTAAGTTCTGATAATAAAGCACTTGTTTGTTTTACTATTTTATCTACTTCAAGCATTGCAGAATCAATTATATATTGCTTAATTCTCAAATTTTCTTCAACAGTTAATCTTTGATTATCCATGAGTTTATCAACATACAATCTGTAGCCCTTGCTAGAAGGAATTCTGCCTGCAGAAGCGTGAGGTTGTTCTAAGTATCCCATATCTTCAAGATCAGCCATTTCATTTCTTATAGTCGCAGAACCTATACCCAAATCATAGTTTTTAGCAATTGTTCTTGATCCTACAGGGTCTCCTGTACGAATATAGTCATTGATAATAGCTTGAAGTATCCTAATCTTTCTTTCATCAATACTCATAACTTCACCTCTTTTTGTTAGCACTCATTAACATCGAGTGCTAATGACTATGTCTTTAATATATTATTTATGATGTTTTTTGTCAATTCTATTTATTTTTATTTTAGATAGATATACTTATTAATAATTTGATTTTTTGAATTTATATCTTTATATCTCCTATTTTCTCGCTTTTTCTTTAGTATTCATTCAAATCACAATAATGCGCATGTGTTACAATGACAACTATATATCTATAAATTTGTGCGTATAATCAACCTAAGATAATATAAATACAAAACTTTAATTTCTGCATATATATTACAAATTAATTATGAAAATATAAAGTCACTCATAACATAATTAGAAATTTCAATTCCCTTTTCACTTAAAAATAGTCTTTCCGAATTGCAAATCAATAATTCCTTTTTTATATTTTTTTCAATTGAATCTCTGTAAACTTCATAAATATTCTTATTAAACCTATTTCTAAATTCGTTTATGCTTATACCTTCAATCATTCTAAGTCCCATAAACATAAATTCCTCCATGTCATCCTCGATATCATTTACATGTATTTCTTCAACTACACTTTCATTATTATTTATTTTCATTATATATGCTTGAATATCATCTATATTCTTAATTCTCTTATTATCAATAAAAGAACTTGCTGCTACTCCTAATCCTAAATACTCATTACATTTCCAATAAACTTTATTATGAAAGCATTCTTTTCCATGCTTTGAAAAATTTGATATTTCATATTGATGGTACCCATATCTATTCAAAATTTGCTTTGTATATAAATACATTTCTCTTTCTTGATTTTCTTCCGGCAATTCAAGTTTATCCTTCTCATATAATTTATAAAATAAAGTTCCTTCTTCAATTATTAAGCTATAAGCTGAAATATGTTCAGGTTCTAATTTTACTATCTCTTCCAAAGAATCCTTCCAATCATTAAATTTTTGTTTTGGTAATCCAAACATTAAATCAACATTTATATTATTAAAGCCAATTTCCCTAGCCAAGAAATAATTATTTTTAAATTCTTCATAACTATGTATTCTTCCGATTTCTTTTAAAATAGAATTTTTAGTAGATTGCAATCCCATGCTGATTCTATTTATATTATTACTTTTCATTATCTCTAGTTTTTCCCTGCTTAATGTTCCTGGATTACATTCTATAGTAAATTCTAAATTCTCTTTCAAATTTAATTTATTTAAAGTTATCAATAAACTTAATAAACTTGAATCTTTTAAATAGGAAGGAGTACCACCTCCAATAAATATGCTTTTTATAATATACTGATCAGCTTTATCTAATATTTCTTTATTCAATGCTTCTATATATTCATCCATAAATCTTTCTTTACCTGCATATGATGGAAAATCACAATAAAGGCATTTTTGTTTGCAAAATGGAATATGTATATATAAAGAGATCTCTTTCATTTATAATCCTCCTGTACAAAACTTATAATATATGGCAAAAAATACTTGCAGAAATGATTAAACATCACTGCAAGTATTTTTGCTGCATTTTTTAGCTTATTGATTATTATGCTAATAATTTTTCTGCTTGTTCTTTTAATAAACTGATTTTACTTTCTGCATCCACCACTGAAAAGCTATATACATCTACAAAGTTATGAAAATAATTAGCAAATGATATTCGTTTATTACGCTTTATTTCCAATTTTTCCCCAACTTCTTCAAGAAAATCAACTTCTTTTTCTTCATATTCTCCATCAATAAGAGCAAGTCCTATTAATTCAAAATAAATGATATTTTTGTTTCTTTCAGAGGAATCTTTTAAACTTTCATATATAGAATCTGGATGAACTGCGAATATTTCATTTTCTTTTAAATTTAATTCTTCAAGATAATCATCATAAAGAGTTTGTTCTTCTTTAGCAAAAACATTATCTGAGTTTGCTAGAATTTTTACTAATTGCATAAATGCAATTCCTTCACTTTTACTTAATTCATTTAAAAACATCTAAACCCCTCCCAAATTTCCTTATAAATTATTTGTATAATATTAATTAATATTATACAAATAATTCCTTAAAAATAATACACTTTTATTCCATATTAATTAATAATTAATCTACTTTTAAAATTGACATGAATGCTTCTTGTGGAACTTCAACAGATCCAACCTGTCTCATTCTCTTCTTTCCTTCTTTTTGCTTTTCAAGTAACTTCTTCTTTCTTGAAATATCTCCACCATAACATTTAGCTAATACGTCTTTTCTCATAGCTTTTACAGTTTCCCTTGCGATAATCTTTGATCCAATTGCTGCTTGAATGGGAACTTCAAACATTTGTCTTGGAATTACTTCTTTTAATTTTTCGGTAATTCCTCTTCCTTTATGATATGCTCTTTCCTCTGGTACTATCATTGACAGCGCATCAACCATATCGCCATTTAATAGTATATCAAGCTTAACAAGCTTGGTTCTAGTATAGCCTTTAAATTCATAGTCTAAAGATGCATATCCCTTAGTTCTAGATTTTAAAGTATCAAAAAAATCATATATTATTTCATTTAGAGGAATATCATAATTTACAACAGCTCTTGTTTCCTCTATATACTGCATATCAATATATGTTCCTCTTCTATCTTGGCATAATTCCATAACTGCACCAACATAATCTTTTGGTGTAATTATAGAAGCTTTTACTACAGGTTCTTCCATATAATCAACTTCAGTCAGTGGTGGAAGATTAGTAGGATTGGTTATTTCTAACATCTCTCCATCTGTCTTAATTACTTTATATATAACAGACGGCGCAGTTGTAATTATATCTAGATTAAACTCTCTTTCCACTCTTTCTTGAATTATTTCCATATGTAATAATCCTAAGAAGCCACATCTAAAACCAAATCCTAAAGCAATAGATGTTTCTGGTTCAAAATTCAGCGCTGCATCATTTATTTGCAATTTTTCTAAAGCTTCCCTTAATTCATCATATTTAGCTCCGTCAACTGGGTATATTCCTGAATAAACCATAGGTATAGCTGGTTTATATCCAGTAAGTGCTTTTTCTGTAGGTCTGCTAGCTTCTGTTATGGTATCCCCAACTCTGGCATCTCTAACATTTTTAATTGATGCTGTTATATAGCCAACATCACCTGCACTTAATTCTCCAGTTGGAAGAACTCCAGGTGTAAAAACGCCTACTTCAGTTACATCATAAACCTTATTTGTTGCCATAAGCTTAATTTTGCTTCCAACCTTTACTTTTCCATCAAAAACTCTTACTATACAAACAACTCCTTTGTAGCTGTCATAATATGAGTCAAAAATCAATGCTTTTAGAGGAGCTTCTTCATCTCCATCTGGAGCAGGAATAGTATTAACAACACATTCTAATACATCACCTATATTAAGCCCAGTTTTAGCTGATATCATTGGTGCTTCTTCTGCATCGATTCCTATTACATCTTCAATCTCTTTTTTTACCTCGTCTGGTCTTGCAGATGGCAAATCAATCTTATTTATTACTGGCGCAATTTCTAAATCATTATCTAATGCCAAATAACAATTAGCTAAAGTTTGAGCTTGAATACCTTGAGTTGCATCAACAACTAATATGGCACCTTCACAAGCTGCTAAACTTCTTGAAACTTCATAATTAAAATCTACATGCCCTGGAGTATCAATTAAATTAAGGATATATTCTTCCCCATTATCTCTTCTATATACAAGTCTCGCTGCTTGGGACTTTATTGTAATTCCTCTTTCTTTTTCTATCTCCATATTATCTAGAACTTGTTCTTCCATTTCCCTTTTTGTTAAAGTTCCTGTGGTTTCAAGTAATCTATCTGCAAGGGTTGACTTACCATGATCAATATGTGCTACTATTGAAAAATTTCTGATATGTTTTTGTCTTTCACTTTTCATATGCATAACCACCTTTACTAAGTTTAGGCGGTTTTTTCACCACCGTTATAATTAAATCAGCTAAATTATAACATACATCTATTTAAAAAGGCTACAAGAAAATAAACGCTTCTAAAAAGAGCGACTTTATCTTAATGCTGAACTTTTCCGCAATACGAAACTTAAATTTAATTATTTATATTATTAATTATTTCATATTACATAGTTTATAATTTTTTTTATATCTTCAAATATTTCTTCAATTTTCTCTATAAAAACAGACTTATTCCTTATTTTAAATTCACTATCACCTAATCTTACTAATATATCTTTTCCAGGTTCCTTATAAATCTTTAAATATGAATTATCTTTGATAAACTTTGAAAAATCTTCTCCAAACTTTTCATTTACAATTTTATAATTCTCATTTGTATTTCCAAGTGGTGATAGTGCTTTAGTATTAATCATATCCACTCTAATAATTCCACTTATAGCTAAAAATAAAATAATAAATGATGGTAATACTTTTTTTAATATGTAACTATTAACCAACTTCTTCATAATAAACATCCTTTATAGAAATAGTATATACTATTTTTTCTTAGCTAAATTTTCCCCATTAATGTAAATTTTATTCATACAAAAATTTCAAAAAAAAATAAAATTCATTTTTATTGAATTTTATTTAAAGCAACAATTCTTAATTAGTTTATAATTTAATCTAAACGAAAATAAACATAAAGCTATCTCTAAATCTATTTTAGAAAAGCCCGCAGGCTTTTCATCTTCAATTCCTAATTGTAAAATCTTAACTTTTGACTGATTTACTCCCCATTAATTATTGATTTTTATTAATAATTTCCGCCATTACTCTTGCCATACAAAGTGCTGTTACCTTACATTCTTCTGGAGTATTTGTATGTGAGCCTATTTCAAAAAGCATACATCCATCACTTTTGCTTTGGTTAAATGCATTTTTACCTCTATTATAAGTTAATATTTTTATAGGTAGGCTTGGAAATAATTCTGAGGTTTTTGAAAACACCTTTTCAGTAAGAGCTTTATTTTTTTCATACCTTGTACTATTCTTTGCATTTACAAACATTACTTTTGCTGCACTCATTCCATAAATATCTGTAGTTGTTAATGCTTTATCTTCTACTGAATCTCTATGCAAATCTATAATCATTTTAAAATCTCCATATTTTTTTAAATACTTATCAACAGTTTCTCCTGATCTAGTATAGCTATCATTATAAGAAATACAGTGATCAGTTTTATCATGTATGACTGAAATTCCATAATTGTTTTCAAGCTCATCAGCAAGCACGTCTCCCACTCCAACCACATTTGTATTTTCATTTGAACTTTCTTGCACTGATACATTGTAGTTTTCAGTTGTATGACTATGATATATTAATACTTCAGGCTTTGATTTATTTAGCTGCTTTTTTAAACTAGCATCATATATTTTTGTATTTTTAATTTCATTATTTATAGGTATTTTGGCAATGCTTTCCTCACTCACTTGAAATGGATTAAAAGTAAAAGTAGATTCAGTATCTTCAGATCTTAAATCTCCCAAAAAACTTATTTCATTTTTTATTATATTTTTGTAACTTAAATTGTTTAATCCAAGGACTTGCATGCATACATTTTTCAATGAAAGTTTATTTTCAACATATGTTCCTTCATCATAAATTTGTGATTCTATTATAGGCATGCCCAGATTAAGCAGTTGTACATATGCAAAAGCTCCTCTCTCTCTATTATTCTTCAAAACATTTCCTAAGCGTATAAATAATATACTCACTACTAAAATGAGTATTAAAATGCTTATATTAATATTAGGCTTTACTCTAAAATTATTATTGACTTTACTTCCATGAGTCTTATTTATTTTACTTGTTTTCCGTGCATAACTTTGATTTCTATTTAGTGTATATTTTTTCATGGCTCTATTTAAATATAACATGTTAGTCCCTCCCTTTTGATTCTTATATATGTATATTATTAAATTTACATAATTATACTGACTAATAATAGACAACAAAAATGAAGTAAAAAATCGAAAATTCTAATTTCTCACTTCATTTTTCTATAAAAATCATCCCATAAATTTATTTATTTCTTCCATATCCATATTAGGTTGCACCGCCATATTTATACCATTTGCTATTATTTTTGATAATGAATTTATGATTAAATCAATATCCTTTGGTGTAACTATCATATCTGTACTATTTTTAGACCCAGTTACCTCCTTAATAAGATTTTCTTTTTCATTTTTATCAAGGGATTTTAGCATTTTGTAAAACTCTGTTCCACTTGAAGAATTTTTTATTAAAGAATCAACAACTAAATCTATCGTATCATTAGCAATTGTAACTGCATCAACAACTGTTGGAACTCCTATAGCAATAACCTTTACCCCTAAATTTTCTTCATTTATTTGTTTTCTATTATTACCCACTCCAGCTCCTGGCGATATTCCTGTATCTCCAACTTGGATAGTTGTATTTACTCTTTCAACCCTTCTTGATGCCAATGCATCTATGCATATTACTAATTCAGGTCTTATTTTTTCCACAACTCCTTTTATTATTTCCACAGTTTCAATACCAGTCACCCCCAAAACTCCAGGCTCAATACTACAGACAGGTCGTACAGAATCATCAATTGCTTCTGGCATTACTGTTTTCAAATGTCTTGTTATCATTATTTTTTCTGTAACCTTAGGACCTAATGCGTCCGGAGTTACCTGCCAATTTCCAAGACCTACTACTAATATTGTCTTTTTAGTATCAATTTTTATTAAACGTTCTAGTATTTCTGCTAAAACAATAGAAACTCTATCCATAGTTTCACCGTCATATGCTGTAAATTTAGGCATATCTATAGTTATATAATTTCCCTTTGGTTTTCCAATTTTTTCAGCACCCATATCATTTTTAACTTTTATAGTAGTTACATTAATATCCTTTTCCTTTTCTTCTAATACTTCAATCCCGTCTATGTCTGGTTCATTCTTGTGATTTTCATTATAAATTTCTCTTGCTTCTAGCACTAGATCTGTTCTAATATTTATCATACAAAAACCTCCACATATATTTATTCAGTCTTATTTTTCCTTTTTCTTTGAATTTAATACTTGAATTACATAACTTCTGATGCTATAATAAGGTTTGTTGAATATGAACTCGTACGCAGATTTCCCCAAAAACTGCAGAGACCCTATAAAAATTTAAGGGGGTGAATTAAGAATGGCAAATATTAAATCAGCAAAAAAGAGAATCAAAGTTACTGAAACTAAGACTTTAAAGAACAGAATGATCAAATCTGCTTTAAAGACTGCAATAAAGAAATTTGAAGCTGCTGTAGAAGCTAAGAATAATGAAGAAGCTAAAGCTTTATTTACACCAGTTGCTAAGTCACTAGATATGGCTGTAACTAAGGGAGTAATTCATAAGAATATGGCTGCTAGAAAGAAATCAAGATTAGCTGCTAGATTAAACGCTATGGCTTAGTTTTGAAAAAACCCATCTATATGAATAGATGGGTTATTTTTTTCCTATTTTATTCAATTTATTAAGTAACATGTTACTTAATAATTAACTCATGCTTCTTAACTATTTAACCGTTAAGGTGTTAATAAGCAAAAATTCCATTTCCATTGTTTTATCTATACCTGTGGATTTTAATTTTGTTTCTGCCTTAACACATAGCTTAACTAACTCCGATAGCTGTTTTTCATTAAATCTACTGGCTTGAGATACTAATTTTTCGCAAACAAATTGTGGAAGTTTATAATCTGCTACAAGCTCCTCTAATCTCTTCCCTTTAGCAACCTTAAGTTTTATTTCATATAATCTGAAAAAATGTTTTTCAATTGCACTTATTATAAGCATATGCTGATCTGATTTATATAAAATTTCTTTCATTATGTCTATTGCCTTATCAACTTTTTTCTGAGCTATTAATTCTACTAAATCAAAAATATCTTCTTCATTAGAGTTCATAATAAGCAAATTAATGTCATCTTTTTTTATTTCTCTTCCTTCACAATATGAAATAAGCTTATCTGCTTCTCTTTTTATAATATCAAAGTTATTTTGAACTTTATCACAAAAATATGTCAATTCCACTTTCCCAATTTGCTTACCTTTTTCTTTGAATATTTCTGAAACCTTTTTTAAATATTTATCCTTTTTTAACTTATCACAATGAACTACGGATAAATGCTTTCCAACAGTTGTAAGTTTTCTATTTTTATTGGGTCTATCTCTTTTGTCGCTTAATAAATAATACATTATTAAAATAGTATATGGTGGTAAATTTGATATATATTCTTTCATTTCATTATATATTTTAGTACCAGTTGAGTCGCTTTTCTCCTGAAGAAAATTGGCTCTATAAACTATAACTACTTTTTTATCTCCCATAAAAGGCATTGTTTCACATGCATTCATAATATCTTCAAATGTAGTATTTATTCCATCGATTCTTATTAAATTAAGATCTTTTAAATCTTCTGATATTTCTCTTTTTACAATTAAATTTACTCCATCTTTAATAAGTTCTTCATCTAAACCACAAAATACGTATCCGTTATGTATTTTGCCTTTTTCAATTTCTTGTTCATAAACTTCATAATTAATCAATTTTAAAATCCTCTCCACAACAAAAACTTATTACTTCACCATTTATTATAAATATTTTATTTGTAAATCCATCTTTAAAATTTATTATATCATATTCTTTTGTTTGATTTTTGCTAGGAGAAACTTTTAATAGATATTTTTCTTTTAAAGTTTCCAACAAATAATCTTTATCCTGTAATTTTATATTTCCAACTCCTTTTATCTGAGCGATTTTAGCGTTTTTATAAGTTTTTCCTGCCATTGCAGCTTCTGAAAGCCTTTTTATATCAATACCACTTTTATTAGTAACAAGTACTCTTTCTCCTTTGTAAGTTATTAAAATTGCACCTTCTCTATAATATCTTATATTAGGAATAGGACTATATATTTGAACTGCTATAATAAATATAGATATAATGGGAAGATAAATAAACTTTTTATATCCTTTTTTCACAAAATAAAAACTTAATAGCAAGAATAAATAGAAAAAAACTACATATTCATTTCCATAGAACATTGGTAAAGAAAATTTATCAATAATATCCAACATCCAATCGAACATTTTTATTATTTTTAAATTTATGTAGCTGCAAAGATCAAACAGCCAAGGAAAAACATAGGCAAGTGGTAATATGTTTCCTGTAATAACCATTAAATCTACCAATGGTACTAAGAGCAAGTTGCCAACAATAAAATTTGGTGAAAAATCTTTAAATATTAAAATCAAATATGGAACAGTAAAAATTTGAGCGCTAAAAGTTAAGCTTAAGGAATCTCTTAATTTTATAGGTAGTTTGTATAAATAATTTATTAATTTCTTATTAAATAATATTATTCCAAGCGTAGCTAAATAAGTTAAATGAAATGATATATTAAAAATACTAAAAGGTTGATATATAATTAAAATAAGTCCAGAAAGACATAAAGCTGAAATCGAACTATTATTTCTTTTTAGAATATGTCCTCCTTCTAAGCATGCTAGCATTACAAAAGCTCTTATACTTGAGTAATTATAACCTGAAAATACCACATAAATCATTGTAGCGAAAAGACCTAATTTACCTCCTACAAATATTCTCAGAAATCCATATACTATAGCTACATGTAACCCTGAAACACTAATACTATGTATAATACCGAAATTTTTCATATCTTCTTTATCTTCAAAATCCAGGTTATCAGAATAACCAAATGCAATTGATGATAGCAGTCCTGCTTTCCTTCTACCTATATTTTCTTCTAAACGTTTATACATATTTCTTTTAAATTCATAAAGATTACTTATCCAATCTCCCTGAACTTTAAAAAATTCTTTTGCTTCTAGCTCACCTACTATACCGTTACTTTTGTCCTGTACATTTTTTAAATTACCTTTAGCCCTATATTTATCTCCTACATATAAATCACTTCGATCAATTTTTAATGAAATATTTTTTCCTTCATATGCCCCTATTATTTCATAATTAGTTACTTTTACTATTCTTACTTCTCCATCAATTTTACTTGGAATTTTATAATATGAGTAATTTATTATAATTCCTATTGTAAAGAATACAATCATAATACCGCCAAAACTAATTCCACAATAATAAATCATAGAAATAAAAAAGAAACCCACAATAAATATTGTGAGTCCCGTAAACTTTTCATATATCCCATAAGAAATACAACTAAGCGCCAAAGTTATAAAAATATATACTATAGGATTTCCTACCTCTTCTATTTTTTTAGCAAACATTAACTCACCTCATTAATGAGTTTTGCCACTTTCTCGCTAAAATTTCAAAAATAATTAAAAATAATGTTGAAACACCTAATTCTATAAAAATTATATCTCTAGGGAAAATGTTATTTGCTAGAATAATACCCATTACAGATAAAATTATTATAGCCAAAGATACTAAACCCATAATTATTTCGTTAGAAAATCTTCTTATAGATATATTACTATTAAACAATGTAAATATTAAAACTCCCATTGATAAAATAGTTAAAGGAATTATTGTAGCTTCTTTACCTTCTACCTTATAGATTGAAATCATAGTTATTATACTAAATATTACAGCCCTTATTATAACTTCGTTATTGCTAATAGCTCTTCCTCTTTTTAATAAGATTATTATTGATAATGGAATAAATAAAATACCATTAATAATCAATATATTCCAAAAATCTAAACTTTCAGCCTGTCCCATTACAAGACTTCCTAACAAAACTAGTAATTCTGAAAGTATGGTCATAAAATATATTTTAAAACCTCTATCTATATTTTTATCAAATATCTTTGCAAAATCTCTTATTTTAAAGAAGCCTTGAAGATAATTTTCCTGAATATATACATCTGACAATCTTTTTACCATAGCAGAAGCTTTTCCTTTACCAATTCCTACATTAGATAGATTTAGTGCAGGTAAGTCTCCCAAAGTTTCACCTGTTGTTGCTACTTTATGTCCATCTTTTATAAATAATGAAACTATTTTAGATTTGATTTCTGGATTTACTCTACAAAATACTCTTACTCTGCAAAGTAAATCTTTTAATTCTTGTTGATTTAAGGAATCTAATTCTATTCCTGCTACTACTTGATTATTATTTCTTATTATATTAGCTTTTTTAGCATTTGTAATTGCACTTAACTTACTTTCTTCAGTAAATAGAATAGGTACTATAGCTTTGTCTTTAATACGATTTATGCTATTTTTAAGATGATCTTCAAGAGGATTTTCAAGTCCAATTACCCCAACAAAAACCAAATTACTTTCTATATTTTCAGATTTAGAAGGTTCATAGGTAAAGTTTCTATATGCAAAGCCTTCTGTTATTAATCCTTCTATCGATAAATTCATATCAGTGTCTTTTATCATAGCTTTATATTCATCAGTAAGCTCTCTTTCAACACCTTCTATCATAATATGCGTACAATGTTCTAATACTGCATCAACATTTCCTCTTGTATTGGCTCTATATCTTTTATTTATTCTTGTTACAACTGTATAACACCTCTTGTCAGAATCCATTGGTATTTCTAGTATTTTTGGATTCTTACCATCAATAGATGCTTTATATATCTTCTTTTTAGCGGCATAATCTAAAAAAGCAAGCTCATCTAATTCACCTTTACCATTTTCATTCGTTGGATCATAAATAGCATTATTACATATTAACGATATTTCAACAATTCTATCAAAAGTAATTTCTTTCACATATGGTTCATTTGCTGATATTAAATTATTATTAATAAATATCTTCCTAACATCCATTTCTTTTTTACTTATTGATCCAACTTTATCTATAAATAAAATATTTACATCTTTAATTAAATTAAATACGGAAAAATTTATTATTTCAATATTATCACTTAAAAATTGCTTTATAACGCTATTAAAAACAAGCTTTGAAATGACTGATATTGGAAAACAACCTAAAGCAAACAATGCAGTTGAAATATAATTTTTTTGTGCATCTTGCCCTGTTAAAACAAAATATGAGCCTATAATTGTAATACCTAAAAAATATATAATCAAATATTTTTCTAAAAATTTTGATATCATAGCACCAAAGTTATGCTTTCTGTTACTTGCATATGTAAGCATTGCTAATATTCTTCCAAGCTGAGTTGACGTTCCTGTCGCTATAACTATACCAACACCATCTCCAGCCTTAATTACAGATCCTTTGAATAATAAATTTTTCATATCAGCAAGAGATGAAACATTTCCTATTATTTTTGCTTCAAACTTCTCCTTATAAAAAGTTTCTCCTGTAATACTCTTTTCGTCTACTTTTAAATCATTAGCACTTATTATTCTTAAATCTGCTGCAACTACTGAATTTCTAGTAAACTTTACTATATCCCCTATTACCAATTCTTCTGATTTTACTACCTTTTGGACTCCATCTCTTATTACAATAACATTTTCAGAATTTAGTTTTTCTAATGAACTTACTTCTTTATCTCTTTTTATTGTATGTTGTACTATTATTACTATATTTACTAGTAATAATGATGTTAAAACTCCTCCAAATAAGTAATATTTAAAAACAAATAATATTATTGCTATTATCATATATATAATTGCAGATTTTTGCTTTAATGAATTAAAAATATGTTTATAAATACTACTTCCACTTGGTAAATCAATTTTATTTGTTCCGTATTTTACTCTTAACGCCTCACAATATTTTTCACTAATCCCTTGTTGAACATTACTGTTTAAAAGTTCAACTATTTCAGCCCAGGAATTAATACAATAATTTTCCAAATGAACCCCACCATTCTAATAACTTTTTCATAATAATTATAGTATAAATTTCCTTTTATATTATACACTATTATTTTTAAAATGTTTATATGCATTATTAGTATAATTATACGTGTTAATGCAATAAAAGGCAAAATATTAATTCATTATATATTTTTCGAGCTTTATTCATTGTAACTTAATAGAATTCCATCATGTATTTATAGTTGGAACATCCTTGACCGTATAAAAATTTCCTATTGCAGCATAGCTGCTTCTTTTATATGCGATAAGTTGCGTATTGTGGCATAGCCACTCTTTATATAGGTGAATTGATCTTATTTGTGGCATAGCCACACTTTATATAGGTGTTTATTTTTTTGTTTTGGGGTTAAAGATTAGTGCCATTAAGTATCCAAAAAATATTGATGCAGTAATTCCTGCCGCTGTCCCTTTAATGCCTCCAGTAAATGCTCCAAAAAATCCAATTTCTTTTACATCTTTTATAGCTGCCTTAGCTAATGAATTTCCAAAGCTAGGTAATGGAATCGTAGCACCAGCGCCACCAATTGAAATTAATTTATCATACCATCCAAATGCTCCTACTATGACTCCTAAAACAACAAACACTACTAATATCCTTCCTGGTGTTAGTTTTGTAACGTCTATTAATATTTGTCCTATAGCACAAATAATTCCTCCAACTATAAATGCATTTAAATAATCCATGAGATATTCTTTCCTTTCTATTTAATTATAATTAATAATTCATGATTGAGGTTTAAAACCGCAGTTTTCCTTTTAATTATTTTTATTTTTGAAAAGCCATAGGCTTTTCTTCCTTAATCATTCACACCATTCATTATTGATCCTTCACTTCTATAGCAACTGCATGAGCTATTCCTGGAATTGTTTCACCTTGAAGTGACGAAGTAGTACTCATAAGTGCACCTGTTGAAACTAATAATATCTTCTTTATTTCTTTTGTTAAGAGTTTCTTATATAAATATCCTGAAAATACTACTGCAGAGCATCCACATCCACTTCCACCAGCCTCAGTCTTTTGTTTTTCATTATCAAATATAATTTCTCCACAATCTATATGCTGTTTTCTAATATCATAACCAAACTCTTGAATTAATTTGTCAGCTAATTCCCTTCCTATTACCCCTAAATCTCCTGTGGCTATAACATCATAATCACTTGGATTTCTTCCAGTATCTTTAAAATGATTTACTATTGTATCAACAGCAGCTGGCGCCATGGCTGCTCCCATATTATTAGCATCTTTTTGCCCGAAGTCTTTTACCTTACCAGTTGTAACATAAGTTATCTCTGGGTAATCACCTTCATATCCAAGAACTACCGCACCAGAGCCAGTTACTGTCCATTGAGCTGTTTTAGGTCTTTGGGATCCATACTCAAGTGGAAATCTAAATTGTCTTTCTGCTGAACTGAAATGAGATGAAGTAGTTGCTACAACATGTTTAGCAAATCCACCATCCATAATTATTGAAGCCAAACTTAAAGATTCCGACATAGTTGAACAAGCACCATATAATCCAAAAAAGGGAATGCTGAATTCTCGAGCTGCAAAGCTAGAAGAAATTATTTGATTTAACAAATCGCCAGAAAATAAATAATCTATATCTGATTCTTTTAATTTTGCTTTTCTCAAAGCTTCACTTATAGCTGTAAACATCATTTGGCTTTCTGCTTTTTCAAAACTTTCCTTTCCTAAGGTATCATCATCTAAAATTTGGTCAAAATGTTGAGCTAATGGACCTTCCCCTTCTTTAGGTCCTACTATTGAATAAGCCGATATTATTTTAGGAGGATTATCAAACTTCACAGTTTGCCCACCTAATTTCTTATTATGAATTTGCATATTATAATATTTCCTAATTTCCTTTTAGCATTCATTTGTTATCTGCTATTTAAGGATTAGGATTTTCACCTGCCTTTCCATTCTTAATCCTCCAAATGTTTTCCGGATTTTTATTTTTATAGGAAACTTATAACAAAAAAATTATATAGTAAACTATTCCAACAATAACCGATGTACCAATCCCATATACTAACACTGGTCCAGCAATTGTAAACATCTTTGCCGCAACTCCAAATATAAATCCTTCTTTTTTAAATTCTATTGCAGGTGCAACAACTGCATTAGAAAATCCTGTTATAGGAACAACAGTGCCTGCACCTCCAAATACAGCAAGCTTACTATATACTCCAGTGCCTGTTAATAGTGCACCTAAAAAAATCATTACAATCGAAACAATGCCTCCAGCCTGTTCTTCAGCATATCCAAAATTAACTGTTATATTATGAACAAATTGCCCAATATCACAAATTAAGCCACCAACTAAGAATGCTTTAAGACAATCTTGAAATAATTTAGATTTTGGAACAACTTCATCTGTCATAGTCTTATATTTCATTTTAATCTTTTGTTCCTTCATCTCACTAGTACTACTCACTATGACCACCAACCTTTTACACATAATTTTAATTATCACTCTTGTACTTTTACTATAAATCTATCATTACCAAAATAGCGAACATTATTCATGTATTTGCTAATAAACTAGTAAATAAAAAAATCATATGCTGAAAAATAATTTTCCAACATATGATTTTTTATTTATATATTGCAGCAAGAAATCTGCCTTTAAATATTAAATTTTAGTGACGTCCCCATTCAGCATTTAATCTTCTAATTTCTTTTTCATTTGAGATAACACTTTTTTCTCAATTCTAGACACTTGTACTTGACTTATCCCTAACATTTTTGCAACTTGAACTTGTGTCTTATCCTTAAAATATCGTAATATTATAATCTGTCTAGCCTTACTATCTAGGCTTTGCAATGCTTCTTTAAGAGCTATTCTTTCAATAATATTACCATCATCTACGCCCTTTTCACTTAGCTTATCAATTAAAAGAACAGGTGCACCATCATCTTGATGAATTGTATCGTATAAATACTGAAGACTATTAGATGACTCTATTGCAAATAAAATTTCTTCCTTATCAACCTTAGCATATTCAGCAAGTTCCTCTATTGTTGGTGATCTTCTAAGTTTCTTAGTCAAAATTTCTTTTAAAAAATTTATTCTTCGTGATAGACTTTTAACATTTCGACTTACCTTTATCATTCCATCATCTCTTAAAAACCTTTTTATCTCACCTATTATCATTGGAACTGCATATGTTGAAAACTTAACATTATAATTTAAATCAAAATTATTTATAGCCTTAACCAACCCAATTGATCCTATTTGAAATATATCTTCGTACTCGTACCCTCTGTTTAAAAATTTCTTACTAATGGATGATACTAATGGCAAATTCATCTCTATGAGTTCATTCATAGCATCAGCATCCCCACTTTTCGCTAAAGCTAATAACTCTGGATTCTTATCATAGTTATAATCCTCTCGTTTTAAATCCTCTTTTTCCATATTATTTTCACCTAACTTACCATGTTGAATTTCTTCTTTATTACCACCTTTGTACCAATTCCCTTTTGACTTTCTACCTGTAATTCATCCATAAATGTTTCCATTACGGTAAATCCCATACCTGATCTTTCCAAATCTGGCCTTGATGTATATAATGGTTCCATAGCTTGATTTATATCATCAATTCCTATTCCCTTATCAATAATAACTATAGTTACTTCATTTTTATTAATCTCTGCTTCAATTCTAACTACTCCATCTTCATTATTCTCATATCCATGTATTATAGAATTAGTAACTGCTTCAGAGACTGCTGTTTTCACATCATTTATTTCATCAACTGTTGGATCTAATTGAGCAACAAAAGCTGCAACAGCAACTCTTGCAAAACCCTCGTTTTGAGATTTGCTTGCAAATTCTATACTCATTTTATTGTCAGACATGATAACCCCTCCATCTATATGCCCTTTACGGCTTCATCTACAGTATTATAGTTTTTAATTATTTTATACAATCCAGCCAATTCAAAGATTCTATTAACATTTTTATTAGATTCTGCTATGCATAACTGTCCACCCTTGTTAGATATTTTTTTATATCTGCCTAATACTGCTCCGATTCCAGAACTATCCATAAAATTAACTCCAGAAAAATTAAGAATTACTTTTTCTATATTATCTCTATCAATTCTATCATCAATCTTCACTCTGACTTCTTCAGCACTATTATGATCTAACTCTCCACTAAGATTAACTACTAGGATATTCTCATGTTTATGAAAATTTAAATACATATTAATTAGAATATTTCAAACCAAAATATATACTTTGAAATATCCTCGTTCACCTCCTTAATTTCCACTCAATTCCCTTACCATATTTTAACATATGTTTTCATTGAGAGTCAAACCCTTTATTCCATTTTTTTGTATTTAAGTTCATATTTTCCCCTTGTATTTTATAAATTTAATAGCACTAGTCTTATATTGTAATTAAAAAAGATATCTTTAGTTAATCTCAAAATCAACTAACTAAAGATATCTTTCCATCATTTTTCTTTTCCTTTTCTTTTTATTCCCTTATATTTCAATATCTCATTTTCCATTTCCTTGAAAAAACTTTTTACATTTTCCCCATCTTCTAATATCATAACTTCGATGGCATCTTCTAAATTTTCCATGGTATATATATGAAATTTCCCATTTTTAATATCTTCCTCAACTTCACTTTGTAGTATCAGCTCGTCTTTATTTGAACTTGGAATTAATACACCTTTACCACTAATATCATCTATAACACTACACACTCTATAAAATCCTTCAATTTTTTCATTAACGCCCCCAATTGCCTGTATTTCCCCAAATTGGTTTATGGAACCTGTAACTGCAATATTCTGCTTTATTCCCCGCTTGCTTAAAGCAGATAAAATACATATTATTTCTGCAACAGAAGCACTGTCGCCTTCAACCATTCCATAAGTTTGTTCAAAACATAATTGAAGATCTATGGGTAACCTTTCATATGGGCTTATTAAATTACTTAAAATTCCCCCAAGTATACTTATTGATTTTTCGTGAATACTTCCACTTAATTTACATTCCTTATGAATATCAATTATTTTTCCTTCCCCAATATGAGATAAACACGTTATTCTCATAGGTTTTCCAAAACTATATGCTCCTGTCCCAATTACTGACAATGCATTAATTATTCCTACTTTTTTACCATTTGTGGTTATTAAAATCTTTTTATTCTTGTATCCCTCTAATATATCCTCTAATATTTGTTCCTCTTCATACGCTACGTTTATAACATCTTCTTTTTCAATACTTTTTCTATTTTCTTCTTTTGCATTGTTATTAGCTAAATATAGTAGTTTATTTATATAATAATCGTCAATTAATATTTTATTTCTATCTCCTGAATTTCTAACTAAAAATTTAATAATCTCATCAATTCCTTGCTGAGTAATATTCAACATTTTTTCCTTATTTATTTTTTCCTTAATCTTTTGTACTATAGAATTCCTAGCCGTTTCAGTATATTTAATTTCTGATTTTGACTCAATTTTAATTGGAAATATATTTTTAAAATCTTCGTCATTTTCATACAATATTTCATAGTTCTCATAATTCCCAATCAAAACAACCTTTACATTAATTGGAATGGATTCTGGTTTTAATCCTACAATAGAAAGTACTTCTAAGTAATTTTTAGTATAATTATAATTTACTTTTCCACAAAGCAATGCTTTCTTTAAATAATAATAACTTAATCCACTACTTATTAAAGAGGATAATCTCAATATTAAACAGCCCTCATTAGCTTTCAATAAACTTCCTGCATTTATTAAGGAAATATCAGTGCTATATCCTCCATTATTATTTCTATATTCAATATTTCCAATTAAATTGCTTATTGTTGGATCGTCATCGTAAATTACTCTTGGGTGACTTTGATTTGAATTATCAACAATTACACTAACTTCATACTTAGCCAATGCTTCTTTTATATATTCTTCATCCTCCTCTAAATTAATCGTATAACATTCCACTATTTTCTCCTCAACATCCTCATACATTTCAATCAAATATCTATATATATCATCCTGAGAAATAAATTGTAATAATAAGTCATCTTTATACTTCTGCATATTCTTTTTTATATACTCTATATAAAGTTCTTTAAGCTTTTCAATAGATTCTATTTCAATATCCTTTAATATTTCTAAAATATATTCAGCTTCTTTTTTTAAACGAGACGCCTTCTTCTCAATAGTTTCTTGATTTTCACTTTCTAATTGTTCATATTCCTTTTCGGTCATCTCATGTCCCTCTTCTTTAAGAGGAATAAATACAAATCCACTGCTGGTTGCTTTAACTTCAAAATTTTTAGTCTTTGCTGATTCCATAAGCTTAGTTATATAGCTATTTCTTTTTTCACTTATAGATTCAATTATATTTTCCTTCTCTTCATCTGCTGAGCTATTATAAAAATTCATTGCACATTCCAAGTATTTTTCTTTAATGTCACTAATCATTTCTTTTAGTAAATTCCCTTTACCATTTGGTAAAAATAAAGCTATGGGCTTTAGCTCATCCTGTGTTGTCACATAACAGATATCTTTAGGCGGGGGTAATTCTTCATAAATGTCTTTAATATGCTCTTCAAGCTCTTCTAATTTTTCTTTTGAAAATGAATCTACATAATATATATTGTATCCATCTTTTTCAATCCTTAAATTCTTTTTTATTTTATTTAAAGTAGATTTTAAGCCTTTAATTCTGCTACTATTGTTCTCGCTTACTTCTATATTTTCTGCCGAAAAAATCACTTCTTTTGGAGTTAATTCTTTTTTCATAATCTTCTTCTACTTAAAAATTTTTATCTTATATAAATTTCTAAGCAGACTCCTCCCTAATTAATAATATATAATCGCATTAAATTCTATTCCTTTTAAAATTTCACCTTTTGTTCTTTCACTTACTATAGCCATAAAATTTAATTAGAATATATATTATATTAATATTCTTTAAACAATAAAATAGATATACTTTTTTAAAACTTTTATAGAAATCAGCTAGAATAACTTTTAATAAACAATAATATTTCTTAAATAAATAAAAACCATAAATAAATGATTTAATTGCACTCATCTAATCATGGCTTTTTAAGCGTAAAGAATTTTTATTATTATAATAAACTTAATTGCTCTGCTTCTGTTTCCTTAAATGAAGATATACTAATTCCAATCAATCTTATTTCTTCATCTAATTCTTCATTTTCTAATAATTCTTCAGCAGCCTTAAAAATTTCTGAACTTGTTCCAATATAATTGTTTAATGTTTTACTTCTTGTATGATTTTCAAAATATTTATTTTTATATTTTAACGTTATAGTTTTTCCAATTACATTTTTCCTGCTTAAAACTTCCTCTATCTCAAAAGAAAATTCCTTAATATATTCAAGCAATTCTTCTTTATTTTTTGTATCTGCTTTCAAAGTTCTTTCCTTTCCAACAGATTTCCTTTCATGAAGAACTTCAACTTTTCTATTATCCTGCCCTCTAATTCTGTCGTATACTTCCAAACCATTCTTTCCTAAATATTCCAAATAAAATTCTTTAGGCATCTTATATAAATCTTTAATGTAATATATGCCCATATTATTTAACTTAGAAACCGATACCTTTCCTAATCCATGAATTTTGGATATTGAAAGTGGCAATAATATGTCTGGTATCATTTCCTTTCCTATTTCCTTAATTCCATTTGGCTTATTCCAATCTGAAGCAAGCTTAGCCAAAAACTTATTATAAGATATACCAATGGATAAAGTTAATTGAACTTCTTTATAAACTCTATTTTTAATATACCTTGCTGCTTCCATTCCATCTTTAAATTTCCCTTGAGATAAATCTAAAAAGCCTTCATCAATAGAAACCTGCTCTACTAAAGGAGTAACCTCATTGAGTATTTTAAATATCTCTTGAGAAGCCTTTGTATATCTTCCATATCTACCTGAAATATAAATTCCCTTTGGACATTTTTCCCTAGCCATAAACATTGGCATAGCTGAATGTACTCCAAATTTTCTAGCTTCATAGGAGCAAGTTGATACAACTCCTCTTTCACTTACTCCTCCTACAATAACAGGCTTGCCTCTAAGTTCTGGATTATCCCTTTGCTCAACAGAAGCAAAAAAAGCATCCATGTCTACATGTAATATTTGATTTTCCATTTTATAGCTCACCTCATTATTATCTTCTGCAGTTATATTCATCCTTAAACAAATTTTACTGCAATTTTTATGTTCATGTTCACTCTTTCCATGTAAAAGTGCAAACATTTGTTTACTTTTTTCTAATCTTATTATAACTAATTGAATAAACAATTAGCAATAATAAAAAACTACCTATTTCTTAAGTTCATATGGTATAATAATAAAGGATTATAAGTATAATATCGTTATTATCGATATTTTTATGTAAAGGAGCAATTATAATGGGTTTTAAAGAAAAATTAAGCGGTAAATTTAGTAACTATTTTCAAAATGCTTATATGGAGAAATATGGGGATAGAATTACAAGCCTATCTGGGACTATTCTTTCTATAAAGATTATTCCAAAAAGTTACTTTATATTCCATAGATTGATGATTGAAATGGTTGTAAAACCTGAAGTAGGCAGAACTGTTGTTAAATGCTGGTACAAAAAAAATAGATGGTTTAAGAAACCTGAATTTATTACTGTAAAACAAGGTCATAAAGTTATTGTAATGGGTGTTACAGGTGAAAAAGATAGCAAGAAGGAAAATTCGCAAGAAGTTCAAATTATGAATTTATTAAATCTTACAACAAAAAAAGATTTATTCCCAATAGATCATAGTCAAATAAAAAAATCACGTAAGCAAGCAATGAATATGAGAAGATAAAAAAAGGGCTAAAGCCCTTTTTTTGATGAATAATTATCGGTATTCATTATTCATTTACTTAGATTTAATCAATAAATAAACACTATTAATAAAAGCAATTATCCCAGAAAAGAACATTACAATAAGCCATTGATTAATAGATAATGGTACTGTATGAAATACTTCCTGTAAAAATGGAACATATAATACTGAGCATATTAATATTATTGATATTGCTACTGCTCCTACTAAATATGGATTAGTAAATAATTTTATTTGGAAAATAGAATGTCTTTCTGATCTGCATTCAAATACATGAATTAATTGTGACATTACTAAAGTACATAAGGCTAAAGTTCTGCAAGTCTCCAAATTCATCTTATAATATCTGCCCACCATAAATGAAAGCAAAGTGCATAGTCCTATCAACGAACCTCTTATCAATATTTTTTCAACTAACCCTCTTGCAAATATACTTTCTTTTTTCTCCCTTGGCAACTGTCTCATTATATCCTGCTCTGGCGGATCTACTCCAAGGGCTATAGCTGGGAGCCCATCTGTAGCTAAATTTACAAGCAATATCTGTATTGGACTTAATGGATTTGGAAGATAAAATACTGTTGCCAAAAACATAGTTAAAACTTCACCTAAATTGCAAGACAATAAATATCTTATGAATTTTCTTATATTATCATATATTATTCTTCCCTCTTCAACAGCAGCAACTATAGTAGAAAAATTATCATCCATGAGAATCATTGAGGAAGCTTCCTTAGTTACATCAGTTCCAGAAATGCCCATTGAAATTCCAATGTCTGATTCTTTAATAGCAGGCGCATCATTTACTCCATCCCCTGTCATAGCGACAATATTTCCTTTTTTCTTGAAGGCACGTACAATTCTTAATTTATGACTAGGTGAAACCCTTGCAAAAACTCTTATTTTTTTTATTTTCCCCTCTAATTCTAAATCGCTGATTTCCTCTATTTCCTCACCAGTCATAACCTGTTCAGAAGTATTGCAAATATTTAATGATTTTGCTATAGCTAGCGCTGTGTTTTTATGGTCTCCTGTTATCATAACAGGCTTTATTCCTGCAAGCTTACATTTTAAGACAGCATCCTTTGCTTCCTCTCTTGGTGGATCTATGCTTCCTGCTATTCCTATGAAGATTAAATTTTCTTCAAGCTTTTCACCTTTTATGAGATGTTCTTCCTTATATGCTGCTGCAATACATCTTAATGCCCTTGAGGACATTGCTTCAATAAAATCAGCTACTTGCTTTTTCTTTTGATATGTGAAGGGTTTAATTTTATCATTTTCTAAAATATAATCACATCTTTCAATTACTCTTTCAGGTGCTCCTTTTACATAACAGGTTTCTTTTTCACCTTCCCTTACTATAACAGACATCATTTTTCTAATAGAATCAAATGGTATATCAAATACTCTGTTAGCTCTACTTACAAAATCCTCAAGTTCATTAACTTTATTGAAAAACATACTTATTAATGCTGTTTCAGTTGGATCTCCATGAAGTGCCTCACTTAAATTTTTCTTTGTAAAATCATAATTGCAATCATTACAATATATAAGGGCCTTTTTAAACTTTGTATTATTATTCATATTTTCTTTTTCAATTTCAAATATCTTTCCGTTTAAATATACTTCTTTCACAGTCATTTTATTTTGAGTTAAAGTTCCTGTCTTATCAGAGCATATTACTGAAGTACATCCTAAAGTTTCCACTGCTGGCAGCTTTCTTACCAACGCATTTTTTTTAAGCATTCTAGATACCCCAAGAGCTAAAGAAACTGTAACAATTGCAGCTAACCCTTCTGGAATTGCAGCAACTGCAAGACTTACACCAAGTAAAAACATTTCTGTTATATCATTGCCTCTTATTATGCCCATTGCAGTAACAATTCCACATATTACAAGACAAATGACCACTAAAACCTTTCCTAGTGAATCTAATCTCTTATTTAAAGGAGATTTTTCTTCCTCAATATTTTGAATTAAATCTGCTATCTTCCCCATTTCAGTTTTCATGCCTATACAGTCTACTTTAAATAATCCCTTCCCCTTTACAACGGTAGTACCCATATAACCTGTATTATCTTTATTTATTTTGCTACTTTTACTTTCATTTTTAACATTTAATTTATTTGTGTTATATTTTTTCGCCTCTTTATTTACCCCTACAGACTCACCTGTTAACAAGGATTCATCTACAACTACTCCTGAACTTTCAATAAAAAATCCATCAGCTGGTATTCTGTCTCCTGCCTCTAAAATAACAGTGTCTCCTATTGTTAAATAAATTGAATTTATAATCTTTAAACTTGAATCTCTCAAAACCTTACAAGTTGGAGCCGCAAGCTCCTTCAATGCTTCTAATGATTTTTCAGTTCTAAATTCTTGTATAAAACCAAGTATTGCATTAATGACAATTATTATAAGTATTGTTACTGCATCTGCCTTATCTCCAATCACTCCTGAAATTAAAGTTGCTGCGATTAAAACCCAAACAATAAAATCATTAAACTGAGACAAAAATATTTTAAGTGCTGATGCTCTATTATGGTGCTTTAATTCATTAAGTCCAAACTCCTTAATTCTCTTCTCTGCTTCCTTAGTAGTAAGACCAGATGTCAATTCCTTTTCCTGTACCACAACTTTTCCTCCTTATATAAGATTACTTACATAATATATATATTTTTATTTTGGAAAAGTATGCACATATAAAAGAGTGGCTATGCCACAATAAGGATCTTTTCACTTATATAAAAAGCAGCTATGCTGCAATCAAAATCTTTTTACCTATATAAAATGCAGGTATGCTGTAACCAAAATCTTTTTACTTATATAAGAAGAAACTATACCGTAATCACAGAGATTCTTCTACAAGCTATAACTTTTCTACTACTAAAATCTTATCAAGTGGGAAATACACTCAAAATTAATTTTTACAACACACCATGCCCTTAGAATATATATACTAAAAAAGTATATACATCATTGTTTTAAAATATTGTTGTTAGTAATATAAATGTACTTGAATATTTAGAAATTCATTTTTTAGTTAAAGGCATTTTATTTATTTTGATAACAAACGGAACTTATATTAATATTTTTCATTATTATATTTTCAATTGCTGCATTTTAATTTCTTGTGTTTTAATGAATGAATTTTTACGCCATAAATATGATGTTACATCTATATAATCTATCTTCCTATCCAAATTGAACAAAACAAATAGCTGAAGATAACTTTCCAAATATTTAGTAGCAACACCTTTGTATTTACCAATCCATTTTCTCAAATTCACTATAATATATTTTATTCTATTTTCAGGAGAAGTATTAACTTTAGTTTCCAAAGCTTGATTATGTTTTTTGGCTTGTATGCGTATATATCTATCTTCATAAGGGACAATATACGCTTCTTCTTCAATTTTTGAATAAATTTTATTTTTAAATAAATTCCAATCCCAAAAATCAGTAAATGCAGGTATAACTAACATTGAATCTTCATTCCCCTTTGCTGCTACAACCCATATATTTCTTCTTCTCTTTGATCCTATATTTCTATTTCCTTTAAAATTTTCCTTTAATATTGTTTTATTAATATGCACATACCCCTTTAAGGTTTTAGGAATGCTATCACTTTTTAAAACATGTAAAATTTTATGCCTCCAATAAAATGCTGTTGCTAAATTAATGTTTAATTTTTCAGCACAAAATCTTAATGATTTTCTTTTCATCATTAATTCAATAAATTCTATCCATATATTTAAATCTTTCTTTGAATAGCTTAATAAGGAATTGGTAGTTTTTGAAAAACTCTTACCACATTCTTTACATTTATATCTCTGTATACCATTGTAATACCCATATTTAATAAATTTCTTTCCACCACAAATTGAACAGTAATTAATTTTCTTATGTTTATAAACATTATTTTTTGTAAATTCATTTATGTGAAATTTTAATCTCTTTAGCTTTATTTGTTTTCGTATCAAAAAGATTCACCTCAATATATATTATCAGCATTACTTAATTTAACAAAATTATTAACCTTGATTAATTTAAATATTTCATACTTCTTTTTAATACTTGCCACTTAATATAATTCTTAAACATGTTAACAACATTTATTTAAAACAATACTATATACACATAAATTTAATACTAATTACTACTTCTAACCTATATTTATTAGTAATCTCCTATATTTCAACAAAAAAATAAATTAGCAAAATTACTAATTCTAATCTTGCTAATCTATTATTATATAACTTTTATCTAATTAATTTTTAATTGAATTAATAGCATTAGTAAGTGGTGGTATTACTTGCTTCTTTCTTGATAATACTCCTGGTAAAAATGCCATTGAATCTTTTAACTCAACATTAAATGTCTTTTCAACAAAATCATGTCTTTGACCTGCAACTAAAACTTGTGAACCTTCTGTTAAAATGTCAGTTAATAATAACATAACTACATCATAACCTTTATTATCTGCTTCACTTTGCATAAAACTTAACATTTCATCCTTTAATGGCATAAATCCATCAATATCCATAGTATTAACTTGGGCTACACCAACTTTAGCTTCACCAATTGTAAAAGGCTTAAAGTCTTGGTTGAAAATTTGTGAAACAGTCTTTCCTTTTAAAGAAGTTCCTGCTTTAAACATTTGTTTAGCAAAATCTTCTAAGCTTTCAATTCCAGCTATTTCAGCTAACTTTTTACATACAATTTTATCTTGTTCTGTACAAGTTGGACTCTTAAATAATAGAGTGTCTGAAATAATTGCACCACATAATAAGCCAGCTGCTTCTTTAGATGGTGTCATTCCAAGTTCAAAATAACATTTCCCAACTATAGTAGATGAACTTCCAAGAGGTTCATTTCTAAAGAATATTGGATTGCTTGTTTGAATATCGGCAACTCTATGGTGATCTATGATTTCAAGAACTTCTGCTTCTTCTAGCCCATTAACAGATTGACCTCTTTCATTATGATCTACTTGAATAACCTTTTTCTTATGGTTTGAAATAAGATGATATCTTGAAACTGTTCCAATAACTCTTCCATCTTCATCAGTAACAGGATAGCTATTATATCTAGTTTCAGCCATAACATCTTTAATATCTTCAACTAACTCATCTTTTGAAAATGATATTAAATTATCTGTAGCCATAACATGGCTTACAGGTATACTTTGAGTTAATAATCTTGAAGCTACAAAAGAATGATATGGTGTACTTATTACCGTAACTCCATTTTCCTTGGCTTTTGTAATTAAATTTTCTGAAAGAGTATGCGAACCAGTTATTATAATTAGTGATGTTTTCATATCAATTAATGCTTCTTGAGCATCAGGTCTGTCACCTACAAGTGCAATGTCACCTTCTTTAATAAGATCTTTTAAGCTGTCTGGTTTCATTGCAGTAACTGCAATCTTACCTTTAAATACTTTGCAGTTTTCATTTATGTATATACTAGTAGCTGAAAGTGTATCTAATATATTTTCTATTGATGTTTTACTTTTAGCTAATATATTCTCATCTGATATATCCATATATGATGATGTCAGATTTGAAATTGATACAATTCCAACCAATCTTTCATGTCTATCAATAACTGGTAAAGATTTAATATGATTATCTCTCATTATATTCCAAGCTCTTTTTAATGAAATCTCTGGAGCTATTGCTGGAATAGTATCGAATTCTAAATCTTCAACCTTAAGTTTTACTGTTTCTAATAAATCAGGAGCTTTAACTCCAAAATAATCTAAAATAAATTGTGTTTCTGCATTTACATTTCCAAGTCTTACAGGCTTTGTTGGAAGCTTGCTAGTCTTATTTTTAAACTCTGAATACCCATATGCAGCACAAATCGAATCTGAATCAGGATTTTTATGTCCAGTTACATAAACTACATTTTCCAAAATAATTCCTCCTAAAATCTTTCTTTTATATAATACATATTTATTTTACTTATAAATCAAAATAATGTAAAGCGAAAAAGAATTACTAGACGTCTTTAACTTACATTAATACTTAATTAACAACAAATTAAGATCTACATACTTATGAAAAAATGCCTTGTTAAGCAGCTTTACTATTTCTGCTTAACAAGGCTAAATTTATAACCATCAACTTAATATTTTTTGTTATCTCATACTATTTATCATACTCCAAAGGTCATCAGCAGTAGTTATTGCTTTTGAACTTAATTGGAACGCTCTTTGAGTTAATATTAAATCTGAAAAAACTTCTGCTGTATCAACATTTGATGCTTCCAACATACCTTGTACTATATTGTAGTCTTCACTTAGTACTACTTGGGCATCTGAATTAGTAGTAAAATAGTTATCTCCTTGAGGTATAAAGCCTTTATCTCCTATGGCTGTAAAAATAGGTATTGTACCAATATTAACCATATCTTCTCCAACCTTCATAGATATTCCACCAGATTGATCTATTGAAATATCTTTCCCTACCAACGCTGGATTTCCTTCAGAAGCTCCCTCTCCATACTCAATATATACCTTATTTCCGTTTGTATCTACTAAAGTACCATTTGTATCTATCTTGAAATTACCATCTCTAGTATAAACAACATTTCCATCAGACTTCATAATTCCAAAATATCCAGTTCCATCTATTGCTAAATCTGTTTTCCCACCTGTAGGTAAAAGATTTCCTTGTTTATTTCTAGCATAATTAACACCTAGCTTTACACCAGTACCACTAATTGCTGTTTTATCCCTTAAAGGTGTTCCCTTTCTATCTAGTGATTCTGTTAAAAGATCTTTAAACCCTACATCTGTACTTTTATATCCAGTTGTTTGACTGTTAACTAAGTCATTTGAAAGATAGTCAAGCTTTTCTTGATATGCCGTCATACCACTTCTTGCTGTTCCAAATATATTAAACATAATTATTTCCTCCCTTCTCTAGACTATACACGGCCTAATTCAGTTGCAGCTTTTTGAACTGTTTCATCTTGCATTTTTACAAATTTTTGATTTGTTTCAAATTGTCTTTTTATTTCCATAAGCTTTACAAGTTCAGCTGAAGGATCTACATTTGAAGCTTCAATAAAATTTTGCCTTACATTAACTTTAGCATCATATATTGGATTAGCATTTGTTATATAATTATCTCCAAGTGGTTCTAATGATTTATAATCATCATTTTGAAAATCAACTGTTAATAATTTATGAGTATTACCAATTCCATCAATATCAATATTATTTTCTCCATCTAAAGAAAATTTATAATTTCCTATATATATATGCTCTCTAGCCCCTGTTGCAATATTAATACCTAAAACTTCTGATCCATCATTGGTTATTAAATAACCTTGTTGATTTATTTTAAAATTTCCATCTCTTGTATATACTTCTTTATTCCCATTTTGGGCTACAAAGAAACCTCTTCCATCAATTGCAAAATCAGTCATGCTATCGGTAGCTTTGAAACTTCCCTGAGTAAATACATTTTCAACATCATCAACTTTTACTCCAAGATTTAAATTTCCTATATTATTTCTAACATACTTTCCATCTACAAGCTTTTGCCTATTAGATATCATTACATCCTCAAAACTACTCTTTGTAAGTTCACGCTTTTTATATCCTGAATTATTTACATTAGCAATATTATTTGTTGTTACTTCCTGTTCATTTTGTAATGTTATTAAACCAGAAATAGAATTATAAAAGCCTCTTATCATTTAATCCTCTCCTTTTAAAATAGCCTTGCTCTCATTCTCATAAATCATTCCTAAAGCTCTAGCTCTTTCTTCAATTTGGCTATCTGAAAGATTTTCTGTATATTTATATCCAAACATAAATATTACACCTAAAATCAGGCCAATTCCTATACCTAAACAAATTCTTTTATCTAAGAGAAAAGATACACTTTTTTTTACTTTTTGAATAAACCTTTTACTAATAGTACTTCCCCCTTGCTTACAGATAATTCATGACAGATTTGTTCTTCTGTTAAACCTTCTCCTAAAAGTCTTTTAATCCTTGCAGTCTTATTACTATCTACTTTAGCAGAAAAATCAATTTCAGATATAACACCATCGCCTGCCTCAGAATCTAAATTTATTCTTTCATCTGTTTGATAATCAATACTATCTACCTTATCTAAATCCCCATTTTCTAACATGATTTCGTTAGGTTCATTTAAACTAATATCAACTTTACTTTCGTCCATAAGATGACTATTTTCTAAACCTTCTTTATTTTCGTACATCTCTTCACTACTCTTAAGTGTTTGGTCTTCATTATTTTTTAGTAGATCATCATTGTTATTTTGTGATCGATAAGCATTAATATCTTTTAATAAGTGAAAGTTCTCACTTTGTAGTCGGTGTATGTCTTTTTTTATATCAAAAATCTCCTCTTGTAACTCTGTTAAACTTTCTGCTATATCTTTTCTTAGAAGACCCATTTCCATTTTATAATCACTTAATTCTTCTTTTCTATCTTGTAAAACACTTTGAAAAGATAGATTAAAACCATTATCTTCTTGTTTATCTTTTTCCTCTAGCCTAATAGCACGATAATTGTAAACTATTAAAATGATTCCAATTATTAATAATATTACTGGCATAAAACACCTCAAATTCAGTTAACAGTTGACAGTTAAGGACTAATTATTAGGTTAGCTTTCATGTTAGTTGTTTATATGAACACTTTATTACTTTTTCCTTAATTGCATAACTCCGATTTTCAACTGCATATTTAGTATTAATTTATATAATGTAATTTTTTCATACATTCTCTTAAATTTGCTATGGATCTACTGTGGAGCTGACAAACTCTTGATTCTGATACACTTAATATTGCTCCAATTTCTTTTAACGTTAACTTTTCATAATAATAAAGATTTAAAATAGTTCTATCCTTTTCTTTAAGCAAACTTATTGCCTTTTCTAAAACCTCTAATTGCTCTTTATCCTGTAGATAAATATCAGGGCTTGGACTATTTTTATCTTCTATTATTCCAATAAGGTTTACATCTTCATCATCTGAAAATATTACACTTTCTAAAGATACCATTGAAATGTAATTAATATAATTTTCAATTTCAGCTACTTCAGTTAAAGAAATACCTAAAAACTTAGCAATTTCATCGTTAGTTGGCTCTCTTAACAATTCTCCTTGGAGAGTATCAATGGCTTTATTGTATTTATTTAACTTATCCATTGCGCCCTTAGATATTGGTCTATTTTTTCTAAGTTCATCTATCATTGCACCTTTTATCCTTATTGATGCATAAGATGAAAACTTCATGCCTTTAGTACTATCGAACTTATTTAAGGCATCCATAAGCCCAATCATTCCGTAACTAACTAAATCCTCATATTCCATATATTTGTTCTTACCAAACATAACTCTAGAGGCAATATATTTTACAAGTGGAATATATTCTTGTATTATTTGTTCTTTTCTTTCCACTTCATTGACTACGTGCATACCTTATTACCCCCCACCGTAGTTTATATCTATATTATATCCTATATACCATAGGACATTATTTTCAATTAAACTTTTTTATAAATTAGCTCTTTGCCTTCTCATTATTTTAAATAATTCTCTGACTATTAACTCACTTTGGGCTGGTGATATTTCTATAAATCTTAAACCGCATAATTTTTCTTTATCTTCTGTATTTTCAATTCTAACAATATCGCATTTTAATTCTAACTCAACTTCGTTTACCTTCATTTTAACTAGCAGTAAATCATCTTTACTTATATTATCCTTTGCTTTAAGCTTTAAGCCACCTGCACTTAAATCCACCATTAGACCTTTTTTATAAGGTATATTTTCATAATCCTCCTCTTCAACTAATGTGATTTTTTTATAATGAATATCATTAGTTAAATCTACTCTAAAAAAGTTTCTTCTTTGTATTTTTTGTATATCAAAAGGTGGTGATATTTTATAAAATAATATATTACTTTCCTTTCCTCTTAAAATGACTTCTGAATAAAACTTAAAACATCTTCCATCTTCTAAGTAACAAGTCATTTCTATTTTTTCATTGGAATGCAACATTAAATAATTACCATCATTAACAGGTAAATTTATTGTTAAAAAATCTTCATTTATGTCTATCACTAAAGCTTTATAAGCTTTTTCATCTTTGACTACCTCAACTCTGTCATTAATTCTTAACTTAAAATCCTCCACCTTTAAATCCTCCTATGAAAATATATTAAACAGTCGTTTGAACAATCCATGTGCTCCATTAGATGAACTTATTTCCTGCCCTACAAGTTTTGAAGATATATCTTCTATTCCCTTAGCTGCATCGCAATTGGGATATAAAACCATAAACGGTTTTTGCTGTCTTACACTTTGAACTAATTTTTTGTCTTCAAGTATACAACCTAAATATTCAATTTCAATTTTTAAAAATCTGCTAACTGCTCTATCGAATTTATTATAAGTCTCTTGCCCTTCCTCTTTTGAAAAAGCTTTATTAACTATAATTTTTGCCTTATTCTTAAGTTTATAATGATCTGTAGCTTTAATTAAGCTATATCCATCTGTAAGAGAAGTGGGTTCCGGTGTTGTTATTATTATTAACTCCTCTGATGCTGCTATAAAAGATAATACATCTCTATTAACACCAGCTCCCGTGTCCATTAGTATATAATCATATTCATCTAATGTTTCTAACTTACCTAAAAACAACTTTCTTTCTTCTTCTTCTAACTCTTGAGCTTTACTTAAAGCAGATCCTGCTGGAATTAAACTAACTCCATTGGTCCCTTCTATAATTATATCCTTTATTTCTAAATCCGTATATATAATATCAAATATATTATGTTTCGGATATAATCCCATTAATACGTCATCATTTCCCATACCCAAATCGGCATCAAATATCAAAACTTTTTTTCCTTTGTTTTGAAGGGATATAGCTAAATTAACAACAAAATTACTTTTCCCAACTCCACCTTTTCCTGAAGTTACTGTTATAATCTTACTTCCAACATTTTTATTATCCTCTTCTTCATTAACAACTAATTTTCGCAGTGCTTCAGCTTGATCTAGCATATAATTTCCTCCCCTAGAATGAAGTTTGCAACTTCTTCTTTTGTAGGCACCATTATATCATCTGGTACGTTTTGACCTATTGTTATAAAATTGACTGGCTTATTAGCTATTTTAGCTATATTATATAGCGATCCATATACATTAGTTTCATCAAGCTTTGTAATAATAATATTGTCATATTCAAGCTGAGAATATCCCTTTAATATATTCTTAATATCACTATTTTTAGTAGTGGCACTAATTACCATACTTACATGAGTAGGATTTGCTTTTTGAACAAACGCTCTAAGTTCGGAAATCTGCATTGCATTTTTGCAGCTTCTTCCTGTAGTATCTATAAGAACTACATCACAATCCTTCATAGTATCTATAGCTTCTTCCATTTCCTTCATTGTAATAACTACCTGAAACGGAATGTTCATTATTTCTGCATAAGTTTTTAACTGCTCTATAGCACCAATTCTATATGTGTCAACCGTTATTAGTCCAACTTTCTTTTTTTCAATAAGAGCAAGTCTTCCAGCTAGTTTTGCTATTGTAGTAGTTTTACCTACACCTGTTGGTCCAACTAATACCACACGTCCATCTAAACTTTTTCTAGAAATTAGAATATCTTTTTCAAAAATATCCCTTAATACTTCTTTTTCATCACATTCGTCATTAGAATTATCTTTTACTGATTGTATTATTTCATCTTGAAAATCTTCATCAATTTCCAAAGTTCTTAGTTTTTCTTTTAAAATTTCTGCTGAAGGTTCTTCAACTGAATTATTTTTTATAACATTACTTAAAAGATTTTTTAATTCACTAACTTCTTTATGAATTGCTTCAATATTATTTCCATCTGAATTATCACTTTTATCTTTGATAATTATAGTTTCCTTAATATTATCTTCTAATTTAATATCATAATTTTCTATTTGTTTATTTACTTCAGCTTTTTCTTTTTCAACCTTAGCATTATGTTCTAATATTCTACTATCTATTGTATCAAGCTTTTCTGTTTTATTAGGTTTAGCTATACTTTCCTTTGCTAATACTTCATCTTGCATTAATCTCTTAATACTTTCTAAAGAGCTTTGAAAATCTTCGTCTTTTTTAGAATAGCTTACTTCCTTATTAGAAAAATTATTTTTTGCTTGATTAGTTGAATTTTCAACTGCTGCTGTAACTTCAATCACCTTTTTTGAAAAAAAGCCTTTTAATCCTGGTTTTCTTACTTTTCTTTGACTTATTATAATAGCATCTTTTCCTAGTTCATACCTAATACGAGTCAAACCTTCATTCATGTTTTTGACAAGATATTTTTTCATTATCATCTATATTCCTATGACTCCTTCACTATTAATTTGAACATCATTTGGTACTTCATTTAAAGAAATTACCATAATATGAGGAAATACCATTTCTATTAATTTTCGAAATACAGGTCTTATATTTGGGGAAACCAATATAAGTGGCTGATTATTATAAAAATAAACTGATTCTACAGTATTTTTTATACCTGTAAGTATTCTAGTAGTAGTATCTGGATCTACCGTTGGGAATGATCCTTGTACAGATTTTTGAGTATTATTTGCTATTATTTCTTCTATTTCAGGATCTAAAGTTACAACTGTAATTGTTCTATTTTCATCAACAATTTGATTACAAATTGTTCTTGCTAATGCAAATCTAACATATTCAGTTAATACTTCCAAATCTCTAGTATTTTTAGAATTATCCGCTAAGGATTCTAGTATAGTAACAATATCCTTTATCGGCACTTTTTCCCTAAGTAAATTTTGCAATATCTTTTGAAGTTCTCCAATAGATAATAAATCTGGAATAAGTTCTTCAACAACTGCACTATATTTTTCTTTAGCGTTTTCCACAATAAGTTTAACTTCTTCTCTTCCAAGTAATTCATATGAATGGCTTTTAATTGTTTCGGTCAAATGTGTTACCATAACAGTTGTTGGATCAACTACTGTTAACCCTTTAATTTCAGCTTCTTCCCTTTGATCTTTATTTATCCATACTGCTGGAAGTCCAAAAGTTGGCTCTATTGTTTTAATTCCAGGCATATCTGAATTTTCTCCAGTTGGATCCATGCAAAGGAGCATGCTTGGCATTAATTCAGAAGAAACCACCATAGTTCCTCTAATCTTAATTATATATTCATTAGTTTTTAATTGAAGATTATCTCTAATCCTTATAGGTTGAACAACTATTCCCATTTCAATAGCACATTGTCTTCTAACAGATGCAATTCTTTGAAGCAAATCTCCACCTGAAGCTTCATCTGCAAGTGGAATAAGACCATATCCTATTTCTACTTCCATAGGCTCTACAGAAATTAAATTCATAACATTTTCAGGCTCTTTACGCTCTGCTTGGATTATTTCCTCTTCTTCCGATACATATTCCATAGCTTCTTTTTCTGCTGCATCTTTATAAAGTACATAAGTTAATGCTCCTGTAGCAATTGAAGCCACAAAAAACGGTATCTTAGGCATTCCTGGTATAATACCTACAAACAACATTAATGCACTTGCAATTCCAGTTGCTATTGGAAATGCAGTTAATTGTTTAGATAAAGTTTTTCCTAAGTTATCAGAGCTTCCTGAACGCGTAACTAAAATACCTGATGCTGTAGATATTAAAAGAGCAGGAACCTGACTGACAAGTCCATCACCTACACTTAAAATAGTATATATTTGAGCCGCTTGAGCCGCTGTCATATTTTTTCCAATAACACCTATTATAATTCCACCTATTATATTAATAACAGTAATAATTATACCCGCAATAGCATCTCCTTTAACAAATTTAGATGCACCATCCATAGACCCATAAAAATCTGCTTCTGATTGAAGATCTTGTCTTCTTTTTCTTGCTGTTGCATCATCAATCATTCCTGAATTTAAATCAGCATCTATACTCATTTGTTTACCTGGCATAGCATCAAGAGTAAATCTTGCTGATACTTCGGCAACTCTTCCCGCACCATTGGTAATAACCATAAATTGTATTACTACTATAATCAAAAATATTATAATACCAACAACATAATTCCCTCTTACAACGAAATTACCAAAAGCTGTGATTATAGTCCCTGCATCTGCTTCTGTAAGTATTAATCTAGTTGACGATATATTAAGCGCCAACCTAAATAATGTTGTAACAAGCAACAAAGTAGGGAATACTGAAAGCTGTAATACATTCGTAGTAAACATTGTGATTAAAATTATAACTATAGAAATTGTTAAGTTTAAGGCCAAAAGTAAATCCACTAATTCCTTAGGTAATGGTATTATTATCATAAGAACTATTGTTATAACTCCAAATGCCACTATTACATCCAAATTATCTTTTATATTTAGCCTTTTATTCCCAAATTCCAAAACTTAATCCTCCCCTTTTATAAATGTAACTATTTCTTTTTTAGCTTCATGACTACTGCTAAAATTTCTGCGACCCCTTGGTATAAGTCTTGAGGTATATCTTCATCTATTTCTACTCTTTCATACATTATTCTTGCAAGAGGCTTATTTTCAATAATCGGAACATCATGTTCTTTTGCCATATTTTTAATTTTGAAAGCAATATAATCAGCACCTTTAGCTACAACTTTTGGTGCTTCCATATTACCTCCTTCTTCATATTTTAAAGCAATTGCTAAATGAGTAGGGTTTGTAATTACAACTGTAGCATCTGCCACAGACTGCATCATTCTCTTCATACCGATTTCTCTTTGCTTTTGCTTAATTTTCCCTTTTATCTGCGGATCTCCTTCTGATTGTTTGTATTCATCTTTTACTTCCTGTTTTGTCATTTTCATTTCTTTATTATGCATTCTTACTTGAAGAAAATAATCAATTGCTGCAATAATAACAAGAACTATACATATCTTTTTAAAAATACCTAATACTAAATTTTTTACTTCTAATTCTAATGATGGTAAGTATAAATTTGAAATACCTAAAATATTTTGATAATTATCCACCATATAATTATATGCTAGATATGATACTATACTTATTACTACAATATTCTTAGATAAATCAACTAAACTTCTTTTAGAAAACATATTTTTCATTCCTGTTAAAGGGTTCAATTTGCCAAAAGAAGGCTTTAATGGCTCCTTGGTAAATAAGAAACCTGTTTGAAGTAAGCTAGAAACTATTCCTCCTAACATTATAGGCAATGCAAAAGGTAAAATCAATCCTGCTATTTTTAGCACAACTGTAACTACTATATTAAAAAGAGTTTTTTCTTGGCTTAAATCATCAAGCATAGGAAATTTAAAAAAATAAATTATATTTTCTTTAAATCCATTGGTTAAGGTTCCCCATAATATTGAAATAAGCATTGTACAAACCAGCATTGTAATTGCAACTGATACATCTTTACTTCTTGCTATCTGACCCTTATTTCTAGACTCTGATTTTTTCTTTGGAGTTGCTTCTTCAGTTTTATCATCACTAGCAAATACTAATGCTAATGGGATTAACTTAACTATTTCCCGGAAAATATCAGGTATATTAAATAAAGCCGTACCTATTATTTTAAGCATTAATGGCATTACTATTATAAATGTAACTAATCCAAGTATATTTTTAATTGGCATACCAAAAATCATAATTGGTATTGTAGGTACTGTCCTTGAAATCAAACCTAAACATACATCTGTTATCACTAATATTAATACAAGTGGTATTGCTATTTTAACACCTAATGTAAAATATGCGAAAATAGTCTGAATAACTCCCATTAAAGTTTCTTGATAAACTATGGTTTTTCCAATTGGAACTATACCTATACTTTCAACTAGCATTTTAATAATCATATGATGACCATCAACTATAAAAAAGAAAACTAATCCAATAAAATAGGAAAAGTTTCCAAGTAAAGTTGATGTTGTTTCACTAGTTGGGTCTAGTATTGAAACCATAGAAAACCCTGCATGAATATCCATCCATGCTCCAGCAAATCTTAATACTTGAAAAACTAAATTTGTTATATATCCGAGTATTAATCCAGTCATTATTTCACTAATTGCATAAAAAGCTAATATATATCCACTATTAATAGAATTTAATGTAGAATAATCTATTCCAGCTAAAATTCCAAAAGAAAGTATTAGCGAAAACACTCCCTGCATCACTTGAGGAGTCCCTGCTGGGAAAAACACTCCAACAGCTATAAAATATGAAGTTATTCGTAAAAATATTAAAAATAATGCAAGAAAGTAGGCTGTATCTACCACTATGCCCTACCCCCTCTTATGTATTAATTCTTGAAATCATATCAAATATTCTATTTGTAAATGATATAATTGTCTGAAGCATCCAACTCCCCAATAATATTCCAACAACGGCGGCAGCTATTAATTTAGGAACAAATGTTAATGTTTGCTCTTGTATTTGCGTCGTTGCCTGAAATATACTTATTAATAGACCTAATACAAGAACTGTTATCAATATAGGCGCCGATACCTTTGCTGCTGTTATTATAGTATCTTTAACTACAGCATTAAGCATAGTTTGCGTCATAACATTTCACCTCACATAAAACTCTTTATTAATGATTGAGTTAATAAATACCATCCATCTACCATTACAAATACAATTAATTTAAATGGCAGAGATACCATTGTTGGTGGTAACATGAACATACCCATTGACATTAAAACACTTGCTATTACCATATCTATTACAATAAACGGTAAATATATTAAAAATCCTATTTCAAAGGCTGTCTTTAATTCACTTATTGCAAATGCTGGAATTAAAGTAGTCATTGGAATTTCTGTTTCTTCTTTTAAATTAGTAGTATCGAGTTTACTAACCTCAATAAATAACTTTAAATCTTTTTTTGTAGTCTGTGCAAGCATAAAAGTTTTTAATGGCTTAGAAACCTCTGTAATGGCCTGTTCCTGAGTAATTTTATTCTCTAAATATGGTTGAATTCCATTAGTGTTCATTTGGTTATAAACAGGTGCCATAATAAATAAAGTCAAGAATATAGCCAATCCTGTTAAGATTTGGTTAGGAACTGCTTGTTGTACTCCCATTGCACTTTTTAAAAATGAAAATACTACTACAATTCTTGTGAAAGATGTCATCATTATTACTATTGATGGCAATAATGATATAATTGTAAAAAATATTAATAATTTAATACTTGATGCATAGTCTTGCGGTGTATTGCCCTTATCTCCAAGGGATATATTAAGTTGTGGTAAATCAGTATTACTAGGTGCAGCATATGCATTTATAGTGCAAAACATCATAATTCCAAGAAGCATCATGAGTGTAACTGCAATTCTTTTCTTCTTATTTTTCATTTTTATCTTCCTTTGAGCGTATATTATTTACTATCTTAGAAAAATTTTTTCTTGATTTGATCATTAAATTCTTGTAATTTTCAGTTATTTCTTCTGCTGCTTTTTTCTTATCTTCTTCAATAAGATTAATTTCCTCTTCAGACAACTCTGATAACTTCCCCATATTTCCTGTAGAACTAGTCATTACATATCCCTTTTTACCAATCTTAACCACTAATATAGTATTCTCCTTTGATACTTGCACACGTTCAATAACTTTAACATATTTACTATTATTAATATAATTTACCTTTTTTCCCATAAATTTAAATGTCAAAAACATTAAACCTAATGTGACTCCCAATGCTAAAATTAATTGTAGAAACATTCCAAAAAAATTAAAATCCATCTTTTCACCTTACTGAATTATCATGCTTTTAAATCTAATATCAGTAATTTTACCCTTTGTTAAATCCTTATTAATAGAATCCATTAGCTGCTTTTTCATAGCCTCAGTATTTTCTACATTATTTATATAATCTGCTTTTTGACTTTTAAAGTAAAAAATAATATCATCTCTTATTACTACTTCTTTACCTTTTAACTCCTCAGCTAACTTGTCTTTAGTTTTATCATAACCTATAGATATTTCCCCTTTAAAATATCTTTTTCCACCATCATCAGCTAAATTAACCGTAAATTCTTTTAATTCCATATAAGTATTTTCAATAATAACTTCTTGAGCATCTATTGTATTTTTGGTTTTCATAAATAAATACACTCCACCAAAAACAGCTCCTCCCAATACTAAAAGTCCTAAAATAAATAAAATTATTAATACCCCTTTATTAGATTTAGGCGTACTTTCCCCGTTTTCATTTGCCTTTTTCTTCCCAAAAGCCATAAGTTTCACTCCTCACTATTTGCAACAATCAAAATGTTAATATTTGTATTTTATATTTTTAAAGTTTCTACTCACTACACTTTGTAGGTAAATATTTTGTTTTTATACCGTATAACTTCACTTCTAACTTCTTCTATACTTTCTAAAACTATGTATTTTCTACCATTTGTTAAAGTAATTATAGTTTCTGGAACTTCTTCTATTTTTTCAATATGATCTGCATTTAATATGAATTTTTCATGATTCATTCCTGTTACGTCTATCATAAATTTTCACCCCTCATTTTTATTCTCTTTAATCAATGTACAGTTCACAATACACAAGTTCCTATTGTGTATTCTGCATTATCCATTAAATTTTTAAATAATCATTTATAACTTACTGAATAAATATTATTAAGTAAGAAGTAAGAGTGAATAAGTAATAGTTAAGGATGAAATAGCAAAGCTATTTCTAAAATAAATTCGAGAAATGCCTTGCATTTCTTACCTTAACTATTCACTCTTGCCTATTACTTCTTACCTATAAATTATCTCATTAATCCAGTAATAGTTTGAAGAATTTCATCTCCAGTAGTAATCATCTTAGATGCTGCTTGGAAACTTCTAGTTGCTGTAATCATATCAGTAAATTGTTCTGTTAAATCTACATTTGATCCTTCAAGGCAACCTTGAATACAGTCTCCATATCCTTTACTATTGTCATCAATAGCAGTATCTAATGTTCCATCAGTTTTCATTTGAACATTTACTCCACTTCTAACTATTGGTTCTCCTGAATTTGATGATACGTTCAAATAGTTACCACCTACAGAAACTAAACCTTCTGGATTTTTAAAACTTGCCATTGCAATTTGACCAAGAACAGTTCTACTTCCATCTCCTAAAACTGCTGTAATCAAACCATCTGAGCCTATTTCAAACTTCTTAACTGGTTGAGTTGTTTTTGTATCCTTTGTCGCATCTTTTATTTTACCACTAACTGCCACTTCTTTTTTTACATAATCAGGAATTTTCAATGGTTGTAATACGTCTCCTGTTACTCTTAATGCAGATTTTTTACTAGTCTTCCCCATCCCATCAGCATTAACAAACAAAGCTTCTCCTGTTTCATCTATACTAGTTGCTGCAGATTTTACTGTTGAATCATCCTCATCAGCATCGCCTTTTACTAAATATCCCATAACTCTATATCCATCTGCTGTTAATAAATTTCCTTCTTTATCCAATGTTAAATTTCCATCCCTTGTATAAAGAATTTCCATATCTCCACCAGCAATTTTATGATCAGCAGTTAAAGTAGTACCCTTACCTGTTGTATAATCCGCGATTCCTTTACCTACCATGAAATACCCATCACCATCAACACAAACGTCAAGAGATCTCCCTGTTGATAATGCATTTCCTTGACCCATAACTTTATTTATGCTTGATAATTGAGCACCTAGACCAACTTGTTTTGCATTAGTTCCACCTTTTGCAGATGTAGGAGCCGTTGCTTCTCCTGCATTTTGATATAACATATCTTTAAATCTTGCTGAAGAAGCTTTAAAGCTAGTAGTACTTACATTTGCTATATTATTACCTATAACATCTAATTTCGTTTGATTAGCTCTCATTCCGCTTATTCCAGAATACATGCATCTTAACATAAACGTTCCTCCATATTTCAATTTTTTTCAACTTGCTTCTGTCGTTCCACAAGTCTAGCCCCCGCAAATCAGTTAAAAATTATCAGTTACGAGTTAACAATTGTGGATGAAATGCTTATAGCATTTCTTTTAAATTCCTTTAGGAATTTTTTCCTCAACTATTACTTGTTAACTGTTAACTGTTAACTGTCCTAAGTCCAGCTATAATATTACTACACTATCAATATTCGTAAATACATTATCCTTTGCTCTTTCTTTTTCAACTGCTGTTATTATTGTTTTATTTTCAACACTTGCTATAAGAGCAACATCTTTATATAACATAACTGTATTTCTAGAATTCTTATCTTTTGCAATTTCAAACCCTTTTTCTATTTGTTTCATATCATCTTGTGTAAAATTAATTTCTTTTAATCTCAAAGCTGCATGTTTAGATACTGTAAAACCATCATCTTTTTTGACAACATTATCCAAAACCTGTTGGAAGTTGGCTTTTGTATTAAAATCATTTCTTCTACCTGCTCTATTTTCTGCAACAATATTCTGCCCTATATTTCCTACAGAATATATTTGTCCGTTAACAATTCTATAGCTCATCTATGTTTGAGCCTTTACATCTGATTTCTGAAGAGCTGCAGCTTTTTCTGCTTCTTCTTTGGCTTTAGCTTCCTCAGCTGCTTTAGCCTTTTCTAATTCTTCTTGGGACTTTTTAAATGTTTCTATTGTTGCATTCATTTCATCTTCTGTTAAATCTCCTGCACTTACTATATCCCCATAGTTATATGTCTTAGTAGTTGCCTTTCCATCAGCATCTGTTGCTTGAACCTTTATTTTTACAACAGGAGTTGTCGTCGTATCTATATATGCACCTATTACTTTACCTTTTGTAATAAAAAGCTTTTTATTTTCATCTTGGTCAGCAACTAAAACATTTTGATTTTTACTAGCTAGACTTGATGCTGCTATAAAATCTGAGTTAAGTGCAGTTCTACTATTAGCAGTTAAATTATAGTCATTTCCTTCTGTAGCTCCTATTATATTTTTAGATTCAACCTCTACTGGCTTTCCATTAATAATAACAGAATAATACGTATTTCCTGACTTTCTAAGAACTTTAGAAACTGTTCCTGTAACATATGCACCTTTATCATCTTTTTCATTAAGTATGACTTCTTTCCCTAGCATATTTTGATGTGCATAATCTGACATAGTTGTATTTAAATTAGCCATTTGTTCCATTGATGCAAATTGAGCCATTTGACTAACATATGCAGAAGAATCTTGATTTTGAGTAGGATCCATATGACTTAACTGAGCTGATAAAATCTTTAAAAAAGAATTTTTATCAAATTCAGTATTTGATTTTCTAATAGGTGTTCCTCTCCTAGTTGTTGGATTTCCAATGGCTTCAGCTGCTTTTGCATTTCTCTCTGCTGCTTTTGCATCAGCAGCACTTACATATTTAGGATTCATTTGCATTTCTATAGCCATATATTTTCACCTCCTATGCAAAAAATTCTATATTATTGTTATTAGAAACAATAATATTATCATTTAACTCTTCTTCTGTAGTAATTGCATTACTTATAGTATTACTTTTGCTACTACCATTTCTTCCTTGCTCTTCTGAAAGCTGTCTTCCAAAGCCTTGTTCACTAAAGAAAGTTGTATCCTCTTGATATAATTCAATATTAACATCTGCTATTTTTATATTTTGTTCTGTTAATTGTTTCTTTATTTCAGCTAAATTTTGCGAAAGTATTGCAGTGGCTTCTTTTGAATTTGCTTTTAAATTTGCTTTCATTACTCCATCTTCTTGAATTAACTTTATAGTTATTTCACCTAAGTTTCCTGGATTAACTTTCACTGTTAATTCCTTCATTGCATTGGTACTCATAAATTTAACATCTCTTATTAAATCATTTGTGAAAGTAGCCTTATTTATTGTAAGACCTCTAACAGTATCTCCAGGTTGATTTTGAATAACTTGGCTTCTTGAAGCAAATAAATTGATTTTATTTAAAGAATCATCTTTTTTATCATCTAACAAAGAATTTAAAAATTTATCTTCCTTAGAAACTTCTTTATTATTTTTAACATTTTCTGAAGAACTGTTATTTTTTTCGCTTCCAAGTGAACCTTCATTATTATCTTGAGAATATTTTTTGCCTAACATATCTTCAAGAGTTAAAACTTTTGTATTTTGATTTTGTTTATTCTCTAAAATATTAGAAACTTCTGTCAATAAATTTTTCATGCTGCTCTTAATGCCTTTTGTAGCTTCTGTATTATCTCCTGCTAAATTAGCACTTAACTTACTTAAAATTTCTTTAATTGATTTTAAAGAATCATTATCTAATGCATTTTTAACAGAATCCTTTTTCATAAGCTCAATTAACTTTTCCATAATACTGTCAACATTACTTGCTGAAGCCTTAGTTTCATTAATCTTGTCAAGCATATTTTTTAAAGTTTCTTGATTAATTTCTCCATCTAATTTTAAATTTTTATCTTTAATATCGAATTGAGAAATTAAATTTAACAATTGAGTTAATATATCTTCAACTTTTTCTTTAGTATCAGTACTTCCACTCTTTTCTTCTAATTCTTTAAGTTCTTTCTTCAACTCTTCAATTTTAGAAATATTATCTTTTTCTGATACATTATCATTTTTTACCAAGGTGTTATCATTTTTTACCAAGGTGTTATCATTTTTTTCTGCTTTTTCAATCTTATTACCATCTTTATAGCTAGATTTTGAGTTCAACACCTCTTTGAAGTCTTCACCTTTAGTTTTTGAAGAAACTTTATAATTATCTGTCTTATAAACTACAGATGTAACTTTATCTGCAAGATTTGCATTCGGAGTTTTTGTCAAAAAATCTACACTTCCAGATTGTGAACTAGCTAATGTATTTGTAGATGTTCCCATTATTTTCACCTCCCTTCAAGTCCTATAATTTAAATTTCGAATATTTATACAGCAACTTTATTAGCTGCTGATAATTTCTTTTATCTGTCTTTATTTCTTACATATGCATAAAGTGCTAATTCATCAAGATTTATCTGTTCAACTCTATCTTGCTCTTTTACATAAGCATCAAATTTCTTATCTTTTAAGGTTTGAACAGTTTTTCTTTCCATTTGTTTTACCATTAAATCTCTTCTTCGCCTATCAACTTCTTGATTTTTTATAGCTAAATCTTTTTCACTAGATTCTATTCCATTTTGAACTCCTTGAATATAATATCTCTTCAATTTTTGATATACTATATCTTCATTGGGTGAAATACCTTTATACTTATTATAATTCCTATTAAGTTCTTCTAATTTTTCTTCTACTTTTCTTTTTTCACGCTGACTTTCTGTAAATAGTCTTTCACTTTCTTCTTCTTTGGCTTTTCTAATTTCAAGAAGCTTATCCAAACCAAATTTAAACTTTTTAGCCAAAAAATCACCACCTTAGTCCAGTTAACAATTATTGACAAAATCCCTATGGGATTTTTTTAATTTAGAAAATTCTATAGACTTTTTTACCTAAACATTGATAATAAGGTATCTTCAGTTTCTTCAAATGTTGATTTTTCATCAATTCCTTGTCGTAAAAAATTATTTAGAGATTCATTGTATGCAATTGCCATATCAATTTTTTTATTGCTTCCTTTAACGTAAGCTCCTATGTTTATTAAATCTTCAGAATCTTTATAGGTTGCTAAAAGGTCTCTTGCAATAGATGCTGCTTCCTTATGATCATTTGGTGCTATTTGACTCATAAGTCTGCTTACACTATTAAGTATGTCAATAGCTGGATAATGGTTTTTATGAGCAAGATCTCTCGACAAAACTATATGTCCATCTAGTATACCTCTTACAGCATCTGCTATAGGTTCATTAAAATCATCACCATCAACAAGGACTGTATAAAACGCTGTTATCGATCCATCTGATGAAGTTCCTGATCTTTCCATAAGTTTTGGAAGTTTTGCAAAAACTGAAGGAGTATAGCCTTTAGTTGCTGGAGGTTCACCAATTGCAAGACCAACTTCCCTTTGAGCCATAGCAAATCTAGTAACAGAATCCATCATTAGAATAACCTTTTTTCCTTTATCTCTAAAATATTCTGCAATTGCTGTAGCTGTAAGAGCTCCTTTAATTCTTATTAAAGCAGGTTTGTCTGATGTTGCACATACTACAACAGATTTTTTCATTCCCTCAGGTCCTAAATCCTTCTCTATAAATTCAAGAACTTCTCTTCCTCTTTCTCCAATAAGGGAAATAACATTAACATCAGCTTCTGCTTCTCTTGCTATCATTCCAAGTGTTGTACTTTTACCAACACCACTACCAGCAAAAATACCAATTCTTTGACCATCACCACAAGTCAAAAATCCATCAATAGCTCTTACACCTGTTGGCATTATTTCTTTTATTCTTTTTCTCTTTAAAGGATCTGGCGCTTCATTTTCTAAAGGATATTCTTCGCCTTCCATAGAAATGCTGTCACAATCCAAAGGATTCCCTAATCCATCTATTATGTGACCAAGCAATTTATCTGAACATTTAACACTTAGCGGCTTATGTTGAGGTACAACTCTGCAGCCTGGAGAAATACCTATCAATTCATCTAATGGCATAAGAATAACAAACTCTTCTTTAAAACCTACAACTTCACAATTTACGGGCCTATTCTTTTCATTGTATATTATACATAATTCACCAACAAATCCTTTTATCCCCTGCACCTCAATTGTAAGTCCTATTACTTTCTTAACAACACCTTCACTATATATTGTTGAAATGGTATTGACCTTTTTAATTAACTTATTAAAATCTAAGTCTAACTCCAATATATCACCCCTGTAATTCAGTTCAGAGTTCACAGTTATAAGTTATGAGTCATGGATGAAATAGCGAAGCTATTTCTAAAAATATACACATTTGAAAGAGTGGCTATGCCACAATACTGAACTCTTTGAAAAACCAATGGCTTTTCTTCCTCAACTCTTAACACCTAATCCTTAACTAAATAGCGCTTTTCGAATCTGCTCCATACCAATTTCTACGCCTACTTTTACTATCCCACTTGGTTTTTCTAAAATTGCATTTCCTGGTTCTAAGGTATCATCATTAAGTATGAAAATTTCATTTTTTATTCCATATGAAATCTTCCATTTTTGAATCTGAGACTTTATTTCTTTAACATGAATAGAATTAACCTTTAAAATAACATTGTCTTCGCCTTTTGAAATTTTAAAAGCCTCCTCAATAATTGAATTCATAGAATCTTCGTTACTTAACACTTTTTGCGCAATATTTTCTGCTATTTCTAACGCTAATTTTACTACTTCAACCTTTTTATCCTCTAAATATTTACAATAATTTTCATGTGCAGATTTTAAAAGCATTTCAGCTTTTTCAACAATAGAAGCTGCTTCAGCTTTTGCAGCCTCTATTGTTTCATCATATGCTTTTTTATATCCATCATCATATCCATTTTGAAATCCCTGCTCATAACCTTTTTCATATGCCTTTTTTTCAGCAATATTTGATTCCATTTGAGCCTTTAACGTAATAGCCTGTTTTTCTCTTTTAGCATCTTGAATTATTCTTTGTCCAATATCTTCATATCGTCTTAAAATCTCTTCAGGATCTATTTCTGGTTCTTTTATTTCCTCAATCTCTTCAATTTCATCAAAATTTTCTGCTTCATCTTCATCTTCTTCTAGCTGTTTAAATTTATATTCTGTTGAAATCTTTCTACTATCGCCTTCTTTTGCAAATCCTTTTTTTATCAAATTATACGATGATTGCATCTTCTCCACCTCTTGAAATGATGATTTCATTAGCATCATCTAGCCTTCTAATAACAGAAACAATCTTTTGTTGAGCTTTTTCAACATCTGTAATTCTAACTGGTCCTAAGAATTCCATATCTTCTTTTAATGTAGCAGCAGCTCTCTTTGATTGGTTTCTGTAAATACTATTAGCAACTTCATCTGAGCATCCTTTAAGTGCGAGTGCAAGATCTCCTGCTTCAACTTCTCTAAGAATTCTTTGAATAGATACATCATCAAGAGAAAGAATATCTTCAAATACAAACATTGAACTTTTAACTTTATCTGCAAGTTCTGCATCTTCTCTTTCTAAACCTTCAGTAATATTTTTTTCGGTTGTTCTATCAACTGCATTTAATATATTAACTAAAGTTTCTACTCCACCTAGACTTGTCATTTCAGTTCTTACTACTGACGACAACTTACTTTCAAGTACTGCTTCTATTTCTTTGATTACCATTGGAGAAGTGTTACTCATAGTTGCAATTCTATATGCGACCTCACTTTGAGTTTCTTCTGGTAATTCAGCCATAACCTGAGCCGCTTTATCAGCTTGAAGGTAGCATAATATCAAAGCAATAGTTTGTGGCTGTTCTGATAAGATTACATTTAACAATTGATGAGAATCTGCTTTTCTCGCAATAGAGAAAGGTCTGTATTGAGCCGTAGCTTCAGACACCTTCTCTAATATTTCGCTTGCTCTTTGTGATCCTAATGCTTTTGACAACAATGTCTTAGCATAATCCATACCGCCTTCAATAATATAATCCCTAGCCTTATTCATTTGTAAAAATTCATTTAATATTTCTTCTCTTTGCTCAGAAGTAACAGAAGTAATATTAGCAATTTCATAAGTTATTTTTTGAATTTCATTCTCTGGCAATCTTTTTAATATTGCAGATGAAGCTTCTGGTCCAAGTGTTATAAATAATATTGCTGCTTTATGAACTCCTGTTAACTGCATTTGTTCCTTTGACATAGCGACACCTACCTCTCACCTTCAGTCAACCATGACTTAATTATCTCTACAACCTGTTCTGGTTTTTCCATTGCATATTTCTTAATTTCATTTTCTAAATGAGATTTTTGTGATTTACTCTCAAATTCAATTGGCGTAAATTCTTCCGGTTCCTTAGGTATTATACTATCATCAATTAACGTATTTAATAATTGTTCTTCTTCTACAATCTTCTTCTTTCTTCTCTTTATAATCAAGAAAATTATTAAGCCTAATAATACTGCACCTAAAATTCCAGCCACAATCATCATTCTTAAATTACTAGCTGCTGCTTCTTCTACTGTCTTTGCAGTTTCTGCTGCCTTCGCAGCCTCTTCTACTGTTTTATCAAATGGCATTCCAACTACTGAAACCTTATCTCCTCTTAATGCATCATAACCAATTGCATTTCCAACTAAAGTTTCAATTTGCTGCCTTTGAGCATCATCTAAAACTCCATCTATTGTAACAGCTGCTGTAATTCTTTTTATCGCTCCTTGAGCACTTATAGTTTTTGATTCGCTTTTTCCAACTTCATAGTTAGTTTTTTGATTTTCTTTACTAGAGGTTGATTTTTCTCCATTGGTATTGGTTATTGTATTAGTCATATTATTATCAACTGGACTTTGGCTTGTTGTACCATCTGTTCCAGAAGTATTTGATTCTTTATTATTTTCTTGGCTAATAATAACCTTATTAGGATCTACTGATGTTTTTGTATTTTGTTTTGCATCAAAATCTAAATTAACATTTACAGCTACCTTAACTTTTTTTGCTCCAATTGTTGGCTCTAATAGGTCTGTAATTTTCTTTTTAAGATTATTTTCAGCAGATTTTTCAGCTTCCTGTTGTTTAGCTATCTCCTCTGAACTTGCTTGTCCATTTTGTTCATTATTAATATCTTTAGTAAGCAAATTTGCATTTTGATCCAACACATCTACATTAGCTCTTGGAATGTTATTCGCACTACCAGATACTAATGCAACTATTGCTTTGACCTGATCACCACTAAGCTTCTCTCCCTTTTTCAAAGTCAAAGAAACAACAGCCTTTCCTGGTTCAGAATCTTTTACAAAGACAGAATCCTTAGCCTCACTTATATGTACTCTGGCTTCCTCTATTTGTTGAAACTTTTTTATAGTTTTTTCTAATTCCCCTTGTTGCATCCTAAGCTTTTTTATTTTAAACTCTTCATCAGTCATACCAAAAGAGCTTCCAACATCCATCAATTCATAACCCTTGCTACCAGATGTCAAATTTGGCGCTAATTTCAGCCTTAATTCATCAACCTTATCTTTAGGTACTAAAATCGCATTTCCTTCAATTTTATATTCATTTTTTCCTTCTTGCAGAGTAGTAACTACTGTCTGAGAATCAGTTGGATCAAGATCAGAAAATAAAATTTGATACTTATTAGAAGATGAATAATAAATTCCACTTATAATTGCGATAATAATTGCCAAAATTGCTGCTATAACAGCAATTTTTATTTTCATATTCTGGGATTTAAACTTTTCTAAAAGCCCCTTAACTTTTTCTAAAAGTTTTTTCATTATTTAGCTCTCCTCACCTTACTACAATTGCATCCTCGTTAATTCCTTATATCCTTCCAACAGCTTATCCCTAGTTTGAGTTAAGAACTGTAAGCTTAAACTAGCTTCTTGTCCTTTAATCATTACTTCGTCAATATTTACATCTTGACCTTTAACAAATCCATTTGTAACTGAATTAGCTTGTGATATCTTTCCGTTTGTATCATCAATATATCCTTTTAAAACATCTCCAAAACTAACTTCTTCACTTTTTTCATCATTATTTTTATCATTAGTGATATTATTAAACTTATTATTGAATACCACTTCATTTTGAGCAAACCTATCTTCTATTCTCATATATTCTTCTCCCTACCTTCCAATTTCTAAGGCTTTTGAAAACATGCTTTTTAGAGCATTAAAAGTATCAACATTTGCTTCATAAGATCTTGTTGCCACCATCATATCAGCCATTTCATTTAATACATTTACATTAGGCATAGTAACATACCCAGTAGTTTTATCAGCATCTGGATGAGTCGGATCATATACTTTTCTCAGTGGCGACTTATCCTTTTCGATTTTTACCGCTTTAACCCCGGCCATCTCCTTATTAGCATCTAAAGCTTCCTGAAATACAGCAACTTTTCTAACATATGGCTCTATTTTACCCTGTGCATTTCTTGTTGTACTTGCATTAGCCATATTTGATGTTATTGTATCCATTCTTAATCTTTCTGCTGAAAGACCTGTTGCACTTATTTGCATCGAACTAAATGCATTCATTTATACTCCCCCTCAATTCATAAAACTCTCTAATATTTTTTAACTTTCATATCATTAACTAGTACTATATTATTTAATTACCATTTTCAAATCATTAAATTTTCCATTTATTTTACTTATTAAAGCATTATATTTTAGCGTATTAGCCGCTTGATTAACCTTTTCTATATCCAAATCAACATTATTTCCATCACTTCTCATACTAGTATTTTTATCTTGTTCTATTGAAATATTATCAGTTTTTACATTTTCGCTAGCGAAATGTGCCGAATTAGTCCTTTTCAATTGAAAATTGGACCCATCTTCATCTTTTTTTAAATTTTCTTCAAAAACTGTGTTAAATCTTTTATAATTCTTGGTATTTACATTCGCCATATTATTAGCTATTGTTTTAGCCCTAACATTTGATGCCTTAATTCCTGTTTTAAGCAAATCATAAGTTTTATCGCTACTCATCAATTGTATAGCCATAATTTCACTCCCTCATCTTTATTTCAAAATTATACAAAATACAATCTTAATTTTATAAACATTATATACATTTATTTTTTAATTTCTTATTATTTATTAAAAATATAACTATAATTTAATTTATATGACTAAATTATAAATTATTTGTATTTTGATTATCAAAATATTTATATTTCAATTATAAAATAATTTATGCTATTTAGCTATAAAATTTTAAAATTTTTATTTATTTCCATAAAAATAGAAAAAGCACCTAATTATTACACAGGTACCAAAATATACATATAATATAATTATATTCAGGTAACCTGACAATCATAGGAACAAATTTCCCTTAGACTCATGGCTTTGCGACCTTACCTTTCAATAAGTATGCTAGTATCATTTATAATTCTTTTAGTATATATGTTAACATTTTTTTCTTCATCTTTCAATAAAATATGTCAATTTTAACCACAAAATGTTAAAATTATTTATTTCATTTAGTTTCATTATTCTGCAAAAATTTATTTTATCATATATCCATAGAATTTAGATATAATTATAGTCACGGATATTTTATTAAATAAAAAAGCATTAAAGTACTATATTCTAATAGTCAATAATGCTTTCATTTTTATTACTATTTTATATTTTGTAAAGCTCTCAATGCATCACTAGGTAGATTATTACTTTGTGCCATAAGAGCAAGAGCTGACTGGATCATTATTTGCGAGCTTGAATAATTCATCATTTCTTCTGCCAAATCAGCATCTGCAAGATTACTAAAAGCTTTCTCCATAGATATATTCCTAGAGTCTAAATCATCTATACTATCCTCTAGTCTCAATTGTATAGCACCATAGCGACTTCTTGCTGATGATACTTTTTTAATTGCATCATCAACCTTATCTATAACACTTCCCACTTTACTTGGATCTGATATATCATTTGCTATAGAAGCTAATCCCAAGCCACTTTTAGTTAAATCAAATTTAGGTAAACTAGTACTCTCACCTTCCATATTTCCTATAGCTGATATCACTTTTCCCGTTCCAGTAGCATCATTAAGTAAAGTAACTCCATTAAATTCAGTTGTTTTAGCCATTTTATCAATATGATCTGTAAGTGATGTCATTTCAGCCTTAATAGCATCTATGTCCGAATTAGCATAAGTTCCATCTCCTGCCTGAACAGCTAATTCCTTTAATCTTAGAAGTGTTTGATTCATTTCTTGCATAGCACCGTCAAAAGATTGTATCATGGAATTGGTATCTTGAACATTTCTTCTTGCAGCTTCGGTACTAAGAACATGAATTCTTATAGTTTCACTTTCAGCAATTTTCCCCGGATTATCTTTTGATTTATTAAGCTTTAGACCAGAACTTATATTATTCATTGAAACTGAATTCTTTGCTAAATTTTTTTTATAGCTACTATATATATTTAAAGAAAACATATTTTGATTTAATCTCATTTTATATCACCATCTCATTCATATTTTTAATCTTATTGACAGATACTAATTTTATTTTCGTTCTATTTGATTAAATCTTTATATTATTATTTTTAATTTACTTAACTTTGTTGTTTCCATTTATCCATTAAATTAATTATTGTTTCACTCATTTTCTCTGATTGTTTTAACATAGACTCAGCCGATTCTTCTAATATTCCACTTTTAGTAAGCTCCATTGTTTCCTTTGCCATATCTATGTCAGCAATTCTAGATTGAGATGCTGTTAAATTATATTCATAGTTATCTACATTGTATCCAATATGCTCCAATGCATTTTGGTAGGCTCCAAATTTACTTCTTTGGGTTGTTACTGTTTCCATCGCTTTATCTATTTTTGAAAGTGCTTCTTTAGCTTCATCTGTAGTCTTTACAGATACTGAGTCCACACCTAAATGTGTAGTTCGAGCATCAAAAAGTTCAACCTTAAACAACTCACCTGCGTTTGCTCCCACTTGAAGTTCTAGCGTTCCCATTTCACCTATTTTAATTTCACTTTTCGCACCAGCATCAATCATTATTTTACTGGCATATGAACTTAGCTGATCTTGAAAGTCACTACTTATATCTATGAATTCTCCATTAGTAGGTTTAGAAAGTTTTTCAAGTTGAGTTTTAGTATCAGATGAATTATTACTTACTACAGTAAGTTTAATTCCTTTATTCACAAGATCATTTGCTACATCATCAATATTAAAAGTTGATTTTCCATCTCCACTAATACTTTTATCATGAACCGGCGCATCAGTCACCAAAATAAATTGTTTTGCTGAATTTGTTCTTAAAGAATAAGATAACGCTCCATTTGTTATGTCAGCAATTCCCTCAAGACCAGATTCATAATAATCTCCTCCACCAGTTAAACTTATGGAATTAATCATCGACTTGAATTGATTCAAATCAGAAGTCATCGCTCTTTTTACAACTGGATCGCCACCCTGACTAGGATTAACATCACCATAAGTTACTAATCCCAAATTGACATTAATTCCATTTTCAGTTAACTTACTGACAAATCCATCCAAATTATTTTTAACTTGATTTATTTTGGACCCCATACTCCCAGTTACATCCACAACAAATACAATATCAGCCGTACCTGGAGTCCACACAGGTGGAGTCCCACCTTCATAAGTAGGTGGAGTTAATAATTTTGTAGTATTAAATTCTGTATTATTAGCAATATCATCAATCCCAGATTTTATGCTATCCAGTTCATGTTGAATATTCATTCTATCTTCGTTTGTCAGAGTCCCATTTAATGCTTGTATACAAAGCTCCTTCATCCTTAATAGATTTGGATTTTGTATTGATCCTAATCCAGCTTCCGCTGTTTGAACTAAAGATATACCATCTTGAATATTTTGATGTGCTCTTTCAAGCCCTCTGATTTGAGCTTTCATCTTTTCGGAAATTGATGCTCCTGCCGAATCATCTCCTGCTGAATTAATTCTAAGACCAGAAGATAATTTTTGCATAGCATCATTTTTTACATTACTTTGCTTATTAGCTCTATTTTGAGCAATAATAGCATTCATATTATGATTTATTATCACAGTTGTCACTCCTAAAAAACAAATTTTCCGATTAATTTGGTAAATAAAACAAACTTATTTAAATTGTACCACGAAAAATATTCCAATAAAATAAGTTCCAATTAATTTTTTCAATTAATTAGAACTTATTTTTAGCTTGTACTAAGCAAATCTATCAATTTTAGTTCCTATATTTGGGTTTACAGCTTGATTTAACATTTGATTCATGTTTTCTGAATTTTGTTCAGAAACATCCATTGCTTTCTTAAGAACCATTAAACTAGCACCATCATTTATTTTATTATTATTGTTTATTATTGATAACATTGCTATATCCATTATTAACACCTCCAATAAATATTAGTTACTTTTATTGTCGATTTTTCTCAATTATACTTTACCTCTATATTCATTATTTTCTAATATAGTAATTGCCTTTTGAGAATCATATGAATTCATTAAAAATGCTTCTTTTAAAATCTCTTTTTTAGCTTGTTCAACAAAAAAAATGTTTTCCCCATAATCCAAAACATATTGCTTAATTCCTTTATCAATTTCATATAAAAAATTAATATCAATTTGAGAAATTTTAGTTACATATGTCTTAAATAAATCAAACCATATTCCTATAACCACGCTTTCAATAACAGGTCTTAGCATAAAATAATAATTTTCTTTTTTCATATTAGCTAAATACTTTATACTAAATGTGTTAGTTATATCGAAATATTTCATTTCATTTCCTTTATTAGTAAATGACTCTTGATTATTTCGATAATAATATAATGATTTATTAACTATGCCAACTTTATGTATTCTACAATATACTCTATTTAAAAAATCAATATCTTCAAATCGCATTTTAGGAATAAATTCAATTTGAGAGTTAATAATAATGTTTCTCTTAAATAACTTGGTACATATAAAACCACATGTTATAAACATTTTAACTCTATTGTCAAAAGATACTTCCCCCTCCATGCTTTTATCCCAAAGCATCATATCCTTATTTTTCCGCTCACTGAAATATCCACACTCTACCAAATCACAATCATTTTCAATAGCTTTATTATACATACACTCATACATTTCAGGTTTTATATAGTCATCACTATCAACAAAACCTATATATTCTCCCGAGGCATACTTTAAACCAATATTTCTTGCTCCTCCTGGACCTTGATTTTCATCCGATTTAATTATAATTACTCTATCTGGATCCTTTTTTTCAAATTCATATAATATATCTAAGCTATTATCCATTGAGCAATCATCAATAAATATGAACTCTATTTCTTTTAAGGTTTGTGCATATAATGAAGCTATCATCTCTTTTAAATATTTTTCTGCATTATATACTGGAACAATTATTGATACTTTAGGATTTATTACACACATTATTTTCACCTCTTTTTAAGTTTGCTAATTATTATTCTCCTCCATGACCTTTAACTTAGCTGGAGTGTAGTTTCCACACAGTCTGTAATATTTTATAGCCTCTTCATTAAAACCTAAACATTCATAAATTACACCAACATTATAATAAGGTAAAAAAGTTGTTATCCCATCAATTTTTCCTTCATCATATTTTGTGCATCTTAAAAATGTTTCAACAGCTTCTTTAAATTTACCATTATTCATATATATAAGACCTAATAAAAATAGAAAATCAGGCTGGTTTTTATAACAATTCTCATATTCCAATATTTTTAAAGCTTCTTGAAATAAACCTAAATTAATCAGCACATATCCATAACTTTCAATTAAATCTTCCACATATTCATAATTATAGTTATCTATTAATGGCAAAGCAGCTTCAAAAGAACTATGTGCTTTTTCATAATCTTTACCCATAAAATAACTCTTGCCTAGTTGATAGTGAATATACGGATCTTGCTTATTTAGCTTTATAGCTTCTTTTAAAAGTTCTATGTTTCTTTGAATTTTATTTGTTCTATTTAAAACTTCTTTAGAATATCCTATATGATTCAAAACCAAATCTATATTTTGAGTTGGATACTCTTCTTTAAATTTTGAAATTACCTGTTCGTGAATGATTCCTTCATATTCGAAATAATTTCTGTTGAATATCCTATTAACTCTTTCTATATATTTTCTAGTCCCATAATTGTCTTCATATTCATTTATTCTTTTCAATCGTCCAACTATTTTTTTATTATTTTCATCACAAAATTTCTTAATATTATCATATCGATAATCGCACACAACTTCATCTGCATCTAATATTAATACATAATCATTAGTTGCTTTTGATAAAGAAAAATTTCTTGCTTTAGAAAAATCATTACACCATTTAAAATCAAAAACGTTACTTGTAAATTTTGATGCTATTTCCATAGTCCTATCTTCTGAACCAGTATCTACTATTATAATTTCATTCACTATATCTTTAACGCTTAATAAACACTTTTCTAAAGTTTCTTCTTCATTTTTAACAATCATGCATAAGCTTAGCATACTCTCCCACTCCTATAACGCCCAGAGCGCTCTTATAAATCAAATAAATTGAAATCTATTTCAAAATCATCATAAATATTTACTTTTACTTTATCTTTAAAGGTGTAAGTGCTAGGCATACCATACCCATTATCATCTTCTAAAGTATAAACTAATATAGTATTCTTCATCGGGTTTACAATCCAATACTCTTTAACCTTATAGGTATCATATAAATTAAGCTTTTTAATATAGTCATTATTAGGATTATAAGGAGATACAACTTCAATAATCATATCTGGAGCTCCAATGCAACCTTTATCATTTAATTTATCCTTATTACATATTAGTGAAATATATGGCTGAACTATATTCTTACTATTATTAACCTCTTCATCATCATTGACTAAAATTACATCAAAGGGTGCTGGATAAACTTCACATTGACCATTATTAGAGGTTATATAATTATTTAATTCCGTTATAATTTTAGATATTATTTTTTGATGCACTCTTGATGGTGCAGGTGACATTGCTGATATTCTCCCTTCAATAATTTCTACAGGTCCATTTTCTGTAAATGTTAGATAATCAGCATAAGTATACACTATATTATTAATTGCATGCATCGCCACTAGAAGCACTTCCTTTCTAATTAAATTTTGATACTGTATGGGCCTCTCATTATATACTTATTCTATCATGTTTTAGTTTATTTAAACATAAATCATCATAAAAAAATGAGCACTAATCGCTATTAATGCTCATTCTTATATTTCACCTCAGTGGTGCTAAGTTTTTGTCTTTCTCAGATAAAATTATTTCGCAATCACCTATTTTATCTATCGGCCATTCTATATTTATATCTGAGTCATTCCAAAGCACTCCCCCCTCATCTTCTGGGTGATAGAATTCTGTGCATTTATAGCAGAATTCAGCTTCATCTGATATAACTAAAAATCCATGAGCAAAGCCCTCTGGTATGTAAAATTGCTTTTTGTTTTCTTCAGATAATATAATTCCAGTCCATTTTCCATAGGTTTTGGATTCTTTTCTCAAATCTACTGCTACATCAAAAACAGTTCCTTTAATAACTCTCACTAATTTCCCCTGTGGAAATTTTTTTTGAAAATGTAATCCTCTTAAAACACCTTTTTTTGATTTTGAGTGATTGTCCTGTACAAACTTCATATTAAGCCCAGCTGCTGAAAATTCTTCTTCATTATAAGTTTCCATAAAAAATCCTCTATTATCACCAAATACAGTATTTTCTATTACATACACACCTGATATTTCTGTTTCTATAAATTTAAACTTATCCAATTTATATTCTCCCTTCATCTTTTAGCACTAACACCCTGGGGCGAGGATATTTAAATCAAAAAACAATAGGCCAGTTATGCCAGCCTATTGAAGTGTATTATTTATTATCATATACCTAATTTTATGAATTCCTTGAGCACTTCTTCCCAATTTCTCATTTTATTCATATTCTTCAAATTTAACATCATATTTTCTAAAGCTGAAAAGCTTGGTCTTTTAGCTGGTCTGTTTAAATTTTCTGAAGTTATTGGTTTTACCACACAATCTATTTCTGAAAATTCTATAATTCTTTTAGCAAAGTCATACCAAGTACATTGACCCTCTCCTGTACAATGATATATACCATAATCCTTAGTTAAGGCTATCTCTAATATATGATACGCCAAGTCTTCTGCATTCGTAGGGCATCCTATTTGATCATCCACAACTTCTAGGTATCCATTTTCCTTTGCTACATTCATTATTGTATAAACAAAATTTTTCCCAAAGCTTCCATAAAGCCATGCTGTTCTAACTATGAAATACTTACTACATTGTTCTCTTATATATGCTTCTCCTAATAGTTTAGTCTTTCCATATACTGTGTTAGGACTTGTCAGATCATATTCTGTTAATGGTTCTTTATAATCACCACTAAATACATAATCAGTTGAAACATGTATTAACTTTGCTGAAAGTTCTTCAGCTGCTATAGCTAAATTCTGTGGTCCTAGTGCATTTACTTTTAAAGCAATTTCTCTATCGCTTTCACATTTATCTACGTTGGTAAAAGCTGCACAGTTTATAATAATTTCAGGTTTAAATTCACTTATACAAGCTTTAACCTTTTGAAAATCTGTTATATCAAGCTCTTTTGAATTTAATGGTTTTATATCTGCATTTCTATATACTTCATTAACTAGCCCAATATCTGCTTTCATATTTTCAAGTAAATGCAATATCTCCTGCACTAACTGCCCATTGGCTCCAGTTATTAATATCTTCAAATTCCTTCACTCCAACTCAAAAAATTATTCATTGGCTACACTAATAAGATATTTCCCGTAATCGGTCTTATCTAAACCTTTAGCTAATTCTAACAATTGCTCCTTGCTTATATATCCATTTTTATATGCTATTTCTTCAATACATGCAACATATAAGCCTTGTCTTGTTTGCATAGCTTCTACAAAATTAGCAGCATTTAAAAGACCTGAAGGTGTTCCTGTATCCAACCAAGCCATACCTCGTCCAAATAATTCTACCTTTAAATTTCCTTCTTTTAGATATTCATTATTCACATCAGTTATTTCTAGTTCCCCTCTAGGTGATGGCTTTATATTTTTGGCAATCTTAATTATGCTATTATCATAGAAATATAAACCTGGAACTGCATAATTTGATTTTGGCACTTTAGGTTTTTCTTCGATAGATGTTACATTATTATCTTTATCAAACTCTACAACTCCAAAATCTTCTGGGTTTACAACATGATATCCAAATATAGTAGCACCATTTTTTCTACTAGCTGCTTTTTTTAATCTTTCAGTAAAACCATATCCATGAAAAACATTATCTCCAAGCACTAAAGCTACATTATCATTTCCAATAAAGTTTTCGCCAATAATAAACGCTTCTGCTAATCCCTTTGGTTTTTCTTGAACAGCATATTCAAATCTAACGCCTAATTGACTTCCATCTCCAAAAAGTTCCTTGTAGGTAGTTATATCCCTTGGCGTAGATATTATTAATATCTCTTTAATATCAGCTAACATAAGAACTGATAAAGGATAATAAATTAATGGTTTATCATATACAGGTATTATTTGTTTTGATATAGCTTTTGTCATAGGATATAATCTAGTTCCAGATCCTCCTGCAAGTATAATTCCCTTCATGATACTCCTCCTTACTTAACCTTTATGAATTAACTTTATACATTTTATTATAATATTCCTTATAATCGCCAGACGTTATATTTTCCATCCACTTTTTATTTTTTAGGTACCACTCAATAGTTATCTTTATACCATCTTCAAATTTAGTTTCAGGATACCAACCAAGTTCATCTTTGATTTTAGTTGGATCAATACCATAACGTTTATCATGACCTTTTTTATCTTCAACAAAAGTAATTAAGCTTTCATTTATACTTGAATCTACATTTTCAGAAAGATAACCTATTATGGTCTTTATTATCTGTAAATTTGTTCTTTCATTATGTCCGCCTATATTATAAACTTCACCAAGTCTTCCATCATTGATAACCATATCAATAGCCTTGCAATGATCTTCTACATAAAGCCAATCTCTAATATTCATTCCATCTCCATTATACAGGAAGAGGTTTCTTATCTAAACAATTATTTATTATAAGAGGAATCAACTTTTCTGGAAATTGATATGGACCATAATTATTAGAGCATCTCGTTATATTAGCAGGCATTTTATAAGTATCATAATAAGCTTTAACCATTAAATCTGCTGAGGCCTTACTTGAAGAATATGGACTATGTGAATCGATAGGATTAGTTTCTGTAAAATATCCTGTTTCCCCTAAAGATCCATATACTTCATCTGTTGAAACTTGGACATATTTTTTACCACTTTTAAATCCACCTTTTAAGTCCCAAGCTTTCTTTGATATATCAAGTAAATTTACTGTTCCTAAAACATTTGTTTTAACAAAAGTTTCAGGATCTAATATACTTCTATCAACATGTGATTCAGCTGCAAAATTTACTACATAATCAATATCATGCTGTTCAAATAAGCTGCTTACTAGATTTCTGTCACAGATATCACCTTGAACAAATTTATATTTTTCATTATTTTCTATTGATTTAAGATTTTCAAGATTACCTGCATATGTTAATTTGTCTAAATTTATAATTTTAATATCTTTGTATTTTTTTAACATATAGTAAATAAAATTTGAGCCTATAAAGCCGGCTCCTCCTGTTACTAAATAATTTTTCATACCCATCTACTCCTAATAGTTTGTAATACATATCAATCTTTTTAATGTGTAACTGATAAAAAAATTTATCCTATCTTTCCTTAAAAAATATCTAAATTATATATACTGAGGTTGTTGAATAAACAGAATCTGTAAAAAAATAAATAAGCCATTCCTTTGTGATATAATAATTTCGCTAAAAACATAATA